>NZ_CP166840.1:0-1200000 GCF_041346925.1 Agaribacterium sp. ZY112 | reverse complement strand
CACGTTAGAAAATATAGAAACAGCCTGCAAGTATCGACCAACAGCCTTAGCACAAGCCAAGCGCTAAATGGCGTACAGCTATCGGTCTTAGACCAAAAAGGCGTAAGGCTGGCTCAAGCAAGAAGCAACAAAGAAGGTGAAACGGAAATACGTGGCCTGAAAAAATCAGCACGCTATCTTGTTGCATCGTATAAAGATTCCTATTCGTTAGTGAACCTTCGTGGCGCGGCTTTAGATTTATCCGACTTTCAAACAGCAAAGCGTATTTTTAAAAGCCATGAAATATTTATTTACAGTGAAAGAGACCTATACCGACCGGGCGACACCATTAACTTTAACGCATTACTGAGAAATTATGATGGTGAGCTAGGGCAATTATTTCCATTAAAAGCCAAGCTCATCGGCGGTGATGGAAAAGTAGTTAAAAACTTCACATGGCATGGTGATGAAAAAGGCTACTTCCACAAGACTTACTCTATCGGCCTAAACGCAAAAACGGGTAATTGGTCGCTAGAGATTAAAGGCTTAAGTAATAAAGTAGAAAAATACTCATTTAAGGTTGAAGAATTCATCCCAGAACGCTTAAAACTAAGCTTCAACCCAGAAAACAAGAAATCTATTTTCAGTACCCAGGAAGATATCTTAGTTGATGTTCAAGGTGACTACCTCTACGGAGCGCCCGCTGCGGATAATAAATTCGATGCCAGCATCAGAATTAGTGTTGATCGCCATCCTTTTGAACTATTTGATAAGTACTATTTTGGCAATGAAAATGAAGAGCAGTGGAATAAAGATTTTGATATTGAAGGCTTGATTCTAGATCAATCGGGAAAAACCCAACTTTCAATCCCCTCAACATGGCAGCCAGCAAAAACACCTTTGAACTTTAAAATACTGGGCAGCCTCTATGAATCTGGCGGTAGACCAACCAGCCGCTATTATAGTGTTAGCGCATTACCCGCTCAAGAATTAGTAGGCATACGCCCTTCATTTAAAGATCGAGCGACTGCCAATAGTAATGCAGAATTTTCAATTATAAAAACCAATGGTAAGCAACGCCTTACAGACAACAGCGAATTACATGCCGTACTGATTAGAAAAGACCGACAGTACTACTGGCAATACAATAATAGCCGTGGATGGCACTACCAATACAATGAAAGCGAATATGCCGTTTACAGTAGCCAGGAGGTATTAACTGGTGACGAGCTTACCTTAAGTATCCCCGTAGATCACGGTCATTATCGCTTAGAAATAACCGACAGCAGCAGCGGGCTAATTAGCAGTTATAGTTTTCAGGCTGGTAAAGATTGGTATTCTTGGTGGCGAAAAGCTAATGAAGGTACAGAACTTGTTAGGCCGGACAAAGTTAGCCTTGCACTAGACAAAGAAAGTTACTCTGTAGGTGACAACTTAACACTTAGCGTGCTGCCACCTTCGGATGGCGAGGCCATTATTAGAGTCGAGTCTGACCGCCTATTATGGAGCCAGCGTTTAAAGGTCACTAAGAATGGATCTGAAGTTACTATTCCAATTCAAAAAAATTGGGACAGACATGATATTTATATTTCTGTTATGCAGATTCAAGCAGCACAAAACAAAGAAAAAATAACACCCGACCGAGCAATGGGCTTAATCCACCTTCCTCTCAACAGAGAGGATAGAAAAATCAACATGGCTATAAAAAGCCCAGAAAAATGGCTACCCAACCAGAAGGTCAGCTTTGATATTGATGTAGAAAACCATAAACCAAACGAGAAACTTTGGCTAACCATTGCTGCCGTTGATATGGGTATTCTTAATATTACCGATTATGAAACCCCACAACCGGCTAAGTTTTTCTTCGGCCCACGACGCTATCAAGTCGATTCAGTCGATATGTATAACCAGATCATCAAGCTCAATAACAACAAGCTCGCCACGCTACGTTTTGGTGGTGACGCAGGGGAGCTTAGCCGAGGAGGAAAAAAAGGTCAGTCTGAGGTTCAGATTGTTTCACTATTCAAAACACCCGTTGAGGTAATTAATGGTAAAGCCACGATCGAACTCGATATTCCTGACTTCAATGGCCGCCTTAAAATCATGGCAGTGGCATTTAATGAGCATCATTTTGGCCATGCTGACTCGGAGGTCACTATTGCTGCGCCTCTGGTGACACAACTTTCTATGCCAAGATTTGTTGCTTGGGGAGACAAATCAACATTAGCGCTAGATTTAAATAACCTGAGCGGTCAAACACAAACACTGAATGTCACTCTCAGTGCAAGTGAGCCCATCGCTATGCCTATAAAAAGCCATAAATTTGAGCTTGAAGACCAAAAGAAAAAAACCTTGAGCTTTCCTTTTAGTGTTAATGCGAGTGACAGTCAATCAACAATTAGCTTGAGCGTCACTGGTATAGACGACTACCCCATAGAAAGAGAATGGAAACTCAATACGAGGGCAGCTTACCCTGCTATTACTCACAGCAAAAATAAACGCCTTAACAAAGGGCAAAGCATTGCTGTAAGCAAGGAGGAACTTGAGCCTTATATCCCTGAAAGTATTGAACTTGCAATAAGCGCATCCAGTAAGATCGACCTTCAAGAACGCAAGCAACTGCGTGGTTTGCTTCGCTATCCTTACGGCTGCTTAGAGCAATCTACAAGTAGCACATACCCTTGGATATATGCTGACGAAGACTATCTAAGAAAACTCAGTATTGATAACAATACAAAAAAGACACAACTTCAAAACTTTGCAGACGGCTTAGAGCGAATAGAGAAAAAGCAAAAAGCCAACGGTGGTTTTGGGCTATGGTCGAGTGACAGCGCTCATGAAGAACACTGGCTAACCAGTTATGTCGCGGAATTTCTAAGCGATGCTAAAGAACAAGGGTTTAAGGTTGAAAACAGCTTCCACAGAAAAGTGACTAAGCGCTTGCAAGAGTATTTAAAATCTAACTACGCTTATTCCAGTCGATGGAGTGAAAATCCCAATCACTATAAATTTGCCTATCGTGCCTATGCAGGTTATGTCTTATCACAAAGCCAGCAAGCAAATTTAGGCCATTTACGCTCTCTTGCACAACAAAAGAGCAACTCTGCTAGCCGCTTGCCTCTTGTGCAACTATCCATTGCTTTAAAGAATCAAGGTGACAAAAAACTCGCCAGCGAAGTATTTGATTACGCGATGAGCAAACCCTTACGTGACTCTAGCTATCTAGGTGACTACGGTAGCATTATTCGAGATCAAGCCCTTATTATTCGTGCGCTTCTAAAAAATGACTATAAAACTGACTTTGTTTTTTCAGCCAGTATAGATTTAGCAAATGACTTGAAAAGCCGTAAATATTTAAGCACACAAGAGCGTAACGCTGTCTTTATGGCTTCGGTAGAACTTAACAAAAACACACATAGGAAATGGCAAGCAAGTATTAACTACGCTAACGCCAAAAAAGAAATTGACCAAGTAGAAAACTACAACCGATTGTTAGGCGCTGATGAACTGCTAAATGGCGTCAGCCTAGAGAATGAAGGTGATGACGAAATTTACGTTAGCATCGACTATATCGGCCACCAAGATACGGCGCCTGAGCCTGTTGAGCATTTGGGCCTTAAAATTAGCAGGTCTTACTACGACAAAAAAGGGAAGGCGATTAGCCCAGATCAGCTCAAGACCGGTGAGCTTGTACTCGTACGCTTGAGTGTTCAATCTGAACGAAGGCGCCCAGACTTAATGTTAATTGATTTGATTCCTGCTGGACTTGAATTAGAGAACCAGAATTTAAGTGGCTCGGCCAAGCTCGATGACTGGCTTGTTGAAGATAAAACTTTGTCACATTGGAGCAGTAAAACAACGGTTATGCACCAAGAGTATAGAGATGACCGCTTTGTTTCAGCGATTGATCTCGGATGGAATAGCCAAGCCGAGATATTTTATCTGGCTAGGGCTGTCACACCTGGAAGCTATAAAGTGCCACCACCGTTTGTTGAAGATATGTATGACCCAGAGGTTTACGCTATTGGTCAAACAATTGATCTTATAAGCATTAAATAATATACGATGCCCTCAAACGATAAGCGCCCAACATGCAGTTATTGAATAAGCAGCTAAAGATTTGCCTATGGATAGCTGCATGTAGCTTATTTCTTATTATCTCTGCCTTTATAGCCAATCATCAATTTCCATTTTTTGATGACCCTTTAGATAGAAGCTACTCAAAAATTGTGCAAGCGAGTGATGGTCGAGTATTGCGCGCTTTTGCAGATCACAATGGCGTATGGAGAGAAGAAACATCTCTAAAAAGTGTTTCGGAAAACTATATCCAAGTACTACTTGCCTATGAAGACCAATGGTTTTATAAGCACCCAGGCGTTAACCCCATAGCTTTTTTACGTGCAAGCTGGCAGAACCTACTCTGCTCTTGCATTCGCTCAGGCGGGTCAACTCTGTCTATGCAGGTGGCACGTATATTCCACCCTCATTCACGCAATGTATCTGGCAAACTCTATCAAATAGTTAGAGCCATACAGCTCGAGCTCACCCACTCGAAAAATGACATTCTAGAGCTTTATATAAACCACGCCCCATTTGGTGGCCCTGTTGAAGGCGTGCAAGCAGCAAGCGCTCAGTATTTAGGTAAAAACGCCAACGAACTCACTGATGCCGAAGCAGCACTATTAGTGGTTTTACCGCAAGCTCCTTCTCGCCTACGACCAGACCGACATGCACAAGCAGCAGCTATCGCTAGAAACAAAGTCATACAGCGCATGGTTGACTTAAACGTTTGGCAAGCCGAGCGAGCCGAGATTGCCAAACTAGAAGATGTACACTCTCAACTTTATACAAAACCTCGCTATGCTCCCTTACTTGCAAGGCGCTTAGTGGAAGAGCACGCGCATAAAAACATTATTCGAAGCACCATCGATTTTGACCTACAACTCTCTCTTGAGAGCTACTTAGCAGGACACGTGCAATCCCTACCCAAGCAAACCTCTATTTCCGCCCTGGTGGTAGAAAATAAAACAGGGCGGGTACGAGCCTATGTTGGCTCTGCAGATTTCACCGATCCAACACGCTTTAGCCACGTTGATATGGTCACGGGAATACGATCACCAGGATCAACCCTAAAACCTTTTATCTACGGCTTAGCTATTGATCAAGGCATCATTCACTCAAATAGCTTACTGCTAAATACACCTAGGATTTATGGAGACTACAAACCGCTTAATTTTAGCCAGCGTTTCACCGGGGCAGTAAGTGCAACAAAGGCATTGCAAACATCGTTAAACCTACCTGCCGTGCAATTATTAGAAGCACTTACACCGGCAACATTTTACTACAGCTTAAAGAACCTAGGCGTAGACTTACAATTTTCTGGCGAACCAAGTTTAGCCATTGCATTGGGCGGCGTAGGGACAAGTCTTTGGCAACTAGTTACCCTTTATCATGGCCTTGCAAATGGCGGCCAAGTAATTGAGCTTTCTTTGTATCAAAAGTCGCAAGAGCCTGCTTTAAACAACGACGCTCCTTATAAAAAAGGGAGTTATATGATGTCTAAGGGCAGTGCATGGGTTATTTATTCGATGCTCTCTTCTGCTAGACGTGCAGATCGCCTTAACGCAAGTATGATCTACGAACATGAGAACAATTTAGCTTGGAAAACAGGCACCAGCTACGGTTCACGAGATGCATGGGCAATAGGCTTTAACAAGGACTTTAGCTATGGTGTTTGGGTAGGCCGCCCAGATGGTACAGCCAGCCCTGGGCATTTAGGAGCCACAACTGCACTACCTATTTTATTTAATATTGCTAACGCACATAGTGGTATATCACATAAAATACAAAAACCAGATAGTGTGAAAAGCACCATCATATGCTGGCCTTTAGGTCTTGAAAAAACAACAACTGAAAAAAGACACTGCCACCGTACACTTCCTGCCTTTGTTATTAACAACCTAATTCCTCCAACACTTCGCAGTCCAGCCAAAGAAGACATAGACCCAAACCCTTTAAAGTATTGGGTCAATACAAAAACGGGTAACCGCGTCGATAAGAGCTGTAATACCCCAAGTGAAAATATGGCTCAGACAAGTATCGCTTGGTGGCCAAGAGAAAGTGAACCTTGGCTTAATAAAAAATGGAGCCTAGATGAGCAGTTACCACAGCTAGATCCCTCATGTGGAAGAAATGTCTCGACCACAAGCCAAACCATAAATATTGCCACCCCTGAAGCGGACAGCATTTTTCAAGCTCTAGACCGGCGTAGTCTGTTTATTAAATTACAAGCTATAGGCGGAGAGGGAGAAATCCACTGGTTTTATGACAATCGCTTTATAGGAGAATCAGAAAGCGGGGCCTATCTGGAATTGGAAGTAAATGAGACAGGAAAGCACGAACTCATTGCTATTGATAATCAAGGAAATACTGACCGAATAAACATATTCATTAGACCACCAAGATAAAGCATTCCTAACAAAACAATCTAGCCAAGAAAAACTTGACATAACAAGCCTAAAGTTGCCACCTCAGCCATAAACAATTTAGTTATACTGGGTTTTACAAAACAATAGTAATAATGCCCTAGACTGTTTTTAGAAACTCAACCATTAAGAGGCTAATCAACCATCATGATTGAACACCAAGTTATCGCCAAACTTATGAGAAGATTGGCCGCCGGAGCTATTTTACTAGGCGGTCTTAGTGCATGTGACAAGAGTGAAGTTGGCGATGTCTCACTAGGAATATTCACCACTAAAGACATCAAAATTGATATGTTGGTAGACCCTGTAATTACGGGCGTCACCTGTCACTTAGCATCCATCGAAGCCAACCTAGATTTCTCTGACCCTTCGGATACAAGTATCAGCTGTCGACAAACAGGAGAAATCACCCCTGCGATGCTTGAAGAAATTGACCTATCTAAAGATGGCGAGGTCGTGTTTAAAAAGTCTAAGAGTATATTTTTGAAATACGCAAAAATCCGACGTATTTACGACGCTAAAAACCAAACCCTCATGTACCTTTCATACAGCACAAAAGAAACCAGTGGCAGTTTCAAACACAGTTTGTCCACCGTCCCCCTATGGGGAAGCGCTGCTTATCAGAATAAAAACACCAACCAAGATTAAGCACAAATACAGGCATGAATAAGATAAAGCTTTTCTTAATTACGTTTCTCTTTATCACTCTTTCGAGTTTTATATTTTTATACACCACTAAAGATGGCTGCCAGAATTGCAGCCAATTAAAAACTGGCAGTTTCAACTACATCGCCTACAACAAGCTACCAGAATCATTATTTAGTGACATTCAATCCAAACTTGAAGCCAATCAAGAACGCTTACTTATCGATTTTCATTTAGACAGCATGCCTCGCATAACTATTAAAATATGGAGCAATGTTGATGAATATTTAGCAGAGCAAGAAAAAGCATTCGGCATAAGATACCCGGGGTCAAGAGGCTATATTGTTAGTGACCCCAAAGAGATTAGATTACTCTACACGCATGGTGATACCAAAAATATCGCGCTACACGAGCTAGTACATTTACTCACACTCGAAGTAAATCCCAAGTTTGGTAACAACCCTCGCTGGCTATGGGAAGCTATAGCCATTTATAAAAGTGAGCGTTCATGGAAATACGCCAACAAGCCCGAACAGATTGAAGATCGGTTTGAGATGATGAGTAATGAATTAAACTCCGACTTTAATCAAAGTGGCGCTATTTATGAGTTGGGCTACACCATTGGCGAATATATTGAATACAAATGGGGAAATGAAGCATTTATTGTACTGATACATTCACACGGTGATTTCAGCGAACTTACAAGCAGCCCTTTTAATGAAATAATTTCAGATTGGCAAAGCTTTGTTAAAGCACGTTATTTTGAATAGGTTCCGTATATAGCCAGACACTACTAACAACTCCCGCTTCCTCACCTCTTATTAGCTATATTCAACCGAAGACAATCAATGCATACACTGCCCGCCCCCATTAAACCATATTAAATATGTGGCTTTATTTTTTTAATAACGTCGTCAAAATCCACCTACATTGTTAAAAAATAATAATATGAAAATGCTTGTTGTACGAAGCGAATAAGCGGCCTAGTATAAAACGACGTTTGCGGACATAAGCTAAGGCACATGGCGTGATTAGAATAAAAACAAATAATCGCGCCATAGCAGTGGTAGCTGGATGCTATCACTGTCACATCAATCCGCATTGAAATATTAAGCTTTAGGCATTAGCTCATGCAGGTAAACCTCTGCATCGCTACCTAATAACAGTATTTTTTCATTGCCGTTGATTACCGCTAGGTTAAAACGGTCATAACCACAAGGAGGAACCATGTGCACAATTGGCGTTGTATTCAATGGCAACCAAATAAACACATTTAAACAGTGCGATCTCATTCCAGTAACAACATTTAACGAACCAGAGGTTCGCAGTGGCTACAATGGTGTCACCAGCTATATAGCTATGACACGGCAAGGTAGTGACGGCATTTGGGCAGGTTCTAATAGCTCTGGAGTCGCTTTTGTAGCGGCAGATTCTTACACAACTACAGCCGCTAATTATTCAACAACAAGTGCTCAAGTAGAGGCATTATTTGCAGCATATGAAAAAAGTATTAGCAGCTATAGCTCGGCAACAGAAGCTGCTGCTAGCTTAATTGAATTTTATAAAACTATGGGCACTGGCACCCCATTCCCCGCACCAGATATTTCTTTAATTAGCGGCTGGAAAGATGCAAAAAAAACCCAACCTATTTCTATCTTCATAGAGTATATGCCCAACCCTTACAACCAAGAGTCAGTGAGAGTTATTCAGCGTACTGATGGTTTTTTTGCATCTACTAACAATTTCCGTTTACAACCCGACTCTGTGAATTATCCCGCTAACCACAGCACCTACTTACGCCTTCGTCGCGCAGAAACTATATTGGAAAGCAATCCCACTATTAACGGCATCAAAACGCTATTAAGTGATCAATACTATGGTCCGACTGAACTTAGTATTTGCCGGGAGACTGATTACATAGGTGCTGAATTTCATACTCAAGCAACATCTATTTTTAGTGCTAGTGCCGATGGATCTGCGACTTGTGAGTATCAAATCAATGGCAACCCGCGAACCAACCCACTTACATCCTTTAATGGAAGCTAATCATGAGTTCAATAAATATTACTGTCGACCTCAATGACAATAATCTAATACTGCCACCTGATAACTTCTATTATGTGGATCAGGGAAATTACCAAACTTTAGATCTAGATTCAGGCAAGCCACTTACTATTTATTCCGACAGTGCTACCTCTTGCATCATTACCATTGTGGTAATTAATACTGCTTCGGGCACTAGTGTCACACTCGCTCACTTAGACAGCCCTGCTTGCATTAGTGCTTTTTTTGAAATCATTGAAGAGCGCGCTGCGGATAGCCTGCAGATATTTGCACAAGGTGCAAACCCTGCTGACAATGCCACATCAAAAGAAAATGCAGCTCAACTACAAGCTTGTGTTGATGCCTTAGGCTCCAAAGTTACCGCTTGTGAACTCTCTTTGTTAAAGGGCAACCCTCAAGAACAAAATCGCGGCGATTTTGGCTTTAGCTTTGATGGCAATGGTAACGCTGTAGCCAGTAACCAGCCTTACACCTTAGAACTATTTCAACGTGACCCAAGCTGTGGTGGTCAAACTGTATATTGCATTATGCGAAGACAAGAGACACCCCCTGTTCAAATTAGAGATGCAGGTAAACCTTTCACACATGCTGAGTTAGTCGAACTATCCTCTATCGCTATTAATTTTAGAAAGACCGCAAATGACCCATCTACGGCTTTTACTAACATTGTTAATCTACAAAGCGATGAAATACGACAAAACTGGTCAACTACTCCCGCATATGAAGCCCCTTGGTTCTCCGACCAACTAAAGCTAGGCGCTGCATTTGCTATAGCCATGGCGCCTGTTGTTAGCTTGAGCGAACAACACCTGATTAAATCTAATACGCCAAGTTTTACTCGCTTGCGAAACGCTATTAATCCTAAGTAGATTTAATAGCGTCCTCAGATATGAGATGAAAGTACTTTGTCGTTGCAATGAGCAACAATCTTAAATTCAATGGAACCGAATTTTATGAAAGTAGCAGTAATAAACAGCGGCGGCACTATTAGTTGCATTGGATCCCCTCTAGCCCCAATGTCCTCACAAGATTTTGCTAATGCTAGCGAAAAGATTTTAAATCCGATACTTCAACAGCAATTCCCGGATATAGATATCGACTACCTTTGTGATATTGAATTCCCTGAATCAAATAGCAAAACACTAGACAGTACAAACTTACAACCTGCAGACTGGTGCATCATGGCCAATGGCGTTTTAAATAACTACGCCAATTATGATGCATTCCTGATACTTCATGGCACCGACAGCATGGACTTTACCGGCGGTGCCTTACCTTTCTTACTGAATACATTTGATACAAATGGGAATGGTACGGCGGTACTAAGTAAACCTGTCATTATTACCGGTTCACAAGTTCCCCTATACTATCAAGAAAATGGCAGTCCGGACCTAAGCCTAAACTTTAACACTGATGCATACCAGAATATGTGTGGTGCAATTGCTTGCGCACGCACGGGTATACCAGAAGTTTGCGTTTATTTTCAAAACCAACTCTACCGAGGAAATAGAGTATTAAAAACGAACGCTAGTGAATTTAATGCGTTTTCCTCTCCTAACTACCCCGCTCTTGCTGAATGTGGCGTTGAATTAAGTCTCTTTAATAAACGCTGGCTTCCCGGCCCTGTAGACGATGATGTCAGCCTAGATAATGCCGATATTTTAAAAAATCAAACCTCTTTGTTAAATGAAATCCAAAACTTAATAAACAACTACCCTATTGCTCAGCTTAATGCCTTCCCCGCTCAGTACAATCAAAGTTCTGCCAGTGCTTTTATGGCGGATATGGTTTCTGCCATTTGTAACACCGGGATTAAAGGCTTAATCCTCGAGTCGTATGGGGAAGGTAACTTCCCATCAGGAAATCCAGACACACCTTCTGATGGCGCGATTTATACTGCACTAAAAGAAGCTAACAATAACGGTGTTAATATTGTCGATTGCACCCAAGTAATTAGTGGTACGGTTAATAATACCGCTTATGCATCTGGCGCATGGTTGCCTCACGTTGGCGCATTGACACCTGCGGACATGTCTCCTATGTGCGCACTTGGTAAGCTGACAATTTTATCAACAATAGCAGGCATAAAGGCTTGGACTCGTGAACAACTACAAATCCTATTTCAGAGTAACTTAACGGGTGAGATGAGTAGTATTAACAACATCGATAGCCGAAGTAACTCAGTATTAATGGCAGGCCAGATAATTAGTACTTTAGATGGCAGCGCACAGTTTATTAATGACCAAAAACAAGGCCCAATACTTGTTAGCAGCAGTGACCAAAACGTACTTTGGAAACTGCCAGTACAGCTAAACGAAGAAGATTTACCCGGCCGATTAGTTATGCAAGACGATGGTAATTTAGTTTTTTACAACCGATTCAATAAAGCACTTTGGGCAAGTAATACTGGAAACCCTAGTGGAGCCTCATCGAAACTCATACTTAGCGGGCACTATAATAACGACACGCCAAGCGATAGCGATGTACTGCTACAGGTCTTTGATTATTCGTCCAACACGGTAACGTCTATTATTTATCAGTCTTAGATCTTCTAATTTCAAATAACGTTAATAATTGAAACCAACCAAAGAGAGCAAAGGATATGTCAGAACAAAAGAAACAATTCAAACTCAGCGGCATGATTAACGAGCAAGATCAATTTCACCAAACGACACAGATAACATCAGGAATTACACCTGATGAACATTACATCGCACCTCAAATAGTAAGTGTCAATATTACCGTACCCGAAGCAAAAACGATCGGCGTACCTAAATACGCTGACACTGTTTTTGGTGAAGCTGCAGGAAATTATGATCCTGCGGGCGATTGCAAAGGCAATTTCATGTCCAGTAAATTTCAGCCTAACAATAATTGTTATGCTTACGGCTGTAATATTACACCTAACACATTTCCTCAACCCGGCAGGCAGAGTGGCTATTTACTAACTGCAGATAATTTCAAAAAAAGCTTTGATGAACTTGGCAAGCTTGTTAGCAGCTACGCTGTTCACGATGGCTTGGAGTATGTAGGCCAATCCATGGAGGAACTACTTGCTTTTAAATCATCTAAGCAAGGTACAAACCCTTCTGGTGTGGCTGCAGGTTATCTAGCAGGTCACTTTGTTGCACTGATGATTTCTACTGCGGGTGATGCCAATTGGCCTGGAGATTATCATTGGGCTCGCTGCGACAATTCAGCGGGGGGCTGCGACTCTTGGTCACAAAAAGATGGCTCTGATCAAGTTACTAATTTTGACTTTGCTGGAAACGCCATCTCTAACCCAGCAACGGCTAACTGGAGTGTCAACCAAGGCCCTGTTTCCAACACAGACAAGCGAGAGATGCTTGTAGAATACGATTTCTATTGTTTTATGTTTGTGCCTGAGTCTAACGTCAACATTATTTAACAAACTAAAGATGAGTGCCCTCAATTTGGCACTCATCTATTTATCCCTCTTAATTTAGCTTTTATTGTTTATTTAGCTCAACACTGAATAAGTAGACCATACTAAATCAGACTAATCATCTAAAAACAAACCAAGTACTACAACAGTCCACTTCGATTCTTTATTATCTTCAGCTTTCCATTTAGGCCTCTCAGTTTTTAAATAATTAATAGCGGCTTCTGTGCCTATATCTCCAATAGCTTTAAGTGCTACAACTCGATCTTGCCAAAGACCATCTGACGCATGAATACTTTTAAGGTATTCAAAAGAGCGTTCACCACCAATCATCCCCAAACCAGAAATTGCAGACAAACGAATATATTCTTGATCTGCCTTACTAAACTCCATAAGAGCATCAAGGGCCTTACTGTTATTACTAAAACCTAGCTCATAAACATCTAGGTATGTTTCGCGATCATCAATATTCGCCTTGATTTTACCGACCAATTCAGCCACATACTGATCAGAAGTTTTGTTATTAAAAGTCACCATATTAATTTTAGCCACAATTTCCTTTACCAGGATTTCATGAGGTTCATTAAAGGTAGGCTCATTGATCTCCCCCATAGACATAACAGGTACTTTTCCGCGTTTAACCGCTACGGCAATACGGCTAGTTCTATCTGGCAACACCAAATCCAATCTGGCAGTTGTTACAGTAACCAATGGAGAAAAACCGCTTACTCTATGGTGAAAGACTTGATAAGCATCTAGCTCCAGCTTATTTTCTGAGCTAGATTCAAAATTCAGAGGTAAATTACGAGCCTTGGCCTCTTTCTGTAAAGCTTCCAACAAATAAGCATGCTCTTCTAAAGGAGCTCCATTCGACTCTACTACGATGGGTACTGGCTTACCAACAAGGTTTTCTAAATCCTGAGGCTGGGAATCTTTAAACTGTAGAGTAATTGTTTGATCTGTATCGACCGAGATATATGCTTCATCAGAGGGGGTTGGCGAATCAAGGGGAACCGTAACTGTACATGCCTGCAATACAATGAGCGCTGGTGCTAATAACACAGCATTCTTAAGGTTCTTTCTAGAAAAAAACATAAAATAATCCATATAATTGTTAAAATTAAATCGAGTAAGATATTTAGTAGGCTCGGAGTTTGTATAATAACTCAAAAGCATATCGCCATACTACGACGCCCCCATCTTCTCCCCCCATCTAAGCCCCCTTAATACGTTTATGTTTATAACAAAACCACCTAACTTTAGAGAGTTATTATGTTATTGAATAAGGCTTAGGAGGAAGTCTTCACCGAATACACTGTAGGGATATCACTCAAGCCGTTATCCATCCACTATACTAAAACTGTGATAGCAATATAAAACATACTAAGTATTGAACTTATGGATAAGATCGAAAGAATATTAAAAAAACTAAATGTATTGGTTGTGGATGATATGGAAGCCATGCGTTGCATGGTCACTGGCTGTTTAAATGACCTAGGAATACGAAAATATCGTGTTGCACCAAACGGCAATGTTGCCTGGGGCCAACTACAGAACTCAACCGCCGATATTATTATCTGCGACTGGGACATGCCCCAAGTCTCAGGCATTGAGTTTCTTAAAATGGTGAGGTCTTCGGAACGGCATAAGCACATTCCTTTTCTTATGCTTACTGCTACGACAGATAAAAAAAGCGTCGTCGAAGCGGTAAGCTGTGGGGTGACAGACTATTTATCAAAACCCTTCCAACCCCAAGAGTTAGAGTATCGAATTATAAAGTTACTGAGAAAACTGAAAAGCGCCAGCACTAACACCTGAAAACAGTTCATCATTCTGACACTTTGAACAGCCGCGCTATTAAAGCAGCTGAATGAAATACCAATCATATAAACGCTATAAGATGGCAGCGTCATAGACGCCTAAGCATATAACAAACCCGCCTTATCCCGATTATATAACCAAAAACTGCTAAGTACGTGAGATCTAAGCTTATGGTTTGACATTAGCGCCTGAAAACTATCGAATAGCTTCTATCCGTGCTGAGCCGCATTCCTGACCTAAATCAGCCTTACCCAAGAAGTACAGATCCTATGCGCTTTGATAAGCTCGCTTTAAGCCCCCCTCTTCTAAACGCTCTCGAAGAACTTGCCTACAAGCAGGCAACAGAGATTCAAGCCAAGGCCATTCCGCATGTTCTGGCTGGTAAAGACCTTATAGCAAGCGCAGCCACTGGCACCGGTAAAACAGCAGCTTTTGTGCTGCCGCTATTAGAAAAGCTTAATACCGGCCAGAAACGTCGTGCCAAGCGCATGCGTGCGTTAATTGTTGTGCCTACGCGTGAACTGGCCATTCAAGTAAACGAAAGCATTGAGCAGTACGCTAAGCACTGCGAGCTTAAAAGCGTGGTACTCGTCGGTGGTATTGACTACGCCCCCCAGAAGCAGGCCTTAATAGATGGCATTGATATTGTGGTTGCAACCCCAGGGCGCCTACTTGACCTTGCTCACCAGCGCGCCTTGTATTTCGATGAGTTAAACGCTGTTGTACTTGATGAGGCCGACCGCATATTGACGATGGGCTTTGGCGATGAAATCAACAAAATTATTGATCGCTTACCTAGCGATCGCCAAAGCCTGCTATTTTCGGCAACACTATCCGGCCATGTACGGGACTTAGCACAAGATCTATGCATAGACCCCATAGAGCTCTTAATTGGCCCACGTAAACAAGCGCCAAAGTCCATCACTCAGTGGTTAGTTGCCATTGATAAACACAATAAGTCGAGCTTATTGAGCCATTTGATAAGCGAGTTAAACTGGCAGCAAGCCATCATTTTTATCCGTACTCAACACGGCGCCGCCAAGCTTGTCACTCAGCTGGAGAAACGCGGTATACATGCCGAAGCCATACACGGTGGGCGCAGCCAAAATTCGCGCAAACAAGTTATAAGCGATTTTAAATCGGGGAAACTACGCTTTTTAGTTGCCACAGGAGTCGCGGCGCGTGGGCTCGACATCGATGAACTTGAGCGTGTTGTGAACTACGATATGCCCGATGATGCCGACGAATACATTCACCGCATAGGCCGAACAGGCCGCGCGGGCGCCCATGGTGAAGCCGTGTCACTGGTATCGAAAGATGACTTTAAGCGTATGTGCGCGATTGAGCGGCGCCAAGACGCCATCATTGAGCGACGCATTATTGAAGGCTTTAGTGTTACAAAGGATCTTCCTGCTTCAAACTTGAACTTCGTCTTAAAGCGAAATCAATAACCCTTGATGATACTCATGTTTAAAGGAATTAGACTTGAAATTGCACTTATCGGCCTTAGTATCTGCCTAGCTGTAGCTTCTATATACTATAACATTTGGCCTATAAGCCTTGTTTTTGCTTTCACGATTTACGACTCATTCAAGCGAATCAGAATCTTGCAACAAAAACGTACCAGCACTAACCAATAACCGGAGACCCCATCATGCCTAAGGCAAGCGAAATTAAGAAAAATGCCGCTATCGAATTCAACAATGAAACCTACATTGTGAAAGATATAGAACGCTCTGTACCTCAGGGTCGCGCCGGTGGCAGCCTCTACCGCATGCGTATGTATGATGTTGTCTCTGGCCGTAAAATTGATGAGACTTTTAAAGACTCAGAAATGCTGACCTTAGCAGACCTCATTAGACGCCCTGCCATGTTCTCTTACATCGATGGTGATGAGTACGTTTTCATGAATACCGAAGACTACACACCTTACAATTTGCACAAAGACAGCATTGCCGAAGAAATACAGTTTATTAACGAAAGCATTGAAGGCATTCAGGTCGTCATTGTTAACGATAACCCTGTTGCTCTAGATATGCCAACCACCGTTGAACTGGAAGTAACTGAAACGGACCCCTCTATTAAAGGTGCATCCGCCACTTCTCGTACCAAACCCGCCATTCTTTCTACTGGCGTGACCGTACAAGTACCTGAGCATATTTCCACTGGTGATAAGATCAAAATTAATGTCGAAGAACGCCGTTTTGTTGGCCGCGCCGATAAATAGCAAACCAGCCTGGGTTACTGCTTTAATTCAATAGAGAGCGCACATGAAGCTTTATATCTACGCCGACCACAGCCAATTCGAAGCTAATGAGCTGGTAAAAATTGTCAAAACATCCGCAGCCGAGTTAAAGGCATGGATTGATAGCAGCCCTTTATTTCTAGAATACGTTGGCCCCGAGCCAAATGAATTAGACGCTGACGGCTTAGACACATCAGAGCCACTACCTGCTGAGGCAACAACGGTTGAAGAATTAGCCGCCCTGACAGACGTAGATTATTTAATGCCTGAAACTTTTGACTTCGGCTTAACACTTTCGATTAAAAACAAAAAACACCTACAAGAGCCTCTTAACTTTCTAAACAAGATCGCTCAAAAAAATAAGTGTGAATTTGTTGTAGGTTATTTTGACGAAACAACAAACAAAAAAGAGGACGTTTGCTTTTTTGGTTTTGAAGAAGGTAAACCTGACTTATTTGAAATTGCCAACTATCTTGGCCTCTAGGATTGGAATACAACGTGTCTACAGCATCCATTAGTAAAACTCAATTGATCAACACCCTAAAAGCTTGGGGCAACAAAGAAATAAGCACCGCTGAACTACAAGATTGGATGCTTGATAATTACGACCCCGATGAAATTAAAGTTGGCCCAGGCGAACCCGAGTTAGTACGTGAAGCAATGAATGTCGTTATGAATGAATACGAACTTGCCAAGCCTGCTTGCATTTTGACAGAGAAGTATCAGCTTGCTATCGATTTTATTCTCTGTAACGAAGCTGACTTTCTTAATGCCCGAACTCAATTTTTGCGCAAAGCATTTACAGACTAGCCAGCTTGGCTTTAGCCCCTAAACTCTAGCATCAACCTATAAAGCGACAACTATCATTATGCAGTGGAATTTTGACCCGGTACTGTTTTCAATTGGAAGCCTTTCTATTCATTGGTACGGCGCTTTGTTTGCAGCGGCGGTACTGAGTGGCGCCCACTTAATGAAACGTGTTTTTATTAAAGAAAAACAAGACACAAGCCAGCTAGACAATTTATTAACCTATGTTGTTGCTGGTGTCGTTATTGGCGCACGCTTAGTTCACTGTTTATTTTACGAACCCGACTATTATTTAAGCAACCCACTTGAAATCCTTGCCCTGTGGAAGGGTGGCCTAGCTAGCCACGGTGGTGGTCTTGGTGCCATTCTTGGTGTGTTTTTCTTTGCCAAGAAGAATAAAATGTCATTTATGTCGCTATTAGACAGGATCACTCTTCCAACAGCGCTATTTGGCGTCTTTGTTCGTAGCGCCAATTTTTTGAACTCGGAAATTGTCGGTGCTGAATCCGAGCTACCTTGGGCTATTGTCTTCGAACGCGTAGACAATCTAGCAAGGCATCCTGCTCAACTTTATGAAGCCTTAGCCTACCTCTGCATTTTTATTCTTTTATTAAGCCTCTACCACAAAAGTAAAATTAAAGAATACAGCGGTGCCATGCTTGGCTTGTTTTTAAGTCTATGTTTTAGTGCACGTTTTTTAATTGAATTTATTAAAGAGCCTCAAGCAAGCTACTCTCTTGGCATTGGCCTCAATACAGGGCAGCTACTTAGCTTGCCATTCTTAATATTTGGCATTTTCTTGTTCGTTAAAGCTATCAAGAAGGAGCCAAACAACAAACCCGTAAAATAGAAACACAAGTCACACGATAAGAATATAAGGAGCACCATGAGTACTGCCATTGCTATTGCCACCGTAATGCTCATTTGCACTGAGATTTGTTACTTTGTTGCAAAAAAGAAAGGTTTAAATCGTCCACTATGGGTAATACTTGGTGCCTTGCTAGGCCCTATTTCGGTCATCGCTGTGTTTTTGGTTAAGAGCAACAAAAGCTAATGACTTAGTGACGAATCGAAAAAAAATAACAATATGGATGAACAAGATTTAAAGATAATCTTAAAAGCAGACAAAGAGAAACTAGCCAGCAGGTTACTCGCCATCATTTCAGCATTAGCACTGCTAGTGCTTATTGTATTGGAGCTAAGTAAGGCTGAGCATAACTATACCATTGCTCTAAGTTGTTTTAGCTTTGTGGCCCTCTCAGCCTCCTATGGCAGTCGCTGGGTGACCATTAGAAAAGAAGAATTACTGGCATTACTACACAAACAAATAAATCAAGACGCGAAAACACTAGAGCGTTGGGTAAAGCTAAAGAATAAAACTTAAATTTTACTCTTTATAATTTTCTCAGCTTTGGTTTCTAGCTTTTCTTTACTTCGAATGTGCGCGAAAGGGTCAGGCTCACTATGTGACGTGCCAGCATCTTCAACCTCACTTTCAAAGCTGTTATCAGCGCCTTTTTTCGCTTTAAAACTCGATTTCCCCTTCCTGTTTTTTTCTTTCTTAGTATTTTCCGCCTCGTGAGACTCATCACTTTCTTGTAAAAGAGAAGAAACATAACGCCAATACACATAAGCTACAATCGCAATACATAACCACTTAAGTAAATATGAGTGAACAACGTAGTTAGTATCTTTACTTACCTGAACATAGGCTAAGAAGTCGGAGTGTAAGGTCCAAATAACAACAAGCAGAATCAGAACAAGCGGTATACTTTTGATCAGCACTCCATAACGGCGCCAAATACCAATGAGTACCGCCCACTTGATGGCTTTATTTAACATCAGAGCCACCACCCCAAACCTAGGGCTGCAGCTAAAGCCATCAGGCCTTTTTCTTTTACCTGGCCGTAAATTTTTTCTTCTTCTTCGGCAACAATAGCTTCAAGCTCGTCGGGCTCAAATTCTTCTGCTTTTCTACCAGCAATTAAGATGCGATTTTTTGCACGTGAGATGGCTTTGTCGCGTATACGCTGACGCAACTTGGCTTTTAACTCTTTAGGCTTTTTAATTAATTTCATCTTGGCACGACTTGGCACTGCACGTGCCTTACAAGGTTTTTTCAAACATTGTATAGCAGCCTCTAATCACTGCCAATGACGCGCCTTATTTGTAGTCACAACGACCATAAGCATAGCTACATACATGCACTAAGCTAAATTGCACCAAGCATTTCTTTTCTAGATGAGATCATCTCTTGGTAGGTCTGTAGAGTGACTAAATCAAGGAATTCATCACGACGCTGCAAGCGCGATAACTGCATTTCTAAGCAGTTAATTTCACGCTGTAATTGCGTGCGTAGCATCCTTGTATCTTCCATATTAGCGGGAAGTGCGCTGTGATTTGATTGGCGGTACATCAAGTGCTTTACCTCTCCGTCAATTGCCATCTACCAAGCAAAGTAAGGCATGCTTACAAACTTAGCTAGACTCTTTTAAGTCTAGCTAAGTTTGTTACTTCGACACGCTCTTAGGAAAGGTCTATTAGCTCATTTCAGAATAAAATAAGCCCTAGAACCTAGTGGGTAAGTACTTGATTACTTCTGGGAACGTACATAATCTCGGGCTAGGTAAAGCGCCGCTATCGTCCTTGCCTCGGTGATATCGGCACGAGCGACAAGCTCTCCAATATCATCAAGCTTGAATGTTTGAACGGCTAGCGGCTCGGGCTCATCCCCCTCTAACGATTCGGCATATAAACCTTGCGCCAATACGATCTGCGTTTTGTGCTGCATGTAGTTAGGGCTCTGAGTCATACACTTCAATAAAGTAAGCTCACGCGCCCCAAACCCAGCTTCCTCTTTTAATTCTCGGTTAGCGGCCTCTATATGACTTTCACCTTGATCAACACGGCCTTTAGGTAGGCCCCATTCATAACCATGAATGCCAATACCGTATTCTTGGATTAGAATAACCTCATCATCGTCTGTAATGGCAGCAACAATAACAGCCGCGGGGCCATTTGATCGTAAATATTCATATTCACGCTCTTCACCATTGCTGAATCGTATATCAGCGGCCTCGACCTTGAATAGGCGTCCGTTGCATACTGGGCGGCGAGTGAGTATCTGCGGCAGCTCGGGCATAATGGTATTCCTTTATGATCTGAACGGCTGATTATAGCGCCCATAAGTGACCGATAACTATGATTGACTGGCAAAACATCGATACCGTGCTTCTAGATATGGATGGCACCCTGCTTGACCTGCATTTTGACAATTATTTTTGGCTACACCATTTACCGCAACGCTATAGTGACGCACATAACGTGCCGCTTGAAGAGGCTCAAGAACATATACACCAAAAGATTGCTGCGCTTGAAGGCACCTTGCAGTGGTATTGTTTAGATCACTGGTCTGAGCTGATGCGTATGGATATCCCTGCTCTTAAACACGAGATCAAACACAAAATTCAGATTCGCCCCCATGCCGAGCGCTTTTTACAAGCTCTTAAGAAACAAGGTAAGAAACTGGTGTTAATCACCAACAGCCATCCGGCAGGTCTTGAGTTAAAGATGCAGGTGACCGAAATAGACCGCTGGCTAGATATTATTATTAGCTCTCATCAGTTTCAAAGCCCTAAAGAAGATTTACGCTTTTGGCAGCAGTTGCAATTGGAAGAGCCCTTTGACCCTAAACGCAGCGTATTTATTGATGACAGTCCACGCATATTAAAAAGCGGGCAAAGTTACGGCATCAAACATCTCGTTTGTATTACTCGCCCAGACAGCCAAAAACCAGCACACGACAGCGGCCCCTTTATTGGTGTCTCTGATTTTGATGAGCTGCTTCCTGAACTAGAAAATGAGTCAGTATGTCCAACACGCCATTAAACAAAGTTCGTATCGATAAATGGCTCTGGGCCGCCCGCTTTTATAAAACCCGCTCTATTGCCAAACAAGCGATAGATGGCGGAAAAGTTCATATTGAGGGCAGCCGAGTCAAAGCCAGCAAAGAAATAGAAGTTGGTTGCAGCATTGTTTTACGCCAAGGCTTTGATGAAAAAGAAGTCACTGTACTTGCCCTAAGCGATAAACGTGGGCCGGCAAGTATCGCCACTACGCTCTATGAAGAAACCGAAGAGAGCATTAAAAAACGTGAGGCCATTGCCGAACAGCGCCGTGCCAGCCAGCAATTTACTGAGCGCCCTGCAGGAAAGCCCAATACACGCCAGCGCCGCCACATTCATCGCTTTAAGCGTGTGATTCTCGATTCCGAATAGCACTCGACAGCGCAGCTGCGATTCTGCAGAATTGCGCCCAATTGACCAGCAGACCAGTTTTTATGAGCTCAGACCAACAAATAGACCTTATACACCGCTTCTTATTTGACGATAGCGACCTTCGTGGCGAGCTTGTCACTTTAGAGCAAAGCTTCCAGCAAGCTGCAAGCCCACAGAACCTACCTAAAGTTTTTCTGCCTCTTTATGGCGAATTTATGGCTGCCGCTGCATTAGTTGCAGACATGTTGAAATTTGAAGGCACGATTACGTTACAAGCCCGCAGCAATGGCCCTTTGCCACTGATTATGGCCGAAGCAAATTCCAAAGGACATGTTCGCGGCTTCGCCCAAGTCGATGAACAACAAAGCCTTGTGCAATCCGATAGCAATGAACTCTTACCTCTTGCCGCTCTATTGGGTGGCGGTGTATTGAGTATTACCATCGATCCAGACAAGGGGAAGCGCTACCAAGGTATTGTGCCTTTAGATGGGGCTGATTTAGCCGAGTGTTTACAGCATTACTTCAGCCAAAGTGAGCAATTACCTACTTACTTCAAGCTCTTTGCAAACGAGAATAAAGCCGGTGGTATTTTTTTACAGTGCCTACCAGCTCAATTAGTCAAAGACGAAGAACAACGAGAAGAAAACTGGCAAACCGCACGACACTTGGCTTCCACAACAAAGGCGGAAGAGGCCTTAGACCTAGATCACCCAACCTTACTCTACCGCCTATATCACGAACTACAGTGCCGGGTTTTTCCACCTAAACAACTAAGCTTTCGCTGCCACTGCTCAAAAGAGCGCAGTGCCAATGCAATTAAGACACTGGGTGAGGTCGAGCTACAGGCCTTGATTGATGAGCAGGGTAAAGTCGATATGAGCTGCCAATTTTGTGGCAGTAACTACCATTTTGATAAAACCCAACTAGAGGGTTTTAAAAAGGAATTAGGCAAGCGCCACTAACTTGCCCTTGCTGGTAAACCAGTGAGCTTGGCGCTATTGCCAAGCTCTGGCCTATTAAATACGGATATTTAAACCAAGAATCGCCTGCTCAATTTTTTCTATATCAGGCACCAATAAGCTTTTCCCAGCTACGTTTACAGCCATGAGTTCATACTCACGTGCAAACTCTTCACTCTCTTCAATAGCCGCTTCACGTACGCTCAGGTCTTCCGGCACACCTTGGCACAAGATACTAATAAAAGGCAGGTCTTCACTGACACCTGTTGCATTCAGAATAACCACGCGACCGTCCGCACTTAACTTAGGAGAACACTGATTATTCAATGTTTCATAACTTAAAACGGGCACTCGCAAGTTACGCCACGGGTAATAACCTAAAAACCAATCAGGAGTATTAGGTTTAATATCAAAAGGCTGAATAGCGGCCAACTCTGCCACTGAAATACTTGGCAGTAACACCTCAGATTCAACCATAGGCAACACCATACATTTTATATCAGTGCCCACTTCTAGCTCTTCATTACTCATAGTGTCTCCACTTTAAACTAACGAGCAGCTTTTGCTCGCTTAGAAATATATTTGGCCAAGGCCTGGCTATCACCACTGTAATTTACCAAGCCCGTGCTTTGCACAGAGCGCGGCATACTATCAATAGTACAACTTGCTAGATCTTGGATAAGCACCTGGCCACCATAAGCCCCCATCATAGATACCGCATCCGCGCCATCATCACCCATACCACTAAAGATAATAACGCCGGCTTGCTGGCGATAGGCTTTAGCGACCTTGGCAATTACTTGGTTAATCGAAGGGCGATAAAGCCCTTTCCAAGCCTCACCGGTGAGCACCACTCGCCTATTGTGGCTCAAGCTAAATTCGTTGTCTGGAGAGACGACATAGACATGGCCGGCCTCCAAACTCTCACCAGAGCGACAAAGTGTAACCGGAAAATGAGTATTGCGACGCAGAGCTGTAAATAGAGAAGGCAAAGCTCGCTCATCGATATGCTGCGCAACAATAAAGGTAAAAGCCTCGGCCCCAACTAGACCATTAAAAAATTCTGCCAGAGCTTCGGGTCCACCCGTTGACGCCGCCAATACCCAAACCTGTTCCGGTTTACTGTTAGCTGAATGCGGCCTTCGATAAGCCGATACACAATCGCGAATTTTGCTATCTAACCATTGTGCACTGATGGAGTTAGCCGTATTCACGTCTTCTACAACCATAGGAACATCATGTTCCGTCAACCATTCTATAATGGCGTCTGTTTTGTCGCAGTGATCTGCAATACGTAGCACCCAAGCATCGACATCATTACGTAAAGGCAGGGAATAAGTGCGTGTAGAGGCGGAGCAAACGATCTTATGATCAGTTTCTCGAACAAGTGATACCAGTGTGCCCAGCTCCCTAGAGGAGTCGGCAAGCAGACCGAGCTTTAGCTCAGACTGCTCACTGTAATCAGGACTTGCCCTCAGCATTCAGCAGCTCCTGCATGGTCGATATCAGAGCATCCTCCTGATACGGCTTACCCATGTAGCGGTTCACACCAAGACTCATCGCATGCTCGCGGTGCTTATCACCGGTACGCGATGTAATCATAATAATTGGTAGGTCTTTAGTGCCTTGAGAGCCACGAACATTTTTTGCCACCTCAAAACCATCCATGCGTGGCATTTCGATATCAAGCAGCATTAAGTCTGGCTTTTCATTAGCCAAGACCTGCAATGCATCAAGACCATCTTTAGCGGTAATCACGTTATAACCTTCACGCTCCAAGAAGCGCGTGGTTACCTTGCGTACTGTTACCGAGTCATCGACCACCATAATCGTTGGCACATGCTCTTGCTCTTCAACTTCATCGCTATGCAATTCAATTTGAGCACGTTTGCTCGCATCAAGTAGCAAGTCAGAACGAGCAATTTCTTGACGCACTAGCGCGTGAGGATCAAGGATTACAACAACGCTACCGTCACCCATTACAGTCGCACCAGCCAAACCCTGTACTGCACTAAACTGTGCACCGAGGCTTTTCACTACAACTTCACGGCTGCCCATAAGGTTATCAACCTGTAAAGCCATTGTATGCTGGGCTGTACGTACCAAAATAATAGGCATCTGCAAAGTATCACTATCGATCTTAGCCTTCATACCAGGATGCAGCATAGAGCCTAAGTAACGTACTTTAAACTTGTCGCCAGCATATTCAAATTCTGAGTCTGGGTGAGCGTAATAATGCTCAAGCTCAAATGGGCTAATACGCACAATACCTTCAATGGAATTAAGCGGAATAGCGTAGCTGTCTTGGCCAATACCAACCATCAAGGCGCGGTTTACAGAAAGCGTAAACGGTAAGTGAATTAGGAACTCGGAGCCTTCACCCCACTTGGAGCTAATACTAACATCACCACCAAGCTGTTTAATCTCGGCGTTAACGACATCCATGCCCACACCACGACCCGAGATTTGCGTTACATTCTCGGCCGTAGAGAAACCAGCATGGAAGATAAACTGCATAATGTCGTGATCGCTCAAGTCAGCATCAGCGTTCATTAGCCCCTGATCAACTGCTTTTTTACGTACACGCCCTAAATCTACACCACGACCGTCATCCATTAAGCGAATAACAACGTTGCCACCTTCACGACCCAAGGTGAGAACTATTCGGCCCGTTTCACTCTTACCTGAGGCAATACGATCTTCAGGTGTTTCAATACCGTGGTCAACTGCGTTACGAAGCATATGCTCAAACGGAGGCACCATGCGCTCAAGAACGTTGCGATCCAATTCACCTTCAACATTGTCTAACTCGAAGCTGACCTTCTTGCCAAGTTCGGCTGCAACCTGCCTTACAATTCGGCGTAAACGAGGTACTAGACGCGAGAATGGCACCATGCGCGAGCGCATAAGGCCTTCTTGTAGCGTCGTATTAATGCGACTCTGCTGTAGCAAGGTTGTTTCAGCGTCTCGAACCCGATCACTAAGGTCATCTCGCAAGTCTCGTAAATCCGACGCAGATTCAATAAGCGAGCGCGATAATTGCTGTAAGGCTGAATAACGGTCCATTTCTAAAGGATCGAAGTTCTCAGCATGCTCTGCCATACGCTCCTGACGGAACAAGACCTGCGCTTCTGTCTCAATATCTAAACGACGTAACTGCTCTTGTAGCCTGTCAATCGTAGAATCAACTTCATCTAAAGAGAACTTAAAGTCATTGACCTGCTCTTCAAGACGCGCGCGACTAATAGAGGTCTCACCCGCTAAGTTAACCAGCTCTTCAAGGAGTTCGGAATTAACCCGAATTACTTCTTGAGGTCCTTGTTTCTTCTGAGGCACAGCAAGTGCTGCAGCACCACCAACAGAAGCACTTGTAAGTTCAAGGTCACTCGACTCATCAGGCTTAGCAACAAAGGGCACAACATTGGTGTCAGTGCTGCTGTCAGTATTCGAGCTCTCAGTGAGTCCACTAGAGCTGTTGTCTATACCCGTATTAAAGGACTCTTCTGCAGCTTCTATGGAACTAGAGTCTTGCTCACTTGGAAGCACTGGAGCAGCAGGTAAAGCAACGCCACCCAAGCCAAGGAAGTTCTTAACTGCATTCACTGCTCTAAAGATCTGATCTTGATAGGCGTGAATTTTCGCCATCGCTTCTTTATCGTTACCCGATGGGTTTTTATCGATCAAGAACGTTTCATAGTTATGAATCAGCTCACCCAGATTATCTAGGTTAGCTAAGCGCGCACCGCCTTTATAGGTATGCAAGGCACGCTTCATTTCATCCAGTGCTGTAGAGGCGTCATCGCCACCTTCAAGGCTATGCACTGCATGCTCAAGCTCTTCACTGAGCTCATCGGCTTCTTCTAAGAAAACTTCTAAGATGTCTTCGTCATAATCTTCAGAAGAGGTATCCACCTGGTCAAGTAAGCCACCATCCGCACTTGGCTCAGACGACTCAGAATCAAGCGAAGACTCGTCAGCAAAAGAGGAGTCCTGCTGCTCAACAAGCTCATCACTTGGTGCAAACTCCGTTAAATCTTCAACTTCTAGCTCAGGGCTAGATGAATCCACTTCAGACAGGGCTTGTTCTAGATCTTCAGATTCTGAACTGTCAGTGCTTACACTTTCTAAATCGGCAAGTTCTAAGTCAGGCTCTTCCTGTTCAGCGTCTCCCAACTCAGGCAGCTCTAACTCAAACTCTTCATGCTCAGCTTCACCTAAGCCTGCTGCGTCTTCATCTAGAACAATGTTTTCTAAGATTGGAGCGTCTATATCTACGTCTGGCGCTTGTAAACTTGGCTCTTCTAGCTCTGCAGCAAATGGCTCATCTACTTGCTCAAGCTCAGGAAGTTCAGCCTCTTCTGCGCTTAGATCCGATACAAGTTCAGATACATCAACCGAATCTTCTTCTAAGGCAGGCTCAGGCTCAGGCTCAGGCTCAGGCTCAGGCTCAGGCTCAGGGATAGCGTACTCACCTAGAATATCTTCAACACTAAGCTCTTCGCTTTCTTCTTCAAACAGGATACCGTCATTATCTGCATCGGCTTCAGAAGCAGTCGGCTCGTGCTGCTCAGTATCGCTTTCTAGCTCTAGCTCACCATCGACATACTCATCAACGAAAGCCTCGCCAGTTAGTTCTGGTTCTGGTTCTGGTTCTGGTTCTGGTTCTGGTTCTGGTTCTGGTTCTGGTTCTGGTTCTGAGCTTTCTTCAATAGCAGGCTCAGACTCAAGCGCTATATCTTCAACTACCAGCTCATCCTGCGGCTCATCTGATAGCGGCTCACTGACAAGGTCTTCAATAATCAGATCTTCTGTAGGCTCCTCAATAGAAACCTCGACCACACGTAAGCTTTCAATATATTGATTCAGCTGATCCAGCAACGCCGCTGGAGGGTCTTGCACATTTTGAGCTGCGGCTGCAGCATCAACCATGTCGAGCAGCGCTTCATGGGCGGCCAATAAATGCGTACGAGATTCCTCGCCAACACTGGCAGGTTTATCCTGTAGTGCCGCGTAAATATCTTCTAACTGTAAGGCAAGAGCCGCCATTGCCGGCAATTTAGCCTGCTCAGCGCCATTAGCAAGAGTTTTAAGCTCAGTTTTAAGCTCATTAATAGGTTGCTGACTGTCTGGAGTATCACTCCACGCATTAACCACATCATCGGCATCCAAGAGAAGATTCATCTCTTCTGCCATAAAGATAGAAAGTAAACGCGGGTCAACTTGATTACCGCTTTGCTTATCTTGCTCTTTCATGCGTACGAGGTGACCCACAGCCAACTCACGCAGCTCGGCACAACGAGCCAAGAACTGATCTAACTTAATGATTTCAACAGGTTTACGCTGTTTAATTTGCTCAATAGCACCAAGAGCATATTCTTCAGAGTCACGCATCAACTGCAAGATGTCTTCACTTATAACAACTTGGAAGCTGACCATCTCTTTAGCGAAATGCTCAAGCACCTCAAACATGCGAGCAATAGGCTCAACCTGAGCCATTTTTGCACTGCCTTTAAGTGTATGTAGTGCACGCTGTAACTCGTCCGTTGGTGGACTATAGATCGGAGCGGCTTCATCCATTTCACCGATGAAGTCACGCATAGTACTAAGGTGAGTTTCAACTTCAGAACAGAAGATTTCCAATAAGACAAAGTCATCGTCATCAGCCTGGTCTGCCTCAGAGTGCTCTTCTTCCTCGACAAGAGCATCCTCACTAGCAACCTCAGCATCGAGGCTTTCGGCTACAGGAGTTGCTTCGACACTGTCATCGGATTCAGCTATCTGAGTTTCTAGCGGCTCCTCGGTAATGGCAGGCTGAGTAAGCACAGAAGCATCAAAATCAGCAGGCGCGTCACCTGCTGCAAACGCCGTAGCCCAAGCAGCAATGGTTTCACACTGATCGTGAATCGGGTTGGGCTGGCGCTCTTCGAAAGCTTTAACCAAGGTTGGCATTAAAATAGCCACACCTTTAACGATTAGCCCATGCTCTTCACGGTATTCAACGGTTTTATCAATAATACGGTTGAGCATGTTTTCAACCGACCATGCTAGCTCACCGACATCTTTAGCCTCGACCATTCGGCCACTGCCTTTAAGCGTATGATAGGCTCGACGTACAACGGTTCGATTTTCATCATCGTTTACATCACTCAGCCAAAGAGGAATGTATTCCTCTAAAGTCTCGAGTACTTCTTCAGCTTCCTCAATGAAGATTTCAATAATCTCATCATCGATTAGGCTCTCTTCTTCCTCTGGCTCTGCACTTGCAGGCTCTGTAATCGGGGGCAGCTCTGCGGCTATCGATTCAGGCTCAGCTGTAATTTCAGGTTCAAGCTGATCAGTGCTAATTTGACCATCCGTTAAAGCGGAAGCCTCATCGCTTTCATCAAGCAGCTCTGGTTCTACTGAAGCCTCAGGAAGCTCATCTTCTTGCTCTGACTCTGCAATACTGATTGCTTCACTATGCTCAAAACCATGTTCAGAGTCTTGAGGCTCACTGAAAGAGGTTTCAGGTCTTTCTTCAAATTCTGGTTCTGCTAACGCCGGCTCATCTACGGCAAGCTCTTCTACGATCGCTTCTTCAGGAGCGGCTTCATCAACAACATCGGCCACCTCAGATCCAGTGCTCTGCTCTTCAGCTTGAACACTTTTTTCCACTTCAACAACTGGCTGCTCTGCCAACTGCTGCTTGCTTAAGGCTGCCTCCCCAAGAGAGTCAAGGCTAGTCTCAGCGATCTCAAGTAAGGCGTCACCGTCTTCGCTCATATCAGTAGCGAGACGCTCTAGGTAATATTCAACACCAGCAAGAGCATCTGCCAATGATTCAAGCTTGGTCCATGATGGCTCACCGCCAACCGCAATAAGCTCATTAACAATAAAGTTTGAACAGCGCTCGATAATATTTGCCGCTCGCCCCAACGGAATAATATCTAGGCCGCCGCGGATATTGTGCAACAGCTGATCAATATCGGTTAAACGGCTGACGTCCCACTGAGAACTGATGTAATCAATAATTGAGTCTTTGGCTCGGTCTAGACCATTCTGACACTCACGCAATACCGCAAGCTTAGCCTCATCGATCTCAATAGCTCGCTCATTGATATTACTAATATCACGGTGTTTATCAACGGCCTTATCAATTGCTTCGAGCTTAGTATCAACATCAATGATATGACTTGCACAAGTAATCAGAGTAGCTTCATCAATACTGCTGGTCTTGCTAATTGCTTCAAGCTCATCTGCTTGATCAAGCATTTTACGACGAAGCTCACCAATACCCAGAACGGCTAAAGTATCAGCAACACGCTTAACAACAGGCAGTATATCTACCAGCTCTGAAGGCGATGCTTGAGTCGTTAAAGCATTGTCTAAATTAGATTTAATGCTTTTCAGCTCTTCCCGCAAAGCGACAACAACAGAGCGAACGGTTTCAGGATCTAATGAACTAGCGCTATAACCGTCTTGACCTGCTTCACGACCACCAATTTCATCATCGCTGCTAATAAAGAGCTCTTGTACCTTTTTAATTAAAGGCGTGTTTAGCTCTGAAGCGGCAACATAATAAAGCAGGTTTTTTAGCAAACCTTCTGGTGGCTTTTTATCAAATGAGGCTGGTGCTTGCTCATTAAGCAAGCGCATTTCACGTGCAAGCTGACGCAACAGGTTTTGAACGGCAATACTTAGTTCAATACCTTCATTTTTCAGCCCTTCTATTAAGGCTGCACTGATCAACCAAAGAGGCGCGCTATTAGTGCCGGAAGTAAGGGTGATTAAGCGGTTAAATACTTTCTCAAGGTAGCTTAAATTTTCTTGTAATTTAATGCCACGTAAAACTGCTGCCGCTGCAAACTGATACATTTCACGCAATTTGGCAGTCAATTTTTGTAACTTTTCGCCTTCGTTCAGCACACTGTGACGAGTACCTAGGTGCCCATCCATTGCATCTAGCATCGGTGTAAATAAGTTACTTTCTGTTAAAAATGGCTCACGACAGACTGCACGAATATCATTTAACAAAGGCATAATCGAACGAACACTGTCGTCGCGATATACTTTCACATGATCAAGATAGATAGGTAGCTGCAACAAACTACGCATTAGCACTTCTTGTGCATCAGCGGCATTGCTAACTTTTTGGCGAATAAGCGCCTGTGCAAGACCTTCCATCTCTTCAGCAAGTAGGCAGGCGCCATTAAACTCGGCTATCTGTAAACTACCGCGTACTTGATGAATATGAGTAATACAAAAACGAAGCTGTGTAGAATCCTTAGGATTCTCAACATAGGCCTCAAGAGACTGCCTAGCATCGTTGAGGGTTTCCTCAATTTCTCCTAGCACCCACTCCAATGCCGCGTAATTGCGTTGATCACCCATCGGCTAGCCCTTCTGCCTTAATTATTGTCTGCAGACTTAATGTAAGCCTGCACATCGGCGCGTTGAACTCGCTCAACTGCGTCATTAACCCAGGTAGTCACTTCACCTAAGCCAATGACCAGGATCGCGCCTGGTTTTAATTTCTCTACTAATGAATCCAGCAGTTTCTTTCTTAATTCTTGCTGAAAGTACACCAATAGGTTTTGACAAAAAATCACATCAAACTCGAACATTGGCATGTCATCGAGGTTGAGAATATTGCCGCATGAAAAACACATTCTCTCTGTCACAGGATGCTGAAACTGAAACTGTCCAGCGCTGTTTTCCACAAAGTATTTCTTCCGGTACGACTGTGGTACAAATTCAAGCTTTCTCTCCGGATAACACGCTGATTTTGCTAGCGCAAGTGCAACACGACTCACATCCGTCGCAGTAATACTGAAATTAGGTCCCTGTGAAGCCTGCCTATAACATTCGTTAGCAACCATTGCTAACGAATATGGCTCTTCGCCGCTTGCACAAGCCAAACTCCAAATATCATAAGAGCTTTTAGCTGCGCCCCTAGCTAAACGCTCTTGTAGGTGCTGACCTACAAAATTGAGTGAGGGTTTGTGGCGAAAGAAAGTTGTTTCTTTCACCACTAAGCGATCAATTAAAATAGCCCACTCGAGCTGCGCATTGGGTGCGTCAGTAACTTTGTGAAAATAGTCCGAGAAACTCTCCTCCCCAAGCTCACGCATACGCATGCTTACTTGGCTTTGGAGAAATTGACGCTGATGCTGACCAAGACTAATGCCCACACGTAGTTCAAGCAGCTGGCTCCACATGGCAAACTGACTATCACTTAATACTGGCGCACGTTCATAAGTCCAAGACATCGGTTACAACTTCAGCTATACGTCAATTTAGCTTTTCTTCTCTGGGTCAGTTTCTTCTGCGTAAGCTTCTTCAAATTCACTGAAAATTTCTTCATCAGACAATTCCAAGCTTTCGTCATCTATGCCATCAGCTTCAGTTAAATCAAAGGATTCAACCTCTTCGTCCAACACTTCAACTTCATCAAGCGTTTCTATCTCAGCATCAAAGCTTTCGACCTCAGTCAGTGTTTCAACTTCATCCAAAGCAACCTCTTCAGACAAGTCAGGCCCATGATCTACGCTTTCTTCAAAATCATCTGCTTCATCAAGAGTCGCAAGTTCAGGCTCAGCTTCGTAATCCGCTTCATCACTCAACTCAGTATCAGCGTCCATTTCATGAGGAAGCTTAAAGCCCGATACCGATTCACTTAGCTCGGTCGCTAACTCTGAAAGGTTACCAATCGACTTCGCGGTAGCGTTAGTACCAGCAGAAGTCTGTGAAGTAATTTCCTGAATTACATTCATCGTATTAGAAATATGACCGGCCGATGAAGCCTGCTGGCGTGCAGCGTTCGAAATATTCTGAATCAATTCCGCAAGGTTGGCAGATACCGTCTCAATCTCTTCGAGTGCAACACCCGCATCCTGTGCTAAGCGTGCTCCACGTACCACCTCTGAAGTGGTTTGTTCCATCGAGATAACTGCTTCGTTAGTATCGTTCTGAATTGTTTTAACCAGTGATTCGATCTGTTTGGTTGCTGTAGCAGAACGTTCCGCAAGTCGCTGTACCTCATCCGCAACCACCGCAAAGCCTCGACCTGCATCACCCGCCATCGACGCCTGAATAGCCGCGTTAAGTGCAAGAATGTTGGTTTGGTCAGCAATATCGTTAATCAAGCCAACGATGTCACCAATTTCCTGTGATGATTCACCCAGTCGCTTAATACGTTTCGAGGTGTCTTGAATCTGCTCACGAATCGTATCCATACCATGAATTGTATTTTGTACAACTTTAGCGCCGTTTTTCGCGATCGATACTGATCGCTCCGCAACACCCGCTGATTCGGCGGCGTTCGCAGATACTTGGTCAATGGTTACCGCCATTTCGTTAATCGCAGCAGAGGCTCCAGCAATTTCTTGCGCCTGATGCTCAGCAGCTTCGGCAAGGTGAAGTGCCGTTTGCTGGGTATCTGAAGATGATCCTACAACTCGCTCAGAGGTTTCGTTAATTCGTGAAACTAGAATACGAAGTTGGTCAATGGTGTAGTTAATTGAGTCAGCAATCGCACCTGTGAAATCCTCAGTTACGGTTGCTGTAGTGGTTAAGTCACCATCTGCCAGATCGGCTAGCTCATCAAGTAGACGTAAAATCGCGTTTTGGTTTCGATCATTCGTATCTGCAGTTTCTTTCAAGCGGCGCTTAGTTGAACCATTTAGAATCAGACCAATACTTAACAAACATAACAAAGCCACTGCCGCTATTGCTGCTAATACCGTGGTATTTAATTTCCGCTCTACTGGCAGTTCCGTAATACGATCACTTAAGACGGATAGTGCTTGTAGTAAGTTAGCACTTTCATCAAGAATGCCGTTAGCTGCTTGGCGCGCTTGGAATAATGCCGGAGACGCTTCAAAAATGTCTCGTACCTGACCGCTTACAAAGCCAAACAGCTCAGCAACTTCGGTCAAACTTTCTTTAGCTTCTTCATCTGTAATAGGAGTGATATCCATTGCGATATCCCCCTTTTCCATGCCCGCCAATACCTTACCAAACAAACTTGCATCAAGGTTAAATTGGTCAGCCGCAAGGTTTGCATCACCGCCACCGCGTAGCATTTTATCGACGTTACGAGCAATACGCTCTGCTCGCCAACTCTGCATTTGTGCCACCGCCACTTGGTCTGCCGGTGCTTCATTTTCAAGCAGGATCTCTACGATCAAATCATGCTCACTCTGCAACTGAGGAATCGCTTCGTTCAGCGTAGTTGCAACATTGTGCAAAAACAGAATGGTATCTTTGTTGTCGGTGATAACCTTGGCGTTTTTACTCGTTGAATTCCAAGCGGCATCAAAACTTGCTAATTCATTATTCAAAAGCAGGCGAGTTTGATTGTCGCTACTTTTAAGCGTGCGCCAAGTTTGACTCATCTCTTCAACAACGTTTGATAAAGAGGCAAATGCCTGTTCATCACCCGCAGTTGCATCTCGAGACAAAGAGGTCAGCTGGAAGGACGATGCCCTCAAATCAGCAACGAGCTGTTGATAGCTCTGATCTCGTTTCGAATCCTGAAACAGAACAAAGGCGATAAATGCCATGACCCCAACGGAAGTAACAAGCACAACGATCAATGCCAGCATTACCGGGTTGTCCTTCATCCTGGTAAGTAGTCCAGCTGTGTCAGCTTTCATAAGCGCTCCCAAGCGTTTTTAGTTGCCATTTTTGGCTTTATACTCAGCGGGTGCAGAGCACCCCCAATTTATTGACCTCAATGAGGCCTGCCGTAAACGGCAAAACTAAAGCAGCGAAGCATTCGCAAAACGCGAATCCGCTGCCAATCGATTAAAATCTATTACGTTCCAAGCCTGATCATCTTCATCGGTATAAGTACCGTCCAAGTAGCCTTGAACACTACTCGGCAGTGAAGAACTGCTACCCGGCTTGTGTTGGTTTAGGTCGAAATGCTGCATACCTAGTGACCGATCAATAACAAGACCACTGAATAGCTCGCCATTATCATATACAAGCACACGATGATTACGCTTTTGCTGGCTTAACTGTCCACCGAGGTACATAGGCATATCCAGCAGGGGCAATAAACGACCACGGACATTAGATAAACCAAGTACCCAAGGCTGAACGCCGGGTAAACGCGTGTGCACTGGAAGCTCTAAAATTTCCGCGACTTGCCCCATAGGGGCAATAAAACGCTCCCCCATAAGCAAAAAACCGATGCCACTCCAACGGGGGGCCGATTCGATTTTGGCAGGAAGCTCACTTGCAGACTCACGACACTTTTGAGCTAGCCCAGCAAGAGCTAAAAAAGGCGCTTGCGCCATGTGGCTTAGCCCCCTAAGTTGGCGATGGTACTCATCAATTCTTTTTCATCAATAGGCTTAGTGAGATAAGCCTTTGCCCCCTGGCGCATGCCCCACACACGATCAGTTTCTTGATCTTTAGTGGTCACAATGATAACCGGGATATTTGCAGTTTCAGCGGCCTTGCTAAGCTGGCGAGTTGCCTGAAAGCCATTCAAGCCAGGCATCACAATATCCATTAAGACTAAGTCCGGCAGCTCTTGCTTTGCCGTCGCCACGCCTTCTTCACCATTTACAGCAGTGATGACACTGTGACCATTGCGCTCAAGCACTCCACTTAACTTGTAGGTTTCTGTGGGTGAGTCATCAACTATGAGGATTTTAGCCATGCTAATCTCGCTTAATTATTCTAGTAACAAATAACTGAGTGTAACTATCTATTGAATATGAGTCTCAATCGCACCGATCAATTCACCTTTACTAAAGGGTTTGGTGAGATACTGATCCGACCCAACAATGCGCCCCTTGGCCTTGTCAAATAAACCATCTTTACTCGATAGCATAATGACAGGAGTGGACTTAAATTCACTGTTGTTTTTGATGAGCGCACAGGTTTGATAACCATCTAAACGCGGCATCATGATGTCAACGAAAATGATATTCGGACGAGTATCAGCGATTTTCGCTAGAGCATCGAAACCATCTGTAGCTGTAACAACCGTACAACCGACTTTTTTTAACAGCGTTTCAGCTGTTCTGCGAATGGTTTTACTATCATCAATCACCATCACTTTGAGGTGCTCGAGATTCGCTTCCATAATGCTGACCTTACTATATGAACTTCATGGGGCTTGAACACTTACTGATCAAGACAATTTCCCACACTAATGGATGAGAAGACTTTTAACATATGTCTGCAGTTTAATCTATAAACGCTTGAAAAAAATAGAAAAAGCTATTTATTGCAAGCATAGATAAAAATGTAACTCAGACTTCCGAATCAAACTAGATAAAACTTATAATCAGCGCCATCTTGGCAGATAAGTCAGCCTAAAGTGACCCGAGTCACACTTTTACGCCATATACGGCAGGAGCTCCGCACGTGAATACACATTTGAAAATTGGCATTGTTATGGATCCCATTGCCAACATCACTTTCAAAAAAGACACCTCTTTAGCTTTACTTCTGGCGGCCAAAGAGCGCGGTCACTCCCTTTACTATATGGAGATGAATGACTTGAGTATTAGCCAAGGTCGCGCTTTTGCCAACCTTAGTGAGCTAGAAGTTTTTAATGATAGCGCCAATTGGTTCAAACTAGGTGACAAACAACAACTAGCTCTGAGTGAATTAGACTGCGTGTTAATGCGCAAAGACCCCCCTTTCGACAGTGAATATATCTATGCTACCTATGTATTGGAGCGCGCAGAGCAAGAAGGCTGTCTAATTGTTAACAAGCCACAAAGTTTACGCGACTGCAACGAAAAGATTTTTGCGACCCAATTCCCACAGTGCTGTCCACCCCACCTAGTCAGCCGCGATGCCCAGCAGCTAAAGGCCTTCCATAAAGAACATGGCGACGTTATCTTCAAACCGCTCGACGGCATGGGCGGTACGGGTATCTTCCGCTGCAAAACAGATGACAGCAACGTTAGCGTTATCTTGGAAACTCTAACAAACAATGAATCAAGTTACATCATGGCTCAGCGCTATCTACCAGAAATTAAACAAGGGGATAAGCGTGTACTTGTTGTTAACGGAAAAGCCGTGCCCTATGCCCTTGCCCGTATACCTGCTAACGGAGAGACTCGAGGCAATATTGCGGCGGGAGGCTCTGGCCGACCACAAGCCTTAAGCGAAAGAGACCAGTGGATTGTCGATCAAGTAGCTCCCACCCTCATTGAAAAAGGGTTAATTTTTGTTGGCCTTGATATTATCGGCGACTACTTAACCGAAATTAACGTCACCAGCCCCACCTGTGTTCGAGAGATAGATAAAGCCTACGACACAAATATCGGTGAACGCTTAATATTAACCATTGAGCAGTTGCGTTAGATCTATGAGCCAAGCAGCGTCAAGCGCCGACAAACTGACCTTTACCATTTTTTTAGCCGTGGCCATTCACGTCATTGTCATTTTAGGCGTGACCTTTTCAATTAATAAGAGCGATAAACTTGCTCCGACCCTAAACATCACTCTAGCTACCCACGCCGACCAAAAGGCGCCAGAGAAAGCCGACTTTCTCGCACAAAGCAATCAGCAAGCTAGCGGCACAGAAGACGACGTGAAAGAGCTGACAACGACAGAGGAAGCCGAGCTTGCCGACTTACGCCTTAACAAAGTAAACCCTCTGCAGCAATCGATAGCTAGGAACAAGCCCAAACACGAGACAGAACTACTCGACACCAGCAACCAAACAGCGCGCAAAGTTAGGCGAAGCGAAAGCAGTACCGATAACAACCACGAACTTGAGGGCGACCACCAACAAACCCAGCTTGAAAAGCTCGAACGAGACCTTGCCAGCCTACAAGCTAAACGCGATCAACAGCTGCAGAGTCAAGCTCGTAAACCCCGCATCACTCGACATACATCTGTCTCAACCAAGAGCTCAGCGGAAGCCGCTTATTACAACCGCTGGAGCCAAAAAATCGAAACCTACGGTAAAAAGAATTTTCCAGCTGAAGCCAAGCGTAAAAACATCTATGGCTCTCTGCGCCTATCGGTCATGCTGCGAGCCGACGGAAGTGTCGCCAAAGTCGAAATATCAGAAAGCTCAGGCTATAAGATACTAGACGACGCAGCTCTCAAAGTTGTTCGTCTAGCCTCGCCGTTCGATCCTTTTCCTGCCGAAATTAAGAAAAATACCGACTTATTTGAGATTATTCGCACCTGGAATTGGGAGATAGATGGCTTAAGCACTCGAGACTAAAAAGCCGGGCCAAGCCACGACTAATGGTATTGCTTTCTAAGCTCCAGCCCCCAATAATGAATCATTAGCAGGAGTAAAACATGCCGCCAAGCAAAGAGCTCAACCTCGAACAAAGCAATGATCTGAGCAATCAGTTTTTAATTGCCATGCCTGGCTTAGAAGACTCCCTGTTTAACCACACCGTGACTTATATTTGTGACCACAACGAGCACGGTGCCATGGGCCTAATAATCAATCAGCCACTGGGCATCAGCCTGACAGATGTGTTTGAACAACTACAGCTACCCTGCAGCCCAGCCATAGGCAATAAGCAAGTATTGGCGGGCGGTCCAGTAAACGGGCAACAAGGGCTTGTGCTTCACCGCAAGCAAGGTAAGTGGGAAAGCAGCCTAGAAATAACCCCCGAAATTTGCCTAACCGCATCCAAAGATATTGTTGAGGCCATGGCTAAAGATCAGGCTCCTCCAGGTGCACAACTGGCATTAGGTTACGCTGGCTGGAGCCCTGGCCAACTCGAAGAAGAGCTTAACAGCAACATGTGGTTAACCATGCCCGCCGATAGCCGTATTCTTTTTGATACGGAAACCGATCAGCGCTGGAATGCTGCGGCTAAAGCCCTCGGTATTAATCTCGACCTAATTTCAACACAAACTGGCCACGCCTGAGCTTATGCGTAAATCCCTCGACAAAGCCAACAGTGGTTATGTATTAGCCTTTGACTACGGTTTAAAGAATATTGGGGTAGCCATTGGTCAAGCCCTTAGCTGCAGCGCCTCAGAGCTTGAGCAAATTCAAGCTCGAGATGGCACACCTAACTGGGATACCCTAGCCAAGCTACTAGAGGAGTGGAAGCCCGACCGAGCCATTGTAGGCCTACCTTTAAATATGGATGGCAGTGACAGCGAAATGAGCAAGCGCGCTCGCAAGTTTGGCAACCGCTTGCACGGCCGCTTTGGGATAGAGGTGAATATGGTCGATGAGCGCCTCAGCACCCGCGAAGCAAAAGAAAGGGCCCAGCAACAAGGCCACAAAGGTAATTACGGCCAGAAACCTATCGATTCACTAGCCGCATGCATATTACTCGAAGATTGGTGGTCTCAAAGCCAAGCTTAGCCAGATCATCAAAAACGGCGGCGTATTCCGGCATTACGCTCATCCTCTTCGACCTCAAACTCATCCGCAGCACCAGACAAATACTCAGAATCGGTTTCTGAACCCAGCTTAATACGCAAGCGAAGGTCATTAGGAGAGTCGGCGTAGCTTAATGCGTCTTCATAGGTAATTTCACCAGAGTCATAAAGCTCGTAAAGCGCCTGATCAAAGGTTTGCATACCCAAATCGGTTGAGCGCGTCATTAAGTCTTTTAGCTCGTGCACGGCACCCTTGCGAATAAGGTCAGCTGCTAAAGGCGTATTCAAAAACACCTCCAAACACGCACGACGGCCACTACCATCGGGTGTTGGAACCAATTGCTGGGCCACAATGCCTTTAAGATTCAAGCTTAAATCCATCCATAATTGATCGTGCCTATCAGCAGGGAAAAAATGAATAATTCTATCCAAAGCTTGGTTTGCATTATTGGCATGCAAAGTACAAAGACATAAGTGCCCCGTCTCAGCAAAGGCAATGGCATGATCCATCGTTTCACGTGAGCGAACCTCACCGATCAAAATCACATCGGGAGCTTGGCGCAAGGTGTTTTTAAGTGCAACTTCAAAGCTCTCCGTATCAATACCGACCTCTCGCTGAGTAATAACACAGCCATTGTGCTGATGCATAAACTCGATCGGGTCCTCAATAGAGATAATATGCCCCTTGGAATTACGGTTGCGATGGCCAATCATCGCCGCCAAAGAAGTCGACTTACCAGTGCCTGTTGCTCCAACAAACATAACCAAGCCACGCTTAGTCATCGCCAACTCTTTAATGACCTCAGGTAAACCCAAGCCATCAACAGTAGGAATTTCAGTTTCAATACGACGTAGGACCATGCCAGCCAAATTACGCTGGAAAAACGCACTGGTTCGAAAACGACCAATACCACGTGCAGACACTGCAAAGTTGAGCTCTTTTTTCTCAACAAACTCTTTGCGCTGACGCTCGTTCATAACGCTCAAGACGGTTTCACGCGCCTTTTCTGGCGACACCGGAGTCGAACTCACAGGAACAATCCGGCCGTGAACCTTAATTGAAGGCGGTACGCCTGCGGTAATAAATAAGTCCGAGGCCTTCTTTTCAACCATGAGCGACAAGAGCTTGTCGAGTTCCATAATGCTTATTCCTGTACTGTGCGCGTGGCTTAAAAGTTCTCTGGCATTTTCGCTTTTTCTCGTGCCACATCACGGGTAATGATGCGGCGCTCGACAAGATCGGACAAACATTGATCCATGGTTTGCATGCCAAGTGAGCCGCCAGTTTGGATCGCAGAATACATCTGCGCGACCTTATCTTCACGTATCAAATTACGAATTGCTGGTGTACCACGCATAATCTCATGCGCAGCTACACGGCCGCCACCTTGGCGCTTCATTAATGTCTGCGAGATCACAGCCTGTAATGACTCAGACAGCATAGAACGCACCATTGCTTTTTCTGCAGCAGGAAATACATCAACAACACGGTCGATGGTTTTAGCTGCAGACGTAGTATGCAAGGTGCCAAATACTAAGTGTCCTGTTTCTGCAGCGGTTAAGGCCAAACGAATCGTTTCAAGGTCTCGCATCTCACCTACAAGAATAATGTCGGGATCTTCACGTAAGGCAGAACGTAAAGCCTCTGCGAAGCCGTGGGTATCTTTGTGAACCTCACGCTGGTTGACCAAGCACTTCTTACTCTCGTGCACAAATTCAATTGGATCCTCAATGGTTAGTATGTGCTCATACTTACTTTCATTGATGTAATCCATCATTGCCGCAAGCGTGGTCGATTTACCCGACCCCGTCGGCCCTGTTACTAAGACCAACCCCCGTGGAACCGCCGAAATATCGCGAAAAACTTGACCCATACCAAGCTCTTCCATAGTTAAAACCTTGGAGGGAATAGTACGAAAAACCGCCCCTGCACCGCGGTTTTGGTTAAATGCATTGACTCGGAAACGAGCCACTCCAGGCACTTCAAATGAAAAGTCCGTTTCAAGAAACTCTTCATAATCTTTGCGCTGCTTATCGTTCATGATTTCATAAATTAGGCCGTGTACCTGCTTGTGTTTCATAGCGGGAACATTGATACGGCGCACGTCGCCATCCACACGGATCATCGGCGGCAAACCCGCACTTAGGTGTAAATCTGATGCCCCCTGCTTGGCGGAAAAAGCCAGCAACTCCGTAATATCCATAACCTGCCTCTATGTTTGCTCGAAAAAACGAGCCGCTTAGGGCGCAGTTCGCGCTAAACTACACCCCTTTAAAAACTTATGATTGACCGCGATGTGCTCAACTGGCAGCAAACAACGCTTTTTCTACACGCAATTCAACACTTAAGCACACACAACCTTATCAGTATATGCACAGAATAAACGACTCACTATCGCAACTCAAAAAACAGATTCAAGCAAGCGCGGCAAGGGCTGGAAGAAACGCCAAAGACATCACCTTACTTGGCGTTAGTAAAAAACAAAGTGACGATAAAATTATTGCGGCCATTGAAGCGGGCTTAGAAGACTTTGGCGAGAATTACTTACAAGAAAGCCTCTCCCATATCGAGCTCGCTCAGAGTTCAACGGTAGTGAATAAGCCCAAGTGGCATTTTATCGGCCCTATACAGTCGAATAAAACACGTGCGATTGCGGAGAACTTTGCCTGGGTGCATAGCGTCGATCGCTTAAAAATCGCCCAACGCCTAAGCGAGCAACGCAGCGAGGCACTGGGCAAGCTACAAGTCTGCCTGCAAGTAAATATTGATGGCGAAGCAAGTAAGGCCGGAGCCAGTAAAAACGAAGTGGCCGAGCTCTGCCTCAGCATCAATCAACTGCCTCATCTCCAGTTGCGAGGCCTAATGATCATTCCTAGGGCTCGAAACAACTACGATGAGCAGCGACAGGTTTTTGCTCAAGCTCGCGAGCTTATGCAGAAAATTAACCGTGACCACAAGCTAACTATGGACACTCTATCTATGGGTATGAGTGCCGATATGGACGCAGCGATTGCCGAAGGCGCCACAATTGTTAGAATTGGCAGCGCTCTATTTGGAGCACGTAGCTAGTAGCTACTTCACCCCCTATTTAAAGCGGATTGCACAGTGACTTTACACCCCGAACTCAAGCTCAGTTTTATCGGAGCAGGCAATATGGCCCAGGCCATTATCAAAGGCTTGCTTAAACAAGGCCTGAGCCCAGAACAAATCAGTGCCACCACCTCTCGCGAAGAAAGCGCACAAGCGGCCAGCACCGAGCTTGGCATTCACTGTCATTGCGACAATCACGCAGCGGTGGCCGATGCTGACATTATTGTTCTAGCTGTAAAACCGCAGAAACTCGAAGATGTTTGCCAAAGCTTAAAAGCCAGCATTAAGCCAGGCGCCTTGGTATTGAGCGTTGCCGCAGGAATTCGCTGCAGCAGCATGGAGCATTGGCTCGGATCTATTGCTATTGCTCGCAGCATGCCTAATACCCCATCCGCCATTGGCTTGGGGGCAAGCGGCCTTTACAGCAACAGCCAGTGCTCAACAGAGCAAAAACAACAAGCACGCGCCATACTTGAAGCGGTTGGAATTTGTGCTGAGGTTGAGCAAGAACAACAGATCGATGCCGTCACTGCCGTGAGTGGAAGCGCTCCAGCTTATTTTTTCTTGTTTGCTGAGGCCATGATAGATGCAGGTGAAAAACTTGGTCTGAATCGCGATGTAGCCACTCAACTCGCCTTACAAACTGCTCACGGTGCAGCGGCACTTGCGCAAAGCAACGAGCTTGATGTTGCAGAGTTACGCAGGCGCGTCACCTCCCCCAAAGGCACTACCGAACAGGCCATCTTATCTTTTGAAAAAGGCGGCCTACGTGATCTTGTTGAAAACGCCATGCGAGCATGCACACGCAGAGCCGCAGAACTTTCTGATGAACTAGGAAATAACTCATGAATACCGTTCAAGATATCTTAGTTTTTATTGTCGACAGTATCGGCAGTTTATTTTTATTATTTGTCATACTGCGCTTCTTTTTACAGCTTGCTCGAGCTGACTTTTACAACCCCTTCTCGCAGGCGATAGTAAAAATCACCAACCCCTTACTAACTCCACTTCGGCGCGCAATACCCGGTGTCTTTGGTATCGACCTTGCCTCCGTTGTTCTCGCCCTAGCGACCCAGGTTTTGATCAGTGAGATTATTTGCCTCATTCTGTTTCAAACTTGGTACAACCCGCTGCAACTACTGATTTGGGGCGCATTAGGAATCTTAAATATCACCTGCTATATCGCTTTTGCCTGCATTATCGTTATGGTGATTTCTAGCTTTGTTGCACCACATAGCCACCACCCACTTTTACTACTTGTGCATCAACTGATGGCTCCGGTTATTGACCCTGTACGTAAAATCATTCCAGCTGTAGGCGGTCTTGATTTTTCAGTCATGTTTATAGGTATGGGCATGGTTATTTTGCAAAAAGTTATCTATGCCGCAGCCGTCGCTTCGCGCTTACTACCTGATTTAGTAATAGGTTTTTAAGATATGCCCAACCCGCTTCCCCAAAACAGCGTTGGTATCGTCAGCTCCAAGAGCATGCTGTTTGATACCCCCTTGGAACTTGCCTGTGGTCGTACGCTTGAGTCGTACGAGCTAGTCTATGAGAGCTATGGCAAGCTCAATGAAGATAAAAGCAACGCTATATTGGTTTGCCACGCTTTAAGTGGTGACCACCATCTAGCTGGTTATTACAGCGAAGAAGATAAAAAACCTGGCTGGTGGGAAGCCTATGTCGGCCCCGGTAAACCGCTTGATACTGATCGCTTTTTTATTATTTGCCCAAACAATATTGGTGGTTGCCACGGCTCTACAGGGCCCGCATCAACCAATCCTGACACAGGTAAAGTTTGGGGCGCAGACTTCCCAGCCTTACGAGTACGTGACTGGGTGCACAGCCAAGCACGCTTAGCCGACCGCTTAGGCATTGAGCAATGGGCTGCTGTGGTTGGTGGTAGTTTAGGTGGCATGCAAGCCATGCGCTGGGCCTTAGAGTACCCAGAACGCCTGCGACACTGTGTTGTTATTGCCTCGGCAATGAAGCTAAGTGCTCAGAATATTGCCTTTAATGAAACGGCTCGTAGCGCCATTCAAAGTGATCCAAATTTTAAGCAAGGCCATTACCTAGAGCATAATACCTTGCCTGCACGTGGCCTCAGCGTGGCCCGCATGATTGGTCACATCACCTATTTATCCGATGATGGTATGGGTAAAAAGTTTGGCCGGGATCTGCGCTCAGGCACCTTTCAACAAGGCACAGAAGAGCCCGTAGAATTCCAAATAGAAAGCTATCTGCGCTACCAAGGGAGCAAATTCTCTACCGCCTTTGATGCTAACACCTACATTCTTATGACCAAGGCCTTAGATTATTTTGATCTTGCCCGTGAATATGAGCACGATGCAGCACAAGCATTTCGCCATGCTCAATGTAAGTTTTTAGTTGTTTCATTTACCTCTGACTGGCGCTTTGCCCCTGAGCGCTCACAAGAAATTGTAGACGCCTTAATGCAAGCCGACCGCGATGTTTGTTATGCCGAAATCGATAGCCCCTACGGCCACGATGCCTTTTTAGTCGGCAATCAAAGCCGTTATTGGGATGTCTTCCACAGCTATATGAGTAAGGTGAACTAATGCGTCTGGACTACAGCATTGTTGCAAACTGGGTTGAGCCCAATAGCCAAGTACTTGATTTAGGCTGCGGTGATGGCTCACTACTTAAGCAGTTACGCGATGAAAAAAACGTACATGGTTACGGCTTAGAAATTAATTCCGAAAATATTCTTCGCAGCATACAAAATGACATCAATGTCATTGAGCGCGATATAGAAGGCGGACTGACAAACTTCGCAGATAAGCGTTTTGATACTGTTATTATGAGCCAAGCTATACAAACATTAAAACGCCCCGACCAAGCTCTAGCAGAGATGCTGCGAGTAGGCCGTGAATGCATTATTACCTTCCCCAATTTTGGTCATTGGAAGGCGAGGCTAATGCTAGCCACTAAAGGCCGCATGCCTGTTAGTGATCTACTACCTTATGAATGGTACAACACGCCAAACATTCACTTTTGTACATTCAAAGACTTTGATTTTATGTGCCGTACTTTAGGTGCACGCATTATCAATCGTGAAGTCATTGCCAACGGCTCGGCCGGTAAAGCCTTGCAGGGTTTACACCCTAACCTATTTGGTGAAACCGCCCTATATCGCGTCAGCAAGGATTAATATGTTGCGTATTCTCTTTACTCTATTAACGCTCTGCGTCTTAGCGCTCACCAGCCAAGCGGAAGCGCCCAACAACCAAAGCGATTTCCTTAACTATACCGTGCAACACACCGTATTTAACAGCACCTTTGTACCTGCTGAAATTGCCAAAATCTATAAACTCAAGCGCAGTGCTTACGAAAGCCTTATCAATGTAAGTGTTTACTCAAATGAGAAACCCATGCAAACCATTGCCGCCGATATTAGCGGTAGTGTTCGCAATCTCATGCAACAAAAAACCAAACTTAAATTTATTGAAATAAAAGAACAAAACGCTGTTTATTACTTAGCACCTGTTCGCATTAATGGCGAAGAAACACTGCACTTTGAACTCGAGGTCAAACCAAGTTCAACAGACACCGAATTAAAAATCAACTTCGATCAAAAAGTATATAGCGATTAATATGAGTAAAATTGTGCTCGCTAGTGGTAACGCCGGAAAACTAAGAGAATTCAGCAAGCTATTTTCAAAATTCAATTGCGAACTTATTCCCCAAAAAGAGCTGCAAATAAGTGATGTAGATGAAACCGGTTTAAGTTTTGTCGAGAACGCCATTATCAAGGCAAGGCATGCAGCCCAAGTCAGTGGTCTGCCAGCACTAGCAGACGATAGCGGTATTGAGGTTGACGCACTTAACGGCGCGCCAGGTATTTATTCCGCACGTTTTTCAGGCCTACAGGCAAGTGATGCAGACAACAACCATAAGTTGCTGGAAGAACTGCAAGGCTTAAAAGAAAAACAACGCACAGCGCGTTATCAATGCGTTTTGGTTTTTATGCGTCACGCCAAAGACCCCGTCCCTATTATTGCCCAAGGCAGCTGGGAAGGAATCATTTTAGAAGAAACACGTGGTGAAGGTGGCTTTGGCTACGACCCCCTTTTCTGGGTTCCAAGCCACAACTGTGCGTCAGCAGAGCTTGATAAAGAGGTAAAAAATAAGATTAGTCATCGAGCCATCGCAAGCTTGGCTTTAGAAGCAGAATTAAAAAAGGCCGGTTATTAAGCCGGCCTTTTCATTTCAGTGTTTGAGCTAACCTTTAAACTTATTTTCTGGCAACCCAGCCACATCAACATCAATTGCAAATACGCCCCCAGGATGAGGAAACTCTTCAAGCTCATCCTCAGGACGACCACCAGCACTCGTAATATAAAGTGTCTTCATATCCTTACCGCCAAAAGACACCATCGTTGGACAGCGTGCGGGCACGGCAATTTCCTGAACGATTTCACCCTCAGGACTAATGCGCACTACGCGGCCCCCTTCATATAAAGCTGACCAGTAGTAACCCTCCACATCAACAGAAGCTCCGTCTGGACGACCGTTGCCTTTAGGAAATTCACAAAAGACGGAACGATTACTCGCAAGTCCTGTTTCAAGGTCATAGTCACAGCGATAAATCAGATGCTTAGGTGTATCGCTATAATAAAACACCTTATTATCAGGGCTCCACGCGATACCGTTCGTTGTTAATAAATCATCAGCGACCAAAGCTACTTTATGATCACCATCCAAACTCCATAAATTTGCGCCGTCGTAATCTTTGGGTGGATAATACGAACCGGCAAACAAACGGCCACGAGCATCACAGCGCCCATCATTAAAGCGTGTTTTATCTAGATCAGCCTCTGGATCACTAATAAAACGAAGCTCAGTATTCCAAGCATCCAATAAGTAATAACCTGTACGCATAGCCAAAAGAAAACCGCCCCCCTCTCTGAATGCATAACAGCCTATTTCTTCTTCAAACTGTAAAAACTCATTTTCACCAGTCTGAGGATCAAAGCGATTTAGTTGGAACTTGTTAATATCAATCCAGTAGAGCTTTTGCTCTTGTTCATTCCAGCGTGGGCACTCACCAAGATTGGCCTGAGCATCCAAAGCAAGTTTCGCTTGCAACATAAAGGTATCCAGTTAACGGCTTAATAAAGCGCGCTAGTTTAAGCGCCTAGCGAACTGAAATAAAGCCACAAGCTAAGACCGACCTCAAACCTTTACACTGCAAGACTAAAACTCGCGCCACGGCTATCAATTAAACGGCCACAGTAATGCTTGAACCGAGGCCTCAGATAGGCCATTTGATCACCGCGCATACGATCACTGTTAATTAAAGCAAGGTATTCGTAAGGATTAGGTAAATAGGGTAATGCAAGTAGCTGCATGTCTATCTCTTCTAGCAGGTAATTACCCTTTCTCTGATTACAGCGCTTGCAAGCAGCAACCACGTTCTCCCAACGGTCTGGACCACCTCTACTTGTAGGCACAACATGATCGCGACTTAATTCGGAAGAAGAAAAATAATGCCCACAATAAAGGCATCGAGACTCATCTCGAAAAAATAGAGCCTGATTAGACAGGGGAGGCGGCTTAGAGAAATGTGTCGTTTTAGCCTGACTACTGCAACGACCACCACAGGCTAAAATAGCAGGTAGATCGATATAGCTTTGCCTGCCACTAAAACGAGAGCGACCACCACGAACGCGCTTTACTACACCTCCCATGGACCAAAGTACCAACTCCCTTGCGTAGAGAGTGGTCGCCTGCTTCCAATTTAACCACTCGACTGCTTGGCCACTCATGTTTACACGTAGTATTTTTGCTTCCATAAATACTCCTATTGCGACCAGCGTTTTTTAAGCACAGTAATACTAGGCTCAAAGCGCCCTCTAGGGCGACGGCTACAAGCACATAAGTAATTAGTTGAAGAGGGCCGGTGAGGCGGAAAAGAATTTTTGATTTTCTTTAGGGGGAGAGAGTTCTGTTGAGCCCTGCAGGTGAACTGCGGCGTATTCGATATTGGGCGACTGCTAAAGCTTGGTAATTCCGGGTCGTGACCACTCAAACTTTTAAGCAGAGTCACAGCGACCGAAACCCGCCCTTGTACATGGCTTAGGTAGTTGAAGGTAGCACCCTCCATTCCATCGTCGTTAAATTAAATATGACAACAAACTATTTTTTAGTCAAGCAATATTGCACTGCCTTATATTTCATTAATATGACCTAAAGAGGCAAGTAATAAATAATTATAAAAACAGAGAAAAGATGGGAGTTTGAGACTATTTAGCGATAAGCAAAATAAATTTATTGCGGCCTCCATGTAAAGTATGAGTACAATATCTAGCTCGATACAAAAACAGCAAGATAAGCACTAATTTTTTTCGTTCTTATGAGATGCTCTATCTTTAAGCATCGAACTTTGATTTTGCACTATATGCCGAATCAAGCGCTCTTGATCCTCTTCGCTCATACCAATAAAATCAACTCGACAACGCCAGAGTTCATGCTCGTTTTTTTCACAGCGAACAACTTTGGCCCTACTGCGTATTTTTAGCTCATCGGGATAAAGTGTTAACTGGAGATCAAGCATAGTATTGTTTAGCAGTAACTCATGATGAGTAAAAGCCAAACCACATGCGCTAATATTAACTTCTTGTATACGCTCTGAGAAATGCTCAAGAAGATTACTCTCTAAAGCCAGTAAATTAGCAACACGCTCGAGTTTTTGATTCATTAATGAAAGCGCACGACTAACCTCGGGTTGCTTATCTTTGAGTAATGAAACCAGCTCCTCTAACTCATTATCCCCTTCATTAATTAACTGAAGAGGGTTCATTGAAAACACCGATTCTGCGCCCAGAAGCTCTTTGCCATTCAAGCTTAATATTGTAAGCCCTACAGTATCATTAATCCGGAAATAACGACGCCGTTCACTTTCTTTCATAGTGCTTCTCCTTAGAAGATTTCATCAGGCTCAAGGTCAAACAAATATTCAGGGTCTAAATTTAACTCTCTGAGGATATCTTGCCCCTCTTTATCTTCTTTCAGCAGCTTAATGTCTTCTTCCTCGAGCTCATCCTCTAAACCTTGTTTAATCAATATTTCAACACGACGGTTACGAGCACGATTTTCTGCGCTGTCATTTTTGACCAGAGGTAAAGTATCGGCGTAGCCGCTTATTTGAAAACGACGGCTGTCCACCTCACCACCTAACATTAACTCATGCGCAACCGAAACTGCTCGCGAAGAACTTAGCTCCCAGTTGGATCGAAAACGCGATGTGCGTATGGGTATATCATCGGAGTGCCCCTGAACCTCTATCTTTCCTTTTTTAAGTGCCAAGACTGCTTTCACTTCACGCATAACATCTTTATACGCTGGAGCCATTTCGGCAGAGCCTGAAATAAAGCTGCCTTTCTCTCGAATACGAATAATAATTAAGCGGCCACGCGTTTCTAATTCAACTTGACCCGCAACAATCTGCTCTTCCAGTGCGTCAGCCAACTCGTAGGCATCTTTGCGAGTACTCTCTAGTAAATCTTCAAGCTTCTGCTTAACTTCAACCTTAACACCACCTTCAAGCGCCTCATCACCTTGCTCAATCGAGTATTCCTCCGAGCACTCTACCTCTAAAGACATTTCGGTCAGATCGTCCGTTTTTTGCCATATTTCATTTATAGGTGTCGGCTCGGGCCGGCCAGGACTAAATTCTTGCGCAATAATGCTCGTGCCCTTAGGAATATCAGTGACGTTTAATTTATTCTGCACCCCAAAGGCTTGAGCCATCGAGCCTGCTAGGCGCTTAAATTTCATTGCATCCATTTCAGAAAATGAAAGCAACAAAACAAAAAAACACATCAGCAGCGACATTAAATCTGCAAAGGTGCCCATCCAGGCGGGCAGCCCGGGTTCGCATTCGCAGCCTTGTTCGTCGTCTTCGTCGCTCACTGCTATTCGCCGCCTTCAGCCACTCGCTTACCCTCTGGCAAGTAGGTTCTTAAGATACCGTCAATCACACGCGGGTTTTGTCCAGCCTGAATAGCCAATAAAGCATCTATAACCAAGCTTTTGGTCATGGCCTCTTCAGCTGCTCGCAGCTTAAGTTTTTCACCAATAGGCGCACAAATAGCATTCGCAACCACAGCACCATAAAGAGTGGTTAATAGTGCCACCGCCATCGCTGGGCCAATTGACTTAGGATCATCCATATTAGCCAGCATCGCGACCAGACCAATCAAGGTGCCAATCATGCCCATAGCAGGAGCCATATCCGCCAAGGACATAAAAATCTGTGAACCTACGTTATGGCGTTCTACGGCTTGAATTTTATCTTTGCCCAACGTTGCCTTAACCACATCTGGGTCGTGCCCATCCACTAGCAGCTGAATGCCTCGCTGCAGAAAGTCACTGCTGACCTCCTTGCCCTCAAGTGATAACAGCCCACCCTTGCGAGCCTCATCAGCCAAGGCCACGATTTCATCAATCAGTTCAAACACATCAGGCATTTTATTTGAGAAGCTTTTACCTGCTACTTTGGCTGCACCCAAAAACTGGCCCAAACCAAACTTCGCCATAACAGCAAAGATCGAGCCCCCGAATACAATCACCAGAGATGGTGCATTCACAAACATGCCCAGATCCCCAGCAAGCAGCATCGACACGACAATCAGCGCCAAGGCGCCGATAATCCCCACAATCGTTGCTAAATCCACTTTTTACTCCTATGTCAGGATTTGAAAGTCCTGTTTGTAGTCTAGTCAAGAAATAGCACTTGGTTATAAAGCTGCCCCGCTTCATACACCTATTTACAAGCCCCTTTTAGCTATCGACCTGCAAGCTATCTACTTGAGGCCATTGACCCCTCCTAAGAGCTTCGATATTGTTCGAGCCCATTCAGGAGGCGCACGTGAGTAAAAAAGCATCGATCAAAAATTTCGAACAGAACTTAAGCGAACTCGAAGCGCTTATTGATTCTCTAGAGAGTGGTGAACTTAGCCTTGAGCAAGCACTTAGTCAGTTCGAAAAAGGCATTAAGATGAGCCGAGACTGTCAGCAAGCACTCACTGACGCAGAGCAAAAAGTACAAGTCTTACTCGAACAAAATGGCCAGCTTGTACTAAACGACTTCGATCCCGAATAAATCAAATATGAGCCACAGTCAGCTAAGTTAATGTTGTTTTTCCGCTAAACTGTGGCACTTTAGCTCGGAGCTTTTTGTGAGTAATTTTCTCGACCAAATTAAATGGACCAATGAAGGTCTTTGCCCTGCCATCGCTCAAGATGCCCAAACCGGAAAAATCTTGATGATGGCATGGATGAACCGTGAATCTCTGCAGCTTACCGCTGACAACATGGTTGCCACCTATTGGTCACGTTCACGCCAAGCACTCTGGCGTAAAGGTGAAAGCTCTGGCCATAGTCAGCTAGTAAAGAGCATACAGCTTGATTGTGATGCGGATGTCATCGTCTTAAAAGTCGAACAACAAGGTGGTATTGCTTGCCATACTGGCCGTGAAAGCTGCTTTTATCGCACTTTAGTCGACGGACAGTGGCAGATCTGTGAAGATGTCATTAAGGACCCGAAGGATATTTATTCATGAGTGACGTGTTAAACGCACTAGACGCCGTACTAGCCGAGCGTAAAGACAACGCTGATGCCGACACATCTTATGTCGCGCAGTTACACAGCAAAGGACTTAACAAAATACTCGAAAAAGTAGGTGAAGAAGCGACAGAAGCAATCATCGCTGCTAAAGACGCCGAAAATACCGACAACAAAGAACTAGTAATAAGTGAATGTGCCGACTTATGGTTTCATTCAATGGTCATGTTGTCGCATTTAGACTGCAACACCCAAGACGTGCTTGATGAACTAAGCCGTCGCTTTGATTTAAGTGGCCTGGTTGAAAAGGCCTCACGCAATACACAGAAATAACAACGACCACAAATTAAGAAGGTACTACCATGGGTTTAGGCGGCATTAGCATCCCTTCACTACTTATTATTCTCGTAATCGTATTACTGCTATTTGGAACAAAGAAGCTACGCAACCTAGGTGGCGACTTAGGTGGCGCCATTAAGGGCTTTAAAAAAGCAGTTGTCGACGATGAAGCCGAAACCAAAAAGGTTGAGGAGCAAAAGACCTGCAGTGCTGACACCAGCGAAAGCACAGCTAAAAAGGAAGAAAGCAAAGAAGAAAGTAAGTAATGAGCTTTTGGGAGCTGCTGGTCGTTATCGTTGTCGGCCTGCTAATTATTGGGCCTGAACGCCTGCCAGAGACCTTGCGCACAGGTGCCTTATGGATTGGGCGGATCAAGCGTGCGCTCAACAATACCCGTGCCGACTTTGAGCAGCAGCTGGGCATGGATGAGATCCGCCGCGAATTGCACAACGAACAAGTTATGGCCTCTCTGAAATCATTGGATCTCGGTACTGACGATTTCAATCAGCAAATCAAAGAGGTTGATGCAAGCCTACAAGCGGAAATCAAACGCATAGAAGACAGTATTGATGAGCAAGTCGCTCACGATCAAGACCCCAATGCTGACGCTGAACTTGGGCTTGAACCTGAAAACGCTGAACACGATGAGGCTGAAGAGGACGATTACAACGATCCTTTAAGCGAAGCCAACGCCAATCCCGACCATTTTAGACGCCCATGACCAACAACCAAAGCATGCCAGATGACGACAAGGGCCAACCCCTCGTTGAACACCTGCTTGAACTGCGATCTTGTCTACTAAGAGCTCTAGTCGCCGTCCTATTAATTTTTCTAGGCTTGTTTAGCTTTGCCAATGAGATATACGAGTTTGTTGCCGAACCGCTACAGCGCTTCTTACCCGAAAACACATCGATGATTGCCACCGATGTCGCCTCGCCTTTTTTAACTCCGTTTAAGCTCACCCTCTTTGCAGCGATTTATATCGCCATGCCCTATATTCTTTACCAAATATGGCGTTTTGTAGGGCCTGCCCTTTATACAAAAGAAAAGCGCATCGTCATCCCCATGATGGTTAGTAGCATAGCCCTGTTCTATGCAGGTACTGCATTTGCTTATTTTGTCGTCTTCCCTCTGGTATTCCAATTCTTTACCTCTATTGGGCCAGAAAGCGTATCCATGATGACGGATATAAGTAGCTACTTAAGCTTTGTGATTAAGCTATTTTTTGCTTTTGGCATTGCCTTTGAAATCCCTATTGCCACTATTCTGTTAATTTATGCTGAAGTCATCAGCGCCGAAAACCTAGGCAAGAAACGCCCTTACGTAATTGTTTTTTGCTTTATTCTCGGCATGTTTATGACCCCTCCCGATGTCATCAGCCAGCTTTTATTAGCCATCCCCATGTGGCTACTATTTGAGGCAGGTTTGTTCTTTGGCAAACTAATGATAACTAAGAAAAAAGCCGAAGCAGAAAACGCATAAACAAGCGCAACTAAGGCTTCCATCGCTGCGACCAGAGTACTACTATAATTTAGCGGGGCTTGTTCATTAGCGGCCCCACCTAATTCATAGGCTCAGGACCCGCCATGACACCACTGTATCCGGAAATAAAACCTTATGCCCGCCACGAACTTGCCGTGGACGACACCCATACCTTGTATGTCGAGCAAAGTGGCAACCCTGAAGGCTTACCCATTGTCTTTTTACACGGTGGCCCAGGTGCCGGCTGCGGTAAATACGACCGCCGTTTTTTTGATCCCGAGCTCTACCAAATCATCTTATTTGACCAACGTGGTAGTGGTCGATCTAAGCCTCATGCCGAACTGGAAGGTAATCACACAGATGCCCTAGTTGAGGACTGTGAAAAAATACGTACATTCTTGAACATTGAAAAATGGGCCTTATTTGGTGGATCTTGGGGCTCCACCCTTGCACTGCTATACGCCCAGCGCTACCCAGAGCACGTTAACGCAATGATCTTGCGCGGAATATTCTTATGTCGCGAGCGCGACTTAACATGGTTTTACCAAGACGGCGCAGACCGTATCTTCCCTGACTATTGGCAAGACTACCTCTCTCCGATCCCTGCTAATGAGCGCTCAGACATGATCGCAGCTTATTACCAAAAGCTAACAGGCAACAACGAGCTCGCCAAAATGGCAGCAGCGAAAGCTTGGTCATTATGGGAAGGCCGCTGTGCCACACTTCGCCCCCACCCCGATGTCGTTTCTGCATTTAGTGACCCACATATGGCTTTAAGCCTCGCTCGTATTGAGGCGCATTTTTTTATTAATAAGGCTTTTATCGATGCTGAACAAATACTAGAAAACACCAGCAAAATCGCCGACATCCCCGGCATTATTATCCATGGCCGCTACGACTGTGTATGCCCTCTGGATAACGCCTTCGAACTTCATCAGCGCTGGTCAAACTCTGAACTGCACATTATTCGTGATGCTGGGCACAGCGCCCTTGAACCAAGTATTACCGATGCACTGGTCAAAGCTACAAAAGATATTGCCAGCCGCTTAGGCTCGGGTGGCGACCAACTTAGTTAAACCAGCATCAAACAGGCTTGCCGCAAGCTGGTGTACACTAAGCAACGTTTAAACTTAAGTAAGTTTTAAGATGAAAGTTCTTCTACAGCGTAGCGGCCCTGCCTCGGTCACGGTTGAGGGGCAAGTGATTGGAGCTATTGATCACGGCCTTGTTTTACTCATTGGTATAGAAAAACACGACGGGCAAGAAAGCCTCGAAAAAATGGCTCGAAAAGTTCTTAACTACCGAGTTTTTGGTGACAATGACGGTAAAATGAACCTCAATGTGCAGCAGGTAGAGGGAGGATTACTGTGCATTAGCCAATTTACACTCGCAGCAGACACTAAAAAAGGCTTAAGACCTGGCTTTAGCTGCGCTGCGGTCCCAGAGCAAGCCGAAACCTTATTTGAGCAATTTGTTAATCTATTAAAAACCACAAGCTCCTGCCCTATCGAAACCGGTAAATTTGCTGCTGATATGAAAGTAAGCCTAGTCAACGATGGCCCCGTCACCTTTATGCTTGAGTGCTAAACCATGTTATTAAACTGCGATCTAGGTGAAGGCCTCAGTGATGTTGATAGGCGCATTATGCCTTTTATAGATCAAGCCAATATTGCTTGTGGCGGTAATGCTGGGGACAGCAAAAGCATGCAAGAGACCCTTGAACTTGCGCTGCAGCACGATGTTGCCATCGGTGCTCACCCTTCATACCCAGATAAAGCAAACTTCGGTCGCAAGAGCCTATGTATCAGCCTGCCTGAACTTGAAACAAGCTTGCGAACTCAACTAGATGGGCTATATGAATTATTACAAAAACGCGACCTGAGTATTGAGCACATCAAAGCACACGGCGCCCTCTATAACGACAGCAACAAAAACGAAGAACTACTCACCTTACTTATTGAACTCGCCAAAGACTATAACTGTTCGCTAATGCTGCAAAGCCTGCCCATTAACGACAAAGCCGAGATTATTGCCAATAAGTTTTCTGTACCGCTTATTTTCGAGGCGTTTGCAGACAGGGCCTACGATAAAAGCGGCCTACTTGTAGCACGCAATATTGAAGGTGCTGTACATCAGGATATCGACCATATCGTGCAACAGGCGCTCTGCTTTGCTCACCATAAAGCCGTACCCGTTGTCAACGGCCAAGCCTTAAAGCTTCACGCCGACAGCCTCTGTATTCACGGGGATAGCCCTTTAGCATTACAAGCAATCAGCGCCATTTACGATGCCCTGCGTTAACGTTTTTAATGAGAACAGTTTACTGCTGGATTTCTCTGACCTTAATCCAATCTCGCCTCTGAACTCTACCCAAGACTTAGGCCAACACCTCGATCAAGACATCAAACCTGTTTCAGATATCTGCAGCGATACTTTATTTTCTTGTGTCGAATTTATAAAAGCTCAGGATTGGCCAATTCTAGAACTCATACCTGCTTATGAAAGCCTGTTAGTGAGCTTTCAATTTCCACACTTTCCCCCACAAGAAGCTATCAACGCACTCCAACAGTGGTTTCAAAAGCCTTTAAACCAACAGAGGCAAAAATCAGCTCCCGCCATAGAGCTACCTTGTTATTACGGTAAAGAAGTCGCCCCTGACTTAGAGCGATTAGCAAGCGAGCGTCAGCTAAGTACAAACCAATTTATTACCCTACACAGCCAGAATCGCTACCGAGTTTACTGTTTAGGCTTTAGCCCAGGTTTCCCTTATTTAGGCTGGGTTCCTAGTTTATTGAGCGCGGCACGTTTAAAGCAACCACGGCTTAAGGTTGCAGCAGGAAGTGTCGGTATCGCCGACCGGCAAACCGGAATTTATACCCAAGAAGGCCCAGGAGGCTGGAATATCATTGGCCGCTGTCCAGAAACCTTACTCAACTGGCAAGCCCCAAATAGAGATGAGATCAGCTCTTTTACTGCAGGGCAGGAAGTACGTTTTCGCCCCATTGAGAAGAAAGAGTTCCTCGCCTTAGGAGGGCAGTTTTAGTGAAAAGCTATGGGCAAATAACACTCGTTAAAAGTGGCCTGCATTGCAGCATACAAGATATGGGGCGCCCCGGCTTACAGCACCTAGGCATCAGCCCAAGCGGCGCTGCAGACGAACACGCCTTACGCTGGGCTAACGCCTTACTTAACAACAATAACAGCGCGCCAGCCCTCCAATGCTGTATGGCCAATGTCGAGCTGCATTTCACAGCAGCCACCTATATCGCTATTTGTGGCGCCGATTGTGACATCACCGTTAATAATAGAGCTCGCCCAAACTGGAGCGCCATTAGAATCGCAGCCGGTGACACGCTCAAACTCTCACAGGCCAGAAGTGGCTTATATAGCTATATCGCCATCAGTGGTGGCTTACAAGTTGTAAAACAACTTGGCAGTGCGGCAGTAAACGAAAGGGAAGGGCTCGGTGCGAACTCCGGTAAAGCCTTAAGCAACGGCATCTGCCTATCATATAAAGCCCCCCAAACACTGCAGCTTATGCGTACCGTACACTGGTCATATCTGCAGAAATACTCAAGCATAAACCTAAACTCAAACACCACAGCGAAGAAAGACCAAGAAATACGTTTTATCCCAGCACAGCAGTGGTGGAAGCTGCCACCTTCGCAACAACAGCTGTTCTTAGGAAGTACATGGCATATCGGCAGCAACAGCAACCAAATGGGTTTGCGTCTACAAGGGCCTTGTATAAAGACCAAAAGTGAAGCGCGTTTATCGTCCCCTTTAGCTGCTGGAGCAATTCAACTTCCAGCAGATGGACAGCCCATCGCCATGATGAAACAACATCAAAGCATTGGCGGCTACCCACTACTAGGTAGCGTCTATAAAAGCGACCTGTGCCGTCTAGCGCAACTGGCCCCAGGTCAAAGCTTTAGTTTTGAGCTAGGCAGCATCGAACAAGCGCAAAAAGCATATGCTCTTTGGCTTGCACAGTGGGATTTAGAAACATCAGAATAAAATATCTAACAGAGCAGCAAGCAGGCTTCCACAGCTATAAAAGTGAGAAAGCCCAAAACAAAGAAAGGCAACCCTATTTAGATGAAGGACTTAACTTATGGCTAGCAGCTCGCAGCCAGTCTTTATCACCAGCCTCTAGCTCCTCTAAAGCGACTACACCACTGTGCTCGTCAACGTGAAGCTGAGCATTGTTTACATCAAAATCCTGCTCAAAAAGCTCATCAACAGGCTTACTTGAACTCAAACTGCTCTTATTCGCTAAAAGAGCAAAAGAATTAGTCGACACTCGGCAAAGCTCGACTTGCTCAGGAAAACTTTTACGCAAGCGCTGAGCCACACTTTGTAAAAGATGCTCGCCAACCTCTGCACCATGAGCTTGGCTGATATCGCTCAAATTATCTATTTCAGTTAAAACAAGCGCGTAATTTGCAAGCTCGTCTTGCTCTTCAAGCTCGGCAATACGTTCATTTAGGGCATGGCTATTAGGCAGGTCTACCAAACTATCTTTATAAGCATAGCTACGCAATTTATCGATCAGTTCAAGGTTGTCGGCGCAAATAGAGATATTACTGCAAAATAGCTCTAGCAGCGATCGATCCACCGCACCAATCGGATCAGAACTACCTACATAAACACACATATCGCCACGCTCACTGCTGCCCAAATACAAAGCAACACCATGACTGTTAACAACATTACTGCGCTCATCTAAGCATTGCTGCAACATGCTGCGCTCAGCGTCATCCTGTAAATCAGTTAGTGGATGATCAATCAAACTACAGTAATGCCCTGCAGCTGCAATGATTTGAGGCGCTTCGGAAGTACCACCACGGCGTACACAGATTAAGCCTTCTGGCTCTATCGTCAACAGAGCCGCAAGCTGCACAATCACCCCCTGAGCGAACTCATGCAGGCCTTTTTTACTCATCAAATCAGCGCTAGCTCGAACAATTAAGTCCAAGCCTTCTTTGCTAGACTGAATTGTCTGCAACTGCTGATAAGAGCGAATGGCGGCGGTTAAAGAGGCGTAGAGTTTATTTTGCGTCAGTTCAGATTTAAGCTTGTAATCATTGATATCGTAATCACGAATCACTTCAATTTCAGGCGCCTGATTAGGCTGACCGGTACGTAAAATGATACGGCTGTGATGATTTTTTAGCTCATTGCGGATAACAGCGACAAGATCTAGACCTGCATTCGGTGTTTCCATCACCACATCTAGCAAGATAACCGCAATATCATCGTTATTTTTCAGTACTTCTAATGCTTCCTCGGCAGAACTTGCATGTAAAAATTGCAAGCGACGCCCCATGACCTTGGTATTACGTAGTGCAAATGTTGTTGCCGAATGTACATCTTGCTCATCATCGGTAATCAATACCTTCCATACTAACGGCGCACTTTGCCCTTCTTCACTGACGCTCGGCTTAGTCTCGCCGACGAAGGTCATTAGATCATCATCACTCATGTTTCTGCCACAATCCTATGTCATTACCACGGGAACTATATAATTAAGAACTCGCAATTGTAGTGCCCAAACCGCTTTCACCTTGCTCTGGCGCCTGTAAAGGAAGCACCATAATAAAGGTCGTCCCCTCACCCGGTACCGAGCTTAATTCAATAGTGCCACCCAATACACCGGTAACTAAGTTATGAACAATATGCATACCCAAACCGTTACCGCCCTCACCTAGCTTGGTGGTGAAAAAAGGGTCAAAAATACGTTTAACATTCGCCACTGGAATACCCACACCGTTGTCACTCACCTCAATACGGCATTCATCATCACCTTCACGCCCCGCCTTAATTTGAACCCTACCTTGTTCACGGCCATCAAAGGCATGAATCAAGGTGTTGTTCAGCAAATTAGTCACAATTTGACCAAGAGGCCCTGGGTAACTATCAAGCATAATGGCTTCATTGCAATCAATATCAACCACGAACGGAGTGTGCTTAAACGCTGGCGAAACCGTTAATTTAGTTTCTTTAAGTACAGCAAGTAAATCAAACTTACGTCGCTGTACAGAAGTTCGATCCATTGCCACCTGTTTAAAGCTACTCACCAGTTCTGAGGCGCGATCGAGACTGCTGACCACCAGTGATGTGCCTTCGATCATATCACTGGTATAAGTTTCAAGAGCTGAGCGAGTAAGGCCATCGCTCATTTGTTTTTCTAAACTGCGACTTTCATCCAGTAACGATGAAGCTACTGTCAAACCGTTACCAATAGGCGTATTCAATTCATGAGCAACCCCTGCAACCAATGACCCCAAGGCCGCCAACTTCTCACTTTGCACGAGGTTACCCTGAGCTTGCTTTAACTGATCCAGTGTTTGCTGCAGCTCTTGATTAACCTCAACTAAATCGACAGTACGCTCGCGCACACGCTCTTCTAGTAAGGTAAAAGAGCTTTCTAGAGAGCCACGCATACGTTCCAACTGAAGGCTCAAAGCTCCAAATTCATCATCGCTGAGCGGCGGAATCGCTGTCTTTAAATCACCTTCAGCAATACCCACCGCAGCTTGTTCAAGCAGTTTCACTGGCGTTACAACTCGCCGTCTAAGAAAATAACTTACAAGTACAACGGTGAACACCAGCTGAATAATAATAATGGTTAATAACAGTCGACTCTCTGCAACCGCCCTCGACTTAGCACTGGCCAAGCTATAAACCAAGGTAACCTGCCCTAGCTTTTCACCTTCGTAGATAATGTCTCGGGTAACCTCAATACGGTTGTCACCAACTACAGCCTCTTTAGGCTCGTAACTTAAGAAACTTTCGCCATGCACAGCTCGCACATCGATAGAGACAACAGCAGGGTCAATACTGACAGAATCAATTAAAGGCTGGCCTAAATCTGCCGCAATGTTCCACAGCGGCATTGTCATACCAGCCTCAAGCAGCTCAATATAGTTGTTGGCCATTTCACGGCTGTCGTGATCCACCGTACGGTAAAAATTTTCCCGAATGAGAAGGAAACCAGTCAGAGTCGCAGGCATTGCAACCGACATAACCACAATAAACAGCAAAAAGCGCTGCAAACTGCCATAACGCTGGCGGCGAGCAGCCGGCTTAGTTTCATTATCTAACGCGACGGTATCGGTCACAGGCAGATGCACATTTCAGAGATTATTCTTAGCCAAGCGCAAATTACCTGCGAATGACGCCCTATTCTCAAACTATAGCCTATTACAGCCCGAACGCTGAGGTTGACGCAATGACTTAACACGCCACAAATCAATTTTAGGCGCTAGTTTCTGTTACATCAGAAACTTAGAAGTATTTTTATTAATTTAGCTCTTACAGGTATAGTCCTCGTCTTCGACCTAGGTAGACCTCTTATGACTTCAGCCATGCAAGCTTATGATCAGTACGATGCACTCATTTTTGACATGGACGGCACACTTGTAGATAGCGGCCAAGTCCATGAACAGGCTTGGAAACAAGCGCTCAATAAACACCATATCCCTATCGACGCGGAACTGATGCGATCTTTAGCGGGTGTACCTACAGTACAAACCGTTGAGAGGCTCATTCAATATTTTCAGCTACAGAGTGATATTCAGCCGGTTTTAGTGGCTCATGATAAAGCTCAGTTCGCAGCCGAACTGGCACCTAAGTACCTGCAAGCCACCAAGCTCAAAGAAGTTGTTCTGCATTATGCTGGCCGCAAGCCGATGGCCTTAGGTACAGGCGCCTTAAGCGGAGAAGCCCAAAACATACTCAAGCTTTTAAAGCTCGATCAATATTTTCCCGTCATTGTTGGCGGTGACAACGTCAGCAAACACAAGCCCGCCCCTGATACGTTTTTACTCTGCGCCGAGAAGCTCCAGGTTGAAGCCAGCAAGTGTGTCGTGTTTGAAGATAGTGTCTTAGGGCTTGAAGCCGGCCGAGCTGCTGGCATGAGTGTGATTGATGTGGCCCTCGATCTCGATATTCACAATGACTATTTTTTATAAGGCACAACAACATGAAAATCGCTAAAAACAGCGTCGTTACATTCTTTTATAGCTTACATGACGATAGCGGTAAGGAGCTGGAAAATAACTTTGAAGGCACACCAATGGCCTACCTTCACGGCCATAACAACATTTTCACTAAGCTTGAAAGCGAATTAGAAGGTTTAAGTGTTGGCGATGAAAAAGAAGTTCAACTTACGCCGAAAGAAGCCTACGGTGAGCGCCGTGCTGATGCGACTCAAAAAGTACCTATGAAGCACATACTCGGCAAACACAAAAAACTAAAGCCAGGGCAATTTGTAAAAGTTAACGGTGAAAAAGGTCCTATTGATGCAAGTGTCATAAAAGCTGGCAAGTTTATGGTTGAGCTCGACTTCAACCACCCACTAGCAGGCTTAAACCTAAGCTTTAAAGTAAAAATTGATGAGGTTCGAGCAGCCTCTGAGGAAGAGCTTGCCCACGGACATGCTCACGGCCTAGGCGGACACCACCACTGATCCGTAAAACGATAAATTTCAGCAACGCTACTTGCGTTCAGATGGCTATTTTCTAGACTAAAATTACCGCCCCCACAAAAAGATAGATGCTGTGATTATCGAAAACTGGAGCCTACGCGGCGTACTTTATACCCAGTATCAAGGCGTCGTCACCGGCGAGCAACTAATAAATTATGCCCTTGGCGCCAGTGGTGACGAACGCTTTGAGAACCTGCACTTTGTTATTGGTGACTGGACAGGAATAGAACAAACTAAGATAAGCGCTGAAGACGTACGTGAACTCATGGCTTGCCTTAAAGTCATGGCAAGGCTTTGTCCTTATGCACAAAACGCAAGTATTGTTAACCGCACAGAAAGCGGCTTAGCTCTTGCCGCTTGGTATCAACACCTTGCTGAAGGTTTAAGCTGGGAGGTTTCCATCTTCCATAATCTACGAAGCTGTTTTGAACAATACCAATTAGACTTTACTCAGGTCGACCCGCATCAAGATCTTGCTTATAAAAATGCTCGCGCCAGCTAAGCTCCTATATGCACAATAACTCTGCGCTGCTGGGCCCCATTGCGATGCTCCCACAGATATATGCCCTGCCAGGTGCCCAAAGCTAATTGACCATCTAAGATTGGAATACTGATGCTAGTGGCCGTTAACGCCGCTTTGATATGAGCCGGCATATCGTCATCGCCCTCTAGAGTGTGGGTATAAAGTCGGTCACGCTCAGGCACTAAGCGGTTAAACCAAGCCTCTAAATCTCGCTGAGCTGAAGGGTCGTAGTTTTCTTGAATCAATAAACTTGCCGATGTGTGCTGGATGAACAAGGTACACAAGCCCTCATCATAGCCAGCCTGAGCAACAGCGGCAGAAACTTTATCTGTAAAAGCCCACAAGCCCTGCCCTGAGACCGACACATTAAGAGTAATCACCATAAATACTGGCTCCTGTTTTGACCCCTTACTATAACAAACAAGATCTCAAGCCTGTGGCATAATGCCAAGCTTTGCTAACTCGGCCTTAGTCATGTACGCATTCTTTGAGCGCCTACTCAAGCCCTTCCCAAAACCAGACAATCAGCTTCCACCCAATGATGTCTTAGGCTTTTGCCTGCATTACGCTAAGGGTACTAAGAAATATCTATTCTTAATGGGCTGCTTCACTGCACTAGTAGCAGCGTTAGAGGTCTCTCTTTATGGCTTTGTTGGCCAACTTGTCGACTGGCTCAATAGCCAAGAAAATAGAGACATATTCAACGGCGATAACAAACAACTATGGTTAGCAGCAGGCATATTATTACTACTGCCTTTTGGCATTTTTATGCAAAACATGGTTATGCACCAAACCTTGCTTGGTAACTTTCCAATGCGCATACGCTGGCTCGCCCATCACTATTTGTTGGGCCATAGCATGGATTATTACCAGAATGAATTTGCCGGAAGGCTCGCCACCAAAGTGATGCAAACCTCACTGGCGGTACGTGAAACAATCATGAAGTTTGTTGATGTTCTACTGTATGTGAGCATCTATTTTATTAGCGGCCTCATCCTTATCATTAGCTTGGACTGGCGCCTAGCTATCCCCTTTGTTTTATGGCTATTCTGCTACGCTAGCTTGCTGCGCTACTTTTTACCGAAACTAGGCAAAATCAGTGAACATCAAGCCGATGCTCGCTCGGAAATGACGGGGCGTATTGTCGATACCTATACCAATATTTCCACCGTTAAGCTTTTTAGCCATAGTGGGCGCGAACTCAACTACGCTAAAGACGCCATGTCTGGCTTCCTCAATACTGTCTACCCACAAATGCGTTTAGCAACCAGCTTAACCTCTTTGGTGTGGGCTGCGTCGGCAACGCTAATATTTAGCGTTGCCGCAATTGGCCTATGGCTTTGGTCAGAAGAGGCCATTAGTACAGGAGCCATTGCCGCAGCTTGTGCCTTGGTATTACGTCTTAACGGTATGAGCCATTGGATCATGTGGGAGGTCTCCACTCTGTTTGAAAACATTGGTACGGTTCGTGATGGTATGAACACGCTAACGGCCCACCGCAAAGTTCAGGACAAAGCCGACGCCCGCAAGATTCAATTTAAGCAAGGCCATATAGAATTTAACGATATTCACTTTGACTACGGGGCCAAGCGTAAGGTCGTGGAAGGCTTTAGCTTAGACATCAAACCCGGTGAAAAAATTGGATTGATTGGCCGCTCCGGTGCAGGTAAAAGCACCATCGTAAACCTCTTATTACGCTTCTACGATGTCAATAGTGGTCGTATTTGCATCGACGGCCAGAATATCAGTGAACTCACCCAAGAGAGTTTGCGCAGCCAAATTGGCATGGTTACCCAAGATACCTCTCTGCTGCATCGCAGTATTCGAGACAATCTCTGTTATGGGCGGCCAGAAGCAACGGATTCGGAGATAGCTCTGGCTTGCCAACAAGCCTCTGCTTCAGATTTCATTCTCGACCTAGAGGATGCCCATGGCCGACGGGGACTCGATGCACATGTCGGTGAGCGAGGTATCAAACTAAGCGGCGGCCAGCGTCAGCGTATAGCCATTGCTAGAGTGCTACTCAAAAATGCCCCCATTCTTATTTTAGATGAGGCCACTTCCGCGCTTGATTCAGAAGTAGAGAGTGCTATCCAGCAAAACCTTAAAACACTGATGCAAGAAAAAACGGTCATTGCTATTGCGCATAGATTATCGACCATCGCTGAGCTAGACCGCCTCATTGTGATTGATGAAGGCAAGATCGTTGAACAAGGCAGCCACAGTGAATTACTGGCTCTCAATGGGATTTACGCCCATTTGTGGCAGCGTCAAAGCGGCGGCTTCTTGGCTGAAACAACCGACTAAAAACAGCAGCTAGCAACCACTAGCTGCTCGATGACTAACTAGCGACCTGCTGGTTTTTCCAAGAAATAAGTTTCTCTAAGTGGGCAGAAGAGCTCAGCATCAGGTGGCAAATTTGCAGTATGCCTTTTTGATGACACTCTTCTAACGCTTCGCCGCTTAAGGCTTTTAGCGCAGTTTCGTTAACAGAATAGACACCTTTAACACTGACAGACTCACCACTGGCCAGCTCAGTCGCCAACGATACCGATTCAATCAAGTTCAACTCGGCCATACGCGCCAGTACATGTGCGCCAGCTTTAGACCCATTCATCAGCTGAGAAAAAACTTGTTGAATACGCTGTAAATAAGGGCTTGGCTGACCATCCTTCTCAAATAAACTCTCACCATAGGTGCCTTGAAATTTATTCGCTGAGCGATCAAGCGCAATACGCCCTTCACTTGATTGCTCACCCTCAGGCATATAGATCTGAAAGGGACGACGAAGTATATCCAGAGGCTGAAAGCGGGCCTGCCACTTATCATCTTGTAGATACAAATTCTCGCCAGCCTCAAAGCCAAAGAGCGCGTTTAATTGATACTGTTGGCTTTGCTGGTTTTTAACAATAAAAATAGGGTATTCATGCACCAAGTTAGGTAACTCGCCAACCATCACATAACAGGCATTCACCTTGTAACAACTATCACTAAAATCACTCAAGTTAACCTTTAAGTCTTGGTGGATTTCAGCATCCAACATCTCTAGCGTTGGTTTATCTGACATAACAATTCTCAGTCTTAAATTTTAGATAACCCATATTTATGGATTTTCTCTATTAGCTCTCGGTTAGATGGCAGGGTAGACAATAACTGCTTCAACCTTTGCGTATTCCTTGCAATTAAAGTCTCAGCATAATCTCCCATAACCTTGTCTTCGCCAAACAAAGGGCTAGCTTTATGGTCCATACCGTAGAGTACATATTGAAAGCTTGCCGCGCCAAACAGCTCTTTAACATGACCAAAGTCCGTATGAGCGGGGGTACTATGCTGCCAAAGCAGTAAAAGCTCTTGCAGGCTTTCAGGAATAGAGGCCGCATCTTTATTATCTAGCCAAAACGGACTACTTCGGCGGCTCAATACGTAGTGAAGTTTAAGGAATTCAACTATTCTTTGCCAGCGATAGCTGAAGCTTTCATTAAAGCGCCGCGCTGAAATAGGCAAAGCCTCTTGAGTCTTGGGTAACTGCTCAGAAACACTCTGAGCTGAAAGCTCAATCATCATCAATGCTGCAGCTTCTAAAGGCTCAATAAAACCCGCTGACAGCCCCACAGCAACACAGTTTTTGTGCCAAAACTTCTCACGATAGCCGGCATTAAAACGAATCTCTTTTATATCAAGACCTTCTGGCTTACCACCACTGGCACCGATATAACTATGCAACTTCTGAGTAGCTTCATCAACAGACATATAAGCACTAGAAAATACATGGCCTACTCCGCGGCGTGAAGGCAAGCCAATATCCCAAATCCAACCCGCGTCTTGAGCGATACTCATCGTTGCTGATTGAATCGGCACCTCAGGTGATGAATACGGTACTTGCATAGCCAAAGCAGTGTCGGCAAATAACACATCAGCAATACTTTTATATTTTACCCCTAGCGCCTCACCTAAGAGCAGAGATTTAAAACCAGAACAGTCTATATATAAGTCAGCACTTAACTCTCCGGCCTGTTCGGTTTGAACAGAAGCAATTGCACCACGCTTATCTAAAGCCACTGCCGTAATATCCGCAACAATATGCTTAACACCCAGCTTTTTGGTGCAGTGCTTGTTAAGAAACTTGGAAAAAACAGCTGCGTTTAAGTGATAGCCGTAATTCAGTACCGGATCATATTCGGCATTAGTAATCGTCTTAGGTGCTTTTTGTTGTTCACACACCGCCTCTTGCTCACAAAAGCTACGTGAGAATGATTTTGACTGACGAGCAGCACTGTGAAGCCAATGTTCAGAGACATTTACTTCTGGGAAGCCCTGGGGTGGCTGAAACGGATGGTAATAATGATTTGGCCCTTGATCATGAGACCAATTGACGAACTTAGATCCCTGTTTAAAACTTGCTTCACATTCACGAAATAATTCGCTCTCAGAAACACCCATTTTCTTTAGGGTTATTCTCATCGTAGGCCAAGTACCCTCACCTACCCCAACTGTGGCAATGTTGGCAGACTCGCACAAAGTGACTGTTAACTCTCCATTTGCAATGCGTGTTTTTTGCGAGCTAGCAATAATGCCAGCACTTAACCAACCTGCCGTACCGCCACCTACTATCAGTATCGATGTGATTGGGGTCTGCATAAAGTATCCCTCTTACTTTTGTGCTGATCTTTGTCCCAGTGTGGGCCAGCTAACAAGAATAAACCTTGACCCACAACAAGAACATGAGGTTCGTTTACAGATAGCTATAATTTAAATTATGAAGGAAAATCTAGCCAGAAAGAGAATAAGAAAAGATAGTTAGAATAACGACAACATCGGGATAGAAAACCGTGTTTAATTGTCAATATTAATAAGTAAAGTTTTTCATATATAAAGGAAATAGAAATGAGCTTAATTATGTTTGAACAAGTATTACAGTGGTGTCTTATCATCAATATAAGCTTATTAGCTCTTTCTAGTTCAGCTTTATTTTTTGCCAGGAATCCTATTCTACGCATTCACTCTAAATTGATAGGTTTAAACCCTGAGCAACTCAAGCCTGAGTACCTAAGGTTTATTGCCAACTATAAATTACTCATCCTTGTTTTCAACTTTGCACCTTGGCTTTCATTACAATTGATATAGGCACTTTAAATATCATAGGCTATACCTCATCCCCGCTAAATTTATCCATATAACGACTGCGTATAGCCGTGACTTCATCGATTTTACTAAAGAGTGCATCTACAACACGAGGGTCAAAATGAATGCCAGCTTGTTCACGAATGTGTTTATTGACATCCTCTAAGGGCCAAGCTGGTTTATAGACTCGATCGCTAGCAAGAGCATCATAAACATCCGCAACAGCCGTGATACGAGCTTCTAAAGAAATTTCTTCGCCCTTTAAACCTTCTGGATAACCAGAGCCATCCCATTTTTCATGGTGCTGCAAACTGATCATAGCCCCGGCTCTTAAAATTTCTCTTTTACTATCACCTAGTAACTGATGCCCTATTCGAGCGTGTTTTTTCATTAAATCCCACTCGTCTTCAGTTAACTTCCCAGGCTTATTTAAAACCGAGTCGGGTATACCAATTTTACCTAAATCGTGCAGAGGTGACGCATAGTGCAATATTTCTGCTCTAGCCTCCGTCATACCCATAGCCAAACCTAATAGACGACTAATTGCAGCTACTCGTTTAACATGGTTGCCAGTTTCTCTTGAACGGGACTCAACAGCTTCTCCCAGCCTATAAACCAGTTCCTTTTGAGTTTCCACAAGCTGATCTTTCAGATACAAATTATCAAATGCAACCAAAACATTATCACAAAACAGTTCAATCAAATGCTCATCCATTTGATTTTGCTCTTTAATACCACTCAAATAAAGAATGTTTTTTTGCCCATCTTGGCCTTTAGAAACCGCTAAATATTTTTCATCTTTATGTAAACCTTGACTTTCATTTGCATTCTTAATTAACTCAATAAAATCACTATCTAAATGAGTAGAAACTGTTTCACCTACTTTCGGGCTAAACATACCCGTACCAGCAACGATACGGCACTCACCATCATGATCCTGGGCGGTTAAGCCCTCAAGCTTTCCAAAAAATGCACTTTCATCAATATGCAAAATGGATGTTATTTGCTGTAATACACCGGCCGTAAATTCGTCTAAAAACCGTTTCTCATAAATATTCTTTGAAGCTTTAATAACACGTTCTAAGCCCTTCCTGCTTTCATCCAGAGCCAATATATCTCTATAAGACCGCAAACAACTGTACATTAAGGTATAAAGCTTTCTAGAAGTCAGCTCTGTTTTCTCTTTATAGTCATTAATATCATATTCACTAATGACTTCTCGCTCAGGAGCCTGCCCCGGCTGACCTGTTCTTAATACAATTCTTGTGCTTGTATTTTTTAGTTCCTCTCTAATAAATTTTGCTGTATCAAGACCAGCGTGCTCACTTTCCATCACCACATCAAGAAGCACAACGGCTATATCATCATAATCTTTAAATATTCTCCTAGCCTCTTCTCCAGAAAAAGCGTCGACAAATTCTAAACGCCGCCCCTCAAAGGTGAAATCAGATAATGCAAACTTCGTCACTTTATGAATATTCTCTTCATCATCAACAACCGCTATACGCCAAGGCTTCTTACCCGATGCTTTAGGGTCTTCATCTTTGGAATAATCATTTTCTGGGGCAAATATAAAATCTTCCATATCTAACTCACTGCATTATCTTAAGCTGTTAACACAATCACTATTAGTCAATCACATGGCAGGCTTATATAAAAACAAGCCCCTTTACCCAAGTCACTTTCACAGACCACACGCCCTTTTAACTTATTGCATACTATATTATGTACAATATTCAAACCTAAGCCACTGCCACCGGATTCTCTCTTTGTGGTAAAAAATGGAGCAAATATTTGTCCCTTAATTTCATCACTAATGCCAACACCATTATCCCAATAAGTAAGAACCAGATCGTCCTTCTCTCTTTTACAGTTGATATGAATTTCCGGTTTATCTATGTCAACAAAAGCATGATGAATGGAATTCATAATAAGGTTGGTAAAAACCTGAGCGATACTACCTGGATAAGTCGTTAGTGTTACCTCACCATCAACACTTACCACAGGATTAACCTTCGCTTTACGCAAGCGAGGACTTAGAGATAATACAATTTCTTTAATATAATCACCCAAACCTATAGACCTTAATTCTTCAGAACTTTTATCAACTGCAATTTTCTTAAAGCTGCCAATCAGATCTGAAGCGCGCTTTAAATTGTTTTGAACAAGATCAGAGCACTCTTTAGTATTTGCAAAGAAATTAAGAAAGTCGCTCTTTTTTAAAGAACCAGATTCGAATTTATGCTCAATGTCAGATAGCAGTTCCACAAGATGAGAAGAGGCTGTCAAACTTATGCCCAAGGGGGTATTTGCTTCATGAGCGACACTACTCACAAGCGCCCCTAATGAGGCTAGGTTTTCATTTTGTATAAGTTCGTCTTGAGCCGCACGAAGTACCGCTAAAGCATCTAATAGCTTTTCATTGGTACTTTCTAATTCACTCGTTCGCTGGCTTACTTTTAACTCAAGGGAGCTATTCAGCCTGTGTATTTCTTCTTGTGCTTCTCTGCGCGAGCTAATATCGCTTACAGAGCCACACATGCGCTGACATCGCCCTTGCTTATCAGGCTTAGCCAAACCACGCACAAGAATCCAACGGCGCCCAGATGTGAACGTCATCGGCAGCTCAACTTCAAAAATAGGGCTTTCACCCTTCAAGTGAGCCACAAGTTGTCTATAAAATGATGTTTGATGCGTAGCTTGAATACAGGACACTATAGGCTCAAACGAGCGCCCCTCATAATCTGGAGCAAGCTCTAAAACACGCTTTGCAGTATCCGATAAGAACAACCTTTGTTGATCAATATTCCAATCAAAGATGCCATCACTCACACCTGCCAGCGCAAGCTTATAGCGCTCTTCACTTTCAGCTAAAGCCAATTGCTGCGCTTTAAATTCACTAATATCTTCATAGGTGCCCAATACACCAATCACCTCATTGTGATCGTTACGCAGTGGCACCTTTGTGGTTCGCAACCAGTTAACCGTCTTACCGTCACGCTCTTGCGGCTCCTCATAGTTAACACGCTCCAACTCCGTACTCATAACGTACTTATCGTCTTTGCGATAAAGCTCTGCGGTACTGTTATCCCAAGGAAGATCGTAATCACTACAGCCCACTAGCTGTTCAAGAGAGGATAAGCCCGCATCTTCAACAAAAAGCCTATTTGCGCCAAGATACAAACTTTGAGTATCTTTCCAAAAGACACGCACTGGTAGGTGATCTAAAGCTGTACGAAAGAAGTTCCGGTTCCGCGCCAACTCACACTCAAGTAGCTCTATACGCCGCTCAAGCTCTGCCTTAGTACTTTTGCTAGTACTATCACCACTCATTGCAATGTTATACCCAATCCGTACACATTAACCTCACACCACTAATAACTGTCTTCGCCATATGAAGTAGCATACCTACGCACTGTAGTGGCTTACTACACAGCTTTATGAACCCACGGCCAGCAAGCCGATTTAGCCTGAACAACAAGACGGACTTAGTAGTAAAAGCATAGCAGCAATGTACAATTTGGCTCGCCGCCCCCACAAGGAAAGACATGAGAAAAAACCATCAACCCTATTGGCTCTACCTTTCTCATCGCTGGCTGACAGGTCTCTATTGTCGACGTATTATCGAACCGCAGTTCGATAGCGTGGGCGAAGGTTTAGCAGTACTTAAGCCCCGTAGCTTAAGGCTTTTTGGCTCAGGCATTCATGCAGGTAGGCACGTACACCTTATCAGCGATGACCATAACCCTATTCGTATAAGTACTTGGAGCAGTAAGAGCCAACAGGGGCGCATTGAATTAGGCGATTACAGCTTAATATCGCCAGGAGCCAACATTGCATCAGCCGAACTGATTCGCATAGGCAAGAGCTGCATGATTGCTGCCGATACCTACATTAGTGACAGTGACTGGCACGGTAGCTATAACCGAACTCGCCCATTTCGCTGTAGCGCAGCAGTCAATATTGCCGATAACGTATGGATAGGCACTCGCGCCATTATCAACAAGGGCGTAAGCATAGGCGAAAACAGCATCGTCGCTGCCGGTGCTGTGGTGACAAATGATGTAGAAGAAAACACGGTGGTTGGAGGAAATCCAGCTAAGGTAATCAAGCTACTTAAGCCCAATAAACGGCGTATTACTCGGGCTTTTTTATTTGAGCAAGCCTCCGACTACTGCGATCAACAACATGAGTTACAGCGCTACCTACTCAAGCAAAACTCTAGCTGGAAATGGCTGCGTAGTATCTTTGCGCCAAGCCCAAGAGATTAGGGCTTGGCCTCATGCTGATAAAACCAAACACCTTGATTCTGCATACAGTCCAAACTATCAAGCCCCATATGAATAACCAAGCCCCAAGCAAACCATTGCAAGGGCTTATAGCGCCACTGCAAGGATAGAAGGATATACAAAGGAAGTAAGTACAAACTATGAAGCGGGTGAAAATCGACACTACAGCGTGTAGGGTCGTAAATAGGCTGAGCCAACAAGTGGTCTATATCAATCGCAAAAGCCAACAACATAAACAAAAAAGCTTTTAGTGCACGCTTTTGATATAAAGCTACAGCAATACATAGAGGAACGAGAACGTGAAGGGCGATATGCCACATAAACAAAAGCCCCAAACTAGCTTTAAGAATGACAATGAGCAAACAAATACTTGGCAGGTGTATATTGTAAGCTGTTCGGATAACAGCCTCTATTGTGGCATTACCACCGACCTTGAACGGCGCCTAAAAGAACATAACGGCTTCAGTAAAGGAGCTCGTTACACCCGAGCTCGCCAACCCGTCAACTTAGTCTATAGCGAAACCTTAGAAAATCGAAGCCAAGCAAGTATTCGCGAAGCTCAAATAAAGAAACTGTCACGGGCAGCCAAGCTTGCTCTGATTAAACAAGCTCAAACTTGACCACCATTAGCCGTAATTAATAAGGCAAAAAGTCTATGCTGTAATTAATCTTGGTTTGCAGAACATCTTTAGCACCAAAACTAATCAGCTTGATTCGAGTAAGTAGCTTTCTCTCCAATGCAGGATCATCCAGCTCACTACTGACAATGGAAGCAGAGCTCACCCGACCATTAGGATCAATCACTAAATTAAAGACAACCTTACCTTCAAGAGCGGGATTACGACGCAAGGCACGATTATAGATTGCATCAATCTTGCCTTTGTTTTTATCCATAGTTTTACGAATTTCTTCTTCGCTACGCTTGCTTTTATCCCTAGAGCTTTGCTTTTTCGCTTTGCTAGCAACACCGGTTGCACTCGCCAGCTTACTATCAACCTTGGTATCTTTTTTACCGCTTAAGGCAACACCACCGGTATTACGGCTTAATTTAGCAGAGTTAATTCCTGTGCTACTTGTAGATACTTTATTTGACGTAATAGCTGCTCGTTCAAGCTCGGCTGCTTTACCCAAGCTCTGGCTTAATTGATCAGCATCACTCATATCTTCAAGGTCAAAAGCGTCTCGCATATCCGATAGAGCGTCCGCAAATTGATTGATCTCAGCCTGAGCAACCTCTTTAGCTTCTTCAATTAACTGCGCCGGAGGCTCAGATTTAGGCTCGGGAGTCGCCTTCTTTTCTTCTTTAGGTTCTTCCTTTTTCTCCTCCTTTGGCTTTTCTTTTTCTTCCGGCGTCGGTGTCGGCGTTGGGGGGGGAGGTAGAACCTTTTCCTCAAGCTGCACACGTGCCAGCTGCTCAGGAATTTTCTCTAACTGGCTGCGTTCAGGCTCGGGCACATCGATAAAAGGAATAACAATACTAAGCACCAAAAATGGAACAAGTAGAATCAGTAAAAACTTCTGGTAGCGCTTATTATCTTCTTTAGAAGAAGACCAAGGCAGCTGTAAATTGGGGGCGGCAATAGCTATAGACATATTACCCCCCTGAACCTAGTTGCACTGCAGCATCTAAATCTGACTCATCCGCTACAACCTGACTAACAGCCAAGGAGATATTTCTATAATCCGCTTTAGCGCAGGTTTTCATTACCTTTTTTAGTAACTTATAAGGTGTATCCTTGTCTGCCATGATATTGACATCACGACCTAAGCTTGCCTGCTCTGCGTCTTTATAAGGACTGCGTTCCGCTAGATAATCAAGCTCCTTTTTTAGGCCAACAATACCTTCTTCCGTTTCTTTTATTGTATTAAGGTTTGCGACTTCACGACCGCCAACAAGAATATTTTCTTTATTTACCACAACAACTAAGGTTTGCTCTGGCTTTTTCTCAGCAACTGATTCCGGTAACTTAATACTCTTATCATTCTGTAGAACTTCAACATCTGAAGAGTTCACCAACAAAAAGAATACCAAGATGGTAAAAATATCCATCAAAGAAACCAGATTCAATTTTGAGGTTTTACGAGCTCGACGATGATGCCGCTCCATACGTTTTACACGTTTAGACTGCTTCATTATTTTCCGCCCTCCTTAGTAGTAGAGCTCTCTATAGGTGCATCACCCAAAGAGATTGCCGGAAAAAGTTCAGCATCAACTAATGAAGCAGCAACAACGGCTTTAAAACTTCTCACCGTATCCATCGCTTTTACAATCGTCTGATAGTCTGTATCAGGATGGGACAAAATCAAGATATCTCGTTTATCAATTCCTTGATCTTTCAACTGTCGCTTCACTTCCTGAAGTACTGTAGAAAGTAGCTCAAAGTCATATATCTGCTCAGAGCCTTCACCAGCATCCACCTTAGGTAAAGTTTTTAACGGAGACCCTGCGGGGTAATTCACCACTAAGGTATCCTGATTAATAACCAATTCAAGGCCTTGATTTTTATTGTTGGGATTTGCTTCGGAACTGGAGGCGATATCCGGAAGCTTTAATTCCAACACCGAAATATGGCTAAACACCATACTCATAAGAAGCACTGGCACGAGGATAATCATCAAATTCATAAATGATGTAATATCCAGCTCCGCTTCTTTATTGCGAAATCTACTTCTGCGCATTGCTAAAGCCCTAGTTATTCACCGCTGCGAGTTCGTGAATTAGAGCCTGTTGCATTACTTATAATGTTAAGACATTTAGTCCCGGCCATTTCTAAGCTATCGACGATTTCAGTGGTTTTTTCTACCAACATCGCATGAACAAGCAAAAGGGGAATAGCCGCAATCAAACCAAAAGCAGTTGTATTCATTGCCACAGAAATACTCTGAGAAAGCAGAGTAGCTTTTTCAGCTGGTGCCGCATTAGCAACTGCAGTAAATGCGGCAATAAGCCCCATAATGGTACCTAACAACCCTAGTAGGGTTGCAATGTTTGCCAGTGTAGCCAAATAAGAAGTCCGTTTTTCTAAGCGTGGTACGGCCTCCATAACACCTTCTTCCATCGCGTATTCAATCTCTTCACGACGAGGAGTTTGCTGCATACGAGCCAAGCCAGCAGCAACGATGCGACCAATCGGTGCACCACTTGAACGAGCAAGCTCTACGACCGTGCTGTAATCTTTTTTACGTAACATAGGCAGCATACGATCGAACGTTTTTCGGTTAGAACGCTTAGCAGATGAAAGAAAGACCCAGCGCTCAATAGCAAGCGCTAAACCAATAACCAAAACAATGGCAATTGGGTACATAAATGGTCCACCGGTTTGGAAAAAAGTAACTATCGCGTTCATTGTTTAATTGCCTCCACAACAATTTTTATTAAATAATATAAGTAGAACTATTTTTGCTCTTGTGGGCTTTCCACAAGCGCTTCTAAATAATCTATTTCTCGGGTGTGCTCACTTGGCTCAACATGAGTAAAGACATCACCTAAGCGGCTTTCTAGGCCACGCTGTAAAATACTCGTGTCTTGAGCCTGTTTCCAAGGAACAATATAAAGCACTTTGGGTTGTTCTTTATTACCTGTAACAGTGGCACTTAAAGTCACCACCTCATCATCTTGGGCAACAAGGGTGTTACAAAAACACAGTGCTAGCAAGATAAAAATTCGTCTCATTTGTTTCATTGCTGTACCTCTGCTCGACGACTTACATCTGCAATCCATGTTCTCAGTTGCCGATCAGGCTCATCGCCATTTAGTTTTTGCGCAAGTTCAAAATAAGGTAAGGCCAACTTTGGCTTGCCCATATACAGATCATATAAAACACCAAGATTTATCAGAGATGCTTGATGATGAGGCCACAAAGCCAGTGCTTCAAGGTATGTACTTTCAGCTTCATCAAAACGACCCTGCTGGCGCAACAATAAACCTAAATTACTATACGCATCGAACTGATATGGATTCACTAGCAACGCTTGTTTATATGCTTTTTCAGCTTCTCCTAACTCACCTTGCTCACTATAAGTAATAGCCAAGTTAGTATATAAACCCGCTAGCTGCGGATGGTCTACAAGCATAGCCTGTAAGCTTGCTTGCGCCTCAGCCCACTTGCCTTCAACCATTGCTTCTTTCACCACCTTAAAATCGCGCTTTACAGACGAAGGAGCAGACACAGCCTCTGGATTTTCAGGCTTGGCAATAGCGGTAAACGTATCAATTAAAACATCAGAATCCGGCTCGACATCAAGCTCTTTGCTGGCATCCTGAGTAGCACACGAAGCCATTAATGCGACGGCTAAACATATAGTGATTAGCTTATTAAAGTTCATCACTTACCCCTATATAGCGTTCTTTTTTACCGTAACGCGCCGGTAATATAGTTGCTAACGAATCAAAGGATGCCTGAATCCATTCATCATAAACACCATTGTGAGAAAGGGTGGTATTGGCGCTGTAAATATCAATCGCTTTTTCTTCAAGCGGATATACTTGTTCCTCTAATAATATTTCATATTGCTCGCTGGCTAGCTCGTCTAAACCTGAAGGGCGCTCACTATCAATCAAGTCTTCAGCTAGAATCGCATAGAGTTCTGCAATACGGTGATTTGCCTGACTAGTAAATGCAGCCAAACCGTAAGCACGCACAGCTTTATACTTCTTCAAACAGCTATCCATTGCTTTTTTCTTTGATTTCATGCTTTTCTTAATAGGCAAAGTAAGCTTCACCAATTCAAACTGCTTAAAAGCATCGTCAGCAAATTCAGCACTCGCCATAGCAGCTAAATACTGAGAGCGATCTGTTCGCTTTGAGCCAGCTTTTTTATCTTCTGATATTAATTTCTTCAACCAGTAATCACGCTTATCTTGCTCATCCAATTTAGCGTAGAGCTCTGTTAATTTAAAACGAGCTTCTGTAGCAAGATCAAAAGGATCAGCGTAATCATGAGCGTAACGACGATAATACTCGATGGCTTTACGATCATTACCTGACTTTTCATACATCTCGGCAGCCAAATAAACCGAAGTACGTTTTTGTTCGGGATCAGAACTGAGCGCCATAATTGCAAGCACACCAGCCGCCTTAGCCCACTGCTGTGTTTGCTCATAAATGTGGAGCTGTTTAGGCTCTAAGTTTTTCGCTAACTTATGATCAGGGTAATTGCTCTTAAAGCGATCCAACTCTTGCTCAGCTCTAGCCCAATCTTGAATTTCAATCAATTTATTCGCAGCATCGTACTGAGCAATACGAGCTATTTCACTGTGAGGAGCAACACTAGGAATTAACAATAAGCGATCAATTGCAGGATTAAACTCTCCGGCAGCCAACTGCTCCTCACTCTGCTTATACATAGAAGCCGCAATGCGTTCTTGCACATTGGCTCTTTGCTCATCGTTTTCCGATAAACGAGCCAATAGAGCCCTGTAAGCCAACTCTGCTTCAGCATATTGCCCTAGCTCAAACTGACTATTAGCTAGAACCAACCAAGCCGTTTTTTGCAGCTCTAACTTCTGCTGCGGCTGCCATTGAGTTAAACGGCTTGCGATTTCAATCGCTCTTTGCCTCTGTTGCTGCTCATAAAGTACTTGCGCAGCTTTTGTTAATACCGCAACCGAACGCTCATCGGCAGGGTAATAATCGGCAAAGCTTATAGCGTTGCTGATATAGTTTTCTTGCCACTGCGCGTATTGAGCGCTTAGCGCCTCTGTATCAGCCTGTTTATCTTTAATGGCTAATTGACTTTGCTGAACAAGTTCATCAGAAATTAATACGGCATTATAAGCAGCATCCGGCCCGTACTTTTCATCAACATAATCATAAGCAACACGCTTATAACTAGTAACTGCAAACGCCAACTCATCAGCGGAGTAATAAGCTTCACCTTGTAAATAGCTCATTTCTGCACGAGCAGGGTCTTCAGGGAAAGTCTGGGTAAACTGCGCATATAGATCGGCAGCTTTAATATAATTGGGTTTACTGCTTTCTGGTTCTTTGCCTTGTTTTTTACCCGCCGCTTTATTTTTATTGTAATCAACTAACACCTGATCCAAAGTCTGAGCTTTAGAGTGGTAATAACTAGAAAGCTCGGTTAAATACAATTTCAAATAAGGCTTAAGTTGATCCTGCTGCTCGCTTTCAGGCCAATACCTGCCACGTACACCATAAGCTTCAACAAAGGACTCTTTTGCAGGCAAAACTAAACTTGGAAAACCACCTAGTTCATAAACAGAAATTGCTTTTACAGCATAGGCGGGGCTGTGTGAGCTGGCAGGAAAACGCTTAGCGTAGGCTAAAAAACAGTCCGCACTGTCTCTATAACGCTCTTTTTCATAATACAACTCACCCAAATTAGCATAGATAAGGTACTCATAACTGCGCGAACCTAAAGCTTGCTCACCATATACTTCGGCAATAGTTTCCGTGCCATCTAAATATGAAAAGGAAATACTTAATATCCGTAAAGTATCTTGAGCCAAATTTTTCTGGCTATTACTCAAAGCTTGCCAGTCATCACTCTGACCGAGCAAATGATCAAGCACTTCTGTAAATGGTGCGATTGCGGCTCGGTAACGGTTGCGCTTAAAGCGACTCCAACCTTGCATATACACGGAATTAGTATAAAAAGGAGTGTCTTTTCCTGCATTAGCTACACGCCCATATAAAACCTCAGCTGTTTCATAATCCGAATCCGAAAAGGCTTTTTCAGCTTGACGAAACTCCGCTTCTGCAGCAAGCGGAGAAGCCGGATAACCAGACACCAAACGATCCAGTGTCTGGTTACTTTCTTCTAAACGTCCATCTAAAGCATAAGCTTTAGAAAGCTGATAAAGAATACGCTCGTTCAAAGCTGTATTTTCAGGCTGATCAACACCGGTTTGTCCGGCCCGCTGCTGATTTAATACCAGCAGCTCTTCGTACATAAGTACGGCATCGTCAAAGAATGTTTTCTCTTCGACAGCATTAATATGCTCATCCTCACTTTTAGCCATTTCAATATCAGCCAAACGGCTAATAATTTGATGGCGAAGCTCATCGTCATTAGCAACTTCTAAAGCCGCACGGTAGCTTTGTTCGATCTCATCTAAGCTTGCCGGTTCCAAAGGCTGTAACGCCTCGGTTTCATTCGCTATCTCTTGCTCATCCAAAGCAGGTAAATCTGCAATTGTATTTTTGTAACTCTTAGGCTCAGATGAATCAAGAACAGAGCACGAGCTAAGAACCAGTAATAAACTGCAGCCAATTAACCAACAAATTTTTCTCAGAAAGAAAATCATTGTGCAGCCTCTTTAAGCGGCACTGCAGCTGGCTGGCCTGTATCTTGATCGGCTTTATTCGGGAAAGAGAGGCTAGGCACTTTTAGCAATTCAGGATTAGTCCTGCTAGCTTTTTTATTAGTGCTGTTTTGTTCACTCTGCAGCTTGCTCTGCTCAATTTCATTCAGTAGAGACTGCTCACGAGCAGTATCTTGTAGCCGAGCAATACTTAAACGGCTTAAGGCTAAATAATTTGTGAGGCCTTCCCTTTTATCAGCAAGCTCATTTTTCAAACGGGAAATCAACTCTGACTCTGAGCTCTGAATAAGAGACTGAAGCCGAACCTGCAGACTCAGAATTTCATTACGACTGAGTTCTAGCTGTGTATACCATGGCTGAATATCAACAGTATCATTCTGTAAAGCATCCAGCCTCGACTCCACCTCGTTAATATTACTTACCGTGGATTCAGTTTTGAGCAAGGACTTTTTAATTGACCAGTATCTATCACTGTAGTGCTCACTCGCTTGCCACAATAATAAGCCCCTATATCGGCGCAAGGACTCTTTATACTCATCAACAAAGGGATCTGTTTCTTCTAAGCGATGAATACGTTGCTCAGATTTTTCTATACGCTGCAATAGCGCTCTCTCTTCATCATTAGTCAGCGCCAAGTAATCTTGCTTACTATCCAAATCATCCAGCTGGCTATTTAGATTCAGGTATACTTCACTTAGGTTTTGATTTTTAATCTCTTGCTTTTGCACACTCGCCTGATCGGCATTCTGCAAGCGTCTATTTTCTCTATAGGCAAGCATACCTTCATAAAAGGCAATTTTTTCAAGCCAAGTATCCATTACAGAATTGAGATACAGAAGGTCCTGAAGCTGTTCAACAGCCAATTGAAAGTTATTTTGAGAAAAAAGCGATACCAAATAACTTAGCTTTGGAGATAGGCTTTTTTGATTTGCAAGATCCAGCCAGTCAAGTTCTTCGCTGACAGGAACATCTAATACACTCAATAACTCACTGTTATCTAGCTGGCTATAAATGCTATCTATGTCATTAATTTCTTTTTTATATTCTTCTGCCGCCCCTTGGTAAGCTTTTAACGCTGGCGCTAAGTCACCCATTTGCTCATAGGCATAAGGCAAAGCAAGTAAGGCCTCTTGCTTATTTTCATCATTTAAGGGGCTATTACCAAGATGCCTTAGAACACGCTTGGCATCATCAAAGTCACCCAACTCAATTGCCGCCCAGCTATAACCTAACATGGCTCGATTGGCTAATACGCTATTCGATCTAACACGAGAAAACTTTGCTTTAGAAATCTCATAATCTTCTAAGAATAAGTAGCTAAAACCGGCAGCAGCCATCGCCTTATCATGCAACACTTTATACTCTTCATCATCAAAGAGATCTTGAGCGAGGTAATCAAAGTAACGAACAGCTTCTTTATATTGCTTTTTCCTTGCATATGCAGAACCAATATTAAAAGTAAGATAAGCTCGCCAATGTGGACTCAAATCTTCCTGATCATATAAAATCAGCGCACTAGTTAACTTATTCTGCTTAATATAAAGGTTAATTTTTAATGGAATGATTTCTGAAAGCAAAGCAGCATCGGGCTTTTCACTAATATGGCTCAACGCTTCAGACGCTCTAAGCCACTCACCGTGACCATAGCGAATTTTAGCCAAATAAAACCATGCGGCATCACGAACACTGGAAGAGCGATTATCTTCTAATATTTGCTTAAATATTTCGCTAGCTCGGCGTTCCATTTTATAGCCTAAAGCTAAACCCGCTTCCATTAACGCGGGATTATCTCCATGCCCAGCAATACCACCCTGCTTTTGAGCTACAAGCAGTTCAGACAGAGCCTCCATGTATTCATCAAGATGGTAGTGATATAAAGCCGAGCCGTAACGCAGATCAGCAACTGCAGTAAGCTCTTTATCAGCAGAAAAGGACGGAGCCGCGCAAACCAGAACACTTAAACCAAGCGCCGCAGCAGAGCGAGAAATTAAAGTTCCCATTCTTTAAAATCAAACTTCGGCTGCATATTACTTGTTGCATCTAGCACACGGATTTCAATCATCTTAGCGTCTTCACCTTTAGTTAAGGTCATGGTGGCGCCACGCTTATATTCTCGATTGTCAGGTCCTATACCTGTAAAGATGGCGGTGAGTTCATGCTCACCTTGTTTGATATTGCCAATATACAGACGCTGAATACCACCACGCGCCAAAGCAGAATTCTGACGATCAGTGTAAAGGTGGCTGGCCACAAGCTTGTCATCAATTTTTAATTTAATCGCGTCAAAACGAAAAAACTTTCCGACATCCAAAGAGACAAACACAGCAACTTGAGTACTATCAGGGAAGAGCAGCTCTTCTTCTAAAATAAGCAGATCACGATTTAAACGTAATGCCGCTTTCTTTAAGCTTTCAACCTCTTCTGCCAAAACAGGCTTTTGCTCTATAGGCTCTTGAGCAAAGACAAGACCAGACAAAAGAAAACTGACAATAAAGGCCAAAATAGACAAATTTTGACAAGGTTTATGACTCAAACTCACTCTCCGTAATATAAATATGCTAGCACTGCTCGCAGAGCAAGTCCTTATTAGTTTATACCCTAGTAGCCTAATAGCGTGTGAGCCATGCCACAGTATTCATTTATTCGGCGGCCAAATCCTCGCTGTAATGAACTACACCGTCGGCATCGATGATGACTGCATCAAAACCTGGCAAACGATTAACAAGCTGTAAGGCTTGTTCAACACCCAGAATAAATAAGGTTGTAGATAAAGGGTCAGCATCCACGCCCTGTGGCCCAAGTACAGTCACAGAGATGACATCACTGGCACTACGCCCTGTTTTAGGATCAATAATATGATGAATACGTTCGCCACTTTGCTCGTCTATAAAGTAGCGCTCATAATCACCCGAGGTAGATATTGCCGTATCCTCTAGGGGGAGACGTATTACGGCCTTATTCTTACCTTCGGCTTGCCTAGGATGCTTAATACCAACAATCCAAGGCCTTCCACGCCGATCACCTAAAAGATAGCTATCACCGCCGGCACTTATAGAGGCATGCTTTATGCCAACCTCTTTCAAAACCTGAATTCCTCGGTCAACGGCATAACCTTTAGCAATGCCACCGAGGTCGATCTTAAGCTTAGGGCTTTTGTAGAACAGGGTTTGCGCCTGTTTATTAAAATCTAACAGACTGTAATTAATAAGCTTTTTAAATTCTTGAATCTGCTTTTTATTCGGCTTGATACCGGCGCGATAATCGTAGAACTGCGCCAAGGAAGCGAAGCTAATATCAAAAGCTCCGTTACTGATTCGACTAAAATACAAGCTTTTATCCAACAGCAAGGCCAGCTCAGGACTGAGCTTTTGCGCTGATTTAGAGGCATGTTGATTTATTTTAGAAAGCTCGCTGCTGCTTTTATAAGGTGAGAGCGCCTCATCTATACGACGCATCTCAACCATAACAGCGGCTATTGCGGATTCAGCCTTAGCTTGATCGGTGTGCCACAGTGTCACCGAGACCTCAGTACCCATAATGCCCTGAGTCTCGCTATACCAATCAGCCTGAACCAACAAAGGACATAGAGCCAAGACAGCTATGAATAAAGCCTGCCCATAAAGCCGAGGCATTTTAAGGCCACTGAACCCTGTAGCTTCCGTCACCTAGATCCTCACCAAGTAACTGCAGCCCCTGAACAACCAGTTCATCGGCACCCTCTTGCGGAGTAATCGTGCCATCAACAACCCAGGCCTGCCCTGCTGACCAACGAGCAACAAGTGCGCTTTTATAGGGTCCATCCAAATCAAATACGTCGGCCTGCACACCACCTTGCTCATCGGCCTTAGCCTTGGCCGCAAAACTACCAAGACTCATCCACTTATCGCCGTTATGCACTCTAGCCTGCTGCCAACTTAAACGCGCATCTAAGGATTCAATTCGTGCGTCACCATCAAAACTTGCCTCGAGCACCTGCAAAGATATTGGGCCCAGTGCCTGTACCGGCAAGATGGAACTTAAATTTTCTACAGGGAGATCAGCATTAAAATCAGAAAGAGTGCTTTGACCAAAAACACTCTGGCAAAAAGAGCCGCTAATTTGCTGATTTGGCAAGAGCGTTTCAAACTTCATACATGGCTTTGCTATGAGTAAAGTCCAAGGGCTTAGCTCCCAACGCAACTCTCCCAAGGCCAAACTCTCTGCTCCCATATCAATTTGAGCCAATTTTGCCCGACCACTCCACAGGGTACCTTCAACATTATTCAGCCACAGTGATGGCACTGCTTTATGCGCAGCCCAAGCAGCCCAAGCAGCCGGCGCACTGGAGACCAGTAAATACAAAAAGTAGAGAAACAAAAATAACGCTATAGGCAGCTTAAATATTTTTTTAGTTTTCATTGAATAATAATCTGCACTAATTTTTCTGAATCAAAACACTGGCGGAAACACGACCAACATCACTGCTAGAAGCGATATTAATATCTTTCATTTTTAAGCCCTGATCAATTTCGAGCTCATACAACCAAGCCAGCATTTTATTGTATTCAACACTGTCAAAACGCACACGAATACCACTACGACCACTTGCATCAAAACCCGAGGGGCGCACACCGTGCTTTGCAAAACTCGCTTGCACACTGCGCTCAACATTAGCACTGACATTTGCAAAGTCACTGCTTGTCTTACGGCTTTTCCACTGTGCAGCAAGTGCACTAACACGACCTAAAGCTGCTTGCTGAGCTTCAACTCGTAACTCTTGGTGATCAGCCATATCCTGCACTGGCGCAAGTACATAGTTAAATAAAGCGTAAAGCAGCGCACAAAAAGCCAGTGCTAATACAGCCAGTTGATCACGAGTAGAAGCCTCTTGCCACCACTGTTTCAATCCATCCATTTTTATAGCTCCCGCAACTTCATACGAGCCTGATAACGGCTGCCAATAGATGTTGTGCGTGGTGAATCACTATGTACACCACGCTCCGTTAACTTTGTTCTAAATTCACTTAACTTATCTAAAGAGGCAAAATCGATGGTCAACTGCAACACACGCTGATCACCGTTGTAACTTAAGCTTGAAATTTCGGCATCTTTATCTGTGGAAACCACTGAACTTACTTTATCAATTAAAAAGACAAAATTACTGGGATCAGTTGATACTTTTTTAACATTTGAAAGTTTGCTTTCAAGCATACGCTCAACGTCACCAAGACGACCATTGGGAACAGCGTCTAAATACACCGCATTAATCTTCTCACGCAGTGCATCCGCCTCACTCGAAGCCGAAAAATAAGCAACAAAATTGACTAATAAGGTAAAAGCAAAGACAGCCGCAAAAACAATACTTGGCTTTTTCCAGATACTCCACCAACGCTGATACGGCAAGCTTCGCGCAAGGGCACCACGACGTAAATTCAATGCTGAATTTGTGCCCGAGAGATCTAAGCAAGACCAATAATCACCGATGACAGCGTCTTGCTCAATGTCACCCCAAGTGTCGGGTAAATGCGAGCGCAACTGCTCAAGTGACTCTTCATCTTTAGCAATCAAACGTATTTGTTCGGGCGCTTGCTCAGAATACGCACTGTGTTCTGCTAAACGAGATAAAACTAAAGGGGCTAGCTCTTGTTCAATGGTAAAACCCCAGTGCTCACTTAGACGAGCACAGAGGCCGTTTTCATCCAGCAATAAGGTAATGCCGCTCTCAGGGCGCTCGAGTAATAAATAATCTGGTAAAGCACTGCGAACATCACAGCCCTGCTCACCGAGCTCCTTAAAACTACGCTGGCAATTCTCAATATCAGCATATAAGACGGCAACGTTGTCATCTTTGTCGGGCAAAAAAGAAAAATGCAGATCGTCAACCGAAGAGCTTAGCTCCTCTTCAAGCTCATAGGGAATAAGCTTAGCGGCATGGCGACGCTGCTTGGCATCTAACTGCACCCGAGTTGCCACAACACGCTGACCGCGCATGATGAGATTTACTTGAGTCGTCGATGAGGGCAGGCTAAGGGCTAAGGCTTCACTATCGCCGCTTAGCAACTCTGGCTCGATATCGGTTGAGTCAACCTTGGGCTGTAGCCATTGCCACAAACCCTCTCCAAGTTCTCGTGCTATTAATTGATTCTGCATGACAATATCTATTGTTCTTGTTTTGCTGGTTCTATTCTGAGCTGCTTAGTTTACGCTGTTCTGACTAAAAAGGGCTGTCAGATCTACGCACAACTTGGACTTTGTTTCCATTTCTATCAATTAGTGCTCGCCCTGAGCGTACATGATCACCAACACTCACGGTTATATCTGCCTCAAACCACGTACTTGAGACAGTTAGGCCACTTAAATCCATTCCAGTTTGGCTGTTTTGACTTGGAGGATAATTGGCTTCAATCCATGGAATCGTTTGAATATCTGCGCTTTTTTCTATGGCAGAAGATGCTATATCGGAGTAAAAATCACCTGCAAGGGTTTCATCTAAAGGCTGTAAATCATTAGGCCCACCAAAACCACGCGTTAACACCTGATCCATCGTATTGATATTCAACTCGGCTGTCGCCGGTAATACATTGACATAAGGCCTCAAGCCCATAAATAAGCGCGGCGTCATGCCTTTAATGTGTAATAACTCACTGGTTGAGGTCATAGGGCCGTTGGAAATACTAATAGGCACCTCTAAACCTGAGTAATAATCGGCCTCTGCACCAGCAAAACCACTTACATTGCTATCCGCATCGACCCAATCTCTAACTGCGTCCAATATACCTTCAGCAGTGCTGACATCCATAACAGTGCCATCGTCATCGAGAGGAATAGTTTGCAAGAAACGTATAAAACGCCGCTGCTGCTCGGAGTATTTCAAAGCGCTCCCCAAATGCTTGCCATCAGGGTCTTTTTGATCGGGTGTGCCAAGCGCATTTAGATTTATACGACCCTGTAAATCTGTCACTGCGATTCTTAATGCGCCGACATCAGTTGGGGATTCAATTGGTGTATTCCAGAACTCTTTTTCTTGATCGTGAATGCTATCGAATTTATTGGTCTGCTTGTCTTTTTCAAGCACCAATACCGCTAACTGTTCAGCACCACGAATATAAGCATCAGCTTGCATACCCGCCCAACGATGGCCACTGCGCAGCATGTCTAACTCATTTTGCCAGCTTTGCTTAACGGCAATCACCGTCACTACTGAAACCACCATCAGTGCCGCAAGAATGCCCATGCCGGCCATACCTTGCATATTCTTTAAGCTTCTACTTGTATTCATAGTCGCTACTTAGGTCTCAGATACAAGGGAAATTAAGCGCTTGAGCTCTCGCTCCCCCTCTAAACGCAAAGTGATTTCAAGAGCCAGAGGTAAACTAGCTGCGGCTGAATCACCTTCAGGCCAGCTGTCCAACCAAGGCCCTCCCGCTACCGAACGCCCTTGCGGAGCCCTTGGTAAAGCTAAAACTTCAAACTCTTCAACGCCTTCCAAAAGTTGTTGAGGCCGAGCCTGCTCTTCGTCTTCGCTATAAGGGTTCACCCAAGAGTCACGCCACAATGTGCCATCCTCTACACGATAAGCAACTCGCAATAACTCAGTACGGGGCAAAAACAATGGATTACGCTGGCCACCACGTAAAAACATCAACAAACGTTCTTCACTAGGGTCTATACGCATTGCAGGCATAAGCCCACTAAACGAGCCCTGATGCGCCTTGCCAATCGCATTACGCAAATCCGTTTCCAGTAATAACCAAGCCCTATCCATATCGCGCATATTTTGTACACGCTTAGCGCTAATTTCCGCGGTTCTATTGGCAGCCGTGATGGAGCGCTCGACCACCACCAAAATAGAAGCGAGCATGGTTGCCGCAATCAACAACTCAATAAGAGTCATTCCGCGCTGTTTAATTGGCATCAGTAAGAAACCCCGTTAAGGTCGCCATAGGTTTATCTTGTTCAAGCCCCACCGTCACTTCAGCGCTATACATTTTGGCATTGGGCGGAATAAGTCTTTTATCAACATCACGCTCTGTAAGCTCATAGGCCCAGAACCACTTGCGACTGTCATAGTCGAGCGTGCCCTGATCTTTTCTTAATGAGCTGACACCACCACTTAACTGCTGATCAATAATGAGCTCCTGCATTTTATTTTCAGCAACCCAATAAGCCATTGTGCGCTCTTCCATAAAAATCACATTTTCACCAATGCCAGCTACGCGCACCAAAAGAGCGGGCAAAGCCAAACCAACAATGGTGATCGCGACCATGATTTCTATTAGAGCAAAGCCCCTCTTACCTGAAGCAATGACAGAGCGAAGCATCATTCAAACTGCTCCTTTAAAGCTTGCTTATCTTCCCAAGCCTCACGCCATTGCAGGCGACCACTTTTATGAAATTCTATGTGCTGAGCTTCAAATAAATCTTGGCGATGGGCAAACTCTATTTCGAACTCAAAAGGCTCGGCTTCGCCACTCGGAGAGATAATAAAAATAGGGAGATCACTTGGCGGGGTATCTTGCCACTCCCATAGGTCCGCATCGAGATAGACTTGCAGCTCTATGTCTTTGTGCATAACCACAGGCTCAAAGCCTTCTAGGTCTTCCCAGTTTGGCTGGCTAGCACCACCACTTACGGGCGCCTCAACAAAACGCTTCCAGGTGTAAGACCACTTTGGATCTTCCATGCTCTGAGATGACCACAATGGGGGCGTAAGCACCAAGCCCATGGGCTCACCCGTAACAATGGCAAAGTCGCTCACTTGATGAGAGATGGCGGTGAATTTCTCTATTTCACCATAGAAATCTTTTTTTGGGCCCCCACTCGAAAAAATGACCACAGCCCCAGTGGCCATCAGGCCTAGTATGAGCACCACGGCCATGATTTCTAACAGGGTAAAACCTGAACTGCTTTGGCAACGTGGTTCACGCATAAGAGTAGGGAGGCTTAAAGCGCCTCGTCCCAAATACTGATATCAGCATTTTCATCTTCACCGCCACGCACACCATCTGCACCTAGGGTATAGATATCAAAAGGAACACCGTCACCTGGGCTCACATACTGATAAGGTGTTTTCCACGGATCAACAGGCAGCTTGTCTAAATAGCCCGACCAGCTTTTAGGGCGAGGCTCAATTTGAGGCTCACTGACCAATGCTTCCAAACCTTGTTCAGTACTTGGAAAAACAAAGTTTTCAATTTTATAAGCGGTTAGTGCGGTCTTCATCGTCGCAAAATCACTGGTAATTCGCGCTTCATAACCTTTACTGAGAACACCAAATACTTTGGGGCCTACCATAGTTGCGAGCATTCCAATAATAACCAACACCACCATGATTTCGATAAGGCTGAAGCCCTTGTGCTTAGATTGCATACATGTTTCCTTTATTATTTAGGCTAAATACCAGCCAAATCGTTCATTTCGAAAATTGGAAGCAAGATGGCCATAACAATAAAACCAACCATTCCCGCCATAAATAAGATCATTGCCGGCTCCATCAAACTCATCGCCGCATTTACTGAGAACTCAAGTTCACGCTCTTGGTTCCGTGCCGCATACAGTAATTGCTCTGATAATTTACCGTTAGCCTCACCAGAAGCGGCCATTTGCACTAATAATGGAGGGAAAACGTCAACTTGATCCAAAGCCTTACTTAAACTTGCACCCTCTTGCACCATCACCGCTACCTGCACACTGGCTTCTTTAAGTGTCAGGTTATTAAGAACTTGTGATGCAATTTTTAAGGCCTCCAATAAGGGCACACCACTTTGTGCCAACAAACCTAGAGTACTTGAATAACGTGCCGTTTCAGACTGAAGAATGAAACCACCAAATAGAGGAAGTTTGAGTTGCATCTTGTGCCATACACGCTTGCGCTTAGGGTCCTTAAGCAACCACTGCAATACCGCAATTAACGCGGTAAAGGCCATCAATACAAAAACACCATAAGCAACCAAAAAGTCACTTAAACCAATTAAAAACGCAGTAATACCAGGTAATTCACGGCTGTTACTCTCAAACATACCAACTAATTGAGGCACCACTTTTACCATCAAAATTGACACGATAATCACAGACACACACACCATAACTATCGGGTAAATCATGGCTGATTTAATTTTGTGTGAGGTCTCCTGACTGCGCTCGGTATATTCTGCCAACTGCTCAAGTACAGGGCCTAAATAACCAGAGCTCTCACCTGCCTTAATCATCGCTCGGTATAAGTTGTCAAACACCTTAGGTAGCTCGGCCATCGCTTGAGCCAAACTCAAGCCTTCAACGACTCGAGAGCGAACCTGCAAGATGATACTTTTAACTACCGGCTTACGAGTTTGCTTGGCTGCAGCCGCAAGCACCTCATCTAAAGGCAAGCCACTTAAGACCAGTGAAGCCAACTGACGTGTAAATAGGGATAGCTCACGGGTATTCATACGCGGGCCGCCCAAAGTAAAAGGCCCCTGGGAAGAGCCTTGGGCAGCCGCTTTTGCTTTAACTGTTTTAACGTCGAGCGGTTTTAAATCTCGACCACGCAACAAACCGCGAACCTGTCGCTCGCTGTCGCCTTCGATAACACCTTTAACTTTTTTACCCTTGGCATCAAGGGCTTGATAACTATAGGCAGGCACGGTTTATCCCCTAAGACATCGCAGTTACGCGCAATACTTCTTCAACGCTGGTAATGCCTTGCAAAACCTTATCTCGACCGTCATCAAAAATACTGCGGCTATGTTTGCGTGAGTACGCCACCATTTCTTGCTCGCCCGCACCTTCATGAATAAGCAAGCGCAAGGAGTCATCGACTGGAATCAATTCATAAATACCCGTACGCCCACGATAACCACTGTGATGACATTTATCGCAGCCCTCGGCATGGAAAACCTTAGATCCAGGTGGAATATTTAGACGTACTTGCTCGCTCTCAGTAGAATCATGCTCTTTTTTGCAGTTATTACACAACAAGCGCACCAAGCGCTGCGCCATCAGTGCTTCAAGACTGGAGCTAAGAAGGAAAGGTTCCACCCCCATGTCCTGCAAGCGCGTTACAGCGCCAATAGCAGTATTGGTATGCAAGGTGGACAATACCAAGTGGCCCGTTAATGAAGCCTGTACGGCAATAGAAGCCGTCTCTGTATCACGGATCTCACCGATCATCACAACATCGGGATCCTGACGTAAAATTGCACGTAAGCCGCGTGCAAAGGTCATATCCACCTTGGTATTTACCTGAGTCTGACCAATACCCGGCAATAGGTACTCAATCGGGTCTTCGACGGTAAGAATATTTCGCTCAGGCGTATTTAGATGGCTCAAACCAGCATAAAGTGAGGTGGTTTTACCTGAACCTGTTGGGCCTGTTACCAAGATAATGCCGTGCGGCTTAATGAGAGCAGATTCGAAATTCTTCTGAACCTCTGACGGCATACTCAACTGAGCCAAACCTAGCTGGCCAGAAGCTTGATCGAGAACTCGCAATACCACTCGTTCGCCATGAGCAGACGGAATTGTAGAAACACGAATATCAACCGCATGACCGGCAATCTTTACTGAAATACGTCCATCTTGCGGCACGCGTTTTTCAGCAATATCCAAACGAGCCATTACCTTCAAACGACTCACCAATAAAGGCGCAAGTTGCGGTTTTGGGCTCAAGACTTCAGCCAATACACCATCGGTACGAAAACGCACCGAGACACGATCTTCAAAAGATTCAACGTGAATATCTGAGGCTTTTTCTTGAATAGCCTGACTGATAATGGCATTGATAAGACGAATAACAGGTGCGTCATCGTCGCCACTTAACAACTCTCCATCATCAAGATCGTCAGCCAACTGAGTGAGATCCAGCTCATCACCCATGTCATCAACGGCTTGTTGAGCTTCACCATCGCTGCTTTGATAGAGTTTGGTCAGGCGGCTTTGAAACACATCATCTTGTAGAACTTCCATTTCAAAACTGCGGCCAATAGAGCGCCTTAACTCAATTAAGGTTTGAGCACTCACATCGGCTTTGTGTAATACCCGCCCCTCTTCAACCATCACGCCATGAGTTGAAGCAAATGAAAACGGTAGCCTAGTATGGCTTAGCGCTTCTTCCTCACTCACTTCTGCTCACCCTGCTCTTTATTTTGCTCTTCTGCTTTTTTTAGCTCTTCAAGCGCTTGAGCATCACTTTCTGGGTTCAGCTCTTTAGAGGTAGCAGGAGGCAATACCGGAATATGCTCATCCGACATAAGAGCCAGGCCTTGCTGACGCTGCTCTAACTGTAACTCTCGAATCTTTTCATACTTTTCAGCGGTATAAAGATCCAACACTTCATCTTCACGCACAATCTCGGCACGAATAAAAACCATCAAGTTTTTCTTGGCAATTTTGGTTTCTTGATACTTAAATAAGTTACCCAAGATCGGAATTGAGCCCAAAATAGGCACCTGAGTCTGATTCTCATCCGCTTCTTCTTGCATCAAACCACCTAAGACAATGATTTCACCGTCTTGAGCCATGATCTGAGTATTAATTTTACTTTGCTTAGTGATAATACCGCCGTTTGCAGCAGGGGCATCATCAACATCCGACACTTCTTGTTCGATATCTAAAAGAACCTTGTCACCCTCATTAATTTGTGGGGTGATTTTAAGCATGATACCTACGTTTTCACGCTGAAAGGTTGTAAACGGGTTACCCACATTACCGGTACTGCTGGTATAAGAACCCGTAGCAAAAGGCACCTCTTCACCAATACTGATTTCAGCTTCACTGTTATCCATCGTTAACAGGGTTGGCGTAGAGAGGATGTTGGCATTAGACGAGCTGTCTAATGCTTTGAGTAAAGCTAAGAAATTACCGCTGCCAGTCGTACCTGCCAAACCCAATGCAGAGCCAGCCCCCACAGATGCGATGCCCTGACCAATAGATTCAGTTGTGCCTGTAATAATCCCTTGAGCTAATCCACTACCAACGCCACCACCTTGAGGCCCGGCTCCAACGATACCACTTGAAGGGTCACTAAATAGCCATTCCATTCCAAGCTCACGGTCATCGGTGATGTTCAACTGTACAATAATCGCTTCAACCAAGACTTGAGCACGGCGAATATCCAAACGCTCTACAACAGCCAATAAGCTATTAAGGGTATCGCCTTCTGCTGTAATCAAAAGTGCGTTGGTATCTTCATCCGCCTCTACCGTTGCAACGGCAGAACCCGACTTACCTTCACCGCCACCAGGAGTTAGCTTGGCAATGTTCTGAGCGACCTTAGTTAAGGTTTCTGCAACCGTTTTAGCTTCTGCATACTCCAGATAAATAACCCGGACATTACCGGTTTGTGCAGCGGGTCTATCTAAACGACGAATCAATTCTTTAATACGTGCACGCTGAACATCTTCACCAGCAACAATAATGGCGTTATTGCGTTTATCAGCCACCATCGTCATTTTATTGCTCAAGCCAGATGCTTGCTTATCGGTGCCCTCAAGCTTGGTCAGCGTCTGCACCATGGCATCAGCCTCACTGTACTTCAGGCGAATGACTTCTGTTGTAGGCAAAGCTGCCGTATCAATCTTATCGATGACACGGCGAACACGATCGATGTTTGCTTTGGTGTCGGTAATAATAATGCTGTTTGACCCATCATGATGGGTCAAATTACCGTTTGTACTCACCATAGGTCGCAAGGCCGCAAGTAACTTGGCGGCACTGATATTTTTTGCAGGAATCACATCGGTAACAATTTCATGCAAGCCACTGCTTGGCTCTGCATCCCCAACAGGAGAAGTACGAGCTTCTTTAATGGGGATAACCTTAGTGACATCACCCACTTCAACAATCGCAAAGTTTGACAATTCCAACGCCGAGCGGAAAAGCTCATAGAGCTCATCCTTGGTCATTGGATTATCGTTGGTCATGATGCGAACCTTACCTTTAACGGCAGGATCAAGAACAATGGTCTTCCCTGTTGCCGCAGCAACCGTCTGGATAAATTTAACAACATCCAGTTCATTTGAACCAATAGTGTAAGTCGGCTCGTGCTGCTGCTCATTTGCTATTGGTGCGGCAGCGAGAGGCAGCAGTGCCAGCGTAAGAACGAAAGGTTTTATTTTTGTTAAGAACACTACTTACTCGCTTGTTGTATCTAGGCTGACGTTAACGTACAGAATCTCTTCACCGCGCTTAATTTCCAAATCGGCGCTTGTTGCGCTTTTTAGCTGCTGGTAATTATCGCGAATCGCCTGAGCATTATCGATGGGGATACCATTTACTGATGTCACCACGTCATTGGCTTGTAAGCCAAGCTGCTCAAAAAGTTGTCTATCTTTACCCGGGCGGATCCGAAAACCAGCCATCTTTCCTTCTTCACGATGCACACTAAAGCGCACCACATCACTAATCTTTTCTGGTACCTGAGACGGCTTAATTTTACTTGAGTAATCTGGCGGAGGCGCCGAGCGCATTGATGTATTGGGGTCGATAGCTGGTGCTTTATTCTCTTGTGACGGGGTGTAATGAGCCTTCAAGGCTAAATCTTCGTCGGAGTAAAGCCACAACGCTTCATAGTTGCCATTGTTATCTAAGATAACACGATCATGCTGCACTTTTGCCAAACTAACATTGTTACCAACGGGGATCTTCTCGCCGGGCTGATAAATGTCCTGCTTCGAACCATTAGCAATAATAGCCGAGGATAGCTTAGGGTCAGAACTAGCAATAACACCAACCAGCTTCAAATTAAGCTTCGTTTTGCCAACATTATCGCCAATAACTGGTTCAATGACAGTATTACTCTGCGCCCCTGCAGTACTTGCAAGCTCTTCAGCCTCACCAAAGAGCTCTTGCTCCTGCAGAGCACTAAGATCAACACGCTGACCTGTTGGTGCTGCACCATCCGAAGTGGGAGCCACTGCTATTGAGGGGGGCGCCATCAAATCAGGCGCGGGAAAGATCAACCAAAATAACCGAGCTGCGCTGTGACAAAGCCATAAAAGAGTCAAGACAATCACCAACACGCGCCAATATGCGACCGGCAAGGCCTTTAAGCGTATTAGCAGCTGTTGAACCTGTTGCTCAACGCTTGTTAAAACTGCCTGTGCAGTCATCTACCAATTCCTATCATGAATCTTGCTCGCCAGACCTACTAGTCTAATTCGGACAAGCGACCCTTATTATTGAGCCGACTAGTGTAACCTCTGTACTAAGGCCTGCCTATGCCTGATAACGTGCTTAAGTGCAGATTAATCGACATTTCAGACTTGAAATTAGGCTTACTAACAACAATAGAAGCGAACAAGTCTTGCCATCCCTATCGGGGAGGGTAAGCTTGCCGCTCAAGACACAACAGCACAATCACCTCATTTTAGCCCTCAGAGGACAGCGCCTAGATGGATAATGCCGTTTACATCCTTCGCAATCAGCATCAGCAATACCTTAATAAAAGCCATGAATGGATTGCCGGCGGTGATTCAAAAACACTCTATCGCAGCAGCCATAAAGACGAAGCTATCAACGAAAAAGTTGAGCTAACCGTTAAGAACCCCGATTTACGCATCCGTGTAGTTGCAGCAAGCCAAGGCAGTAATGGTCGCCTAGAGATAGATGGCGAAAGCTTTTTGCCCAAAGCTTCTGAGATTGAGAGTGAACCAGAAAGTTCATACCAAAACGAAAATAAATCCGAGCCCCAGCCTGAAGCTAAACCGGAACAAACAAGCATTCCTGATTTTCAGCTAGAAAAACAGGAGCTATAAATGTTTGATATTCAAAACTTCCCCACTGAACTTGCTGAACGCAGTAATCACGCCTTACTTAATGGTATTTTACGGGGCGTTGAACGCGAAGCGCTGCGTGTAAAACCTGACGGGAGCTTAAGCCTAAGCCCCCACCCCAAGGAGCTAGGCTCAGCCTTATGCCACCCACTAATCACGACCGACTTCAGCGAGTCATTACTCGAATTTATTACTCCCCCAAGCCATAGACGCGATGAGCTATTCGAGAAATTAGGTCACATCCAATGCTTTACTCTGCAGCAGTTTAGTAACGAACTACTTTGGGCTATGAGCATGCCCTGCGCGCTCCCCAATGAAAGTGATATTCCCGTAGCCCACTACGGTGACAGCCACAACGGCATGATGAAAACCATCTACCGCCTTGGTCTTGGCCAGCGCTACGGTCGAAGCATGCAAACAGTGGCGGGACTGCATTACAATTTTTCATTGCCGCCTGCCTTTTGGGCCCACTTTCACAACAAAGAAAACAGTTCTCTGCGCTTAGATCGCTACCGCGACCAGCGCTACTTCTCTTTGATACGCAACTTTCGTCGCCACTACTGGTTATTAGTGCTTTTATTTGGCGCCTCACCAGCTATGGACAACAGCTTTGCTGCCGGCCGGCAGCACACACTTGATGCTCTGAACGACGGCCAAAGTCTCTATCGCCCTTGGGCAACCTCTCTGCGCATGGGTGATCTTGGCTATCAAAGTAGCGCTCAAGACGAATTATTCGTTTGCTACAACAAAAAGAACACCTATATCGAGACTCTCACTCAGGCAATTCTTAAACCGCATTCGGCTTATAAAGATCTACCGATACAAGAAAGCAGCGGCGAATACCAACAACTGAGCCAAGGCTTGCTGCAAATCGAAAACGAGTTTTACAGCTCTATTCGCCCCAAGCGAAGCGCCAAACCAGGGGAGACCGCCCTGACTGCTCTACACCGTCGCGGGGTTGAATATATAGAAGTTCGCTGCCTAGACGTAGACCCTTTTGAGCCCTTAGGCATCACCCCTGAACAAAGTGCTTTTATCGATACCTTTTTGCTTTGGTGTGCACTTGCTGACAGCCCCGAGTCAAGCCTAGAAGAAACACGCCTAATCTCAGAAAATCACAGCAAGATCGTGAATGAAGGTCGCAAACCAGGACTCAAACTTAAGCACCCAGAAGCAGGTAATATAGACGCTAAAGAGTGGGCCCTAGCCTTAATTCAAGCTATGCAGCCTGCAGCAGAGCTACTTGACCAAGCAAATGAGAGCCACGATTTTGCAAGCGCTTTAAAATCTCAACGAGCGGTTATTGAAGACCTCTCTTTAAGCCCTTCTGCCAAACTTCTCTCCAAGCTACAAGGCGGTTTAAGCTTTATCGAATTGGGCTTAGAGCAAAGCCGACACAATTTAGCTGAGCTCGAATCTCGAGCCTTATGCGAAGGCCAAGCGGCACGCTTTAACACCATGGCAAATGACAGCCATGCAGCACAGGCCAAACTGGAACGAAAAAGCAAAGGGGAGTTCAGTGCCTTTCTTGCTGATTACTACAAACAGTACGAGAAGCTTTTGTCCTAATCAAACAAAGCACCTAGTGCCAAGTAAGACGATTAAATAAAACATCAACCACTTGCTCAGGGTCGAGCCCATCCTCGGCCTCAAGCAAGCTGCGAATATTAGCCAAAGCAGTATCACGCATCGCTTCACGCCCATCTTGGCTTTCTAATGTCTCGTCCGTTTGAGCCGCAAAAATCATCACAAGGTTATTGCGAATAAAAGGTAGATGATGCCGCACGGAATTAGCCGCATCTGAATTTGCTAAACGAATAGTTACCCCAGTTTTTAAATATTTAAGCCGACCTTTACCGCCATAGTTAACAACAAACTCAGGTTTTAAGGGGATATAAATTGCTGGTGAGGCTGCCTGCTCTTCGCCCTCAACAGTTTCATCTCCCTGCTCTTGCGCCTCTTCATCTTCAGCTACTACAAAAGCAGATACAAACATTGCCAACAACAGAGCAAAGATTGCCGTGTTTTTGCTGTTTATCAAAGTCATTTCATCTCCCCCTTATATCGTCAAAGCATAGACTAGACCAAGCCATACGTCACAATGGGTACTGCGCCATAGACCTAAAAAGATAGGCTTGAGTTCGCTATAGCTTTGCCCTATCGTGGGGCGCTTACGCAGCTTTTAGGATGACAATATGTTGAACTCACTTCCGCTTCCATCGAACAAAGTCGGCTACCTACTTATTATCGCCTTTAGTATTTGTTCAATCATTATTGCCCTATTTGCTCAATACGGCTTAGGCATGGAACCCTGCCCACTCTGCATTAGCCAACGCATATTTATTATTGCCGTTGGTATTACCGCCGTACTGGCTCTAATTAGCCAACGCTGGCGCAAAATTGAAATTGGCTTTCAAGGCCTCGGGACACTTATTGCATTTATTGGCGGCTGCGTTTCAGCTCGCCATGTTTGGATCCAAAACCTGCCAGCCGACCAAGTGCCCGACTGTGGTCCTGGCTTAGGTTATATGTTTGAAACACGACCTATATTTGACGCTCTGAGCCTACTCTTCACAGGCGACGGTAATTGTGCAGACATCAATTTCAGCTTTTTAGGTTTAAGTATTCCAGGATGGACCTTAGTTGCCTTTGTCGGTTTGGTGATTTTTCTACTATTTTTATTAATAAGGACAGTGCGAACACCCGCCGATGTAAAATAAGCTTTAACGCACGGCGATTGCAGCGCTAAAATACAATAACAATTAGATAGTGGGTATTACATGTTAGAGAATTGCAAAAATGCGCAAGAGCGCTGGGGCGGCGTAAGCGACATCATTGACCGCTGGCTAGAAGAGAGACAGCAGCTATTAATCGATTACTGCAACTTAAGTGAAGAAGTTGAGAAAATCGACAACACCATATGCGGCACCAAGCTTGTAGCCCTATGCCAGATCCTCGTTGACTACGTTAGTGCAGGCCACTTCGAAATTTACGACCAACTTGTCAAAGAAGGACAAGAGCTAAACGATACAGAAGGCCTAAAAGAAGCTGGGGGCTTATATAAAAAGGTCGATAAAACCACCGAGTTCATTCTCGACTTTAACGATAAATATCAAGAGACCGATGACCTTGATGCCATTGAAAATGACCTTAGCCAACTTGGCGAAGTACTAGCCACTCGATTTGAAAGTGAAGACCGAATGATCGAAGTCTTACACTACGCTCACCAAGATCAAATCGAGCAAGGCGCCTAAGCCCTTTCCCTTTCGGCGCGTGTCACTACGCGCGCCAATACTCCCTCTGCATTTTTCGCTGCTATGCTTATAGCACTACTTGGCGAATAGACATATGAATAAAGGGACCTTACTTTTCTGCTTGTTTTTATTTTCAGCCTGTCAAAAGGCGGCAAGCCCTCAACAACAATTAGAAGTCGCTACTAAAGGCCTACACAGCGCCGCCATCAGTGAGCGTGGCGACAGCTTAGCAATCGGCTCTATTTGGCACGGCGGTTCATACTGGCGCCTAAGTGATAATGAGCGCCTCTTTAATTGGAATCATAAGGCGGGGGAAAGCAGCACCTTTGTCGCTATCGACTTTTCAGATGATGGGCGCTGGGTATTAAGCGCCGAAGCCCACTCTATGGTTCTCTGGGACGCAAGCAGTGGTCGTGCTGAACGCTACTGGACTGCCCCTGCCGAAATCCTAGATATAGAACTAAACCAGAGCGCCAATCTTGCCTTACTAGCTCTTAACGACCACAGTGCCGTTATATTCGACGTAAGAAATGGAGGGATTCGCCGCAGCTTCAACCACGGAAACCGCGTTCGCAGTGTCGATTTTAACCAGCAAGGCAACCTAGCCTTAAGTGGCTCTGAAGACCACGGTGCACGTTTGTGGAATGTACAAAATGGTGAGCTAGTTAAGCACATTAAACATGAAGACCAAGTACAACTTGTACGCCTTTCAGATGACGGTAAGTTAGCCTTAAGCGTTAGTAAATACGATAAGGCACTTCTGTGGTCAACAGACAATGATGACTACCAAGTGGAGCTACCATTAAAAACCGAACATATACGTAGAGGCCTGCACTTTAGCGCCGCTCGCTTCAATCATAACAACAACTTGTTATTAACCGGCCGCCCCGACCAAGTTGTTCAACTTTGGCAGCTTGAGCCACTAATGGAATTAAAACGATGGAAACTGCCTAAGCGTAAAGCTTGGAAGCCAACAAGCGCAGCTGTGATCGATCTTGCCTTTCAAGATGAGCACAATTTCATTGCAGCAGCCTCAAACGGAATCATCTACCAGCTTAATATTAACGACCCATCAGCTTCATTGATGCCAAATCTAAATGCCCTGTAAGGCATAGGTTACTCAGAATCAATCCTTAAAAACTGTATTAAAATCCAACAAAATACCAAGTATATCTATACCCATTTTATTTTAAGCCGAGTATCATTCACTCAATTTCAACTCCCAGCTTTTATTAGGTAACACACCATGCCTGCAAAGAAAAAAGTAGCCGATCCTATCCTCGCTATCGAAAAAGACATTGCCAAATGCACAAGCCAATTAGATAAACTACGCAAGCAGCGTGTTACAAGTGCCGAAAAAGCTTTAAATAGCGCCAGCAAAAAGCTGACCAGCGCCAAAGCTAAGCTAAGTAGCTTGCGAGATAAAGCCAAAGCAGCAAGCACAACTGTGCGAGCACAAAAAGCTAAAGAAGCACTTAATAAACAGCGCACTTTAATTGCAGAGCTAAGCGAAGCCGCAGCATTAGCAAAACAAGAGCTAAAAACACATAAAGCCAGCCTGAAACTTGCGGAAGATATGCGTAAAGCTGGTGAGAAGCTTGTTAAAGAACAAGCCAAAAAAGCCAAAACAAAAAAGACAGCTAAAAAAACCACTACGGCAAAAAAGGCGACCACAAGCAACTCAAAAGCCAACAGCACGGACGTAAAAGCAAGCACTAAAACCACGGTAGCTAAACCCAAAGCAGCAGTAGAAAAAGCAGCTACACCAAAGAAAGCATCAAGCAAAGCAAAGCCAAAAGCTAAAGCGAAGGTCACTGCAAAGAAAATCAGCACAAAGAAAGCGGTAACCAAAGCGGCTACAAAGACCAAACAGAAGACAGAAGAAAAGCCTGCCGCAGTAGAAAAAAACTTAGAAACAAAGACAGAAACAGTAAGCACGCCAGCTGAAGCAGCTACTGCCGTTGAACCAGTCCAAAGCAAAACGGAAGAGAGCAAAATAGTCGTAAATCAGACCGAGGCAGCCCAAGCAGCCCCGATTAAAGAAGCACATACTGAAAAAGCGGCTGAAGAAGATAAAAAAGAGACTTCTGACAACAAGCCTGACTCAGGCCCTGAAACCCAAGATATGTTTAGCTGGTAATACATCAACCCAAACTGCATAAAACTAAAAAGGCCGCTTAACTAAGCGGCCTTTTTAGTTTTTAAAGCTCTTAAAACACGCCACCTAGCTCTTAGTTTCAAACTGACGCTCTACCAACTGGGCCAAAAATTTAGCAAGCTCAACACCCTCGTTAGGCACATGCTGCTCCAAATACGGAGCGACCACAATTGGCCGCTGCAATACTTTTTTAGCATGCCTATCTGTATGTGCCTGCATAGCAGCGAGTTGTTTCTTCTCAACAATCAATTCGATCTTAAGAACCTGCTGCTTTAGCGGAGCTAAGTGCTCTTCAGTAAGGGAACACTCTTTTAACTGACGACGTAGAGCACGAAACAAGTCCAGTAAATCAGCATCTGCCTTGCGCAACAAATTTGCACTTTGATTTAAGGCCGGTTCACTGAGCTCGAGCCGCTCATGCTCAAGCCACAGACGATAAAGCAGGGCCAAGACATTTAGGCTCTTCTGATTTTGTAAAGCCAAGCAGATTTTTTCAAACTCTGAATTATCCCAAAGCTCAAAAGCAAAGTTCTTAAAAGGCATTAATCTTTACGCTCGAACAATAGATCCCAAACACCGTGACCAAGGCGCTCACCGCGCTTCTCAAACTTAGTAATTGGCCGATACTCAGGCCGGGGGCTAAAATGATACTGCTCTGCTTGATTTTCAAAGCCCGGAGCAACACACATCGCTTCCATCATATGATCGGCATAGTGCTCCCAATCAGTTGCCAAATGAAACACCCCACCTACTTTTAAAAGCTGCCTGACTTGCTCAACAAACTCAGGCTGAACAATACGACGCTTATTGTGCTTTTTCTTGTGCCAAGGATCTGGAAAATACAATTGGAAGCGATCTGCTTTAGCCAAAGGCAAACAATCCTCAAGTACATCAATGGCATCAGCCAAGTAAACCTTTAAGTTTGTTAAACCAAGCTTACCGGCTTCGTTAATTAAGCGGCCTGCACCAGGAGGGTGTACTTCAATGCCGATAAAATCTTTTTCTGGCTCTGCTTGAGCCATCGCTAATAGCGAATCACCCATGCCAAAACCCACCTCTACAACTAGAGGCGCTTCTCGACCAAACACCTCAACAAGATCAATGGCACCATCATGCAGACTTAAGCCATAAACAGGCCACCACTGCTCAAAGGCTTTTTCCTGAGCCTCTGTCATGCGCCCACCGCGAATTACATAACTACGTATCGCTTTTTTCTTAAACTCTGTTTTCATAAATCTCTAGCTTTATAAGCCATTAAAAATAGTACTAACCACGCGCCAATAAAGAACAAACCACCTAACGGAGTCAACAAGCCCAACCAACTAGGCATTCCCAGCGCTAGCATATATAAACTTAAGGAAAAGAAACCTATACCTGTCGCGACCAAACGGGCGGGCCAATGCCAAGCCAAACCCGGCCACTGCCGCATAGCAACGGCTATAAATAATAAAACAAGCGTATGCCACTGCTGATAGAGCAGGCCTGTTTTTAATACCGACATAGAGCGCTCATCTAAGTGATGCTGTAAAGCATGGGCCGCAAAAGCACCTATCACAACACATGTGCCGCCATTTAAGCCGGCACACATCAAAACACTGCGAGCTTGTTTTAACACCTAAACCCCCACCAACAAAAACGACGGGCAATAAAAAAGCCGCTTAATGCGGCTTTTTCGAAGCTGCGTGACATAAAACGATGCGCCGTTTAGGCTTCCATCATCGCGCGAACTTTCTTCATAGCATTCTTTTCAAGCTGGCGAATACGCTCGGCAGAAACACCGTACTTATCTGCAAGCTCGTGCAAAGTGGCTTTGCTGTCATCATCAAGCCAACGCTGCTGAAGAATGTCACGACTGCGCTCATCTAGCCCTTCAAGAGCAACCAACAAACCATTTACGCTGTCCTGCTGCCAATCGGCATCTTCAACAATGGTCGATGGATCATAGCGCTTATCTTCAAGGTACGCTGCTGGTGCCTGAAAAGCAGTTTCGTCGTCATCATCTGCACCAGCATCAAAACCTGCATCATAAGCGGAGAGGCGCCCCTCCATCTCATGCACATGTTTAACTTCTACATTTAAATCTTCTGCTACAGCTTTTGCTTCATCAGCAGTTAGCCATGCCAATTTTTTCTTTTGGCCACGAAGATTAAAAAAGAGTTTGCGCTGAGCCTTAGTCGTTGCAACCTTAACAATACGCCAGTTGCGCAAGATAAATTCATGCATCTCGGCTTTAATCCAGTGCACTGCAAAGGATACTAAGCGCACACCTTTTTCAGGATTAAAACGCTTAACCGCCTTCATCAAGCCAACATTGCCTTCTTGAATCAGATCCCCCTGATTCAAGCCGTAACCGGCATATGATTTAGCAATATGCACAACAAAGCGCAGGTGACTCATAACAAGCTGGCGAGCCGCCTCTAGATTTTCATTGTAATAGAGATCCTCGGCCAGCTCCTTTTCTTGTTCGGCGCTGAGCACGGCGATCGAGTTGACAGTCTGCATGTAAGCCGCCAGGTTCTGACCTGGTGCAAGCGCTTCAACTGTCTGTAAACTGGTTCCCATATAAACCTCCGAATGAGATTGCCGCAATAGTAGCATCCAAGTTGCGGCTGTTCCATATCCTATGCAGGATAGCCTAGCATCCGTCACTGAAGACGGGCTAAGTATCCGCTTTTACTTTGACTGCATAAACAATAAAAGAGTTCCAAGCCTAGCTTAACTTGGCTCTATATCGCTTAAATGACGGCTCACCGCTAAAGCTGAACCCAGCCAACCTAAAGATGTAGCCACCACTAATAACTGTAAGGCTTGCACTGCAGATAAGCCCTGTAAATCAAAACTGGCACTGTAAGCTTGAGCGATTGCCTCAACCTTTACTGATACCGACATCACAACAATAGAAACTAAAAGCAATGCGATGAAGCCACCAAAGAAGCCATAAAGGCCACCTGTATAGAGCAAAGGCCTACGTACAAAGCCATTAGTACCGCCAACAAGCTTAATTATTACAATCTCATCTTTACGATTTTCAATAATCAGGCGCACGGTATTACCTATTGCAAGCAGAGCTCCCAACGCCAGCAATAAAGCTAGGAACAACACTAACTGCTGCAATAAAGCGGTAATGGCTAAAAAGCGCTGGACCCAAGCGAGATCAACATTGGCCTCGGCAACCAGTACACTTTGAGCCAACTCATCGGCTAAGGCTTGCTGAGCAGTAACACTTTGAAAGGCCGCACTAGGGCTAAGCTCTATCGCAGCTGGCAACGGGTTTTGCGCTAACCCCTCCAATACTGAGCCAAAGCCACTTAGGGCTTCAAATTCACGTAGAGCCTCATCAGCATCGATATAACGCAGCTGCGCAATACGGATATCACTGCTCAGCTGTTCAATAAATTGATCTGCCGCCCTTTGGCTGACCTTCTCATTAAGATAAAGCGTTAATTTAGGCTCCGTATCCCAGCCTTGACCTAATTGCTGAAGATTCGATAGCGACAGCATCAATAAAACAGGTAAAGCCAAAGCCACTGCCACGACTAAAGACGTTAATAAAGTTTGCGCCTTATCATCTAACAAACGGTTTAAAGTTGAGGAAAAGCTAGAGCGGTGATGAGCCAACCAAGCCCTCATTGCACCGGCAAGGCTGCGCTTAGCGACTGAGGCGCCATCAGCACGAGGGTCAGCCATTAGTTAGACCCCGCAGATGCTCTAGGTAGCATGCCATCAAAAATCAAAGAGCCTTCTTTTAAGGCCAAGATGCGCTTATCCATTCGCTTAATTAGGCCGTGATCGTGACTAGCAATTAACATGGTGACGCCAACTTCCGTGAACTGCTCGAATAAATGCATGATCTCACTTGAAAGGGCAGGGTCTAAATTACCCGTAGGTTCATCTGCCAAAATAATCTTGGGCTTATTTACAATGGCTCGAGCGATACCAACCCTTTGCTGCTCACCACCACTTAAGGTGATTGGCTTATGCTTTTCTCGCCCAAGCAAACCGACCTTATCTAAAGCGGCACGAACACGGCGACCACATTCAGAAGGTGAATAACCGGCAATTTGCAGAGGCAAAGCAACATTTTCGAAGACGTTTCGATCAAATAGTAAAGAGTGGTTTTGAAATACCACACCAATTTGGCGGCGGTGGTAGGGCACTCGACTAGCTCGCATACGGCCTAAATTACGGCCACCAATAAGCACCTGGCCAGTGGTAGCTTTTTCAATCTGCATAATCAGCTTCAGTAAGGTACTTTTACCAGCACCACTGTGGCCTGTAAGAAAAACCATCTCACCTTCACCGATATCAAAACTGACATCGTTAAGCGCGTCTTTACCGCCAGAATAACGCTTACACACATGACTGAAGCTAATCATTGCATGAGGCTCTTAAGAAAAAAGTGCGTCAACAAAAGTGCCAGCATCAAAGACCTGTAAATCATCAATGCCTTCGCCCACACCAATAAAACGTAAGGGCACTCCGTGTTTTTGGCTTAAAGCAAAAATCACTCCGCCACGTGCAGTACCGTCAAGCTTGGTTAATGCCAAACCGGTAACACCAGCGCTTTCATGGAAATGATCAAGCTGGCTAACCGCATTTTGACCTGTACCAGCATCCAAAACCAAAAGTACCTCATGAGGTGCACTGTCGTCGATCTTGGCCATAACTCGCTTAACTTTAGCGAGCTCTTCCATTAAATTGCTCTTATTGTGCAAGCGACCTGCTGTGTCGGCAATGAGCACATCAACTCCCTTGGACTTAGCACTTTGCAAGGCATCAAATACAACCGAAGCGCTATCAGCTCCAGTATGCTGAGCAACGACCTGAACATTATTGCGCTCACCCCAAGTCTGTAACTGCTCTACGGCAGCGGCACGGAAAGTATCACCAGCAGCCAGCATCACTGACTTTCCTTCATTTTGTAAACGCTTCGCCAGCTTGCCAATGGTGGTCGTTTTACCAACACCATTCACCCCCACCACTAAGATCACATAAGGATTTTGTGTCGTATCAACAAGTAAAGGTTGCTCAACCTGAGACAGCATATCTCGCAGCTGCACCTTCAGCTCTGCAAGTAGGGCATCACTGTCACCCAACTCCTTGCGCCTAACTTTTGCCGTAAGCTGGTCAATGATTTGCTCGGTAGCATCAACCCCGATATCAGCCGTTAACAGGATTGTTTCTAGCTCTTCGAGCAACTCATCATCAATCTTTTTCTTACCCAAAAGCAGGGCACTTAGACCCGTGCTTAAAGGCTTACTGGTTCGAGCCAAGCCTTTTTTGATACGCTCAAAGAGGCTAGGGCGCTTAGGCTTCACCTCTTCTTGTACCGCTGGTGTAGCTACATGCTCGTCCTGCTCAACGGAAGGCTCGACCGAGATCTCAACTTCTGATTCAGCAACAGACTCCGCCATAGGTTCAACCTGAGCTTGCCCCGCGGCCTTCGCTTGCTCGACTAAGGCCTGAGCCTCTGCAGCAGCTTGCTCTTCTTTTAGCCTTAATTCTTCAGCTTCTTTCGCTAAAGCGGCTTCTTTTCTTTTTTTACGTCCAAAAAACATTAAACTTCGCTCAAAATCACTATTGGTACTGTTCGCTTGAAACGCCCAGCAAAAAATCATAAAGCCCGCAAAGCCAACTCAGGGCCAAATCGAGGCTTATCAAAAGTACGCATTATCGGCGGCCAATGGCGTCGACGCATGTTGCCTGTACACGATGCTGAAGGCCTGAGACCTACGGGCGACCGTATCCGCGAAACCTTATTTAATTGGCTCACAGCCGAAATCCACGGCCGTCGCTGCTTAGACCTCTTTGCAGGAACCGGAGCCTTGGGCTTGGAAGCCTTAAGCCGAGGCGCAGAATTCGTACAGTTTATCGAAAAACACCAACAAGCTGCACATCAACTCAAAGACAATTTATTAAACCTAAAAGCGCCAAATGCAAGCTGGCAATTACATCATGGCGACACGTTACAGTGGCTAGAGCAAACCAAGGAAAAGGGCTTTGACCTTGTGTTTCTAGACCCACCTTTCGCAGCTGATCTCTGGCAGCAAACGCTGGATGCCCTTATCAATAAGCAGCTACTTGCCAATGAGGCGCTAATATACGTGGAAAGCCCTAACGAGACAAAGATTCAAGCCCCTTCGGGCTTTAGCATTCACAAACAATTAAAAGCCGGTAGCGTTGATGTGCAACTCTATCGCTTTAACAACACATAAAATCTAGGCTTTAGCCAAGTCTTATAAGCCATTAAGCGTAAAAACGCCCTCCAATGGAGCACAACAAAGCCCTTCGTTAGAATAAAGCAGTAGCAAGCCATGCCTAAAATCAATAAAGCGCTTAAATACTGCCACGTCTAACTTAAAAAGGCGCTAAAATCCGCGCAAATTTAGATTACTCAGGACAAACCATGAAGTGCGTTGTCTACCCAGGCACCTTTGATCCGATTACCAACGGCCATATTGACCTTGTTCAGCGAGCCTCCAAGCTTAGCGACTACGTTGTGGTTGCGATTGCTGCCAGCACTAAAAAGAACCCTCTATTCAGCATGGAAGAGCGTGTTGAGCTATGCAAAGACGTACTAAAACACATTCCCAATATTGAAGTCTGTGGCTTTAACTGCTTGCTTAAAGATCTTGTCGAAGAGAAGGGCGCCTACGGTGTTGTTCGCGGCCTGCGCGCTGTCAGTGACTTTGAGTACGAGTTTCAACTAGCCAATATGAACCGCGCGCTTGCTCCATCCATGGAAAGCCTATTCCTCACCCCCGCCGAACACCTAAGCTATATCAGCTCGTCACTGGTAAAAGAAATCGGCTCACTCGGCGGTGATGTCAGCAAGTTTGTTCCGCGCCAAGTAGAAGCAGCCCTCAAAGAGAAATTCTCTAACTAAAGCGCGCTGAGCTCAACTACGCTTAACTAAGCAGCCAACACTCGTAGGCTGCTTAGTTCTCAGATAGCGAGCCACAGTGAAGCAGCACCCAATACAGCCCGAGCCAATTCAAGACGGCTTTGACAGACAAAACCTTAATACACTGCGCAAACGCTTCTTGGCAGTCAATCTTGCGCGCCTAGAACGTCTTAACTCGGCCTTAAATGAGCATCAGCAATCCATCGTTCGTGTATTGCCTTTATTGTTCCACTGTAATCACCCCATGCTACCCGGTTTTTGCGGCCATAAATGCCCCAGCAAAGTAAGCGATTACACACCTAAGAGCAGCGATCTTAGAGCAGCCAAAAGCATAGCCCGCAGCTTCACCCTGCAAAACAGCCCTTATCAAAATGCAGATATAAACGCGATCTTCCTAATGGGCAGCGTTGGCACTATTGCCCAAACCAGCAGCAGTGACATAGATGTATGGCTCTGCTTTCAAGACAAGCTAAGTAACAAGCAACAAAAACAACTTAGCGAAAAGTGCGAACGAATTAGCAGCTGGGCCAAACAGCAGGGCTTGGATCTGCATATCTTTCCCATGAATGCCCATGCATTTAAGCAAGGCCAACTTTCGTCTATGGACCTTGAAAGCAGTGGCTCCACGCAGCGCTTGCTTTTACTTGATGAATTCTACCGCTCAAGTATTTACCTCTGCGGCCATATTCCACTTTGGTGGTATGTCCCTAACGCCAGTGAAAACAACTACGAAGAGCACTGTCAGCGCTTACAGCAAAGACGCTTTTTACCTCCTCAAGCCGTTATTGATTTTGGCAGCGCTGCCCACATCCCTAATAACGAGTTTGTCGGTGCTGCCATTTGGCAGCTTTATAAAGCAATTGAATCTCCCTATAAAAGTGTTTTGAAACTCATTTTACTAGAGGTGTATGTGCATGACTGGCCAAAAATGCACTCCCTTGCCGCTGACTTCAAAGCGCTGATTTATAAGGGTGAACTCGATATCGACAAGCTCGATAACTACCTATTAATGTACCAACGCATTGAACACTACCTGCTCACCCAAAAACAAAACGATCGCTTAGAGCTCACTCGGCGCTGCTTCTATTTCAAAGCCGGGCGTGCGCTTTCTAAAATCAATCAGCGCAGTAAAACCCGCCCGTGGCAACACAAACAACTGCAGCATTTGATTGAACAGTGGGGCTGGGATAAGGCAACTATAAGTAAGCTTGATCAACGACGGCAGTGGAAGAGCTTAGAAGTCTGTGCCGAACGCAAGCAGTTGGTCGACCAACTTAATGTCGCCTATCAGAACCTACTGAACTTCGCCCAATATTCTCAAAGCGACATACAAATAGACGCTCACGACCTCAGAGTCTTAGGCAATAAATTACAAGCTGCTTTTGAACAACGCGCCGGCAAGATCGACTGGATCAACCCGAATATCAGCAACGATATCAGTGAAAACCAGCTGTATATTGCACGAGAGGCAGCACAAACATGGAGCCTTAGAAATGAGCGCGGACAAGAGGAGCTACACCAAGCCCTCTCTCTTAACGAAATTTTACTCTGGGCCTGCTATAACGGCATTTATACCGAAAGCACTCAAGTCAGTGCTACCGTAAAGCTAGGCATAAGCCAGCAGCGATTGAGTCATAGCTGCCGCACTATTCTGCGCTGGTTACCCAAACAACAGCTCGCTGAGCACAAGCAATTTGAACAAAACCAACACTGCCGCCGCCTGCTGTTGCTTATAAACAGCGAAAGCCCAGAGCAAAAGAGTTATAGCCAAAACCATACGACAGAGTCCGCTGACAGGCTGATACAGAACCTCAGCGTCATTTCTCTTAATTCATGGTCTGAGCTACAAATTCGCCATTTTGAAGGCAAACACTCACTGCTCGATGCGCTTCTCTATTGCTTGCATCACAGTGAACTAGGAACAAAAGGCGGCTATATACCTTCATTGGAATTGCACTGCATGCATGGGCAATTAAAGTCCGTCATTGAACAGCACAGCCGACAATGCCTACAAGATCTATTTAGCTACTTAAAAAACAAAGCATACAAGCCGGTGCGTTACGTGCTCGCTCTAGGCGGGCAATGGCAGCTAATTCACATCGATAAGGGTAAAATCGAATGCCTGCGCTTTAGCAACAAAGACAAACTCATTCTGGCTCTCAGCGCTCAACAGCAGCAATGGAGCGCTCTTCATTTTGATCGCAACAGCTTTGATCACAGCCCTTTGCCCTTAATTGCCAGCAAACTCAGGCGCAACTGCATACAAGTGTTCTACCGTCACTTTGATATAGGCAGCCAATGCTATATCGCTGATGAAAAAGGCAGCATCGTGCACATCAGTCTTAACCAAGGCCCCAAACAAAAGCGTTTGAGAGCATTGCAGCACTTTCTACGTGCCTGCATTTATCGTCAAAGCCAGCGCAACCCAGAACTATTATCAGATTTTGGTGTGTGCCCAGTGTACCTTTTTCGCATTCAAGAAGATGACCAAGGTCGTTTTAGCTTGCGTAAGCGGCAGCTCGAACAAAGCAATAATGACGCTCAATACGAACTAAAAGCAGTAGCCCGCTTACAGAACAACAGCATTCACTATGACTTCTATCTTAACGAGCAACTTATTAGAGCTAATCGTAAAAATAACAGCATCACCCATATCAAACAAAGCATATGCAAGTTGAGCAAGTACAGCCCAACACACGACTTACAACTAAGCGATCTCGACCTAGGCCTAGTTTGTGAGCACCTAGCTTTAGATGGCGAGCTCCAACTTAGCCACTACTTAAAGCAAAAACAGATTATCGAAAGCAAACTCAATCAATAGGCGCACTCAGAGCCCGCTTCATCAGCCCTCGCCATAGCCAGCCAGCACCAGCCAAGCTATACTCGGAGGTTTGGAATTCCCTAGGAAAATAGATGCTTTATCACGCTCCTGCACTGCGTAAATTATTGGCATTAGGCCTGCTGTGCTTTGGCTTTTGCGCCTGCGGTCAAACCGGTGATTTAGTCGATCCGGCAGACAAGCCAAGCAGTGAAGAAGATCAAGCACCCCCATTTTCCGCAAACGATTGAGTATTACATGCCTGTTTTTGAACGCCGCCAGCAGAGCTTATTCTGCGAAGATCTGGCCCTAAGTCAGCTTGCCGACCACTATCAAACGCCGCTATATGTTTATAGCCGCAAAGCCTTTAGTGAATCTTACCTTGCCTACGCTAATGCACTCGGTGATCATCCCGGACAAATTTGCTATGCCGTAAAAGCAAATTCAAACATTGCCGTACTACAGGTACTAGCTGAACTAGGCGCAGGTTTTGATATCGTTTCAAAAGGCGAACTTCAGCGTGTCATTAAAGCCGGTGGCGATGTTAAAAAAGTGATTTTCTCCGGTGTAGGAAAAACCGCTGACGAACTTCTGTTTGCTCTAGAGCAGGGCATTGGCTGCTTTAACGTTGAGTCTGAAGCTGAACTACAACTTTTAAGTGAAGTTGCCAGCAGTAATGACTTTACTGCCAATATTAGCTTGCGCGTCAATCCAGACGTAGATGCTCAGACGCATCCCTATATCAGCACGGGTTTAAAAGAAAACAAGTTTGGTATCGACATCCAAAGTGCGCCTGAAGTTTATGCGCGCGCGGACAAGCTACCAGGGCTAAACATCATTGGCGTTGACTGCCATATTGGCTCCCAGCTTGTTGAAACCCAACCGTTTTTTGATGCTCTTGATCGCCTGCTTTTATTGCTAGACAAGCTAGCCGAGTTCAATATCAATATTGAACACCTCGACTTAGGTGGAGGTATTGGTGTGTGCTACAAAGACGAAGTACCGCCTAATATTCAAGACTATATTGGTGCCATTAAGACGCGTCTAGGCGAGCGTAAACTCGCCCTTTATTTTGAGCCTGGCCGCTCGATTGCCGCAAACTCAGGCGTGCTTTTGACCGAAGTGTTGTTCTTAAAGCCTACCGAGCATAAGAACTTTGCCATTGTCGATGCCGCAATGAATGACAACATTCGCCCCTCCCTGTATCAGGCCTGGCAAGATGTGCAGCCGCTAGAACAAAGTAAAGCCACTAGCACCCAGTGGGACTTAGTTGGCCCAATTTGCGAAACCGGCGACTTTCTTGCCAAAGATCGCACACTTGCTTTAGAAGCAGGTGAGCGCTTAGCCTTAATGTCGAGCGGCGCTTATGGTTTTGTGATGAGCTCAAATTACAACAGCCGTGGCCGAGCAGCTGAAGTGATGGTCGATGGTGACCAACACTATTTAGTCAGAGAGCGCGAAAATTTTGACGACTTAGTACGCGGTGAAGCACTCATCCCCAGCGGAGCAAAGTAAGATGCGATTGCGCTTTACTAAAATGCAGGGTTTGGGCAATGACTTTGTCATGCTTGATGGTGTCAGCCAAAAGCTCAACTTAAGCAACACAAAAATCCGCAAGCTTGCCGATCGCAATTTTGGTGTGGGCTGCGACCAATTATTATTGGTTGAGCCTCCACAGACACCTCAGGCCGACTTCCGTTACCGCATCTACAACGCCTCTGGAGAAGAGGTCGAGAACTGTGGCAATGGCGCTCGCTGCTTTGCTATTTTTGTACAACAGCGCGGCCTGTGTAGCAAGAACACCATTAGGGTAGAAACAGCCAATGGTTTGCTGGTATTGAATGTCAAAAAAGACAAGCAAGTTTGTGTCGACATGGGCGAGCCTATTCTCGCCCCAGCTGAGATTCCATTTCAAGCAAGTGAACAAGCTGCTGTATACAAACTAGCCTTAAGCCAAACCGAGCTAGAAATTGGTGCCGTAAGCATGGGCAACCCACACGCGGTCTGCCTAGTTGACGATGTAGACAGCTACCCCGTACTCGAACACGGCCCCGAAGTTGAAAGCCACAAACGTTTCCCAAATAAGGTCAATGCCGGCTTTATGCAGATTGTAAGCCGCACTGAAGCAAAACTACGCGTCTATGAACGCAGTGTCGGCGAAACACTTGCTTGTGGCACAGGTGCGTGCGCAGCGGCTGTCAGTGCGATCATACGTGGCAAAATGGACAATAAAATAAGCATAGAGCTTCCCGGTGGTACGCTACAGCTTGAATGGCAGGGTGTAGGTCACCCCGTTTTGATGACAGGGCCAGCAACCACGGTTTTTACAGGACAGATTAAGATATGAGCACAACCGAGCGTTTAGATGCTGAAAGCGTCGCTGCTTATTTGAAGGATCACCCCAATTTCTTTGAAAATCACGAGCAACTGCTCGGAGACATGAGCGTGCCGCACAAACCTGGGCAAGCCGTCTCTTTGGTGGAAAAGCAACTCAGCATACTTCGCGAGCGCAACACTGAACTGCGCAATCGGCTCAGCAGCTTGGTTGATAACGCCCGTCAAAATGACCGCCTATTTGCCCACACTCGCCAACTCGTGCTTGCCTTACTCGATAGCAAAAACTTCGCTCAAGCCATCGATATTGTTTATTCAAGCTTTCAAACTGATTTTGACATTGAACACACCGAAATCATTCTATTTGATAGCCCCGGTATTAGCCGTGCGCGCAGTGACAAGCTTGAACTTGGCCAAGAAAAAATTGGCCGCTACCTAAAAGCCCGCCAAACCGTTGGTGGAGGCCTAGGAGAGAGCGAGCGCAACTATATTTTTGCTGATAAAGCAGATCAAGTTGGCTCCGCCGCCATGGCGGTACTTGCCTATGGCGAGCTATATGGCGTTATTGCGGTTGGCAATAAAGACCCTAACTACTATCAAAGCGGTATGGGTACTATGTTCTTAAGCTATATTGCCGAAGTATTAAGCCGCATTACTCGAGACTTTAGAGCCCAGTCTTAACAAACTACACGGAAGCCTACACAAGGCCTTAGAAGCCGGAAGTGATAACAAGGGCTAGATTTCGTATACATTACGACAGCTTTACTAGCCACTTATTACGAGCAAACCCAGCCCACGCCAAGCGCAAAAACCAGGCTAAAAACCCTGCCAACTAAATAGGCTGACTGCCATAGCTAGACTGTGGTTTCTTAGGTGGATCGGCTAATACATCCACATCAATAGAATTGATTTTGCCACCAGATGCTAAAAAAGCCTCTACCTCAGCCTGAATACGCTGACGCTCCTCTTCTTTATTCTGCATCATTAGCTGACATTCACCACCCATTTCCAACTCTTCTGACTCTTGTTCAGTACTCATAAGTGCTACCCCCTCATTCCGTTAAGCACGAATAAGTTATATAGGACAGAATTGAGAGAGTTACTAAATATATAGAGCCGTTTTATTAGACAGTTTTTCTATAAAAAACTAGAGTAGATATGCCCCACTCTTGAAGAGCAGGGCTGCCGTAGCCTAGATAGCTTCCGGGCCGGTCTCGCCAGTACGAATACGCACGACTTCTTCTACTGCTTGAACAAAGATTTTGCCATCGCCAATTTTACCGGTTTGAGCATTTTGCGAAATAACATCAATCGCCTGCTCAAGCACGCTGTCATCAACAACTAGCTCCAACTTTACTTTAGGAAGGAAGTCGACGACATATTCTGCGCCACGATAAAGCTCTGTGTGGCCCTTTTGTCGTCCAAAACCTTTAACTTCTGTAACAGTTAAGCCCTGCACGCCAATTTCAGATAGCGCTGAACGCACATCATCGAGCTTAAATGGTTTAATTACCGCTGTGATCAGTTTCATATTGCACCCATATTCTTTTTATAAGTTCCCGTTTTCTAGCTTACTTTGTAAATACTAGCCTCGGTACAGCCAAGAAGTGTAAAGCGCTTTTATGACGAACACAAAAAAACCGAGGCAAGCCTCGGTTTTTTGAAGATTAGACTGATCTAAATCTTATTTGTTGGTGAACTCTGGGTACGCTTCCATACCACATTCAGAGATATCAACACCTTCGTACTCTTCTTCTTCGCTAACGCGAATACCCATGATTGCTTTCAGAGCCAACCAAACGATAAGAGAAGTTACAAATACCCATACAAAGATGGTTAATAGGCCAACCAACTGACCACCTACACTCGCACCACCAGTAACACATACAGCTAGCACACCGAAGATACCAACAACACCGTGTACAGAGATTGCACCAACAGGGTCATCAATTTTCAGCTTATCAAGAGTAAGAATACTGAACACAACCAAAGTACCACCGATAGCACCCACAATGGTTGCACCAAGCGCACTTGGTGAAGCTGGGTCGGCAGTAATAGCTACTAGACCTGCCAATGCGCCGTTAAGGCTCATGGTTAAGTCAGCTTTGCCAAACAATACACGAGCAACAAGCAATGCAGCGATCAAACCACCTGCAGCAGCAGCGTTAGTATTCATAAATACATTGGCAACTTCGTTAGCTACTTCGATGCCACCAAGCTTAAGAGTAGAACCGCCGTTAAAGCCGAACCAACCCATCCACAAGATGAACGTACCTAAAGTAGCCAAAGGAAGGTTAGCACCAGGAATAGCGTTAACTTCGCCGTTAGGGCCAAACTTACCCTTACGTGGGCCAAGAACCAATACACCAGCTAAAGCAGCAGCAGCACCGGCCATGTGTACGATACCTGAACCAGCATAGTCACTGTAATCAAGTTCAAACATGCCAAATACAGAGTTACCGCCCCAAGTCCAACCACCTTCAAGAGGGTAGATCACACCGGTCATAACAACAGCAAAAGCAAGGAAAGCCCAAAGCTTCATGCGCTCAGCAACCGCACCAGAAACAATAGACATACAGGTAGCAACAAACACAACCTGGAAGAAGAAGTCAGAAGCGCCAGAATATACAGAGTCGCCGTCAAAGCCGTTTTCTGCAGAAGCAGCTAGTGCAGCAGCAACATCAACACCGCCAGTAGTTTCAATGCCACTTAGGAAGTAGCCACCGCCGTACATAAACTCATAACCACACACCAAGTACATGGTGCAGGCAATAGCAAACAGGGCAACGTTTTTAGTTAAGATTTCGGTCGTATTTTTGGCACGTACCAGACCCGCCTCGAGCATTGCAAAGCCCGCGGCCATCCACATTACTAGTGCACCACAGATAAGGAAATAAAAGGTATCTATGGCGTACTGCAATTCGAAAATTTGATTTTCCATAGCAGTTCTCCGGGTAGGGAATTGTTATATAGTTTTACAGAGCTTCGTCGCCGCTTTCGCCAGTGCGAATACGGATAACTTGCTCAAGAGCGCTAACAAAGATTTTGCCGTCGCCAATTTTGCCGCTGTGGGCCGCTTTACTAATAGCTTCAACAACAGAGTCGATTTGATCATCTGCAACCGCTACTTCAAGCTTGGTTTTAGGCAAAAAATCCACAACGTACTCAGCGCCACGATACAATTCCGTGTGACCCTTCTGACGACCAAAGCCTTTAACTTCAGTCACAGTAATTCCTTGTACACCGATTTCAGACAACGCTTCACGAACAGCGTCGAGCTTGAACGGTTTAATTACAGCCGTGATCAGTTTCATTGAACTGCTCCTAAGATTTTACAAACGCAGCATTAACTGCAAAAAAATAAAAAGGCCACTGAAATTAACAAACCAGCGGCCTTATAGGTTTTCTTATTCGATAGGTAGTGAGTAAGAAACTACGAAAGTAGGGTCGGTCGTTTCAGCAGGCTCATCAACTTCAATCTGAGTGCTAATGATAAAGCTCAAGTTATCGTTGTAAGCGTAAGACAGATCCAAGTGGCTCAAATCATTGTTACCTTCGAAGTGTTGACCGTAAGTAATACCAAAAGCGCCAAGCTCAGCAGCAAGTGTCACATAAGAGTACTCACCGTCGTCATCACCTGGAGCAACAACATTCTGATAATAAGTCGCACTTACAGGGCCATAACCCAAAGTAGCTACAGCTTCAGCCAAGTTACCTGGAGTACCTGTTTCTTCTTTACCACCACCAGTAGGATAAGAATAAGTCCACGCACTTACGTCGTAAAAGAACTTACCTACTTCACCACCGTAACCAAGGTAGAGGTCATACTCGGTACCAGCATCAGTATCACCAGAAGACCCCCAAATACCAGTGTAAAAACCACCGTTACTGTAGCTTAAGTCACCACTTACAGCAGGAGTACCGGAACCCAGATCCTTACCACGCCACAAGTAAGTGCTCGCTACACCAACACTGGCACTTACTTCGCCTTCTGCCTGAGCTGCTGGAGCTACAGCGGCAGCCATAGTTGCAGCGGCTACAACACCTGCGATCGCTTTTTTAGTAAATTTCATAATGCTTCCTCCAAAATTTTAATTTTTTTGTATTTGCTAATAATTAAGTTTTTAGCTGCTCTACTATTAGCAGCATCTAGGCCAAAACTATTTAATCTATATATATCAACAACTTAAACCAACAAAGCCCTGCAAAAAAGACATTAGAGCCAAGTTGACGCACAATAATAGTGCGAGATACGCACCCCGCCAGTGCTCTAGCACTATTTAGAGGCATTATTTTGATATAACTCCTATTTATAACAAATAGGCCTATGCGAATACGTTGAGTTAAGTGCCATACAAAAAAAAGCAGGCCCTTGGCCTGCTTTTAAATCTTATTAACGCACTGAAGTAGCGCTGGAAGCTAACGCTTGAAATAAGGCTTTCCCCAGTACCCTCCAGCAGCAATAAATGTTTTATGCCCAAGAGCATTCTCACAAGAAAACAACCCGACTTTTATGTTCTTATCCGTTGAAACATCGTTATTTAGACCACATTTACCAACGCTACACACCGGCCCCGAAAACTTGTATTCACTTTTGGACAAAACTCGTTTTGAAAAGCGCATGCCATAAGTCGAGAAAGTGGCTCGACCAAGCCGCTTACTGCCAGTTTTAACAAGTGAACTTGTATAAACCGTCAAATTCTCGTTCCATGATGGACAAGATGCTTTAGACTCAAATGAGTAACCTCTTGCTCGATAACCGCCACTTATGGATTTTGTACTAACAGACAAGCCACTTTGATAAGCCTTAAACCTAAGCAAATGCTTTCCAGGACCGTAATAGTCCGCACCAACGTGCATCTCGAGAGTCGTTCCATCAACATAAGAGTCAAATGCATCCCATACCACTCGATCCAATCTAACCCCCAGAACGCCGCCAGCTTCTACAACCTCATTACTTAAAATATTACTAAATGGCCCTACATAAATAATATTAGACAGCTGGCTTACGAAAGAATCTTCCATCTCTGGAATAACACGATCCAAAGCTATATTTAAAGCCGGTTTAACTGCCGCAACAACGAGCCTCCCAATAACATTGTTACAGTCATAATCATATGACTCATTTAATTTGATGGACCTAACACTAAAGTAACCAGTTTCTAGATTATAAACTCCAGTTATTTTAGGTCGAACACCTAGATCGAGCTTAAATTTACTTCCACAGACCGCATCTTCAATACCTTCCGTATGAAAATCAGCCGAGCCGTATAGCTTTAAACCTGATATTTCTGCCTCAATTGTTCTCCCCTTGACACGAAGCTTGGAAACCAGAGGACCATAATCAACACCAAAATTATAAGCACGCTGAACTTTCTTATCGCTTGCAACTTTAGCCTTAGCCTTAGACCACTCCTTACTAATCGTATCGATAAACTGACGCTTAAATTCCCGATCTATGTAAGAATTATCGCGAAACTTTTTTGACCAAATTCTCTCAGGAGCCTCAAAAGCATATTCAGCAGGCGAGCCACGAGATGCATTTTTAACTTTCTTCATAAAATCTGATGATTTATAGATTTTACTTGTACTAATATCAGTTTCAGGAACAACAAACTGTAATGTCGTCTCTGATAAAGATAAATTAGATAGCGAAATTAACATTAAAGTAAAAAACGTACGTAGAACCATAGAAAACTCCATAATTTCTTAATTAAATCCAAACGTACGTATACATTATATAATGTCTAAATGGTATTGGGCGCCAAAGTTTTATACAGTCAAAAAAGCCCTCACTTCTTTTTCATCCATATTTTTAATACGCCCGCTAAGCATCACCTGCCCCCTATCCATAACGGCATAGGCATCACCAAGATCACGAGCAAACTCGAAGTACTGCTCAACAAGTAAGATCGCCATATCGCCTTGGCCTTTTAAATAGGTGATCACCTTGTGTATATCTTTGATGATAGAGGGCTGGATACCTTCGGTAGGCTCATCAAGAATTAACAAACGAGGTTTCATAATCAAGGCGCGCGCAATACTCAGCTGCTGTTGCTGACCACCACTTAAATCACCACCACGTCTGTGCAACATTTTTTGCAGCACAGGAAACAAAGAAAAGATTTCCGCCGGAATTTTACGTTCTGCACGTGGCAGTACCGCAAAGCCGGTTTGCAAATTTTCTTTCACCGTTAGCTGGGAAAAAATCTGGCGGCCCTGAGGCACATAGGCGATGCCCATGCGCGCTCTATCCGCCGCCGCAAGTTTGCTAATATCCTTACCTTCCCAGGTTACGGTACCAGCGCTAGCAAGGTGGCGCCCAGTGATGCTTTGCATCAAAGAGCTTTTACCAACACCGTTACGCCCCAGAACACAGGTAATTTCACCGACTTTCGCGTCGAGGGAAACATTCTGCAAAGCCTGACTGGCGCCATAATATAAATCGATATTTTTTGCTTCTAACATCGTTATCGCCCCAAGTAGACTTCAATAACACGCTCTTCAGCGCTAACTTTATCCAGAGAACCTTCGGCAAGCACGCTGCCTTCGTGCAATACAGTGACCTTACTTTCCAGAGCCCGTACAAAATCCATATCGTGCTCAACCACAATCACGCTGTGGTTTTGACTAATGTCTTTTAATAGCTTGGCGGTTTCCATGGTTTCTACATCCGTCATACCACCGGCAGGTTCATCTACCAACAGTACTTCTGGCTCTTGAATCAATAACATACCGATTTCTAACCACTGCTTTTGACCGTGGCTTAAGTTCACAGCTAAATCATGCTTGCGCTCAAATAAACCAATTTGAACAAGCACCGCTTCAATGCGCTCTTTTTGTTCGCCTCGCAATTTGGCAAACATGCTCTGCCAAATACCGCGACCACCGGCTTGCGCAAGGTCGAGGTTATTCCAAATACTTAGGCTTTCAATCACCGTTGGTTTTTGAAACTTACGGCCTATACCTAAATTAGCTATGTCGGCTTCGTCATGTTTAGTTAAATCAATGACGTCTTTGAATTTAACTTCACCTTCGTCGGGCTTAGTTTTACCGGTGATGATATCCATCATGGTGCTTTTACCAGCGCCATTAGGGCCAATAATTGCACGCAACTCACCGGGTGCAATATCCAAGCTCAAATTATTAATGGCTTTAAAACCATCAAAGCTTTTAGTTACACCGTTTAAGTACAAGAGACTTTGCACGGTTTCGAGATGTTTAACTTCAATCATGCTTCGGCCTCCTTATTAACTTTTTCTTCAGGCTTGGCTTCTGTGTCGTGAATAGGTAAGGGTTTAACCTTTTTCATTAATTTTTCTGCTAAACCAACCAAACCTTGCGGCAGAGAAGTTGTAGACAGAACAAACAGCGCACCTAAGAAGAACAACCAAATTTCAGGGAAGGCTCCGGTGAAATAGGTTTTAGCGTAGTTAACAACAATAGCGCCAATGATGGCTCCATATAATGTGCCTCGGCCACCAAGGGCCACCCAAATAACAATTTCAATTGAATTAATTGGGCTAAACTCGCCTGGATTGATAATACCAACCTGGGGCACAAACAACGCACCGGCAATACCCGCTAAAGCCGCAGAGAAAACAAATACTAATAGTTTGTAATGCTCAACACGATAACCCAAGAAGCGGGCTCGGCTTTCTGAATCACGGATAGCAACAAGTACTCGGCCAAACTTACTTTCAGTGATAAAGCGACACACCAAATAAGAAACAACCAGTATCATTGCCGTAATAAAGAACAAGGCCACACGAGTGCCATCGGCTTGGATATTAAAGCCAAGTATGTCTTTAAAATCCGTTAAACCGTTGTTACCACCAAAACCAAAGTCATTAAGGAAAAATGCTTGCATTAAAGCGTAGGTTAAAGCTTGAGTAATAATGGAAAGGTAAACACCGGTTACACGTGAACGAAAAGCTAACCAACCAAAAAGGAAAGCCAAAATTCCTGGCACTAGCACCACCATCAACATGGCAAAACCAAACATGTCAAAACCTTGCCAATACCAAGGTAATTCCGTCCAGTTTAAGAACACCATAAAATCAGGCAGGTCTGCATTGCCGTACATACTTCTGTCGCCGATCTGACGCATTAAGTACATACCCATGGCATAACCCCCGAGCGCAAAAAACGCACCGTGACCAAGACTCAAAATACCGCAATAACCCCAAACTAAATCTAAGGCTAAAGCAAGCAGGGCATAACAAAGATATTTACCGAGCAGGGTGACCACATACGTAGGCACGTGGAAAAAACTGCCTTCAGGCATGACCAAGTTAAGAAAAGGAATAACAAAAGCCATAGCAGTGATGCATAGGATTACCCAGCGACCGACTTTGTCGTTTTGTATCAGTGTATAAAGGAGGCTGTGTTTTAACATGATTAATCCTCCACAAACCGACCTTTAAGCGCAAACAAGCCGCGAGGTCGCCATTGGATAAATAAGATAATAAATACAAGTACAATAATTTTACCAACTACGGCACCGGCATAGGGTTCTAATAACTTGTTAGCAAGGCCCAAACTCATGGCACCAAAGAAGGTACCCAGTAAGTTACCCACACCACCAAAAACCACCACCATAAAGCTATCGATAATATAACCTTGACCGAGGTTGGGGCCGACATTGGTAATTTGGCTAAGCGCAACACCGGCAATACCGGCAATCCCCGACCCCAAACCAAAGGTCATGGCATCAACCCAACCTGAACGGATCCCCATAGACGTCGCCATCGCTCGGTTCTGAGTCACTGCACGCATTTGCAAACCCATCATGGTTCGCTTAAGTACGACGGCCAGCATGGCCAGTACAATCAAGGCAAAAACCAAAATATAAATACGGTTGTAGGTTAGAGACATCGCACCATTCACGGCCCAATAACCGGCCAACCAGTCAGGGGTAACTACCGCAACATTATTAGAGCTGTACATGCGCACGGCTTGCTGCAATATCAAACTAATACCAAAGGTTGCCAATAGAGTATCGAGAGGGCGGCCATAAAGATGGCGGATAACAAGGCGCTCAATTAACACGCCAACAAAACCACTGACTAAAAATGCCGCAGGTATGGCCATTAATAAAGACCAATTCATCATTGATGGAAATAATTGCTGAATAGCGAACGTTGTATATGCACCTAGCATAATCATTTCGCCATGGGCCATGTTAATAACCCCCATAACACCAAAGGTAATTGCTAAACCAATAGCAGCAAGCAACAAGATCGAGCCCAAACTCAAACCAAAAATAATATTCTCAGAAAACTTAAATAACTTTACCCTGTCCTCTACCACGGCCAATTTCTGTGCAGCTAACTCAGCAACAGCGGCGTGTTGGTCCTTCCATGTGCCATCCTCGTTTTTTTCCGCCAACGTTTTAAGCACTGCTACTACTTCTGGTTCAACAGATGAGCCCAAAATACCAACAGCAAGTAAGCGCTCGGCTTCAACATCAGATTTAATATCAATCAAAGCCAAAGTCAGCTCTAAAGCATTCTTCACCTTGTTAACTTCTTCAGTTTTATACGCCTGATCAATTATCGACCGTAAGCTGGGGTCAGGTTTTTTTGCAAGATCTTGCGCTGAAGACAAACGAGTTTTTACATCATCACTCGATAATTGCAATACAGCCAAAAGCGGGCGCAAGGTACGACGTAATTTATTGTTGATGCGTACTTTTTTAATTGCACGCTTACTATCAACAGCGACAACCTCGCCCGTTATGGCATTTTTCGCACTGCTAAGGTCTTTAACATCTTTCAATATGACAAATGTGGAACTATCTTTTTTAAAAAATAACCGAGCATCCAATAAGGCTAAAAAAGTTGGCAATACACGCTCGTCATCGATTGTTGCCATTAACTCAATGGCTTCGGCTTTATCACCGTAGGAACCTTGATTAAGGCTAGGCAAAACATCTTCAAATGTCTTCGCCTGAATTGAATTTGCACCAAGTAATACGCCAAGAATCAGCGTTAGGTTAGCAAGTAAATTCATATCACTTACCTTTATAATTTTTTTAGGAATAAAAAAGGCCTCATATGGAGGCCATTTTATAGCTGCATGAATGCAGACATGTTTTGATGGGAGCCACAGGGTAGGTGGCTCAACATCAAACTAAGCTTTTAACTTAGAAGTTTTGGCCAGAACACTTTTTAGTTTCAGTGTTGTAGTTACCACAGTTGATTTTCTTGTCCTGCCAATCAGAGATGATTTTCGCGCTCTCAGGAAGGAAATCAGTCCAAGCATCACCGGCAACTTCTTCAGTTTGGCTTACGATATCAAACTGACCATCAGCTTGAATTTCGCCAATTAGAACAGGCTTAGTGAAGTGGTGGTTAGGAAGTACTTTAGCTACACCACCAGTTAAGTTAGGCACTTCGATGCCGTACATAGCCATGCGAACTTTATCAGTATCAGTAGACTTAGCTTTCTCAACCGCTTTTACCCAAGCCTGGAAACCGATATAAGTTGCTTCCATTGGGTCATTGGTAACGCGCTTTTCATCACCAATGAATTTACGCCATTTGGCAATAAAGGCATCGTTAGCGTCAGATTCAGCGCTCTGGAAGTAGTTCCAAGCAGCTAGGTGACCTACAAGAGGCGCAGTATCAAAACCGCTAAGCTCTTCTTCACCAACAGAGAAGGCAACAACAGGGATGTCTTCAGCGCTGATACCTTGGTTAGCAAGTTCTTTGTAGAAAGGAACGTTAGCATCACCGTTTACAGTTGATACAACAGCCGTTTTCTTACCCGCTGAACCGAATGCTTTAATTTGGCTTACGCGAGTAGACCAATCAGCATGACCAAAAGGCGTGTAGTTAACGCTGATGTCAGCTTCAGCAACGCCCTTACTCATCAAGTAAGACTTAAGAATCTTGTTAGTTGTTTGAGGGTAAACATAGTCAGTACCTTCAAGAACCCAACGCTTAACACCTTCTTCTTCCATTAAATAATCAACAGCAGGAATCGCTTGCTGATTAGGCGCTGCACCAGTGTAGAAAACATTCTTTGAACTTTCTTCACCTTCGTATTGAACAGGGTAGAACAACAAACCGTTCAACTCTTCAATAACAGGCAATACTGATTTACGAGAAACTGAAGTCCAGCAGCCGAAGATCACGTCTACGTTTTTCTGCTCGATTAGCTCTTTTGTTTTTTCAGCAAACAAAGGCCAGTTTGAAGCAGGGTCAACCACAACGGCTTCCAATTTCTTACCTAATAAACCACCCGCTTTGTTTTGCTCTTCAACCATCATCAAAACCGTATCTTTTAATGTGGTTTCTGAAATCGCCATGGTGCCAGACAGTGAGTGAAGCACACCCACTTTAATTGTGTCTGCAGCCATTGCAACGTGAGCACTAAGCGTTAATGCGGCTGCACCAAGTACCGCACCGGTTTTTTTGAAAACTTGCTTCATGTTATTCCTCCAAAGGATCAGAATCTTCTATATGTAGGGATGTTTCTAATTGCGTCACCCCTTTTACTTTTTAGCGAGTGAGTAAGAGCACGGATGGTGCCAACAGCGAAAAACACGCGCCGAATAGTTTTAAGCCGCTGTTTTAATTAGATTTTTTTGAATGAAGCAGAAGAAAACAAGGCATGCATTAAGCAAGAAGAGTGATGCGAGCACCAAGTCGGACCCACAAGAAAAGCAAAGGCACCAAATTGGTGCCCTGAAAGAAGTCAAATCGCTTTGATATCGATCAATTACAGTGCAATCAAAACAAAAGAAAGATTCCAACGCCAATTGAGAACAGAGCAAAGCCAATTTGAGCGACGTTTTGATAACGCTGAGTCACGCGTGACGCGAAGTTCAGGCTAAAACTGAGCACTTGCCCCAAACTTGTCATGGCCAACAAGACGCCCGCACTAAAAAGAAGCACATAAAGAAGAGCGATTAAAGGGTGGCCAACTTGTGACAGAGGAATTAATGCCAACAGCGGTGCAGAGCCCGCTATACCATGCACGATACCGACAACAACAGCACCACGCTGGGATACATGAGCACTCTTCTCGCCGAGGCGGTCGAACTTTAAACGCCAGAGAGCAAAACAACCAAGTGCTATCAGCATAAAACTAACTGAGCTCTCAGCATAAAAGCTAAAACGCTCAGGAATAGCCATACCAAAAGCAAACACCGCCATTGCAATAGCGGCAATAGCCAAGCCATGCCCTGCCGACCAGCGTAAAGCAAAACGCCACAGCCCCGTATCCGCCTTGTCGCTACCAGCACTTACACCGGCAACTGCAGCCATATGATCCGGGTCAAAAGCGTGAATCATGCCCCAGGCCAAACCAGAACCAAGAAATAAACTAAGACTCAATGTGTCCACAGCAACTACCTAACCGAGCATTCCGGCTTTTTCGATAAAACGAATAATATCCTGTAAGCCAGTTTCATCCTTAAGATTAGAGAAGATAAAAGGCTTATCCCCACGCATCTTCTTTGCATCTCTATCCATAACATCAAGATCAGCCCCTACCAATGGAGCCAAATCGATTTTATTAATAATCAATAAATCACTTTTAGTAATGCCCGGCCCACCTTTACGGGGGATTTTATCGCCAGCACTTACATCAATAACATAAAGTGTTAAATCACTGAGTTCTGGGCTAAACGTAGCCGCTAAGTTATCGCCACCACTTTCGATTAAGATCAGATCCAAATTTTCATGACGCTGCTGTAACTCAGCAACAGCGCTTAAATTCATCGACGCATCTTCACGAATAGCCGTATGAGGGCAACCGCCAGTTTCAACCCCCATGATACGATCTGCATCTAAGGATTCATGACGCAATAAAAAGTCTGCATCTTCACGGGTATAGATATCGTTGGTAATTACAGCGATGTTGTATTTGTCTTTAATCGCATTACACAGCTCTTTTACCAAGGCCGTTTTACCCGACCCTACAGGGCCACCAATACCAAGTCTTAAGGGAGGTTTTTTCATGTCATTTACAAATTAGTTGTTTTAGGTTTCTTTTATAGATCAGCTTCTAAAAAGCCGGGAGTATTGTCGCTCGTGCAAGCAAGATGCCAGTGCCAAGCCTGGTAGGCCTGCACCAATATCTTCATCCTCACACAGTGAGGCCTGCTGGATAACCAAGGGAATATCATCAATCAAACGCATCAACATTCGCTGTGCTTGAGTCTGACCTAAAGGTACAGCTTTACATGCAGCAGCCACTTGATTTTCCAACCAAGACCACAACCAACCTTGCAGCAATTCGGACTTATCAATTTGCCACTCTACACCAGCTAATGCAAACAAAGTTACAAAACTTGGCCTCTCACCAACCAACTCGCAGCGTGTGAACTGATGCGTCTCAAGTACGCGTTTTAGCGCGATACCCAGCTGAGTGTCTTCGAGTAATAACTCCGAGGTCTCTCGGCTGGCTATCAAAAACTGATCCCAATAACGGACCTGCTCATAATTTTCTTGATGCCACGCGTCGTATAACCGCATAAGAATGGGTAAATCGCATACAGCCAAGCTGTTATACATCAACCCTTGCCACCAGTCACAGAGTTCATCTTCACTCTGAATCCAGTTAGCATCAACCGCCCACTCTTGCCCCTGACTATAAGCGTAAGCGCCAATAGGAAGGGCAGGGCTTACCAAATACATTAACTTTAATAGGGCACTAGGGGCTTGCATCATTAACTTAACTTATAAATCATTAAGCCTACTAAAAATCGATGTACTTGCAAAGCACGGCATAGTGAGCAAAAGTTACTCTAAAAATACAGGGCCTCTAGTAAACATGGCTTACTAGAGGCCTAATTAAGATTACGACTAGAGATCAGTGACTGATCATCCAGGGTCTCATTGAAGGGAATATTTTCTCACCGCGTGCGGTATACATCATTTTAGCTTTTCCTAGCTTTTTCTCGCAGCCGCATCCAGCTTTATGCTCCTCATCTTCGGCTCGTCTAGCTTTACTTGATAAAGTCGGCTCATGTTGATTTTTTTCGTTTAATTCATGGGCCTGTTTTTTATCTTTATCCATAGCAAGAATATCGGGTGAAATAACAATAATCCTCGCACTCACCTTGCCACACTCGGGGCAGTGCGCGGGTTTATCGCTATCATCCATTGTTGCTAAGCCGTAGAAACGGCCATGCTGCTCGCACTTATAATCATAGACAGGCATCGTCTTCCCCTGATTCTTATTAAAAAAAGGCGGGCATCATTATGACCACCCGCAAACTTAGTGCCTCAATCAAGATCCGGAGCTAAAGGCACGTCTACGCTGCCGTCTAACTCTTTCTTCGGCCCATCAGCACCGGGCTGTACGTTAAACTCAAAAATATCAGTCGGTAACCATAACGTTGCGCATGCATTTGGAATATCAACAACACCACTAATATGGCCTTGCACCGGCGCTGTACCAAGAATGGCGTAGGCCTGGGCTCGCGAGTAACCAAATTTTTCTAAGTAATTAATTGCATTTAAGCACGCCTGCCTGTAGGCGATATGAACATCTAAATAATGCTGCTCGCCACTTTCATCAACCGATATACCCTCAAAAATCAAATAGTCATCATACTTCGGCGTAATTGGGCTAGGTTTAAAAATAGGGTTTTTAATGGCGTATTTACTCATACCATCTTTAATTAAATTCACTCTCATGTGTATCCAGCCAGCCATTTCAATGGCCCCACAGAAAGTAATTTCGCCATCACCCTGACTAAAATGTAAGTCACCTACAGATAGGCCACCACCATCAACATAGACTGGAAAGTAGATTTTAGAACCACGAGATAAATCTTTGATATCACAGTTACCACCATGCTCACGCGGGGGCACTGTTCTTGCACCTTCTGCAGCTGCTTTCTCTCGCTCTTCGCCAGTTAGTTTTCCCATATGCGCTGTTTCAGCATAAGGTAAGGTCGCCAAGGGTGGTGTACGCTCAGGATCTGTATCAAATAGAGCCTGCTCTCGAGTATTCCACTCTTCTAACAACTCTTTAGAGGGTAGGCAGCCTATTAATCCTGGGTGAATTAATCCTGCAAACTCTACCCCAGGAACATGCCGCGACTTTGTGAACATGCCATTTATGTCCCAGATAGACTTCTGCGCTTCTGGAAAATGTTCTGTTAAAAAGCCACCACCGTTTTTCTTTGAAAAGAAACCATTAAAGCCCCATAAAGACTCTTCAAAAGTACCGATATCTAATATATCAACCTCTAGTAAGTCTCCAGGTTCTGCGCCTTCGACACCTACTGGCCCAGATAAAAAATGCACCTTGGATAAATCAACATCACGAACGTCAGAGGCGTCGTCATTATTCTTAATTTGACCACCGGTCCAGTCGTAGCACTCAATGATAAAGTCATCACCCGGTTTTACCGTTTCCACCATTGGAATATCCGGATGCCAGCGATTATGAATTTTTTCATTGTCATAAGGAGACTCATTCAAATTAACTTCTATGATTCTAGTTGCCATTATTCTCTCCGATTTAGCAGATAATCTTGACCAGTCAACATTTGCTTAGGGCCAAAGCACGGATTCATTATCAAGCCCTAGTGAAAAACATTGAATTCGACAATTAACCTAAGCAACTACGTAAAATGACGTATTGGTTTATACAGACAAGTAAGACTTAACTTTTTCTGTATCTAAGTTCTCACGCTTGCCTTCATGAATAAACTCACCTTTATCAATAACAATAATCCGATCAGCAACCGCCATGGTGAAGCTTAGAACTTGCTCTGATACCACAATAGTGATGTCTCTTAGCTTCTTAATCTCATTTAAATCATTTGCTATATCTTTAATGATGGATGGCTGAATACCTTCCGTAGGTTCATCTAGCAACAGTACCTTAGGGTTAGTTACTAAAGCTCTAGCAATAGCCAGCTGTTGCTGCTGCCCCCCCGATAGGTTGCCGCCCTTACGATTTCTCATATCTCTAAGTACTGGAAATAGTGCGTATATATCGTCAGGAACTTGTTTAAGCTTTGACACTTGCATTCCAGATTCAATATTCTCTTTAACGGTCATATTTGGAAATATCATTCGCCCCTGAGGAACATAAGCAATACCATTTTCAACCCGTTTATAGCTATCCATAGCGGCAACGTTAATTCCATCGATATCAATGACACCCTCACTTGATTTAAGCACTCCAATAAGTGATTTAAACAAAGTGGTTTTACCCATTCCATTTCGCCCCATAATTGCCAGTGTCTCATTTTTGCTAACACTAAAATTTAGGCCATGTATAACTTCACTTTCACCGTATGAAACTTTTAGATCAACTACATTTAGCATGGTTTTTTCGACCTCAAACTGATTAATGGCCTAAATAAACTTCGACAACATTAGGATCTTTCTGAACTTTATCCATATCACCCGAAGCCAATATCTTTCCTTGGTGAAGCACTGTCACCTTGTCAGCAATTTTTTCTACAAACTCCATATCGTGCTCAATAACAAGAACTGAACGACCTTTGGATATTTTATTTAATAGATTTGCTGTCAACTCCCGCTCCTTTACACTCATACCAGCTACAGGCTCATCAAGCATCAATAGCTCTGGATCTTGTATCAACAACATCCCAATTTCTAACCATTGCTTTTGACCATGACTCAACAAACCAGCCTGAGCATTAAGTGACTCTTCCAAAGATATTTCTTTAGCAATCTGTCTTATTTTTTGCACCACATCGACACCGCGAGTAAAAAACAGACTACCCATGACAGTTCGCCCCTGGGGATAAGAGACCTCTAGGTTTTCAAATACACTTAGATTTTCATAGATGGAAGGTGTTTGGAATTTTCTTCCTACACCTGACCTAACAATCTCATGCTCACTTTTCTTAGTTAACTCTTTGTTTAAAAACTTAATACTCCCTGAGCTTGCTTTTGTCTTACCGCATATCAAATCCAGAACCGTCGTTTTTCCAGCCCCATTAGGGCCAATAACAACATGCAGTTCATTTTTATCGATATACAAGGTCAAATCATCAACGGCTTTAAAGCCGTCAAACGATACCGTCAAGTTTTCAATAGCCAGGGTAAAATCTGTTTCCGAACTCATATTTATTCACCTTTAGCATGGATTAATGCATTTACACTACGACTCAATCTTGCTCTCTCGCCTTTGAATGTTTCCCTCTATGCTCCCTTTAAAGCGAGAAACGAGTGCTTGCAAAGGCTTCGTCAATTTTTCGCTATGATTTTCCCAAATTCCTGCCAGTCCATTTGGAAAAAACATCACAACAGCGATAAACAAGCCGCCCATAAGAAACAGCCAAAGCTCAGGAAATGATTCAGAAAATGCTGTTTTACCAAAATTAATCAACAAGGTTCCGTATACTGCTCCTATTATCGACATACGCCCACCCACAGCACAGAATATAACCATCTCAATTGAAGGAACGATGCCCACAAAAGACGGTGACATAAAACCCACTTGCAACGTAAACATGGCACCGCCAATAGCTGAGATTACTGCTGCGACACAAAATATGAATATTTTGAAGTTCGCTACGTCGTAGCCAGAAAACCGAACACGGTCTTCCTTATCTCGCATTGCTAGAAGCAAACGACCAAATTTACTGGTCAATATAAATCTTGAGATAATGATTACTGCAAGAAGTAAAAAAGCATTAATAAAATAAAATATATATTTCGCACTATCAGATGTTATATCCCAGCCATTTAGTGTACGAAGATCAGTGATGCCATTAATTCCACCAATATAACCTTGCTGGCCAACAATGAGTACGGTGAGTATGACGGCAATCACTTGAGTAATAATTGCGAAATATACGCCGCCCACTCTACGTTTAAACATGGCAGCCCCGATAATAAAAGCGAATAAAGCCGGTACAATCAAAATAGCTAGAATGGTGAAAGTAAAGCTATGGAAGGGCTCCCAAAACCACGGTAGTTCTGTTAGCTGATTCCAATCCATAAAATCAGGTATACCTGGAGTTGATTGAATCGACGTATTTTCAGGCGAAGAGGCCTCTAACTTTAAGAACATTGCCATGGCATAGCCACCAAGCCCAAAGAAGATACCCTGACCTAGACTTAAGGTACCTCCATAACCCCAAAGCAGCACTAAGCTAACTGCGGCAAAAGCATAAGTGAGGTATTTACCAACTAGATTCAGCCTAAAGATATCTAGGGCCATAGGTAAAACACATAAGATAAGTATCGCCAAGATAATAAATCCACTTAATCCCGACTTACCACCCATAAAATTTTTGTAAAAATAGTTCATCATCATTCCCCTAGGATTACGCGGTATTAGCGTCTTACCTTGCTTGCAAACAGGCCTTCCGGCTTGAACATTAAGATCAGCACCAGTACTAACAAGGTGTAAACCTTGGCCATCGAACCACTTATAAAGAATTCAAGAATCGATTGAGCTTGAGCAATAGAAAATGCGGACGCAATAGTTCCAAATAAACTTGCAGCACCACCAAAGACAACAACCATAAATGTATCAACAATATATAGAGAACCCGTGGTTGGTCCTGTGGAGGCGATAGTGGTAAAGGCAGCTCCAGCAATACCGGCGATGCCACAGCCAAGTGCAAAGGTTAATCTGTCGACTAATTTGGTATTAATACCAACAGCACCACTCATTACTCGGTTCTGTGTTGTCGCACGTACTTGTAAGCCCCAACTGGATTTAAGCAATAAATAAAAAACGCCTCCGGTAACAACAATAGTAAGCGCTAAAACAAACATGCCATTGAGAGGAATATCAATCATGTCTGTTGGCTGATATGAACCAAGCAGCCATTCAGGAAGTGTGGGGCTTACTTCGCGGGCACCAAATATTGTACGAAAAGCTTGCTGCATAATGAGGCTCAAGCCCCAAGTCGCTAGTAGAGTATCTAGAGGTCTTTTATAAAGGTGGCGAATCAAGCCCCACTCAGCAAGGTAACCCAAAGCACCTGCAGTGAAAAAAGCAATAACAATCGCAATAATAAAATAATATGGCATTAACTGAGGAAGATACTGCTCAGTCATGCTTGATATAAAATAAGTAACATAAGCGCCTACGGCCATAAACTCACCGTGAGCCATATTGATCACGCCCATTTGGCCAAAAATAATCGCAAGGCCAAGCGCCATTAAAAGTAAAACACTAAATAAACTAATGCCTGCGAAACCTTGCATCGCAAATATGGCACCGAGTTCTGCGTAGCTATAATCGCCCATAATGAATCTCCGCTAGACCAAAATAAGTCGGCAGCAAACGCCACCGACTATGAGTTAAATTATTGATAACCCGCTGGGAATGGGTCTGGCTCAATTAGATCAGACTCATATACCACCGTTGCCTGGCCATCTTTACCCCACATGCCTACTCGTGCTTTACTCCATAAATGATGATTGGGGTGTAATTTCACATAACCTTCTGGTGCACTGGTCAATTCAATATCTCCTTTCTCGGATACCTCTACCACCTTGTCGACATCAAATGTTCCTGCCTTCTCAACAGCCGCTTTCCATAACCATGGGCCAAGATATGCAGCCTGAGTCACATCACCTATAACACTGTCTTCGCCCCACATTTCTTTAAAAGCTTTTACAAACTTTTTGTTATTTTCATTATCAAGACTCTGGAAGTACTTCATGATTGAATAGAAACCTTCAAGGTTTTCACCGCCAATGCCTAGCACCTCGTCCTCTGTTACGGAGATAGTAAGTAAAGTTTGCTTCTTAGAAGTAATACCAGCGGCTTTAAGTTGCTTAAACCAAGCTACGTTTGAACCGCCTACAACAGCGGCGTAAATTACGTCGGGTTTCTTAAGACGAATTTTGTTAATAACTGAGCCAAATTGAGTATTACCAAGAGGTTTGTATTCTTCACCAACGACCTTACCGCCAAGTACATTTTCAATGTGCTTACGCGCGATCTTCATTGATGTACGTGGCCAAATATAGTCCGACCCAATTAGGTAGAATGTTTTTGCATCTTTTTCTTTTGCCACCCAGTTCAAGCCATCAATGATCTGCTGAGTAGCTTCTTGACCGGTATAAATTACGTTTTTAGATTGCTCTAAACCTTCATAAAAAGTCGGGTAATAAAGTAGGCCATTTTCCTTTTCAAAGACCGGCAGCGCTGCTTTACGTGATGCCGATGTCCAACATCCAAACACAGCTGCGACCTTATCCTTAACTAGTAGCTTTCGTGATTTCTCTGCAAATGTTGGCCAATCACTCGCACCGTCTTCTTGGATAATTTCAATCTTGCGCCCCAGAACACCGCCCATCTCATTGATTTGCTTGATAGCAAGCTTCTCGGCTTCTTGCGCCCCCGTTTCACTAATAGCCATGGTTCCGGTTAGGGAGTGCAAGATACCAACCTTAACCGTATCGTCTGTAACAGCTAGCCCTGTCGTATTCACAGAATCAGCGGCTTTACTGGCTGCTGAAAACAAGCTAGAGGCAACTAATATCATGCCGAGCAGCGATCGCCTCGAAAGCGATCTCTTCGCAACCGTGCGATGACTTGTTAATAATGCAGTATTTTTTTTCATGGCAAAAAATCCTCGAGTACTGGGAACAGTTGAATAGAGCTAATCTCGATGACTATTCTGCTTAGCATGACGCAACAACAACATGCGGAGATTGATCACTACCACTACGTTATTTGACGCATTGATCTGCCTAAATGACCTATTTAGTATCGCGTGCAGGCTTGTTTATAGAAAAAATAGATATTGGAATATTTTGTGCTGATACAAAACAGACTAGCTCTAAAAACAAAAGGAAATATTGGCCGTTAGCCCACAGTAGTAGAGGGCCTTCGTACCCAAGCCTGGATAGGCGTTTTAACAACTACCAGGTATAGGCACGTATAGAGAAGCCAAATGACAACTACCAAACAAGAAATCTTTCGTGTTCGAAGACGCTACAATCAGTGGGTTAGCAATCAATCTCTTGAAGATTACGCACTTCGCTTTACGGCCAAACAATCTCGCCGCTGGTCACTAGCTAGAGTCGCTAATACCGCTTTAGGAGCCATATCATTTCTAGTCTTAGAGGCTATCGGCGCTGCAATTACTATTAACTATGGTTTTGAAAATACGCTTTTAGCCGTTGCAATTGTTAGTTTGATAATATTTTTTGCTGGCTTGCCGATTTGTTTTTATGCTGCAAAATATGGCGTTGATATAGACTTGCTCACTCGTGGTGCAGGATTCGGTTATATTGGCTCAACTGCCACGTCATTAATTTATTCGTCCTTTACGTTTATATTTTTTGCGCTTGAGGCCGCAATCATGGCTAAGGCGATTGAACTATTGACCGGGTTGCCACTCGCAATGGGTTATGTTGTAAGCTCCCTTATAGTTATTCCTCTCGTCTTCTATGGCATTACCTTTATCAGCCGATTTCAATTATGGAGTCAACCCATTTGGGTGGTACTTCAGCTCATACCCTTTGTTTTTATTTTGCAGCACGACACAGGCTTACTAAACGATTGGCAAAACTACGTCGGAAGCAAGCAAGAAGAAGCTGGAGTAAACATACTACTAGTAGGTGCTGCCGCTTCTGTCATGTTTTCACTTGTAGCGCAAATTGGTGAGCAAGTAGACTTTTTACGTTTTTTCCCAGAAAAAAATGCAAAAAATAAATTACGCTGGTGGACGGCTCTAATCCTTTCGGGGCCTGGATGGGTAATTATTGGAGCCATAAAGATTTTAGCTGGTTCTTTCTTAGCTGTCGTGGCAATACAGCAAGGTTATAGCCTTGTCGATGCCGGCGACCCTACCACTATGTACTCAGTTGCCTTTAGTTTTGTGACCCAGAATCAACACTTAGCATTACTTCTTGCTGGTATTTTTGTGATTCTCTCACAGCTGAAAATCAATGTTACCAATGCTTATGCTGGGTCTATCGCATGGTCTAATTTCTTCTCTAGGCTCACTCACAGCCACCCTGGAAGGGTGGTATGGCTTATCTTTAATGTTGCCATTGCACTTTTACTAATGGAGCTAGGCATCTATCAAGCATTTGAGAATACCCTAAGTGTATATGCCATTGTTGCTGTGGCATGGGTAGGAGCCATTGTTGCTGATCTTATTATAAATAAGCCTTTAGGTTTGTCTCCCAGCTATATCGAGTTCAAACGAGCTCATTTATTTGACATCAACCCCGTAGGCATCGGTGCAATGCTAATTGCTTCGGCCCTTGGCATAACCTGTTTTTTAGGAATAGCAGGTGAGCTATTAAAGGCGCTTGCCCACCTAGTAGCCTTAGCCAGCACATTAATCTGTGTTCCAATTATCGCCATATTAACCAAGAGCAAGTTTTATATTGCCCGTAAGCCACATGTATTTGCCAGCTCTATATCTCATGTCGAATGCACCATCTGTAAAAATAAATTCGAAAAAGAAGATTCTAGTTTTTGCCCTGCTTATGAGGGAAATATTTGCTCTTTATGCTGCTCTATCGATTCTCGCTGCCAAGATATATGTAAACCAACCTTAAACATCGGTCAAAGAATAACAAACTTTGTTCATAACTTTACGCCAAGCACTCTTGAGAAATATATAAACGTTCGACTCTTTAGTTTTATAAGCTTACTTCTTTTGGTTGTAAGCATATCTGGCATCTTACTAATACTTATATATCTCAACAGTCTCACTGGAAATCTTGCATTTGACCTATTACTAGAGAATACGATTTGGAACGTTTTTTTCATCCTCACTATTGTTGCTGGTGTTATTTGCTGGCTTTTTATATTAGCCCACGAAAGCCGACTTGTAGCGCAAGAAGAATCAAACATTCAAACCCGACGACTAAGAGAAGAAATACTCGCACATAAAGATACCGATAAACAATTACAGATAGCCAAAGAACTAGCTGAGGCCGCAAATAATGCTAAAAGCCGATACCTGACGGGCATCAGCCATGAGCTTAGAACACCATTAAATACAGTATTAGGCTACGCCCAACTTCTTGAGATGGATAGCTCTCTGCCACAGCACGCCACAGAACAACTTACCATTATCCGCCGAAGCAGTGTTCACTTAGCTGACTTGATTGAAGGCTTGTTGGATATATCAAAAATTGAAGCCGGTCAAATTGAGGTTCATCGAGATACGATAGAGCTCCAGCAGTTAATGTCACAAATTGTTAATATGTTTAAGCTTCAGGCAGAGAATAAAGGCTTAACGTTTACCTATGAAACACTAAGTGTGCTGCCTACCTTAGTGATCGGTGACGAAAAAAGGTTAAGGCAAATATTAATTAATTTGTTGTCTAATGCCTTAAAGTTTACTGAAGCAGGGCAGGTCAGCCTTTCTGTCCACTACCGAAATCAAGTGGTGGATTTCACTATTAAAGATACCGGTGTTGGTATTCCAGAAACAGAAATGGAAAGAATATTCCGTCCATTTGAACGAGTAAGAAGACCTGAATCACCTTCTGTGAGTGGTACAGGTTTAGGACTGACTATCACTCGGCTTCTGACAGATATTATGGGCGGAGACATAAGTGTCACTAACAATCAAAGTGGTGGTTGCACATTTACAGTGAAACTTGCTTTGCCACAAACTAGACAAAACCTTATTCATAAAGGCATTGCCAAAGAAATAATTGGTTATAGCGGTGAAAGAAAAACTGTACTTGTCGTTGATGACGAACCCGCCCACCGAGGTTTGATCAATGACTTTTTAACCCCTCTTGGGTTTTCAGTCGTTGAAGCTCAAAATTCTGCTAACTGCTTAAATCTTCTTAATAATTTTTCACCTAGCATCATATTACTTGACCGCTTAATGCCAGATATGGATGGACCAAGTCTCGCCGGAAAATTACGAGAGCGAGGTGAACAATGTCCTATCCTTATTATTTCTGCTAATGCAATAGAAGATGGTCTCGATGACGACAAAGAACCAGCTTATGACGACTACTTAATTAAGCCGATAAAGCTAAGCGGCTTGATTCAAAGTATTGCCAAGCACTTAAATATTGATTGGCAATATAAAGATCAATTACTCGATACTCATTCTTCTTCCACTTCTGAACTTGAGCATAAAAAAATAGACCTTCCACCCAAACAACTTTGTGATCAAATTAGTCAACTAGCAAAAATCGGTCATATTGCTGGATTAAAAGTAATTTTAGAAGAATTAGAACGCGCACAGACCGTTGATACAAGCTTTATTAGATTATTTAAAAAGCATATTCAAAACGTCGAACTAGAAAAACTGATTAACATTGTACAGAGCAACTCTGATGAATAGAACCAGTACCAATACCAATGTTGTGCTAGCTGTTGATGACTCTCCTGAAGCTCTTGGCCTTATCAGTAGAATCTTGGAGCCTGCTGAAATGACAACACTTGTTGCGCTTGATGGCAATCAAGCGCTTAGTATCGCAGAAAAGATGCAGCCAGATATCATCTTGTTGGATGCATTAATGCCAACTATCGATGGCTTTCAAACCTGCCTTAATATTAAAGCGATACCTGCATTACAAAATACCCCTATTATTTTTATGACAGGCTTAAGTGATACAGACAGTATTGTTAGAGGTTTTGATGTTGGCGGAACTGATTTTTTGACCAAGCCAATCAAACCCCAAGAGCTAATTGCACGAATAAAGACCCATCTGACCTTAGCAAGAGCGGCAAAAGACGCCCAAAGTGCGCTTGATCATGCAGGCCAAAATGTACTGGCACTGGATGCGCAGCGAGGCGTCTCTTGGTCTACCCCTGAAGCAGGAAAAATTATTAACCAGCTCGATCAAGCTGCACTTCTATCTAAGCTACTAGATTCTTTACAAACCTGGCTAAAACGAAGCCCTGACAAAGGTAATAAAAACCACTTTAAATCTTCTGAGCATAGCTATGTGGCTGTCTATATTGGCCTTTCGCGAAGTGGTGACCACCTTATCCGCTTGGTCGACGAAAACGATTTAGACGAACGCACCGTGCTACTTAAAAACTTCCCTATTACTCCCAGAGAAGCCGATGTTTTTATGTGGCTTGCTAGAGGCAAGGCGAATAGGGATATCGCCTTAATACTCGATATGAGCCCGCGCACAGTTAACAAACACTTGGAGCAATTATTTCGCAAGCTAAATGTAGAGAACCGAACCGCCGCCGCAGGCCTTGCAATGAACTGCTTACAGAAAATTCAGTTACTTTGATAAAAATCCATATGCACGGACTATAAATTAATGATCATGGTGATGATGGCCACCACCATAAGCACCATTTTCAGGCTCAAAAGGCGCCTCAATGTGCTCTACCGTTAAACCTAAACCTTTAACCATATCGTCAAGTACGTAATCTTCTTGATAACGAAGAAAGTTTAATCTCACTTGTAAAGGTACATGGCGATTACCAAGATGATAGGCTGCCCTTAATAAGCTAAGTTCATCTTTTGCAGTAACATTACTCACTTTCTCATCCGCGCAACGAACGACAACTAGGGTGCCATCATTACAGACTAATACATCACCTTCTTGCAACACATAACCACGCTCGATAAACCAACCAAGCTCTTGACCACAACTGGTTGATGTACGATAACGACTCTTTTTACGTTCTTCAAAACTAGCGATCACTTCTAAATATTTATCACCTTCATGAAGGTGAGTAATTTTGTGTGCTTCTAACATATAAAATTCTTAAATCTTTTCTCTAAAAACAGCGTCACTACTTTATCAAACATTGAGTCCGCTCTATTACTTAGAACAGAGAATAACGCTGAGCTAAGGGCAATACATCTGCAGGTTCACAGGTTAATAGTTCACCATCTGCGCGCACCTCATAGGTTTCAGGGTCAACATCAACGGTTGGCTGCCAATGATTGTGGATCATTGATTGTTTTTTAACACTTCGACAATTCTTAACCGCGACTAAACGGCGCTCTAACTCCAGGCTCCCCGCTAAGCCTGCATCCAACGCTGCTTGCGAAACAAAACTTAAAGAGGTTTCGTGCAGGGCTTTACCAAAGGCCGCAAACATTGGCCGATAATGAACCGGTTGCGGAGTCGGAATAGAGGCATTTGGATCACCCATCGGAGCCGCAGCAATTGCGCCACCCTTCATAATAATCGATGGTTTGATGCCAAAGAATGCTGGCTTCCATAATACTAAATCGGCAAACTTTCCTACTTCAACCGAACCCACCTCATGCGCTACACCATGAGCTAAAGCTGGGTTGATTGTGTACTTTGCAATATAACGTTTAGCGCGAAAATTATCATGACGTTCACAATCTTCTGCCAAAGGGCCACGCTGAATTTTCATTTTATGGGCAGTTTGCCAAGTTCGACAAACGACTTCACCAACACGCCCCATTGCCTGCGAGTCAGATGAAATCATCGAAAAAGCCCCTAAATCATGCAGAATATCTTCTGCAGCAATCGTTTCTTTACGAATGCGTGAATCAGCAAACGCAACATCTTCAGGAATATTAGGATCTAAGTGATGACATACCATCAACATATCTAAATGTTCATCGACAGTATTTATCGTATAAGGCCGAGTAGGATTAGTTGACGAGGGCAGGACATTGTCACTGCCACAAGCTTTAATAATATCCGGAGCGTGACCACCACCTGCACCTTCAGTGTGGTAGGTGTGAATAGTACGTCCCTTAAATGCAGCAATAGTATCTTCCACAAAGCCACTTTCATTTAAAGTGTCTGTATGAATCGCAACTTGTACATCGTAGTTTTCCGCAACACTCAAACAATTATCAATAGAAGCGGGGGTTGTACCCCAATCTTCGTGCAGTTTTAAACCAAGAGCACCGGCTTCAAGCTGCTCGTTCAGTGGCAGCGGTAAGCTGGCATTACCCTTACCTAAAAAACCAATGTTCATTGGGAAGGCTTCAGCGGCCTGTAACATTTTACCGATATGCCACGGCCCGGGCGTACATGTAGTTGCATTGGTTCCGGTTGCCGGCCCTGTTCCCCCTCCGATCATGGTGGTAATACCACTCATTAAGGCTTCTTCAATTTGCTGCGGACAAATAAAATGAATGTGGGCATCAATACCACCGGCTGTAAGTATTTGACCTTCGCCAGCAATCACTTCGGTACCAGGGCCTACTTCAATTGTCACCCCCGGTTGAATGTCGGGATTACCTGCTTTACCTATGCCAACAATACGCCCGGCTTTAATAGCGACATCCGCTTTTTCAATTCCCCAGTGGTCCAAAATTAAAGCATTGGTAATCACGGTATCGGGCGTATCGGCACAGCTAGCTTGGCTCTGTCCCATTCCATCCCGAATAACTTTACCGCCACCAAATTTTACTTCTTCGCCATAGATGGTGTGATCTTTTTCCACTTCGATGAATAATTCGGTATCGCCCAAGCGAACACGGTCACCAACAGTTGGACCAAACATATCGGCATAAGCACGACGATCTATTTTTGCCATGGTGTTTCTAATCCTTTCTCTACTTATAGCTTCAGTTGAGTTCGTCCAAGCATGTTACAAATATCATTAGAGTGGCCCCATGACATCACCGCGAAAGCCATATACCTCGCGCTTGCCAGCTAGCTCCACTAATTCTATTTCTCGCTCTTGGCCCGGTTCAAAGCGCACAGCTGTTCCAGCGGCAATATTTAAACGCATACCTCGAGCAGCTTCCCGATCAAAACGTAAAGCTAAATTAGTTTCATAAAAGTGATAATGTGAACCCACTTGAATCGGCCTATCTCCAACATTAGCAATAGACATGCTTAAGGTTCTGCGACCAGCATTTAATTCGAGCTGACCTTCTTCGACAAGAATCTCACCTAATTTCATATCAAGTCCTTAAACGATGGGTTGATGCACGGTAACCAGCTTGGTTCCGTCGGGGAAAGTAGCTTCAACCTGCACATCATGGATAAGATCGGCAATACCATCCATCACATCTTCCGCACTTAAAATGGTACGGCCATAACTCATCAACTCTGCAACGGTTTTTCCCTCTCGAGCGCCTTCCATAATTTCCGCACTAATTAATGCAACGGCTTCTGGATAATTTAACTTTAAGCCTTTAGCTTTGCGGCGCTCGGCTAGTAATGCCGCTGTAAAAATCAACAATTTGTCTTTATCTCTTGGGCTTAAGTCCATGAGTTTTCCTCGTTACAAACTTTATTCTTAAGTATTCCAAATACGTGGGGTAACTGCGCACTTATCAACCATTAAGGGTCGAAGCTTGGCCCACAAACACTCTAAGCCATTTCGGCAATTAAGAATGTTGTTACCTAAATAACGAACAATTAATAAATCATCTTTTTGAGTCAGCCCCCAAAGACACGACTCATCACTGTAGTTTTCTAATAACTCAACCAGTTGGTCTTGCTGATCACGGTTTAACTTAACCGTAGCAATCATAGTAGCCAGTGTATTCTTGGCTTGCAGCCCCCAGCGCGCTTGCATTTTATTACTGTTCGCATACATTGGGTTGAGCTCGTGATAGTGTAAGCGCCCATCAATAAATAAACTTAATTTCTGCCTGCAACTGCCAGTTTTAAACTGCTCACCACTTGCAGCTCGCCCCAAACGTACAATATCCCACGCAATTAGTTTGCCACTAGCTTGCAGATGAAACTCTGCATCCAAACGAGCTTGAGCACCATCAAATACAATCGTTTCTTGAGGCAGCCACTCTGCAATAGCATTGTTTTTAACATGCAGAGAAACACACTGACGCTGAGGCATAAGTGCATCCCTGTCGACACTTAAAGTACCGTACATTTTTCCAGCTGATGGTGTAGTAAAAAGTACCGACGTGCCCTCGTTAAGCTCGGCTGTGATGTGCAATGTATCGCCAACAGCCATTCCACCCGGAGGGTGCAAAATATAGGTATGACAACAACCATCTTCCTCTGGATAAAACGGTCGCTGTACACGCAAAGGGCCTTGATGCTCACTGCGTACCAATGTGCTGCGCTGTTTACGAAGCTCATAATTAAGCGTTAAACGAGCAAGCCAGCTTCGTTTTAATGCACTGCTTTTACACTTTTCTTGGAATGTATTGCCCTTAATAGGTGCGGCAAGCTCGATGATAAGAGCCATAAACTAAATACTATATGGAAAGTCAGCACAGACCTTAGCGCAAGCGATGACAACGCTCAAGTACAGCTAAGTAATTGACTCTCAAGAGCGTATTTTTATTCTGTTTTTAAGCTAAAATAGCTTTTTAGTTATCTCCTGAGATTGCCCATGATTGATCAACTAGCCAAAGAATTGCTTTCAAAATTACCTCAAGGCCCTGAAGCCTTTAGTGAATTAAAAAACGACGGCGAAGCAAAGATGAAGGTCTTGCTTGAATCCTCCCTGCGCAAACTCAACTTGGTAAGCCGTGAAGAATTTGATGCTCAGCAAGCGGTGCTTGAACGTAGCCGAGCTAAAATCGAACAATTAGAACAACAAATCAGCGAGTTAGAGAAGAAACTCTAAGCTCAGCGAGCTACACTCTATAAGCGAACACGGATGCTTCGCTTACGTAGACAAGGATGCCTATGACTCTCGCCACTGTGCACAGCCGCGCCCAACTCGGCGTGGACGCCCCCAACGTCACTGTTGAATGCCACCTTAGCAATGGCTTACCCGGTTTTACGATTGTTGGCATGCCCGAAGCCAGCGTACGTGAAAGCAAAGATCGGGTTCGCAGCGCCTTAATTAATAGCCATTTTGAATTCCCACAAAAACGCATCACCATTAATTTAGCGCCCGCAGATTTACCCAAAGAAGGCGCTCGTTTTGACCTAGCTATCGCGGTTAGTATTTTGGCAGCCTCTGAGCAAGTACCGAATGAACGCCTACAAGACTACGAGTTTCTAGGTGAGCTTGCGCTTAATGGAGACCTGCGTGGAGTGAGTGGCAGTATCCCGGCAACCGTTGCCGCCAATAAAGCTGACCGCCACTTGATTATCGCTAAAACCAATGAAAACGAGGTGAGCCTTTGTGCAGAAGGCGCGGCCAAATGTGCAGCAAACTTACTTCAGGTTTGTGCAGATTTACACGGCCGAGAAAGCTTGCCGAGAGCACAGGGGCAAAGCTTCTGTGACGCAGACTACACAATGGATATGGCTGATGTCGTTGGTCAAGAAAGCGCCAAACGGGCTTTAGAGATTGCCGCCAGTGGCGCTCACAACGTACTGCTTTTTGGCTCCCCAGGTACAGGTAAAAGTATGCTTGCAGGGCGCCTAGCGAGTGTCTTACCGCCACTCGAGCACCAACAGGCTTTAGAGGTAGCAAGCATTAACTCACTTAAGCCAAGTGAGCAGCGTCAAGCACCCAGCTTGCAAAGACCATTTCGCAGCCCTCACCACAGCGCATCGGCTCCGGCCCTTGTTGGTGGAGGCAGCCAACCGCGCCCTGGGGAGATAAGCTTAGCCCATCGAGGTGTCTTATTTCTTGATGAATTACCCGAGTTTAAGCGCAGTGTCTTAGAAGTTTTGCGTGAACCGATGGAAAGCGGCCAAATCTGTATTAGCCGCGCCAAAGCCCAAGTAAATTTTCCAGCTCGCTTCCAACTTATCGCGGCAATGAACCCTTGCCCCTGTGGCCACTTTGGCGATGGTAGCCAACGCTGTACGTGCTCACCTGGCCGTATTCTCGCCTACAAAGACAAAATATCGGGCCCCTTGCTCGATCGCATCGACCTGCAGGTGCAGGTAGATAGACTGGCTATTGAACAGTTTCATCAAGAACCGAGACAAAAAGCCGAACGCTCACACCACATTCGCCTGCGTGTTGAACGAAGTCGCCAACGCCAGTTAGCGCGCCAAGATTGCAGCAATGCTGAACTTCAGGGTGAGGCCCTAAGAACACACTGCAAGCTCGGCCAAAACGAGCAAAGCTTACTCGCCAAAGCGATGGAAAAACTGCAACTCAGTCCCCGTGCCTACGACCGCATCTTGCGAGTAGCACGCAGTATTGCCGATCTAGATAAGCGCTCAGAGATTAATTCAACCGATCTTAGTGAAGCCCTTGGTTATCGAAACTTCGATCGTTTTTACAGCCGCTTAAACGGATAAAAGCACTCGGGCTTCGCTAAGCTATCTGCTAGAATGCGCGACCAACAATAGCCGCTTAGAAGTACTGCCCGTGGCCAACCGTCTTAATCCCCGCCAACAACAAGCCGTTGATTATATCGACGGGCCCTGCCTCGTCTTAGCTGGTGCGGGCAGTGGTAAAACCAGTGTTATCACTCGTAAAATCGCTTACCTTATTCAAGAGTGCGGTCTCAGTGCTCGCCATGTCGCGGCCGTTACCTTTACCAATAAAGCAGCTCGCGAGATGAAAGAGCGTGTTGGTAAGCTGGTGCAAGGCAAAGCCGCACGCGGCCTAACTGTCTCGACCTTTCACAACCTCGGCCTCAATATCATTCGCAAAGAGTGCAGGGCATTAGGCTATAAAAGCAGCTTCAGCATCTTTGATAGTGAAGATGCTCGCGGCTTGCTTAAAGAAATTATGCTGCGCGACGGTGATTTAGATACCGACTTGCTCGACATGGTGCAGATGCAAATCAGCAACTGGAAAAGCGGCCTAATAGAACCTGATCAGGCCGCTGAAATCGCTCAGAGCAATAGCGAAAAGACCGTTGCCTTTATTTATGAGCGCTACAACAATGCCTTGCGCGCATATAATGCTGTTGATTTCGATGACCTCATTCGCCTACCTACTCAGCTGTTTTTAAACAACGAAGAGGTACTCGGACGTTGGCGCCAGCGTATTCGCTACTTACTGGTCGATGAGTACCAAGATACCAACTCCAGCCAATACGAACTTGTTAAGCAACTTATTGGCCACCGTGGTGCGCTAACCGTGGTCGGCGATGACGACCAAAGTATTTATGCTTGGCGCGGCGCAAGACCTGAAAACTTAGTGCTACTTAAAAAAGACTTCCCTAGCCTTGAAGTCATTAAGCTGGAGCAGAACTACCGTTCAACAGCTCGAATTTTACGGGTAGCCAATGAAGTTATCAGTAATAACCCCCATGATTTCGATAAGACCCTATGGTCTGACTTAGGTTTGGGCGAGCCTATTCGCGCCATCCGCTGCCCCAGTGAAGACTCCGAAGCCGAGCGCGTAGCCACTGAAATCCTGACTCAGAAAATGCGTCGCGGTTTAGGTTTTAAAGACTTTGCTATTTTGTACCGAGGCAATCACCAGAGCCGTTTACTCGAACTAAAACTGCAACACCACCAAGTGCCTTACAACATCAGTGGTGGCACCAGCTTTTTTGCGCGAGCTGAGGTGAAAGACGTGATGGCCTACTTGCGCTTACTGGTCAACCCTGATGACGATAACGCCTTTTTACGAGTCATTAATACGCCTAGACGGCAAATAGGCACCTCGACTCTCGAAGCCCTTGGCCGTTACAGCACCGAGCGTGATATCGGTCTGCTCAGCGCCTGTACAGAGCTCGGTGCAGCCTCAGTTTTACCAGAAAAGAGCCACCAGCGAGTACGCGACTTTGCCCTATGGCTCGAGCACGTTAAAAACAACTGCCACAACAATGAGCCTATTGGTGCCATTCAGGAGATGCTCGAAGACATCGACTACGAAGGCTGGTTGCACCAAAACGCCAGCTCTCCCAAAGTAGCTGAAAAGCGCTGGGAGAACGTATACACCTTAATTGACTCTATTAAATTCACCTTAGAGCGCAATGAAGACGAGCACGCCGATAATGAGGCCAAGCTGAATGACGCTATTTCCAAGCTATTATTGCGCGACATGCTCGACCGGCAAGAAGAGGAAGACGATAGCGATCGCGTGCAGTTAATGACCTTGCATGCCAGTAAAGGCCTTGAATTCCCCCATGTCTTCTTAGTTGGCTTTGAAGAGGAATTACTTCCTCACCGCTCCAGCATCGAAGAAGATAATATCGAAGAAGAGCGCCGCCTCACTTACGTGGGCATTACCCGTGCGAAAAAAACCCTCACACTAACCATGGCCGGCACCCGTAAACAATTTGGCGAAAAACAAAGCACCACGCCCAGTCGCTTTCTTGAAGAGATCCCTGAAGAAGATATAGAGCTAGAAGGTTTTGCCCAAGCCAGCCAAGAGCAGATCGACAAAAAAGGCGCCGAGACGCTAAGCTCGTTAATGAATATGTTTGACTAGCAGCACCTTGTACCGACAGCGTAACTACAAGCGCTGTCGACAAGCCTTAAGCTAATCTATAGAGTCAACACCTCATTACCGCTCGGCGACATGGAGATAGCGATGCCGTATAACACTTATAATAAACTCGCCTTACTTGCCCTCGTTGCAAGCCTCGGTTTAAGCGCATGCTCATCAGATAAGAGCACCGAACCTGGCACCCCCATCGATACAACAAGCAACGATAGCTACCCTGTCGTTGAACATATTCTCGACTTTGACAAGATCGACCCACGTTTTAGCTACAGTGGCGAGGATGCCAAAAGCGCACTCATTGATAGCCCAAGTGGCCAAGGTAAAGCTCTAAAAATAGATTTTGGGGCTACGGAGTATCGCCCGACAGCGACCATCACCACAACTGAACCTTGGAACTGGGAACAATACGATGAAGTGCATATTGCCTTTGATGTACACAATACTGGTAAGAACAGTATTCAGCTTTATCTTGAGCTAACCAATGCAGGTGATCCAGAGCCTATTCACGGCCGCCGCAGTGCAAGCATTGGGGTTGGTGAATCAGGCACCTATTACGGCGTGATCAAAGGCCGCTTTAAAGATCTTGAAACCGGCCTGCGCGAACAACCCGCACCTTGGAAGAGTGACGAAACGCTTTTGGTATGGCGCTACGGCGATAAAAACATGCCGCTGGATCAAGTCACCAACATTAGCTTTTTTGTCCGTGGCAACGTGCTCGAAAAGCAAGTCGTTATCGACAATATCCGCCTGCGTAAAAACCCAACGTATAACAACAGCACGTATTTAGAAAAGCTGGTCGATCGCTATGGCCAAAACGCTCAGCAAGACTACCCCATAAAAATTAGCAGCGATGAAGAGCTAAAAGCCGCTGCCGACAAAGAGCTGGCCGAGCTCAATCAAGGGTTAATGAAAGACCGCAGCCGTTTTGGCGGCTGGAAAGACGGCCCTAAATACGAGGCTACTGGTTACTTCCGCACCCAAAAGATTGATGGCCAATGGTGGATGATAGACCCAGAAGGCTATTTATTCTTCTCTCACGGTTTAGCCAATGTTCGTATGGCCAACCTTAGTACCCTGACCGGAGCCGATTTCTCCGATGATAAAGTTCGCTATATAGACCCCAATGAAACCACGCCTGAAGACAGCTTAAACATCGTGCCTGTCGCTGAACAATATCGCCAATCGCGCTATGTTTCATCTGATCTGCGCCACAATATGTTCGAGTGGCTACCAAGCTATGACGACGATCTAGGCGAGCATTTTGGCTATCGCCGCTCAGTACTAATCGGCCCTGTAAGCAGTGGTGAAACCTATAGTTTCTATCGTGCCAACTTAGAGCGCCGCTACGGCCAAACAGAGCCTGAGTCCTATATTCGCCAGTGGGAAGAAACAACCTTAGACCGCATGCAAAACTGGGGCTTCACCTCTATGGGTAACTGGGTTGACCCGGCGTTTTACCCCAATGAAAAAGTACCTTATTTTGCCAATGGCTGGATTATTGGCGATTACAAAACGCTCACCTCGGGTGATGAAGTATGGTCTCCGCTGCCAGATGCCTTTGACCCTGAATTTGTGCATCGAGCGAAGGTAACCATCGATATTATCGCTAAAGAAATTCAAGCCTCACCGTGGTGTGTAGGTATTTTTGTAGATAATGAAAAGAGCTGGGGTCGACCTAAGGGTACTATTCAGCAGCGCTATGGTGTGATCGTTAATGCACTATCTAGAGCGGCGGCTGAGAGCCCTGCCAAACGCCACTTTGCCTCGTGGTTGCGAGAGAAATACGCTAACGATATTGGCAAGCTAAATGACGCTTGGCAAACAGAGATTGCTTCATGGCAAGTACTCGCTGATGGAGTAGAGTTTGAGAGCTATAACGACGCATTAATTGCCGATATGTCGAGCATGCTCAATATGATCAGCAATGAATACTTCCGTGTTGTACACGATGCCATTGCCGAAGCTCTACCAAATCACCTTTACATGGGTGCGCGTATGGCCAGCTGGGGCATGCCACAAGAAACCATCAGCGCTGCTGTGAAATACAGCGATGTATTAAGTTTTAATATCTATGAAGAAGGCTTGCAGAAAAAACGCTGGAGTTTCTTAGAAGAGCTAGACCTGCCCACCTTAATTGGTGAGTTCCATATTGGCTCGCGCTCCGATACTGGAGTCTTCCACCCAGGCCTCACACAAGCTTCAAGCCAAGCAGACAGAGCTAAAATGTACCTCGACTACATGAAAACCGTTGTTGAGCACCCCAACATGGTCGGCGCTCACTGGTTCCAATATGTTGATTCCCCCATTACAGGCCGCGCCTATGACGGAGAGAATTACAATGTTGGTTTTGTCTCAGTAACGGATATTCCTTATCCCGAAATGGTGCAAGCTGCAAAACTGCTTAATTCCGGTTTATACCCAAAACGTTACCAACAGGGTGATAAGAAATAACAACTCAGTCTGGGCCCTTTTCTTTCTTAATGAAGCAAAGTAGGGCCCAACTTCCTTCCCCCTTTACGCTATTCAAGCGTAACAAGAATGGCACATAGACCGTCTTGCTCTTAAAGCCCATTTCTTATTGACCCTACACATGTTTAGCGCGAGAGTTCTACTGTTTTTCTATTGGAGGACAGACTGATGGCCCTTTCACCCGCTGTTGAGCGCTATTTAATGCGCAGTAACATTCCCTTTGAGGTGCTCAACCACCCCTTTAGCTACAACTCTTTACAGAGCGCACGCAACGCTCGTATCTCACCTAGCCAATTAGCCAAAGCCGTAATCCTCAAAGACAGGTCCCACTACTTAATGTGCGTTGTACCAAGTAGTAACTCACTAATACTGAACTGGCTAAATCGTGAGCTCGAAGCTCATTATGAACTTGCAAGTGAAAGAGAATTACACAAACTGTTTCCGGACTGTGAAACCGGAGCTATTCCAGCACTCGGCACGCCTTATGGTATTGATGTGATTTGGGATAGAGCCTTAAGACACACACAAGATGTCTATCTCGAAGGTGGCGATCATCGCCATTTAGTTCATGTGACTAAAGATGATTTTCAAACCTTGATGGATGATGCCGACTTAAGCACCGTCAGTTGCGCTAGTGAGGCGCTCGAGATATATCGTCATATTCATTAATAAAGCATGCCAAGTAGCGTATTAAAGACCTTACTTGGCAAAATAAGAACGGGCATAACAACTAAAACGAGCTAGATAACTCGTCTTGCAAATCCGCTTTTAATTCCTCTGCCTCCATCATCCAAATATCTGAACCGGGGCCTGGAAAAACACCAACACTCACATCATCGCCCTTTAAGCCGGGCACCCAGCGGCTGAAGAATTCTGGTAAGGCAATACTTTTAGCAACAAGAGCGCCTTCTGAATTTGCAGCATAGTCTTCTGCAAACTCGCTGTGAGGCCACACAGGTAAAAACTCAACGCCAAGCTCGTCTGAGTAAATACGCAGTACATCACCATCACTGTTAACTAAAATCCATATGTCTCGGTCTTCAAGCACCAAAGCTAAAAAAGCCTCGTAGCGCTCTTCATGTTTAAGTTTATTTACTTCATCAAAGCCTTCACTAGACATATTTCTCTCACCTGTTCATTCAATTAACGCCGATCACTTAAGTGTATTGAGCGTGTGCCCCCACAAACAAAAAAGCCAGCCCTTTGTGAGGCTGGCTTTTTCAACGCCTCTCACCTTAAAGCAAGATAGCGCTCAAGTAACAGCGTGGTTCGCTTTACTTCGAGTTCTCGACCATGTGGTCTACGGCAGCTTTGACTTCATCATCAGAACAGTCAAAACATAAACCTTTAGCTGGCATACCATTAAAGCCACTGATGGCATGTGTATAAAGCACGTCCATACCTTGTCCAATACGTGGGGCCCATGCACCAGCGTCACCAAGCTTAGGAGCACCAGCGGCGCCTGTAGCGTGACATGTTGCGCACTTGCTGCCATAAACATCAGAGCCTGAACGCGGGCCTGCAGCAGCTACTTCAACCACGGCAGCAGCACAGTCATCGCCAGCCATACATAAATCACCGGCAGGTTTTAAACGATCTTCAATTGTTTCTGCGACCGCGTAAGCGGAAACCAGAGTGGCAATCATCGCCAGCGAGGCAAGAATAGTTTTCATAATAGCGTCCTTGAAACAAGGGGGTTGGTAGTTCGTTGCCGCGATTATACCGATAGACCACTGTTTTTACAGGGCTATTTATCGCAATAACTATCTCGGACTGTAAGCTTGCCTAAACTAGGGCGCTGCCGCTATTATGCGCCGCATAGGCCTATCACTAAGACACGCTCAGTGAGGCCCGACATGTGCATCCGTAGCTCAGCTGGATAGAGTAGGTGGCTTCGAACCACTTGGTCGGGGGTTCGAATCCCTCCGGATGCGCCATATTTTGTGTTTATCTAAGATGAACACTGTTGCACCCCCTCCCGCCACTTTCCCTCGCCAGAGCACGATGCTAAACGAGGCTAATTGGATATATCAGAGATGACATATATAGACCTGCAGCACGGCAGCGATAGCTTGCGCATATACGAACAAGGCGCACATATCAGTAGCTGGCGCTGTGACAAACAAGAACAACTCTTCCTAAGTAAGCACAGCGCTTTTAGTAAAGGCAAAGCCATTCGCGGTGGTGTGCCTGTTATTTTCCCTCAGTTTGCAGCCTTAGGGCAGGGCCCTCGCCACGGTATTTTACGCACCGCTCAGTGGCAACTAGAACAACAAAACAGTGATTCACTTAAGTTTGTTTGCCGCAGTACAAAACAGACTCAAGAACAATGGCCCGGCGACTTTGAAGCTCATTTTTGCGCTCAGCTCGGCGAGCGTAACTTAAGCATGCAACTCGACATTATCAATACTGGCCAGCAAAGCTTTGAATTTGCAGCCGCTTTACACACTTACCTTCAGCTTGAAGACGTACGCAAGGTGCAGCTAAACGGCCTTAAAGGTTCAAGCTATTGGGATAACGGCCAAGACTTTTCTATTCGCCAGCAAGAACAGCAAGAGACCTTGCGGGTTAACAACGCCATCGATCGAATGTACTTTGATGTACAAACACCTTTGCGACTGAGCGAGGCCAATCAGCATAGAGAAATCACTATGTCTGGTTTTTCTGAAGTCGTGGTTTGGAACCCTTGGGCTGAAGATACAGCTAAACTTGCAGATATGGCCGACGATGAATACTTAAACATGCTTTGCGTTGAAGCAGCTGTGGTTGATAAACCTGTCTGCTTACAAGCAGGAGAACAATGGCAGGGCCAACAAAAGATCAGCCTGCTATAACAGCACCTAAGGCTAAGAGGCATAGCTCTGCTTTAACTCGGTATTAGGGGGGCTTAGATATTAGGGGCTTTAGGTATTAGCGCTTAGTAGGCGCTAATACCGAGTTAAAGCGTAAACACGACAAGAAACATACACACCTTAAGTACCTAAGGTACAGCAACACATTGCACATGACGCAAAGGCCAACGCTGAGCAGTATCTTTAAACTCAAGCAAACAAGCATCACCTTGTTTAAGTAGCTGAAAACGAGGCCCGACTTGCAGCACATTACCGCTTAAATCGGGCTTATCGAGCACCAACAAACTGCTTTTCTCAAACATTTTTGCAGACAAGCGCACACTAGGCTGCTTCACCGCTTTAGCGATTAAACTCGAAAGCTCTTTGTGCGCCGCAGCATCGGCATCAACAATTAACGCTGCATGAGCCGCAAGTGGCTTTGCTGCCATGCCGCTACAGGCACTTAACAAGCTTAAACCCACACCAATCAGAGCCGCTTTTGTCTTTACTAAAAAGCTCATTAATGAGTCCAAATCGCACTAGAGCGCTCAGGTTTTCGATATAGCGCTCTGATGATAGGCTCATTACTTACAGATGTTTTATTAGAAGTCATATTAAGTGCTTTGTTATCGCAACTACCACTGTCTAATAAACGTAATGCTGCCGCAAAACGAGCTTCTTCTGAGTCACCTAAGGCGTGATCCAAGTCATCAGCAACATCACATGACTTTGAATGTTCCGCCTCAAAGCCTTGTGCATAGTCGCCAAAACCTAAAGCATTAACGCCAGTAAACTGAATAGTAAAATAGGTGGTTCCGCAATTATCTTGAGGGTAAAAACCATAAGGTTTACCACATGTCTTATCCCCAACAAGACCCACGTCGACCCCCACACCGCGTAAGCCATTGATAATAGCCTCACTAGCCGAGCATGTATCCGGGCCAATAATAACGACAACACGATTAAGATTTAAACTAGGCAAAAACTCACCTGCATCTCGTGACAAGCCAATGCTTTCACTTATAAAAGGTAAAGCAAGAATAGGCTCTTTGGTAACAGGATCAATAGCTGGGTGTTTATCATTAAACTGTGGTTCATAAAATACCACAGGCTCTTCTAAGCCCCTGCCACTAATCATATAGGCAAGCTGAGAAGCAATAGCTAAATAGCCGCCTCCGTTGTAACGTAAATCCAGTACTAACTCATCAACTTGATCAGAAGCTAACTGTTCTACAGCGTTAATTAAAGCATCTTCAGAAGTAGCAATATGATCATTAAACAATAGATAACCGACTTTTTGATCGCCACTTTGCACACTCTTTGAAAGTAATACCGGAGCACTTTCTACCTCTCGCGCAGTCATGGTAATTTCTCTCTCAAGCTCCGAGCCTAAATCTACCACCGTGAAATCGTGTGTAGCTAAGCCCCCAGCTAAAGGAAAAAGACCATTATTAAGGCGAGTAATAGAATCCTCTGAATCGATATCATACACACTCACATCATCAACACGTCTAATTGATGCTCCCCTTTTTAATCCCACCTCATCTGCAGGAGAACCGGGTTCGACAAAAGCCACCCTTATATCATCGGTTAAAAATCCACCAGACACAAAAGCAAGTACTTCCATACCGTAACCAAAACTAATACCACTTTGGCTTAGTTGTTCCCACTCATCTGTATCTACGGCAAAATGAAAACGATCTTTATTAAGTCGCTGAGATCTAAGTTTGTAAAAATACTCAAGTAGCCCAAAGCGGCCAGGGTTCCAATCACCTATTTCATCGTACCAAAGGTAGGTCTCATTACTCCAAGAACGCAACCAAAACTTCTCAAAGCGCTCACTGCCTTGTTGATCCCCATAAGCCTCTCCATCACTATTTGTGCCACTGCGAGGCAGTGCGCACATACCTTTGTATTCACTCGACGGCTTATACTCCAATTGCACCCATTCTGGTAGAACCCCTTCAGCATCAACACTAGGTATTGGGGAAGGGCGGATGAGGTTCGCTCTACCTTCCTTATGCGAAGAGCCTCCACCGCAAGCGCCCAACAGTATTCCACAGACAAAAACACAAAAGCACAGTATTTCTTTTGCCACCACATACAACTCCATAAAGGTTAATACGTCCAAATAGCATTGGTTCTAAATGGATTTTGTTTTAACAATTCAAAATTAGCTGCTGGTGCTGAGCTTTTGCTCTGTGAAGTACTCACATTAAGCGGGGTACAGGTACCTGTATCTATATAAGACAGGGCATTAGATAGTAGCCTTTCGTTGCTATCACCCAACGGGTGCTCAAGATCATCAGCAGCACGGCAACCAGCCATTTCAATTGTACCTGCGCCTGTGCCTGCTGGTGCAAACCCGTCGCTATAGTCACCAAAACCTAAAGCATTCACGCCTTTAAACTGGATGGAGAAATAGCTTGTGCCACAGTTGTCTTGAGGATAAAAACCATAAGGTTTACCACAGGTAGTGCCACCAACGAGTACCACATCAACTCCTGCACCGCTCAGGCCGTTAATTAAAGCTTCACTTGCCGAACAGGTGCCGCCGTCAGTAATAATGACCACACGATCGAGCGCTAAGGTCGGTAGTTGGCGCCCTGCCGGCTCAGACAAACCAACCGTTTCCGGAACAAAAGGCATAGCGGCAATTCGCCTTCCGGTCACTGGGTTTATTGTCGGGTGCTTATCATTAAAAATAGGTAGGTCAAAAACTATCGGGTCATCACTACCACGGCCACTCACCATGTAAGCAAGCTGCGCAGCGAGCACCAAGTAACCACCACCGTTGTAACGCAAGTCGAGTACTAGCTCATCGACACCTTCCGTTCTTAACTCTGAAATAGCATCAATAAGCGCGGTTTCTGCTGGCGCAACATGATCATTAAATACTAAATAACCAACCGACTTATCACCAAGGTCTAAAGTACTCACTTCAAGTACCGGAGAGCTTTCAATGTTCTCTGAAATAAGTGTTACGAAACGCCCAAGAGATGATCCTAAATCACGCACTGCAAAAAAATGAGTTTCACCTGTCTCCGATGGCGATAATCCAGCATTTAAAGTAGCAAGCCCTTGAGTTGTATTATCAGTGACGTTGACTCCATCAACCTCGACGATATAAGCACCACGACCTATACCTGCTATAGCGGCAGGAGAGCCCGGCTCTACATAAGCCACCCTAATCTCTCGACTAGGACGATCATTATCAACCGCCAACTGCATGCCATAACCAGAACTGACCCCACTTTCACTCAACTGCTGCCAAGCATCTGTTGGATAGGTGAAATGGAACTTATCTTTGGACTCACCACTGGCTGTCACTTCTTTGCTGCGAAGCTCGGCAAAATACTCTTCAACAGTAAAAGAAGCGGGGTTTAAATCACTTACCTCGTTGTACCAAAGGTAGGTATTATTGGTCCAAGAACGCAACCAAAGCTTTTCATGAAGCTCTGAACCTTGCTGATCAGTATAAGCTTGCCCCGATAAATCCGTCCCACTGCGAGGCAGCTCACAATAACTTTTAAAATTACTTGCTGGCTCAAAAACGCCTTGTTGCCAACTAGGATTACCCGAACCAGACGTAGTCGGGGGGCTTGAGGATTGAGGCCTCGGTGTAACAGATACGCCAGGGCTTGGTAGGCTGGTACTCGGCGGAAGAAGAGTTTCTTTGCCACCACCCCCTCCGCCACAAGCGCTCAGTATCAAAACAGATAACAGTGATACACAACCTAAACGTAAATACATGGCGCCCTTGATCCCTTTGTGCAAAAAAATGATTGGCGCAAGAATAACAGCGCATACAGTGATACCGCAAAAAACAGCTAAAAAGCCAACTCATGTAGCTACATTATGACTACCTGCTAAAACTACTAACAAAACACTAGTAAAGCTTGCTCCAGCACTATAAAATCCGCGCCGCGCCGAGCGGCGCTTCACATCAAATTAAGGAAAGGCCCTATGAAACTAGTTAAAAAATCCGCCGAGTACAGCGTATTCCAACGTCGTGATGGCCGTTATGCCGTCCGTGGTACTAACAGCAATTGGATCAACGGCGAAGACAAAGTTGAGATTCTTTATAAAGAAGAACTTCTTAAAAAGCCTGAGCCAAAGGCTGAGCCTGAAGAAGCTCCAGCCGAGGAAGGCGCTGTAGACGAAGCAGCTGAATAAGCCCTCCGCTTTAAAGCCGGCAATCGCCGGCTTTTTTGTGCCTGTCTTACTGGCCCGCCCAATCTCTTCTTAATGTTTGTTTTAGATTAATAGTTCTAATGCACTCTCGCGGTATATCTACAACTTAAGCTAGCGAGCCTATGCTCCGTGGTTTACTCTTTTACTTATATTACTACGGCCAACACCTCTTCATGCTGCAACTAACACGTCTAAATATAGGAAGTCATTCAAGTGACCATGCCGTAAATCACGCCGAATGGCTTGTAGAAGAAAATTATAGCTTTGGCACAGGCAGCCAAAACACCTATATAGTAAGTGGTGATGCAGTTTCTGAGCGGCAAGCAAGATTAAGCGTCAAACCTGAGCAGGTGGTATTGCATAATGTAGCTGGTGGCCAAAGTGTTTACCTAAACGGTAAGCCGTTAAAGCAAAGAGCCACTCTTAAAAGTGGTGACCACTTCAGTGTAGGTGAGGCGCGCTTCAAAATTGAAGACCCCAAACTGACACGCACTCCAGCCAAAACCAAATCCAAGGCAAAAACCCTTAAGCGCAACTGGCAGCTGAAAGGTTGCAATACAGCTATTGCCAACAAAATCATCCCTTTAAAAGGCCGCCTTAGCATTGGCCGCTCTCAAGAGTGCGACATCTGCTTAAACGTTATGCACTTAAGTCGCCAGCATGCGCGAATTACGGTAACAGCAGACCGCGTTCTACTCGAGGACCTTAACTCAGCCAATGGCACTTTTGTAAATGGCCAGAGAATAAAGCAACAACAACTTCAACACGGCGACGAGGTTGCTTTTGATACCCTGCGTTTCTTTGTTGAGGGACCAGAACAAGCAGCCGAAGTGCGCCCTCAAGCCGTCGACAATAAAACTCAGCTGCGCCCCAGTATCACACAAGAAGAAATAGATGCGCTTAAAGCCAACAAGCGCAAGAAACAAGTAAAGAAAAATAACCCAGATTTAGAACCTAAAAACCCGCCTATTGATCCGGAACTCAAGCAACAAATTGAACAACTGCAATACGAGCAAGATCAAATACAAAAACAGAACAACTCACAACGCATACTTATTGGCCTTCTCCTAGCTTGTATCGCTATCGGAATTTGGTTGTTTTTTGGCTTTTAATCATCAAAAGCGGCCATTCAGCACAAATACTTAAACTCTAAACTAGCTTTTGCAGAGCTTAGCTTGGCAAAATAGCTGCTAAATCATGACTGCAGCTACACAATGAAGTTTCGCAAGCAACAATTTGAACACGGCCAAAAAACACGCATTGGCATCCTAATAACTAACTTAGGAACGCCAAGTGCCCCAACAGCCAAAGCACTTAGACCCTACCTAAAGCAATTTTTAAGTGACCCGCGCGTTGTTGAAGTACCTAGATTACTTTGGTGGCTGGTTTTAAACGGCATCATTCTGCGCTTTAGACCCAAGCGCTCAGCCAAAGCTTATGCCAGTGTATGGACCAAAGAGGGCAGCCCTTTAAGTCACTATACAGCCGAACAAGCGCGATTATTACGTGAAGAGCTACAGGCCGAGTACGGCGACAATGTTGTCCTAGAGTGGGGCATGCGTTATGGCCAACCAAGTATTGCTAAGGCGAGCCAAAGCTTATTGGATCAAGGCGCCGACCGCCTTCTAGTACTGCCCCTATATCCTCAGTACAGTGCAAGTACCACAGCCTCGACGTTTGATGCTCTAAGCGAAGACTTCCGACAACGACGCTGGCTACCTCAATTGCGTTTTATCAGTGGTTACCAGCAAGATGGTGGCTATATCAACGCACTGGTTGAATCCATCAAAGAGCATTGGCAAGAACACGGCCGCCAAGAGCACCTACTGTTTTCTTATCACGGTCTGCCTATGCGCTATTTACATGCTGGCGACCCCTACCACTGTTTTTGTTTGCAAACCACACGGGCTGTCGCAGAGAAACTTGGCTTAAACAAAGAGGAATACAGCACAACCTTTCAAAGTCGTTTTGGGCGTGAACCTTGGCTGCAACCCTATACCGACTTCGAGCTTAAAAGAAGGGCGAGTGAAGGGCTTAAATCCATTGCCGTTATCTGCCCGGGTTTTTCGGCAGACTGCTTAGAGACACTAGAAGAGATCAAAATAGAGAATAAGGAGTATTTTCTAGGGGCTGGCGGTAAAGCATTTTTCTACATTCCAGCACTCAATACTCGCCCTGAACATATACAAGCTTTAGCGCAATTGTGTAAAAACAACCTTGGCGGCTGGCTAGAAAGCAATGAGCAGATAAACTCAGTAAAGGAATCCTATAAAACACACCCTCATAATCAGGTAGCAAAATAAGCTAAGCCATGCCTCTTCGCCACAATATGACAAAACAAGAAGCACTTTGCTTCCACGCTTTAAGGCGCTGGCAGCGTGTTCATATTTGGCAAGACTTTAAAGCATCTCTTCACCCTAAGGCCCTTTTTGCCGAACGCTTAAGCAAACAGACTGGCTGTATCAGACTAATGACCTTAGCGTTGATGCTACTTTCAGCCCCACTGTGGCTAGCTTGGGGCTTGTTCCATATCACCTTGAGTTCTTTAGCTCTCGGGCCAGAATTGCTAGCAACCTATATCAACCCACCCGGTTTACGAGCGCCAGGGGAGCGCAATATCAAAGGCCTGCACTATCAATTCGCCCGCTACATCCATCTGCCGCCGGATCTCTATATACGCTGTGTCGATGACTGGGTTGCGATTTTATACGGGCCCGACAAATGGCCTCGCTACAGCCTTAAACACTACCTCAATACCGACTATCTTTACCATCGTCGCGTGGGCTTACCAGATAACGACGACTTACAAGCCTTAGTTCAATCACAAATCAGCAATGCTCGCGAAGAGCTGAGCAATGATTTAGGCCATTATTAACGCTGTGCTACTAGGTTTAAGGCGCCTTAGACCGAAGCTGATCTTTATACTGCTGCAAAATAACAGCGTAGGCATCACGATAGCTTTTATAACGAAACTCGTAAGCCAAAGAACACAATAAGCTGTTATCAATACGGCGCTCTTTGGGCTTATCCAGCTCAGCACCTGCTTTAGCACAGCCCTCGCCATATCCATCAAGCCCCAGTGACTCTGCAATATAGGCTTGAATCTCTGAACTCAAACAAGGCCGCATGTCACTTGCAACAAGCAGTGAAGGTAGGTAAGACGCACTCAACTTGCGCTTCACTAGAAACACCAAGACCGCAGCGGCATCTTGCTCATGAATACGATTGGTCCAGCGCAGCAGCCCAGGCTTTGCAGCCTCCACCTGGCGAATTAGGTGAAAGCGATAATCACCATAAATACCAGAAAAGCGAACAATACAGTGGGCTAAATCGCTTTGACGCAACTGCTGTTCCATTTCTAAGAGTACTTTAGCGGTTGGCTTGTCAGGTTTAGCTTCTAGTAATTCACTTAGTACCGGACCTTGCCCACTGCCCCACACACTGGAACTTGAAACGCACAGTACAAAAGGGCTCAGACCTTGTATTTCTAAGGCTTGCAGTACTTTTTGCAGCGGGTATAAATAAGACTGACGATAAGCCTCTTCACCACGAAGATCAGGGCTCATGGTAAAAATAATGACATCAGGCTTACAAGATAAAACCTCTTCTACTCCCGACTCTTGGCTTAAATCTGCGCAGATATGCCGCTCTCTTTCAGCGGGGCTTCGAGCAACAGAGTAGAGCTCAATAACTGAGTCCAACTCTGCTTCAGCCAAACGGGCTAGACGCCCCCAACCAAGCCAAAGTACTTTTTTTCGCTGCATATTTTGGTCTCCACGCTCTCTGCGGTAAACTTTTCTTATTAAACTCTTAAAACTAATAGTTTCTACGACATTATGACGCTAACCGAACTGAAATACATTGTCACCTTGGCTCAAGAACAACACTTTGGCCGAGCAGCAGAGCGCTGCTTTGTCAGCCAACCGACTCTTAGCATCGCCGTTAAGAAACTCGAGGAAGAGTTAGGCGTTAGTTTATTTGAACGCAGTAAAAGTCGTGTCTACCCAACCCCACTTGGTGAGAAAATCATAAAGCAAAGCCAAGTTGTGCTTGAGCAAGCAGGGGCCATTAAAGACATCGTTGATGCCGGCAAAGATCAGCTCACAAGCCCTATGCATATTGGAGCTATTTTCACTATTGGCCCCTATTTATTGCCCCAGATTATCCCCGAGTTGAATCAATTAGCTTCTGACATGCCGCTTTATGTTGAAGAAAGCTACACCGCGACCTTACGCCGCAGAATTCGCCAAGGTGAACTGGATGCAATTGTTGTTGCTCTTCCTTTTACGGAAGCCGATGTGGTTACTCAACCTTTGTACGAAGAAGATTTTGTTGTACTCATGGATAGTAAACATCCACTGGCTGAACAGGAAAGCATCAAAGCCGACCAACTCGTCGAACACCAAGTCTTATTACTCGGCGAAGGCCACTGTTTCCGCGATCAGGTCATAGAGGCGTGTCCAAAACTGCAACCTTCACTGGCTGATAACCAAGGTAAAATACGCAGTGCGGCAGAGGGTAGTTCACTCGAGACCTTAAAATATATGGTTGCTTCAGGCCTCGGCATTACCGTTCTGCCTCGCTCAGCAGCAACACCGAGCTTGCTAACCAACGATTTACTCTGCATTCGTCCTTTTGCCGGTGAAGCGCCTAAGCGCACAGTCGCACTTGCGTGGCGAGCCAGCTTTCCACGCTTACAGGCGATTGACGCCCTGCGTGAAGCCATTAGTAACAGTGGTGTTGGTCACAACCTGTGAACTCCAGTGCCGCGCCATCACTAGCTCAGCTACCACTCACAGCGCTACACGGTGTGGGGGCAAAGTTTGCCGAAACACTCAGTAAGCTCGATCTCTACAACGTCCAAGATTTACTGTTTCATTTGCCTTTTCGCTATGTCGATCGCAGTCGAGTTCGCAGTATTGGCAGCTTGCGTATGGGAGACATGGCACTGATTGAAGCGCGAGTGCTGACAACTCAAGTACAATTTGGCCGCAGGCGCAGCTTAAGCGTAAAAGTTGAAGACGACAGCGGCCTTATCAATTTACGTTTTTTCCACTTTAACGCAGCGCAAAAAAACAGCTTTGACCAGGGCCGTTTAGTTCGCCTTTTTGGTGAGTTAAGACCCGGATCATCAGGCTTAGAAATCTATCACCCAGAATTTGAGTTTATTGATGCACCTTCATCACCCCATGACGAGGAAGCCAAACTCACCCCAATCTACAACCTGTGCGACGGTGTCAGCCAACCACGAATACGTAAGCTCTGCGAACAAGCCATCGAACTCTTACACTTACAAGCTCCTGATGAGCTACTTGGCGAGCAGGTAAATCAACACTTTGCGGTCAATAGCCTCGCACAAGCGCTGGCTTTTATACATTCACCTCCAGCCGACACAAACCAACAGCAACTCTTTGATGGTGAACATCCGGCGCAACAACGCTTAGCTTTTGAGGAGCTGCTCGCTCACTATCTAGTGCATCAACGCCAGCGCGCCGCAGCACGCGAAGAACATTCACCCAGTATCAGTGTGAACGCAACGTTGCTACAACCGCTCTTGGACCAGCTGCCGTTTGAGCCTACGGCTGCTCAAAAACGCGTTATCAATGAAATTGCGAAAGACCTTAAACAAAGCCACCCGATGCTACGCATGGTTCAAGGTGATGTGGGTTCAGGAAAAACCTTAGTGGCGGCAATGGCGGCCTTAGCAGCCGTGCGCAGTGGCCAACAGGTCGCTCTGGTAGCGCCAACTGAAATCTTAGCCGAGCAGCACCTACGCAGCTTTAAACAATGGCTTGAGCCACTTGGTATACAGTTAGACTTATTAGTTGGCAAACTCACCGCCAAACAGAAAACCAGCGCCAATGCTAAGTTACTGGGCCATGAAACGGACATTGTCATTGGTACCCACGCGCTCTTCCAAGACAACGTGCGTTTTCGCAGCCTCGGTTTGGTCATTATTGATGAGCAACACCGCTTTGGTGTCGCCCAACGCTTAAGCTTGCGCGATAAAAATGACAGCCTCCTCGTCCCCCATCAGTTGGTCATGACCGCCACGCCCATTCCACGCACACTAGCCATGACCAGCTACGCCGAACTTGATTTCAGTATTATTGATGAACTGCCTCCGGGACGAACCCCCATTCAAACCGTCGCCATTAGCCAAAAACGAAAAAACGACATCATAGAACGCGTTGATGCTGCCGTTACTGAGGGGCGACAAGTTTACTGGGTATGTCCTCTCATCGAAGAGAGCGAAACCTTAAGTGCAGCCAATGCAGAAACAACCTATGCAGAACTTAAAGAAGCACTGCCACACGCCAAGTGCGAGCTGATTCATGGACGCCTAAAACCCGCCGAAAAAGAACAGCGTATGGCCAGCTTCAAACAAGGCCATAGCAGGATATTGGTCGCGACAACCGTTATTGAAGTTGGCGTCGATGTACCTCAAGCCAGTGTTATGATTATTGAAAACCCCGAGCGGCTCGGCCTTGCCCAGCTACATCAGCTACGTGGCCGAGTAGGGCGTGGCAGTACTGCCAGCCACTGCGTTTTATTACATGGGGACAAACTCAGCCAACACGGAAAGCAGCGCCTCGCGGTGTTACGAGAGAGCAGTGACGGTTTTTATATCGCCGAGAAAGATTTAGAAATGCGTGGCCCAGGAGAATTCCTAGGCAAGCGTCAAGCCGGAGATATGCTCTACCGTGTAGCTCACCACGAACGCGATGCCCACATGCTCGACTTAGTACATGAATACGGCCAAAGCCTTATTCAGCAACAACCAGAAACGGTTGAGAAGCTCATTCAAAGGTGGTTTGGACAACGCCAAGACTACGCATTGGCTTAAACTACACTTGTAAACTGTGCTCAAGAGCACAGCAAACTAACGCTCATCTTTTTGTATGTGCAATTTGTCGTGTAAGGCCTTTGTCGTCCGTGACGACTAAGGTAAGGTGAGCGCCACTGTAAAGTTGAGTCAACAACTAAGCAGTAAGGACTACTGTGCAATCGCGCCAAAGGAGAGCGCAACATGGATTCTGCAAGCCAGCTACAGCATTGGTTGGAGCATAGGGACCTCAACCATCGCTTAAACCCCATCCCCCTGATACAGACCAAAGTATCTAAAGGTGAATGTGTGGTTCGCGCCGTGTTATTTCTGCACAAAGAAGAATCTGGTGAGCAGCACTATGTGCAAATTCTAGTTGCCAGCGAACGCTTTATTCAGCCGGCTTTGCTCAATCAATATTTTGGTGGCAGTTTCGAAGCATTAACAGGCTCTCAAGTACCCAAAGCATTTACACACTTACCTGCCCTGCCTCGCTGGCAAGGTTTGAATTGTTATGTGGATGCGGCTTTATTTGAGTTTGACCGCCTCTATTTAGACTGCTTGCATAAACAAGCCAGCGTAAAGCTTCAACAAAACGACTTTCAGCAGATCATAAAACAATCTCGCTCAGCCCCTTTTAGCCACTGTGCCGAAAAGCAAAAAGAATCGCTGGCAAGCAGTACTGATTTTGCCCTACAGCGCCTTAAACAACGCCTTAGCAAGCCCATCGAGCTTGAAATCTTCCCCCCTTCAGTAGAAGCACTTAAGCAGCTCGAATTTAGCTATCAACAACGAGCTCATATCGAACATATCTTTCAAGCAGATGCGAGCTTAGCTGCCCAGCTGTTACGCCACTGCAATGCCGTAGAATACCGACATGATCGATGCTTACGCAGCGCTTTAGAGATGTTCGACACTCAAGAATTATGTGAATTTGGCCTATCACTCAAAGCCAGCGCTTTGCCGACCAAACACGACCGTATTGTCGGCCGTCGCTATCAAAAACAGAGCCTTGTTGTCAGCCAAGCCATTACTACGCTAGCCTGCTTAAGCGAAAAAGACGAAGGAATCAGCTTAGGTTTAGCCAAACTAACTGGCTTATTGCATAACTTTGGTCAGCTGCTTATTTATCAGCTATGCCCTAACTATCAAGAGCACATTCACTCGCTCTTAAAGGCAAACCCACATCAAAGTTATTTAGCAATACAAAGCGAATTGATGGGCGTGAGCCACAGCAACATCACAGCCTACCTACTTGAACAATGGGGGCTGGCCGACGCCGTAGTCACAGCCGTGCGCGAGCAGAATAATAGTAACTACCAGGGCCCTTATAGGGACTACGTATTATTGTTACGTTGCGCCGTTCACTTGCTCAGTAAAAGTGGCTCCATTCATGGCTCACTCAACTGTAACTACAAAGAAGACTTGGCAGAACTCAAAATCAAAGAGTTTGATGCCGAAGCTATCCCCCTTATCTACGTCGATATCGACTAGGCCGCAACAAGCTCGCAGCTTTTGAACACAGCCAAGGCTTAATCCACATCACTCTTTTTGAGTATAAATCCTTCACGCCAAAAATTTCTTAACTATGCTAATCAGGAGCCTGTCGTTTTATTAAAAAACGGAATTCACTGTAGACCGGCCCTTGAAGGAGGTGCAGCATGTCAGTATCGCAAAAGATTATCGATCTTCTGCAGGATAAACCGAACGTAGCCTACACCATCACGCCCAAACCCGTAGCCAACAAACCAATAAGCATAGTGCCGAAGAATGATATGAGCTGTCTGGTAAAAGGATTAATATTCAAAGACAACCAAAACCAACAAGTACAAGTTTTGGTTCCTCAAGGTAATATCGTCGATCTTGATGCGATGTTTCGCCATTTTGGCCGCCAGTTCGAGGGAGTTAAATTACAAGAAGTCTGGTCGCTAATTAATGCCAAGGAACTACACACGGTTCCGGCCATCCCTCAATGGCAAAACATGCCCACCTTTATTGATGAGAGCCTGCTTAAAAAAGAAGAGCTCCTTCTTGATTCAGGTGACAGCGAGCAACTGGTAAAGCTCAACCACGACAGCTTCAGCTCCATGGCTGAACCTTGTGAAATAGGCAGCTTTAGCAGCCCTGCACCCGTGATGGATGAGAGCAATGCCAATGACGAAGCCCACATTCTCGAATCTGTTAAGCGCTTCACTGAGAGACGTATAAAACAGCGCTTGGATGAAACTCTAGAACTACCACCACTGCCAGAAACAGCTCAACGTATTATCAAATTGCGAGCAGATCCTAACGCTGACATCAATGACCTTACCAATATCGTCGAAATAGACCCAAGCTTGGCTGCCCAAGTCGTAAGCTGGGCTGCATCCCCTTATTATTCGGCTCCCGGAAAAATAAAAAGCGTTCACGATGCCATTGTGCGCGTGCTTGGCTTTGACATGGTATTAAACTTGGCCCTAGGTCTAGCTTTAGGCAAAACCTTAACAATGAAGGCGCTCAGTAAAAGTGATGTAGATGAGTATTGGCAAAACGCCGTTTACACAGCTGCAACGGTTGAAGGTCTTGTAACCAGCATTAGCCGTGAACACAGGCCCAGTTTTGGTATGGCCTATTTAAGTGGTTTATTAAACAATTTTGGCAGCTTAATTGTGGCCGAAATATTCCCGCCTTATTACCAGTTACTCACAAGGGCAAAATCTGCGAATCCACATATTCACCCACCCGCGGTAGAACAACACACTCTAGGAGTGAGCAGCAATCAGATTTCAAGCTGGCTACTTAATAATTGGAATATGCCCGAAGAGGTCGTCACCGCTTTACGCCAACAAAGTAATCCTATGTTTAATGGCGAACATGCCGCCTACGCAAAATTAAACTACCTAGCCAAGCAACTGCTCGCCAACCAAGGTTATGGCAGCATACTGCCGGCTCCTATTGATAAAAGCATATTTGACGCATTGCACTTAAATGAAGAAACGGCCAAAGAAACCGTGGCTAATATTTTAGAATCAGGCAACGACCTTGATGCCATTGCCGAGAAAATGCGAGGCTAAAAAACTAAGACTAATAACATTGAAACCACTAAAAAGGGCGATCAAAGATCGCCCTTTTTAGTGCAGCTAGAGCCTGGCTTACTTCTGCGCCAAGACTTGTGTCTCACCTTCGGATTTCGCCACAACCACTGCACAACACGAATCACTCCAAACATTCACAGCGGTTCGCATCATATCTAGGATGCGATCGGTCAGCAGCAACAAGCCTATACCTTCAGCAGGTAAGCCAATCGCCGCTAAGATAATAGTGATCGCAACCAAGCTGGCGGCTGGGATACCGGCAACGCCAATGGAAGTTAACAAGGCCACAAAGACGATGGTGAACTGGGTCACAAAACTTAATTCCAGACCATAGGCCTGAGCAATAAACATGGCAGCGACACATTCATATAAAGCGGTGCCATCCATATTGATGGTCGCCCCGAGTGGCAAGACAAAACCTGCAGTCTTATTACTGACTTTGGCATTTTGCTCTACGCACTTCATGGTTAGAGGCAAAGTGCCAGACGACGAGGCGGTAGAAAAAGCCGTTAGTAGGGCAGGGGCCATCGCTTGATAGTGGCGCCAAGGGTTAACTTTCGCTACATACTTTAAAACCAGTGGCATAGTTATAAAAGTATGGGCAAGCAATGCTGCAAAAACCGTCAACATAAACAACAGCATCGGCTTAATACCAGCAAAACCGGTGGCCATCACCACTTTACCTATAAGCCCCAAGACCCCTAAAGGCGCGAACTTCATAATAAACATAGTGATCAGCATCATGGTTTCGAAGACGCCTTGCCAAAAATTCTCGAGCACACTGCGCTTTTCTTTGGCAACTTGCATCATAAAATAGCCAAAGAGCACACCAAAGGTAATCAACCCCAACATCTGACCTGCCGCTGCAGCGCCAATAATATTCGGCGGCAACATACGCAAGAAAATAGCAGCTAAGTCTGAACTGCCCCTGCCTTCAACCATGGCCAATTTCGCCTGCACAGCACTGTCATCACTAAGCGCCAGTAAGTCACGGGCAGGCTCGCCATCAATAATGCCTGGAGCCAATAGGTTTACAAAAAACAGGCCCACCATAATAGCCGCAAAGCTCGATAGCAGATAAAACGCTAAGGTCTTGCCGCCAATTCGCCCCAAATCTCGCCGCCCAGCGATGCCGCTTACCGCACAGATCATGGAAGCAAGCACTAAGGGTACAACCACCATTTTTAAGCCATTTAGAAACATATCACCTAAAAAGGCAAAGCTTTCGTAGATGTTTAAGCCTAAAAAAACCGTCGTTTTATCAAAACTAAAACCCAGTAGACCCGACAGTAATTTCAAGACGATAGGCAACGCCATCGCCACCAGAATTTGTTGATAAAGAGGAAGTCTCAACACCTGTTTTCCTTATTAAATCTACTTATTATGTGGGGGATTAAGTGCATCTTTTAAGGCTTGGGCCGGACGAAAGCGCACCTGCTTAGAAGCAGCAATAGTCAGAGCCTCTCCCGTTTGAGGATGACGCCCCTGTCGCTCAGCACGCAAATAAGCCTCAAAAGTACCCAGCCTGGGTAAACTAATACGTTGCCCTTTGGCTAGCGCTAAGCTCAGCTGTTCAACTAAACAATCAAGTACCAGCTCCGCCTCAGCAGGTTTCAAAGACGCACTTGCCACAATTGAATGAAGCAAGGCTTTCTGCGACGTCTTCTGCAACATAGATGCTTCCTTGAAATGCCGTAATAGAGCCAACATTAGAGCACAGCCTCGCATGAGCGTAAAATCGGCCTTTCTTCACTATAGACTCCTGCGCTATGCTCGCCGTAAGCAAGCACTGATTTGAACTATGACTCTCAATAAGAAAAAAATACGCGCCTATATTGCCCTCACCCGTCTCGACAAACCCATTGGTATTTACTTAGTTCTATGGCCGACGTTATGGGCACTTTGGCTCGCTGCCGACGGCCTACCTAGCTGGCCTAACTTGTTTATATTTATTGCCGGTGTGCTGCTAATGCGTTCAGCAGGTTGCGCAATTAACGACTTTGCAGACCGCAAAGTGGATGGACACGTCAAACGCACCCAACAACGCCCGCTAGTTAAAGGTACGCTAAGCAGTAAAGAGGCGCTGAGTCTTTTTGCAATACTATGCAGCCTAGCTTTTATACTTGTGTTATTTACGAATCAACTGACTATTCTATTAAGTTTCGGGGCTGTCGCTCTGGCTTCGCTCTACCCCTTTATGAAGCGCCACACGCATATGCCACAAGTCGTGCTTGGAGCCGCTTTTGCTTGGGCCGTGCCCATGGCCTTTAGTGCTGAAACTGGCTCGCTCAACCTGCCCAGTTGGCTACTTTTTACAGCCGTGATTCTGTGGACCGTTGCTTATGACACATTTTATGCCATGGTTGATCGTAAAGATGACTTAAGGATAGGGGTTAAAAGTACCGCCATCTTGTTTGGTGAGGCTGATAAAGTCATAACCATGACCCTGCAAGCCTTAATGATTTTTGCACTTATTTTAGTTGGCCAACGTTTTGAGTTGGGTATTTATTACAAGCTCAGTTTAGTTGTTGCAACAGGGCTTTTTATCTACCAGCAGTGGTTAATACGAGATAGAGAAGCTAAAGCCTGCTTTAAAGCCTTCTTAAACAATCACTATGTTGGTATGGCGATATTTTTTGGTATTGCCTTAGATTTGGCACTTTAAATGGCTTAATTGCGGATTTATTACACTTAAATTGCAAACAACCCTAAACTTGTCATAAAAGCGTAACCAAATCTTTATTAAATCTGTCACACGGAAATAGAGCCAAAGACAAGTAGAGTTGTAGCGCAAATGATGAACCAAAAAACCATTTTGATCGTTGATGACGAAGCCCCTATTCGGGACATGCTACGCGTAGCCCTCGAAATGGCCGAATACCATGTTATTGAGGCAGAAGACGCCAAACAAGCACATGCCATCATTGTTGATGCTCAACCCGACCTTGTTCTACTTGATTGGATGATGCCCGGCACCAGTGGTATCGAACTTGCCCGTCGCCTCAAACGAGATGACCTCACCCAGCAAGTTCCTATCATCATGCTTACGGCAAAAGGTGAAGAAGATAACAAAATCCAAGGCCTTGAGGTGGGTGCCGACGACTACATCACCAAGCCTTTTTCACCACGTGAATTGGTAGCACGCTTAAAAGCCGTATTGCGCCGCACTCAGGCCGTAAAACCTAGCGAGCCGATTCATGTTGATGGCTTATGCTTAGACCCAATCAGCCACCGAGTCACCATTAACAATAAAGCAGTACAAATTGGGCCTACCGAGTATCGTTTATTAGAGTTCTTCCTTACCCATCAAGAGCGTGTTTACAGCCGTAGCCAACTACTCGATCACGTCTGGGGTTCCAATGTTTATGTTGAAGAGCGTACCGTCGATGTTCATATTCGACGCCTGCGTAAAGCCTTAACGCTTGAAGATCACGACCGTTACATTCAAACTGTGCGCGGCGCGGGTTACCGCTTCTCTAACAACGTCAGTGTGGCTACAGAATAAAGCCAGCACGACACTCATAAGATATTCTTTATGCGCAAGGGTTTAGCCACCGAGATCCGGTGGTTTGCTGTCTATTTCTGCTCGATTGTTTTTGTTGGCTTATCGTTTGATATTGGCCGCGAAGCCGCAATTTTTGCACTCGCTACTTACCTTATCTGGATTTTACGGAATCTAGGCCAACTGGAAGATTGGATCGCTTTAGCCCGTATTGGCAAAGTGAAAAAGAACAACTTCTTTGGTATTTGGGGTGAAATGGCTGACGACATCAAATTGATGGCCCAGCGACACGACAAAGAAAAGAGCCGCCTGCAAACCGTCGTTAGCCGTGTTCAGCAAATGACCTCGGCTTTAAGCGATGCCGTAATACTCGTTGATCAACGCGCCAATATTGAATGGTGGAACGATGCTGCCGGCCCCATGCTCGGTCTGCAGAAGATAGACTTGGGTCAGCGTGTTACCAATATTATGCGCGAGCCTCTGTTCCAGAACTATTTTGATACCGAAGACTTTAGCGAACCTCTTGAAATAGAAAACTACAAAAACGAAGAACAACAACTGCTCTTCCAAGTTCACCCCTTTGGTGCTGGTGAATGCCTTATTGTCGTTCGCGATGTCACACGTGTTGCCAAACTTGAGCAAATGCGCCGCGACTTTGTCGCCAATGTAAGCCATGAATTACGCACACCACTAACGGTCATTCGCGGTTATGTAGAAACCTTGATAGACATGCCCAATATTCAGCCAACACTGCAAAAGGCATTGCAGCAGATGCACGAGCAAGGCATGCGTATGACCTCTTTGGTGAATGATCTAATCACACTCACCAAGCTCGAAACGGATGACCGCACAGGCCAGAACAGCAGTGTTAACCTGCACAAGCTATGCGGACTTATCATCAACGACGCTCGAGCCATCGACCAGTGTGGTCACACTCTTGTCAACGAAGTCGCCGAATCTATCTATATTCGCGGTAGTGAAAAAGAACTGCGCAGCGCGATTAGTAACCTTGTGTTTAACGCCGTCAAATACGCTGCCGGAGATACAGAACAGGGTCGTAACATCCGCATTTGGACTCAAACACATGGCCCTATGTTTGACTTACATATTAGTGATGACGGTGTTGGCATAGACCCCAAACATATACCGCGCCTAACCGAACGTTTTTACCGTATCGATGGTGGCCGCGCGAGCTCTGCCGGTGGCACAGGCCTTGGGCTAGCCATTGTTAAGCATGTATTAATTCGTCACGATGCCATATTACGTGTGACCAGCCGACCGGGCAGCGGCTCCACCTTCACTTGCGCCTTCCCAGCAGAGCGCATTCAAAAAGACATTAAAGGCTAAGTTGTAGAACTTAGCCTTCGCGCTGCCACATAGCTAACTCATTACCACTGGGCTCGATAAAGTGAAAACGACGCCCGCCTGGAAAAGAAAAGATCTCTTGGCTTATCTGCCCCCCGCACTCAAGCACCTGCTTATAGCTCTGCTCAAGATCCTCAGAATAGAGCACTAACAACGTAGCTCCTTGCTCCGCTCTAGACCTAAGTTCAGAGCGGTAGAAGCCACCACTTAAGACGCCATCATTAAAGTCTATATAGTCAGGGCCGTACGACTGAAACTGCCAAGCCAATAAACGCTCAAAAAATATTTGTGTCGCCTCTAAATCACAGGCAGGAAACTCCAAATAGTCGATTTTGTGGTGCTTACTCATAATCACTGTCCTATTGATTCACTTTTTATGTCGCTCAACTATATGCTTGGTTGCGCTAAAAAACAGCTACACACGCCATCCAGTATTAGGCCTATAAACTCTGCAACTAGCAAAGCTATGCAAGCTTTCAGCTCTTGGCTAAAGTTAAAGCAAGCAGATGGAATGCCTATGACCATGTTAAACCTGCACGTTATAAGTAACGAGCAGAGCACCAGTGACAGCAAACTCAATAAGCATCAAAGCTATCGCTGCCTAATAGAAGGGCAGGAGCGCTTCCTGCTTGAACACTATCGCCGCCTTAATGTGATGCAAGAGAGTGAAATTATTGACTTGGAAGACTCTCATAACAGTTTGCACATAGTCCAGCATCACAAAGCTGGGCGAGAGCTGGTTGAAATAAATTCACTCAGTGAGCATACTAGCTGGCAACTCAGAGACACTCAGCTAATTGATACAGAAGGTCACTGTATCGCCGTATATCGACACACTGGGAAGCAATTTAGCAACTTACTTTTTAATATTAGCCAACTTGAAGCACTCGATACCATTGTTACCGATGCACACCTTCAACGAGTATTGCTTGCTATGTTCAAAGCTCCCCCACAGCCACAAGATCCTCTCAATAAAGTAGTTAGTCTTTTTAAGCACAAAGAACAACTCAACGAGTGTTTGCGGATTAAGTTACTTGGCTGGAATCAGAGCTATAGCTTAGCGCTAGCCCTAGTGCTCATTCACCTAAGTAGAGGCGATAGCTAGAGCCACTGTATAAGAGTCCTGTACACTACAGATCCACACTGTAGCGAAACACCATGGCCTTAATCGTATTACTCAATAAACCCTATGACGTACTTAGCCAATTTACCGATGGCCAAGACCGATCTACGTTGGCTGATTATATTAACGATGACAAATTACGTAAGGTCTACCCTGCAGGCCGCTTAGATCGAGACAGTGAAGGCTTAGTTGTGTTGACCGACAACGGCCAACTTCAACATGAAATTGCCAACCCTAAAAAGAAACAAGAAAAAGAATATTGGGTACAGGTAGAAGGCGAAATTGATCAACAAGCACTTAGCCGCTTGTGCCAAGGCGTTGAGCTAAAAGACGGAATCAGCCTACCTGCGCAAGCAGAAACACTGGCTAGCTCAGAGCTCGAAGCACTCATATGGCCAAGGGTTCCCCCCATTCGCGAACGCAAAACCATTGCAACGTCTTGGCTTAAATTAACCATCCGTGAAGGGCGCAACCGCCAAGTGCGCCGTATGTGCGCAGCTGTTGGCTACCCTTGTTTGCGCTTAATACGCGTACGTGTCGGGCAGTGGCGCTTAGCCAATAAGCTATTGCAACCTGGCCACTATGAAGTTATCGAAGTGGCAGACCCAGCACCAAGAACAAAATATAAAAGAAGCCCGAATAAACACACACATAAGCATCGCGGTGCTCAGCGACAAAATAAACGCTCGGCCCCCAAATAAAATCATGAATAAACGCGTTAATAAGATCATCACCTATATAACAGTAAGCCTATGCGCCACAGCAACTGCTTTTTATTTTTCTATATGCTGGTACTTTAGCGGTTTAGTACTCTTTCCCTATTACGATGCACAAGCCGTTAAAAGCATACAGCTGCGTGAATTGGCAGATAATGTAGAGCGCATACAAATGCCCAGCCCTGTCTCGGGCATCATCGATTTTTGGTACATCAAACACGAAGAACAAGCACCTTGTGTTGTGATTTATAACCACGGTTGGGGCGAACAACGCTTGCAAAGCGATAAATTTAGCCCCGCGTTTAACGACTTTAAATGTGCCGAACTGCGCTATGACATGCGTGGTCATGGCCGTCGTGTTGGCGAAAGTGTTGGCGGTGGACACCTAGAAAAACAAGAATTACAGGCCTTGCATCAATGGCTTATAAAGGCAAAAGGTTACCGAGAAAATCAAATTGCTTGGTTTGGCTTAAGCTGGGGAGCGGCAACAGTATTACAAGCCGCTTCCCTAGATAGCCGACCCGCATTTGTTGTCTCCGACTCGGCGTTTCAAGATTGGGAAAGTGCCATTTTCGAACGCGGCGTCAGGCAATACGGAGCATGGGTGCTCGCATTTAAAAGCGGGGTTAACTTGATGCTCAAACTTCGAGCTGGAGTCAGCTTCTATGATGCTAGCCCTCTTAAATCGGCCCCAGCTATCAAGGTGCCCGTCTTACTTATCCACTCGCAGAGTGATACCGCAACAGCCAGCCAGCAAAGTTTAAACATCAGCCGGCAACTGCGTAGCCCTCATCATTTTCAGCACAGCGACTGGGGCTCGGATCACGGTGACGATATCCTGACTCGCCCCAAAGAGTATCAACAGCTAATCAAAAACTTTGCCGCTAAGTACGCTCCTTCTTTTGGGCAAAAATAGCTAACTTACCGCTTTTAACTCTGCCGCAAGCTGTCTTACCGCAGGCGAAGCATAACTTTGATTTGCAGTCACAAGATAAAGCTGAATATAGCGCACACTGCTAAAGGCCAAGTTTAACTGAACGAGTTCACCCCGCTTCAGCTCTTGCTCTATTAAGGGCTGAGGTAAAAACGCAAAGCCCAAACCCGCCTTGACCGCAGCCAAACAACTCGAAAAGTGACTCAAGGTCCAGCGCTGTTCCGAGCCAAGCCAGCCCACATTCTGCTCTCTGCGCCGACCGGAATCGCGAATAAGTAAATGCCGCTGAGCTGCCAGTTCATGCTCGCTGATGTCATTTTGCGCCGCCAAGCTATGTTGCTTATACACAACCGGCAGCATAGCAACAGCACACAGAGGCTCACTTAAGAAACCCGGTGGTACGTGAGGAGTAATAGCGAGATCGGCTCGGCCTTCAAGTAAGGCCTCATCGGTACCACTTAAGGTTGTCTCCAGAACACGAATATGTACATAAGGTTGTTGCTTAGAAAAGTGTGCCAAGGCGTCAAACAAGCGATGTATCGGAGCTAGAGTTTCTACAGCAATGCTGATTTCACTTTGCCCAGCTTCAGCCAAACAGACGGCAGCTTTATCAAGGGCTGCAGCTTGATCTAACAAACTGCAAGCTCTGCGATACAAAAGCCGCCCCAGCTCGGTCAATTCAGCTTTTCTGCCCCGAATGGCTAAGACTGGTGCTGGTAAATGCTCTTGTAGCTGCTTAATAGCGTAACTCACACTGCTCTGACTTTTATTGAGCGACTCAGCAGCAGGCTCATAGCCACCTTGCTCGACCACAGCTCTAAAGGCTGCCCATTGCTCCAAACTAATCTTACTTAATTTAAATGACATACATTTATTATCTCGATGAATAGCATTCAATATTCACACCCATCTATCTATTTTTCAAATATATGATGTAATCAAATACAGCAGAGTAATAACGCAGATAAGAGACCCCACTTAAGCACTGAGCTATCACCAGCAGTTCAGGCGCTTAAACACATCAAGAGGAGCAGGGGATATGAGAGAAACAAAGCTAATGCATATTTTTACAGCAAACACAGCCACCGATGGAGATGGTGTGCATTTGTTACGCGTCTTTGGCGGGCACAGGCTAGAGCTATTTGACCCTTTTCTCATGCTCGACGAATTTGGCTCCAAACAAGCAGATGATTATATTGGTGGCTTTCCTTCCCACCCTCATCGCGGCTTTGAAACCATTACCTATATGCTAAAGGGCAAAATGGAACACCGTGACCACATGGGTAACGTCGGTTTATTAGAAGATGGTGGCGTGCAATGGATGACAGCAGGCAGTGGTGTTATCCACTCAGAGCTGCCCAAACAAACCAAAGGTGAAATGAGAGGTTTTCAGCTTTGGTTGAATCTTGCCAGTAAAGACAAACTACAAAACCCAAGCTACGAAGATGTACCTGCTAACAAAATACCTATCTATGAGTTAGGCAAAGCTAAAGTTAAGGCCATTGCCGGCTCGTTGCTGATCGAGGACACCCTAGTTGAGGGATATTTCAATAAAGACACGACTAAACCACTCTACCTGCATATAGAGCTAGAAGCAGGACAAAACTTAACACTGGCCGTTGCTAGTGAACTGCAAAGTTTCATTTATAATTTTGATGGTGAATTAGAGCTAAATGGAGAAACACTCAACAAACAAGAGCTAGCTAGATTCAAACAAGCAGGACCTATTCATGTTAAAAACAATAATCAATTTAGCAGTGAATTTTTACTCATTGCAGGAAAACCACTGCAAGAACCCATCGTTCAGCACGGGCCTTTTGTGATGAATAGCCAGAGCGAGATAAAGCAAGCTATTCGCGATTATCAAGAAGGAAAGCTGGTACAAAAATAAGTTGATATTCAAGCTAGGGCTTATGCACTAAACCCTAGCTTGAAGTTAGACTATGATTTACTAAGACGCTTATTCTTAAGCGCAATTAACTTTCTAATCTGGCCCATAGATGCAGCAATAAGTGCTGCTGCCTGTAAATAGCCTAACTTGTGCAAAGCAAGTGTTTGTTCATCATCTAATTCGGCTATATTTTTTTCATTAATGGTATAAATACCATCATAACTTTTTTGCTCGCCATCAATAAAGCTAACCTCTATACGCGCACTTTCTATCAGCTCCAGCTCTACCATTTTCTCAACAAACTTATTATTTGACTCAACGCCGGTCATCAGCGAGCCAAGCACTTTATTCATATTTTCTAAGTAAGGGCTTGCAGAGCCATCATCATTAAATAGCGGTTCTCCTTTATCTTCCTGAAGGCGCTTACTGTCAGCATCAATACTTAACACAGCTTTCTTCTCTTCAGTATCCCCTCCCTGATATGCAACCATAAATGGTTGTCGACGAACATGCAGAGGAACATAAGTCGCATTCCAATCATTACCCTCAAGAAATAGATTTTCACCTGGTTCAAAAGCAAACAAAGCAAATAAACCAAAACGGCCTGTTTCAGCATCTTTCATAAAGACAACGGGGTAATCAAGCACCAAGCTCCTTAGCTCATCGGCAACAACAGGAACAAAATGGACACTTTCACCAAATTGCTCACCACGCTCAGTGATGACTTTTAAATTCTTATGCTTATTACTATCTAATAATTCAGGCTTCGCCACTAGATTTACTCCTTGTTAAACTTTCTGCAAACCGAACTCATGAATTTTATTAATTAATTCACGGTTTTTCGGCAAATTCTGCACCCAATTATTGGATACTTTTTTATTCATTAAAAAACTAGACTCTGCTTGCTTAAGTGCACTGTCACTCATACCAAGGTGACTCGCTTGCGTCTGAAAGCCCATACCATAAAGTACATATTGATAGCTGGCCGCAGGAAACACTTCTGCCGCTCTATCAAAGTCATCATGCCATGGATATTGATAAGTCCACAATGTCATCAACTCCTGAAGACTATCAGGAATAGTTTCTTTTTTTCTATTATCTATCCAGAAATCACTATCTTCACGCTGACTCAAAATATAGTGCAATTTAAGAAAATCAATAATACGCTGCCAGCGATACAGGAAGGTTGAATTAAAGCGCTTAGAAACCACATCCATCGCTTCGCGTGTTGTCGGTAATTGCTCTGCAATCATTGTCGCTGACATTTCGACCAAGACCAAAGCCGAGGCTTCTAGTGGTTCTAAAAAACCGGCCGATAAACCCACTGCGACACAGTTCTTATGCCAGAACCTTTCTCTATGACCCGGTTCAATAGGTATTTTTCTAAATGCTAAGTCATCGACACTGTCAATGGAATCTTTCAAATATTCTTTTAGGGCATTCTCAGCTTTTTCTTGTGTGGTATAAGCACTGGAATAAACATGCCCCACACCACGGCGAGTAGAAAGACCGATATCCCAAATCCAACCCGCTTCTTGTGCAGTAGAAATAGTATGCGATGCAATCGGATCCTCCTTACTTTGATAAGGAACCTGAACAGCCAAGGCCGTATCTAGAAATAAAACATCTTTACAAGATTTAAATGGAACTTGGTAAAAATCACCTAAGAGTAATGACTTAAAGCCCGTACAGTCGATAAATAAATCACCACTTAATTCACTATTTTCTTGAGTAGTCAGTGAGCGAATATCGCCATTTTCAGCGGCATTGACAGATAACACATCATCAAGCATATGCTTAACGCCTAGCTTATCAACACAATGTTTCTGCAAAAATTTAGAGAAAGTGCCTGCATTAAGGTGATACGCGTAATTCGCAATCGCTCCATATTCAGGCGTGGTAATGGATTTAGGCGCTAAACCACGCTCGCAAAGAGCCTCTTGAGGGCAAACAGCCTCGGAAAAGCTAAGGCCTTGATTATCTTTCAGCCAGTGAGGGGCTAAGTTCGCATTAGAAAAGTCTTGGGGAAGAATAAGAGGGTGGTAATAAAAATCATCATCTGCGCCTGTTACCCATTTAGCAAATTTAGCCCCTTGCTTAAAAGAAACATCACATTCGCGAATAAAGTCAGTTTCACGCACACCCATTTTTTTTAAGGTATTACGCATAGTTGGCCAAGTTCCTTCACCAACACCAACAATAGGAATATTAGGACTTTCAATTAATGTCACTTGAACTGTAGCGGCACTGTCTTTTTTTAACTTTGCCGCAATAGTACCAGCTGTTAACCAACCTGCAGTGCCACCACCAACAATAACGATATTTCTTATAGCTTGAGCCATTGCTCTTCCATACTTATTTTTATAACCCAGTCATTGTATATCAAAAGGTACTTGATTCTAAACAGGGCTAAGCAGTAAGGCATTCAGCTTATATATCCCTGTATTCAGGCAGTACCGTTTATCCTGAAACCACGATTAATATGGAAGTAGTGAATATTGAAATACGTAGAAACTACTGCCAATAAAAAAGGCCGTCACTTAACAGTGACGGCCTTAAAACTACCCACAGGTAGTAAGGTGGAGAGACTTACTACTAGAACTTCATACGTACACCAAAGTTATAACGGGCGCCGCCAACTTCGTAATCAACGATTTGATTTTCCCATCGTCCATGACGCTCAGTGGCATTGTTGGTGATGTTTAAGCCATCAACAAACACATTGATATTATCATTAATATCATAACTCACACTCAAATCTAGCTGATCATAAGCTGCTGTGATCGTTGGCTCATCATTGGTTTGGCGCAGTAAAAACTTATCACGCCAGTTATAAGCAAGGCGGGTTTGGAAGCCATTCTTCTCGTAGAAAGCGACAATATTTGCAGAGTCACTTAAGCCCTCTAGAGCCAGTTCATTTGTCAAACTATCAACATCATAGAAATCATCGCTATCTACAATCGTATAGTTGAAAATACCACCAAAGCCACTCTCACCAAATAGATGCTGGACGTTAAACTCCCAACCGGTCACTTCAGATTCATCCAAGTTTTGAGGTGTAGTCACCTGCCACGTAATTACCGGATCAGTAGGTTGAGATAAACACGCATCAACAGGATCAAGAACTGATCCAGCAGGACAACCTGGACGCGCGGCAGCAGCTGGGCTAGTTAAAGGTCCATTAGGGCCAGAGATTACACGATCCTCTGTACCAGATGCGATAAAGTTATCAACCTTCTTAATAAAGTAACCAGCAGAAGCATAGCTGCCATCTGCATAATAGTACTCTAGAGAAAAGTCAAAGTTATCTGATTCAAACGGTTTGAGGTTTGGGTTACCCTGATTAGCAAGGAAAGGACCAGTAGATAGATGATTAGTTAAATCCGTACCTGGGTACATCGCATCGATATTGGAGCGAGCAATGGTCTTGCTATAAGAAAAGCGAGTCACTACTGACTCATCTAAGAAAGCCAAACTTAAATCCATATTGGGGAGCAGGTTAGTGTAATCACCAGCTAGCTCATCACGCTGCTCCATCTCGATCTGATACTTGGACATTTCTAAGTCCGTTACCCAATTAAAACCAACTACAGGGCTATCAGTAAGTGTATAAGACTCCACGTCCGTCTGCTCATAACGAGCACCAATATTCGCACGACCAACAACAGAACCAAAATCATGCTCAAGATCAACACTAACATACGCAGCAGTAGTGTCTTCTTCAATTCCGTTTACGGTTAATCCGGTTGGCGCTTTTAAATCCTGCGCCTCAACCATATTAATAAACTGATCAGCACTGAAGACCGGTAAGTATTCAAAACCTATACCACCAGGGGACATATAGATATCTAAACCAGAGATATCCATAGCACCACCGCTTAGACCAAAGTTAGCACTATAAAGATCAGTAACATCCACTTCATATTTAGTAGACGACAAACCAAAGTTAACAGCTTTTAGAACCCCCATATCAGCGGCCCAAGTACCGTCAAACTGGACTTGAGAAATGGTATTTTCCATTTCATAACCACGCTCTTGGTAAAGGTCACCTTCAATATTTTTTTTACTATAAGCTCCACCAGGCAGGGTAGAGTCATCATAATAAGCCCAAGGGCGTTTACCACTAAAGTCTGCAGCAATGCTTGTATAACCAATTACATTATCAGAATCATCTCTAAGCTTGGTACTTCTTAGGTTGGCTATACGCTCTGTTGGTCGAGCACCCGGGTTAGAATGAGATGTAGACTGGTGAGCATCTAACGTAAAGCTTAAGCTTTCGGTCGCATCCCACTCAATATTTAAACCAACAGAGTCACTCTCTCTTTCAAAGGCGTATTCCCAAGCCCAATAATTAAGCTCATCTTGTTCACGAGCGGGGTTAATGATAGTACCATTTCTATCAGCAGCACCTGATTCAACATTATCAAACCAGAAGCTGGCGCGATTCATTTTTCCTTCATTCTCATAACGAGACATGGTGTAATCAGCAGTCACCGTCAAGTTATCTGTGGGTGCATATTGTAATACCAACTGAGCGTTATCGCGGGTACGCTCATAGTCAGCACTGTCTAAATCAACAGTCGGAACTTGCCATGTATTCAATGTAGGGTTTTTACCAGTATCAATAGCACTAGTATCAGGACTAGAACCTTCAGCAAAACCTGGGTAACCACCCCAACCATTCTGAGTACCAATACGGTCAATGTGGTATTTACGTTCTGAGCGAGAAGCGCTTAACATCACACCAAACATATCATCAGCGAAAGTCTGGCTGATCATACCTGATATATCAGGTGTTAAGTTTTCAACCTTTGCATCCACACTACGGTCTTGGGTCGCAGAAACTTTTACTGCGGCTTTAAAACCATCGTAATCAAACGGACGAGCCGTTTGCATATCAATGGTTGCACCTAAACCACCACCACCCGTATCAGCACGGCCGGTTTTATGTACACTTACCCCTTTAACACTTTCTGCTGCAAGTTCATTAAAATTAAAGCTGCGTGCGACTGGATCACTGGCTAAAGAAGAAGAGTTAGGCATTTGACGACCATTTAAGGTCACCATATTAAATTGTGGGCCAAAACCACGAACCGTTACTTGGGCACCCTCACCATTAGCACGAGAAATCGATACACCTGTAATACGCTGCAAAGATTCTGCAAGGTTAGTATCTGGAAACTTACCGATATCTTCAGATGAGATTGCATCAACAACACCACCTGACTCACGCTTGATATCCATAGACTGGATAAGTGAACCACGAATACCAGTAACAAGTACTTCTTCATCCGCTGTTTCTTGTGCCATAGAGGCTTGGCTTGCCATTACAGCAACAATCGCCATGGGCAAAGCTTTACGACTAAATATTTTATTTTTATTGTTCATATGTAACATCCCTTCAGAGTAATGAGCTCATATCTCCATAACCGCTCACATCAGGTGCAGTACTACACCAAGATGATGTAAGGGCCTGAATTGATAGAAGCTTGAGCGCTTTTTTATTGTGATGCAGCTCAAACTTATCACTTACCGTAAAAGAGCTCGCAAGGCTTGTCAATTAAGTATTGACACAAATCAAGATGAGGAAATAGACGTCACAGTTTTACCCAATTTAAATGCTTTAAATGCCAAAACGGCTAAATTACAGTAACGCATGTTGATTATTTGAGCTTTGCCAAAAACACAGGTGAGTTAATTCATTACAGTCTTACTAATAAACGGAGGAAGAAGTAACAATGAAAAAGATCTTGTCCATTACAGCTTTAGTTTTTATAAGTTTAAACACTTATGCGGAAAAACCTGCCAAAGAAGCCTCATGCGCAGCTTGCCACGGCGCACTTGGAGCCAAACCTATTACACCTCTATACCCTAAATTAAATGGCCAAAATCAAGCCTATCTTGAGGCCGCATTAAAAGCCTATAAAGCCGGTGACAGAAAAGGGGGAATGGCGGGAGTGATGGCAGCTCAATCTACTGGCTTAAGTGATGCTGACATCAAAGCGCTTGCAGCTTATTACGCCAAGCAAAAATAAATTTAATAACCAATACCAGCAATAAGGTATACATAAAGATCTAAAAGTATAAATATGACGTATCTTTACTATGAAGTTTAGATACCCATTTTTTACTCTACTCGTCTTCTTATCGGCTTGCCGCAATAAGGACCCCAATACGTCCGAAAACCCAACTTTATTTGGCCCCAGCCCAAATACTATTGCGGCAAGCCCAAGCCCAAGCCCAAGCCCACCAAGCCCAAGCCCAAGCCCAAGCCCAAGCCCAAGCCCAAGCCCAAGCCCAAGCCCAATAGGGCATGATGAGCTCAGCCCAGATACACAAACACTACAACGTATTTATTGGGGCAATGAAGCACAGCAGTATGCAGACTTATATCTACCGCAAGGCGAAGGCCCTTTCCCAACTATTGTGATGATTCATGGCGGCTGCTGGAGTGCTAGCTGGTCTCTAAGCTTGCAATCTAGGCTTTCTGAAGCATTCAGACAAAAAGGTTATACGGTATGGAACATAGAATATCGACGAATGGGGAACGGGGGGCAATGGCCGCAAATGTTTATCGATGTCCACTTAGCCACTGAATACTTACTTGAATTGAATGAGCCAAAGGTCGACTTAAGCAACGTTGTTTCAATCGGCCATAGTGCCGGTGGACATTTAGCTCTATGGTTAGCGAGCCGCTCCTCTATTGAGCCAGGCTCAGTACTATCAAGCACCGTCAACCTACCAATTAAAGCCGCCATATCACTCGCAGGAATACCTGACCTTACGCAAGCAGCATGTGGTAACGAGCTACAAATTATTGATGGCATAAATTTAAGTGACAATGAGCTACAACAAAGACTAAATCAAAGCTCACCAATAGACATGCTGCCTATTCAAGCTCCAAGCTTATTAATAAGTGGCAGTGAAGACAGCCTATCCACAGAAGAGCTCAACCAAGCATACGCTGCCAAAGCTACAAGCTTAGGTAGCAGTAGTGAATATATCTTAATTGATAGGGCCGACCATTTCTTTGTGATTGACCCTGCCATCATTAACACAACAAATTTGGATGAAAAAATCAGGCAATTATTACTTGAAACCAAGCAGCAGTAAAAAGTAAATTAAATAAAAATAACGGGAAACTATAAGCGTCTATTAGCACTACAACAAGTTGAAGCGATAGCCAACATCACGAATAGACACAATATATCGGGGCTTCTTACTGTCTTGTTCGATTTTTTTACGCAGCGTATTCACACAGCGATCAACACTTCGCTCTGTCGTTAAAATACTGCTATGCCAAACAGCATTAAGTAAATTATTTCTAGTAAGAGCTTGCCCTTGTTTTCGTAGAAAGTACAATAGCATTTTATATTCTTTTGGTGTCAGTTTAATAAGACCTCGCTCTTTGTGCGTGAGCGTCTTAGCTTTGGTATCTAATATATAGTCCGAGAACTCAAATAGTTGAGGTTGCTTAGCCTTATAGCGACGAATAAAGGCCTCACAGCGAGCATGCAATTGATTAATACTAAATGGTTTAACAACATAATCATCCGCCCCCAGATTTAAACCTCGTACTATATTCTCTTCCTCACCTTTTGCTGTAAGCATAATAATAGGTGTATCAATATCGGCCTCACGTATTTTTTCACAGATTTCAAAGCCATTCATTAATGGCAACATAAGATCGAGAAGAATAATATCAAATTCATTATTTAAAGCTGTATTTAAAGCTTTCTCGCCATCCATTTCAAAACTTACGTCATAACCTTTTTGGTCATAACTATCACGCAACCCCCGCATAATGGCGTAATCATCTTCAATAATTAAAATTCGATTTCTATTACTCATTACTTACACCCTACGCTTCCATACACCACTAAAACAGTGGCAGCTTTAATGTGAATTCGGATCCACAACCGAGCTCACTCTTAACGGATAAAGTACCGCCATGCTGCTTAGCAATATACATAGAAATATATAGACCTAATCCGCAACCTTCAGTTCGACGATTTAAGTTTTGATCAACACGATAAAATTGCTCAAACACTTTAGTTTGATGCTCTTTGTTCAAACCTACACCATTATCCTGAACATCGACATAAAACCACTTATCGTCCTTAAAGAAGGATAAACATATTTCTTTATTGTCTCCGGTGTATTTATAAGCATTTTCAAGCAAGTTTCTTATCACCACTTCAACTTTATCGTTATCAGCATATAGCTCAGTATCGCCACACAAACACCGGTGATCAAACTTGACTTGCTTATCTAGCAGCCTATCTTCAAACGAGGAAACAACGCAATTATATAGATCTGAACATAGAAAGTATTTCTCATCAAAACCATAACGTCCCCGATCTATTCGAGAGAAGGCTAGGAAGTTATTGACCAAACTGGTAAGCCTAGTATTCTCTGAGGAAATTATTCTGATATATTCAAGTAATCGAGTATCTTTGATATCACCATCGGCAATAAGATTGTCAGTCAAAATCTTCACCGAACTAAGAGGAGTTCTTAATTCATGACTCACTGTTGCCATCATGTCATTTTTCAATTCACTTAATTTATCCTGTCTGCGCATACGCCAGAAAATATAACAAGCAGATACTGTTAGAATAAAAACTAAACTTACTGATAAGACGAAATACAGTGACACCAACTTGCCTGAGGCGGCTAACCAGCGGCCATCACTACTTGGTTCTACAGCCAGAACGAGTGAAGAGAACGGCTTCGGCATAATCACCCGATATAAGAAGTCGTCACCTGATACAACCCCATTATTTACAATACGTAAGTGACCGGTAAAACTGGGTTGAAGTGATAAGAACTCTTTTTCTATCTGAGACTCAATTAGTTTTTTATCAACTACAAAATCCAATCGCTCCACTTCATCGCGCAAACGCAAATAGTGAATCGCTTTGCCCTCGTAATCATACTGAATTACTCGAGACTGATCACTCCATGACACATCAAAATCTTTACGTGTACGATACAAGCCAAAATCTAGATAGAACAACTCTAAAGACGAAAATGGCCAGTCACCAAGCTCTACCAGTGAATACTCGGCTAAGGCTCTAATCAAGTTTACGCGAGACGAAGCCTGATTCAATGTAGTCATGTCGTTTAAAATCGACACTGCAGATGACTTTATATTTTCCGTTGGCAACTTGTGTTTTTCGGATAAGAACAATGCTCGTCGAATCGCATCAAAACGATGATCTCGATGACCTCTTTGTTCATAGCATCGCTCATTACGATAAACAGACAAATAACTGTCGACAGATGCCCGCCACTTCTCTTGTTTCTCTTCTAAACGAGCCAGAGCTAATTTAGCTCGACATAATAACGTTGGGTCTTGCTCATAAGAGCTTTTATATAGATCACGTGCTAAATCGTAGTTTTTATTTTTAAATTCTTCTCTCTGAGCGCTCTTCCACAATTCACTATTTATGCGTGCATGCACTAGTCTTTTTGAAGGCTTGGGGATTAGAGCATTATCGTTGTTGTCCCACAGATAAAATCCAGAGACATGAATACCATTGACATATTTATAAAGATCTACATCACTATTATTCTTATACACACCTTTTGCCTGACTTAATTCATTAAGCCAATATTTAGAAACCACACTTACACTGTGCTCAACATCTCGTTTATAAATTGATTCTAGCTTTTTCTGAGTAGCCAAACGCTCATTATCTAAGCTGTAATAAATGAAGCCCAATACCGAAGATACTGGGAGAAACAAACCAACAATGAAAAAAGCCACTGTAGGATTAGCTACAGCGGCAAGTAATAGAGAACGATTAATACGTTTATTCCTTTGTCATTTCGCTTAGAATTTGGTCAAACTCTGACTTTTCAATCTTGTAAAGGTCTTTAGATGTATAAAAAACCAAGCTATAAATCTTAGGTTTTTCAGCTTGTATCCAAACTCTATCTTCTACGGTTTCCCATTTGTTGTGAGTCCAACTACCCAGATGACGAGCACTTGGCATTCCCGCATAATGAGTTAACTGCCGGCTCGACTCATCAACCTTATACGTTTTATAAAAGCTTTTTGCCCACTTAATTGAATCTTCAGTCTTATCGCTTAGATCCGCTTTATCCCAATCAAATTCGTATTCTTTTTTCCAACCTAAGGTCATTGAGCTATTAAAATCAAAAGGGAAAAAGGCGACTTTTTGGCTCTCATCATTTCTACCGGTTACATCATAAGCTTTCCAACCTACTGGTAGCTTAATATTCAGCTTATTATCAGAACTTAGATACTTGGTCTCCTCCAGTGCTGACTGTGAACTTGCCCCAACCAAAACAACATCATTCACTTTCGAGGTAAACCTTAATGGAAGACGTTTTTCCGATTGGTCGATCCAACCGGTTTGCTCATAAACCAGCTCCCCCGTTTCTACTTTTAGTTTAATATTGATTTTCCATGCAGGAATATCCTCACCTAGATAGTTGTATTTAGCGCTGTCATCGAGCACCTTTACATCAATAATAAAATAACCCAGATTGCCAGCATAATAGGCTTTAATCTTAGTTTCGTAGTTTTGTTTATATGGGAGGCGGCGAACAAGGTCGTCTAATTGAATGCCAGAAAAAGCATGTGCAACTGGTTCAAAGTCATATTTCTGCCCCATATAAAGGTGCTCAAAACTAACCTTTTCGCCTTCATTAATTAGATTAAATTCTGTAATGCCTTGAATACTTTTGGTGAGGCTAATAAAACCAGCGTCATCAACGCGGCTGCGCACTTCTTGGTGACTTAGCTGATTTGCCATGCTCGAGACAAAGTTAACATGCGTTAGCCAATGATCACCAAGTGCTTGCGCATTCTGCATTAATTTGACCATGGTGGTGTAGCCCGTAAGGCGGCCATCGGGCTGCAACATTTCAAAATCCAGTACTTCGCCGTGACTCCATGGCTCGGCCAACAATTCATCCGCTGTTAAGAACTCACTTTGCTGTTCTTGATTAAAATACGCTGCAACGTCATCCACATCTAAATAAGACTGTTTAAGCTCCTGATATAAAGTATTTGTGCGGTCCACTTCGCCCAGCTGCTCAAGACATTGAGCAAGTCTTATCATTGACAATGCTTTTAGTTGTCGATCAGCCGTTGCTTCAATGATGTTTGTATATAACTTCGCAGCCTGCTCTAAATCGCCTACGGTTTCTTGTTGATAAACCGCCTCATCCCAAGCTCGATCTTGCTCCGTGGCCATGACCGCAACTGAAAAACAACCCGATAACAATACAGCTGCTATTATTTTTTTCATCAACATAGTTTGCTCCTGCTTAGATTCCTATTCTCTATGCCGTACAGTCTAACGAGCTATTATCCTGTTTTTGTCACCAAAGGGAAAAAGCAGCCACAAAAAAGGCCCCGAAGGGCCTTTAATCATCGTTATATTAAACTCGCGTGAGCTTAAATGGATAGGTCTGCTTGGCCCGCCACTGCCCCACATAAAGACTTCCCTCATCATCCACAGCCATGCCGTGTACATGATTAAAGATATCCCAGCTTGTGCTCATTGTTTGCAAAACACCGTCTTTATAGACAGGTGCTTCACCACCGAGGTTGGCAACAATTTTGTTGTCGCGATCAAACACGGAAATAAAACCGCTGTCTTCCGCATTGGCATCATTAATGTGTGACCAACATACAGGCGCAAAAAAGTGCTCGCCCTCAAATACAGGGCCGTGAATATAGGCTCCTGGGGTTGCAATCGTTTCTCGAAAACTACCATCAAGATTAAATAACTTGAGGCACTGCTGCCAGCGTGAGCTCACGATAAGGTGGGGGTCTGCGGGGTTACGTAAATCGACACCAATACCGTGGGTATTAACTAAATTGTAATTCTCATCGCTGTTATCGGCACCACCCCAGTGGCGCACATAGCGACCGTGGCAATCATACTGAATAACAAAATCTGAGCCGTAGCCATCGGTGACGTAGATATCGCCATTCGGAGCTACAGTGATATCGGAAGGGCGGAAAGGCATATCAGGCTCATAAATACCAATCGTCACAGGGTGGCCAATGGTATAAACAAGGCGACCATCCAAAGTAAGCTTGGCGACAAAACCTTGCTGAGCAACCACTTTGTTGGTTGGTGAGTCCCATGCATCAGTATTGATGCCATCCCAGTGGCGGTTAAGCACCCAGCCGTGATCAACGACATAGAGAAATTCTTCGCCGTTTTCATTCACAATTTCAATCGAGTGGGCGCCAGGGTATTCACTGCCCCAAGCATCGAGTAATTTGCCGCTCTTATCGTAAACAACAAAGTTGTTTTTAGTATTGTCGGTCAACATGATGATGCGATTCTGACTATCGATCACCATGTCGTGGCAGTTTTCTACGGGATAGGCGCCACTGTCCAATTTACCCCACTGAGTATCAACGTGATATTTAAAATCACCCTGACCCACGATCATGCCGTGAGGGTCCTTGCCCGACTTAGGCAAAGGAATGTTTTCTTGTTTATATTTAGCTTCGCTCATAACTGACTCTGTTTGAGAGAATAGGTCGGCACCTTGTTATGCCGACATTTAGTGCAAAGGGTCCACTTAAGAGCTTCGTAGGCCGGCCTTCCCAGTAGAGTGTTTTCACAAGACGCAGCAAACCCAATCCATGGGGGCTGCGCAGCGACTTCTCGACAATAGCTCCTGCGTTGCTCTAACTCCTACTTCCATGGAGTCGCATATCGCTGAGCCTTGCTCAAAGCACTCTACAGGCAAAGCCTAAGTATTAAGAGAACAGCATCGCAGTGTAAATAGACCTTAAGCTTCAGTAGCCTCGGCTTCTTCACTCCAATTCAAGATCGCATCATCATCTACACGATCAAGAGGGTAATAAACCGCTTCGTTTTCACGGAAAGCTTGATTGCTAATGGCGTTATAAGCGCAAATAATGGACCAACGCGGGTGCTCACTGCGATTCTGGTTACTCTTGTGTAACAAGTTACAGTGGAAAAACAAAGTATCACCGGGCTCTAGCTCAACATTAATCAGCTCGTGATATTTCATCGCTTCATCCACAAACTGCATCTCTGCGCCTTTTTGGTCACCGGTGCGGCTGTGGTCCAAACGGCCCAATTTATGAGAGCCTTTTAATACCTGTAAACAACCGTTTTCAGTCGTCGCTTTATTAATAGCGATCATGCAGCTGATGGCCTTTGGGTAAAGCATCAAATTATCGTGATGCCAGTAACCAAAGTCTTGATGCCATTCCCACGCACCACCAACAAATGGCTCTTTCATCATGATCTTAGTACTGGTGTGATACGTTGGCTCACCAATAATCTTTTCACAGCTGTCTACCAAACGGCGGCTGCGGCTGAACATAGAGTACAGATCACTGCCTGTTTCTTGCCAGATACATACCTTGCTGACCGTACCTTCAGCATCTTTCTTGTGCCATGCATCATTGTGCAAACGCGGATCGGCAAAAGCCGCTTCTTGTAGCTTAGCGACCTCTTCATTATTGAAATAACCACGAGCAATGACGTAACCGTCGCGCTCGAAATCGGCCATTTGTTCTGCTGTTAATTCAATCTGGCTCATGGGCTCAACCTCTTTGTTATAGGCAGTAATTCTGTGTAGCTCTGCAATGCAGTAAGGCTATAGCCGTATTGGATAATACGATTAGGCGCGCATTTTCCTTGTTGCCGATCAAAAATCAAGCAATTTATTTTGTATTTAAAGTTTTTTTTCACATATAAATAAAAAACGGCCTCACACTTAAACAAGAAAACACGTTTAAGTGCGAAGTAGTCAGAGAAAACTGTTGTAGAAGAAGGGGCCTAGAACGGTTTAATGGCTAAGAGCGAGAATTAGCCACCCAAAGAGATCTCATGCTTGCAGTCGTCACAAATGCAAGCTGTGCTTAACATCGGTGATGAGCAGCGCGGGCAAGGCTTGTACCTAAGCTGGCTATCATTATGACAGTATAAGTACAGCCGCTCTTGAGCGACGGAGGGCAAGAAAAAAAAGGCCGTCAGCAGACGGCCAAACCGACTTACGCCGGACTCACTGCTGACTGCAACAGACAGTAAGATTAGAAAAGTGGTTAGTTCCCATGGCATTTTGAACTCCTAGTTCAACGCTGGTTGAACTGTTAATTAAGTCCCAAGCTCTGCATTAGGCTGGGTAAACCAGGCAACATACCGACCCATGCCATGGCAAAAAGGCTGACTGCAAAGGTGATTCCAGGAATAACAATACGATCAGAAAAGGTTAGCGACTTAGCGCGCTTTTTATCCCCGGTCAGACCATTGTTATCAAGCAACATTGTCACTGACCAACCAAATACCGGGTTCACAACAGCTGAGGCCAAAATACAGATACCCGCTGTTTCCGCGCCTTTGGCGTCATCGATCATCTGAATACCAGCCTCAAGTAAAGGCATAAACACCCCCACTAACAGCGCAATACACATAACCGGCTTCCATACGGTGATATCCATCGGATAGCCGGAAACAGCCAACACCACACATAAGAGCCCAGTTAAGATCGCGCCAGCTGGAATAGGGCGTTTGGCAATCGCACTAGGAATCATAAAAGTACCCCAGCTTGAGGCGACATTACCGCCACCAATGACAGCTGCAGTAGCCTGACGAATCGAGCATGAAGTCATGGTGTCATCCACGTCCATCAGTACATTTTTAGCTTCTTTGGGGTAATTTAGCTCTTGAAAGACACGGTGACCCAAAAAGTCAGGGGACCACATGGCAACCGCAAGAATCGCAAAGGGAGCTACCGCAATAAAATGATCCAGCGTAGGTAGGCCCAACTTCCAGCCCGTATCTTGGCCCCACCAATAACTAGGGCTTAGGTTTGGTAAACCCGGCGCCGTCGAAAACTCAAAGGGCGCGCCCAGCACAAGTGCAATCACAATGGCTAACGCTGAGCACAGAGGGATGGCCAGCCAGCGTTTACCTATTTTTGCCAACCACGCGTAGGAAATAATGGTTGAAACTAAGACCCCCATAAATACAGGGCCTACATCATTAGCAAGCGCCCACTCACGAAAAGAACTTAACTGAGAGATAACTCCCATAGCACCTAAATAAATCAACAGCCCGCCCGACACAGAGCGAGAGCTCAAGTTCACCAATTTAGAGCCACCCTTGCTAATGCTTAAGGTCAACCCCAGCACGGCGATCATGATGCCAAGTGCCAAGGGGTGGCCACCAAAAGCGGCAATGGTGCCAATAAGGGGAATCATTGGCCCATGGTTACCCGCTAAGTTTGCACGCGGATTTAAAAAGCCAGATACCAGAACAACAAACAAAGTAGCCGATACCAGCAACTCCACTCGTACATTTTCAATAACAAAATCAATACCCAGACCATAGGCCTTGGCGTAAGCAGACATCACTGCCGAGAACATCACCGTAATACCAATAGTGCCAGCAATCGCAGGCACCAAGTCTTCCCATTCAAAGCGGTAATCGCGCCCAGGTAAGTTCATGGCCCATCGGCGCGGCTTCATAATTCGTAATTCGTGATCCAAATAAGCCGAACGAGATTCAAATTCACTGGCCGGAATATGCCTAGAGGCATAAGAACCTTGCTCAGTGTGCTCAGAGGCAGTTGCAGTATCTGCAGTCTGAACGTCCAACACCTTGCTCATTTTTTCCTACTCCAAAGTACAGCTTTAAGCTTCAGCAGCGGATTTAAGGGCTGTCGCTAAAAATGAATTTTTGTCTTTTCTTGGGTACAAATTTACTGTTATAAATGAATAATACAAACCAATCGTTGTGATTCGACACATCAGGAAAATTGATATGAAATTCAGCTTGAAGCAAGTACAGGTCTTCCAGTTAGTAGCTGAACTAGAAAGTGTTTCTGAAGCAGCTAAACAACTGCATATGAGCCAAAGTGCAGCGAGCATGGCGCTAGCCCAATTAGAGAGCCAGCTCGGTAAAGAGTTGTTTATCCGCCAAGGGCGACGAATGGCACTGAGTAACTGGGGTGCATGGCTTAGACCACACGCCTACAGCCTACTAGAAAGCTGCAATACCATTGAGCAAGGTATGCAGGATATGGACTTAATCAGTGGGGTATTACGTATAGGTGCAAGCCAAACACCAGCCGAATATATGGTGCCTCAGGTAATCAGTGCCCTAGACCGTGATTTCCCTCACCTTCAGCTTAAATTAGGGGTAGAAAATACTGAGCATGTAATCGAGGCTTTGCTCGACTATCGCTATGACCTTGGCATCATTGAAGGCCACTGTGACAGCAGCGAGATTCAACGCCAAAAATGGTGTGAAGACGAGCTAGTTGTCATAGCTGGAGTCGAGCACCCCTACACTAAAATGTCTGAGTGCAGTATTACTCAACTAGGCATGGCCCAATGGATATTAAGAGAGCACGGAGCCGGCACCCGAGAGATTTTTGATATCGCCGTACACGAGCACTTAGAGCAAATTCAAGTACATAGAGAGTATGAACAAAGTGCAGTGATTCTAGAACTGGTTAGTCACGGTCGTTATTTAAGCTGCTTGAGCCGCCGCCTTGTTCAGCCTTGGCTTGAAAGAGGGTTAATCAGTATTCTCAATACGCCTGCGCTATCGATGAAGCGTGACATTTCGTTTATCTGGAGACGCCAAGACGACGACAGTCCCAATCGCGATGCGCTAACCCGAGCGGCACGCAAACTTATTGATTAGTGCTATCAAGGTTTTTGATACTTTAGTTGTACAAAACATCATCTATATGCGCTATAAATCGACTAGGAGCAGGGAAGACATGAAGAAATACGCCGCTGTTTCCCGCCCTATTAGAGCTTTAGCGGGGTTTGCTTCGAAGCCATCAAAATAAATGATGGGAGATCTAGATCTCTTTAGGCAAGCACAACTGCACATTCAACCCACCTATAGAGGAGTCGTACAAGGTCATAGTGCCGCCATGTAACTGTACAATACGTAATACCGTAGGTAGGCCCAAACCAAAGCCCATATCTTGCTGTCCAGCTTTACGAGCAAACGGTAAAACCAACTGCTGCTTCTCGATATCACTAAGACCAGGGCCGTCATCACAGACTGATATACATAACTGACCAGCCTTTAGCTCAGCCTCAATTACAATACTTGCTTGAGCAAAACGAGCGGCATTAAATACTAGGTTTGAGAGTGCTAGCTTTATCAATAAAGCATCCATGCTTGCGAATAATTCCGGATCACACTGAACACTGATCTTTGCTGATGCTCGCCAACTGCACTGATCGCGAACTTGTTCCAGTAGATCAATAAGCCGCAACTCGTTCCTATCCAACTTTGTTGCCGCACCTATACGACTATAATCAAGCATCGCAGAGGTTAATAACTCAATTTCCTGCAAGTCCTCCGCGAGAGAGTCATACAAAGGTTTGGCCTGGGCATTGGCTTGATTAAGTTCAGCTAAGACAAATTTTGCACGAGCAAGCGGAGTGCGTAACTCATGACTCAAACCTCGAGTCAGCTCTTGCTGTGAACGAATCAGCCAAGAAATTTGCTCCGCCATCTGTTCAAAACTGTGTTGCATACTGGCAATTGGTTCTCTTGATGCCGGTAATTCAAGTTTTTGATCACAATCACGAGCAAAACTCATCATTGCTAGGCGTAAACGCTCTAAACCAGTAAGAATAGGTTGCAGCCACCACCATAGGATGAGCGCCAGCAACACATAAAACAATATGCTAAAGACGGCTTGCCACGAACTCTGCTTAGGTAAAGGACCCACAAGCACTTGTTTGTTTAAATCTAAGTAGTTCTTTATATAAAAATTTTGACCATTTAATTCAATTAGCTGAATTGAATGGCTACTTAACTGCTGGGGCTCTTCAAAATGCACCTCAGCTAATGAATTTATCTGAATATCATAGGGCAGGGATAAGGCTTCAAAATCAGAAGCTTGATTAGACTTTAGCTCTTGCTCAATAAGCTCGAAACTTAAGCTAATCCATGCATCTTGCTCTTTATCTTTGGGGTAAAGGCTTAACCAAAGTAAGTCACTCAAAAACACGGTGAACAGCAAAACACATAACAAAAGCGCCACACTGCGCCAGCTTTTAAAATGCTTAGCTATTGAGATCACCAAGCGTCAGGGACCAATAAATACCCCTGCCCCCTCACGCTACGTATGCGCTCGCTTTGAGCTTTTTGATCACCGAGTTTTTTCCTCATTCGAGAGATACGTATATCAACGGTTCGATCCAAACCGTCATATTCAACACCTCGAGCATGACGGCAGAGAGCTTCCCGACTGACTACATGACCGGCCTGTTTTACCAATAACTCCAACAATAAAAATTCCATTGAGCTAAGCCTAACCTCTTCACCGTTCAGCCAAACTTGCTGGGAGCTAGAAGACAGCTTTAAGGACTTAAACTCAATAAAGGTCTGCGCCTCTGCGCGTAAACGCTGCCGTAAAAAAGCGCGAATACGAGCGAGCAGTACCATTGGCTCAATCGGTTTTGAAAGGAAATCATCAGCTCCAGCATCCAAACCAACAACCTGATCAAGAGTACTATCGCGAGCTGTCAGCATGAGTATGGGGCCATGATGGTACTCACGAAGTTGAGCACACAGTGTGATGCCATCCCCATCAGGTAGCCCCAAATCAAGAAGAATAAGATCCGGTTTCTCTTTAACAAGCTCTAAAGCTTCTTCGCAGCTCGCCGCGCAATCTAACAAATAACCATTTTGGCAGAGGAAATTAGCCGTTAAGGCCGCTAATTTTTCATCATCTTCAACTAATAAAATGCGCGCGGCATTCACCGTAATTCCTTATTACCTAAACTAAATTAAATTCCAAATATGTCGGCGATTTCTAGCCTTATTACCACCACCTAAGAGTGTTGCAAGCTCTAGCTCTGCTGTTGCTAGTTTGATCTCAGAACCCCTCATACTTAACCAAAACTCAACATCTGAATCTATTGTAAATTCCGTTTCATATTCACCTGCCGAGCTTAAATGCCAGCACTGAAGTGGCTCCATCTCTGTCTGTGCAGAATAGACGCAGTAATTACCTTCGCTAGGCGCGGTCCAGCGCAAGCGCAACTCTAAAGAACAGGGCTTGCTTTCTTTATAGCGCAGACATAGCTTGGGTTTTACCCAAAGCTCTAATTTTGCCTCTTGCTTATCATCAGCCCCAAATACGGTAAAAGACAGAGAGAACAACAGGACCAATAACAGGCCTGACATTTTCATTTAGTAAAACTTGTATTTAATACCAGTAAAAAACGTGCTGATAGCATCGTCTTCTACTATCGGGCTGTCAACAATACTTGTATCCAACAATTTATAACGATAACTAAGCCCCCAAAACAAACGAGGGCTAATGGCGTAATTCAACAATAGAGAATATTCAGTGTTAATCGACGCACCGGGCTCATAAATAGCTTGAGCATTAGGGCTATCATTTTCGCTCACACCAAAATAGTAATTTGCTAGTTTATCGTCGAGCCAATTCCACTCAATTGCTGGCTGTAAATGCCAGCGCTGCCAAAGCACACTGTAACTGTAAGCAAGCTTCATTTTATGGCCATTGTGACGCCCACTAACATCCGTTAACGCAGCAAGATACATATCACCCAGATAAGCGCTATCACTACCAAGCTCGAATAAAAACTCACCGCCAGCTAATATCGATTGCTCTCGATCAGGTAAAGAATAACTGGACGTAGGCGAGGGGCTAAAAATAGGGCTAGGGGCCGGAGATGGCGTAGGGCTAGCAACAGGAGTCTCAACAAAGTCGGGCTGATCTTCGGCATCAGAAGGCGCAAGCGGCTCATCCAACCCAGCTCCGCCATCACTATCGTTATTATCACCACCAATAGGAGGGGGCTCAGGCCCCTGACCGGCCATTTCTTGTGTCCCACCAAGACCACCAACACTGATGCCAACATCAGCTAAGTTATTTAATACGCCTCGCTCATCGTTGAGTTCGGCTAGAGCATTCACAGACCACTGTTGGCCACTAAATAAGAATGCACCAAGATCGGTATTATCAAAAAAGAAGCGTTTGCCATACCAAGCAATATCGATATTTAAATATAAGGGCTGATTCTCTTGACCAAGCAAGGCTTGGCTACGCTCACCAATACCGGGCGCAAGCGCAATATACCACTGCGACTCTGATTCTTCGGCAAAGGTCGTCACGGCCATACCTAGCATCAAACTAAGTAGACACAGGACAATGGTTAAAAAGGCTAATTTACTTCTCATGCCACAAGCATAAAAAAGCCGGCCGCAAGTAACCAGCCTATTTTTGTAGCTAGTTTGTAACCATTTAATGGTGCATGGCAACGTTGTAGCTACAAAACAGCAACAAAACACTCAAAAAGATAACAGACCCCGTAAATATCGCTTAATACACTGTTGGCCAAAATCACCATAAGGACGATGGATATGCGACCAACATCATCAATTAAGTACCACACATTAATCACAGCGATCTCGGCATTAAGCCTAATAGGCTGCGGCGGCAATAGTGGAGATAGCCACTCAGGCAACAAACCTAATCAGCAGCGCAACAGCGAGAATAGTTATCTACAACAAGTAACAAGTGACGCAGAGCTAGAACACTCACTTAAAGCGCATTATCGCAGCAATGAATATCAACTAAGTGCAGGTGCAGACATACTTGAAGCCAGCATAGGTAGCATGCCGGAAAACATCGCACCAGAAGCCGACCAAACATTTAGCCGTACTTACGGCCTTGAAGATGCTGTGGCTGAGGCCGATATACTTAAATACGATGGTGAACATTTATATATCTTGAAAGCCGATAGAACTTGGCATAATTCTCAAACAAGTTGTGATAGTGAGTCTTGTGTAACATCACAAAATGAAACAGAAGCGGTTCGAGTTCTAGAAGTTGACCATCAAAATGCCTTGGCCAGGGCCTTAGAGCCAATAGAACTACCAAGTAGCGAGTTTGTTGAGGGGCTCTATTTAACTGAACAGCAGCTTGTATCAATCTCTAGCCAATACAGTTTTCACAGCTATGGTGATACTTGGATTGAACCCGCATTTTGGAGTCAAGAAAGCAGCTTTATCATTAGGGGGTTTAATAAAAACGAACAACGTGCAAACTGGCAACTAGAAATAGACGGCGCTTTAGTTCAAAGCCGCCGAATTGGTAATACTCTATATATTGTTAGCCGTTATAGCCCACACCTGGATGGACTCCCTCTATACCCAAGCACAGATGAGCAAGTATCAAAAAACAGCGACGCTTTAGATTTACTAGGACTTGAACAGCTTTTACCCAATATCGAAATAGCAGGCCAGCGCCAAACCTTGTTTACAGCTGAAGATTGTATGGTCTTAAACGCCGTCAATAATCAAGCATCTGGCTATCCTGTCATCACCAGCTTAAGTGCCATCGCGCTGGATACACCTGAACAAATAAATAGCCGCTGTATTGTCGCTCCAGCTAACGGTGTTTATGTCAGTGAAAAATCACTTTATTTAAGTGCTAATGAATATAGCGAGCAAGAACAACAAACCTTAATTCATAAATTTTCACTGCAAACTAGCGAGTTTGATTATCGCGGCTCTGCAACCGTCAATGGCAGCCTTTGGCTACATGGCAACAACGAGTTCCGCATTAGTGAATACAACGATGAACTACGATTATTAACCAGCCAATGGCAAGAGAATAGCAGTGACCGAATCGATCACTACCTGCATATCTTGCGTGAAGATGAACTTGAGCAAGAGTTAAATATTATTAGCACCTTGCCAAATGAAGAGCAGCCGGAAGAAATTGGCAAAGCAAATGAAGATCTCTACGGTGTTCGTTTCTTTAACGACCGAGCCTTTTTGGTCACCTTTGAACGCACCGACCCACTTTACATACTTGATCTTAGTGACGCTCAACAGCCCCTAATTGCAGGCTCACTGGAGATACCCGGTTTTAATGAATTACTGCACCCTGTTAATGATCAGCTATTGCTTGGTTTTGGCCAGGAGCAAGACAAACTCAAACTTGAGCTCTTTAATATTAGCGATATCAGCCAGCCCCGCAGCCTAGCAAAACAATATTTAGGTAACGAAAGTGGAGCTTGGTCGGAAGCGCTCCACAATCGACACGCCTTTACCTATTTAGCTGGTGAACACATCGATCGCATAAGTATTCCCACCGTCACTAATAGCACACAGCTTATCGATGCCGACTCTCCAAATCAGTTTCGCAGGCAGCTAGGAAAACTTTATCAATTTGAGCTAAGAAATAAGCACGCTTCTGCAGATGCAGCCGAATTAGCAATGATCGGCAGTATCCTTGCCGACACCGATGCCGACAACCAAGACTGGTATCCATCAAAACAGCGCAGCGTCATCCACCAAGACAGTGTGTTTTTCTTGAGTGGGGGGTTAATTTGGGCATCAAAATGGGAAGAGGAACAGGTAAACGGGCCTTTTTAATCTAAAGCCTTAAGTACGCAGCCGCCTTTATCGGCGGCTTTTTTAAGAGATATTCAACAGCCGTAAATCAAAAAACAAAACCGCATTAGGCCCAATCTTACTGCGATTTCCGCGCTTTCCCCAAGCCAGCTCAGGTGGCACAACCACTTCCATGCGCGAGCCCAAAGGCATCAGTTGCAGAGCTTCGCGCAACCCATCAATCGCTTGCTCTACTTTAAATACCTCAGATTGACCTTCTCGATAGGTATCGGAGATAACCGTGCCATCTGCAAGTAATAAACGCTGCTCAATGGTTACCGTATCCCAATCTGTTGCTCGTTGATCCGAGTCTGTCAGCTCAACAAAACGATAAGCCAAACCTGAATCCGTCGTTTCTACGCCGGGTTTTTGCAGGTATTTATCAATAAAGCTCGCGCTATTTTTACGATTTTGACCTGCACTGCCTTTGCCTGCTTTTTTTATTTGTTTTCTAGCCATAGCTAATCTTAATTTTTATCTACTTTTTTGCTCAATGCCACGGCAGCAATACCGCCTAATATGAGTACAGCCGAAATAATAAAACGCCAACCCAATGGTTCGGCCAACAGTATAAATGCAACCACGGCTGTAATAAGGGGCACAGATAATTGTGCTACCGCAGCTGTTTGTGCTTTTAACTTGGGCAAAACGCTATACCACAGAGCGTAAGCTAAAGCCGAACACACCGCGCCCGAAGCTAAGGCTAGAATAATGCCCCACTGTGAGCTGTGTAGTACGTGCCCAGGAACAAGCAGCAATAAAAAACTTAAAGGCCCCGCCAACATAAACGCGAGAGCGCTGTCACTGATCGCATCCTTACTGCCTTGCCCAAGTAAACTATACGCAGCCCATGCCACACCACTGCCTATCATCAACAGCGTTGAAACTAGAGGGAATTGCAAAGAAAACGGGTTACTCAAAATCACTAAACCCGACAAGGCCAAAGCAAAACCAAGGTATTCATACAAACCAAAGCGCTGCCCTTTAAACCAGACAAACGCAGACATAGCTAGCTGTACAGAAGCAAATAACAATAACGCGCCTAAGCCTGCATCCAAGTTGATATAAGCAAAAGAAAAACAGGTCGCATACGCTAGAAGCGTTAAGGCCGAGGCCAAATTGGCTGCTGAGCAAGATAGTTGTTTTACCGAACCCCGCCAAAGCACCAACAAAAATAAAACCACGGCCCCCGAACACAAGCGCCAAATAGTAAAACTGGCAGGGTCGATTAACTCACTTTTCAGTGCTGCTCGTACTAATAGGCTATTTGCGGCAAACCCCATTAAGGTTAAGCAAAGCAAAAACACTAATGAAGCCTTCATAAAACGGAAACTGCTATAACGTTAATCAACAAGCGTTTTACCTTCCGGTTGAGCCAACTTTTTGAACACCAACATACGATTATTAGCTGGCATAGGGTGGTCACAGACAAGACTTAAAGCCACTTGCTGCGCGCACGTAACAGCAGCTTCTTGATCTCGAATACCTTGGTGCGGAGCTTGATCTTTTAACCACATATCAAAACGAGCATTGCTCTCACTGCTATAACAGCCTTCATAGTTAAAAGGGCCATAAAGAGCAAATATACCGTCTTCGGGTAAAAGCTCACCCACTTTGCGAATCATGTGCTGAGCTTGTGGCCAACTCATAATATGAGCCGTATTTGCACTAAATACGGCATCAAAACCCGTCGGCCAACACGAGTCCTCAACATCAAACACTAACGGCGGCAAAATATTGGGGCTGGCATGGCTCGTTAACCAGAGCTTTAAGCCATCTTGATACGCGGCTCTATCGGCAGGCTGCCATGTAAGCTGAGGTAATTGTGGCGCAAAAAAAACGGCGTGCTGACCCGTGCCGCTGCCGATTTCCAATACCTTAGTACTCGGCGCAAAGGCACTGCGCAAAATACGCAGGATAGGGCTTTTGTTGTTTTCACAGGCCTGACTAAAAGGCAGGCCATCATGTGGCTGATCTTGCTTCATGGATGTTTAAGCTGACGGACAAAAGCCTAGCATGCCATAGAAAAGCCCTGACCCCTAGAGAGTAGTAGTCGACTACCAGATTAGGCGGGTTCGCACACCAGCAATAATGGCACTGTCCTCGGTGCTATTAACTGGATTTTGTACGTATTGGATATCTGGAGTTAACTCCCACCCAGGAAGCAGCTTCATAAAATAAAACAGCTCCGTCGTAACTTGCTTACTATCTGCTTTAGCATCTGCCCAGTTAATGGCCAAACCTAAATTATTGCCTTCTTTACCTAAACCGTAATACGAAAAGCCCGTACTCACACTTTTATCAAAACCAAGAAGCGCGCCTTTATCAGCCCAAGAAGCCCGTACAAACGGCAGCCATTGGCCAAGCATTTTTGATGCGCTTAAATTGACACCGCTGTCTGCAGCTTGACCAAGCGTTTCGCTTTTATCCGCGTCCCAAAGCGTCACGTGTACGTTATCAACAAAAATATTATCTTGAGAACTGGTCCAGCCTAAATCAACACTTTTGAAATAGTGTCCATCATTAAAGAACGAGTCAAAACCATCTAAGGGCTTTGTGGGATCACTCTCCATATCGGTCACCCCACCAATAATGAAAAAGTTGTCACCCAACATGGTCGCACCCGCAACACCTAAAGCAGCATCATTAGGCAGGGCCATTGTGATATTACCCGTACTGAAGGCAAAGTTTACAAATCCTGTCCACGGACTCGCCACTGCATAGACATCGGTATAATCAGTCACATCCAACATACCAGCAATAACGGTCGAGCGTCCGTCGTTAAACCTTTGCTTCCAATACAGGTTAGTTAGTCGTGTTCCTTGATCAGAAAATACGGGCGCTTCTAAACCAAGAACACCTGCATTAAATGGTAAAAAGCGAGGTTCGGTATCGGTATAGCTGTGTCTATGCTCTGCCTTCCACACTAAAGCCCCATTATCTATCGCCGCCCATGAGCCGTAAAATCGAAACATACCACCACTGGCACTGTCGTCAGCATCACCCAAGGCCTCATCCAAGCCCATCGCAAGCGCCGAATAATCCGCAGCTAACAATAAACCCTTGTCCGCCATGCGATCTTTAAAGGGTCTTTTGGTGTTTTTATTATCTTCATTAATTCGGTTATTGACCTGCTCGGCACTACCAAACTGTGCATCTTGCTCTGCAAAAGCAAAAGAGGAGATCGTGCCTACAACGGCAGCACTTAAAAAAGAACGATAAAAAACTGATGATTTCATAATGAATCCTTTAAAAATCAAACCTTAGATACCTAATAACGATATGTATAAAAATGCTCTTGCTAGAGGCTTTCGTAGTATAAGAATCTCTGAATCATAAAAAAGCCCACCATATTTAGGCGGGCCTGAAAGAGTAAAGTGCATTGAGCTTATTGCTAAAACTAAAGCTCGTTTTTATATACCTTTCCGTCTTTCATAATCAAATCGAGTTTATCTTCATCCAAAATAAGCTCGATATTTTCTAGAGGATTACCATCCCACAGTAGAATATCGGCATAAGCATCCTTTTTAATCGTTCCTAAAGCATAAGTGGGATAAGGATCCTTAGGGCCTGACCACTTCAGAACAATACCCGCATTACCCGTCCAATGTTTAAGTGCTTGTGCTGGAGAGAAACCCGCTTTTACATTACAAGTAAGGTCTTCTTTGATTCGACCAACAAGTCCAGGTGTAAACATATCTGAGCCGCCAACAACAAACATATCGTGTTTGTTCATCCACTTACTCACATTACGTGCACCCTTACCAACGGCAACACCTTTTACTTTTTGTTCATGAGTGAAAAACGCAGGCATGCTGTCGTAGTCACCAAAACTATTAATGCTCATAAAACACTGGAAAGACCAAACAATATCTTTATCTTTACGATATTTTTTTGCCATACGTTTTACTGTAGGTTCATCAATCAAAAAACCATGCTCAAATGAACGAACACCAGCATCAAGTAAACGATTATAAGAAGCAGTATGGTAAGCATGCGTGGCAACATAGGTGCCATTATCAGCAGATATCTCTACCGCACGATCAACTTCATCTTGAGCAAGCCCCATAATTTCTAACGGATCAAACTCACTGGCAACACCACCGCCGCCCATAATCTTTGTGAACGCGGCACCGCGTCGCATATTCATACGCACTGCGCGAGTGACTGCATCTGGGCCGTCAACAACCCAGGTATTTTGTGATGCTTGCGCAATATCTCGGTGATTATGCAAATCTTGTGAAGCGATATTCCTACCAGCCCAATCTCCATGGCCACCTGTTTGAGAAATAGCCCCGCCTGAAGAGTAGACTCGCGGCCCAGGTAAATAACCCATATCTATGGCTTTGGCTAAATCCAGAGGGTCACCCGCAATATCGCGAACAGTAGTAATACCTTTCATCAACATGTTTTCTTCCATGTGATGAATAGCAAATGCGCCACCAGCAGCTTCATCCCAGCGTGTTTGATACGCGGCCGTACCCTCTGGTGGATTCAACATAACATGCTGGTGCATATCAATCAGACCGGGCGTTAAAGTTCTCCCTTCACCATCAATAACCTCTGCATTAGAAGCTTCTAGCGCAGGCCCCACCTCAACAATATGGTTACCCTCAATTAATACACTTTGATTAGCTATAAGCTCTGGACTAAAACCATCAAAAATATTGACGTTAGTAATAAGCACACGTTTAGGGGATTCAACCGCTGCCGCTGCCGCCTGAGCAGGCGCTGGAGCCGCAGAAGATATAGTTGCACTGATGCTCAGTGCGATCGCAGATATAATAGTTAACTTGCGAAAAGGCATAGCATACTCCTTGATGCTTTTAGGATCGGGCATATAAATAGGTGTTAATTTTTGTGAAATGGCTTGTACGAAGCGAATTTATAAACGTATCACATTATGTTTTAATACTTTTTTTGCAGTGACCATTTTGCGCCAACAAAGCGTTCCAACCGACCATTTTACGCCAACATTCGGATTGCGCTGGATATGATACGTTTTGCACAAACTACCGCCGAGCAAGTCTGGCCATTTCTAGACTTCACCCACTCTCTTGGCCGCCACATAAATAACCTTATAAATAATATGGGCTTACCTCAGCGTTTATTAACTGATGGAAGCATTAAGTTAAGCACACATTTAGTCTATGAGTTTATTGCTGCACTCAGCCACAATGAACAGTTGCCAATGCTTGGCTGGCAAAGTGGCTTCCACCAAGGTCCTATAGCATTTGGCTCTTTATCTAAAACCGCATTAAAAAAACCGACTTTGGGCACTGCTCTAAATTATTTAGTGAAGCAAGTTGAGCAAGGAGCTTCACACGCTAACTTCTTTTTTAAAGAAGAAAACGACCATGTCTTTTTCTGCCACGTAGGCGGTGTACCTGTTAAATCTAAAGGTTACGTGCATGTTGAATCTTATGTATTGGCCGTCATCTGGTCCTTTGTTCAGCTCACGCAAATACAGCTAGAAACACCTGTGAAAATTCGAATGAGAAGTACGGAAGAGCTGATCATACCGCCATGCTTTGAACTTGACCGGCAGGGCAGTTCGTACTCAGCCATTTCTATTCCTAAAGCATTATTAGAAAAGAAGATTTATCAAGAAGCCATCCCAACTCAACCCCCAACAAACAGAAGCATTGAAAACCTACCTAAGCTAGAAGCATGTAAAAATCGGTACCCAAGTCTAGAGTTAATGATTGAGATTTTACAAGCTTATATTGGTGATCCAAACGGACTACCTTCTATTGAACACATGACTCGAATTTGTAACTGTTCCAAACGAAGCCTACAAAGAGAGCTTGCCAATATACCTATAACTTATACCGGTTTAATCACTGATATAAAATGTGAAACTGCAAAATTCTACCTAAGCGAAGGAAAAGACATTCATTTAGTATCCAGAATCTTGTCCTATAAAAATCCTACACATTTCAGCAGGGCTTTTAAAAAGAATCAACAGATTAGTCCGAAAGAATGGGTCAATAAAAAAACCAAGATAAATACAAAAGAATATGCCTAAAATACCTTAGTATCTTAGGCATATAATTATAGAACTGCTATTTCCAAACACTTCCCCATACACGCATCATGTTTCCAGCGTAAATCTTTTGTAGATCTTCGTTGCTATAACCGCGCTTCCATAGCTCATCAGTGACCGCTGCAATATATTTAGATAACTCTCCAGCACCAGTTGCGCCTTTATCCATTGCTTTAACCATATAACCATCATCGTCATAAGAATTAGCATTAGCACTAGCAAATCCCACAATAAACTGCTCGGTAAACATATCATCGGTAGCAATACCCACATGATCTACGCCTACTAACTTAACGTAATAATCAATCATATCTGCACCTTGAGCAGGAGTGATATCTTCTGGCCAAATGCCATCCATCATCCACTCCGTGAAGGTTGGGCTTATTACACCGCCAGTTTTGGCAGCAAGAAGAGCTTGTTCATCGCTAATATTTCTATAGCAACCAGTTTTACTCGCTTTCTTTTCATTTTTATATAATCCCGACGGCAAAGAGTGCGAGTAAATCACAGGTACACCTGGGTGATTCTTTAATACATAGTTTGTCGCATCCAGCGCCGTTTTTTGACCAACATGGCTTAGGTCAACGACAACCCCCTGTTTAACCATCTCATCAATCAACTCCTGACCCTTGTTGGTTAAACCACGGTCGCGATCGCGATACGCCTCTATCACGCCATCGCCATAACGGTAAGTACCATTGTAGGTAATTTGCATGCTGCCTAAGCCCATTTCACGAAGAAGCGCTAACTTACTTAAATCACCATCCAAAATAGTTGGCGTTTGGCTATTCCAAACCACTGCGTACTGGCCTTCTTTATGAGCTCTTTCTATGTCTTCAACATTTTTTACAAAACTGTATCTATTAGGCGTTTGCAACATCGTACTACGCCAAGTTGCATGCTCTTTTCTAAACTGCTCAAAAGTAAAATAGGTTGGTGCTAGAGTCGCTGAGGCTCCTGTAATGCCCGCATCGTGCGCACGATTTAAATAGTCGTGTAAGTGCTCCGGCTTATTCCAGCCAACACCATACGGAGAAGCAAAGAAATCCATAACAATGGTATCTTTAATAAACTGCTTCGCTTTAGCTGAGGCCTTCCACGTTTTGGAGTTGTCACTAGCAAACGTCTGCCCAACCAAACAACCGGTAATTGCAGTTGCTAATGCTACTTTCTTAAAAATGCCTTTCATCTCCTGCTCCTTAAATGCACTTAATTTTTTGTAGGGATTGTAAAATTATCTCGAAATTGTTTAGGGCTAACGGACGTCGCTCTTTGAAATGCTCTAGAGAAATTAGATTGATGCAAATACCCCAAGTTATCGGAAATTTCTTGCATGCCCATAGAGCTGCCAAGCAACATCTCTTTCGCCATCCGAACCCGAATATTTTCTACCGATTCTGCATAGCTTAAACCCAACTTTGCCAACTTGCGCTTGAACGTTGCTAAGCTCATACCAAACTCGCTAGCTGCTAATTCTTGGCTAATACGGCCTGAGCGTACGTGCGACTCAAGATAGTTTTCAATATTTAAACTACCAAGTTTTAAATCTCTATCTTCGTCAGCCGTCGTCGCTTGCCGCTCATTTTTTGGGCTCATTGCCAGCACATCATTGGAAATTTCAACGGCGGTATACGAAGCCCCCCAAGTTATATCAATGGTGGCCCAAGCATTAGGCAAACTAACTGGTTCTTTATGGCTATAAATACTGATACGTTTTGGCAACCAATGTTCACCAGCAGCTAAACGTATGATTTGTATAAACACCAGCAGCATATACTGCTCGGTTTGCCAGTTGGGATGAGACAAACCAAATGCGGGCTCACGTATTAAATAATGACTAGGTTCTTCTTTATTCCTATCTAGGCGATAAAAACAAGTGCTGGACTCCGACTGTACACCTTCAAAAAAATACTCTAATAACAAGTACAAGCTCGGTGCCAATGTCATCCTATAACCACCTAAACCTTCCACTGACTCCACAGGGAACTGTTCCGCACATTCAAAGCCAAAATGAGGATTTTTTAGAAATTTAGCGACTTCCTCTATAAATGCCCACGCCGAGTATTCACCTACTAGGGCATCGTCATTATCAATAGCATGCAGGGGTAAACCAACGGCAGTCGCAATTTTTTCAATCGGCGCAGAGTATCGCTTCGCCATAGATAGAAAAGGCTTTAGCTGATTGGCTTTGAGGAGGTGCAGGTCTTTTGATGCTTGCTTCATTAAACGGGTACTTTCCCTAGCACAATATTCCCCAAGCATTCATTGCTTAGCGAGTGCAAGTAGTCACAAATCAGATGAGCTGATCAGCACCTAAGGTATTTTTCGAATAATTTTGCCTAATGTACTTACAAGGGTCTAGCAACAAATCAATTTGAGCCAAAATGATAAACAATCACCCTTATTTTTGTATGGGTACTAAGCGCTTTTTCTCCGTATCTGATGATGTATTTTTATAATTAACTAATCGCCTTACTTAATGCTTCAAACTTTGCGGCATCATCATCAACAAAACGCACAGTGAGTTTTAACTTACTTGTATCAGGGCGATTTTCTGCGGCAATAATGGCGTGCACATACGCGTTTACTCGCGCCAGAGCGTTACCTTCAGCATCACTGATATCAACACTGACTTGATCAAAAAGAGAAGGGATATGCTCTGCTCTATCAACAAGGCCATTGATGGCTTGCAAGCTGAGCTCACGTACATCGCAATTTAATGAATATTTAGCAAAGCGCAAAACTGCTGAGCCGTTGAAGCTGTTTTTGCTGACTGCCGCTTTTTTTGCCACCGGCTTTTTGCCAAAACCTGCCGCCTCTTGAATCACTGTCGGTTTTATCTCGCCCTTTTTTTTCACTGGCGCTGCCGTAAGAATATCGGCCGAACTTTGCATAGATGCGGCCCCCGCTTTTTTAGGCGGCCTATAACCGACGCGCTTGAGCTGCTTAATCACTTTTTTGTGCAGTTCATCTGGGGTAAACGGTTTACTTAGGTAGTCACTGACACCAGCTTTAATGGCTTCAATGACAAATTCCCTATCACCGCGACTGCTCACCATAATGAAGGGAATCTGTTTAAAGTCATCTTGTTCACGCAGCCACTTTAGGAATTCTGCGCCGCTCATTTCGGGCATTTCCCAATCGCTGAGAATAAGCTGTGGCTGTTTGCTCTTTACTAGAGAACAAGCGCGACGACCGTCAGCTGCCTCGTGTATTTCCAAGTCAGGAATCAGAGGCCTTAGGTTACGTTTGATGGTGTCTCGTACAAAACTGGCATCATCGACAACCAGTACTTTAAAGGGCATGCGCTACTCCTTGCGAAGCAGCACACTCGCCGCTTCTTATTCAGCCTGATCTCGAGTAAATACAGGCTCCTGAGGCTTGCTTAGCGCTTCGTTGTAGCGATAACCCGCCACATCAAAGGACATAAGCTCTTCCGCCTTCGTCAATCTATTCTTAATAATATAGGCGCTCATCAAGCCTCTTGCCTTCTTTGCGTAGAAGCTAATGATCTTGTATTGGCCGTTTTTGAAGTCTTTAAACTGCGGGGTAATCAGCGGCACACTTAGGTTTTTCTTTTTAACCGCTTTGAAATATTCATTGGAGGCTAGATTCACCAAACACTCACTGCCATTAGACTTGAGCTGCTTGTTCAAAGCCTCCGTGAGCTGGTCTCCCCAAAAAGCATAGAGATCTTTACCTTCGGCATTGGCAAACTTGGTACCCATCTCCAGCCTATAGGCCAGCATTAAATCAAGCGGGCGCAGCAAACCATAAAGACCGCTGAGGATGCGCAGATGATCCTGAGCAAACGCTAAGTCCTCATCACTTAAGTTATACGCGTCGAGGCCGGCGTAAACATCACCGTTAAAGGCAAAAACAGCCTGGCGAGCATCTTTGCCTTTAATTGGCTGAGCCCAAGCCTGAAAGCGGTCGTAATTTAATACACCGAGCTTGTCGCTGATACCCATTAAGGTGCTGACATCATGCGGAGCAAGCTGCTGTAGATCGTCAATTAAGCGCTGACTTTGATCTAAGAACTGAGCCTTGGTGGATTTCTTAGTGGGAAGAGCACTGTCGTAATCGAGGTTTTTAGCGGGGCTAATGACACAAAGCATAAACAAGATCTACTGGTAAAAAGGCCCATTATAAAGCAATGGGACTCACTTAGAATCAGAGGCCTTGGTGGTAGGGTGGTTTGATCAAGGCTCAGCGACATGCGACTCCATGGAAGTAGGAGTTAGAGCAACGCAGGAGCTGTTGCCGAGAGGTCGCTGCGCAGCCCCATGACAAAATGCCTGGAGCATTTTGTACCGCCCCTAGGCGCCCGAAGGGGGAAGTACATGAAGGTACTTGCGTATATGGGTTTACGGCGTCTTGAGAAAGCCACCCTACCACCAAGGCAGACCTACGAAGCTCATACCAATAAGCCCAGCTACTTATACTTCATATAGGTCAAGCCCGGCGCCATCACTAAACGCCAAGCCAATGCGGTCTCGTCTGTAAATTCATCGTCGTATTTTGCAACCGTGTCGATCAAGGCGTCCATCCACATATCGTAAAGATGATTGGAGATATCCACTTCTCTGCCACGATGACGCTCCACCATGCGCTGCATATAATCATCGGCATCACCCGTCGCGTAGAAAACCAGTAGATGGTAGAAGCTCTTTTCGAGCATGCTGCGCTGCTTTTTCATATCCGTTTTTCTGAATTTATTACGGATCTCCGGCGAACGACCTAAAAAATCCATGTAAAAAGCATCAAAAAAGTCGATATTACCCTGTTTTGCTGTGCGCACTCTCTCATAGCTTTGATCAAACAAAGTTTCAAAGGTCGGTGCTGTTTCCATACTCTGAAGTGGGTTCATCGCAGTCCTCGCGAGGTTAACCCATTAGTTATAGTTGAACGTAACTATTTACCAAATGAGCTAAGTCAAAGGGAGAGCAAAAAAGGGATATAGTGAGGAGCAAAGAGTGCTGTTAACAGGGCACATAAGATCAAAGATGCAGAAGCCCACGCTGCACTTTGAGCACTACGTGTTGCCAAGGTCGCTGCGCCAAGGGCGTGGCTTTGAGCCCCAATAGCAAACCCCAAAACACGTTCATCATTGAGCTCCCAGAATGATAACCACCACTGTCCTAAACCTGCACCAGTAAAACCTGCAATCATCACACATAAAGCAGCTAGTGAAGCTTGCCCGCCCATTGCTGCACTTGTTTCCATCGCAACTGCAGTGGTGACATTCAAGGTGCTTAAGCTGAGGATGGTCTCTGTAGGAATCGCCAATAAGCGAGCAAGCAAAGTAATAAGGCTTAAAGAAATAATCACAGAGAAAAATGAGCAGGCAACTAAGACCTTCCAGTGCCGTGCAAATAGGCGCAATTGTTTGTACAGGGGGTAACCCAAAGCCACCACAACCGGTTCAACTAAGGAACCAAAGACCTGTGCTCCTTGCCAATATCGAGCGTAATCGATACCCAAAAATAGTAAAATGGCGACGATCGTTGCAATACTCAACAAAAGCGCATTCATCCACGCTTGCCCACTGCGCTCTTGCAAAGTGCGCCAAGCTAAAAACACCACAACTGTCAGCAGTAGCATAAGTGCAGGATCGAGCCATTCACTCATCACGTTGGCTATCCCGATCAAGCGGCAACAAAGCCTTTGCCAGTCTTGCTACCAACAACAAGCTCAATAAGGTGCTCACACAACCGGCAAATACTAGCTTCCAACCCACTTCTGCCAATAAAGCACCGTATTCAATAACGCCTACGCAAATGGGTAGGAAAACGAGCGGCATATAACGCATCAGCCAAGCAATAGGCTGCTCACTCTCTTTCACATTCAATAAAGGCGTGGCCAATAAGGCAGCAAAAACCAGCATACCCCATAAGGAAGAGGGCAATAAGGCAAAGTGAGCATTGATATAGCGACCAATAAACAAGCTAAGCGCTATCGCTAGAGCAGTTAAAACAAAGGCCTGCAACTGCTTTGTGAAAGGCTTAGTGATCACTCTTCTTTATCGAGCTCTAACCACCAATTTAAAGGTGTTGTGCCATCGGCAGGGTCGTACACATTGCCATAAAACCAAGCACTTTGTGTTTTCTCACCAATGTGGCGATTTAAGGTAGCCTCAATTTCTTTAAAACCGCAACTTACGTGAATACTAAAGACCATCATTCTGTCGTTACTGTAGTCGAGCTGACCACCCAATTTCTCTAAAGCACCTAAGAGATTGTCTTTCATTTCATCGATTTTGACCCGAGCAAACACCCGTATAGCGATGTTGCCGCTGTGCCTTAACAACTCAAAGCTATTGTCTTTTTCGTCATAGGCTATTTCATCACCCGATGCCAAGCCTTGAACGAAAGCAGGGCTCTGTACAACAATAAAACTCTTATCTTCTGTTGGTTTAACACGTATATCTTCAACAACATTTTCACCATCGGGTCGCTTTCCGGCAAAAAGGCCAATAACTTTTAGTTCACTCATTTTCTCTGTTCACTTGTTACAATTACGGCAATTTTACGTTAAAGCCGCCATGCATGATATGGCGATCAACCACTGCCGAGGGAACCCGCTGTGTTTCGCGTTTTTTTTATTGTATGCATTATTGTTTTGTTTCAAGCCTGTGCCGTTAACCCTGTGACTGGGGAGCGAGAAGTCTCTTTAGTTAGTCATCAAGAAGAAATCTCTATTGGTGAGCAGCACTACCTAAGCTCACAACAGCAACAAGGTGGAGTCTACTTGGTCGATCCTGAACTCAATCGTTATGTGCAAGAAGTCGGCGCCAAGCTCGCCGCAGTGAGCGATCGTAAAGACCTACCTTATGAGTTTGTTGTATTAGATAACGACGTGCCTAATGCCTGGGCATTACCTGGTGGCAAGATTGCGATCAACCGAGGCCTGCTTGTACATTTAGATGATGAGGCTCAACTAGCCGCCGTTATGGGCCATGAAATTGTGCATGCTGCAGCACGCCACGGTGCACAGAAGATGACTCAACAAAAAATGATTGGGGCCGGTGCCGCAGCGGCAACCTTTGCCGCCGGTGACAGCGAATACGCGCCCTTAATTGGCGGTGGTATTATGGGTGGCGCAGCGCTCTACCAAGCACATTACGGCCGCAGCCAAGAGCTAGAAAGTGACAAATACGGTATGAAATATATGGTAGCCGCAGGTTACGAGCCTCAAGCCGCTGTTGAGCTGCAAGAAACTTTTGTAAAACTATCGGGCGGCGCTAAAAGTGATATGTTCAGCGCCTTACTAGCCAGCCACCCGCCTTCGCAAGAGCGTGTAGAAAAAAATCAACAAATGGCGAATAAACTACCCGCTGGTAAGCGCTACCGAGACAGATATCAGAAAGCGACCAAACAAATTCGTATCGATGCGCCAGCCTACAGTAAACACATTGCCGCCTCACAAGCCGCCAGTAAAAAAGATTGGGGCCAAGCTCAAAAGTTGGTAGCAGAGGCAATTAAGTTACAACCCAAAGAGAGTTTGTTTCATATTACTCAGGGTCAATTTTATATGGCCCAGCAACAGCCTCAAAAAGCGGAAGCAAGCTTTCGTAAAGCCAGCCAGCTTAATCCTCAGTATTTTGCCAGTGAGCTTGGGTTGGGTGCCGCACTTGCAACACAAAAGAAAGACAAAGAAGCCAAAAGCGCTTTGTTAAAAAGTGTAAAGCTATTACCGACCCAAACCGCCTACTGGCAACTTGGTGGAGTTGAAGAGAGAGCTGGAAATAAAAGCAAAGCTATAGAGTACTATCAAGCTGTTGCTCAAGCGGGGGGGGAGCTGGGTAAAGCTGCTACCGCTAAACTAGGGAAACTTAATCCGGCTCAGTAGTTTCATGGCTAGGGCCCTCAGGCAGGGCTCTAGCTATTAGCAAGCATAGTTACCATCATCTCGACGCGCTTCACATTCCTTGCGGATATTCTCACAGGCAGTAACACGACCGGGGGAAGTAGGACTTTTACGTACACATTCCGCATTCTTTTCTGAAAGCTCAGCATTGCTCATTTTTTGCATTTTTCCTTCACACGCACTTAAGCTAATGGCGCATAAAATTGCAATTACCGCTGCAGCCGTTTTTTTCATTCTTCTTCCCCTTTTAAAGCTATAGCTGTCTTTTACTATATTCGTACATAGAGAGTGCCCTAATAACCTTGGCTTATATCAGTTTAGTCGAGCATAACGTAGCTTCCAGCTATTCTTGCTCTAATTATCAGCCAAAAAAAAGCCCACAATAATCATTGTGGGCTAATAAGCTTACTTTGGGGGAAGAACAAAACAATAAGTAGGGAGAACTAACTGTCTTGCTTTATATGACTAAGCCTTGTCGCTTTAGTTCAAAATTATTTTTACTCTTCTAAAAATAAATTCAGGCTTTGTCTAGAAGCAAAAAAAAACGCCCCTAAATTAGGGGCGCCAAAGGAAGAAACATTACAAGGGGTTTGTCTTAGAACTTAAGTTCTGTACCCAAACCAAGGTATGAAGATTCAACATCAGCAGCGCCGTCTACGTACTGATTATCAGTGTAGTAAACAAAGGTTTTGAATTTCTTGTTGAATTTGTAGTCGACACCAAGGCTATACGTTTGGCCGTCTTCTTCTTTAATGTCTGAGTTACCTGCTTGTACTTTGAAAGCCCACTTGTTTGGAGCGTACTGAGCAGACAACACATAACCGTCTACTGAATCAGCGTCACCTTCTTCCATTGTTTCGTATAAAACACCAAACTGGAAACCAGCAACTTTATATTGAGCAACTAAACGCGCAACATCAGCTTCTTCAGATTCAACACCTGTGTCGTAAGCAGCCGCTAGGTAAAGACCGAAATCCATATCAGCAGTGATTGAACCAGAGAAACCGTTATCTACGTCTTCATCTTCAGATGCAATAACAGCACCGTTTAAAGAAACTACGTCAGCAAATTTAGGCGTGCTGTACTGAACGATATTATCAGGACGATTGTCGTTTACAGTGATGATGTGCTTGATATCACCTTCTAGATCGTTGAATAGATCAACTTTCTTTTGAGCAACTTTCAAAGGCGTATCAAAGATACCCGCTTTAGCAGTACCAAAACCACCTTGTAAACCAACAAAGGTATTACGCTGAGTGATGGTGTTGCCATCTTTACCAGCAGTGCCGTCATCAGCAGCTACTTCAAATTCGATTTGGTAGATACCTTTAAGACCAGTGTCTTCGATATCTAGCTTACCTTTAACACCCAAGCGTGAAGCATTGCTAACAAGCTCTAACTTGCTGCTATCAGCTTCGTCTGCGTTTTGAAGCGCAACATTAACTTTACCGTAAACGGTAGGTGATTCAGCATATGCGCCAACGGTAGCTAGTGCAGCAACTGCAGGGATTAAACTAATTTTCTTCATTATCACACTCCTAGTGCCCAAAGTAAGAACGTCATCTGTAAGTGAAAAGTGACGCTTTAATATCAATTTCGGGGGCAAATATATGAATACAATATGACAAAAGTGTTACAGAGCTAAATTTAGTTAAAACTAATTCTGCTTCTGCAGTTTTTGCCTTTGTCTTCGCCCAGAATCGCGGGCGCAGTAAACGCCTATTGCTTATTTTTTGCTTTATTTTGGGTCAAAAAATAGCACAGAAATAAAAAAGGGCGCTGTTAAGCGCCCTTTAAAGTACAAATAAACACCAGTTTATGTGTTTTTGACATCTAAAGCCTTTTCGATCTCACCAAGTGGAGTATGGCGTATGTCGGTTCCGTGCACCAAATAGATCACCTGCTCAGCAACATTTCGAGCGTGGTCACCAATGCGCTCTAATGCTCTTAATGCCCACATAATGTTCATAACTCGTGAGATAACTCGCGGGTCTTCCATCATGTAGGTGATCATTTCACGTACAGCGCTTTTGTAATCGGCATCGACATTACTGTCTTCGCGAACAACATCCATGGCGGCATCAACATCGTAGCGAGCAAAAGCATCAAGTACGCGACTTACAAGACGAATAACACTGGCCGCAAGGTGGCGCAACTCGACATAACCACGACCACCCTCAGCGCCTTCTGAGTTCAATGCTATGGCCATTTTGGCAATCTTATTGGCTTCATCACCAATGCGTTCAAGATCACGTGTGGCTTTAGTCACCATCATGACCAAGCGTAAATCCGATGCTGCAGGTTGGCGTCGAGCAAGTAGGGTGATGCTCTCTTGGTCGAGCGCAATTTCACGCTGATCGACTTCTTTTTCTGTTTCGATTACCTTCTCAGCCAAGGCGCCGTCGGCAGTTTCGATGGCTTTTACTGCATCTTTAAGCTGATCTTCAACTAAGCCGCCCATTTCAAGTAACTTGGTGCGCAAGTGCTCTAAGTCTTCATTAAACTGAGCTGAGATATGCTGATTTAAATTTAAGCTATCCATTGTCCTCTCCTGATATCGAAGGTTGCTGCTATCCATTGCAGCTTTTGTAATTTATCTTAAGTCTACACCGCTTAGTCACAAGTTCGGCGCATAAATTAACCAAAACGACCAGTAATATACGCTTCTGTGAGCTGGTGGTCTGGATTGGTGAAGACTTTTTCAGTGTCGTTTACTTCAATGAGTTTCCCCATGTGAAAGTAAGCTGTGCGATTAGAGACGCGCGCGGCCTGCTGCATACTGTGAGTTACGATGGCGATAGTAAAATTTTCGCTAAGTTCGGCGATCAACTCTTCGATCTTTGCCGTCGCAATCGGGTCAAGTGCAGAGCAAGGCTCATCCATCAAAATCACTTCAGGGCTCACTGCAATCGTTCGCGCAATACACAAACGCTGCTGCTGACCACCAGACAAACCCGTACCTGGTGAATGTAATCGATCTTTTACTTCATTCCACAAACCCGCTTTAGCCAGAGAGGTTTCAACGATTTCATCAAGCTCACTGCGACGTGATGCTAAACCATGAATACGCGGGCCATAAGCAACGTTGTCATAAATGCTTTTAGGGAAGGGGTTAGGCTTCTGAAACACCATTCCAACTTGAGCACGCAACGGCACTACATCGATTTTCTTGTCATTAATTTCAAGATCATCAAGCTTAATAGAACCATCTACTCGGCAAATATCGATGGTGTCGTTCATGCGATTTAAACAGCGCAAGAACGTCGACTTACCGCAACCTGAAGGACCAATCATGGCGATCACCTCATTGTTGCCAATGTCTAAATTGACATCGAACACCGCTTGTTTCTCTGCGTAAAACACACTTACATCGCGCACAGTTAGTTTGGCGTGATCACTAAAGGGGATGCCAACGGTTTCTTGGCTTTCTTGTTTGTCGTTAAGCAATGTATCAGTCATGCTTCTCTAGTACCTGTGTTTACCAACGACGCTCTAATCGCTTACGCAACCAGATCGCTAGGGTGTTCATTGAAATCAAAAACGCGAGCAAGACCATAATGGCGGCAGAAGTGCGCTCCGTGAAAGCTCGCTCAGGGCTGTCTGCCCATAAGAAAATTTGTACGGGTAATACGGTTGATGGGTCTGTAATACCACCGGGAATATCAACAATAAAGGCCACCATACCAATCATAAGTAAAGGTGCTGTTTCACCTAAAGCCTGCGCCATACCAATAATCGCACCGGTCAACATACCAGGCATTGCCAGAGGTAGTACATGATGCAAGATCATCTGCATCTTAGATGCACCCATGCCCAATGCAGCTTGTCTGATTGAGGGCGGCACGGCTTTAATAGCGGCACGGCTAGAAATAATGATGGTAGGCAAAGTCATTAAGGTCAGTACCAAACCTCCAACAAGAGGAATAGAACGAGGCATATTGAAGAAGTTCAAGAAGATCGCGAGGCCAAGTAAACCAAAGATAACAGAAGGCACTGCAGCCAAGTTATTAATATTCACTTCAATAAAATCGGTTAAACGGCTCTTCTTGGCATACTCTTCAAGATAAATAGCAGCAGCTACCCCAATTGGGAAGCTCAAGATAATCGTCACCGCTAACGTCAAAAGTGAACCAATAAGCGCCCCTAATATACCCGCCATCTCTGGTTCAGCACTGTCACCATTAGTAAATAGGCGAGTATTAAACTGAGTTTGAATCTGGCCTTCTTTAATTAGCGAGTCGACCCACTGAAGCTGCTTTTCATTCATGCGACCAATATAAGGTTCGGCATCATTTAAGCTTTTATAATAGGTATCGTAATCATCATCAGCCAGTAACCAGTAAGTCTTGCTTTGACCAAGTAAACTAGGGTCAGCTTTTAGCTTATCGCGTAAATCATAACCCGCACCGACACTAATCATGCCGTAGAGTACTCGCTTGTCTTTGCGGCCTTTAACCTCAGGAAAGCGCTTCTTCAGGGCCTTTTTAATTACGCCATCGAAGTTTGCAAAGACCAGTTGGTCTGGGTCACTCGCATCAGTAATTTCCAGTGTATCTGGGTCATAAGTCACTTCAATTTGAATATGTGTCTGGCGAAAAGCCCCAACACCATTGCTAATGATCTCAGTAAACAAGACCACCAAGCACAATAAGCCAAAGCAAATAGAAGCTAAGCCAAAAGCCTTAAAGCGTTTTTCAGCACGGTAGCGTTTTTTAAGGCTGAGCTGTACGCGCTCAACCGTCGTCAGTTCGGTTTTATTAGTCATATTGCTCACGATATTTCTTCACAACGTGCAGAGCGAGATAGTTCAACGCCAGCGTGGTAATAAACAGCATTAAACCAAGCGCAAACGCGGCTAAGGTTTTCGGGCTATCAAATTCTTGGTCACCCACTAACAAGGTAACAATTTGTACAGTTACAGTTGTCACCGAGTCGAGAGGGTTAGCGGTTAAATTAGCAGCCATACCAGCAGCCATCACCACGATCATGGTCTCACCAATCGCACGCGATACCGCTAACAAAATACCACCCACAATTCCCGGTAGGGCCGCAGGGATAACAACCTGCTTAATAGTCTCAGATTGAGTTGCGCCAAGACCCAAAGAGCCATCACGTAAACTTTGAGGAACCGCATTGATGACATCATCAGAAAGAGAGCTAACGAATGGGATAATCATCACTCCCATAACCAAACCTGCCGCTAAGGCACTTTCTGAAGTGACGTTCATCCACTGATTTAGACCCAAAGCCACCGCTGCATCACGTACAAAAGGCGCAACCGTTAACGCAGCAAAAAAGCCGTAAACAACCGTTGGCACACCAGCCAACACTTCCAATAAAGGCTTAACTGTTGAACGAAAGCGCGGTGGTGCATATTCACTTAAGTAGATAGCGGCCATCAAACCAGCAGGTACTGCAATCAACATTGCAATCGCAGCAATTAACATCGTACCGGCAAACAGTGGCACAGCACCAAAGCTGCTTTCAGAAGCAGCCTGATCCGCACGAAGTGCGCCCTGAGGACTCCACTCAGTGCCAAACAAAAAGTCCGTGACTGGCACTTCATTAAAAAAGCGCAGACTTTCAAATAGAACAGAAAAGACAATACCTAAAGTGGTTAGAATGGCTATACAGGCACAAGCCAATAAACCAAAGCGGAATAACGCTTCCACTCGCGCACGGGCTTTCATTTGTGGATTAATCATAAACCACACAATAGCAGCGCCAATAAACATGCCGGACATCACCACCACACCCTTCAGCCAAGAGCTTTTCACTTCTAGTGAAACAATGGCATCCGCTGCAGCCACCATGTAGGCTGGCACATCACCAGCCGCTTTGCCGTAGGCTACGTTATAAACCTGATTCATAACCAGACCAAGCTCAGAAGAGGGGCCATAACGCAGTGCTTCAGGTAAATGCTGCATGGCAACATAGTTGATGATAGTCGTTTCAAATATTCCCCACAGGCCCAATACAGCCACACCGGGCAACAAAGCCCATAGTGCGGTCAATAGACCATAAAAAGAAGGAAGAGAGTTGAGACGTTGGTCGCCGGCCATAAGCACGGATCGCCCGCGCCCAAGTGCGTACGCCGCCATTACCAACAGGCCCATGCCAACAATTAGTACCGATGCGCTCATAGAATTTTGTTCAGTAGAAATGGCAAAGCTCCGATGGTCACCAGCAGGATTCCATTCAGAGCTTCAGAAAAGCCAAGACTCCGTCTTGGCTGAAAATTGCTGCGTATTCTAAAGGAGTCAATCGAGGCAAGCCACATTTAGCTACACTCGATTGATCACCTTAATACTTATAGAGCTTTAAGAGGCTCTAAATTGCTTACACGCTTCTTGATTTCAGCACGCTTCTCATCAGATAGAGGAATCATGCCTTTGTCAGTCAAATAACCTTCTTCACCCCAAGCCTTCTCGCTGGTGAATTCAGCCAAGTACTCAGCAATGCCAGGGATTACGCCAACGTGAGCTTTTTTCACGTAGAAGTAAAGAGGGCGGCTTACAGGGTAAGAGCCATCAGCAATTGTTTCAAAAGTCGGTGCTTCGCTATCGATCAAAGAAGCCTGAACCTTGTCAGCATTCTGATCTAGGAAAGAGAAACCAAAGATACCTAGCGCATTAGGGTTAGCATTAAGCTTTTGAACGATAAGGTTGTCGTTCTCACCCGCTTCTACGTAAGCACCGTCTTCACGAACAATGTGACATACAGCCTTGTATTTAGCTTTGTTCTTTTTCTTCATGGCCTTGATCCAAGGGAAAGTCTTACAACCACCTTCCATTGCTAGCTCAGCAAATGCATCGCGAGTACCAGAAGTAGGAGGAGGACCTAGAACTTCGATTTTAGTAGCAGGAAGAGTAGGGTTTACGTCTTTCCAAGTCTTATAAGGGTTAGCAACAAGCTTCTCGCTACCATCGGCAGCAGGAACTTCTTTAGCTAGAGCCAAGAAGATGTCACGACGAGTTAATTTAAAAGGAGTCGCTTTAACAGAGTTTGCCAATACGATGCCGTCATAACCAATCAAAACTTCAACGATGTCTTTAACACCGTTTGCTTTACACATATCGAATTCGCTCTGCTTGATACGACGTGAAGCGTTGCTGATATCAACAGTGCTTACACCAGTGCCTTTACAGAATTCTTTAAAACCACCACCAGTACCCGTGCTTTCAATGGTAGGCGTCTTAAAAGAAGTGCTGCGACCGAAACGCTCGGCAACCACTTTAGAGAAAGGGAATACAGTAGAAGAACCCACAACACTGATAGAGTCACGAGTAGCTGCAACAGCTGAAGTAGCTGCAAGCATAGAAGCTGCAATGGCAGCACCAGCAAATAATTTTTTCACGAGAAATTCCTCAAGAAAGTAGTCAATTAACAAGAAATGTTGCCTGAACGCCGCTTTAAGCTGCAGCGGATCTCAGCCAACACTTCCTAGTGCTGGGCATAATATGGTTCCTATGTGACAGTTTTGTTACTTTTTACATAGCTTTGTAAAATTTTAGGTGCCAAGCAGAAGATGAAAGCAACGACACAGCTAAACATAAAACCAACAGACACTAAGGTAATCAACTGCAGAAGAGGGCTTGAGTAACCACTGCTTAATAAGAAAGGTGAGCAAAAAATTAAATAATATGAAGCCGCTAGGAAAGCTAAGTAAGAAAAGGTGGGTAACTACTCACACACCGCCATGCCGATATGTGAGTGGCTAGAGATACTTATAAGTTTATATCTAGCTCAAAATCCACCAACTCCTCTGCAAACTCCATATCACCTCTTAAGTGAATACCATCGTCATTCCACTGGGATTGAGAAACTCGAAAACTATCAGCCGAACTGCCGTCCACATCACCTAGGGTAAAGCCATAAAGGGAAATATCCATGGCAGAATTAAAAAAATCACTGTAGACGTCTATGCCATGAGCTAATTCATCCACAGTCATCACCAATTCGATCGTATCGTCTTTATAAGGTGCTCTGACGTACAAACTCTGCGTACCTTGCTCTGAACTAAGGTTGAGATTTTTAAGAACACTAATGCATTCAACAGGAGCTTCAACTATGTCATCTAATGAGTTGAAGCTCATATCAAGCGAGCCTAATGCATCCACTTTCTTTACAAAGCTTTTTGCTTCGACAAGTAAACCATCACAGCTGTATTCCACCACTAGGGTATCCGCCTCTTGAAAAAAGCTGACTTCTTCTTCGGCAAAACACTCCACAGATCTGCGATCAAGAAAATCCGCCAGCGCTACCGTTTCCCCCTGAGTACATAATTCAACACCATCACCAGCATCTATACTGAAAATCTCTTTTGTACTATGAAAATATACCTCCGCCTCAGTGTTACTGACATAAAATTGGGTGAATTCCCACTCAGACTCAGAGCTAAATACACTTCCATCAAGACTTGATACCTGTTCAGGTTTATCGATAGTAAAGGCCGTTGGCGCAACCAAAGTAGTGGGATTAGGGTTGGTATCTTCAACTATCACTGAAGTACGCTGTCTGTTATCCCCAAGCAAAGTCCCATTTTCAAGAGAGATCTCTACCGACACACTGACAGAACCAGGCATGTCTACTTCGGGGGCAACAAAACTGATGGTATCAGTGTTCTGTCCAGTAAACGCGACATCATCGCCTTTAAAACTGATCTGCCAATCGTAAGCTACATCGGCAGAACCTTCGACTTGGGTATTTAAAGAAAGAGTGACGGTTTGCCCTTCATTCACTGTTAAGGAGTATCTAGAAAGGTCGTCGACTGTGATATTAGTAAGCGTCTTAGGAGCCTCTGAGTTCGAACTATCACCGCCTCCACCACCACAAGCAAATAAAGTAAGTGTGGTAAGTGCTAATAACAGTTTTAATGAAAATTTAGGCATATATCCCTCTTAGGTCGTTTATTCCATCGGCGATTAATTTGCCGGCATAATACTCATTTTTATTTTCCTCATCTAGACAAATAAAAATAAAAAACTCAATAAAATCAAATAGTAAGTACGAAATCAGCCAGTGACTCTGGCAAAGGAAAGGGGTTCTTAAAGGCTTTACTATATAATGCCAGCGCCCAAGATGACCTTAGACAAGGAATGTTATGCCCAACGCCCTAGTGCGCCTATTACAGCAGCTCAATAACAACATAAACTGCCTGCAAAGCAATATAGCTGCACTTTTACGCTGGCTGCTGCTCTTTATGACCCTGTGTGTCAGTGGCATTGTGCTCGCTCGGGTCTTCAACTTTGGCTCTACTGCTGTTCAGGAAAGCATCGCTTACGCCCATGCTTTTTTGTTTATGCTTACTTTGGCCTATACCCTGCAACAGGATAAGCATGTCCGGGTGGATATTTTCTACCGCCGCTTTAAGCCTGAAGGCCAAGCCTGGGTAAATTTAATCGGCAGTATTTTATTTTTATTGCCTTTTGCGATCTTTATTACTGCGATTAGTTGGCACAGCATGTTGCAGAGCTGGCGCATTCAGGAATCGTCTCTCAACCCCGGAGGGTTGCCGTTAATCTTCCTTCTTAAAAGCTTAGCTCCAGCAGCCGGTTTCTTACTTGCCTTACAGGCGCTTAGTGAAGTAGCTAAACAGCTGCTTATCATCAGCCTCAAACATGAGCAGGCTAATTAATGGAATACATCAGCCTTGTTCTTTTTATCTGTATTTGTGCAGCTCTAATGCTGGGTTATAGCGTTGCTTTCACTTTGGCCGGTGTATCGCTCTTATTTGCAGGCTTTGGCATTGTCGCGGGCATTTTTGATGCGAGCTTACTGCTTGCCTACCCTGACCGAGTATTTGGCACCATTAACAACGGCACATTAATCGCTGTCCCACTCTTTATTTTGATGGGTGTTCTGCTTGAACGCAGCAAGGTGGCAGAAGAGCTTCTCGAGAATATGGGCAGCTTATGCAGTCGCTTGCCTGCAGGCTTGGGTTTAAGTGTTGTTGTCGTTGGAGCCATGCTCGCTGCCAGCACAGGTATTGTTGGCGCCACTGTTGTCACAATGGGGTTAATATCCTTACCAACCATGCTTAAGCGCGGTTATAGCCCAGAGCTTGCCTGCGGTACTATTTGTGCAACAGGCACCTTGGGCCAAATTATCCCACCGAGCATAGCCTTAGTATTGTTGGGTGATATTATTTCTAGCGCTCACCAACAAGCTCAACTCGAGCTTGGCAATATCAGCATTAGCCCTATCAGCGTAGGCGACCTGTTTATGGGAGCCATAGGGCCTGGCCTTATTTTAGTCGCGCTCTACCTTATCTATTTACTGTTCATTGGAAAATTTAAAGCTGAACATGCCCCCGCTGTTAATGATGAACATAAAGTTAGTGCAAAAAAATTACTGACAAGTATTGCCCCACCACTGCTGTTAATCGTATTGGTATTAGGCTCCATTATAAGTGGCAGCGCCACACCAACTGAAGCAGCAGGCGTCGGTGCTCTTGCCGCTTTTATACTTGCTTGGCAACGTGGGCGGCTTAATCGTTCGGTATTAACTGATGTCCTAGACAGTACCACAACGGTTACAGCAATGGTCTTTGCTATTTTGCTTGGTGCTTCACTATTTTCTTTGGTCTTCCACGGTTTTGGCGGCCAACATATGATGCAGGATATTTTCAGCAACCTACCTGGTGGGCATTACGGTGCATTGCTACTGGTTATGCTACTGATTTTTTTGCTCGGGTTTATATTAGACTTTATTGAAATCACCTTTGTAGTGGTGCCATTAATAGCGCCGCCATTATTGATGCTTGGTTTCGACCCGCTGTGGCTTGGCATTATGATTGCCATTAATTTACAAACCAGTTTTTTAACCCCGCCTTTTGGTTTTGCTTTATTTTATCTTAGAGGTGTTGCGCCTAAGTCTATTAAAACAAGCGCCATATACCGAGGGGTTATTCCTTTTATTGGCATTCAATTATTGATGCTAATACTGCTTACCTTTGTGCCAGAGATTGCTACTTGGCTACCCTATAGCTTAAAAGCTTAATTAGCAGCCATAAAAAAGCCCAGGCTCCTAGCAAACCTGGGCTTTTTTCTAACAACATGGCATCACTAGATAGCAAGTACTTTAAGATTAAGTAAATCTAAGATCGTTTGATAATCACCACTCATATAGGCCTGCATCAATAGTGGGCTTAAGCTTTCGATACTACCATCGTGCTGAGGCTCAAAACTAATACTTAAGCTTTTACCACCATCTAAAAATACAGCAACTTGTGAAATAGCATCTGAAGCTGCTGGCTGTACAGCTGGCGGCAACATCATTTGTGACTGCATATTGGCCATAGCTAACCAGTTGGAATTAAGCTCTTGAACACTTTGTTCGCGCTCATCAGCCACTTCTTGTAAAAAAACCGGTAAACCTCCCTGATCACTGATACTCATGGCAAGCTTTGGAAAACTGCCTTTCATCATGGCTGCTAATGCCGTCGCTTGCTCAACCTCATTACTTGGATCTGAATATAGAGCCTCTAAGGGGATATCTTTACTCACCCAATCGAGTTTATAACTCATCACTTTATCCAAACCAATTTCTAAATTTGTCGTTTGGGTTTGGCTATTTTCTTCATCAAAAACATAAGAAAATTTTGCATCTAAAGGCAGGGTATCTTCAACACCAATGGACTTTAAATAATCGGAAAAAGCACCTTGATCTTGTTGAAGCTCAGCAATAAAATCATCTGGCAACTTTAAGCCCTGCAAGGCAACATTTACATAATGAGGTATCTCATGCTGAATATCGTAATCTTCGACTCTTAAGGAACGAAAAACAACAGGGTCATCACTTTCTGAAGTAAGAAGTGAAATATTAAGAAGCTCTATATCCCCAGTAAAAGAAACATTTAAATCTTCATAAGCAACATCCACAATCTCTGGATTTTGCTCAATTTTAAGCATAAGTGCATCAATCTTTGACTCTACTTGTTGATGCATCCACGATTGGTAACCAACAGCAGCTCCTGCAAGAGCAAGCGCTGTAACGCCACCGATAATTAATCCTTTTGCCATTATTATTCCTCAGGGATAAAAAAATATTAAAACGTCTATGACCGTTCACTAGCGTAATTCAAGATAGGCTTTTTCACCTATTTCACTATAGTTTCTTGCCGACTCTAAATATTGCCAATAATTCTGATATACCTTGGCAAACTGCTCATCGCCTTTAGATAGTTCTTCATAAAGCGCAAGCGCATTCTTTCTATAAACAGCAAGTACACTCTCAGGGAAACGTCGTATATCGACGCCATAGACCTGCTTTAGTTCAATCAAGGCCGTCTGTGATCGACCTTGGTACTCATCAAGCATTTGTTGATTAACCGCCTTAGCTGCCACATCAATAATTTCTTGTAAGTCTTTAGGCAGACTGTCATAAGCTGTTTTGTTTACAGTAAATTCCATAGCCGGGCCCGGCTCATGCCAACCTGGGTAATAATAGTGTTTAGCGATTTGGTGAAAACCCATAGCTAAATCGTTATAGGGGCCAACCCACTCCGTTGCATCAATCACCCCTGTTTGTAAGGCATTGAAAAGTTCAGCGCCTGGGATATTCACCGCTGTTCCACCACTGCGACTAAACACCTCTCCGCCGAGACCTGGGATGCGCATTTTAAGCCCTTGAATATCACTAACATCGTTAATTTCGACATTAAACCAACCCCCCATTTGCACCCCAGTATTACCACCGGGAAAAGGGATAAGGTTGTAGGGCTTATAAAGTTCACGCCATAACTCTAAACCGCCACCATAACTGATCCACGCATTGTATTCTTGTGCTGTCATGCCAAAAGGTACTGAGGTAAAAAACACAGCCGCTGGAATTTTACCTTTCCAGTAATATGCTGAGCTGTGCCCCATTTCAACAGAACCCGAGCTCACTGCATCAAACACTCCCAATGCAGGCACTATACTATTACCACCATGCACAGTGATAACTAAGCGGCCATCACTCATCGCCAACACTTTTTCCGCAAACATTTCAGGACCCATGCCAAGCCCAGGAAAACGTTTAGGCCAGCTGGTTACTAAGTCCCACTCAAAAATTTCACGGTTTTTCTCGCCTTCAGTGAGCATTAGTGCAGGTTTTGCTTTGGCTGAACCAATAACAAGTGCGGCGAAAAGAGCCACAGATAGCAATAATAGAGCTGCAAGCGCGGTGGGCATCCACCAAGGTTGATATCGTGCCGACACAAAAGATTCCATTTACGTGAGAAAGGCGGGCATTATAAGCTAAGAGAGCTAAAGTCTCTTAGCTTATCTAAGTCGCCACTGGCCGACTCATCAGAAGCTGATTAATGAAGCTTAAGTACAGGCCGCAGCTTCTTACTAAGCTTGCTCACTAACATTAACAAGCCCGTTCGAAAATATCCGTGCAAAGCGACTTGATGTAAGCGATATAGTGAAACGTAAAGACGCTTAGCAATTGAGCCTTCAACAAACACGCGCTCTCGTACAAGCCCACGTAAAACCCCCACGGACGAATAGTTTGCAAAGGAAACAAGCGAGCCGTGATCTTTATATTCGAACTTCTGCTCTGGGCGATCACTTAAGCGAAGTTTGATGTTTTTATACACTTGAGATGCCATTTGATGTGCCGACTGAGCACGAGGAGGCACTTGGCTACCATCCGCTTGTGTTAATGCCGCACAATCACCTAAAGCAAAGATATCGCTGTCGATGCTACTTTGTAGAAAGTCATTAACAACCACTTGATTGGCTCGATTGGTTTCAAGACCACCTATGTCTTTTAAAAAGTCTCGACATTTAACACCTGCGCACCAAACCAATAGATCCGCCTCGAGAAACTCGCCATCATTAATTTTAAGGCCGTTTTCGCAGATTTCATTTACTCGAGTACTTAAGTGTAATTCTGTACCTAGTTTTTTAAGAATCTCACTGGCTCTATCACTAATGCGCTCAGGTAGGGCAGCAAGCACACGAGGGCCAGCCTCAATCAATTGCACTTGCAAGCTGCTTCGATCAACGTTTTTAAAGCCATACATCTTGAGTGATTCTGCTAGTTGATAAAGCTCTGCTGTTAGCTCAACGCCTGTGGCACCTGCGCCCACCACGGCAATACGTAAGGGTTTGTCAGCGCCAAGCGCTTTAAGACGGATAAACTGGTTAAAGACCCGTTTATGAAAACGAGCTGCTTGCTGAGTGTCATCAAGACTATAGCTATGCTGTTTGACTCCCGGAACACCAAAATCGTTGGTCACTGAGCCAAGCGCAAGTACACAAATGTTGTAGCTGATAGTGCGCTCGGGAACGAGTACTTCGCCACTGACATCATTAATCGCATCGAGTTTTAACTGCTTATTGTCGCGATCAATGTCATTTAAACAGCCCATTTGAAATTCGAAGCCATTATTTGCAGCATGCTGACGATAATCGAGACCTTCGGTCTCGGCATTCATGCTACCAGAAGCCACCTCATGCAATAGAGGCTTCCATATATGGAAAGCATGTTTATCTAGCAATAACACTGAAGCGTCATCTTTGTTGCGATAATAACGCCCCAGTTTTGTAGCTAACTCTAAACCACCTGCACCGCCACCAACAATTACGATCTTACACGCGCTCATTCAGTACACCTTGAAGTTAAAAAGCTTAGGTTAACACCAGCAAGAGCCTTACTTCGAGTGATATAAGGTGTTTTTACAAATTAAAGAACGTCTAGTTTTGCGTACTGCAGCATCAACCACTTTGTACCTTCACTAGCAAAATTAATTTGCAGGCGTGCACCAGCACCTTGGCCTTCAATTGCTAAAATCGTACCTTCACCAAAGACGGGGTGGCTCACTTGTTGCCCCAAGTTCATACCGGGCACGGTGTCACTTAAGCTTTGCTGCTGAAAACTAGTGGGGCGGCTTATCGCTTTTTTCATACGCACTTCTTTTATATATTGCGCAGGGATCTCACGAGTGAAGCGAGAAGGTGAATTAACGGTTTCTTTACCATACATTCTTCGGCTTTCGGCATAAGTAAGCACCAACTTTTGCATAGCGCGAGTTAGGCCAACATAAGCAAGGCGGCGCTCTTCTTCTAAGCGACCCGGCTCTTCGGCACTCATGCGATGGGGAAACAATCCCTCTTCCATACCTGCAAGCACGACCATTGGGAACTCTAGGCCTTTAGCACTGTGCAAGGTCATCATTTGCACAGCTTCTTCATAATCATCAGCTTGGGCATCACCCGCATCTAATGCCGCTCGATCAAGAAACGCATCAAGTACGGCTACATCGTCATCATCGGCTTCAAAAACACGACAGGCGCTAACCAATTCCTGTAAGTTTTCTACACGGGCCTGACCACGTTCACCTTTTTCTTGCTGGTGAAAATCAATCAGACCCGAACCTTCAACAATGACCGAAGCTATATCACCGAGATTTTGTTCAAAGCACTGCTCTTCTAGCGTATCAAGTAAGCTTAAAAACAGCTTAAGCGCATTCGCTGCTCGAGCGCTAAATACATTATTGGCAATCGCTGCTTGGGCAGCATCAAACATCGAACTGCCTTGGTCACGGGCAAATAAGCGCAAGGTTTCCAGTGTCTTATTACCAATACCACGAGTAGGGGTGTTAACAACACGTTCAAAGGCGTTGTCATCATTGCGGTTACTCATTAAGCGCATATAAGCTAGGGCGTTTTTGATTTCTAGCCGCTCATAGAAACGCTGGCCGCCATAGATTCGATAGGGTACATCAGCGCGAATAAAGGCTTCTTCGAGCACTCGAGACTGGGCATTACTGCGGTAGAGCAGGGCGATCTCAGACGCTGTTGCGCCATCTTCTATCCACTTATGAACCTGATCAACAATATAGCGTGCTTCATCTTGTTCATTAAAAGCGGCATAAAGATCAATGGCTTCACCTTCACTGCCCTCTGTCCAGAGGGTTTTGCCAAGTCTATCGCCGTTGTTCTCAATTACAGCATTGGCTGCATTCAAGATGGTCGAGGTTGATCGGTAATTCTGCTCTAGCCTTGTTACCTGCACTGGTGCAAAATCTTGCTGCACCTTGTGAATATTCTCTATTTTGGCGCCACGCCAGCCGTAAATACTTTGGTCGTCATCACCGACAACAGTGAGCGCGGATTCTTGGCCAGCTAATACACGCAACCAAGCATATTGAATACTGTTGGTATCTTGAAACTCATCCACCAAAATCGCTTTAAAACGACACTGATAGTGCGCAAGTAAATCAGCATTATTTAACCAGAGCTCGTGGCTACGCAGTAACAGTTCGGCAAAATCAACCGAGCCGGAACGCTCACAAGCCTCTTCATAAGCATGGTAGATCTGCTTCATCACTTGGGTGTACGGATCAAAACTGTCTTGAATATAAGCAGCGCGTAGACCGTCATCTTTTTTACCGTTGATAAAGCCTTGCGCCTGACGGTGGGGCCAGCGGCTATCATCAATCTTCAGCTCTTGATAAATGCGTTTAATCAAACGCAATTGGTCATCACTATCTAAGATTTGGAAATTCTGCGGCAACTTAGCTTGCTGCCAATGTTGGCGCAAAAGCCTATGCGCTAAACCGTGGAAGGTGCCCACCCACATAGAGCGCAAAGAGTGTTCATCACCAATTTGCTGACTTAAACGCTCACGCATTTCAGCTGCAGCTTTATTGGTAAAGGTCACCGCAAGTATTTGCTGGGAACTTAGATGCTCGACTTTCATCAGCCAAGCAATACGCTGAACTAAGACCCGCGTCTTGCCTGAGCCGGCACCCGCAAGCACAAGCTGATTAGCCAAAGGAGCACAAACCGCTTCACGCTGTTTGTCATTTAAAGAGTTGAGTAAGTCAGATACGTCCATAACAGGTATTGTAACAATACCTGTATGAACTTACAGTTACTTATTGCGTTTTATCGGCAGAAGAAGGGGATACGGTTTCTTGAGCAGGCATATCGTGGTAGCGAAGCTTGCCCGTTTCAGACTTAGTGGTAAGACTCTTAAGTTGACGAGTTTGAAGTGCCATCTCATCAACCACCTCCACAGCTCTAACAAAGGCACGTGCTGAACCTTGGTATTCGATATAAAAATTAAGGTAGCTTGTTCCAAGTGCTTGAGCATCATAATCAAAAATAAGCTTGGCAGGCCCCTGACTAAGGTCAAACTCATAGCTTGCAGCGGCAATATCAATAACAGCACTCGAGCCCTTAACACTGACAGTAACACGTACAACACCTGTGGCAGCCTTTGTTTGTATTTGATATTGAAGCTGCCCCTGCTCACCCACATACGCTTCGCGGATTTGCTCACCAAGCAACCATACTGCGGCACCAGGCTTTCTATACTGCCCAGTCTCTTGAACATGCTTAGTATGCAAATGCGGCTCTTGGACTAGAGTCGAATCTTGAGCCCAAACCTGAGCAAGGAGTGATAAAAATGAGCAAACCAAGAGAACTGTCACTTGCTTATAATTCATCATGACTAGACCTCCGTGATTGCTATATCGAAGCAAGCCGAACCATGCGGGCCGTTGCTCTGTGTATTATCATAATCGTATACCTCAATCACATGCTCACCTTGCGTTAACAAAGCTTGGCCCTCTTCGCGATTGGCATCGTCCGAAGCTAAATACAAAACACGTTGGCCACGAGTAAAAACGACAACATCTGGGTCTTTATCACCCGTAGTTTGCGCTGCTGTTGTAACACGTACGTTCACCACTGTTAAAGCATCAAGAGATAAACGGATAAAACGACGAGTTTCAAACTTATTATGATAAGCAGAGGAGCTTGCCCTTGTGCAAAGAGTTAAGGTGTCGCCAAGAGAGGCGCTATGATAAATAGGCAATACAAGGCTTGAACCAGCATTGTGGCTTTCACCTTCAGCCCAAATACCTAAACCATCGATATTGTAGCTTTGAGCTAACTGCGTTATTTCACTGCTTTCAGAACTACTCACACTGGCTTTAAGAACATCGAGTAAAAGATAGATATTAGAAAGCGCTGGTGAATTTATAAACTCATCACTGGTGATAGATGCAAGAACAGGGCTAAGACCTAGAGCAAGCTCATCTCCTGTTTCACTATTATTGTCGAGTAAATCGTAAACCAAATTACCTATAGAAGCTTCGCTATACCAGCCCACATTACCAAAGTATTTACTCTCTAAAGAAAAAAAGAAGCCTCCAGCTTGCGATAAACCACCGCTATCTCTAAACACACCATCTCCAGCAATAAACGCTGCAAATGCATTAGCAGTGCCCTCACTATAAGCGGTACGCATATCGAGCTGATCATCACGGGTATGACTTCCACCTATACTCTCAGAGCGTGAAAGTGTTGCCTCTAAAAAATGAAATAACTCGTGCTGAACAACAGAAGCATCGTATTCATCACTGTCGTTATCTGCATCACCGAGCAAATAGATGGCATTATCGAATGTATCAAAGTGACTGGTACCAATATCGCCATTACTGTTATTACCGTCTAATGCTCTGTTTTGAGGACTCCAGCGCAGCTCGGCAGGTGGCATTGCTTGATCTAGCCCTGCATCAATTAAGACATCCAACATGCTATATACAGAGTCGAGTATGGCAAAAGGCGCCGCAACACGAGTCAAGGTGTAAGCGCTACCAGACCAACCAGAGGCGGCATGAAGGTCGCGTGTATTACCCTCAGAGCCACTACTTATTAAGCTACCACTCAAGCTATATGCACTATTTTGATCGGTATTATCCGTAACTTTAAATTGCCAGCTAGGCTGCTGGTCTCGCCTCAACTCGGCTAGCACTCTTACTTTATATAAAGTGTTACGCAAAGCCCCTAACTCATAGAGGCCTTGATCGTTACTGATGGTTTCACTCACAACCGTATCGTTTTGATCAAGTAATTGCACAAGCACGCCACGAATAGGCTCTGCGCTTGTAGCACCGTAATCTAGGCCCACAACTAAGCCGTGAGGTACAAAATCATAAGTAAGGCTACCTGAAATAAAAACCTCGGCGCTAGCCGATGTAATAAGAGGGCTGGGGCTTGAAGTTGGGGTGCTAGAAGGCTCTATTGATGGCTCACTACCAGGCAGTACACTGGTCCTACCTCCGCCCCCACCACACGAGACAAGTAGCAGTAAAGCAGCACTCAAAAAAAGCCATAAAGCACTGCGATCTATTGTTTGATTCATTCGATATCCACCAAGCTTGTATGGCGCCCTAAGATAAATGTTGGGCAATGACAACAAACTCCCTATTGCCATCCCCACCTTTTATTGCGCTCTCTTTCCAGCTTAGTACCTTGAAGCCCAGTTCTTGCAAAAGAGTGCGTATTTTTTCTTCAACTACTTGGTATAAGGCCCTATCTTTTACCAAACCACCTTTGGCAATACCTTCAGGGCCAACCTCGAATTGAGGTTTAACAAGTGAGATTAACAAACTTGGACCTGTTAATAGCTGAGCAAGTTCCGGCAATATCAAAGTCTGACTAATAAAGCTGACATCCATCACACTTAAATCAAAACGTTCATGCACAAATGTCTGGCTTAAGGTTCTAGCATTCACTCTCTCAAGGCATCGTACTCGTGTGTCTTCTAAGAGTGACTTATGCAACTGACCATGACCAACATCCACTCCACAGACCGAACGGCAGCCATGTTTTAAGAGGCAATCTGTAAAGCCGCCGGTACTCTGGCCAACATCTAGGACCGAGCACTGGCTTAAATCTAACTCTAAGCCAAGCTTATCAAGAGTTTTTAAGGCCCCCTCTAACTTAAGCCCAGCTCTAGAGACATAACGCAACTCATCAGCATCCTGTACTCTAAAGTTAGAACTGCTATCAAGCTTGGTATTAGATTTTTCAAGTGACTGCCACTGGCCAGAACGCTCAACCTCAACTTTACCGGCTTCGATTAATCGCTGAGCCAAAGTTCTACTTGCCGCCAAACCCGACTGAACCAGTAACTTATCTGCTCTTTCCACCTCTTAGTACCTCGCATGGGTTTAGCTGCGAAAGAGAGGCTGCGGCAAAACCAGTTCTATTGAATGAAAGATAAACACGTCAATTAAAGAGGCGAATTATACATGCCTAGTCAAGCAGCAAGCATGAGCCTATATACACAAGCTTGAACTGAGAACAGGGCCTAGCTCTCTAGCTCAAATAAGGAATCACCTAAATGAATTAACCAAACAACAACATCGATACGAAGGCTTTTATCATCTTAAAAACAACAAGAGTCTCAGTGTCATTAGAGGAAAAAGATCTTAAGCAAACCTATACTAGCTTGTTGTAACTAGGTTTAAAGCAAGTAAAATCTCACGCCACTACCCTGTTAAAGTCACACAAAACTAGCTACCGCCGGAAAAATCAAATATGAGTAAAACGCTACTTATTTTCTTAAGCCTTATGGCCATATCGCTAAGCAGTTATGCTGCCAAGGTTTATAAGATTGTTGATGAAGATGGCAAAGTTACCTTTTCCCATGTACCGCCTCAGGAAGACAACCCGGATTCAGAGCTTAAAGTGGAAGAACTTGCTGTAAGTGGAGGGGGTAAAACCAGCATAACCACGGAGTTTGGCCAAGACTACTGTGGTGAAATAAGGCTCCCCCAGAAGTCAAACTCAACAAGATCGAGCTCAAGCAAATACTTTATGCAGAATATCAGCCGTAGCCTTGAGAATTGGGAAAGAGACCTAGACAAGCTAACTAAGAACCTAGAGAGCCAATCACGCCGCAATAATAGCCAACGACACGACAGCTATTACAACTCTCAAAACAAAAGCGCTTACCAAGAGCGACGCAGCCAAAGTGAAAGCCGTATTCGAGATCTACGCTGTGCCATTGCTTGGTCTGAATCCAAACAGAAACAAATAGCTACATTTGAAGCAGAGGATACCGTAGAACGAGCGCGCTTATTAGAGATTAGTGATAACTTAAAGCTGCACATTAAGACTCAATGCGGAGACCTACCTAAATACGACCCAATGGATCAAACCAATGAGCGCCGTCGCAAAGACTGGTATAACTGCAGTAAACCAACAATGGATGAAATCAATCGGGTGAAACGCCGCCTTAACGCTCTTTAGCGGCATACAATAGGTAAAGCACTTACAGGAATGTTAGTTTTATTTTCACCCGCTGCAACCATATTTTCTGGCACAGTATCATCACCGCATATCCATGATACCGGCGCATTCTCTACCCCGGGTACAAATACAGGCCTCACCGAAATCATTAGCCCTTGCAGGTCAGGGCTAATCTTATTACCAAGTTCAAGATGAAAAGCGCCTTGCTCCAACTCCGTGGAGCTTAGGAAATTCCCCACAATTTGCTGGGGTTCTGGCAGGCCTGCAGCTGCATTATCTTCCGGAAACTCGCCTGTTAATGCATAGATAGCTTCTATTTGAGCCTTATAAGTATCAATCAATACAAGGCTTTCTTTTACTTTTACTTTGTCATAACGGCCTTTATTACTCGGCACAGCTAAAGTAATCAAAATGGCCATAATTGCTAAAACCACCAATATTTCTATTAAAGAAAAACCTTTGCTTTTATGGCAGATAGTTTTCTTCATGCTAATCCTTATAACTTAATCTAGTTCCCGTTCAATATCATATTCATAGCGCAGTAGGTCTTGTTCTTCTTTAGTACTTATCGAAGCAGGGCTTGGCCATGTAAAGTCATCATCTTGCTCGCTATTGTCATTGGCGGCTCCTGTTGTTTCTTTTTGACATGCACTTTGTTTGATATTTGACCTAAGTGAGCCCAACATAGCTTTGAGATCAGCGCATGATTCATTTGGATATTTGGGCAACACGACCTTTTTCAGCGAGCTCATTTTGCTTAAGCCGCGTAAATCTTCCACGGGATTGGCCGAAAAATTAAAGGTTTTTAGTTTATTAAGTGAGGTCGCAGGTCCTATGTCAGAAATATGGTTTTTGCTGACATCTAAAACCTTCAAATCCCTCAAGCCACTAATGCCCTCTAGGGAAAGAATACCCATATTGGGGCAATAAAGTAGTGATAACTCTGCAATGCTATCAATGCCACCTGAACTATTAGGGTGAATACGTGCTCTATCTTCTGATGAGCGCGTAATACACTTTAATAAGTTAGCATCTTGAATACTCAACTGCTGTATGGAGTTAGCTACGCGCTGCTGACGCTGTTGGATTTGCTCTTCATACTGGCCATAAGCTTTATTGGCTTGTCGCTCAGGGCTGTTAAAAAAAATAGGGGCCCATACCCACACAATTAACAAAGCAAAACCGATAATAAGATACTTCTTAGGGAGCTTGGCTAACATATAGTACTCACTGTTGAATATTCAGACTAAGTCTAACAAACTTCAGTAACGCTTAAGCGAAGGATAAACGGCTTTTTCCTGATAAAATACGTCTTTACAGCTCCTATGAGCTTAGGACACACAAGCAATACTGTCAGGAATGACCTTGCCTAGCCAACTACCAAGTAAGTGCTTTTTATTACTTAGCCTGCTGCTTCTTAGCCTACTCGCTATTGGTAAATCTAGCCATGCGCTGGAGATAGAGCTTCTTGGTGTTAATACAGAACTTGAAAACAACCTACGAGCTCATTTAAGTAAGCTCACCAAACAAAAGTGCGATAAGCAGCAAACTCGGACCGATTTCAACAAGATACTGTGGCACGAAGATATACATAGAGCTGCGCAAGCATTGGGCTATTACCAGCTTGAATTCCAAGCTAACTGGTATAAACAAACATGCTGGAAACTTAAGCTTGATATCAAGCCCGGCCCTAGAACACAAATCAAAGACATTAATATAAGCTTACTGGGCCCAGGTGAAAGTGACCTTAACTTAAAAAAGATACGGCATGAACTCGTTATTCAAGAAGGCCAAGCCCTTAATCATCAAAGTTATGAGCGCAGCAAAAAGCAAATTTTTCGATATTTACAAAATAAAGGTTATTGGCATAGCCGCTGGCTGAAAAGCCAGCTCAAGATTGATAAAGAACAAAACCTAGCTTTTATTGAACTTGAGCTTTATACCGGTGATGTCAGCACCTTTGGCGATGCTATTTTCCCTAATGTAGGTCTAGACTCCGTTTTATTAGAACGATTAATAGATTTACCTTACGGTAGTCGTTACAGCAAAAGTGAATTAGATAAGGCCTATGAGCGGCTTCAATCAACGCCTTATTTCTCTTCCGTTTGGCTTCAACCATTATTCAATAGTGATACAAAAACAGATACAGAGGTTGAACTTTCCCTAGCAAGTAAGTATCAATTGAGTGCTGGTATAGGTTTTTCTAGTGATCAGGGCCCCCGTGTAAGTGGTCGACTAGAAGACAACTACTTTAACTCTCACGGCCATAGCTGGAAGCTTGATGCGACTTGGTCTGAGGATGTCAGTGAAGTTAACTTAAATTATCGTGTACCCTTAAAAAAACCAGCCAGCCAATGGCTTGATAACCAATTTGGTTTTTATAGAGAACAAACAGATAGTTACAACAGTAAAACCTATAGCATCGGTCTTCGCTATGTAGAAGAGCTTAATGAATTATGGAACTGGTTCGCTGCAAGCAACTTTCAGCATGATATTTATCAACTAGAAGGCGATTTAGAGCGATCTTTTTCTGATCTCTTTATCCCATCTATTGGCGCCAACTTACTTATACTCGATTCTCCATCTTGGACTCGGCAGGGCATTCGTATAGAAACAGAATTGCTAGGCAGCACAGACAAACTTCTATCAGATACAGAGTTTATACAACTTAAGCTAAATGGAAAGGCAATCCTACCAATAGGAACAAGAAACCGTTTGATTAGTCGCGGCCAGCTTGGTGTCACCGGAAAAGAAGAATTTAATGAGCTACCTCCGTCCATTCGTTTTTATACTGGTGGTGATAATAGTGTTCGTGGTTATGCTTATAACAGTATTGGTGAAGTCGATGAAAACGGTAATGTACAGGGTGGTAGCCATTTAGTAGTGGGAAGTCTGGAATTTGATACTCGCTTTATTGGTTCTTGGTCTGCAGCTACTTTTTTTGACGTTGGATCAGCCTTTGATCATTCAGCAGATTTCAAAAGGGGCTTAGGTGTAGGATTGCGCTGGCACTCTCCAGTTGGGCCGGTTCGTTTTGATTTAGCCCGACCTTTAGACGATAACAATAATGAATACGCCTTCCACTTTTCCATAGGTGCTGACCTATGAAAAAAGTTGTTGTCATTTTATTACTGTCTATGTTTATTCTTATATCTCCTGTGGCTTACTTATTAAGCACAACACAAGGGGCTGTCTGGGTGATTAATAAGCTATCATCGAGTTTTGATAGCAAACTTAATTACAAACACATAGAAGGCAATCTACTTCAAGGATTAAGCCTGCAAAGCTTAGATATTAATAACAACAGACAAGATACATGGTCAAAAATTCAATGTGATTTATGTGCTTTTACATGGAGACCTAAGTCTCTACTTAGGGGCAAGCTGAAAATAAGCGCCCTTACATTAAAAAACCTTAGCGTAGAGCTAAATATAAAAAATGACAAAACTAATAAGGAAGCTATTAACATTCCTGATTTTTCACTTCCAATAGCGATAGACATCGACTCACTATCAGTAGAAAATCTTAATGTAAAGATAGGTGAAAAAAATTATTTTAAAATAGAAAACATACATTCAAAGGTGCAAGCCAGATCGAGCACTGTTGACATCGATCTTTATAATCTTGATTTTATTGGAGAAAAAATAAGCGCCAGTATAAAAGCTAAATCATTAAACGGATTTAATATTGATCTAAGTTTAGATCTGATTAGCCAAATAAATTCTTCAAGCACTAAGCCTGTAAAAATAAGTGCGCAATGTGATCAGTATATAAACTGCCAAGGTAGCTTAAACCTAGATAAGGTCTCTTTACACAGTTTAGAAGACTATGGCTATTTTAATGGGTCTGTTAAGTGGTCCTATAAAGACATGCAACTTAGAAAAGACATAATTCTATACAATGAAAGTAATATATTTGATAAAACAAAGCTCGATACGACTATTCATACCGATTTAGAAATGGGTAGCAGTGTATTTAAGAAGTGGAACTTAGAGTCTCGCTACCTCAAAGCTAATGGAGACTCTGTTATCTCATGGAAACAAGATATCGATCTGTTAGTAAATTTATATGAATCAAGCATAGAGTCACAATTAATCGCCCCTAGTATCCATGATGATATTGGCGATATCACTTTAAAATCAAAAGGTGATATTATCTTTAAAAAATCAAAACTTGTTGTTAATTTAGATAAGATTGATGTTATCAGTTCAATTGCTCATCTTAAAGGTAAGTCCACTCTCAATTTAGATACAAATAACAAGCAATGGAAGGTCATAAATACCGAGTTAAAAAACACTACTGATCACTTATATATAGATATCGATGCTATTGGCTCAGAACTTATTTCCTTAAGTGCATCTTTAAATATAAAAGACCTACAATCTTGGTCAACAAGGGCTAATGGTGATATCAAATCTAAAGTGGATATCACAGACGAAATCATAAAACTAAATTCATCTAGTTCTGTCTTAACTTGGGATAAGACATCTATACAAGGGGCTAACTTAGAACTTACAGCTCAACTTAGCCCCGAGCTTATTGATAGCCGTGTTGATCACCTGATTTTCAATACATCCTCGATAATCCATGATAATAAAACATTATCAAGACTAAATTTAAAAGCAAAAGGCAAGATTGATAAACACTCAATAGAATTACAAGCTAATGGATCGGATCCTGATTCTGTTTTGCACGACTATATCAATAGCCTATCCATAAATAGCTCTGCAAGCTTTAACATTAAATCAAAGCTATGGACACTCGATATATATGATAGTCACTTTGGATTAAACAAACACAATCTATGGAAACAAAGCGCTGAGACTGAAATAAAACTAAGTATGGGTACTCAATCTTGGGAAAAGTTATGTTTCAATCACAATATAAGCCATTCTCAAATATGTGTTAATGAAAGTGAAATTAGCAATGCCAAAGGTTCTATCAATCTAAACATTCAATCTTGGCCTCTAAACGAGCCACAAAGCCCGCTGCCTCACCTCTATCAACACCTTGATAAAGACCTTGTATTGTCAGGATCAATTAATAGTCATATCAACATCAATCTGGACGCGGGATTATCATTTATTGAAGCAGAATTTCGGGGAGAAGAAGTAGGACTAAAATATCAAGTTGATGAAGATAAACGGGCTAATTTTAAATTTATCAAATCAGATATAAAAACTACATGGTCAAACAATAAGTTTAATTGGAGCGTCAATTTAGAAACTGAAGACAAAGACTATCTGGCAAGCAAGGCAAAGCTTATTGATAGTAAAATAGAGTCTTTTAGTCTTGATAGTAAAATTAGAAATATAAGTCGTTTTGAGTACTTTATTCCTAATATTGAAAACTTAAAGGGAAGCTTAAAATCTAACATTAAGATGGCTGGAGAGATTGATAATCCACATGTAACAGGTTCAATCGAGTTAATTGATTCTTATTTTACTATAAGCAATACAGGCACTAACGTTAATAAACTAAACACTAAAGTTACAAGTATTAATGGCTCTGATATATATATTGATGGCCATGCATTGATAGGTGAGGGTGAATTATCTATAAATGGATCCTTGATGAAGGGCGTACTGCCTATTAGAAATTTAGCTGCCCCCAACATAAATGTCACCCTAAAGGGTAATAACCTAGCACTGATAAGGCAAACAAACTTAACACTCAATTCAGATATCAACGTTAAGCTTTCTGGAAGCATCAATAAGCTGTTATTAAACGGTGATATTGGTATTAGGAATTCCCAGCTAGAGATTGATCAATTGCCCCAAAATGCTATTCGTGTAAGCCAGGATCAATACCTTGTAGGAGAAAGTAATTTAAAATCTGATAGCACAGATCTAGAAGTTAGACTTAGAATAAGTCTATTAGACGACGTTAAGTTTATAGGTTTTGGACTCAATAGCTCCATTCGAGGTGAATTACAGCTTTCTCAAAAGCAACAGTCCAAAGCGAGTGGCGTTTTGGAACTTTATGATGGCTACTACCAACGCTACACACAGAGGCTTGATATAGAAGAAGGGCAACTCATTTTCACTGGTGACTTAGACAACCCAATAGTCAGAATTAAAGCTGAACATATATTTCCAGAAGCAACAGTAGGCATAAAACTTACTGGTAATATTAGTGAGCCCGAAACACAACTTTATTCTAGCCCTGCTATGAGTGAATCCGCTCGTTTAGCTTATTTAATTAATGGTACACCTACGCTCGGTGGTGGTGATCTTGCAGCAGCAGAACTTCATAATGCCGCACTTAACATGGGAATGAGCTTAGGCATGCCAGCAATGAAAACAATAGGGGATTCGGTTGGTATTACAGATATAGGTTTAGAGAATGGCAGTGATAACCGAACCAATCTTTCCCTAGGTAAACAACTAAGTGAACAACTTTATGTAAAGTACCTATATGGAATTATTAACAATTCATCTAGGTTGGTAATGGAATACCGATTCAATAAACGGTTTTCTGTTGAAGCATCGTCAGGAGAGCAACAAGCGCTTGATTTAAGGTACCGCTGGCTATCTACGCCCCCGAAAATAGATTTAGAATAGATTAAGCCTCTAGTAAGAGTAGCTTAATCCTACGGAAATCTCTCTACCCTTGTTGGGAATACCCGCTTCAGGGAATTCGCCCGCTTGAGGGGTCTGATAGCTTGTGTCACTCAAGTTCTTTACTTGAATATAAGCGTCTAGGTTCTTGCTAAAAGCATAATTTATTTTTGACGATAATAAATAATAGGGCTCTATTACTTCTCCAGATACCATCTGCCTTGCCCCTCTATAGTTAGCAGTAATAGAAAAGTCTGTAGACTCATTCACTTCATTTAGCCATGTTAATGAAGCTAGTTCATCGGCCTCTCTAAAGCTTTGCTCAGGCTTGGCATGTATATAAGTTGCGGCAGCGGCAACTTGATTCTTTTCGTTTATATATAGTTTTGCTTCAAACTCAAGCCCTTGTACAGGGTCTTGATCTTTATTTACGTACTTTCTTGCTCCGCCTACTTGTGCAAGCTGTAAAATGGAATCATCAAAATATGAAGTAAAAGCTCCAATCTGGTAAGTGCTTTTGTTATGACTTATAAGCCATATTAGATCAACAGTTTTAACTCTTTCAGATACAAGATCCGAATTTGCTTCTAGACCAGGAATATTCTTTAGCTTTGTTTCATTTGCAGTAGGAGCCCTAAAAGCTTCACTGTAAAGTAGTTTTAGGCTATGGCTTTCTCCAAACAATTTTACTAAAGCCAAACGAGGACTCAGTTGATCACCGGAACTTTCAAAATAGTCATATCTAAATCCAGCTAATAAGCTTAAATCATAACGCAATTGATACTGGTATTGCATAAACAAACCATATATATCTTGTTTACTACTTTCCTGAATAAGCGTATTTTTTATGATGCTGTCATAAGCAGTTGGAGGAATGATTCCATCGTTAACATCACTTAACTGATAATTTGAACTAGCCCAGCCCTCTTCAACATCAATATGACGATACTCAATACCGGACTGTAAGCTACTTTTTTCATTTAAGTCGATGGTTGTCGTCCAATTAAGTGAGTAACTTATGGAGCTGAAGTCTGCACGAACAATAAAATCATCACTGCCAGAGCCAAAGCTGTTCTCTGGCAAGAGTATTGATGTACTTTTTCCTTCAGCGTGGTTGTAAGATAGGTTTACAATATTTTCCCATCGTCCTGAAGACCAAACTTTCTGATAATTGAGCCGGTATAAATCTTTATCAAACTGGTTTACATCGTTGGCAACTCTTTCAAAGTAGTAAAAGTCATCATAGTGATCCTTACTCACAAGTACATCGAACTTATTGCTTTGATCTACTACTTTAATTTGGGCTAATAAACTGTCTCTTGGGTCTTTTGTATTTATCGATGCCTCAGAAAAAGAATCTTTAACACGATATGATTGGCCTTGATCTTTATCGTAGTGAATATAGAAGTCGGCTTTAAATTTATCGATCTCAAAGCGTTCTTGCCAAGTTAGTTTAATTTTATGATTTGAACCTAAAGTTGTACTGACTGTTTGCACATCACTACGTGTAGTTATATTGATGACTCCCATCATCGCATTTGAGCCATAAATTGCAGCTCCTGGGCCTCGAATAAACTCAATTTTTTCAATGAAATCGACAGGCAGTTTATTTAAGTACTGTAAACCAGATGATGTTCTTGGGTTTTCAATGCGCTGCCCATCAATAAGAACAAGAATTTCTGCGCTTAAGTCAGCGATTCGTCGCCCACGTGATGAAATAGCATAATCATGCTGTGAATCCCCCATGCGAACCGTTTGAAAGCCAGGCACTAGTTCAGCAAGCTCGTATAAATAGTCGACCGATAGACGTTTAATTTGAGTATCGGTGAAAACCGTGACGGAGGAGGGTACGCTTCGAAGATCGTGTTCAGTAAGGGTGGAAGCCGTTATAGGAACGTTTAATAGCTCATCAAGCTCTAGAGATAATAAACTGCCTAGCTCCGATGCGCTTGCAAGCTTCGTTGCTGCAAGCATTGCGATTAACGTTAAGCTTTGTTTCACCTAGTTCAACCCGTTTAATACCCCAGCTTTGATTATAGGAAAGTATTTGGGCTTGATGACTTATAAATCTAAGTCTGAAACTAAGCGCTTATATGGCTCAAAGCCGGTATTACAAGCTCTCTACAACAAGGTTGTAAACGCTGTCGTTGTTATCAAGCAACATCAGCTCATTCTCAGTAACACTGAGGCTCCACGTTAGCGTTCTTTCTATCGTGCTTGCTAAGGTTTGTAACTCGCTCCAAGTAAAACGATAGAATTTCGCATCAAAAGTCTGCATCAGAGCTTTATTTTCCGCCCACCACGCTTCACTTTTACTGTTAAAGCTATACACCGACACCGCTTGGCTCTGGCGGCAGGCTTTTTTAATTCGCTCAGGCTTGGGCTCACCAACATCAAGCCAAAGTAAACGCTGACCGCTAAGATCAAGTAGCTCAATATCTGGATCATCAGGCGCGCATAAACCTTTGCTAAAACTCAGCCCCTGCGAATAGTTCATACAATAAGCTAGCACCCTAACGAGCATACGCTCACAGGTTTCAGATGGGTGCAAAGCCACCCTCAGCTCTAGCGTTTCATACACATGACGGTTCATATCACTGAGCTGAATATTGAATTTGTAGATGGTAGAGGATAAGGCCATAAATGATGCTTTTTACATAGAAGAATAGGGGCTTGTATCAGCAGGGTACACACAGCACCCCGCTCTAAATCTACAAGCCTATTTTTTGCTAGGCCTAGCCCAACCATCAATATTTCGCTGTTTTGCACGACTCAGTACTAATTGACCTTCTTCTGACCCTTTAGTGACTGTAGAACCTGCAGCAACTGTCGAGTTAAGCCCAATCTTAACGGGGGCTACTAGCGCGGTGTTTGAACCGATAAAGGCACCATCTTCAATCTCAGTCAGGCTTTTGTTTACACCGTCGTAATTACAAGTGATGGTGCCAGCGCCGATATTCACACCGTCACCTACCTTAGCATCACCCACATAGCTTAAGTGGTTTACCTTGGAACCTAAGCCGATAGTGGCTTTTTTAGTTTCGACAAAATTACCGATTTTTGCGCCATTGGCCAAGACTGTTGCAGGGCGTAAACGCGCATAAGGGCCAATTTGGCAACGTTCACCCACCGTACTGTCTTCTAAGACACTATTGGCGTCAATATTCGTTTTATCGCCGATTTTCACGTTTTTTAGAACACAGTTAGGGCCGACTGTTACATTATTACCTAACTCTACTTGACCAATTATTACGCAGTTTACGTCGATTTCGCAGTCCATTCCGACCGTCAAACTACCACGAAGGTCAAAGCGGGCAGGGTCGAGCAAACACAAACCTTGCTGCATCAGCTTTTCAGCTTCTAGCTTTTGAAACGCTCTCTCTAGCTCGGCTTGTTGTAAGCGATTATTGATACCGGCTACCTCAACTTCATTTGCCGCTTTAACAGCCACAACATCCATCGCTTCTGAGCGAGCCATTTCAATAATATCCGTCAGGTAATATTCACCTTGGGCATTATTATTAGAGAGCTTTGGCAGCCAAGCTTGTAGCTTATTTGAATTAACAGCCATTACGCCGGTATTTCCTTCACAAATAGCTAGCTGCTCATCACTTGCATCTTTTTGCTCAACAATGGCTTCTACATCGCCATTTTTATTGCGAATGATTCGTCCATAACCTGTTGGATTAGCTAACTCAACAGTGAGTAAAGCCATGCTATTGTCACTGACACCAGAGAGTAGGGTCTTAAGTGTTTCAGGCTGTATAAGTGGAACATCACCGTAGAGAATGAGCACAGGTTTATTTTCATTAAGTTCAGGCAGTGCTTGTGCAACAGCATGCCCTGTACCTAACTGCTCTGTCTGCTCAACAAAAACCAGAGCTTCGCCACTGACTTCAGCTTTAACTTCTTCGCCGCCATGGCCTACAACCACAATCGCTTTTTCTGCGTTTAATTCTTTAGCACAGTCAATAACGTGCTGAACCAAAGGCTTAGCACCTATGGTGTGTAAAACTTTGGGTTTACTCGATCGCATACGAGTACCTTTACCCGCTGCGAGAATGATTACATCGGTCATAAGCGTCCCTTAATTAAGCAGTTGTGAGCTTGCTGTATTAATAGCAAATCATAACAATTAGGCAAAAAAAAAGGCGGCCTAGGCCACCTTTTTAGCGTTAAGCAAAACGACTTACTTCTGCTTGCGTATTGCACGAATCGTGCGCAACTGAGCTTCCGCTTCGGCTAAGCGTGAAGACGCTGCCTTGTAGTCGATGCCTTCGCTATTTTCTTTAATGGCTTGTTCGGCGAGTTCTTTCGCTTTCTGAGCAGCAGCCTCATCCATATCGCCTTCGCGCAGGGCGGTATCTGCAAGTACAGTCACAACGTGAGGCTGTACTTCCAAGAATCCACCACTGACGTAGAAGATTTGCTCATCACCCTTTTGGGTCTTGAGACGGATAGGGCCGGGCTTCAGACGAGTCAAAAGAGGGCTGTGACCATAAGTTAGTCCCAACTCACCTTCCGAACCATTTGCGACTAGAAGCTCAACCAAACCTGAGAAAATCTCACGCTCGGCACTCACAACGTCACAGTGGAAAGTCATAGCCATGTGCTATACCCCTAGGCTGCTTTAGCAGCAATCTTCTTCGCGTTTTCTACCGCTTCTTCCATGGTACCAACCATGTAGAAAGCCTGTTCTGGTAGATCGTCGTAGTCACCAGCTAGCAGGCCTTTAAAGCCGGCAATGGTGTCTTTCAAGCTAACGTACTTACCAGGTGAACCGGTGAATACTTCAGCAACGTGGAAAGGCTGAGACAAGAAACGTTCAATCTTACGCGCACGGTTTACAAGCTGCTTATCTTCTTCGCTTAGCTCGTCCATACCCAAGATGGCGATGATGTCTTTCAGCTCTTTATAGCGCTGAAGAACAGTCTGCACACCACGAGCAACTTCATAGTGCTCTTGACCAATGATTAATGGGTCAAGCTGACGTGAAGTTGAGTCGAGAGGATCGATCGCAGGGTAAATACCTTTTGATGCGATATCACGGCTAAGTACAACCGTTGCATCCAAGTGAGCAAAGGTGGTTGCAGGAGATGGATCGGTCAAATCATCCGCAGGTACGTAAACGGCCTGGATTGAAGTAATTGAACCGGTCTTAGTCGAAGTAATACGCTCCTGAAGTACACCCATTTCCTCTGCAAGAGTAGGCTGATAACCTACCGCTGAAGGCATACGACCTAGAAGTGCTGATACTTCTGTACCTGCCAAGGTGTAACGATAGATGTTATCAACAAATAACAGTACGTCTTTACCTTCGTCACGGAATTTTTCAGCCATAGTCAAACCAGTCAAAGCAACACGCAAACGGTTACCAGGTGGCTCATTCATTTGGCCGTAAACCATTGCTACTTTAGATTTGCTGAATTCTTCAACGTTTACAACGCCAGATTCCTGCATTTCGTGGTAGAAATCGTTACCTTCACGAGTACGCTCACCAACACCGGCGAATACAGACAAACCGCTGTGCTCTAGGGCGATGTTGTTAATAAGTTCCATCATGTTTACGGTTTTACCAACACCTGCACCACCAAACAGACCAACTTTACCACCCTTAGCGAATGGACATACAAGGTCAACAACCTTGATACCAGTCTCAAGTAGTTCAGTTGAAGAACTCAACTCGTCATAAGCGGGTGCTTCACGGTGAATAGAGGCGCGCTCTTTTTCACCAATAGGACCACACTCATCAATTGGGTTACCAAGAACATCCATGATACGACCCAAAGTTTCGGTACCAACAGGTACGGAAACTGGTGCACCAGTGTTCTCAACTTCTAAGCCTCGGCTCACACCTTCTGAAGAACCCATAGCAATGGCACGAACAACGCCGTCACCCAACTGTTGCTGAACTTCAAGGGTGAGGTCTTTGCCAACTACTTTTAGTGCGTCATAGACTTGTGGCACTGCATCGCGTGGAAATTCCACGTCAATTACTGCGCCGATAATCTGTACTATACGTCCGCTACTCATGTTCGCTTCCTCGTATATTCAATATTTAATTCTGTCATTTCTGCAGTGGTTTAAACCGCTGCAGCACCACTCACAATCTCAGAAATTTCCTGAGTAATTGCGGCTTGTCGAGCTTTGTTGTACACAGTCTGTAGATCATCGATCATGCTGCCTGCATTATCAGTTGCAGACTTCATCGCAATCATTCGCGCTGCTTGCTCACAAGCAACGTTTTCAACTACAGCTTGGTATACCTGAGATTCAATGTAGCGAGTCAATAAGCCTTCAAGTAAATCTTGGGCATCGGGCTCGTACAAGTAATCCCACTGATGACGTAAGCCTTCGTCTTCGTCAGCTTGCAAAGGCAAGAGCTGATTAACGTAAGGGGCTTGCGTCATGGTATTAACAAAGTCATTACCAACAAGGTATAGGTGATCAATTTTGCCTTCCGCAAACGCGTCCAACATCACTTTCACACTACCGATCAGGTGTGATACTTCAGGCTGTTCGCCAGTATCACGAGTGCTAGCAACAATGTTGCCACCAACGCTCTTAAAGAACGCAGCTGCTTTTGCACCGATCAGACAGAAGTCGATTTCTACTTCTTGATCAGCCCACTCTTTACTGTGGCGAATAGCAGTTTTAAACAAGTTAATGTTCAAACCACCACATAAACCACGGTCGGTAGATACAAGAATGTATCCAACACGTTTAACTTCGCGCTCGCTCAAGTACATATGTTTGTACTCGGGATTACCCGCTGCGATGTGACGAACTACGGAGCGAATGCGCTGAGCGTAAGGTTTGCCCGCACTCATGCGGTCTTGCGCTCGACGCATTTTACTCGCGGCGACCATTTCCATCGCCTTGGTAATCTTTTGCGTATTTTTGATACTACCTATTTTGGTGCGTATCTCTTTTCCGCTAGCCATGGGCAATTACCAAGTTTGAGTGGCTTTGAAGTTATCTAGCGCAGCTTTGATGCCTGAAGCGATCTCGTCGTTATAAGCACCAGTATTCATTTGCGCCATTAGCTCAGCTTGCTCAGCATTCATGTAGCTCAACAAAGAGGCTTCGAAGTCGCCCAATTTGTTAACTTCTACATCTTGCAAGTAGCCTTCGTTTGCGGCGTAAACCACAACAGCCATCTCGCCAACGCTTTGCGGAGAATATTGCTTCTGCTTCATAAGCTCGGTTACGCGCTCACCATGATCCAACTGCGCTTTAGTAGCGTCATCGAGGTCGGAAGCGAACTGAGCAAAGGCAGCCAATTCACGGTACTGAGCAAGTGCGGTACGAATACCACCCGAAAGCTTCTTAACGATCTTAGTCTGTGCAGAACCACCTACACGAGAAACCGATACACCTGCGTTCATCGCAGGACGAATGCCGGCGTTAAACAAGTCAGTTTCTAAGAAGATCTGACCATCAGTAATTGAAATTACGTTGGTCGGTACGAATGCAGATACGTCACCAGCTTGAGTTTCAATGATAGGTAGAGCGGTCAATGAACCGGTTTTACCTTTCACTTCACCATTGGTGAATTTTTCTACGTATTCAGCATTTACACGAGCAGCACGCTCAAGAAGACGTGAATGCAAGTAGAAAACGTCACCAGGGTAGGCTTCACGGCCCGGTGGGCGACGTAGTAACAATGAAATCTGACGATAAGCCCAAGCTTGTTTAGTCAAATCATCGTAAATGATTAGAGCGTCTTCACCGCGATCACGGAAGTATTCACCCATGGTACAACCACCAAACGGAGCCAAGAACTGCATAGCAGCTGGATCAGATGCGGTAGCAGCAACAACGATGGTGTGATCCATTGCGCCGTGCTCTTCGAGCTTGCGAACAACAGAGGCAATTGAAGAAGCTTTCTGACCAACAGCAACGTAAACACACTTAATACCAGTGCCTTTTTGGTTGATGATGGCATCAACAGCGACAGCGGTTTTACCAGTCTGACGGTCACCAATGATCAACTCACGCTGACCACGACCGATTGGAACCATGGTATCAACTGCTTTCAAGCCGATTTGTACTGGCTGATCAACTGATTGACGAGCAATTACACCCGGTGCAATTTTTTCGATTGCGTCGGTTTGTTTTGCTTCGATAGGACCTTTACCGTCGATAGGGTTACCTAGTGCGTCTACAACGCGACCAAGCAGCTCTTCGCCGACAGGTACTTCTAGAATACGGCCTGTGCACTTACAGGTTTGGCCTTCCGCGATGCTTTTATAGTCACCAAGGATTACCGCACCAACAGAATCGCGCTCAAGGTTAAGCGCCATACCGAAGACACCGCCTTCAAACTCGATCATCTCACCGTACATTACGTCGGCAAGACCGTGGATACGAATAATACCGTCTGTTACTGAAACAACGGTACCTTCATTTTGCGCTTCGCTTGTTACTTCTAGCGAGTCGATGCGCGATTTAATAATTTCGCTAATTTCTGAAGGATTCAGCTGTTGCATACTGGATTTCCTACGTTCAATTCGATTATAAATTTGGCTGCTTCAGAGCAGCAGCCAAATCCAATTAGGCGCTTATCGCTCCGGCCAATTTATTAAGGCGACCACGGATCGAAGCATCGATCACGGTATCACCGGCACGGATAAACACACCACCAAGCAAGTCGCTGTTAACAGAAGTGCTGAGTTCAACTTCGCGAGCAAGCGTCTTTTTCAAACTCACTTGCAAAGCGCTCAACTGGGCTTCGTCTAAGTCAAATGCTGTCTCAATATTCACATCAACACTTTGCTCTTGATTGGCTTTGTACAACTCGTACAAAGTAGCAATCTCAGGCAAAAGCGCTAAACGATCATTCTCAGCAAGGATACTGACGAAGTTCTGTTGCTTTTTATTAAGCTTGTCAGCACAGATATCTTTTAGACTCTGGGCTTTTTGCTCTGCAGTGATCTGCGGAGCAGAGATCAAAGCAGCAGCGGGTGCTTGAGCTGACACTGCGGCTAGCAATGTCAACGCTTCAGCCCAACTGGCTAGATCACTGTCTTGCAAAGCACTTTCAAAAGCAGCTTTAGCGTAAGGGCGCGCAAGGGTTGTTAACTCTGCCATAGCTCGTTAATCCCCGTTTATAGCTCAGCGGCCAGTTTGTCCAGCATTGCAGCGTGAGCTTTCGCATCAACGCTTGCACCAAGTACTTTTTCAGCACCGGCTAATGCAAGAGTAGCCACTTGACCACGCAATTCTTCACGAGCCTGACTGATTTCGCGTTCAACTTCTGCACCAGCAGCAGCTTTAATGCGGTCGCCTTCAGCAACGGCTTGCTCTTTTGCTTCATCAACAATTTGAGCAGCACGCTTGTTAGCTTGATCAACAATTTGTGCAGCTTGTTCTTTAGCTTCACGCAGTTGTTCAGTGGCTTTTTTCTGGGCCAGTTCAAGATCTTTATCAGCTCGATCAGCCGCTTCTAAACCTTCTGCAATGCGCTTTTCGCGGTCTTGCATAACACCGATCAATGCGGGCCATACAAATTTCCAGCAAAAAGCTACGAAGATGAAAAACGTAACTGATTGACCGATAAGGGTAAGGTTAATATTCACACCTGCACCTCGTTAGTTAAGTATTGGAGGTAGATGTGATTAAAGACCTGGCGCTACAGCGAAGATCAAGTACATGCCGATACCAACACCGATCATTGGAACCGCATCAAGTAGACCAGCCATAAGGAACATTTTGCCTTGTAGAGCAGGACCTTGCTCAGGCTGACGTGCAGAACCTTCAAGCAATTTGCCACCTAGAGTACCAAAACCGATAGCAGTACCTAGAGCACCAAGACCAATAAGAAGAGCAGCAGCGATGTAAACAAGAGCTTGTGCCATTTGTATTTCTCCTAAGAAACGAAAATATAAAGTGAAAGTTAAAAGTGAAAGTTAATTAGTGTTCTTCATCATGGTTATCGTGAGCCATGGCCATATAAACCGTGGTCAGAACCATAAAGATAAAGGCCTGTAGGGTAATCACAAGTATGTGGAATACCGCCCAACCCCACTGCAAGAAGCCACCGACAACGCCAAAGAAGACGCCAACGCTAAACAACAATGCAATCAGGATGAAAATCATTTCGCCGGCATACATATTTCCGAACAATCGCAAGCCAAGCGAGATAGGCTTAGCAATCAAAGCAACGGTCTCAAGAATGGTATTCACCGGAATAAGAATAATATTTAGGTACCACAACTTCTTCGGTGCGAAGAATGGGTGGCAGGTAAGCTCTTTGATAAACCCCCAAAGACCTTTTTCTTTAATTGAGAAGATAATCATCAACAAGAAGACTGAAATAGCCATACCCAAAGTAGCATTTGGATCTGTTGTTGGTACCACTTTAAAGAAGAAGTGAGAGTCACCTGTAACAGCCATTGCCGCTGATGGCAGCCAATCTACCGGGATCAAATCCATCAGGTTCATTAAGAACACCCAACAGAAAATCGTTAAGCCCATTGGCGCGATCATGGTGTTTTTGTGATGGAAGATATCACTAACAGTGTTGTTAACAAAATCAACGATCAACTCTACAAAGCTTTGTACACCAGTAGGAACACCAGCTTGAGCTTTCTTAGAAACACGCCAAAACATAAAACAAAAAAGACTCGCCAACAAGATAGACCAACCCATGGTATCGACATGTACGGCATTAAAGCCCATGTCTTTGGCTTCTTGGCTTGTATGGGCCAAAGTCCAGGTTGATTGCTCAAGTACAGTTTCTGTACCGTCGCTGTTGTGACGAACATAACCAGAAGGCAATTTGCCGTAGGTCATATTTTGCAGGTGATGCTGGATATATCCAGTGGCTGTTAAGCCTTCAGATGAACTTGCCATAGCTAATTAGCTACCCATTTAACTATAAAAGAAACTGTTTATGCCTCTTGTAAAAGAGACGTTCTGAGGCTCATCCTTGTCAAAAACCGTTGCAGCGGCCTTTGACAACCTCATTCGCTGGTGGTTTCAGCGAAAGTGTTGGCAACCTTACGGGCAAGCCAACACTGTAAAATCAACATCAGGCAAAAGCCTGTAAAAAGAGCCATCACATTTAGCGGTTGCACAAAGCGAAAGATCAACGCAAAGCACACTGCAGTGAGTGATAACTTGCCCATCTGCCCCCACATAAAACTCTGCTTAATCCAAGCAGCGTGGCGGGCGCCTCGAAAACGAAAAGCATAGTAGGTGAAATAGAGATTGGGTAGAACGAACACAATCATACCTAGCCCAAGGGAGTAACACTCAACCTTGCCCCAAAGGGCGGCTATAGGTACAACTATGACAAAAGCAATCAGCTGGAACTTTAGGCTGAAAAGCAGCGGGCTAAAGTTTTTCATGCAGGCTGATCTACGTTATTTGCTACCAGTCGTTTAATGGGCGATGAAACCTGTCAGATTTGTTGTGATAGCTGCTATTAAACACGCTAAATAGGCTGTTTAAGCAATAGCACTCTGATCTACATTAAACGAGAATCATTTCTCTAATTATCACCCCATGCAGGCTGGGGCTGGCAGATTATAGGGATGATGAACTAGCTGTTCAACAACTGCTTTATCTTTTACTGCTGTGTTTTGCCTTATTGCAATAACAAAGCATGCAAAATGGAGGTATTACGTACTCAAATCAAATATTGCTTGTGCTTTAACATCTCCGTTCACCAATAAACTTACTTGATGTAAGCCGGAGTAATACTGGCGAGTACTAAGTACTTTAAAACTTTGCTTCTTGCTTAGTTCAAGCTTCTCCCCCGGATCGAGCTCTACATTCTTCCACTTGAATACCTTGCTGCTTACAGAACCATTTTTCTTCACAAAAGCGATACTGTAATCAATAACAAAGCGTCCAGCTTCAGCCCCGCACAGCAAATGGGCGACCAATTCTAAGCTGGCGCCTATAGAAACTCTATCACCAGAAAGACTTAGCTCTGCTTTTTCTAGCTCACCGTGATATCCAAGCAGACGCAAAGCCTTACTATTACCCAGCTTAACCAAGCTACGCAGGCCGTGCTTTATCACCCAAAGGCAGCGTTTAGCTAGCTCCGGCTCTAGATCTCGCGCCAACCATGACTCACAAGTATCGATAAGCCACTCAGGATTGTCCTTACCAATATCATTTAGGTTATTAGCCACAGACCTGCGCACATAGAGGCTGTCGTCAGTGCTCAATGCTCTTAAGAAAGCTTCCAGTGGTACAGGGTCTGAACGATATTTTGTTAACTGAGCCCCCCAAGGCAATCGGGGCCGAGTCCCTTCGCTGATCAAGCGCCTAATATGCTCATCTTTGCTACCTAACCACGCTTCAAAAAACGTAAAGCAAAGAGCCTCATGCTTCTCAAGGTAGGGGCGTATAGCAAACTCGGCACTAAATAAGTGAGTCAGCTTGGCTAAGCAGGGCAGGGCAAGTTCAGGCTGCTCAATCCCCTCTAGACCAATAAACTCAATCAAGGGCCATGCCTCAAAGGCAGTCAAAGTCTTATTGCGCTCTTGATTTTCAGATAGCTTATCGAATAACTGCGTTATCTTCAGGTATTCAACTGACAAAACCTGCTTAAGAGCGTGAACGATATGAAAGACCCTTTGCTTCAAAGACAGTTGATCGAGCCCCGTTAAAGCAAGCTCACTAAAGCTCATGGCATCAAATTCACAAGCTAAGTCAGTGAATAAAGCTGCTAGTTTTTTGACTGAAGTGGCGTTAATTTCATCCTTTAACAACTTGTTATCCATAACGGATTTTTTCCTATGTCTGGTTCAAGCTTGGTCTATGCTTAGAAGGCTTCGATCCGATAGATAAAAGTTAAAACATGTCTGACCGCGTCCTCATTATTGAAGACACAAAGTCCTTTGCTTTGTTGCTGCAAAAGTTGCTCTCAGAAAACGGCGGTTTTCAGAGCGATGTCGCCTATAGCATGGCAGAAGCCGAGGCCTTACTTCAAGAGAAGGCTGCAAGCTATTTCGCAGCTATTGTCGATCTAAATTTGCCCGATGCCCCCTCTGGGGAGGCTACGGATATTGTTGTCGCAAGGAATATTCCCGCCGTTGTTTTTACAAGCACCAATGATCAAAGCCTAAAACAAGATCTTTGGGATAAAGGCATTGCAGATTATGCCAGCAAAAACGGCAGCCATAGCCTTGAGTACATCTGTTGGATTATGGCTCGACTGCATAAAAATAAAGATGTTGAAGTTCTTGTTGTTGATGACAGCCTAGTCGCACGAAAAACGATAAAGAAATTACTTAAAACTCAGCGCCTGACAGTACATGAAGCTGAAGATGCCAAACAAGCCTTACAGGTCTTAGAAAAAAACTCAGATATTAAGGTAGCCATCCTTGACTGCTACATGGGTGAAACAAGCGGATTAGAATTAGCAGCCAAGATCCGAGAGAGCCGTCACCGTGATGTATTTGAAATCATTGGTGTCAGCGGGGAAGATGGGCGAGCGCTTTCAGCTCAATTTATAAAAAGTGGAGCCGATGACTTCCTTCTAAAACCCTTTGTGCCAGAAGAACTGTTATGCAGAGTTAATCATGCAATTGATAGAATAGAAAACTACAGTAAACTTCAAGAACTCAATCACACAAAAAACAAACTTCTCGGGACGGTCGCGCACGATATTAGAGGGCCGGTAGGTGCGATTAAAACAGCAGCTAATTATATTATTAAGCGCCAGCCTAAAATAGAAAGACAATCGCAACTGCTTAATATGATTGAAAATAGCAGTGAAGCATTACTAGATTTGCTTAGTGATTTATTAGACGTAAGCGCGATTGAAAGCGGTGAGTTAAAACTTAATATTGAAAACGAAGATATCAGCCGTTTAATTGATGACCGAATTCAACTTTACTCCTCAGATGCTGAGAGTAAGAATATGAGCCTCAATAAAATTCAGTTTGATAAAATTCAAGCCAATATTGATTCGGTAAAAATACGACAAGTCATTGATAACCTAATAACCAACGCCATTAAGTACAGCCCAACAGGAAGTCCAATAGAAATATCCTTAGTAGATAATAATGATTGTTTTGAGTTTTGTGTCAGTGATTCAGGCCCAGGTATTAAAGAAGAAGAACAAGCCGATTTATTTAAAGCATTTAAAGTACTAAGTAGCCAAGCTACAGGTGGTGAAAAAAGTACAGGCTTAGGCTTAGCTATAGCCAATACGGTTGTACAGGCACATAAAGGAAAAATTTCCTATAAAAAAAGCCGGCTCGGTGGAGCCAGCTTTCAGGTGAATATCCCTAAATAGACTAATGTAAATCACTAATAAGCTTGTCTAATGATTTAATTAAAATCGGGAAGGCAACTTCATGCCCGTAGATATGTAAATCTTCTACTTCAAAAAATTCTATTTTCTCTAGCTCTGAATCAGACCATATCAATTTCATCATAGGTTCATGCTCATCAATACTGACAGCAATCACTCTATCATATTCATTAAAGTGCTCTGTTTGAACATGCTTGGGCATACGTGTATGTGCCTGAGGATTAATACCTAACTCATCTAATTTTGCTAACGTTTGAGCGGCAATTGGTCCGACATTACCATTGCCTGTAAAATCTCGTTGTATGCCCATTGAATCGGCAGACCAATTCAGTTTTCTTTCTTTACAATGATAATTAAAGTACTCTTCAGAAAAACGACTTCGGTAGTAATTACCCGTACAAAGAAAAAGTATTTTTTTCATTAATATTAATCTCTAAAGTTTTTAAACTGAAAGGGTTGTCCCAAATCAGCACTACGAACACATTGCATGGCACTTTGTAAATCATCACGCTTTTTACCTGTTACACGTAATTCTTCGCCTTGGATCTGTGTTTGTACTTTTAACTTGCTATCTTTAAGTAACTTTACAATTTTTTTAGCAATCTCTTTTTCAATACCTTCTTTAAAATTTACCTTAAGTTTTACGCCTTTACTTGCCCCCTCTATGCTTCCGCTATCCATCATACCAGGGTCAATCTTTCGCTTAACTAGCTTAGAGATCAGGATGTCTTTCATTTGGTTAATTTGAAATTCAGCATCGGCTTTTAAGATGGCATCAGGGTCAGCCCATTCAAAGCTAGCATTCACTCCTCGGAAATCAAAACGTGTTTCAAGTTCACGTTGAGCATTCTCAATCGCATTTTGTAATTCGTGTTTGTCTATTTCAGATACAATGTCAAAAGATGGCACGGCCATATCTCCATTAAAACTTAATCAATATTTAAGGAGCACACTTTGCGCGGTCAAGGTACTCACGTTCATTACTCCGAAGTCAGCTGGTCTAGCCTAAAGAAGCTTCTGCCTTATCTTTGGCGCTATAAGCAGCGGCTCGTTCTGTCGATAAGCTTACTCATTGCAGCCAAGGTAGCAAGTATAACTCTGCCCTTTGTACTAAAACACATTGTTGACGGGCTAGATACACCACTGAATCAAGCTATTGCAGTACCACTTGCCTTACTAATAGCATACGGGGCAGTACGCCTAGCAAATGTTTTATTTTCAGAACTAAGAGATACCGTCTTTGGGCGCGTCACAGAACATGCAATGCATGACATTGCATTAAAAGTATTTAAACACCTACATAACTTAGATCTCGCTTTTCATTTAGATAGAAAAACAGGAGGGCTTGGCCGCGATATTGATAGAGGTACCAATGGTATCAGTTTCTTATTGCGGTTTATGGTATTTAACATCATTCCCACATTACTAGAAATCATTCTGGTTATGGTTATTTTGTCTGGTAAGTACAGCTGGATTTTCGGGTTAATTGTTTTCTTAGCAATCTCTAGCTATATCGCATGGTCTGTTTGGGCAACAGAAAGAAGAACTAAATTTGTTCGAGAGATGAACAAAGCTGATTCCGATACGAATACTCGCGCCGTAGATTCTTTACTCAATTTCGAAACGGTTAAGTACTTTGGTAATGAGGACTATGAAGCAAGCTGTTATGACAAAAACTTAAGCCAATGGGAAAATGCACGTAGAAATAACCGTTTAAGTATCTTTGCTCTTAATGGTGGGCAGGCCACCATTATCAGTATCTTTATGACCTTGGCCATGATCTTTGCAGCCTATCAAGTCTCCCAAGGCCACATGACCTTGGGAGACTTCGTGTTAATAAATGCTTTTATGATGCAAATTTTTATGCCTTTAAATTTTCTTGGCTTTGTTTATAGAGAAATGAAAGGTGCTATGGCTAATATTGAAAAATTATTTGATTTACTATCAGTAAAAACAAAGATCATAGAAAAAGATAAGGCACAGGACCTGATTGTTAAAAAGGGCAGTATTGATATCGATGATATCAGCTTTTCTTATAATGCCAAACGCAAGGTTATCGATAATCTGACTGTATCAATTAAAGAAAATAGTAAGGTTGCGATAGTTGGTAGCAGTGGAAGTGGAAAATCTACGATCAGTAAACTTCTTTTTAGGTTTTATGATTGCGATGCAGGACATATAAAAATCGATGGACAAGATATTAGTGACGTATCATTACACTCTTTAAGACAAGCCATTGCTTTTGTTCCGCAAGATACCGTACTTTTTAATAGCAGTATTTATGAGAACATTCGTTATGGTTGTGTTGAAGCTAGTGAATCCGATATCAATAAAGCTATTAAGCTTGCACACTTAGAAAAGTTTATTTCATCACTTCCTGATGGTTTAGATACTTTGGTTGGTGAGCGAGGCCTTAAACTCAGTGGCGGAGAAAAACAACGTGTAGCTATAGCACGTTGTATATTAAAGAACCCCAAAATACTGATCTTTGATGAAGCAACTTCTTCTTTAGACAGCGAAAGTGAAAAAGAAATACTTAAAGCTGTCGAGGAAATATCAGAAAATAAAACATGCATTATGATTGCGCATAGATTATCAACCATAGCTAATGCGGATCATATTATTGTTATTGAAGATGGCAAAGTACTGGAACAAGGTAATCACACAGAGCTTATTGCCAAGCAATCTCGTTATAGTGAACTCTGGTCCTTACAGGAGAACGATGATTAACTTTCAAATGCACCAGTGAATAACTTTAAGTACTGGTGCGCTTCTTCTCTTATTTTTTCAATAAAATCAGGAGATTCTTCTTTAAAACCTAAACGCTTATATGCAGGAAGTGTATCTAACTCAGAAACAGGTACACTTCTATATGCAGCCATTCTGACTAAAACCAAAGCAAGACTAATAACATCAGCTAGGTTAGCTTTATTACTTTCTCTTTTTAAATCATCCGAAGTCTCTACTACTTCTATAATGACTTCAGGAAACTCCCAGTGTTTAAGTAAATCACTGCCCATCTTCTTTTTAATGTTATTGGCAGATAATACCTGATTACTTACTCGGTTTAGCATACTCGGGTATTGATCAAGATAAGCAATACTGACTAGCGTCCCCATCTCATACATCAAGCCTGCCAATAAACACTGGCCCTGATTGAATGAAGGTTTTGCTCTTTTTCCAATAACCGCTGCAAATGTGGCAAGCTTCATGGAACTCTGCCATAACCTAGCCATTGCCGTACATAGATCTTCTTTATCGGAATGAAAAACTTCTTTCACAACCATCACGGTGATAAGTTGCACACTTAAATCTAAGCCCAAACGAACTACTGCGGTACGAACAGTATCGACTTTAGGTAGGCCTGCAAAAAAAGCGGAGTTTGCATCTCGAATGAGTTTAGCTGCGATAGCTGCATCAAGTTGCACCGCACTTACTATTTCATCCAGTGATACTTCGGGGTTTTGGATAACATCAAATATCATCGAGCTGACATTATCAAAATTGGAGATATTAATTCTATTTTCGACAATGGCTTTGCTGGCACTGATTAAAAACTGCTTAACCGCATCCATGTCATTTGTTGGTGCGTAATCATCTTCATCAAAATGAGCAAAGCTTGCAAAAGCATCTCCGCTGACGGGTACTGTTTTTCTTAATTGATGCAGAAGGTCGATATCAATGTTGATAAACATGGCTGATTTAGACGCAACCACCGCACTGAACTTTCTTGGACGCAGTAGGGCGATAGGGAAGTGCGCAGCCGTTTCACCAGCGATCACATTCTTTTTTCGGCCATCTTCAGCAACTAACTCAATCTCACCTTCACATAAGAAGTGCTCGACCTTGTCATTATCACCGACTTCAAATAGCTGACTGCCTTTTTTTTCTGTTTCGATGGAGATCTGGCTGGCAGCTATTAACTTGCCTTGCTCATCTAAATCGCAGAATGGTTCAAAACAATCGAGCTGTTTTAGACTAACGCTCATGGGGCCTCCCTATACCAATGCAGTCGCGCACTATCAGTATAGGAAGCTTTGAAACTAATGCTTAAAAAGCATGAACGACTTCTTGGTACGCCATAGCGTTATGACGCAAAAGCTTGGCTTTGCAAATCAGGCCTGATAATTGAGGTGGGCCAAGATGCCATCAAGCTCATCTAGATTATTGTATTTCAGCACCAACTTACCGCTGCCTTTTTTACTGTGCTGAACCTCAACAGGTACACCCACTTGCTCACCAAGCTTCTCTTGAAGACTGAGGATGTCGCGATTCTCTTCTTCAACAATGACCTTTTCTAGATCATCACTTTCTTGGGCTTTTTTAGATAGAGCTTCCGCTTGGCGAACACTTAAACCTTTAGCCACAATGGCTCTTGCAACTTGGCGTTGTTTTTCAGGCTCAAGGCTAAGCAAGCAGCGCGCATGGCCCATTTCCAGATCGCCATGCTCAAGCATGGTTTTTACTTCATCACTTAAGTTCAATAAGCGTAAAGTATTGGTAACTGCGGTTCGGCTTTTGCCTACTGCCTCAGCCACTTCTTTTTGGGTCAGTTCAAACTCATCTTGAAGGCGTTTAAGCGCAAAAGCCTCTTCCATAGGATTAAGATCTTCACGCTGAATGTTCTCAATCAGCGCCATCGCAATCGCTGTTTCATCCGCAACTTCGCGGATGAGCACAGGAATGGTATCTAGGCCGGCCAACTGTGAAGCGCGCCAGCGTCGTTCACCGGCAATAATCTCATACTTGTCGTCACCAATGGGGCGCACAACAATCGGCTGCATAACCCCTTGGGTCTTAATCGATTCGGCAAGCTCTTCTAGCGCGACAGGGTCCATATCACGGCGTGGCTGATATTTACCACGCTGTAGGAATTCAACCGGCAGTTTCTTTAAGGTGCCATCAGCACTGGCTGTTGCTTGTGCTTCGTCAGGAGCTGGCTCAGTGGAAGCAGGTTCCGCTGTGGCAGCTAATAAGGCATCTAAGCCGCGTCCTAAACCCCTTTTCTTCACCATAAAATCCTCTTTAGCTGGCAACTTCGGCTGTATTTGTATGTTCTTTTTCGCGTCGATTAATCTCACCCGCTAAAGCTAGGTAAGAAATAGCGCCCTTACTTTGCTTGTCATAAGCAATAACCGGCACGCCATAACTAGGCGCTTCGGCCAAGCGAACATTACGAGGGATGCACGTTCGATAGACTGCATCACCAAAATGCTCTTTAAGCTGTGCGCTCACATCCTTAGTAAGACTATTGCGCGGGTCGTACATAGTCCGCAGGATACCCTCAAGTTTTAAGTTGGGGTTCAGCACACTTTGAATCGAATTGATTGTGCCCATCAAGGCAGATAAACCTTCAAGAGCATAGTACTCACACTGCATTGGAATAATAACGCCATCACAGGCACTTAATGCATTTACCGTTAGCATATTAAGCGACGGAGGGCAGTCTATCAGCATGTAATCGTAACGATCAGCGACTTTTGCCAACGCTAGCGCAAGGCGTTTTTCTTTGTTGCCCTTTTGCAATAGAACGACTTCGGCTGCGGTTAAATCACCGTTTGCCGGCAGAACATCAAATAAGCCCTCTTCACTGCGTTGAACAACCGTTTCAATGGGGGCATCTTCTGCGAGTACATCGTAGACACTAAGCTCGACTTCATTCTTGTCGACGCCACTGCCCATAGTTGCATTGCCTTGAGGGTCAAGATCGATCAATAACACATTGCGCTTGGTCGCTGCGAGCGAGGCAGCAAGGTTAACGCAGGTGGTGGTTTTACCGACCCCGCCTTTCTGATTTGCTATGGCAATAATTTTAGACACGCTTTGTTCCCCTGACCCTGAAACGGCCATCAGTAATTCACTGAGCTTGGCTCAGTTTGGCTCCGTCTTTTTGTTTTGGAGGATGAGTAAACAGCGTTCGCCTTCTACACCCGGTGCGAGGAGCTCATAGTGCTCGCTGACGATATAGTGTTTTTGCATCTCACTCAACTCTGCATCGGGAAACAATCCCTTCATTGCCCAGAAAGTACCCGAGCTGTGCAGTAGGTGTTCACACCATGCAGTAAAATTGGCTACCGAACTAAAAGCGCGACTGATGACGTTATCGTAAAGCTGATCTGGCTTGTGATCTTCAACCCTGCAATTAAACAGCTCAACATTGGCCAAGTTGAGGGTTTGCTTCACCTGAAAAAGAAAGCGCATTTTTTTACCGGCAGAATCCAATAGGCTGAAGTGGCGCTCAGGAAAGCAGATAGCAAGCACAATGCCGGGTAAGCCGCCGCCGGTGCCAACATCGATACAGCGTTGCCCACCTTTTTTTTCATACAGTGGCACGACACTTAAGCTATCAACAATATGCTTAAGGAATATACCCTCAGCGTCTCGAATGGCGCTTAAGTTGTAAGTGGCATTCCACTTAAGAAACAAAGCCCAATAATCATGTAATTTTTGCTGCTGCTCTACACTTAAAGCTATCTCAAGCTGACTGCAGACAGAACTAAGCTGAACAAAAAACGCATCTTTATCAAACATCTAACTGACTCGCAGCTTTTCGGCTGTGCTTTTTCAAGTAAATCAATAACAGAGATACTGCAGCAGGGGTTACACCAGGGACACGACTAGCACGAGCAATGGTTTCAGGTTTTGCATTGCCAAGCTTTTCTTGCAGTTCATTACTCAAACCTTCCACCGTGCTGTAATCAAAATCGGCAGGGATAGGCGTATTCTGCTGAGCTTTTAATTTATTGATCTCACTTTGCTGGCGTTCGATATAACCACTGTATTTCGCACTGATTTCAACTTGCTCTGCAACGCTAGCTTGCTCAACACCGGTGCCCAGCAGATCTTTGATATCAGCATAAGTAAGCTCGGGACGCTTTAACAAATCCATCAAGCTATATTCACGCGTTAAGGTCGAGGTTAATTTAGGCTCTAACTCTGCAGCTTGCTCTGATTTAGCCTGCACCCATGTTTCTTTTAAGCGCTGTGTTTCTTGCTCAATAGCCTCTCGTTTGTCACAAAATGCTTGCCAGCGCTCATCGTCAACAAGCCCGAGCTCTCGCCCCTTTTCTGTCAAACGTAAATCCGCATTATCTTGGCGCAATAACAAACGATACTCAGCTCGACTGGTGAACATACGATATGGCTCGTTGGTTCCCATGCTAATGAGATCGTCTACCAACACCCCAACATAGGCTTCATCCCGCTCTGGGCACCAAGCTTCTTTTTCTTTTGCACGTTGACCTGCGTTAAGTCCAGCCAACAAACCTTGGGCGGCCGCCTCTTCATAACCGGTTGTACCGTTGATTTGCCCCGCAAAAAATAAACCATTAAGGCTACGTGTTTCTAGACTGGGCTTTAAGCCTCGCGGATCAAAGAAATCATATTCAATAGCGTAACCTGGGCGGCTGATGTGTGCCTTTTCAAAACCTTTTATCGAACGAACAAACTTAAGTTGTACATCAAAGGGCAGGCTAGTGCTGATGCCATTAGGGTACAGCTCATTAGTTGATAAACCTTCAGGTTCAATAAATATCTGGTGACTATCTTTATCAGAAAATCGATTGATTTTATCTTCAATAGAGGGGCAATAACGCGGCCCAACACCTTCGATCTTGCCGGTGAACATTGGCGATCGATCAAAACCCTCACGTATATACTCGTGAGTTTCTAAATTTGTGTGAGTAATCCAGCAACATGTTTGTTCTGGGTGATCATTAACGGAGCCCATATAACTCATAACAGGGGTTGGTTTATCCCCCCATTGCTCTTCAAGACCACTAAAATCAACGGAACGTGCATCAATTCTAGGTGGAGTACCAGTTTTCAAACGGCGAACATCAAGAGGTTGTTCACGCAATCTGTCTGCTAGGGCAATTGACGGTGGGTCACCTGCTCGACCACCGCTGTAATTGTCCATACCAATATGAATACGGCCACCCAAGAAGGTGCCTGCAGTTAACACAACGGACTTGGCGCTAAATTTAAGCCCCATTTGTGTAACAACACCGGTAACTACATCACCTTCTACAATTAGATCATCTGCCGCCTGTTGGAAGATATCTAGATTAGGCTGTTTTTCTAGAATTTCTCGTATCGCTGCTTTGTACAAAGCACGGTCTGCCTGAGCACGTGTTGCTCGAACAGCAGGACCTTTACGGCTGTTTAATACTCTCCATTGAATACCGGCCTTATCTGTAGCTAGGGCCATTGCCCCGCCTAGGGCATCCACTTCCATAACAAGATGGCTTTTTCCTATGCCTCCAATGGCTGGATTGCAGCTCATTTGGCCTAGGGTCTCAATATTATGCGTTAACAATAGGGTGCGACATCCCATTCTTGCGGAAGCTAAACACGCTTCTGTTCCTGCGTGTCCTCCACCAATAACGATAACGTCATAAGACTCAGGGTAATTCATAGCATCAAAGAGGGTATAGAAATAGGGGCGTGCATTATAGAGAAGTTGTTTAAAAAAAGAACTGTTACTTATTAAGTATTAAATAGATATATATGTATATATAGATATATATGTTTTTTATAGTAGTTATAGTTATATAGTAAGCCATTATCTGTGTATAAGCCTATATTTCATATATAAATCAATGGCTTGCATAGATTGTAAACCGTGTATGACACTTGTAAATCAGTGAAAACAGCTGTTTATTAGCTCTGTATAAAAAGCGACTTTATCCACCGAACTTAAGTTAGCTTAGTTACCCCCATTTTTATCAACAGCAACATACAGAGCTTATCTCCTTGGTTTTATTAGTTTTTTTTGTTTTTGTGTTGGCATAAAAAACAACATTGTTAACATCGTGTAATAAGAATGTGAACAATATGTGGGTGTTTATTAAGCTGTATACAGTAACTCAACTAATTTGAGGATATCTTGAGCTTAATTTGTTAATAAGTCTGTTGGTAAGCATAGGCAGGCTCTTACTCTAGGGCCTGTGTTCGGTTTTAAGCCATCTTGAGTGCATATATGGCAAGACTTAATAAGGAGGAAATAAGAGTGGAATAACAGAGGTGAGAGCGCTAAGAACGCTATTATTGGCATCAGCTTGTATGTATTTTGTATAAGGTGTTCTTATTACAGTAGCAAAGCTCTTAGGTTTCTAAAGCTGCTTAGAGTTTATCTAGCATTGAGCTAAGTGGCTGTTTCTGGTGTTAAAACTTGCTGAGAGAGGAATACTGGGAGGTGGGCTTTAAGTATATAAAGCCTGAACGGGCTTATTTACCGATACAGAAGCTAGAGAATATCTTTCCTAATAGGGCGTCTGGGCTTAGTCGGCCTGTGATCTCTCCTAGAGCTTCTTGAGCTTGTCGAAGGTCTTCAGCCAGCAGTTCACCTGCACAAAGTGTTTTCAGTTGTAACATACCTGCTTCGCAGAGCTCATAAGCTCGCTGCAATGCATCGAGATGGCGGCGGCGAGCACTAAAACCGCCTTCAGTGGTGCTGCTAAGCCCCATCGTATCAAGTAGGTGCTGACGGAGCTCTTCTAAACCTGAGCCCTGTTTGGCACTTAATTGAAAGCTCGGTACTTGATCGCTGCTCTTTGGAGCTTGCGTGCATAAATCTACCTTGTTAAATACCAAGCTTAATTTATTTTTTAATTCACTGTTTGCAAAAAAGTCGGGCCATTGCTCATGGATTTCTTGCTCTGACCAAGTGTTTGAATCGATCAGTAAAAGAATACGATCGGCTTCTTCAATTGCTTTCCAAGCGCGTTGTATTCCTATTTGCTCTACTTCGTTGTCGGTTTCACGAATGCCTGCTGTATCAGTCAGGTGTAGTGGCATACCATTAATATGAATGTGCTCTGTCAGTGTGTCGCGTGTCGTACCGGCTATATCTGTAACAATCGCGACCTCTTTTTCTGCCAAAGCATTTAATAAGGTGCTTTTACCCGCATTGGGTTTTCCCGCAAGTACAACCTTCATACCTTCTCGAAGGGTAGAGCCTTGTTTAGCTTTTTCTTGTACGACAGCAAAGTGTTTAAGCAAGTCATTCATTTTGCTTTCGACAATACCATCGCTAAGAAAATCAATTTCTTCTTCTGGAAAATCAATCGCCGATTCGACATAGATCCTTAAGTGGGTCAGTTGTTCGACCAAGTAATCTATCTCTTTCGCAAAAGCGCCTTTAAGGCTATTCATTGCTTGCTGAGCTGCTTGACGAGAAGAGGCGTCAATTAGGTCTGCGATGGCTTCAGCTTGAGTTAAATCGAGTTTGTCATTTAAAAATGCGCGTTCTGAAAACTCACCGGGTCTTGCCAAACGTGCACCGAGTTGCAGGCAGCGTTCAACCACCATGTCGAGTAAGACAGGTCCGCCGTGACCTTGAAATTCAAAGACATCCTCACCGGTAAACGAATGAGGATTTTGGAAGAAAATAGCGATACCTTGGTCGATAACGCTGTTATTTGAATAGAAATCGCAGTGTGTTGCGTAGCGCGTTTTTAATTCGCGCTTTGTGCATAGTTTTGCTATGCGTGAAGCATCTGGGCCAGACACCCGAACAATGCCAACACCACCGCGACCAGGAGCGGTGGCTATGGCACAAATGGTGTCTTGATCACTCATTTAATCTTTGCTTTCGTCTGCACGTTCGATTTGACGAGTAATAATATACTGCTGAGTAATACTTAAGGTGTTGTTAACAACCCAGTAAAGAACCAAACCAGCAGGGAACATTAAGAACAACACGGTAAAGAATACAGGCAGCCACTGCATTACTTTAGCTTGCATTGGGTCTGGAGGAGTCGGGTTTAATTTTTGCTGGATGAACATAGTAAAGCCCATGATCAAAGGCAAAATGAAATAAGGGTCTTTAACACTTAAATCGGTAATCCATAGAGCAAAAGGAGCATGGCGAAGCTCAACACTTTCCATCAGCATCCAATATAAAGAAATAAATACGGGCATTTGCAACAATATAGGTAAGCAACCGCCAAGAGGATTTACTTTCTCTTTCTTATAAATCTTCATTAACTCGGTCGACATTTTTTGCCTGTCGTCACCGTAGCGCTCTTTAAGCTCAGCCATCATGGGCTGTAATTTACGCATCTTAGCCATTGAGCGATAACTTACAGCTGATGGGTAAAAGAACATTATTTTTATACCAAGGGTTAATAAGATAATCGCTACGCCCCAATTACCTGCAAAACCGTGAATCCAATCCAGTGCAAAAAATAACGGTTTAGCAATAAACCATAAGAAACCGTAGTCGATGGTAAGATCTAAGTGAGGACTAATGGCTTCTAAAGTACGTAAGTTTTTAGGGCCTGCATAAAACTCACTAGAAATAGTCGCTTGCTGTTTAGGTTCTACACTTGAAACAGGGCCAACGTACTCAAAGATATATAAGTTGCTATTCGCTTGCTTACGTAAATTATAGGTATTGCTAACTTCTTGGTTTGGAATCCAGGCACTAATAAAATAGTGCTGTACCATAGAAACCCAGCCTCCTAATTTTGTTTCTTTTACCTTTTCTTCTTCAATATCGCTAAAGCTAAATTTGGCATAGTTCTTTTCATTGGTTGTAATTGCGGGGCCTAAAAATGGGCTAACACCAATACCAACATCTGTTGCTACGTCATAATCTGTTCGACGTATTTGCCCATAAGGTGCGGCCTGCCAAATAGCATCACTCTGATTATTGACGAGGTAGTCAATAGCAATTAAGTAAGAGTCACGAGTAAAGGTAAAGCGTTTGGTTAAAGCTACATCACCTTTATTAAATTCTAAATCGACAATCAGTTTATCTTGGCCGTCTACTAATTTATAAGTGTGTGAGGCGCTTTTATAAATGGGCCTATCTATAGCGCTTTTGTCGGTACCATTTGGTCCCACTAAACCGCTTTGCGCAACGTAACTGTCGTTAGCGCCTCTGTTTAATAAAACAAAAGCTTCTTGTGAGTCTTCTGTAACGGTGTGTTTGGGGAGAGCAACAAAAACAATATCGCCGCCAAGAGGGTCAATCTTTACCTCTAGGTCATCGGTTGTTACATAAATTAATTCAGATGAGGTTTGTACTGCTTCAGCAGCAGGCACGCTCACTGCTGGGCTTTGTACACTTGGCAGGTCTGATGTTTGCGTTGTAACAGGTGCTTCTGCTGGAGCACTTGGAAGTGCTTGGCTGGAAACGGTTTCGGTTGTTTGCTGTGGCTTTTGTGCTTCAGTGAAATCATTCCACTGTAAGAACAATAAGTAGGAAACTACACCAATGGCTGCCATTAAGACATAACGAAGGCGGTTCATTATCAATTTGACCTTGTATTCTCTGTTTGCGTACCTGGAACGGGGTCGTCTCCGCCCTCGTGCCAGGGGTGGCATTTACGAATTCGGTTTAGGCTCAAAAAACTTCCACGAAATAAGCCGTGTGTCTTCAGGGCTTGTAGCGCATAGCTTGAGCAACTGGGGTTAAAGCGGCAGTGTGGGCCGAGCAGGGGACTGATAAATAGCTGGTAAATACGGATCAGCAAGCAAGGTAGGAGAACTAATGCCAAACGACAGTAGCGAATCAAAGATTGCTCTGGTTTTGCAGAAGCTTTTGCTGTTTTTTGCTGACGCGCTTCCATAGACCATTAAGGATTTTGGTTACTTCGCTGTTATCAAGAGTATCGGCGCTGCTGCGCGCAAGCACTATAACATCTATCGGCGGAAGTTTCTTAAGTCTCAAGCGAAAGCTTTCGCGGATCAAGCGTTTGATGCGATTACGACGGACTGCGAGTTTGATTTGTTTTTTTGCGATAACCAGCCCTAGGCGGGCATGCTTATTATTATTGGGTTTAGCAAGAATAAGCAGAGAGGGATGGGATACGCGAATCGGGGCCTGATCAAACACATACTGAAATTGAGCTTGGTTCAATAGGCGCTGAGGCTTGCTGAACACATTAGGCTCAATTTCTGGAGAGATACTCACCCCGGGTTCACTAATCTACATAGTGAGGCTGAGCCTTCACTTATGCAGAAAGAACCTTACGACCTTTAGCGCGACGACGAGCCAATACTTTACGGCCGTTCTTGGTTGCCATGCGAGCACGGAAACCGTGAGTGCGCTTACGTTTTAAGTTACTAGGTTGGAATGTACGTTTCATATCAATCTTCTTTAAGTGAAGTTAGACCTGGGGCTTAGCCCGGCATTAGCCTGGCCTTGTAAAAGGACGCGCGATTCTATGCGATCACTGTTCGAATTGCAATCAATTGTTGTTCTTCTTGTTTTAAGATTAAAGTAACGGTTGATTACTTTGTGGGCAAAATAACTAATGTGCGTATTTGAACAGTTTTTATACTGCTTGTTAACTTGTTATTAACTGGGTTATCCACAATTTGGTTTATTTTTTCATTGTGATTATAACCTTCTTTTTTTTATAAACGGCTTGTTTTTTAACACTTTACTCGATTTATCCGATTTTCACTTGAGTCTATTTTGTTAATTTTGTGGATAAAAAAACAGCATTAAGGTAAGATTTGTTTTTTATGATCGTTAGCTTGTGTTGCTACATTTAGTTATCCACACAGCTCGCTTCATCGGTCTTCCCCCGTACTTTTTTGTCCTCTAATTCATTATAAATAAGAGCCTAAGTACTATTTGGAGAGTTTTTCTGTGAGTCATCTTTGGCAGTCTTGCGTAGATCAACTGCGCCTGGAGTTGCCTGAACAGCAATTTAATACATGGATACGTCCTCTACGTGTTGAAGAAACGGGAGCAGGGGCTCTGTTGTTGCTTGCTCCAAATCGTTTTGTTTTGGATTGGGTGAATGATAAGTATCGGGCTCGTATTGAAGACCTTTGCCGCCAGTTAAGCCCCGATCAACCTACCAAGCTTGAGTTTCAAAGCGCTAATACAGCAAGGCCTGCTTTTAAGCCTAATTCTGCGCCCGCGACTTACCCTCAGGCAGCTCAACCACAGCTAGCCCAACACGGCTCAACTCAGTTCAGTTCAGCTCAGCATCGAGCTGAATTGCATAACGAAACATTGCCGGAGTCTGCACAGCATCAAGCGGGGCTTGAGCCTGCTGCAAACCCAGAGCCTTTTGCGAATAATTTCACGCAAGCGAAGGATACGGCCTCGTTTTCTAGTGCTCATGTAGAGCCTCAGCAAATAGAGCCTGAGCCTTCACATCAACCTTCAATAGAGAGGGAGCTGCACGGCGGCCTCGAGCTTGCCACTCCTAATCCTCGCGTTAGCCGAGAAGATTTAGAAGGCGGCATGGCACACAAGAGTAATCTTAATAAGGATTTTATCTTTGAGAGTTTTGTTGCGGGTAAGTCGAACCAGCTTGCCGTAGCGGCAGCGACTCAGGTTGCGGAAAATCCAGGTGGTGCCTATAACCCCCTCTTTATTTATGGCGGGGTTGGTTTAGGTAAGACCCACTTAATGCATTCAGTTGGAAACGCATTAAAGGCGAGAAATAAAGACGCCCATGTTGTTTATCTGCATTCTGAGCGTTTTGTTGCTGACATGGTCAAGGCTTTACAGTTAAACGCTATTAATGACTTTAAGCGTTTTTATCGTTCTGTCGATGCCTTACTGATTGATGATATCCAGTTCTTTGGCGGAAAAGAAAGAAGCCAAGAAGAATTCTTTCATACCTTTAATGCTTTGCTTGAGGGCGGTCAGCAAATTATTGTTACTTGCGACAAATACCCTAAAGAAATCAAAGGCTTAGAAGAGCGCTTAAAAAGCCGCTTTGGCTGGGGCCTGACAGTGGCAATTGAGCCTCCTGAGTTAGAAACTCGAGTAGCGATTCTTATGCGCAAAGCAGAGCAGGCGAAGATGGACTTGCCCCATGACGCAGCTTTCTTTATTGCTCAGCGTATTCGTTCTAATGTTCGTGAATTAGAAGGTGCTTTAAAGCGTGTTATTGCCAACGCTCAGTTTACCCAGCGCGCTATTAGTGTAGAGCTTGTGCGCGAGGCCTTAAAAGACCTTCTTGCGCTACAAGATCGCTTAGTCAGTATTGATAATATTCAAAGAATCGTTGCTGAATACTATAAAATCAAAGTTTCTGATTTACACAGTAAGCGCCGAAGCCGTTCAGTAGCAAGGCCACGCCAAGTTGCCATGTATCTTGCTAAAGAGCTTACAAACCACAGCCTGCCAGAGATTGGAGAAACCTTTGGTGGGCGAGATCATACGACTGTATTACACGCATGCCGCAAGATTAAAGAATTAATCGACAGTGATGCTGATATACATGAAGATGTTAAAAATTTACTGCGAACCTTAACGACCTAAGGGAAAAACAATGAAGTTTTCGGTACAAAGAGAAGCAATTTTAAAACCCCTATTAATGGTCGGCGGAGTGGTTGAGCGACGCCACACATTACCGGTTTTGGCTAACATTCTTATTAATGTCCAAGATAATCAACTTAGCCTTACCGGTACTGATCTCGAAGTTGAGATTGTGGCTCGTCTTTCACTGGATGCCGAAAGTGAAAGTGGTGACATCACCGTTCCCGCTAAAAAGTTTATCGATATCTGCCGTGCCTTACCTGAAGGCTCAAGAATTGATTTTGTTCTTGATGATCAGAAAGTCATATTAAAAAGCGGTAAAAGTCGTTTTACTTTAAGTACTTTGTCAGCCACTGAGTTCCCTGCAGTAGAAGAGGGGGCTATGGATCACCGTTTCCAATGCACGCAAGACGTTATAAAAGGGCTGATCGATAAGACTGGTTTTGCCATGGCTCAGCAAGACGTGCGTTATTATCTTAATGGCATGCTCTGGGAGCTAGAGGGTGATAGCTTGCGCGTTGTTGCTACAGATGGTCATCGCCTTGCTTTGGCCACTAAGCATGTTGAAGGTATGGATATTCCTGCTTTGGTTCAATCTATTTTGCCTCGTAAAGGAGTTATTGAACTAAGTCGTTTGGTTGGCGATGGTGAGGAGTCTGTTGAAATTGCGCTGGGTAAAAACCATATCCGTGCTAAGACTTCTAGCTTCACTTTCACATCTAAGCTCGTCGAAGGTAAGTTCCCTAACTATGGTCAGGTCATTCCCAAAGGTGGTGATAAGATCGTGATCGGCGATAGGCTTGAATTCAAGCAGGCCTTTAGTCGTACAGCTATTCTCTCTAATGAGAAGTATCGTGGTGTTCGCCTGTTGGTTGAAAACAACCAAATCACCTTGGTTGCGAATAACCCTGAGCAAGAAGAGGCTGAAGATCACGTAGCTGTTGATTATGTGGGAGATACCTTAGAGGTTGGTTTTAATATTAGTTACCTACTTGATGTGGCTAATGTGCTCAATTCTGAAAAGGTAAAAATCACCCTAAGTGATGCTAATAGCTCTGCACTTATTCAAGATGCTGAAGACGATACGGCTTCTTATGTTGTTATGCCGATGCGCCTTTAAGTTATAACTTCGCTTTTAAAGCCCGCTTCTGCGGGCTTTTTAGTATTTTGAGTAAGTTAAACTCTGTCCATATCTCTTCCTTACGCAACCTCACTGAGGTTGGCCTTCACTTGCACCCCTCGTTTAATTTCTTTTATGGAGACAATGGCGCAGGTAAGACCTCCTTATTGGAGGCCTTGTATCTACTTTGTAACAATCGCTCCTTTCGCAGTAGTAAATTAAGTTACACCATTCAGAATGGCGCAGCGCAAAGTGTTTTGTTCGCCTCCTTTACTTATGGTGAGCAAGGTGGTGATGGTGATGAGCAGCATAAGCTAGGAATACAAAGAAGAAGAGGTGCCGCATTAGAGCTAAAGCTTGATGGTGAACCTCTGGCTAGTACAGCTCAACTGGCTAAATTGCTTCCTTGTTTGGCTTTAGACCCAAGTAGTTTTGATTTGTTGGATGCCAGCCCTTCTGGTCGCAGGGCCTTACTTGATTGGTTGGTGTTTCACGTGAAACATGAGTTTTATCCTGCGTGGAAGGCTTATCAACGCTGTCTAAAACAAAGGAATATGCTGCTTCGACGTGATAAACTAGAGGATTCGGAGTTGGATTATTGGGATGCTCTGCTAGTCGAGCAGGCCTTGATTCTAGAGCGTTGCCGTTATGAAGTTAGGCATGACATAGCCGAAGCTTTAAAGCAGCTACTAAGCGCTTCTGAAGCCCCTCTATCCGAATTAAGTCTTGAGTATAAAAGTGGATGGCCCAGTTTAGATAATGCCATGTTTAAAGAGCCTTCTAAACTGCACACAGTCTTACTCGATGCTTTACGTTCACATAGAACAAGAGATTTAAAACAGGGTTTTACCGGTATCGGCAGCCATAAGTTTGATCTTTTATTTCGTGTGGCTAAACAACCTGCCGCTGAGCTACTAAGCCGAGGGCAAAAGAAGACATGTATAGTTTGTCTATTCTTAGCGCTTGGTACTTGTTACAGAAGGGCAGAGCATACCCAGTCATCACCAATTTACTTATTGGATGACTTGGCTTCTGAGTTAGATCAGGAGCATTTGTCCTATTTGTTAGGGCGATTAAACGAACAACGAGCACAGTGTTTTATTAGTACTGTGCAGAAACAGAGCTACGATGCTCTGAGCGTGATACCTGAGAGTTCATGGTTTCACGTGAAACATGGAACGATAACCGCGGAAGAATAACGAATGACTGAAGAAAACAGCCCTAACGACTACGATAGCTCGAGTATTAAGGTTCTTAAAGGCCTAGATGCTGTTCGTAAACGTCCTGGCATGTATATCGGTGACACTGATGATGGCACTGGCTTACACCATATGGTGTTTGAAATTGTTGATAACAGTATTGATGAAGCCTTAGCTGGCCATTGTTCTGAAATTCGTGTGGTTATTCACCCAGATGAAAGTGTCAGTGTGAGCGATAACGGTCGCGGTATTCCCACTGAAATGCATGATGAAGGTGTCAGTGCCGCAGAAGTTATTATGACTGTGCTTCACGCTGGCGGTAAGTTTGATGACAACACTTACAAGGTCAGTGGTGGTTTGCATGGCGTAGGTGTGAGTGTTGTAAACGCTTTGTCACGTAAACTTAAGCTAACTATTCGCCGTGGCGGTAAAGTATGGCAGCAGATCTATCATCATGGTGTGCCACAAGAGCCTCTTAAAGTGATCGGTGAGACTGAGAGCAGTGGCACAGAGCTTCATTTTGAGCCCTCAGAAGATACATTTACCAATATTAAATTCCACTATGATCAACTAGCTAAGCGCTTACGTGAATTGAGTTTTTTGAACTCTGGAGTCCGTATTGTTCTTGCTGATGAGCGCAGTGGTAAAGAGGAAGCCTTTGAGTATGAAGGTGGTTTACGTGCTTTTGTTGAGCATTTGAATACTAATAAAACGCCTCTTAACCAAGTTTTCCACTTTACGACTCAGCGTGAAGAAGACGGAGTAGGGGTTGAGGTAGCCTTACAGTGGAATGATTCTTATCAAGAGAATATCTTTTGTTATACCAATAACATTCCTCAGCGAGATGGTGGTACTCACCTAGCTGGTTTTCGAGCTGCACTTACGCGTTGTTTAAATACCTATATTGATAAAGAAGGTATTTCTAAAAAGGAAAAGGTTTCTACAACCGGTGATGATGCGCGTGAAGGTTTGACCGCTATTGTTTCGGTTAAAGTTCCTGATCCTAAGTTCTCTTCTCAGACTAAAGATAAGCTCGTTAGCTCGGAAGTAAAGTCTGCTGTAGAGCAAGAAATGGGAGCGTCCTTAGCTGACCACCTTATGGAAAACCCTCAAGAAGCTAAAGCCATTGTGGGTAAGATGCTAGAGGCCGCTAAGGCGCGTGAGGCTGCGCGTAAAGCTCGCGAAATGACACGCCGTAAAGGAGCCCTAGATATTGCAGGACTTCCAGGAAAGCTCGCAGATTGCCAAGAGAAAGATCCAGCGCTTTCAGAGATTTACCTAGTGGAGGGTGACTCCGCTGGTGGTTCAGCTAAGCAAGGTCGAGCGCGTAAGACACAAGCTATTCTCCCTTTGAAAGGAAAGATTCTAAACGTAGAAAAAGCGCGTTTTGATAAGATGTTAAGCTCTGCCGAAGTGGGTACGCTTATTACCGCTTTAGGGTGTGGTATTGGGGCTGAGGAATTTAACCCAGACAAATTGCGTTATCACAGCATTATTATCATGACGGATGCTGATGTCGACGGTAGTCATATTCGTACTCTATTGTTGACCTTCTTCTTCCGCCAAATGCGCGAGTTAGTAGAGCGAGGTCATATCTTCATTGCTCAACCGCCTTTGTACAAAATATCTAAAGGCAAGCAGGAGCAGTATCTAAAAGATGATGATGCGCTATTAGAGTTCTTAACTAATGCAGCGATTGAGACATCCAGCTTGCATACCAGTGTTGATGCACCAGCATTACCTGGTGCTCAGTTTGAAGCACTTGTTATTGAGTACCGAAGTATTGAAGCAATTATTTCTAAGCTCAGTGTGCTTTACCCTGAGCTTGCCTTAGGCCAGCTATTAGGCTTGCCAGTGCTTGAAGCTGATAAGCTAGTAGATATTACAGCCGTCTCTGCATGGGCTGAACAGTTACAACAGGCTATGGATGCGAATAATACGCGCCCAAGTAGCCATCGATATAGCGTTTCTGCCGAAGAAAACAAGGAAACGCACCAGTTCGAAGTTATTATTAACGAGCTTGCTCACGGCATTGAGAACAGTTACAAACTGAGCAGTGATTTCTTTGAAAGTAGCGACTACAGTAAAGTTGCTGAGCTAAATAACAAGCTGCAAGGCTTGATAGAAGAGGGCGCTCACGTAGCTAAAGGTGAGCGCACTCAAGAAGTCAGCAGCTTTGCTGAAGCCCTAGAGTGGATTATGAGAGAAAGCCGCAAAGGCTACATGATTCAGCGCTATAAAGGGCTAGGGGAGATGAACCCAGAGCAGTTGTGGGATACCACAATGAACCCTGAAACACGCCGTATGCTACGTGTTGATATTGAAGATGCAATTGCTGCCGACCAGATTTTCTCAACCCTGATGGGGGATCAAGTAGAACCACGTCGCGATTTCATTGAAACAAATGCCCTGAATGTTGCTAATCTGGACGTATAGAGTATAAAAACAGGATCCGATCAAAGGAGTACATATATGAAGAAGTCTTTATTGGGCTTAGCTTTACTTGCTACAGCTACTACTTTTGCAATTCAGGCTCAGGCCGATACACGTTCAGGCTTCTATGCTGGCGGTGCTTTTTCTATGGCTGATACAGGCCTAGATGATGCTAACGGTTCTGACCTAGATTTCACCATGCTTGAGATTAGTGGTGGTTATAAATACAACTCTTGGTTAGGTGTCGAAGCTCGTATAGGCACTGGTGTGAATGGAAATGAAGATTCAAACTATGACTACAGTATTGGCCACTATGAATCGATTTATTGGCGCCCTGAAACCCAAAATGAAATAGCTAAACTATATGGCTTACTTGGCTATACCAATCTATCTTTAGACGCTGAGAATCGCCTTACAGGCGAGTCAGTAGACTCTCAAAGTTATAGCGGTTTAAGTTTGGGGGCAGGTGTTGGTTTTGCAGTTGGTGAGCGAAGCAACGTTAATCTAGAGTATAAGAATATTGTTAAAGATGATGATATCGATTTCAGAGGTTTTTCTATCGGTTACGACTACCGCTTTTAATTCTCTGTAGATTGAATGAATATAAAAAGCCGGCAATAGCCGGCTTTTATTTATGTTGCGTTGAAAGTGAGCACTAACTATAGTTTGCCCTCAACAATATCGGTAAGTGTTGCCTCTATCCATTGCTCAACGTTTTGAGTAATTGTTTTACTGTCATTCTTTGAACAGTCAATAAGATCACCAATAACAACCGTTATGCATCCTGGTTTCTTAATAAAGCTGCTTCCATCTCCCCAGTAGCGCCCAGCATCATGGCAAACAGGTATTATTTGTTTGTTGGCCGCCTTAGCAATATCAGCACCGCTACGCGCGTATTTAACTCGCTTACCAAAAGGGACACGCGTACCCTCCGGAAATAATATCAAGTTAGTATCGTCTTTGAGCCGAGCTAAACCTTGAGCTTTTACCTGTTTAAGAGCTTCACGCGGATTACTGCGATCAATGGCGATAGGGCGTAGAGCTGCAAGCCCCCAACCAAAAAAGGGAAGCTTTAGTAATTCTTGTTTGAGTACAGTTGAGGCTGGCCAAAATAAACCTTGAAGAAAAAAAGTCTCCCAAGCACATTGATGCTTTGAAAGAACAAGCACAGACTCATTAATGTCTTTTAACTTTTCTTTGCCAATAATACGCCATGAAATACCACAGGTGATACGAGCCCACCAAATGATGACATAGGTCCAGCTAATAATAATGGCGTGACATTGACGAGGCGGCAGTAAACGTAAGGGTAAACTCAAAGCTCCATAAAGAGTGGTAAAAATAAAGTAGCCAAGAGTAAAAAGAAGGGAGCGTAAAAATAAAATGGCATGTTTCACAATAAGCGTCCAAAAAATAAGGGCGCCATTGGCGCCCAGCAGAACTAGCGTTTAACAGCTAATAAACTAATATCTGCAACTTCTAAAAAGCGCTGACGTAAAATGTTGAGCAAGCTTAAGCGGTTGAGCTTCAGCTTTTCGTCATCACACATCACCATCACTTGATCAAAAAAAGCATCAACACTGTTGCGCAAGCTACTTAATGTTGCCAAGGCATCTTGGTAAGCACTGTCTGCAAGCTCAGACTCTACTTTAGATTTTAAGTCCGTAAGAGCAGCATGTAGGTCTATTTCGGCTTGCTCTTGTAATAGCTCGCTATCAACAGTTGTTGGTGCGTCACTATCAAGTTTCGCAAGAATATTGGCAACACGCTTATTGGCGGCAGCTAAGGCTTCTGCGTCATCACCCTTACTAAACTCGCTAACAGCTAATACGCGACGATGAATATCCAAAGGAACGCTTAGGTCTTTTACACTGACTGCTTGGAATACTTCTGCCGCAATACCTGCTTCTTCATACCAAGCTTTAAAGCGTTCGATAATATAATTCTGAACCTCAGTTACAACGGCTTGTTGGTCTGTAATATTGTTGAACTGTTTTGCTGCTTGTTCTAATAAGGCCTTTAAATCTAAGCTGAATTCCAGCTCAACCAATAAGCGCAAAACTGCAACAGAGGCACGACGAAGTGCAAATGGATCTTTTGAGCCCGTTGGGATTTGGCCAATACCAAAAATACCTACAATGGTATCAATGCGATCTGCGAGCGCAACGATTGCAGCTGTGTTAGTACTTGGTAGTTTATCACCCGCAAATTTGGGCAAATAATGTTCGTTAATAGCTGTAGCGACTTCTTGGTTTTCAGCATCGTTTAATGCGTAGTGATAACCAGCGATACCTTGTAGCTCTGGAAACTCATAAACCATGGCGCTGACTAAATCGCTCTTACAAAGCTCTGCTGCGCGAACCGCATCGTTAGATTCAAGTTTTAATTGCTTGGCTATAAAAATACTTAAATGCTTAATGCGCTCAGTTTTATCAAAAATGCTGCCAAGCTTGGCTTGGAAAACAACAGTCTTTAATTTTTCTCTGCGTGACTCTAAGCTGCTTTTCTTATCTGTTTCAAAAAAGAAAGCTGCATCAGCTAAGCGAGGGCGAATAACTTTTTCGTTGCCTTGTTTTATTGCTGAATAGTCGTCACTTTCAATGTTAGATATCGTAATAAAATAAGGCAGTAGTTCATTATTATCATTTACGACATGAAAATACTTTTGATGCTCTTTCATTGAACTAATAAGCGCTTCTGCTGGAACTTGCAAAAACTCTTTATCAAAAGAGCCGCTTAAAGCAACTGGCCATTCAACTAAACCTGTGACTTCATCTAGTAGATCGCTATCAATAACAGCTGTTCCGTTGATCTCTACAGCAACCTCTTGAACTTGCTGCTGAATCATAGAGCGTCGAGCATTGAAATCGGCAACAACTTTACCCTGTTCTAATAGGGCGTTTTGATAGCTATTAACATCAGCTAGTTCAATTTTAGCCTGACCAAGGAAGCGATGACCGCGTGTAATACGACCCGCCTGTGCACCTAATAAATTGCAATCGACAATGTCACTGTCTTTTAAGAAAACAAGCCATTGAACAGGGCGTACAAACTCTGTGCGGCTTGCCCCCCAGCGCATACGCTTGGCAATAGGCAACTCGGCTAAAGCTTTTTCAATAATCGTTGGCAATAGGGCATCGGTAAGCTCACCCCCTTTTTTTACTTTGCATAGAAGTTTGTCAACTTTACCATCAGAGGCAACTGTAATATCTTCAATAGCAACACCGTTGCGCTGGCAGAAAGCCAGAGCCGCTTTGGTAGGTTTGCCTTCAGCATCAAAGCCAACTTTAGCTGGAGGGCCAAACTGTTCTAACTCTGTAATAGGCGTTTGTTCATCTAAGCCTTTAATAATAAAAGCAAGCCGACGCGGGCTTGCAAAAGGTTCAAAGCTTTCAAAATGTAAACCTAAAACCTTTAAACCTTGTTCTACACCCTTGCATAGAGCTTGGCTCAAAGTGCTTAGTGATTTGGGTGGCAGCTCTTCAGTGCCTAATTCAAATAGATAATTACTGCTCATCTTAGGCGTCCTTTGTTTCTGCTTGGTGGCGAGTGATGACTTCGTCGCGAAGGGCTTCGTCAGCTAGGGGGAAGCCGAGTTTTAAACGAGCATCAAAATAGGCTTGAGCGACACTGCGCGCCAATGTGCGTACGCGTAAAATAAATCGTTGACGTTCAGTGACGGAAATTGCGCTACGTGCATCCAATAGGTTGAAGCTGTGGCTAGCTTTAATAACTAGCTCATAAGCTGGTAAAGGTAAGCCCAATTCAATGAGACGTTGTGCTTCGCTTTCATATTTGTCAAAACTCGTAAACAAAAACTCTGTGTCAGCGTGCTCAAAGTTATAGGCAGACATTTCAACTTCGTTTTGATGGAAGACATCACCATAGCTTACCGCTTTACCATCAGGGCCAATGGTCCAAACCAAGTCGTAAATGGAGTCAACGTTTTGCAAATACATTGCAATACGTTCAAGTCCGTAGGTGATTTCACCTGTTACCGGGTAGCATTCAATACCACCTACTTGTTGGAAATAGGTAAACTGAGTGACTTCCATGCCGTCTAACCACACTTCCCAGCCTAGACCCCAAGCACCAAGAGTAGGGCTTTCCCAGTTATCCTCTACAAAGCGAATATCGTGTTTGAGCGGGTCGAGACCAAGGTGTTTCAAGCTGTTTAGATATAGCTCTTGGATATTGCTAGGCGAAGGTTTGAGTACAACCTGGAATTGGTAATAGTGTTGTAGACGGTTAGGGTTTTCACCGTAGCGGCCATCGGTAGGGCGTCGGCATGGCTGAACGTAAGCGCTGCTCCAGTTTTCAGGGCCAATAGCTCTCAAGAACGTTGCTGAGTGAAAAGTACCGGCACCGACTTCAAGGTCTACGGGTTGCAGTACAACACAGCCTTGTTCGGCCCAATATTTTTGCAGGGCAAGAATTAAACCCTGAAAGGTGCTTACGTCTACGTCAGACACTGTATTACCTATCTAAAATGTTTGTAGTGGTAGCGCACTAGAAGTGAGTACTAACTATTATCCAGTGAAGGATGCTGCGCCGACAAAGGGCGCAATTATAGCCCTTTCAAACAAGAACCGTCACGGTCGAAGCTAGGCTTTAAGAGCGAAGATTAAAAATAAGTGTTTGAATCGAGAACTTGGCGCTTTTCTGGCAAACTAAGCGTCTGAATTTTTCTAGGGAAGACTTGTGGCTTCATCACCGTTTATTCGTAAATGTAGTTTTGCTGGCTTGCAGCTTTTAGGATCTTTGCCTTTGTTTGTTGCAAGGGGCTTGGGTTCATTTTTTGGTGCTACGGCTTGGCTTATAAATGGCCGAGAGCGCTGGGTTACCGAAAAAAATATAGAGCGATGTTTACCCAACTTAAGTAAAGAAGAACAGCGAAAACTAGCTAAGCAAAGCCTTAAAGAAACAGGCAAGGTTGCTCTAGAGATGCTGCTTGTATGGCATAGAAATCAAGCTTGGCTCAATAAGCGGGTATTAAAAATTGATGGCGAAGAGTTATTAAAAAATGCTGTAGAAGCTGCTAAAGGTGTCATTGTTGTTGGCCCTCATCTTGGGAACTGGGAAGTACTTGGTAAGTGTCTACCGGCTTATGGTGATGTGAGTAGTTTGTATCAGCCCCCTAAACAACAATGGTTGGAAGACTTTGTTAAGCACAGTCGGGAAGCAAGCGGTGCGCAGCTGGTACCTACCACTGCTCGTGGTGTGGCAGCTTTGTTAGGACGTTTAAAAAAAGGTCAGATAAGCGGTATTTTACCTGATCAAGTACCTGATGAAGGCAGTGGTGAATACGCCCCCTTTTTTACACTGCCTGCTTATACGATGAGCTTGATCCATGGCTTAATTAAACGCACTGGCTGTGAAATCATTATGGCCTATGCCTGCCGAGTAGATGGCGGTTTTGAAATTCGTTTACGCAAACCCGATGAGCTTATTTACAGTGAAGATCAGCAAGAGAGCTTAGTTGGCTTAAATAAAAGTGTCGAAGCTTTAGTACTTGAGTGTCCAGAGCAATACCAGTGGGAGTATAAGCGTTTTAAAAAGCAGCCTGTTGGAGGTGAAGGTAAAGCATTTTACAGGCGCTAGCTTATAGCTCTCTTTAGCTAGCGTCGCCAAAACATTGGTGAAAATAACACCAAAAGCGTAAACACTTCTAAACGACCTAATAACATAGCAAAACATAACAGCCATTTTGCTGAATCACTAATAGAGCCGTAATGTGCACTTACATCCGCAAGGCCTGGGCCTAAGTTGTTAATGCTCGCACCAACTGCGCTAAAGGCTGTGAGAAAGTCCATGCCGGTGGCAAGTAATAACAAGCACAAGATTATGTATGCCAGTACATACATGGAGAAAAAGCCCCAAACAGCATCTATTACTCGATCTGATACAATTTTTTTACCAATCTTTACAGGCACAATAGCGTTGGTATGAATCAGCCTGTGAATCTCTCGCGCGCCTTGTTTGATAATCAATAAGATTCGGATCATCTTAATGCCGCCACCTGTGGAACCGGCACAGCCACCCATAAAGGCAAATAAGAAAATAAACATCGGCAAAAAAGTTGGCCAAGCACTGAAGTCAGCCACACCAAATCCGGTAGTGGTTAATATTGATATGAGCTCAAAGCTGCCATAAAGAGCCGCTGTTTCGAGTTCATAAGTACCACTGTGCCAAAGGTAGGTCACGGTTACGATGAGACCAAAAGTAATCATTCCCATGTAGAATCGTGATTCGGGGTCGAAAAAATAATGACTGATACTTTTGGCTCGCCAAGCAAAAAAGTGCAGCGCAAAGTTAATACCGGCAAGCACCATAAAGACCATTGAAACAATTAAAATAGCGGGGCTATCAAAAAAAGCCATGCTCTGGTCGTGAGTAGAAAACCCCCCAATAGCAACGGTTGAAAAAGCGTGACCAATGGCATCAAACATGGTCATACCCGCAAGCCAGTATGCTGTTGCACAAGCGATCGTTAAGCTTAAATAAATTAAAAATAAGGCCTTAGCTGTTTCAGTTATTCTAGGGGTTAACTTACTATCTTTCACTGGACCTGGAGTTTCAGCCCTGTATAGCTGCATGCCACCGATGCCAAGCATGGGTAAAATAGCTACCGCAATAACAATAATACCAATGCCACCAAGCCACTGTAATTGCTGCCGATAATATAAAATTGCCTTAGGTAAAGAATCGATATTAGTAAGAATAGTTGCGCCAGTTGTGGTTAAACCACTGATACTTTCAAACATGGCATCAACGATACTTAAGGATGGGGAGTCAGCAAGAATAAAGGGCAAAGCCCCAAAACTACCCAGTACCAGCCAAAATAATGCTGTAACTAAAAAACCATCACGAGTGCGCAGATCTTTTCGTTCTCTATAAACAGGCATCCACGCAGCAAGGCCGGTTGCAAAACTAATGGCAAAACTAATAAAAAAGCTAACGTGGGTGCCATCTGCGTAATAAAGTGAAACAAAAGCGGGTGGCAGTAGAGTTAGGCTAAACAGCATTAATAATATGCCGAGAATTTTTGAAATAACTGCGTAGTACATTTCTGCCAGCCTAAATGAATCAGAAAAAAGTAAAACCGACTTGGAAAAGTCGTTCTATGTCTCGGGTATAGCGTTTGTCGACCACAAAGACGATAACGTGATCACCGCTGAGAATAATGAGATCGTCATGAGCAATAAGTACTTCTTGAAGGGTCTCGTCTTTATCTTGGTATTCTCGAACAATCGCACCGATCATTGCTCCTTCAGGAAGATCGATATCCTCAATGGCTTTACCAACTACTTTGGAATTCTTCTCATCCCCGTGGGCGACAACTTCAATGGCTTCTGCAGCACCTCGGCGGAGGCTGTGAACATTAACAATATCACCACGTCTGACGTGTGTGAGTAATGTACCAATGGTGACCTGCTGAGGTGAGACGGTAATGTCAATGTCGCTAAATTGAACCAAGTCGACATAGGCATGTTTATTGATCAGAGTTATTACCTTATGAGCACCAAGCTTTTTAGCTAGCATCGAGCTCATAATATTGGCTTCATCACTATTAGTTACACAAAGGAAAACATCGGTATCTTCAATGTTTTCTGCTGTGAGTAATTCCTGATCGGAAGCATTACCTTTTAGAACAACGGTATTGTTAAGGTTTTCAGCGAGGTAGTCGCAGCGTGCGGCATTATTATCAATAATCTTAACGGAATATTGCGTTTCGAGTTGCCTAGCTAGACGCATACCAATATTACCGCCACCTGCAATAATAATACGTTTATAAGGGCGGTCTGCACGTCTAAATTCGCTTACTACGGTGCGAATATCTTCTTTTGCTGCAATAAAAAAGACTTCATCATCAGCTTCAATAACTGTATTACCGCTGGCGAGCAGGGCGCGATTTTTTCTATAAATGGCCGCTACTCGAGTATCAATATTAGGAATATGCTGGCGTATGTAGCGTAATTCTTGGCCAACTAAAGGGCCGCCAAAATAAGCGCGTACGGCAACCAGCTGGACAACGCCTTTTGCAAAATCCATCACTTGTAAGGCGCCAGGCTGCTTTACTAAGCGACTTATATGATCACTAACAAGTTGCTCTGGGCTAATAATGACATCAACTGGCATTGCGTTGTCACCATAGAGGCCTTCATAGCTTGCGTATTCGGGGGCCCGTATTCGAGCAATTTTCGTCGGGGTTCTAAAAAGGCTGTGGGCGATTTGGCAAGCGAGCATATTAATTTCATCAATACCCGTTACTGCAATCAGCATGTCAGCATCTTCAATACCGGCCTGCATTAATACTTCAGGGTGAGAGGCGTGACCGTTTACAACACCAATATCAATGCGATCGAGTAAAGAGCGCAAACGACCGTCTTCGCTATCGATAACGGTAATGTCATTGGCTTCACTACTCAGGTGTGTGGCTAGGGTACCGCCAACGCGTCCTGCCCCGAGAATAATGATTTTCATCCTGCTCTAGATCTCCTGATCTTTTATTAAACAAGCATAATAAAAGCCGTCATGGGCTCCCTTAGTGGGAAAGAGTTGTCGACCAAAGCTGCGTTTTTCACCCCAAGTAGCATTTATCTCGAGATGCTTTGCGTCTTTTTGTGTTTGCAAAAATTGAGCTATTTGCTGTTCGTTTTCACGCTTAAAAATAGAACAGGTCGCATAAAGCAAAATACCACCTGGTTTTAAACATTGCCAAAGTTGCTTTAATAATTGTTCTTGCAGAGAGCTAAGTTGCGCAGGGTCATCGCTGCGGCGCAGTCGTTTAATATCTGGGTGACGACGAATAATGCCGCTGGCGCTACAAGGCGCATCCAATAAAATTCGATCAAAGGGTTGTTTATCCCACCACTGATTTAAATTGGCGGCATCGGCTACTTGAATTGTTGCTCTTTGCTGTAGTTTTAGGCGCTCGAAGTTTTGCTGCATACGCTCAGCGCGCTTAGCATCTATTTCCAGACTCACTAGCTGTTTGAGTTCGGGTTGCTGCTCAAGAATATGTGTGCTTTTACCGCCGGGGGCGGCACAGGCGTCAAGTACTCGTTGACCGGCTTCAAGCTGTAATAATGAAGCACTCAGTTGAGCGGCTTCATCTTGCACGCTAAAGCAGCCGTCTTTAAAGCAATCTAGCTCGAATACCTTTGGTGATGAGCTGATGATACCGACATTACTATAGGACGTAGGCTGACAGTCAATATCGCTTTTGCTTAACAGCTCTTGAAGCTGCTCTCGGTTTTGGCGTAGTGTATTCGTGCGCAAAGTCAGAGGGGCTTGTTCTGCCATGGCTGCGACAATAGTTGGCCATGTTTTAGGCCAGTCTTGCTTGAGAGTTTCAAGCAACCACTGTGGGCAGTTGTGCTGGGCTTCGTCGGAATTGGCAGTTTTGTTAAGTATGTTGTCGCGTTCTCTAACAAAGTTGCGCAGTACCGCATTAACTAAATTTTTTGCCCAAGGTTTTTTTAGCTTTACCGCTGCTTGTACGGTTTCGCTAATAGCTGCGTGATCCGGTGTTCGCATCAATTCAAGCTGATAAATACCAAGCAAAATAAGAGCTTTAACATCGCTGTCTTTATTTTTTAGCTTTTTGCTTAGCAGTTGCTGGCTAATAAAATCCAGCCACTCATAGTGTCGTAAACAGCCATAAACAAGAGTGTGGAACAGGGCTCTATCTTGAGCGGGGATTTTTTCAGCTGCGTCATCAAAATGGCTTTGTAAGGACGCTTCTTCTTTGAGTATTGGGCTTAATGTTTTAGCCGCTGCTGCGCGAACATTCATATTAAGAGTCAAACTCGTTGGCGGGTAATTTGAAACCCAGGCCATTTAGCCAGTCTTGGCTTGGCATTGCTTTTTTCCCCGGTGCTTGCACGGTGATCAGCTCTAAGCTGCCTTTACCGCATTGCACAAATAAGCTTTGGCCTTGTAACTTAAGCTCACCGGGGCGTTTAGCAACTGTTTCAGCGCTTGGTTTGGCTTTGTGAATCTTAAAGCGCTGCCCTGCTAATTCACTGTAACAAACAGGGAAGGGGACAAAAGCGCGTATACGTCTATCGATAAGCTGGGCATCTTCTTGCCAGCTAATCTGCGCTTCAGATTTTTCAATCTTGGCGGCGTAATTACTCAAGCTATCATCTTGTGCTTCGCTATTGAGTGTCTTAGTTTCGATAGCATTTATTGTCTCAAGTAAGGCTTGAGGGCCGATGTCGGCGAGTTTGTCATGCAAAGAGGCGCTGGTCTCTGTTGCTGATATTGAGCAAGTCTTTTTAAGCAGCATGGCGCCGGTATCTAAACCTTCGTCCATTTGCATAATTGTGACACCGCTCTCATGGTCTCCGGCTTCGATTGCTCTTTGTATAGGCGCTGCACCTCGCCATCTAGGCAGGATAGAACCGTGCACATTAAGGCAGCCGAAGCGTGGGCTATCAAGTACTGCTTGTGGCAAGATCAAGCCGTAAGCAACGACAACCATCAGGTCTGCATCAAAGTTGTTTAGTTCTTGTTGAGCATCTTCTGTTTTAAGGCTTAGAGGTTGTAATACAGGTATCTCATGTTGCAAAGCTAGCTGCTTCACTGGGCTGGCTGTTAGTTTTTTACCACGACCTGCAGGTCGGTCGGGTTGGCTGTAAACGGCAACAATGTTGTGCTCGCTTTTTATAAGAGCGTCTAAGTGACGCTCTGCAAAAACGGGTGTGCCAGCAAAAATGATATTGAGAGCCATGCTCTACCTTAACCGCGAGCGCGGTGCTGTTTTTCTAGTTTTTTGCGAATACGTTGGCGCTTAATGTTGGAGATGTAATCAACAAACAACTTACCATTAAGATGATCTATTTCGTGCTGAATACATACCGCTAATAGACCCTCTGGTTCGATGCTGAACTCTTTGCCATCTCGGTCTAAGGCGCTAACACGTACACGCTCTGGGCGAGTGACTTCTTCGTAGAAGCCAGGCACAGAAAGGCAGCCTTCTTCATAGCTGTACTCGGTTTTATCGAGTACTTCTACACTGGGGTTAATAAAAACCAGCGGCTCGTTCTTTTCTTCACTAACATCAATAACAATGACGCGCTTGTGAACGTTAATTTGGGTAGCAGCTAGGCCGACACCGGGAGCTTCGTACATGGTTTCAAACATATCGTCGATTAGCTTACGAATGCTGTCATCTACGGTCTTGACCTCGGTCGCGACGGTACGAAGTTGGGGATTTGGAAATTCTAATATCTCTAATAGTGCCATTACGTGACAAACTTCTAGTTCTTACCTAAGTTTCCCAGCTAACATTATGATGGAGAAGGGTTTATACTGAATTTTCGTAAGCGATTCAGTGCCTAGCTCCGTTAATACTCCGCGATGCGGTATTAGCTGAGGGCTTTAGTCATTGGGCTCAGGGAAAATTGGGTTCAGAACACAGTATACCGATTTCTGACTACGCCGCCGAATACTATGGGACATTAAGTAATGAGAAAGTATCTAACAGGAATGATAGCTGCACTGGCCTTGAGTGGGGCTTTGAGTGCGGAAGAGCCTCAGTGGCAGAACGATATGCCAACAACGCATGTTGTTGTAAAGGGCGATACCTTGTGGGATATCTCGGAAAGCTTCTTAAAAAATCCGTGGCTTTGGCCTGAGATTTGGCATGTGAATGCCCAGATTAAAAATCCTCACCTCATTTATCCTGGTGATGCTATTCGCCTTATTTATGTTGATGGCAAAAAGCGTTTAACACTGGATACCTCTGGTCGTATATATAAGCTTGAGCCTAAAGCTCATGTCATCAGCGCTGGTGAAGCGATTGAGACCATCCCTCTAGATGAAATTAATAGTTTCTTATCTCGCAGCCGAGTAGTAGGCAAAGAAGAGTTAGAAATGTCGCCTTATGTTATCAGTGGGGCACAAGAACACTTGGTTGTAGGCGCTGGTGACCGTGCTTATGTTCGCGGTGAGGTTGAAGGTGAGCGCTCAGGTTATGGTGTTTATCGCCAAGGTGAAGTTTACATGGACCCTGTCACCGATGAATTCTTAGGGGTTCAAGCAATAGATATTGGTTCTGGTGTTATCGAGAATGTTGAAGGTGAGATTTCAACGATGCTGGTGACCCGCACCACAGAAGAAATGCGTATTGGTGATCGACTTCTGCGTGAAGAAGAGCGCTCCATTGAATCCACATTTTTCCCTTCGTCTCCCGATGTTGATATTGAAGGTGAAATTCTTGCTGTTGAAGGTGGTGTTAGTACCGTTGGTAAGTTAGACATTGTTGTCATTAACCGAGGCCAGCGTGAAGAAATGAAAACCGGTGATGTATTAGCCATCTACAAGCGTGGCTCTTATATCAAAGATCGAGTCACTGGCGGCAAGGTAAAACTACCTGATGAACGTGCTGGTTTGATCATGGTATTCCGTACTTTTGAGAAGGTCAGTATGGCTTTAGTACTTGATGCTGACCAAGGTATACGAGTTGAGGACATTGTTCGCAACCCGTAGCTATAAATAGCTAAACAAGCCACAAGGATGTGGCTTTGATCTCTAAATCAAGGATGGTTTATGAGCGATCTACTACGCCAAGCACTGGCTTTACACCTTCTCCCCTCTATTGGCCCTGGCACATTCTCTAAGTTGTGGCAGCATTGGCCAAGCTACGTTTCCATTTTTTCTGCCTCTGAAAAGGACTTAGCTAAGATCTTAAGCCAAGAGGCCTTAAGCTTATTTAATCAGTTTAAACTTGCTAAGGGGGACTTAGCCTCGCAGGTTGAAAAGGAGCTGGCCCTATGCGAACAACATGATATTGAAGTCGTTCATATGGAGCATAAACATTATCCTGCGCTCTTAAAACAAAGCCCTTGTCCACCTTCTTTACTCTATATTCGCGGAAATGTAGAGGCTCTGAGTTTGCCTCAAATTGCCATTGTCGGCGCACGAAAGGCGAGTCCAACGGCGTGTGAATTAGCAGCTGAATTTGCAGCTCAGTTGGCGAGTTCGGGATTTGTGGTGACCAGTGGCCTTGCTCTGGGTATTGATGGTCAAGCCCATCAAGGCGCTTTATATGCGGCCTCAAAACCGAGCGGCTTAGCGCAAGGAGCGGCAACGATTGCTGTACTGGGATCTGGTTTGTTGAGTATCTATCCTCAGCGCCATAGACTACTTGCTGAAAATATTGTTCAGCAGGGCGGTGCTCTTGTGAGTGAGTTGGCGCTTACTAAAAAAGCTATGAGTTACCACTTTCCTCAGCGTAATCGCATTATCGTTGGCCTTAGTGTAGCAACCTTGGTGATTGAGGCCGCGTTAAAAAGTGGCTCATTGATCAGTGCTCGTTTGGCTTTAGAGCAAGATAGAGAGGTCTTTGCTGTACCCGGTTCCGTTAGAAATGAAAATAGTCGGGGCTGCCATGCTTTGATAAAACAAGGAGCGGCATTGGTTGAGTCTGCCCAAGATGTGATTGATGCTTTAGCTCATTGGCAGGCTTGGTTTCAGCAGCAGCTTTTTAATACAGACAAGGGAGGCAAGGAGAGCGAGAATGGCCTAGATCAATTAAAAGGGCTTGAGCTTAGAGTGTTAGAAAGCATAGGTTGGGAGTCAACCAGCTTTGATTTGATTAGGCATCGAGGCGATTTAAGTATCAGTGAGCTGAGCCGGATACTCTTAGAGCTTGAACTAGCTGGTCATATTGAAAATCTTGGGCTTGGTTATGTTCGCCTTTAGGGCTTGAGTTTTTTTAGCTTATTGCGTAATTTCTCGCCCTAAACTCACCAAGCATAGTTAGTTATGACTAAAGTCGTTCTCAATAAGAGTTAGGGCTTTGCTTGCTAGAATTGGAGCCATTGTCTTTTGAACTACCTAGCTAACCCCAGAATTCGACATTGCGCTCGAGTTATTCGTGCCGGTGGTGTTGTGTCATACCCAACTGAAGGGGTCTGGGGTTTAGGTTGTGATCCTGAGAACCAGCACGCTGTAGAAACTATTTTGAAACTCAAAAGTAGGCCTGTACACAAAGGTCTGATTTTGATTTCAGGTAGAGCAGAGGATTTCTCTTTTTTGCTCAAGGATGCTGATGTCTCTATACAAAAACGAGTTATTAGCCCAACTGATGTGGCAACAACTTGGCTCGTGGAACACAAGGGGCGAGTCCCCAATTTTATAAGCGGAGATAGTAATCTAGTCGCTATCCGTATTAGTTCTCATCCTGTTGTGTCCGCATTAAGTGCTCTTGCCGGGGGAGCCATTGTGTCGACTTCAGCTAATCCTGCGGGCTTACCTTCGGCTTTAAACAGTACCAAGGTAAGGCATTATTTTCGCAATCAAGCCATATGTATTAGCCCTGGAGCTATCGCAGCAAATCGAGGGGCTTCGCGTATAATCAATGCCGCTAGTGGCGAGCGTCTTCGCTAATACAACTATTTTCCTCTATGAAGGTCCCTTATGAGCCAACCCGATAAACACGCGGTACTGCGTTATCTACGCCGTTTACAAGATGATATTTGTAAAGCCTTAGAAACGGTTGATGGTCAGGCTCGTTTTATAAAAGACAGCTGGCAGAGAGAAGAAGGCGGTGGCGGTGAATCGCGAGTTATCAGTGACGGTGCTGTATTTGAAAAAGGTGGGGTTAACTTTAGTCATGTAATGGGCGCTTCCATGCCACGCTCTGCAACCGCTCATAGACCCGAGCTCGAAGGTTGTCGTTTTGAGGCCATGGGGGTTTCTTTAGTTCTTCACCCGCACAATCCTAAAGTGCCAACGAGTCATGCTAACGTAAGGTTTTTTATTGCTGAAAAAGACGGAGCTGAACCTGTTTGGTGGTTTGGTGGAGGTTATGACCTTACTCCGTATTACGGTAACGATGAAGATTGTATTCACTGGCATAAGACTGCAAAAACAGCACTTAATGACTTTGGCGAAGGCCTTTATCAAAAGTATAAGCGTTGGTGCGATGATTATTTTTACCTAAAACACAGGCAAGAACCTAGAGGCGTCGGAGGTTTGTTTTTTGACGATTTAAACGAGCTTGGTTTTGATGATTCGTTTCGCTTAATGCAGGCTGTTGGTGACAGTTTTTGTGAGGCCTATGTGCCTATTGTTGAGCGCCGCAGACATGATGAGTACAGTCAAAAGCAAAGAGAGTTTCAGCTTTATCGCCGTGGCCGTTACGTAGAATTTAATCTTGTTTATGATAGAGGCACCTTATTTGGTTTGCAGTCTGGCGGCCGCACAGAAAGCATCTTAATGAGTATGCCCCCTCTAGTTCGCTGGGATTATAACTGGCATCCGGAAGAGGGCAGCGAAGAACACAAATTATATAGTGACTATTTAATACATAAAGAGTGGGTTTAATGGATAAATATTTAGTTGTTGGTAATCCTATTGCGCATAGTAAAAGCCCTGAAATTCACCAGCAGTTTGCCGATCAAACTGGGCAAAAGCTTAATTACGATAAATTACTATTAGAAGAAAGTGATTTTGACCAAGCAGTAAAAAGTTTTGCCAGCGTAGGTGGTAAAGGTATGAATGTAACCGTACCTTTTAAAGAGAAAGCCTTTGCTTTGGCCGATAACTTGAGTGAGCGGGCTCAGTTGGCAGAAGCTGTAAATACCTTGATTATGAATGATGACGGTACTATTACCGGTGATAATACTGATGGTGCCGGCTTGGTATTTGATATCAGCACGCGCTTAGAGTGGGTAATTAAAAATAAACGCATTTTGGTCTTGGGAGCTGGTGGTGCTGTTAAAGGTGTTTTATTACCTTTACTGAAAGAAGGTCCTCAAAGTATCACGATTGCCAACAGAACTGTAAGCAAGGCAGAAGCACTTGCAGAGCGTTTTTCAGCCTATGGAAATATCGAAGCTAGCTCATTTATGGCTTTAGAAAAACAAGCTGCATTTGATCTGATTATTAATGCGACCTCAGCGGGTTTAAGTGGTGAGATGCCAATATTGCCTGATAATATTATTGGCACTGGAACAGCGGTTTATGACATGGTGTATGCCAAAGAAGATACAGCGTGCATGCGCTGGGCTCGTCAGCTAGGCTGTCAGCATATTGCCGATGGTTTAGGTATGTTAGTTGGGCAAGCAGCAGAAAGTTTTCGTTTATGGCGGGGCCAGATGCCTGATGTTGCACCTGTATTTGAAGCGATGAAGGCAGAATCTTAGTCACTTTTATAAAAGCCCCCTTTTAATAAGATTTAACAAGGGGCTTTTTTATAATTAAAAATCAGGCTCGTTTGTCGTCTGCGACTTGCCGACCTAGGTTGGTATAAAACCAGCCCACAATTAACAACATGGCTAAAGCAAACCATTGCGCCGCATAAACTCTGTGTCGAGCGGGGTTTAAAGTCAGTTCATTAGGTGCAGGTATAAAGGCGCTGTTTTGGTCGCTATTGAGTACCAACATGGTTGGTACGATGGTTTTTCCGAGTTGCGCACTCATTTTTTTCATATCAATATCGTTGATATATTTAGGCCATGTACTTTGATTTTTTTCTTGGCTTTGAAAGTTTGTTGTTTCAACAGGAATATCTATGTATCCCATTAGCTTTAAAGACATTGTTGGTGTTTGAAAAGGGATGGCCTGACCTTTATTTTCAGCAATCCAGCCTCTATCAACGAGTACAACGGGGCCGTTACCAAGCTGCATAGGCATCAATACATGGAAGCCTTTAGCCCCTTTAATTGTACGACCTTCTTTGAGCCAGTAATAATTGCTCATATAAGAACCAGAAGCTGTAACAGGCTGAAACTGAAGCTGATCTTTGGTTTTTGTATAGAGCTCTGCGAGTACAGAGCTAATGGGCATCGCCTCTTGCCCTTGTTGAATTTGCAACTGAGTCGATAAATACGATTCGACTTTAGCGCGCTCTAGTTGCCAAAATCCTAAACTGATTAATATAGGCAAGAAAAACCCAGCAAAGGCGGTTAATTTCCATTTTATGTTAAAGCCAATTGTTGCTGTCATATATCACCTTTAAGCCTATAAACTGCGTCTTGTGTTTGGGGTTCTTTGAGTGCTTTACAGGCTTATGATGTTGAAAATATGCCTGTCTAAGACACTGTCAAAATAGTTGGAACCTATGCAGTGCCTGTATTTCTAAGCTTAGTCAGAATCTCTTAGCTTTCTATTATTTTGAAGTGAATATTTCTGTTTGTAGAAGCATGTTTATGTCTGTGAAACTTATGACTTGTCTCAAATGGTGATAGGTCGTGCTTGTTAGGCTTGCTTTGAATAGGCAGTCGATAGTAAGACTCAATAAAGTCTTACTTGTAAGCGTTTTAGTTATGGTTTTTAGGTACTTGAGTGTTTTAAGCTATATGGCGCGCTAGTTATTGTTTTAATTAAAATTTGTCATAAGCTTAATTGAAATACCTTACATCAGGAGGAGCTTTTGGCTTATCTTGTTGTCTTACTTTACTCAGGGAAGGCTGAATCACAAGGGAATGCCAGTAACCGTAACTATTTCGGCGTGACATTATGAGTCAAGACTCGATACAAGAGATAAGGCGCATTATCAATGAAGCCCATGCGCGTGATGAAAAGCAGCTTAGCTTAAAGGCTTTTGTGAGTGAGCGCCTGTCTCGTCTTCACCGATCGATCAACCTTCCTGGTGAGCAGAGAGAAGAGTCTTTACAGCAGTTTCTGCAGCAATATGTAGAGCACGTGCCCGCTTTCTTAGATGCTTTGTTGCATGTCGCAGAGCAAGCAAAGCTAGAGGAGTTTGTTGGGGCTCTAATACGTAGTGCACAACAATTCTTTAGTCGTCCACCTGAACTACTCGATGAGCACAGAGGTATTGAGGCTCTAATCGATGAAGCCTATTACGCCCACCGTTTAATGGAAGAGGTTAATGATCGGATACTTCTACAGCACGGCATTCCTTTGACGCCGATGGATATGACTCTTAGCAATATTATTGTGCATAGCTTATTAGGAGATGAATTCTCAAATGAGCTTGATCTAGCTGTGCACTACCACATCGATGTCTTATTTGAAGATACAAAGGTGTTTGAGAGTGATGCTTTTTTGAATTACATCAGCCTTCATAAAACCGATGGTTTTAGAAATATTCTTGAAGATTGGCCTTGCCTAGCGGGTGACTCCGCTATTGAGCTAAAGGTTAGTTACAGCCCTTCCCACTATGCCTTGCATTAGATCGTTCTCTATAAGTAGTGCTTACTTATCGCCAGCATTTACAAAGCGTAGAGGCTGGCTCTCATCTTGTTTGGCTTGCGTAGAACTGCCATCGACAGCCTGTTCTTCGCGGTGCCCACAACTGACGCATTGAAAGACATTAAGGCCGTTTTCTAGCCAGAGCTGAATCTTATCCTCTTGTTTACAGGCCGGGCATACAGCTCCGGCAATAAAACGTTTCTTGTGACTTGCTTTTAGCACTTTTGACCTCGATTCTTGCCTACATGCCTGAGTGGCGGCATAGTACATTTTTAATTAACAAATGTCCCAATCTATGAGTCAAGAAGCCTTAAGCCCCGCAGTGCGTAATTTTGCTGGTAGCAGTCCCCAAATTGAAGCGTCCGTTTTTGTTGATAAAAGCGCCGTTATTATCGGTGATGTTGAAATTGGAGCTGATAGCTCTGTTTGGCCTTGTGCTGTTGTGCGCGGTGATATGCATTATGTTCGTATAGGTGAGCGCGTTAGTGTGCAAGATAACGCTGTGCTTCATATTACTCACGCCAGTGACTATAACCCTGAGGGCCATCCCTTAATCATTGGTGATGACGTAACCATCGGTCACGGTGCTTGTTTACATGGCTGCACAGTCGGTAGTCGAGTGCTTATCGGCATTAATTCGACGGTATTAGATGGTGCTCTTGTGCCTGATGAGGTGGTTGTTGCTGCTGGCGCCTTAGTGCCACCTGGTAAGCAGCTCGAAAGCGGCTATCTATATGTGGGTAGCCCTTGTAAGAAAGCCCGCGCTTTAAGCGAAAAAGAGCTTAGCTTTTTCCGCTATTCGGCGAGTAATTATGTTGAAATAAAAAATAAGTACATGCAAGAGTAATAAGCTTTAGCTTCGTTTTGTAAACGCTAGTTGAGCACATGCTGTGAGTGCGAGTAAAAGTGCAGCTACGCTAACAATCGTGGGGCCGGTGGCGCTGTTATAGAAAAATGACAGCGCTAAACCAAGAAATAAAGAAAGGCAGCCATAAATAACGCTAAGCAAGGCCATTGCTTCAGGTGAGCGGCTAATTAAGCGAGCTGATGCTGCAGGGATCACCATAAGAGCAGTGATTAATAACACTCCGACTATACGTACAGCAATGGCTATCACGATAGCGGTGATAAGCATTAACAAGGTATTAAGAAAGGCACTATTGTCACCTTCAACTTGGCTTAAGTCTCGGTTGATCACAAGCCCAAGCAGGGCCCTCCAGAAGTAGATTAACAGAGCTAAAGCCGCTAGAGATACAACGGCGGCAATACCCACCTCTTGCCAACTAACACTAAGAATATCGCCCACTAAGAAGTTCATAAGGTTGAGCCTTTGATCTGAAAATAGGCTCATTACCAGCAGGCCCACAGCCAAGCTTGCATGAGAAACAATGCTGAGTAGAGCATCACGTGGTAATAAACCACCTCGGCTGAAATAGACCATCACAACTGCAATGATGCTGGCAAATACGAGTATGGCTAAATTGAGGTTGATATCTAAAGCCAAACCTAGAGCAATGCCAATCAGCATGCTGTGAGCAATGGTGTCGCCAAAAAAGGCCATACGTCGCCATAGTACAAAACAGCCAAGCGGGGATAAGCTGGCTATCAGAACAAGGCCAGCTAGAAGAGGGGGCAGTATTAACTCAATCATGGTGGCAAGACTTATTGCAGCTTTCGACATCACCGTGAAGATTGTGGTGATGGTCATGGTGGTGGGTGTAAATCGCAATGCTCTGTGAGGCTTGGCGACCAAAAAGGTTTAGGTATTCTGGGTGTTGGCTTACGCTTTCGGGTTGGCCTTCACAGCAGATATGGCCGTTAAGACAAAGAACCCTATCTGTTTGAGCCATGACTAGGTGCAGGTCGTGGCTGACCATGGCAATGCCACAGTTGAACTCTTTGCGAATCGAACCTATTAACTCATAAAGCTCTATCTGACCTGTTAAATCAACCCCTTGAAGTGGCTCGTCGAGTAACAAAATATCGGGGCGGCGTGATAGCGCTCTTGCTAATAAAACCCGCTGGAACTCACCTCCGCTTAAATCGTGCATTTGCTTGGACCAAAGATGCTCGGCTTTTACAGTCGCTAAGGCCGTGCGGTAATTAGCCTTGCTTGCTCTGGCCAAGCTTAAGAAACGGCTTACTTTAATGGGCATAGAGCGATCCATATAAAGCTTCTGTGGCACGTAACCCAATACGGCTTTGTTTTGGATGTGCCGCTCACCACTACTGGCTTTATTGAGTCCGGCAATGAGTTTAATTAACGAGCTCTTTCCCGCGCCATTAGGGCCAATAATGCTGATAATTTCTCCGCGGTGTAGCTCAAGATTAATGCTGTGAAGAATCGTGCTACTACCGTAACGTAAACTTACGTTGCTCAAGCGAATCAGAGGGGCTTGTTTGTTCATTTAGAGCCTTTATTACGGCAGTTTTGGCATTGCCCAAGCACTTCTACCGCTTGGCCTTGTATGTGAAACTTCATTTCATTGGCACTGAGATTAATAGCTTGCTGAAAGACTTGGTTGGTCACTTCTCTGGCTTCACCACAGTTTTGGCAAATAAACAGCGCCTCAACTTGGTTTTTTAATAAATGGCGTTTGGCCATAAATGCATTCAAGCTATGTATGCGATGAATGAGCCCTTGTTGTAAAAGAAACTCTACACTGCGATAAACTGTAGGTGGTGCAACTTGTTCTCGGTCGCTTATTTTCTCAAGTTCAGCCATTATGTCGTAAGCCCCGATAGGCTTGCCATACAGCCAAATAATACTCAGTACTTGGCGGCGTAGCTCGGTTAGCTTAAACCCCGCTTTATTGCAGATGGTTTCGGCAGTATTTAACAAGCGTTCAAGTTGGGCTCGCTCTGGTGCTTTGGGGTTTGAGGGCAGTGTAGGAGAGGGCATGAAGGCCTCGACTCTATTAAACGTATGATATTATATAACGTATTTGCGGGCCCACTGCTCGAATCTTTTTGGATCGTCTACCTTAATGCGCTGTTTTGTTAAATCTTTGTTGCTTTGCACCATGTCTTTTTGTGCATCGGCTGACGTTGTCAATTCTATCCATCCCTTGGAGTTAATAACAAACGACCTCTTGCCTGAGGGGCTTGTAAGCACTTCCTTACTTGGGCCAACAGATTCTCCCCATTATTATGCTTTAAAGCCTCAGGACTTAGTCACTCTTAAACAAGCAAAGTTATTTATATGGATAGGGCCAGGGCTAGAAGCCTTATTGAGCAAGGCGGTTACTCAGCAAGTTGATAGATCTAATTTGCTTACTCTATCTGATGCCTTGGGAGCTGAACTTGAGCAGTCTACGCACGGTGATCATCATAAGCATGATCACGGGCCGGCAGGCCACCTTTGGTTGAGTTTTAGTTACGGGGCGGATATTGCTCGCTTAATCGCATTGCGCTTACAAGCGATTTACCCAGAGTACAGCAGGCAAATAGAAAAGCGTTTAGAGCAGCTTTTACTTAATTTAAATACAGAACGACAAGTTGCAATTCATGCTTACCAGCAAAGCCCATTAGAGTTTGTTGCCTTTCATGATGCTTGGGCTTATTACCTCGAAGAAACGGGGTTAAAACAACGTCTTGCAATTGCCGCTTTACCGGATCAGCAGCTCAGCTTACGTCGTTTGTATGAGTTAAAAAGCCAAATGGATGGGGTTAGTTGCATGGTTGCAGACATTAATGAGCAGAAAGCAGCGTTTAAGCTGGCCGAGCGCTTAGAGTTAGCTTTGGTTGAGCTTGATCTGATGGGGCAAAAGATGACAGAGGCCGCTAAGCTTGAAGAGTTTTTGTATGTTCGTTATTTTCAAGCCCTACGAGCGGGGTTCACGGATTGCTTAAACAGTAACACATAAAAAAACACCCCGACATTGCTGCCGAGGCGTAGAAGAAAATGGGTAAGCATCACTACCAGCTCTACTACCCAAGAGGGGTGTGGTTTAGCAGTACTACCCAGCCCTACTAAACCACAAAACGTGGAGACGTTTTCAAACTTGACCTCGGCCGAAGCCTGCTGCTTGTGCAGCGGAAAAATAGGCGGTCATATCTATTTTTCCTGATGTTTATAAAAGCGCTTTAAGGCGCTTATTTTTCTTACTGAGCTAAAGCAGACTCTACTTTTTCAGCAATAAGACTTTCTAGATCGACGGAGATTTTGTTGTTCATCTCGGCAACGCGATCGTTTAAATCAGCGGTTTGATGAGCGGTAGCCTGGAATTCCAGGGGCTCTACTGACCAGCTATTGCTGGCACCTTGGTCCGCCAATGCGAGATCAACTGAAGAAGTTGTTTCTACGCTTTTTGGATTTTGGGTACCAACCTCAGCCAGTGCACCTTGTGCGACAAATAAGACGCTTAGTACGGCTAAAAGTTTCATATCAATATCTCTTTGTGAGAGTGGTGGTTGGTTACCGATGACCTCGGATATGAGATCTCTCGTACAAGTTGTTACCTTGTGTTACCCATGGTAACGATGTTGTTGTGATTATGCAAGCCCAATTTCTTTATAATTTATAGTGTTTGTATTTTGATCGAGCTAAAAGCTACTGTTAATAGGCTTCTCAGAGGTGGTGTTGGTTTTTTGATCGGTTTTTTGTGATCGCCTTCTCATTTTGTTACCGTTTGTTACCCTTCTTGCTTTGGCGATTTTTTATACTGATGTGAGGTACTTGGCAATAAATATTGGGCCTTGTTGCCATAAAAGAATGGGCAATGGCTTTGTCAGACTCGGACTGAAGCACACTTTTGTATATGCTTGCGCCTCCTATCCATAACGCCTGGCTTTTTATGTCTACTGCTCCACTGATCCTTGTTGATGGCTCCTCTTATTTGTACCGCGCCTTTCACGCTATGTATAAAGCAGACCTACGTAATACCGAAGGTTTCCCTACGGGAGCTATTCGTGGTGTGGTGGCGATGCTTAAGCGATTAGAAAAGGACTACCCTAGTAGCCCTGTCGCTGTCATTTTTGATGCCAAGGGCAAGACTTTCCGTGATGAGATGTACAGCGAATATAAAGCTAATCGTCCACCCATGCCGGATGACCTGCGCCTTCAAGTTGAGCCTTTGCATAAGATTATTAAAGCGATGGGCCTGCCACTTATTATTGTTGATGGTGTAGAGGCCGATGATGTTATCGGCACTTATACTCGTGAAGCGACTGAGAAGGGTATCGATGTTGTTGTATCTACGGGCGATAAAGATATGGCGCAGCTGGTTAACGATAAAATCACGCTTGTAAACACGATGACAGAAACGGTAATGGATATTGCCGGGGTAGAAGAGAAGTTTGGTATAGGCCCCGAACTTATTATCGATTACTTGGCGCTGATGGGAGATAAAGTCGACAACATTCCCGGTGTTCCTGGGGTGGGTGAGAAAACCGCTTTAGCTTTATTACAGGGCTTAGGTGGTTTAGACAGTATATACAGCCGCATGGACGAGATTGCTGCTTTGGGCTTTCGCGGTAGTAAAACAATGGCTAAGAAGCTCGAAGACAATAAAGACAATGCTTATTTGTCTTATGAGCTCGCAACCATCAAGTGTGATCTGCAGTTGCAGCAATCGATAGAGGCCCTACAACCGCAAGGTGTCGATAAAGAAAGCTTGTTAACTCTCTTTACTGAATTTGAATTTAAAACTTGGGTTGAGGAGCTTGAAAGTGGAACTGAAGCTTCGGCCACCCCAGCGCAAGCAATAGACACCAACTATGAGTGTATTTTGGACTTAGAAAGCCTTGATAAGTGGTTGGTTAAATTAAAGAGTTCCGAGATTTTTGCGTTTGATACTGAAACCACCTCTCTTAATTATATGGAGGCAAGAGTAGTGGGCTTAAGTTTCGCTGTAGAAGAAGGCGAGGCCGCTTACGTGCCTTTTGCTCACTCGTATATGGGAGCTCCAGAACAGCTTAGTGAAGAGCAAGTACTGGGTGCTTTAAAACCATTGCTCGAAGATGAGTCTGTAGCGAAAGTAGGCCAAAACCTTAAATACGATCGCAATGTGCTGCTCAACCATGGGATTGAATTGCGTGGTATTAAGCATGACACCATGCTGCTAAGTTACGTTATCAATAGCACAGTTGGGCGTCACGACATGGACAGTTTGGCTGAGCGCCACCTTGGCTTAAGTACCATTCATTTTGAAGACGTTGCAGGTAAGGGCAGTAAACAGCTGACCTTTGATCAGATCCCTCTTGAGCAAGCTGCACCTTATGCGGCAGAAGACGCTGATATTACTTTGCGCCTATTCAATAAACTTATAGCCGATCTTGAAAGTGAGCCTTCACTCCATAAGCTATATAGCGACGTCGAATTACCTTTACTCAATGTTTTAAGTCGCACAGAGCGCAATGGGGCCTTGTTGGACAGTGGCCAACTTCGCTTGCAAAGCCAGCAGCATGCCGTACGTATGCAAGAGATCGAAGAAAAGGTCTATGAGCTCGCAGGGGAAGAGTTCAATCTAAGCTCACCCAAGCAGTTGGGGGCGATATTATTTGAAAAGCTAGGCCTGCCCGTTCTGAAGAAAACCAAAAAGGGAGCGCCTTCGACCGCAGAAGAAGTCTTACAAGAGTTGGCTCTGGACTACGAACTACCTGCTCAAATTATGGAGTACCGTGGTTTATCAAAATTAAAGAGCACCTATACCGATAAACTGCCTTTGTTGGTGGATGGTAACAGTCGCTTGCATACCTCGTATCATCAGGCTGTGACGACAACCGGCCGTCTTAGCTCGAGTGATCCTAATCTGCAAAACATTCCTATTCGAACTGAAGAGGGGCGCCGTATTCGCCAAGCTTTTGTAGCGCCAGAAGGTAGGAGCATCGTTGCTGCGGATTATAGCCAGATTGAACTGCGTATTATGGCTCACTTAAGTGGTGATCAAGGTTTGCGCTCTGCTTTTGCGCAGGGCTTGGATATACACCGTGCTACTGCGGCAGAGGTTTTTGATACAGCACTAGAAGATGTTAGTTCTGATCAGCGACGTAGCGCTAAGGCGATTAACTTTGGTTTGATTTACGGTATGAGCGCCTTTGGTTTGGCTAAGCAGTTACATATAGGTCGTATGGATGCCCAGCTTTACATCGACACCTATTTTGCTCGCTACCCAGGTGTTGCCCAATATATGGATGATATTAAGCGTATAGCTTCTGAAAAAGGTTATGTTGAAACCTTATTAGGTCGTCGTTTATATTTGCCTGAGATTAATGCAAGTAATGGTATGCGCCGCCAGGCTGCCGAGCGGTTGGCGATTAACGCACCGATGCAAGGCAGTGCTGCAGATATTATTAAAGTAGCGATGCTCAAGGTTGATCAATGGCTACAGCGTCGTGAGGTTGATGCAAGCCTTATCATGCAGGTTCATGATGAGCTTGTGCTTGAAGTTGCTAATAGTGATTTAGAGCTGGTACAAGCGGAACTTTGTAGCTTAATGAGTGATGCTGCAGAGCTTGCTGTACCTCTGCTCGTTGAAGCGGGTGTAGGTAAAAATTGGGATGAGGCTCATTAACCCTCCTTTAGGTAGGTGAAAACAAAACAGAAAGGTAGCTGGCTTTGTGGCTTTGATTAGCACTTAGTTGAACTTTTCTAAGTCTATTGCGTCTTAATTAACAAGACACAAGTTTCTCCAGCTTATTGTTTTGTTTCCCCCCAAAGTAAGCGTATTAGCCTGTGGCCAAAGCCACGGGCTTTTTTTATGTTTTGAGTTTATCTTGGTGTGAGGATAAAACTATGCCAGTTTTAGTCTTATTCCTGCCACTTACAATAGCTTTTGGATATACATCAAGTCGCGTTCTTGAGTGGCTTCGCTGGCGCCGAAAAAAAGACTTAAATCAAAAGCCACACCGCTCTTAGGGCTAGCATCATTCTTACAAAATATAAGATTGGAGAGAAATGATGCACGTACCTTATTACGGTGAAACAGCAGAAGTACCCGCTGCAGTAGTTGTGGCTGCCGTCGAGCAGATTAAAGAAGAGGCACAGCAGGAAAGCGAAGATAAACCTATTTCAGTATCTGAAGAAATACTCTATGCCGTGTAAGCGCTTATTCTTGCTCGAATAAGCCTTCTACCATCATCCAGCTGGAAATGCGTTGCTCCAGAACATCGCTGCCATCTCCCTTGAGTGATGAGAATACTTGAGCGCTAACGAGGTCATCGACATTGGCCTCCTTAAGCTTTTCCTTTACCTGAAGTAAGACGGCCTTTGCCGCACCTCGCTTCATCTTGTCGCACTTCGTTAAGAGTATGTGGCATGGTAATTCAGCATCAACAGCCCAGTTGAGCATCATTACGTCGGCGTCTTTAAGTGGTTGGCGAATATCCATCACCAAAACAACACCCTGCAAGCTTTGACGTTTTTGCAGGTACTCACTCATATTCTTTTCCCAGGCTTTTTTCATGGCCAAAGGAACCTTGGCAAAACCATAACCTGGGAGGTCGACGAGGCGAATATCTTCACGACCCATTAATCCAAAATGGTTGATTAACTGAGTTCGCCCAGGTGTTTTACTTGTTCGTGCAAGCTTGCCGTTACGCGTTAGGCGGTTTAAGGCGCTGCTTTTTCCGGCGTTGGAGCGCCCAGCAAAGGCAACTTCGACGCCTTTTTCTTCGGGACACTCGCGAATTGATGGTGCACTGGTTAAATATTGAGCAGTTTGGAAGTTAATCTTGGGCATGTGCAGTATGGGCTTAGCAGTAGCGTAATTGGCGGTATATAATGCGGGCCAAGCTATAAAAATGAAAGTCAGCTGAGCAAATACGGCTGAACTAAGAACAAACACATATATAAAGAGCGTCTACTGTCGATGAAAAACAAATTACTTGCTTCTATCGTAAGCGCCGGTCTGATGATGTCTGCAGCCTCGACTATGGCTGCTGGTGACGCGGCCAACGGTGAAAAACTGGCAGCAGCTTGCGCTGCTTGTCACGGTGCAGATGGTAATAGTCCATCTCCAATATTTCCTAAGATCGCAGGTTTGGGTGAGAAGTACTTAACCGATCAGTTAAAACAAATTCGTGATGGCAGCCGTGCTATTCCTGAAATGGCCGGCCAGTTAGATGGCAAGAGTGATCAAGACTTAGCAGACATGGCTGCATTCTTTAGCTCTAAGACCACTCAGTTGGCGGGTGCTAAAGAGGGTGAGTTGAAATTAAACTCAGGTGAAGTGGTATCTACTCTCAGCTATGGCGAAAAAGTATATCGCTCTGGCAACCTTGAGACTAAAGTGCCTGCATGTACAGGCTGCCACAGCCCTACAGGTCAGGGTAATGCGCCAGCTGGCTTCCCTCGTTTGAGTGGTCAATACGCTGAGTACATTGAGAAACAGCTCTTTGCTTTCCGTACTGGTGAGCGAGCTACAGATGGTGAAGCGAGAATTATGCGTTCGGTTGCGGAACATATGAGCGATGCTGAGATCAAAGCTGTCGCGGCTTATATTGCAGGCCTTAACTAAGCCTCAAAAACTGCTTCTGATGCCCGCTTAATGCGGGCATTGTTTTATTGATAGTCGCTAGTATTACTACTTACGAGTGTTAAATTGTTATCAAGTATTTGCTCAACAAAGGGCAAAACGTCTAGGAGAGATCATGCGTTATTGGATTTTTTTGTTTGGGATATTCTTCTCTTTGGTTGCTTGCGCTGAAGAGAGTACACCAAGCGCCGCCGCTGAAAAATTTGTCGAGAACAAGCACTATGCTCGTTTGTTGGCACCAGTGCCTACGATTGTTGCGGAGGATAAGGTTGAAATTACCGAAGTATTCCGTTTTGGTTGCCCTGCTTGCTCACGTTTCCATGTTGCCGCTAAAGAATGGAAGAAGACAAAGCCTGAGTTGATTGAATTTGTTATGAATCCCGTTGTTTGGAACAAAGACACTCAGGTGCGTGCGCAAGTCTATTTTACTGGTGTTAAGTTGGGCCTAGGTGAGGAAACGGCCGACGCTATTTTTAATGCAATGCATAATATGGCAACAAGCCCACAAGCCGCAAAATACGCTCTTCTTAAAGAAGATGACATCTTCACAATGTTTGAAGGTCTTGGTGTTGAGCGAGAAAAAGCTGAAAAAATGTACAACAACTGGACAGTTAAAAGCTTAGTCAACCAAGCCGATGGTCGAGCACGCGCTTTTGCTATTCAGGGAACACCTGAAATCTTTGTTGATGGTCGCTTCCGTGTCACAACGAAGATGGCCGGTAGCTACGCACAAATGCTTGAAGTTGCTACTTGGTTGGCAGAGAAGATAGCAGCTGAGCGCACAGAAAAGTAGGGATTTAGCCTGTATTATTGAAAGCCGCGCTTTGTCGCGGTTTTTTTATGCCTGTTATTTGACTACTACGGCAGAAACTTGATTTTGAGCTAGAACTAGAGAAGGGGCTCAATTTATTCAAGGTAGCTTATGGCCAGCGCTAATAACGTTAAAGACAGGTATAAAGAAAAGTACCTACATGCTCTTGGTGAGCAGGAGCGCTTAGAAAAACAGCTGAGTTTTCAAACTGAGCTATTAAAAAAGACACTATTAAAACTCGCCTCTGCGGCATCCGGCATGGACGCTCAGCTCGATAGCTCAGTATTGCGTTTACGTGAATTAATGCGCGGTGGGACCGGTTCACAAGCAGCTGAGCAGTTGGAAGTGGTGCAGCAGAGTGTCCATGCCTTTGAGCTGGCTCGTGCTCAAGAAACAACAAAAGCTGCTTCTGCCATGCAGCTACTACTAGCCCAATTTCAAAATCTTCAAGTACCCACTGACCTTAAAGCAAGTTTGAGTAGCTTTAGCAAGGCTCTAGAACAACGCCTCAGTAACTACCGTCAATATGCACCAGCTTTAGAAGAGCTTGCGAAATTACAGGCACTTGCCTTAGAAGCTGCAAGCAATGAGGAGCTTGGCCTGTGGCAGCGTATTAAAGGCGGTCGTAGTATTAATCTGCAGCCCTCTCAAGATAGTTCTAGTGATCAAGGCTCTAGCTCAAATAAAAGCCAAGATCATTCAGCTTTAGGACAGGAAGTCGAAGCCGGTTTGCAGCCAAAGCCTGATGGCAGCACTGCTGTTGAAAAAAATAGTGAGCCAGAACACTTAAACCGCACATTGGCTGCAGATGAAGACAGCTATGAAGAGGTCGCCACTAGAATTAATCATACCCTAGCGAATCTTGTTGATAATATTGAGCCCAATGCCAATATTCGCCATCGCATTGATATTGTACGCCACCGTATTAAAAGGGGGATGGATTGGTTTGTTTTGGCCGCGACACTAGAGGATATACGCGATATTTTGATGTTGCGTTATTTACAGGCCGATGATGAGTTTGGGCTTTATCTCAATCAGATTAAACAAGAACTAGGCGGCATAGGTGAGGTACTAGCCAGCGCCCTAGAAAGTGAGAAGTTGCGTCACGGCGAGCAAGCCGAATTTGCCGAACAAGTACAGTTAGGCGTTGATCGCATGAGAAACAGTGTTGCTTCTGATCAGGGCCTTGATCGCTTAAAGCATGAGGTGACAGAGCAGCTCGGGCTTATTCACACCGCTCTTAATCGCTGGCAAGCCCAGCCTCACAATCAGTTAGAGCAACAGCTACAGCAGCTTGCAGAGCAAGTGGAGCACTTTAAAAAGGAGAGTGAAGCGAGTAAAAAAGCTCTAGAGCAGCAGCGCCATAAAGCAACCCATGATACGTTGACCGGCCTTGCCAACCGTGAGGCTTATGCAGAACGGGCTTTTCAAGAGTGGCAGCGTTTTGGTCGTGATGGCCTACCACTAACAGTTGCGGTATGTGATATCGACCACTTCAAAAAAGTTAATGATAACTATGGCCACCAAGCCGGTGATAAGGTTCTTAAGCTCATCGCTTCTCTGATTAGCAAGCGCTTGAGGGCGACAGACTTTATTGCTCGTTATGGTGGTGAAGAGTTTGTTCTTCTTCTAACGAATACCGCATCTGAGCCAGCTTTTACTCTCTTGGACAAAATAAGAAAGCTTGTTGCGAGTACGGCATTAAAATTTAAAGGTGAGCCTATGCAAATTAGCATTAGTATAGGTATTGCGGAACTGTCTCGGGATGAGGCTATCGACAAGGCTTTTGAAAGGGCTGATGCAGCTCTCTATAAAGCCAAAAATGATGGTAGAAATCGCTGCGAAGTCGCCGAGCCTGATGCCAGCAAATCTGGAGGAGAATAATTGCATGTATATTCTGTTCAGAACATTAGAAATAAAAAAGGCGCTCTTAGGAGCGCCTTTTTTCTAAGCAGGTATTCGCTTAGAAACGCATCGCTGCACCAAGAACTAAATTGTACTCAGTAAGCTCCATTTCGTGATCAACACGATCAGCGCTTAGCTTAAGTTCAATATTTTCTTTAACAAACCAATCGGCAAATAGACCGTAACCAGTATGGTTCATCTCTTCTAAAGACTCGGTATTAGCTTGAAAACCAAAACCAAGGTTGTCATTTAGATAGTAAGTAATGTCACCTGCAGCTTTGTTACCGCTATATTGTTCCTGTTCTAAGAAGGCAAAATAGGCGTTATAACCAAACTTTCCGCTTAGGCCATGAACTTTAGCAGCAAAGGTTTGTTCATCATCATCTTTATTGCCCGTATAGCTAAAGACAATATCTAATGTATCAGTAATGTATTTACCAATGCCAATACCTACATTTGCAGAATCGTCGTAGTCGTAAGCAAGCTCAAGAATCCAATCATCATCATTCACAATACGACCAGACATACCATAGCTATCATCAAGATTAACATCGTCAGAATCAGCATCATTACGAGTGTAATAAGCAGTAAAATCAGTTGCTTTATCTAGGAATGCTGCTTCAGCTAGAGGTCCTTTAGAGGTGTCAACTTTACGAGTGTAGAACGTACCAACTAAAGTCGCGTGTTTAGACCTTAGTGTATCTGTAGCGCTAGTGTCACGTTCGTTTTGGCCGAGGTCTAAGCCTACTTGGCTTTGGTATTCGCCTGCAAAAACTGAGGTAGAAGCAGTTGCTGCAAGGATAGTTGCCCATGCTAGTTTCTTCATAAGAATGTCCTTCCAATTTAATATTTATTTTTGTTGCGCGATTCGAATTAGAACTCACTGTCCGTTGGCACAACCACAGCGGGGGGGTACAGCAACGAATTGGGCCAAATCTAACATCGTTTGAGACTAAATGAAACGCAGAGTTGTCAACAAATGAGCAAAGAAATCGCCTATTTGTGTGAAAATTATAGGAGAGGTAATAAACTGCCTGTTTTTTGAACAAGATGTAAGCAGTTCTCACTTTTGCTGTACATACGTTAGACGATTAGCGGATGCGTCCACCAATTGTGACACTGCCATAACCACCTGAACCACCATAATAAGGGCTGTTGTAGCCGTTATAGCTATTGAAGCCTTTAGACATGGTAATGCTGCCGTAAACCTGCGGTTGCGAGCAGCTCATTAACAATAAGCTGCTGGAAATAAGTAGGCCGAACTTGAGCTGCTTCTTTATCTTACGCATATTATTCTCCCTTCTCGGCTAAGTTAGCTTTAGGCCAGGTTTGCAGAGCAATGCCTGCACCTGATGGATCACGAATAAGAGCCACATGGCCTCCAATAGAGCGAGGCTGGGCATTAACAAGGATCTCACCACCAAGAGCTTCAACTTGCTTTAACAAGCCATGTAAGCTGTTTTCATCTTTGACTCTGATATAACTAACCCAAACAGGGTCTAAGCTGGGTAAGGGCACTTCCATTAAACCAAAGCGAGCATGGTCTTGGCTGCTAAAGCTAAAGTAGCTCTTCTCTTGTTCTATCGCTTCAACAGAGAAATCTGTAAGGTTTTGATAAAAGCTTTGCGCTGCAGTTAAGTCTTTAGTCCAAAGCTCATTCCATAAAAAGTCGCCAACGGCAGGGAAGGCGGTATCTCTTGGGTCGCCGTAGCGAGTTTGCAGTAGAGCACTAATCGCACCTTGTGAATCTTGGATGACAGCAAGATGCCCTCGCTCACCCAGATCGGCGACTTTTCCAAATAACTGACCACCGTTTTTTTGTACTGCTGCTACAGAGGCTTCAATGTCATCAACGGACATCAACGTGACCCATTGGCTTATATCAACCTTGGCCCTTAATGTTCGTTGGTCAATCATACCGCCGATTAAGCGGTCTTTATTGTAAATAAGCTTGTAGGGCATCTTGTGTGAGCCAATAGATATATCCACAGCTTCAAAGCGCCAACCTAGCAGGGTGCTATAGAAAGCTTGAGTTTCCTCGGGTTTATCGGTTAGCAAGTCGTGCCAAACGATTTTGCCCGGTGAGCGAGGTGTTTCAGTGGCATTGCTAATAGAGGGCATTTGGCCTTGATAGCTTTGACAAGCGGTAAGGACCAAGGCTAAAGCAAAGCTGCTAAGCAAGATAAACAAGCGCTGAAAAAAATATGACATGAGCATTCCTTTATAGACAGTCCCCATTAAATAGCAAATAGCTCAGTTGTGACAAGTAAGAATGGCGCTTTAATGATTAAGGCTGATTAGCTCGTGGTAGCATATAGTTATGTTGAACTGTTCAATTTATATTTATTATTTAGGTGTTACGGAAAGTGAGCCAGGTCTCGCCTTACTTGACTCTAAGCTTAAGCGTCGACAAGCAGAGGCTTGTCTTGATCATGCGGAGCGCAATCGGTATCAGCGCTTTCGCTCTAAAAAAAGTGCGGACACCTTTTTATTAGCCCGGTATTTATTAAAGACGGCTCTAGCTAAAAAATTAAGGTGTCAGGCCTGTGATGTTGATTTTTATATAGAAGATGGTGGCAAACCTCTGCTTAAAAATTCGGATGCTCTGCACTTCAGCTTAAGCCACTGTAATAAGGCGATTGTTTTTGCAATATCAGATAACAATATTGGTTTAGATGTTGAAGACAGGGATAGAAAAGGCAGCCCTTGGCGTAAGCCGCAGACTTTTTTTAGCGAGCAGGTCGCTAAAGACATAGTGAACAGCGACCCTGATGTGCAACAACAGCGGTTTTTTAGATATTGGACTGCCATGGAAGCATTGGTGAAATGGCAAGGTAGCGGCATATTTCAGCTGCGGCAGCAGTTCACTACGGCAGAGCCTCTGAGCCATGATGGAGTGTTTCAGTTCGAAGAGAAATCTCTTATCACTCAGTCTTTAAAAGATGCATTGCAGTTGTGTGTTGTTGGCCCGAGCCCTTTGCTACCCACTTTTTATGAATGGCGACAGCAGGGCTTTATCAAAGTCGATTCGCTTACTTAAGCTTGTAGTGTCCCAACTAAATTAAGGTTGGTTTAGGTAATTTGCTGAATAGGGCTCTACTTATATCAAAATACATCTCGATAACTGCACTGGCTTTTTGTGGGTCGGTAGCCCAAGCGTGGCGTAAATGCTTGCCCCCTTTGACTAGACTATCCTGCCTAAACATTAACAGGCCTCGGATTTGAATATAGTCACGCATTTCTGTCTCGCTGTTTACTATAAACGCTGTTTCAGCACTTAAACCATCACCACTAGCGCTAATACTTTCAATCAGGCCCTGCAATACTTTACGATGTTTGTTAGCCAATTCGTAGTTACCGAGCTCTTTATTACAAGACCACGCACCTAGGTGCGCCATTAAGCTGGTGTAGTTTTGGCCGAGAATGGCAGAAGAAAGCTCGAGGCATAGGGGGTAATTTGATTCCGCTTGGGCATCTAATAGAGCCAGCCCTGCTTCGTGCTCAGTGCTATCCCAAGGTTTATACAAAGCGGTTTCACTATAAGAAAGGCGCATTAAGCTGTAATCAACTTTATTAGAAGCCTCTTTACTTAGCTCGACCTGCTGCTCATAAGGGTTAAGGCTACTAGCTACTTGCGGGCTTTCCTGGTGCGGAGTTTGTGAACAGGCAGACAGCAAAAAGAGAGGCAGGGCAAAAAGGCAAGATTGAAAGAGCTTATTCATGAGAGAGGGTTGGCCTGTGTTAGCATACGGGCCCAAGTTAAGCCCAGAGTTAGTCTGCTATGTTAAATGCTGTTCGGCTGCAAAAAAAGCCTCAACACCTATTATTGGCTATGGTCTTTTTAATGGCTTTTGGTTTTTCAAGCTGGCAGGTGCTACTGAATAACTTTGTTATTGAGCGTGCCAATTTCAGTGGTGTCGAAATTGGCATTTTGCAAAGCCTTAGAGAAATCCCAGGCTTCTTAGCTTTCACCGCTATTTTTTTATTGTTGATCATTAAAGAGCAACGCTTTGCACTCTTAAGCCTTGTTGTCATGATGCTTGGTATCTTGTTGACGGGATTTTTTCCTAATGCCCTAGGTTTATACCTCACCACTGTCTTAATGAGCCTTGGCTTTCATTATTATGAGACCATCAACAAAAGTTTAACCTTACAGTGGCTGGATAAAAAAGATACAGCTGAATTTATGGGGCGGGCCCTCAGCATAAAAGCCTTGGGGGCTTTAGGTGCTTATGCACTTATTTGGCTTTTGATGGGGCAGTTAAGCATTGATTACGTCTGGGTTTATGCGGCTGTTGGTAGTGTGGGTTTGATTGCTAGCTTATGGCTTTGGGCTAGCTTTCCAATGTTTAAAGAAAAAACAACTCAGCATAAAAAAATTGTTCTTAAGAAACGCTACGGCCTGTATTACTTATTGGTTTTTCTAAGTGGTGCACGACGTCAGATATTTGTAGTCTTTGCTGGCTTTTTGATGGTAGAAAAGTTTGGCTATAGCGTGGCTGATATTAGTGCGCTGTTTATTGTTAACTACTTGTTTAACTTGTTTTTCGCTAGGCGCATAGGCCGTTTTATTGGTCGTCTAGGTGAGCGGCCTGTTTTACTAATTGAATACAGCGGTTTGATTGTGGTGTTCACTTGCTATGCCTTTGTGGAAAACTCCACGATAGCTGCAGTGCTTTATATTGTTGATCATATGTTCTTTGCCTTGGCCATCGCCTTGAGCACTTATTTTCAAAAGATTGCGGATCAAGAAGATATCGCTGCAACCTCGAGTGTTAGTTTTACCATAAACCATATTGCAGCCGTATTTATCCCGGCATTACTGGGGCTTCTATGGGTATATGATCATAGCCTCGTTTTTTTAGCAGGTGCGGTGATAGCTGTTTTGTCCTTAGTGGCTTCGTGCTTTATTCCTAAGAAGCCAGAACCCGGTAATGAATATATTTGCTTGGGTTCAGTAGAAAGATAATTGCTAGATTAGATAGGTTAAGCTAAGTGGCTAATAAATTAACGTTGAATATTGAAAAGAGCAGCGTCTAATACTATGAGTAATAAGCAAGGTTTAAGTGCGCAACGCCTTAGAGAGTTAAGTGATCTCTTTATCGTTGTCCTAGTCGTTTTTGTTGCGGGGGTCTTTCACCAAGAGCTTAACCCTTGGTTTAGCTGGGACAGACAAGCCATCGATGCCGGACAGTGGTGGCGTTTATTAAGCGCTAATTTAATGCACTTAAATGTTAATCACATGCTAATGAATTTAAGTGTGTATGTTCTTGCGGCCATCTTATTTCAAGCTTCAGCTGGCTGGAAACAATGGTATGCAAGCATAGTATTGATCGGCCTTGGTGTTGGCCTTGGTTTGTACTGGTTTGACCCTAATTTAGTTAACTATGTTGGTCTCAGCGGCTTGCTTTATGGTCTAATTGCTCAGCAATTACTGCTGCAATGCCGCCAACAGCCACTTATCTACTTATTAATTTATGCGGTATTAGTTTACAAAGTTGTATCTCAACAGGGAGATGATTTTGAGCCTAGTGAAATGAAAGAGTTTATAGGTGGTAATGTTGTTGCGTCGTCTCACCTAATTGGTTTGATATGCGGGAACTTTATTGCTGCTAGCATTTATTTATATCGTGCTCTTTTTACGATGTCTAAGATAAATAAGGAAGAAGAAAACAAGGAGTAAATGATGAAATTTTCAGGTTTATTAGAAAACTACCATGCAAGCTTGGCCGCGCTTTGGCTGATTCTACTTACTATGTTCATCCAAAGCTTGGTAGCCATGGTTGCTCATAGAAGGCAGGCGAGTTATATACCGGGTATTGTTGATCCTAATTTGAGCCACTCGAGTTTTGTTTTTCGATCCGATCGCTGTTTTCGCAATAGCTTAGAGAATAGCCTGATCATGATTGCCTGTATTGTCCTAGCTATGAACCTAGGTATGGCGGCTATCACATTAGCTTGGCTGGCTTGGATTTATGCTTTGGCTCGCATTGTTCACATGGTGCTGTATTACGCGATAGCAACAGAAAAGAACCCGAGCCCAAGATCCTACTTTTTTGGTATTGGCTTTATTTGTAACCTAGTGCTCTTAATATGGCTGGCGTTATTGCTATAACTTTCTGAATGTAAATCTTAGGGGGATATATGAGTACTTTGGTGATTACTGGCGCTAATCGCGGTATTGGCTTGGCGTTGGCGCAAACGTATAAGGCGCAAGATTGGCGTGTCATTGCTTTGGTAAGACGCACAAGCAGTGAACTAAGTCTATGTGCCGATCGAGTTATTGAAGATGTTGACCTTTCTGATTCCTACTCTATTAAACAGGTAGCGGATACCTTATCTGCGACAAAGATAGATTTATTAATAAATAATGCGGGTATTCTTTTTAGTGAGAACTTGGATCAGGTTTCAGAGTCAAGCATGGAACAGCAATTTCTAGTTAATGCTTTGGCTCCAATACGCTTGAGTTCTGCTCTTAGTCCCTGTTTGCAGGCGGGGTCTAAAATAGCAATGATCACCAGTCGTATGGGTTCGATTGAAGATAATGGCAGTGGTGCCTATTACGGTTATCGAATGAGCAAGGCCGCGCTCAATGCTGGAGCTAAATCTTTAGCGTTAGACTTGCGTCAGAAAGGTATTTCGGTTGCATTATTACATCCTGGTTTTGTGCAAACAGACATGGTGAATTTTGCTGGCGATATCGATACGCAAACCGCAGCACAACGCCTAAGTCAGCGTATAGACGAATTAAACATAGAAAACACAGGCGGCTTTTGGCACAGCAACGGCGAGCCTTTACCTTGGTAATCAATATGAATGTAGATGAACTAAATAAAGAACAACAAGAGAAAATTGAAGCAGCAGTATTTAGACGCTTGTTAAAACATTTAGATGAGCGTAAAGATGCTCAGAATATAGATCTGATGAATCTTGCCGGATTCTGCAGAAACTGCCTGAGTAAATGGTACGCAGCTGAAGCCAAAGAATTGGGCAGCGAGATAGAAAAAGAAAGCGCGCGTGAGCGTGTTTACGGCATGCCTTATAACGAGTGGAAGACCCTTTATCAAAAAGAAGCAAGTGCCGAACAGCTAGCGTCTTTTGAGCAGAATAAACCTAAAGATTAAGTTGTCGTTAGGTTTTTAAAAAGACCAAATTAAAGGCACTAAAGTAAGTGTAATTAGTGCTATTAGAATACTCAGTGGCGTACCAATTTTTACGTAATCGCTGTAGCGGTATTGGCCAGGGCCATAAACCATCAGGTTGGTTTGATAACCTAATGGGGTGATAAAGCTGGCCGATGCTGCGGTCATTAAGACAATGGCAAAGGGTAGGATGCTGACATCAAATTGCTGTGAAAAACTCTGGGCAATTGGAAACATAAGCACTGCAGCGGCATTGTTTGTCATTAACTCGGTGAACAGTACCGTCAAAAAATATAACATCACTAAGGCAAGCATGGGTGATGCTATTGCCTCATGCATAAGCGTTGCGGCAATCATGTCAGCGGCGCCGCTTTTATTCATTGCGGCACCGAGTGCAAAGCTAGCGGCAATCACCACTATCACTTGTAAATCAATTTGTCTTCGAGCTTTTGCTGCACCTACGCAGCGAAATAAGAGCATAGCTCCAGCTGCCAACAGCACGCTTTCCAATATGCTGGTAAAACCAAGGGTGGTAGATAAAATCATGCAGCTCAAAATGGCAAGAGCTCTAGGAACCTTAGTGAAGGTTGGCAAGCCGCTGTCGCTTAAGGGGCTAACTAATAGAAAATCCTTACGAAAGCGGTACTGATCAACAAATTCTGTACCGCATTCAAGTAATAAGGTATCACCAACTTTAAATTGCTGTTCGCCAAGGCTACCCGGTAATTGCTCACCATTGCGACTAATAGACAAAATAGCGGCGTTAAAGCGGCTTCGGAAACGACTTTCGCGAACACTTTTTCCAAGACCAGGGAATTCGGGGCCTAATACAACTTCAACTAAACAGCGCTGATCACTTTTAATATCGAGTTCACTAAAGTCATCGTGCGCAGGTCTAAGCCCGATAACTTTGCCGAGCTCCTGTGCGAGTTCAGGCCCGCCTAGAAAATGTAAAATATCGTTTTCTTCTAGGGTCCAACTTGGGTCGATAGCGGTGTGTAATTTCTTTGAGCGTTGTAGCTCAATTAAAAAGCCTGAGCGTAAATGTCTTAAACCCGCATCGCGTATACGCGCGCCAATTAAAGGGCCTTTTTCAACACGAAAAGCGACACAGTATTGGCGCACTTCTGAAATTTGCTCTGATGTGTTGTTGCGGTTGGGTAATAATTTCTGGCCAAAAAGATACATAAACACAATAAAACCAAGGCACAAGGGGATGCCCAACAAGGCAATATCAAAAAGCCCGAGTTCAATGTTGTTATGTTCCTGTAATAGGCCGTAAACAATAAGATTGGTACTGGTGCCGATAATGGTACAGGTACCGCCAATGATCGCCGCGTAACTCAGTGGAATTAAAAGTTTTGAGGGGGGGATTTTTAATTGTTCGGCCCAATTTTGAATGGCCGGCGTAAACATAGCGACTACAGCGGTGTTATTGGTGAACGCACTGAGTAAGGCGGTTGGCAGTATTAAACGTTGCTGGGCACTTCTTGAGCTTTTAGGCCGGCCGAGAACATAGTGGGCAAGCCACTGTACGGCTCCTGTTTCGATTAAGCCTGCGGCGACCACGTACAAAGTGGCAATGGTAATCACCCCAGGGTTGGCGAAACCAGTTAGGGCTTCTGCGGGGCTTAATACACCACTTAAAATTAAAATAGTAACCGCTGCCATGAGTACAAGGTCGGCGGCTACTTTATTACTGATTAAGGCCAGTAAAACAAATGTGAGTACGGCCAGCGTCAGTAAGGCATCCATTATCGAGTCTTAAACAACCATAATGCCGTCAGCTTCGATTAAAGAATCTTTTGGAAGCTGGTTGATGCCGATAGCTGCACGTGCAGGGTAAGGTTGCTCAAAATACTGCCCCATAACTTCGTTAACGATAGGGAAGTTACTAAGGTCAGTTAAATAAATATTTAATTTAACAATGTCTTGTAAAGAGCCGTTAGCAGCTTCGCAAACAGAAGCTAAGTTTTTAAATACTTGATGAGCTTGCGCGGCAAAGTCGCCTTCAACCAAGGTCATTGTTTCTGCAATAAGAGGAATCTGGCCGCTTAAATAAACGGTATCGCCCACTTTTACCGCTTGGCTGTAAGTGCCGATGGCTTCTGGGGCATTATCACTGTGAATGATGGCTTTATTGGGCATGGTCTTTCCTTATTAAAAGACAAAAACTAACGAGAACGTTTGTGATTTCTGACTCGGTATATTTTTTCGACCGAGCTCATGGTTCGAACTTTACGCATGATATTGGCAAGGTGCAGACGATTCTCAACGCTGATGGTTAAATTAATAACGCTGTGCTCAGCATCGCGTTCATCAACTTGAATACGCTCAATACTGGTTCCTGTACTGGCAAGGCGGGTCGCAAGTGTGGCGATAATTCCACGTTCACTTAGAACTTCTACGCGAATCTCTGCCATAAACTCACCATCAATCGTGTGAGCCCAGTGCGTATCACTGATATTTTCTTTTTTACTGCGTAAGTCTCTAACATTGTTGCAATTGGTGCGATGCACAACAATGCCTTTATCGGCACTTAAGTGGCCAATAATAGGGTCGCCTGGGATAGGGCAGCAGCAGCGAGCGAAACTAATAAGCACGCCGTCGGCTCGATCAATAGTAATTGGCGCACCACCTTCCACTTGAGCTTCAGGAGCTAGAGCTTGAATGGCTGTGGCAGCATTAACTTTACCTAAACCTATTGCTTCAAAAAGGTCATCAACGGTTTCAACATTCGTATGTTGCAAGAGTAGCTGCAGTTGCTCTTCTTTAAGTTCTGCAAAATCATAGTCGGCATGGCTTAAGGCGCGTTCAATCATACGCTTACCAAGCTCAAGGCTTTCCGTGTGGCGCTGATTTTTTAAGTAGTGACGTATAGCGGAGCGAGCTTTTGCAGTAACAACAAAATTTAACCAACTTGGATTAGGCTGGCTGCGTTCACTGGTGATGATTTTAATTTTTTGTCCGCTTTCTAAACGCTGACTAAGTGGCGCAGGTCTGTCATTAATTCGACAAGCGACACAGCTATTACCGACATCGGTATGTACGGCATAGGCAAAGTCGACAGCGGTAGAACCGGTTGGCAACTCAATAATTGCGCCCTTAGGTGTGAAAATATAAACCTCATCTTTAAAGAGATCGATTTTTACATTTTCAACAAATTCTAAAGAGGTATTGGTGTGCTGCTTAATTTCCATTAAGCGTTTGATCCAGCGGTTGGCTCGATCAAAGTTAGCAACGGCAGAGCTGTCTATCTCATTTGCTTTGTAGAGCCAGTGAGCGGCAACCCCGGAGCTTGCGAGCTCATCCATTTCTTTGGTGCGAATTTGCACCTCAATGGGCACACCGTGTTTACCGATAACCACGGTGTGCAAACTTTGATAGCCGTTAACCTTGGGGATGGCAATATAGTCTTTAAATTCCCCAGGAATAGGTTTATATAAATTGTGGATCACACCCAAGGTGCGATAACAGGTATCGATTTCATCAACGATAATGCGAAAAGCAAAGACATCCATGATCTCTTTAAAGCTTTTATGCTTGCTGCGCATCTTTGAATAGATGCTGTACAAGTGCTTTTCGCGGCCTATTACTAAACCTTCTATTTGTTGGCGCTGCAGGCGCTCTTCGAGAGCAAGTTGAATCTTTTCGACAATAGAACGGCGGTTGCCGCGAACTTGATTCAATGAGGCTTGCAGGCGTGCACTGCGCAAAGGGTGCATGGCTTTGAAACACTGATCTTCAAACTCTACTCGCCAGTCATTCATGCCCAGGCGTTGAGCAATCGGGGAATAGATTTCTAAGGTTTCTTTAGCAATGCGGCGCTTTTTTTCTGGGGGCATTACGCCCAGAGTGCGCATATTGTGCAGGCGGTCACCCAACTTAATAACAACAACGCGTAAATCTTTCGCCATGGCTAAGGCCATTTTTTGAAAGTTTTCGGCTTGTTTTTCAGCCTGGGTTTCGTATTCGATTTTGGCGAGTTTACTGACGCCGTCAACCAGATCAGCAACGGTACGACCAAATTGCTGTTGAATGGCATCTTTGCCTATACCGCAGTCTTCAATGACATCGTGCAACATTGCGGCCATCAAGGTTTGATGGTCCATATGAATGCTAGCGAGGATATTGGCGACTTCTAAGGGGTGGGTGATGTAGGCTTCACCGCTGCGCCTAAACTGCCCTAGATGAGCTTGTTCGGCGTAATAATAAGCCCGCTTGACCTTAAGGATCTGAGCGGGCTCAAGATATGAGCTAAGCCCGTGCGCAAAATTATCAATGCTAATCGTGCGATTCGGGGCTTCCATCATATAGATAGCTACTTAGAGTTCTGGAGCAGCAGGCTGCTCGCCTTCAGCGGCGTCCAAATTAAGTAGTTCATCAAAACCTTCATCTTCTGCTTCCGCTTCTGCGAGCACAGCATTGTCGATAAGGCCTTCTTCAATTTCGCGTAGAGCGATAACGGTCGGCTTGTCGTTGTCGACAGGGACCATAGGTTCTTTGCCCATAACCGCGATTTGGCGAGCGCGGCGGCTGCCTAAAAGTACGAGTTCAAAGCGGTTGTCTACGTATTGCAGGCAATCTTCTACAGTAATTCGAGCCATGGTTCTTCCAGATACTTTGCTTAACTTACGAGCCCCGCACAGAGCGTACGAAGCAAAAGGGGATAAATTGTACGAAAACTAACACTCTAGAACAATAGATCTCTAGGCATTCTGGCCTAATGTGGCGCTTTTTTTTAACGAAAAAGCGACTTATATGTCAGCACAGAGTGATTTTAGTAAATCTTGATGGCGGTTTTGCTGTTTTTCTAGCTTCAAGCGCTGGCTGTGAATAATGCAGGCCAGCTCGTTTAGAGCCACATCGAAGTCATCGTTAATGACCAAATAATGAGCCTCGCCGTAATGAGAGCTTTCGCTGACTGCTTCGGCCATGCGTTTGTTAATGGTCTCATCATCATCTTGGCCGCGACCTGTTAAGCGCTCGCGCAAGGCGTCAGTCGAGGGTGGTAAAACAAAAATACTGACGGTAGATGGGTAGGCTTCGCGAACTTGTGCGGCACCTTGCCAGTCGATTTCCAAGATCACATCGTCACCGCCAGCAAGCAAGCGTTCAACAGCTTCTTTGCTTGTGCCGTAATAATTGGAAAACACCTTGGCGTGTTCGAGGAAAGCGTTAGCGGCAATCATCTGCTCAAACTCTTGATGCTCAACAAAATGGTAATTCACAGCATCTTCTTCGCCGGGGCGCATCTTGCGGGTTGTGTGAGAAACACTGACAACCAGCCCCGCTTCTTTGTCGATAAGAGCTTTAAGTAGGGAAGTTTTACCTGCGCCGGAAGGCGCGCTGACGGTATACAAAGTGCCGAGCGTGGAATTAGACATCATTTATAGCTAGAGCGTATGGTTGGCGATACAAGGTGCGTATTGAGCATATGCCCAATGGCGTTGGCCGAAGTTTAAAGCTTTGTGCTTACCTCTGTAAACGCCACCGGTCTAAGTCAAAGAAGGCGAGGCACTTGTTCTAGCTCTAAATCTTAAACAATTTAGGCCCGCATAATGTGCTTTTTGCTTTGAATACTATGAAACGCGAATACAGTATTAGCCCCGAGTTAGCGCAAGCCTGTGGGCTTAAATTAGCACCCATGCCTTCAAGTCGAGGGGGGCTTTCTGGGGCCGAAAAGATCCATACTCACAGCAGCTTACTCAGTTGGCAATTTGATCTAAGCCAGCGCAAAGTGGGTCTGTTTCGCGAGCACATCGTCATCGCAGTTGAAGCGTATAGTCATTTCGCGTTAATACTGCCTTATCAACAAACACTACCAAGCTGGCAGCAGCTGCAAAGTGATTTCCACCAGCTCTGGTGGGATCAGCTCGTACTGCACTTGGGGCGTACCCAATTTGTTAATGAGCAGAGCGATATAGAATTGATTCAACAGCGCTTTGTCGAACAGAAACAGGCCAATTGTTGGTTAAACCACGACGAGCAATTAAGTGAGCAGATAGAGCTGATTAAGCGCTGGATAAACAGTTTCTGTGACAAATTCCGAGTAGATCGCCTAAGTGCCAATCACGTTTGGAATCTACTTGGGCATATTAATATTGAATCTCGCTCAGCGAACAGCGATGAGCAAACACCTATACCCCTCGCCCGATTTTTAGACGATAGCCTCTATCGTTTTGCTCAGGGTTTGGGGGAGGGAGATAAGGCTTTTGCCAATCCGCATAGAAAAGAAGTTGCTTTGACTGTGGTGTGAATTGAATGAAATTCGCCCCTATTTGGACACAATAATGTCCAAATAGGGGCGAATCTACCACTAATGGACATCATAGTGTCCATAGAGCTGAATAATGAAATGTGTCATCAGTTGAACCAGGAGTGGAACAGAGCTCCTAACATCAGTAGGTATAAATAGCTTGGAAAACTATATGTAAGGTTCTGGACATGCATAGTTTTCGGTGAAATTTTTACATATCCAGGCCTATTGCACCGTTCTCGTTGTGCAAAGCTCGAGCAATTAGGGCTAGTGCGGCGTTCAAAAAACTGCCAAAGCGATCGGCAAAATATTTATAACCGTTATGAAAACCTAGTCTAAACATGTGACTTATAGTCCGTAGACTCAAAGGCATCAAAGTCCGGAGTATAAAGCCTAAGAAAATTAAGGGCTTTGTATGGAAGAGCAAATTCTAGAAGACTTTGGGGCTCATTTGAGGTCACTGCGTTTGGCGGCAGGTTTGAGTCAAGAGCAGTTGGCGCTAAAAGCTGGGCTCGATCGTACCTATGTCAGTGGTGTTGAGAGAGGTTTAAGAAACCTCAGCTTATTAAACCTTGTGAAGATAGCTCAAGCTCTTGAGTTAACTCTTCCTGAGCTTGTCGACTTCTCGGAAAATTCGCGTCATGGCTAGGCGCAGTTACTTTTATAGTAGTTTTGAAGAGTTTTTAGCTCTTACTGATGAGCACGTTATCGGGGAAATCACCTCCGTACATCATCAAGAGATTGTGTTTCAGCAGCGAAATGCATGGTTAGAGCAGTGCAGGTTATTGCGTGAGATACTGCCTTTACTTCCTTCTGGCCACCTACACTTTGAATTTTTGATTCCTAGAATGGGGAGGCGTGTTGATGTTGTTCTGTTTATTGAAGCTCATGTTTTTTGTTTGGAGTTTAAAGTTGGCTCGAACGGCTTCAGTGCTGCTGACAGGTATCAAGCCGAGAGTTATGCCCTAGATCTCAAGAGTTTTCATCGCGGTTCTCATGAGCTTCCTATTTTTCCTGTACTGATCTCAACATCTGTAAATAATTCTGGTCGGTCGACTTCATCAATTTTGAAGGATGGAGTCGCAAACTTGCTATGTACGAATGGTGAGGATCTAGCGGAATTTATTCTCAATAGTCTAAAAACTGTAGACGCGCTATCTATTCACCATGATAAATGGCTGAAATCAGCTTACGAACCTACTCCAACTATTATCGAGGCTGCGCAGGCCTTATACGCCGATCACAGCGTTGATGAGATTTCCCGTTCGGAAGCGGGAGCTAGCAATTTGGCTGTTACCTCCGCTGAAATTCGAAAGATCGTTCACCGATGCCGAATAAAAAACAAAAAAGCTATTTGTTTTGTGACTGGGGTTCCCGGTGCCGGTAAAACGCTTGTAGGTTTAGATATAGCGACGCACTCCAAGGATAAGAATGAACTAGGCGTCTATCTTTCAGGAAATGGACCTTTAGTTAAGATTCTTCAAGAAGCGCTGGCGCGAGATAAGAAGTCACGAATTCTAAAGCTGAGAAAAGATGATGCGCTGCGCGAAGCAAAAACTCACGTACAAAACGTGCATCACTTTAGAGATGAATATTTAGGAGAAGATATCGCACCTGCTGATAAGGTGGTTATTTTCGACGAAGCTCAGCGTGCTTGGGATAGGAAAAACACCTCTCAATTTATGCGAACTAAAAAGAATGTAGAGGGTTTTGATCAGTCAGAACCAGAATTCTTAGTTAGCGTAATGGATAGGCATGATAGCTGGTGTGTGATCGTTGCTTTAATTGGCGGCGGTCAGGAGATTAATAAAGGTGAAGCTGGATTATTAGGCTGGGTTGAAGCTTTAAAGCAGTTTGAAGAATGGGAAGTTCATTTCCCTGAGCAGCTGCGCAAAAGTGAATTTTGTGGAACGGTTGTAGAGTTTCCGGAAGAAGAGGGTCGCTGGCTTGCCAAGCCTGAACTGCACCTGAGTACATCAATACGTTCATTTCGATCGAATATTGTTTCTAGCTTTATCCATGAGTTGGTGCATAACAACGCAGTACGAGCAAAAGAGCTCTACGGTTTGTTACAGGATAAATATCCAATTTATGTAACACGAGATCTATCAGCTGCAAAAGCTTGGTTGAATTTCAAAGCTAAGTTAAATGAGAGTAAAGGCATGCTTGCTTGCTCAAGTGCTAAGCGTCTTCGGGCTGAAAACTTTTATTGCCCAGATGGTCTCGACCCAGTGAATTGGTTTTTATGCCCAAGGGGCGATGTGAGGAGTAGCCATGCCTTGGAGGAGGCTGCGAGCGAATTTGATGTGCAAGGTTTGGAGCTAGATTGGACCATCGTTGGTTGGGATGGGGACTATCGCTATAAAAATAACCGCTTTGAGCATTGGGAGTTCAAAGGTTCGAAATGGAATCAGCGACGTAGCGAAGAGAAAAAGATGTACCTGGAGAACGCCTACCGAGTTTTACTTACAAGGGCGCGGCAGGGTTTTGTAATTTTTGTACCGAAGGGTGATGAAAGTGATCTTACTCGGCAGCCAGAATTTTATGATGAAACATACGCTTATCTTCGTTCATGCGGTATTGCTGAGCTAGAGGTAAGTAAGCCCTGAGTATATAGAGCGCTATTTTCTACGTTTGGATTCAAGTACGAAAACTATCTGGTCGTATCAACATCACTAGTCAATGGCGGCCTATGATTTACTTTATGTAAGTCGAGGGCCTAAAAGAGGATCTTCTAACCTACATAGTAAGGCGGCAGTCTTTTAACATTCAGTTTAATTAGACTGCGCCTTTGTTGTTTGGAGAAAGCCATTTATGTCGCAAGGCCTCGAACGGCTTTACTGGCTTCTAAAGTTGATAAATCTATTAGCTCTTTTAATGCTCGTTTCATGAAGCTTTGGCTTAGGCTGTTTGCACTTGCCTGTATCCCCCAGCCTAGCATGTCGGTAATTTTTACCATCAATCTGCGAATCCAAAAACTAATAGGGTGGCTGCTGACGGTGGCGCCGGCAGTTGGCCCTCCGGTATTGTTTCCATCATCCATATCTAGGCCCTTTTTTAAAATGGCGGCGATATTATCCGCTAGGGTGACGGCTCCAATAAATAGACCCTGCAGTTTAGCGAGTGAAAAGCCCACGATCTTTCTAAGTACATAGAATAATGCGGAGCTAATCCACTGCCATGCCTTGGTTGAGCTAGGTTGAACCTGAATGTTAGATTCTAGCCACTGTTGCATTTGTTTTTCCGTTGGCTCATGTACTCCGTTTGGGGCTAGTTTTAGCCATGATTTTCCTTTTGCATTTACGGATTTGATATAGGCCCCCATTTTGTGATCCCAAGGCCAAACCATAGGCTTGGTGTGAATAAAATGGCCTATGGCAAGGAAAGGCGAGTGGCAAAAAGGAAATACCGGTATCATCGGTACCGGATCGCTTTCGTGATAGACACGATATATATTGTTTTTAGATAAGGTGTTTGTGTGTTTTCTAGCGAATAAGTGGGTGGCGGGTCTAGGGGCGCCAAAGGTATAAACTTTGGTCTCTATGCTCTTGTGGAAATGGGCAACCCAATCGGCAGCTAAAGTTGCTATGGCACCGCCAAGGCTGTGTCCTATGCAGTGAACAGTGCGAGGTTTAGAATTACTATTTGATTGAAAGAATTCTTTAATCTGAGGCAACATACTTTTAAAAATATGATTGAAGCCGATATGTACGGGGTTGCCGGTTTCACCAATTTCTAAACCTATGCGGGCATTGCTAACCCAGTCAGCACAATAGTTTGCAGTAGTTGAGCCTCGAAAAATTAAAAATACATCGTCTTTATACTGGCCTGCTCCATGAACACAAGCACCAAAACTATCTCTTGTATTGATAAGCCTTGAGCCGACTTCTGCTTTTAGTTTATTTCCAGTTTTGGTTAAAAAAATATCTTTTTTAAAAAATCGTTCAGCAGTTCGTTCCGATTGAATGGCATATATATCTGTTGCTAATTCGGAAGCTTTAGTTGGTGATAATTCTGTCATTTTTACATCCTTGTAAATTATGTTTAAAAATTTATTAGCTCAGACCATTTACACTTTGTTTCAATAAAGCCAGCACCCTGTCTAGATTCTATGGAATTATCAGTAATGTCACAGGTTATATTAATAGCTTTCTTAGGTGGGTCTCTTTCCTCATAAAGTCCAGGCTCTCGTTTGGCTGCAGACCAAATAGTATGTTTTTCTCCATTGTAAAAAACATCTATAAATTGGCTGACGACAAACTCAGTCATAGGCCCTAGAGTCATCTGATCTTTAATAACTGGCAGGCTGAAGTAGCCTTTGTCATCGGTGTTGTGTTTGAACGTTTTTTCAGCGCCGCCTGGCATAACAATAACAACTTCAATATCTACATTCGCTAAGATTTGACCGTTATTGAATAATGTCCCCTCTAACGGAGACATCAAAACCACTTCTTTTTTTAATGGATTAAACGAGCTCATTGCTATGCATATCCCTGCAAAACCTAAGGCTAAAATAATAAATAAAACAAACTGAAACATGGGTTTTATATAGCTCATGTCGAGGTACTTTCTAAGTGCCGTTGTTTGTATTGTTATTCAATATTCTGAACCTGTTCCCGCATCTGCTCAATCAATACCTTCAAATCCACCGCGCTTTGGGTGATATCACTGGCCATGCTTTTTGAGCTTAAGGTATTGGCTTCGCGGTTGAGTTCTTGCATTAAGAAATCTAAGCGGCGGCCAATGGGTTTGTTGCTTTCAATGGTGCGCTTAACTTCGATGATGTGTGCTTTTAGGCGGTCTAGCTCTTCGGCGACATCGGCTTTTTGGGCAATAAAAACCAGTTCTTGAGTGAGGCGGTCTTGGTCTATATCGACTTTTAAGGCGGCTAGTTTTTCTTCAAGTTTATTTTTGTTGGCTTCTAAAATTTCTGGCATACGCTGTTCAACAATAACAACGTGTTCAGCAATGCCATCGAGTCTTTGCTCTATCAATTTGCCCAGTTCGGCACCTTCACGCTCGCGGTTCTCTACAAGTTTTTGCAGGGTTTGAGAGAAGAGTTCGGCGCTGAGTTTGCTGAGTTCGTCTTTATCAACTTCTTGCGCTTTGATAACTCCAGGCCAGCGAAGGATGTCCATAGGGTTGATATGGCTGCCTTCACCTAGGCGTGAAGCAATTTTCTCTGCTAGGTGTTGAATGTTGTTGGCCAAGCTTTGATTTAAGTCGAGAGCGCTTTGTTCGCTGTTCTCGTACTTAACGTGCATCATCGCTTCGACTTTGCCGCGTGCTAGTTCTTTTTTAAGGGTAGTGCGCAAGTCGCCTTCGATGTTTCTTAGGCTTTCAGGCAGGCGCATAATTGGTTCGAGGTAGCGGTGATTCACGCTTCGAATTTCGCAGGCGATTGTGCCCCAAGGGTAGCTTTGTTCAAGGCGGGCAAAGCCGGTCATACTGCGTGGCATGGCATTTTCTTCTTGTTGTGTGCGTGGGGCTTAGCTTAGCATTTTTTATTCTTGGATTCAGGCGCTGTTCAAGCATCTTGTGCCATAATGCCCGCACTTTTTTAGGAGTTCTTGTTCATGATTCGACCTAGTGGCCGCAGCGCCGATCAGCTTCGCGATATTCGTATTACCCGCAACTTTACTTGCCATGCCGAAGGTTCGGTATTGGTTGAGTTTGGTCAGACTAAAGTAATTTGTACCGCCAGTGTTGAGCAGGGTGTGCCGCGCTTTTTGAAGGGTAAAGGCCAAGGGTGGGTGACCGCCGAATACGGCATGTTGCCTCGTTCAACTGGGTCGCGCATGGGGCGTGAAGCCGCTCGCGGTAAGCAGGGTGGTCGCACCGTTGAGATTCAGCGCCTTATTGGTCGCTCTTTGCGTGCAGCGATAGATCTTGAAGCGCTTGGTGAGAACCAAATTGTGATCGACTGTGACGTGATTCAGGCCGATGGCGGCACACGTACGGCGTCTATTACTGGTGCTAGTGTGGCTTTGGTTGATGCCATTCGTTATATGCAGCGCGAGAAGATGATTTCTGGCGATCCTTTAAAGCGCATGATTGCTTCTGTTTCTGTTGGTATTTACAAAGGTGAGCCGGTGTTAGATCTGGATTACCCAGAGGATAGTGACGCAGATACAGATATGAATATTGTTATGGCGGATGACGGCGGCATTATTGAGATTCAGGGTACGGCTGAGCAAGAGCCTTTTTCAGCTGATGATTTTGCCGGAATGTTTGCCCTCGCCAAGAAAGGTATTCAGGAGCTGAATGAGCTGCAGAAAGCGGCGTTGGCTGAATAATTCTAGTGGAGTTGCTCGGTGCTTTGGCTTGCCGTTATCGGAGCGAGATAAGGCATCAGGGCACGCTCTAGATATCCCTATGCGCTAAGCGGTCGTTCCATACGCCCGATTGCCCTTCAACCTTATCGTGCTCCGATAACTACCCGTGTGCTCTGGACGGAGCTCGTTCTGCTAAGAGGGGGGGGGGAGATGGGGTTTCGATTGGCACTGACTTTGTTGCTGAGCTGGATTTGAGCTTTCAGGGCCATTGGTAGCAGGGATGCTATCGATGAGTCAGCAGGGATGGGTTTACGACGTGCCTTGAAAGCTTAAGCCCGGCTTGGCTCGAAGCATCCATCCCTAGTCGCTTTCATCACTACTCTGCATCTCTTACTACTTTTGACAGTGGGTGCAGTAGACGGTTGCTCTCGCCGAGATCTGCTTCTCCGTTAAAGGTTTGCTGCAAACGACACAGGGCTCGCCCCCTCGTCCATACACTTTGAGCTTCTGTGCAAAGTATCCCGGTTTACCATCCCCGCCAACAAAGTCTTTTAATGTTGTTCCGCCTTGCTTAATGGCCTCAGCCAAGGTCAGTTTTATTTGTTCTACGAGTAGCTCAGCTTTGGCTTTGCTGAGTTTTCCTGCTGGCTTAAGCGGGTGTAGGCCGGCTTTAAAAAGGGCTTCGTTGGCGTAAATATTACCCACACCAACAACGGTTTTGCTGTCCATTAAAAAGCTTTTAAGGGCTTGGCTGCGCTTGCGGCTCTTGTGGTATAGGTAGGCGGCGTCAAACGCGTCTGTGAGCGGCTCAGGGCCGAGGTGTTGGATTAAGGGGTGTTGTGTAACGTCTTCTTCGGTCCAAAGCAGGCAGCCAAAGCGGCGCGGGTCGTTGAGGCGCAGGCACTGTTTGCCAAAGCAGAGGTCGACGTGGTCGTGTTTACCTGATTCGGCCCCGGTTGGCATAACTCTTAAGTTGCCGCTCATGCCAAGGTGAAGCAGGGCAGTGCCGTTATTGAATCGGAACAGCAGGTATTTGCCTCGGCGGCTTAGGTCGAGCAGTTTCTTTCCTTCGATCTTCAAGGTGAGATCGTCAGGCACGGGCCAGCGTAAGTTTGGGTTTCTTACGATCAGCTTGCTGAGTTTCTTGCCCTCACAATACGGGGCGACTCCAGCTTTGGTGGTTTCTACTTCGGGTAATTCAGGCATTGTGATGAAACTTGTAGGGTGGTGATTTCAGTCCGGGTTATTGTCGCAGAATTTGGACGAGCGCCTGTGACAAAACATTTGGAATGTTTTGAACCGCAGTCGCGCCCGCAGGGCCAAGTCCATGGAGGGGCTTGGGTTTACCGGACAGGGAGTCTTGAGTGTGCCTGAAGAGGGTCTTCTCCGCCAATAGCGGATCGAACACAATAAGCCAAAGGGGCATAAATCACAGGCATAAAAAAACCCGGACTAAGCCGGGTTCTTTCGAAAGCTTAAATCAATTACTTGATTTTGCCTTCCTTATAAACAACGTGCTTGCGAACTACAGGATCAAATTTTTTGATCTCGAATTTGCCAGGCATGTTGCGCTTGTTCTTGTCAGTTGTGTAGAAGTGACCAGTACCAGCTGTTGAATTCAAACGGATCTTATCGCGCATGATCTATGCTCCTTAAACTTTTTCGCCGCGAGAGCGCATTTCAGCCAAAACAATATCGATACCTTTCTTATCGATAATGCGAAGACCTTTAGAAGAAACGCGTAGTTTAACAAAACGCTTCTCAGACTCCACCCAAAAACGGTGAGAGTGTAGGTTAGGCAGGAAGCGACGCTTAGTGTGGTTCTTAGCGTGACTTACGTTGTTACCCGTTACCGGACGTTTACCGGTAACTTGACATACTCTAGACATATCAGCCTCTATTTCTAAGGCCTCCCGGAAGGGGCGGCTCAATCAAGTTCATTTGGGTGACCAAATACCGTCAATACGCGCTTAACAGGCCTATCTGGACACCAGTCCGAGGGGTTGGTCAAAAAAGAGGCGCGATTTATACCAGAAAGCTGAGGCCGTGGCAATTTTTTTCGTGTTTATTGGCCATATTTATAATAATCCGCGCTCGGCAAAGCTAAGGCAACTGCCTTCGCCCACAATGATGTGATCGAGGGTGTTGATATCAACTAAGGCGAGAGCCTGTCTTAAACGCTCAGTAATCCGTTGATCGCTTTGGCTTGGTTCGGCGATGCCACTGGGGTGGTTGTGGGCAAAAATAACGGCAGCGCAGTTATGAGCAAGGGCAGCCTTGACGACTTCGCGGGGGTAAACACCTGCGCCATCAATCGTGCCGTTAAATAGCTCTTCGTATTCGATCAGTCGATGCTGGCTGTCTAAGAAAAGCACGGCAAAAACTTCGGAGCACTGATGGCGTAGTTTTGCACTAAGAAAGCGTTTTACGGCCTCGCTTGAATTGAGGCAGTCATCGCGCTGTAAGTGCTCGGCTAAGTGGCGTCGGCTCATTTCAAGCACTGCTTGAAGTTGGCTGTATTTTGCAAGCCCAAGTCCTTTGGCTGAGCAGAAGTCGTTGCGTGAGCTTTCTAATAAGGCGCGCAGGCTGCCAAAACGTAAAAGCAAACTGCGAGCGAGCTCTACGGCGCTTAAGCCTGCGCAGCCGGTGCGTAAAAAGATGGCGAGTAATTCGGCGTCGCTCAGAGCTGTCGCGCCCTGGCTGATGAGTTTTTCGCGCGGCCGCTCGCTGGCGGGCCAGTCTGATATAGCCATATACGATCCTTGTAGTTGGCTTTGATCTGAGTCCTTGCATCGCCCTTGTGATAAGTAAGTGCTAACAACCGAGTGTTAAAAATGATATCTTAAGAGCTGTTTTTTAACCCTAGCACAGTCTTATTTTCTTATGTCTTCGTTGACCAATAAACGCATATTGCTTGGTGTCTGTGGCGGTATTGCGGCGTACAAGAGCGCAGAGTTAATTCGTAAACTGCAAATACGCGGTGCAGATGTCCGTGTTGTCATGACTCCGGCAGCCAAAGCTTTTATTACACCTTTGACCTTACAAGCTCTAAGCGGGCACAGTGTGCGAGACAGCTTATTGGATCCAGATGCCGAAGGTGGTATGGGGCATATTGAACTGGCCCGCTGGGCAGATCTCATCTTAGTTGCACCCGCGACAGCTGACTTTATAAGCAAGTTGGCTATAGGTGAAGGCAGTGACCTGTTAAGTACCCTTTGTTTAGCATCTCCTGCTTTACTCGCTTTAGCTCCTGCGATGAATCAGCAGATGTGGGCAGCGCAAATAACCCAAGAGAATGTGTCCTTGCTAGAGCAGCGTGGGGCCGCGCTATGTGGGCCTGCGGCTGGTGAACAAGCCTGTGGTGATGTGGGGCCTGGTCGAATGCTAGAGCCCGAAGAGCTAGCCGTAAAAGCTGAGGCCTTATTTGAATGCGCCGAGCTGAGTGGTAAAACTGTAGTGATTACCGCAGGGCCGACTCGTGAGCCTATTGATCCTGTGCGTTATATCAGTAATCACAGTTCTGGAAAAATGGGCTATGCCTTAGCTGAAGCGGCAGTAGAAGCAGGTGCCAAAGTGTACTTGATTACCGGCCCTTGCCAGCTTGCAGGGCCTGAGCGTGTGTCTGTGGAGCAAGTGGAAACAGCAGCGCAGATGCATAAGAGTGCCTTAGCTCTGGCAGCCAAGGCCGATGTTTTTATTGGCGCAGCTGCAGTTGCAGATTATCGAATTGCGACACCTGCGAAGGAAAAAATCAAAAAAACCGACAATACTTTAACTTTAGAGCTAACTAAGAACCCTGACATCATCAGCGATGTAGCAAGCTTAGAGCAGAGCCCCTTTGTGGTTGGTTTTGCTGCAGAGACTAACCATGTTGTTGAGCATGCTCGCGAAAAGCGTCTGCGCAAGAATCTGGATTTGATCATCGCCAATGATGTATCGGATCAGAGCATCGGCTTTAATAGCGATGACAATGCGGTGACGCTGATAGCTGAGTCCGGTGAGCAGGTGTTAGGGCGAAGAAACAAGCGCTTGTTAGCTCGTGACATTATCCAGCATATTGCGGCAGTACTAAGTTAAGGGATTATCGTGAAGTTATCGAAAGCAGCTCCCGCGTCCGATAAAGATCAAAAGCCTAAGAAATCAAGCGAGCCCGAGCGCCCAAGCCGAAGGGGGATTCGTATTCGTATACTTGGCCTTATTATAGGTTTGCTTACAGGTCTAGTTGTGGCGGTATTGGTGGCGTGGTTTATCTACCAGTCTCAAGTTGTGCAAGAGCAGCAGCGCCAAATGCAAGAGCTAGCGAAAGTTCAGGCTGAGCTTGCGGTAAGTAGCTTGGAAGACTATTTCAGTTCGCTACAGAAAAAAGTCGAATTTGTTGCCTCCCAATCACTGGTGCGTAGAGCACTACAAGAACAAGATGAGCACGGCTTAAACTCCGCGAAGAGCTTGTTGCAAAAACAGATACCGGATTTACGTTATTCCAACTTTTTACAAGTTGGTGAAGCGGCTATTAATGATGAGCATCAACCACCGATTCGCTACTCAGAATTGGCTATGATTCGTCAGGCGGAGTCGGGAGTGACTCCCGCACCAGAAGCTGTGCGTGTAAATAATGAATGGCTGCTGCACTTTATTGTGCCGGTTATCACCGAGGTCAAGCAGCTTGTTGCTGGAGAGCAGCATTATGAGCAATACGTCGATGGCATTGTTTGGGCTAGTGTCAAAATTGAAACTTTGCCGGCTTTGCTGCAGGGTGAGTTAGGGCAGCAGGGTAAGTTCACACTTGTACAAAATTTTGGTCCTGGCTCGCGTGTAGAGGTAAATAGCTACGGTATAAGTGATATTGATCTCACGCATAAGGCCGTTATTGATGGCACTCATTGGGAGCTTGAGTTTGCTAGCCATTCTAGCCATATTCAAAATACGCATGTTTCCTATAGCTTTATCTTACTGGCCGTTATTGGCGCCTCTTTGCTATCCATTATCTTCTTCTCGCTTATTGGTTTTGTGCTTGGCCGGCAAGTCGAACTAAGCATAAATAGAAAAAGAATGTCTCAGCGAATGCATGGGGCCAGCGCTAGTACTAGTTCAAATTACATTGACCCAATGTATCAAACGGCAAATATATTGGATGTACAGGTAACAGAAGCCGATGAAGCGCTATTGGATATGGGGGATGAAGAAGAACCCGTTGCGACGGCTAAGCATACTCAAACAGAAGAGGTAGAGCTGAGCTTAGATGACGATGTTTTTGAGCTTGATGATGAGCAACAGGCTAAGTTCCCAGCTGAAGTCTTTCGTGCTTATGATATTCGCGGTGTCGCAGAGACTCAGCTAACAAAAGAATTTGTTACCGCCTTGGGCCAAGCTCTAGGTAGTGAGGTACTCGATCTACGCGAAAATACAATTTTAGTGGCTCGCGATGCGCGTTTAACTAGCCCGCAAATAACAGAGTGGTTAGTGCGCGGTATATTAAGTACAGGCTGTCATGTGCTTAATATAGGTACAGTTCCAACCCCTTTACTTTATTTTGCTTTAGCCACAATGGATGAATTTAATTGTGGAGTGATGGTAACGGCTAGCCATAACTCAGCAGCCTATAACGGCTTTAAAGTGGTTCTTAATGGGGTGCCTCGATCTGGAGACGACATTCAGGCCTTGCGTCACCGTATGCTCGACGCGTCGTTTCTACAGGGGCAGGGCCAAGAAAATCATCACGACATCGTTTCGACGTATATCGATACCATTTTCTCCGATGTTGCTTTAGCAGGTGAAATGACCGTTGTGATCGATGCTGGTAATGGTGTTGCGGGTAAAGTCGCACCGCAGTTATTTGAAGAGCTCGGTTGCCGAGTCATACCGCTTTATTGTGATTTAGATGGTAACTTCCCCAACCATGATCCAGATCCTTCGGTAGAAAAAAACCTGCAAGACCTAGTTAAAGAAGTTAAAGACAGCAAGGCCGATATTGGTGTGGCTCTTGATGGTGATGGTGATCGCCTGACGATCGTCAGTCCTCAGGGAGAAATTATATGGGCCGATCGCTTATTGATTTTATTTGCGCGTGATATTTTATCTCGAAGCCCAGGTGAAGATGTTGTATTTGATGTGAAAAGTAGTCGCCACCTTAATGCTGAAATAGCACAAGCTGGTGGCCGACCAATCATGTGGAAAACTGGGCACAGCTTTATGAAGCAAAAAATGCTCGAAACAAGCGCTGTTGTAGGTGCTGAATACAGCGGCCATATTTTTATTAAAGATAGATGGTTTGGTTTTGATGACGGTATGTATGCCGCAGCGCGGCTGTTAGAGTTACTGAGCTTGCAAGGCGAAGATGTTGATGAGGCCTTTGCTAGTGTGCCTAAATCACTCTCAACCCCAGAGCTTCGAATTCCTATGGAAGAGGAGCGCAAGTTTAAATTTATAGAACAGCTACAAAAAGAAGGTGATTTTGCTGATGGCAGGGTCACAACAATCGATGGTTTAAGAGTTGAGTTTGAGCATGGTTGGGCTTTAGTGCGAGCCTCTAATACTGGCCCTGAGTTAACCATGAGATTTGAAGCAGATAATGAAAAACAGCTACACCAACTTAAGGCCTTGCTTGTTGGTGAGTTGAGAAAAATTGATAAAAACATAGAAGTAGATTGGAACCAATAATGCAAATAGCAGAAGATGCCACTCAGGTAGCTGAAGTACTGACCGAAGCCCTGCCTTATATTCAAAAATTCATTGGTAAAACCGTTGTCGTGAAGTTTGGTGGCAATGCGATGACAGATGAAGAGCTGCAAAATAGCTTTGCGCGCGATATTGTTTTAATGAAAACCGTCGGCATGAACCCTATTGTTGTTCATGGTGGTGGCCCCCAGATTGGTAGCTTGTTAAAAAAACTAGATATCAAATCCGAATTTATTGACGGCATGCGTGTAACCGACAGCGAAACCATGGATGTGGTAGAGATGGTATTAGGCGCATCGGTTAATAAGCAAATAGTCAGCTTGATTAACAGTAATGGTGGTCAGGCAATTGGTTTAACGGGTAAAGATGGCAATTTAATTCAAGCTAAAAAATTGCAGTTCCGCCCTAGCTCCCCAGAAATGAAAGCGACAGAAATTGTCGATATTGGTCATGTTGGTGAGGTGCGAACCATTAATCGCTCGGTTATTGACCTACTTGTACAGAGTAACTTTATTCCAGTTATTGCTCCGATTGGGGTTGGTGAAGATGGCGCATCGTATAATATTAATGCAGACTTAGTTGCTGGAAAGGTTGCTGAAGTACTGCAAGCTGAAAAGTTAATGTTGTTAACCAATGTTGCTGGCTTGCAAGATAAAGAAGGTAATGTATTAACGGGCTTAAGCACCCAGCGCGTTGATGAATTAATTGAAGATGGCACGATATACGGTGGTATGTTGCCTAAAATTAGCTGTGCTTTAGATGCTGTTAAGTCCGGTGTTGCAAGCGCACATATAGTTGATGGCCGAGTTCCTCATGCGGTCTTACTAGAAATATTTACAGATACTGGTGTCGGCACCTTAATTAAGCGCCGTTAATAGGCGAGCTTAAGGATTTAAAATGAGTACAGAACAAAAGAAAAATAGGCGGCAGCAAATATTGGAGTCCCTGGCGATTATGCTTGAGGAGAGCCCAGGGGCCCGTATTACTACGGCGGCTTTAGCTAAGCAGGTGGGGGTGTCTGAAGCTGCTCTTTATCGCCACTTTCCTAGCAAGTCTAAAATGTATGAAGGCTTAATTGAGTTTATTGAGCAAACGCTGTTCTCTCAGATTAACTTAATTATTAGCAATGAAGCGAAAGCCCTAGATCGCTGCGAAAAGATCTTATACTTACTATTGGCTTTCTGCGAAAGAAACCCAGGTATTACTCGCTTGTTAACGGGTGATGCCTTAACGGGTGAAACAGAGCGTTTACGCAAGCGTATTAGCCAGTTATTCGATAGGCTTGAAACAGAGCTTAGGCAAGTATTACGAGACGCCGAGCTGCGTGATGGTTTGAAGTTTGGTATGAGCGTGAATGCAACCGTAGCCTTATTACTAAGTGCTGCAGAAGGTCGTATTGCTCAGTTTGTGCGAAGTGAATTTAAGCGTTCGCCAACGGAGCAGTGGCCACATGCATGGCCCTATTTAACGGCGGGCTTGATTGAGGCTTAGATCATAGAGCGTAAGGCTGTACACCGCGGCCTTGCCTTTGACTGACTAGCGTTGTTTTGCAAGCCGCTCTAGCTCGGCTTGCTCTTGTTCTAGTTTTTTCTCAAGCTTAGATCCTTCAATATAAGCTTGTATATCACTATCAAACTTCTTTTCTGTTTCTTTGTATTCTAAATAACGATATTCAAGAATGTCTTTACTGACGGAAAGTTCCTTTTTGCCGTCTTCAATTTGTCTAAGAATTGTATGAGGAACTGAGCGACCTTTGCGTTCAAATTCGGCGGCATTGCGAACAAGGTCATCGTTGTTTGACTCTAAATTACTAATAGTACCGCTTAGGATTTTAATGTTGGTATCGATATTATCGAGACGCCTTTGCTTGGCTCTTTCTATATCACTAACATCACTATAACGGCGCTGTAATTGTTTAAAGGTCTCTAGGGTCTTGCGCTGAGCATCTGCGGCAGCGATCTCGCTTTTGCTCGGTGCGCGTGGAATAACTTCCAATACTTCACCGGCCTTACTAATGACTTCATAGCCTTGCTGAGCGTATTCCGCAGGAATACTGCTATTGATCACAGTTACGCCATTTGCATTTGTATAGCGATAGAGCACAAAGGTATTTTTTTCAGCTGCAAAGCTGCTCAGTGCTGTTGTAGATAGCACTGTCAATGATAGTAAAAAAGCTAATGTTCTATATTTAGCCGGAAATCCCATACTGTTCTCGGTATAGCTTGATTGCTTCGAGTAATTCCTTGTCACCCTTTGCTTCTAAATAGCTAATAATGTCGTTAAGTTTAATAATGCTGACGACAGGTACACCTGTATCCTCTTGGAGTTCCTGAATGGCACTTAGTTCACCTTGCCCTTTTTCTTGCCGGTCTAAGCCTACAACAATCGCTGCCGGTTGTGCGCCGCAGTTTTTAAGGATGTCGAGCACTTCACGAATAGCAGTGCCTGCAGTAATAACATCGTCAATGATTGCTACTTTGCCCTGAACTGGGGCACCAACTAAAGTACCGCCTTCTCCATGTGCTTTAGCCTCTTTACGATTATAGGCAAAGGGTAGGTTGCGTCCATGTTGGTCGGCGAATGCAACAGCCGTGGTACTGACGAGTGGGATGCCTTTGTAAGCCGGGCCAAAAATCAAGTCGAATTCTGCAGCGGAATCGACAAGTGCCTGAGCATAAAAGCGACCAAGCTTGGCAAGTGCTGCGCCTGTTTGAAATTGGCCTGCATTAAAGAAGTAGGGGCTAGTACGTCCTGACTTTAAGGTGAATTGCCCAAATTTTAATACTTCTGCTTCTAGTGCGAGTTCAATAAACTCTTTTTGATAAGCTTTCATGCTGTAAACAAATTCCGATATATGCTGTCTATGTGCGTGGGCGGCGATTATAAGCTTTACTAAAGGGAAGGGCGATGGCTCATTGCCCCTTTAAAGCTTAGCTTTTGCAGCTTAGTTTTCACTAAATAAGGCCTAAGTGAAGAGAAATTAATTTTGCTGGTACAAAAGTGGCAAAATTAATGCATAACAAAGTGCGAAAATAATCAATAAACGATATGATGTCGCGCTTGTAAAACAAGGGGTACTTATGCGAATCATCAGTCTGAGTGTGGACGGCATTCATCAGGCTGCCCAGCGGGGTCTTTATGACTGGCTGGCTACTCAAGATGCGGATGTGATCTGTCTTCAGGACTTAAGGGCTCTGGAGCCCGAGCTCGACCACGATATCTTCCATCCGGATGGCTATTTTGCATATTTTTTCGACTCCGGTGTAAAGCATTACAACGGTGTGGCGATTTATACTCGTCATCAACCTAAAGCCCTTATCTATGGGCTGGGGTTTTCTAGTGGCGTCGATATGGAAGGCCGCTATTTGCAAATCGATTACGAGAACTACTCCATTGGCTCCTTACTCGCTCCAGCAGCGTTTAATGAAATGGAGTCTATGGATGTTAAAGTTCAATTCTTTGACGACTACCAAGTGCTTCTGCATAAAGTGACACGCAAGCGTAGGCATTTTATCCTTTGTGGTAACTGGGCTATGGCTCAAACCAAGAAAGATGTTGAAAATTGGCAGGATAATGTCGGTCGCCCTGGTTTCTTAGGTCACGAGCAACAGTGGATGAATCAGCTATTTAAGCAATTAGGCTATAGCGATGCTTTTCGTCAGGTTGTCCCTGACTCAGGCGAGTACAGTTGGATACCTGAACCGGGCAAGGGCATGCGGATTGATTATCAGGTAGTGAGCCAAAAGTTGGCGCGATCCGTTGAGAATGCGGCTTTTTATAAGACAAAGCGTTTTTCATCTCATTTACCACTTATCGTTGATTACGATATTGAAGACTTAGTCTAAGCAGGAAGATTACTTCCTGCTTAGCGGGTTCTACTTAGCGTGTTTTTAGGCGCTCTAGTGCATCTGCAGCCGCAAGTTGAACCTGTTTAGGCGCTGTGCCGCCTACATGGTCACGAGCTGCGACAGAACCTTCAAGAGTAAGAACATCAAAGACGTCTTCACTGATGACATCACTGAACTGCTGCAGCTCTTCTAAGCTCATCTCGCTTAAGTCTTTATCTTGTTCAATGCCATAAGCAACGCTCTTACCAACTACTTCATGTGAGTCGCGGAAAGGAATGCCTTTGACAACGAGGTAGTCAGCCAAATCTGTCGCGGTGCTAAAACCACGCTTAGCCGCCTCAAACATAACTTCTTTCTTAGGCTCAATAGCTGGGATCATGTCAGCAAAAGCACGCAAACAGTCTTTAACGGTATCGATACAGTCAAATAAAGGCTCTTTGTCTTCTTGGTTGTCTTTGTTGTAAGCCAAAGGCTGGCTTTTCATCAGCGTTAATAGACTGATCAAGTGGCCATTAACACGGCCGGTCTTGCCGCGAACCAATTCAGGTACATCTGGGTTCTTTTTCTGCGGCATGATCGATGAACCGGTACAAAAGCGGTCAGGTAAATCGATAAAGTTAAACTGGGCGGAAGTCCATAGGATTAGCTCTTCTGAAGCGCGGCTTAAGTGAGTCAGTAACACAGAGGCAAAGGCGCAGAACTCAATGGCAAAGTCTCTGTCGCTGACGCTATCTAGAGAGTTGCGAGTTGGATGGTCGAAACCTAACAAGGTCGCTGTGGTTTCACGCTCAATAGGGTAGGTTGTGCCGGCTAGGGCCGCGGCGCCTAAAGGGCTTTGGTTCATGCGTTTGCGACAGTCCATCAAGCGGCTGTAATCGCGCTCAAGCATTTCATTCCATGCCAATAAGTGATGACCAAAAGTTACCGGCTGGGCTGTTTGTAGGTGGGTAAAACCTGGCATGATGACATCGTTGTGGACCATGGCTTGGTTAACCAGACCTAACTGCAAGCGGGTGAGCTCAACAGCAATACGATCAATTTCGTCGCGCAAATAGAGGCGAATGTCGGTGGCTACTTGGTCATTGCGCGAGCGACCGGTATGTAGTTTTTTACCTGTAATGCCAATGCGTTTAGTGAGCTCAGCTTCGATATTCATATGCACGTCTTCGAGAGTAATGCTCCACTCGAATTTACCCGCTTCGATATCGTCGCGAATGGCGTTTAAGCCTTCAATAATCTGCTGCTTTTCATCATCACTCAGTACGCCAACCTCGGCAAGCATGGTGGCGTGGGCAATGGAACCTTGGATATCCTGGAAGTACATGCGCTGATCGAATTGTACCGATGCTGTAAAGCGCTCGACAAAAGAATCAGTGGCTTCGGTAAAGCGGCCACCCCAAGGTTTTACAGAGTTAGTTTCTTCGCTCATAGTTAGGTCTACACAAATTGACGGACGCGGGTAGTCTAGGCCACCCGACAAAGTTGGCAGCATTATACAAGAAGGAAGCGGTGTGGCAGAACAAAGCGCAACGAAGCACACAGAAAAATACGAGTTTCAGCACCTACCTGACGAGTTTTTGCCAAACCTGTGTCAGCCTGGTTCGGTATTAAGCCTGATACTTGTTGGCGAGTTGCTAGCCTTAGCGCTGGCCTTGGACGATTCTGGCTTGCGCGGCTTCAGTTGGATGAACTTTGCGTTGCAGAGCTTTTTGATTCAGTGGATCTTGCTAACAACGGCAGCAACCCTGTGTATGTTACGCAACAGATTAAATGCCTTGGGTGCCGCAAAGGCGCTGGGGATCAGCTTTGTTTTAGTACTTGTCTATACCTGTTTATTTACCATGGCAGGCCTTGCTGTTTTGTTACAAGACCCAATCGATCTTTATGCTGTGCTTGGCAATATGGGTATCGCTGCTATCTTTGCTGGTGTGTTGTTACGCTATCTCTATTTGCAGCAACGGCTTAAACAGCAGCAGCAAGCTGAACAAGAGGCGCGTATTCAAGCTCTGCAGTCTCGTATTCGGCCGCACTTCCTTTTTAATAGTTTAAACAGTATTGCTAGCTTAATTGCCATACGCCCCGAAGAGGCCGAAAAGCTCGTGGTCGATTTAGCGCAGTTGTTTAGAGCTAGCTTAAAGTTGCCTAAGTTAACGGATATGCAGGATGAATTGGTGCTGAGTCGCAGCTTTTGTAACATTGAAAAAGTGCGCTTGGGGCGTCGCTTGCAGCTAAACTGGCACATAGGAGATCTACCAAAGGGTGCCCAAATACTGAACCTTCTTATTCAGCCTTTAATAGAAAATGCGATCTATCACGGTATTCAGCCCTTGCCTAGCGGGGGGGAAGTCGACATCGATATTAACGAAAAAGATGGTTATATTATTTTAAAAATCACTAACCCAGTCTTGCCTGAATACCAGCGCAGTAAGTTAGATCAAGATCGTGGTAATGGCATAGCCTTGGCAAATATTCGCAGCCGTTTGGCCGCTTTTTATGGTGACAAAGCCTACTTAAGAGTTGTGAAAGGGCAGACGGATTTTACTGTTTTAGTTCGTTATCCTGCAGATAAACAAGGTGTTGAGTAAACATATGCGTATAGTCATAGTGGATGATGAAGAACTAGCTAGATTACGCTTACAGCGTTTAGTTAGTGAAATTGAGGGCTGTGAACTGGTCGGTGAAGCTGAAAATGGTGAACAAGCACTGGCATCTATTGATGAACTAGAGCCCGATTTGATCTTTCTCGATGTGCGTATGCCGGGTATGGATGGCATGGAAGTGGCCGCCAAATTGGCAGAATACCAAGAGCCGCCAGCCGTGGTCTTTTGCACGGCCTATGATGAATACGCACTAGAAGCTTTTAATACCCTAGCTCAAGGGTATATCGTTAAACCCGTACAAAAAAATCAGCTTGAGCAGGTAATTGCAAAAAGCCGTCGTCTTACTCGTCCTCAAACGGCCAGCTCCGGCAATGCTGAACAAGCTGGACGGCGTCACATATCTGCTAAAACACGCAAAGGGGTCGAGCTCATTCCAATTGAGTCTGTACGCTGTTTTGTGGCCGACCAAAAATACGTCACGGTTATTCACGGCGGTGGCGAAACGCTCATCGATGAAACCTTAAAAGAATTGGAGCAAGAATTTAGCCCAGACTTTATTCGGGTGCATCGCAATGCACTGGTCGCTATCAATAAGATTGAAGGCCTACAGAGAGAAAATAGTGGCCAACAAGTATTGCGTCTACAAGAGAGTGATTACAAGCCGCAAGTGAGCCGACGCCATTTATCTACTGTGCGTACCTTGCTTGAGCGTTTATAAGCCTTACTCCCGCCTAGCCTGCTTTGTTATGATTGCTTTTTAAAAGCGGCTGCAACCGCTGTTGAGCATTACCTAATCGAATTGGCAGACTTCCTATGGCAATAGCCCCTATAAAAGAATTACGTATCGCTACACGCAAAAGCGCCTTAGCCCTATGGCAGGCCGAATTTGTAAAAGCTGAATTAGAGCGATTTCATCCAAGCCTTAAGGTTGTATTGGTGCCAATGACATCCAAGGGCGACAAAATTCTTGATGTGCCCTTGGCCAAGGTGGGTGGAAAAGGCCTATTTGTAAAAGAGCTCGAAAGCGCCATGCTAGCTGGCGAAGCTGATATTGCTGTGCACTCTATGAAAGATGTACCAATGGAGTTTCCAGAGGGGCTTTGTTTAGGGCCTATATGTGAGCGTGAAGATCCGCGTGATGCCTTTGTCAGTAATCGTTACCAAGAATTGGCCGACTTGCCAGCAGGCGCAGTAGTGGGGACTTCAAGTCTGCGTCGCCAGGCGCAATTACTTGCTTTACGACCAGATCTAGAAATTACGTTTTTGCGCGGAAACGTAAATACCCGTTTAGCAAAACTCGATGCCGGTGAATACGAGGCTATTATTCTTGCCGCAGCAGGTTTAAAGCGTTTGCAGTTTGCAGATCGAATTGCCAGTTATTTAAGTGCTGAAATGTGCCTGCCTGCTGGTGGTCAAGGTGCGGTTGGAATTGAATTACGTAGTGGCGATAGCGCAACGGCAGAGCTGCTTGCGCCTTTGCATCACGCCGATACGGCAGATCGAGTGATAGCCGAGCGCGCATTAAACCGCCGTTTAGAAGGGGGTTGTCAGGTGCCCATCGGTTGTTATGCCGAATTAGCTGATGGCCAGCTCAGTATGCGAGCATTAGTAGCAGAGCCAAATGGCGCAGAAATTATTCGTGCAGAAGCTACGGCTCCTCGTGCTGAGGCCGAAGCCTTAGGCATTAAGTTGGCCGAGTCACTATTGGAACAAGGCGCGGGGCGCATTCTTAGCGCCGTGTATTCACAAGCCGGTGAGTAACTCTGTGAAGGGCGCGGTCACACGCATATTGGCGACACGCCCTGCAGCGCATAATAAAAGCTGGGCACAAGGCTTAAGTGATTTAGGTTACAAGGTGTGCCGTGTTCCTTTATTAAGTATCGAGCCCTTAAGCTTGCAGCAAGAACCAAGCATTCGTGCGGCGATGGCCGACTTAGATCATTACGAGTATCTGATCTTTGTTAGCATGAACGCGGTTAAAGCGATGTTTGATGTTGTTGATTTATGGTGGCCAGAGCTGCCAGTGCGACAGCGTTATTTGGCCGTTGGTGCTGCGACTGAACGCAGTTTAAAACAACAGCTAATGAACTATGGTGTGGCCGCTGAAGTCTTATGTCATTCAGAAATGAACTCCGAAGGCCTATTGGCTTTAGCCGAGCTACAAGCGGTTGAGCATAAAAAAATACTGATATGCCGTGGTCGCGGTGGCCGACCTCTGTTGGCGCAAGTACTTGAAGAGCGCGGAGCACAAGTAGATTATTGTGAACTATATGAGCGAGCGGTGCCGCAAGAACTCAAGCAACAACTGAGTGAGTACCAGCCGACAAAAGACGATATATTGCCAGTATTTAGTGGCGAAGCTCTAAACAACTTCAGCGAGTTAGAAACATGTCGTGATATACATGTGCTCGTGCCCAGTGAGAGAGTCAAGCAGCAGGCTCTCACTTTAGGTTTTACACAAATAAGTGTTGCAGAAAATGCGAGTGAAGCGTCGATGTTAGACGCTATTCAAAAAGCGACCAGTAATTAAATGAGTTAAAACGCATGACAAGTGAAAAAGAGCCGCTTGGTGAACTGATTGATGCCGATGAGGCAGCAGCAGATAAAGATACAAAGCCGAAAAAAGAAGCCGAGCCAGAAAAAACAGTGCTAGAAGATAAGCGTTCATCGGCGTCGGCTAAAAACGGCTCCGGCTCTTTCTTAAAGCGCAGCATGGTGTTGCTGCTCGTAGTCGCTTTATTGCTGCCATCTATATTGGCCGGTTATGGTTTTTATTGGCTTTGGCAAAAAACGGAAGCCGAAAAGCTAACACACTTGGATCAGAATAGTTCAGTCTCGAGTGCCTTGTCATCAACGCAGCAACAGTTTAATGAACTCAATAAGCGCTTAGCCCAGCTCGATAAAAAATACCAAACAAGCCAAGCAGCCAATCAACAAGTAACAGGCGAGCTGCTTGATCTTAAGGAGCGTATAGCTCACCAGAAAAAACGCTTATTAGCCATGTCGACCACATCACGTGAAGATTGGTTGCTAGCGGAGGCTGCCTATTTATTGCGCCTTGCCAACCAGCGAGTGTTAATAGAGCGGCGTTCAGATAATGCCATTGCTCTTTTACAAGAAGCTGATGCCATATTACGAGAATTCAATGACCCAGACCTATTTGAATTAAGAGCAGCAATTGGTGAAGATTTAGTCGCGCTAAAGTTGGCCAAGAAAGTCGATGTCGAAGGTGTTTATATCGAGCTTAGGGCTTTGGCTCACAATATAATCAATTTACCTTTAGTGCCAGAAAGCTATGAGTTTGAAGCATCGCCAAACGCTGAAAATACACTGAGTACAGAAGACAGCGGTATAGAGCAAAAGCTTGAAAGCAGCTTTTCTAATTTTCTTGGCAGCTTAAAAAACTACGTACGAATCATTGATCATGAAGATCAGCCTAAAGCTTTATTGCCTGCCGATTCGACAGCGTATTTACAGCTTAACTTAAGGTTGTTGATTGAACAGGCGCAATTGGCCTTATTACGCGAGCAAACCGATGTTTATAAAAGCAGTTTGTCAGAAGCAAGAAACTGGGTAGAGCAGTATTTTCCTTATAGCCCCGAGCGCGACCAATATCGCGAAGCGCTAACGCGTTTACTTAAGTTAAATGTAAAACAAGAGCTGCCGAATATCAGCCGCTCTTTAAAGATGCTTAATAGTTACATAGCAGAATTACATGGTTTAGCTGAGTTAAAAATAAATGGCCAAAATCAGGCTCAAAGCCCCCAAGCTGAAGCCGAATTAATACAGCCTCCCACCGAGGCTGCTGTGCCTTTTCAGCCAAAGACGGGGCCCAATAGTGCTTTAACAAGCAAGCCTGAAGCGGAGAAAGCGCTGTGAAACGGTTAAGCTTTATTATCGCTCTGATTTTTGTCTTTGCTGGTGGTGTGCTACTACTGGAGCTTATTCAGCGCGATTCGGGTTATGTGTTAATTAGCCTCTTTGGTATAAGCCTAGAAATGAGCTTTTGGTTTGCGTTGTTTGCTGTGCTTTGTATTCTCCTTGGCGCTTATGTATTAATACGTTCTATCAAATTATTGTTGGCCACCGTTTTAGGCAGTACACGTTGGTATAGCGGTTTGCGTAGTAACAAAATAGAACAACACTATCGTCAGGGCTTGTTAAACTTTGTTGTGGGCAACTTTGGTGAAGCTCAGCGCTGTTTAAATAGGGTTAGCCAAAAAAATAACCTGCCAGTGGTACGCACTTTGGTTCAGGCTAAAAGCCTTAATGAGTGTGGCAAAATCGACGAAGCACTGGCTTTGTTAATTGATGCCGAGCTTAAGTACCCAGATGATCAGCGCTGGTTATTGGCGGTGCGTTTAAACCTACTTATTTCTCTTAAACGCTATGATGAAGCGGAAGCACTGTCTGAGCGTTTAAAGCTGCTAGCGCCTCACGATGCTACGGTACTGCGCCAGCGTATTTTGCTCTTGCGTGAATTAAACCGCGTGGAAGAATCTACCGAGCTATTGCCTCGCTTAAGTAAAACCAAGTTACTAACAGAGCAAGAATTGCTGCAAGAATATTGTTTAAATGCGCAAGCGCTTTTGCAGCAAGAACTTGATGCACAGAAGCTTCAAGCGTTTTGGAATACAGTGCCTAAAGCTTTAAAACGTCATTACGCCTTACAACTAAGCTATGCCAAATTACTGTTAAAGATTGAAGATACTAAAAACCTTAAAGCATTGATCGAGCGAGAATTAAACCAGAACTATCACGAAGAGATGATAGAGATCTATGCCAAACTTCCTATTGATGATGCCAGTAGCCAGCTGAAACAAGCCGAGCGTTGGTTAAAGCGTTATAACGAGCAGCCAATGCTGTTATTTGTATTAGCTGTATTGGCAATGAAAAATCAATTATGGGGTAATGCTCGTACTTATTTAGAAAAAACGCTGGCCTTAAAACCAAGCGCCGAAGCGATGAGTTTGTTAGCACTGGTATCTGAAAAATGTGGTGACAAAGAAGAGAGCTACGAACTGTATAAAAAAGCCGCCAATTTGCTCGTGTAGTGACTACTAGCTAGGCACTGCCCAGTACGTTTGGCTGGCTGTAAAGCATGGCCAATATATTGGTTTGATAAATGCGCTGGTTTAACAAGCACACTTATTTATGCCAATAACCAGCCCATTCTCGCAGATCATCTGTATTGTCGAATGAGGCTGTTACGGGTACATAAGCAATACGGTTTTTAGGGTCGACTTCAAAGCTTTGAATATCGGTGATCTGCCCGCCAATAAGCTTCGCTTCACATCCCCAGTCATGTTGCTTACACCACTTAAGAAAACACTGCTGTGTATTTTCATTCATCCTAGAGATTTTCATCGCTGACTCTCTTTGTTAGCCTGTGAGCAATAACATAAACATGTAAACCACTATGTTTTAGTTAGACCATAGCGATAAAAACAAGTTGCTAATTGCTCTACAAAGACAGAGAGTTAACTTAAGACGCCAAGCCACATAGTTAACGTAAGGCTTTAAGGGGGTAATTGTTAGGAGGGAAGTAACTAAGCCTGTTATAAACCTTAGTTAAAAGTGGTGCGTGGCAAGCTATGCCTTACCACGCATCGTTAAAATAATAGCTTAACTATTATTTAATCCAGCTTGGTACAAAACCAAAACGTTCTTTAAGTTGTGCTTCGTAAAGTGACTCTGGGCTTACTTTCTGCCCGTGTGACTCTTTAAGTTCTAGCTCACTATTATTGAATTGAGCCTGTGCGCCGTGCCAGCCGATAACACTTGGCAACAACCAACGACCGTATTTAGAATCGCCGTTACGCCACCAATCCCAGTACACACCGTCATGCTGGCCTTTATCAAAGAAATTCCAAAATATAAGATCTTCCATATGATTAGGCTGTGAAGACTGGCTACCACCAAAACCACTTACGCCACTAAAGCCACCTTCGGCGCGATCAAACAAAGTTGCGCGAGGGAAGCTGGCATGAGTATCAAACGAAGTGCCTTGTGGCCAACTAACGCGGTGGAAAACATTTCCACTGGCATAATTACTTACACCAAAACCATGATGCTGACCACGTGCGCCAATGCTTTTAGAGTTGCTTACTAAAATGCTTGAGGCATTTTGTAAATTAAGTGACGAATGGCCACGATTACCTGAATCAACATAGCCATCCACCGTGATAGAGTGAGATGAAACAATCGTTACTGTCGCATTCCAGTCTTTAAAGTGCACATTGCTAAGCCAAGAGTTGTGATAGTTACCAATACGCATGGCTGTCCAGCCACCGTCGTGAATAATGTTTTTATGGTGAACAAAATTGTCTTTCCAATTGCCCTCAAAGCGTAGGTCTTCAAAACCTAAACTGTGTGCCAAGCTGGTTTTTCTTACTTCCCAATTGTACTGGCTATTAATATCTGTATAGAGAGGGGTTTTTAAATAGATCTTGTTGCCAGAAACACGTTCGATTTTATGCAGCTCACGTGAGAATTGCCCCTGCTTAAATTTACTCCACTCATTTTCAATCTGAAAAGGGCTTAAGGCTGAATTAGCAGCACGGCTATCATTTAAGTTCAGATAGATATGATCGCCAGCATTTAACTTGCTACTATCACTCACCTGAATAATAAGATCGCCCAACTTAGCATTTTTGCTTATTTTAGCAACGCTGTTGCCGGTGCTGCCTGAGTTAGTACCCTTGGCAACGATCATGGCAGGGGTCGTCCATTTTTTAGATGGAGTTGTCGAGTTTAAATGCTCACGGAAAAATAATACTGAGCCGTTAGCACCAGAGCCTTCGCCACGTAAAATAAGTTTAGAGCCCGTGATACTAAGCAGGCTTGAAGTAATGCCCTTACGCTCGCTAACTAGGTATCGCCCGCGTGGGAAAAAGACAATGGCGCCATCTTTTTTACTTGCAGCATTAATCGTTTGCTGAATCGCATGTAGATCATCGCCGTTGTCGTTAGCGACGGCACCATAGTCTTTAACATTAAATACTTGCCACGATGGTTTAGGGATGGCCGTATTAGCATTGTCATAACCGGCGTAAGCAAAGTTTGGTAAAGGCAGGTTCTTACCTTCTTTTTTCGCAGACAGGTAAGCCTTCCATACTGGGGTATCATTATTTGTTGGTGGTGTTGGCTGCACGCTAGGTTGCGCATCACAGCGTTCAGAGCCACACATACACACACTTTGATTCGAAGCACTATTTTTACAATCGTTCGCTAAAGGCCAAGTGACTCGACATTGGTTTGTGCTATTGCACTGATCAATAACCGCAGGTGGCGTTAAAGGCCCTGTTCGCTTTAGCTCAAGCCAATTTAAATTAAAACCGGCCGTTTCTACTTTAATACGCAGCTTATAGTTATTCGCATTTAGCTCACCCACACTAGCGCGGATGTCTTGCCAATTTTGCCAGCCTCCGGTGTTGGCTGTACTTACTAACGCTCTTTGCTTGCCATTAATAAGAACACTAATAGAGCCAGAGCCACTTGGTGAAGCGGTGCGTAAGTGGATGTCGTAAGTACCGCCATCAACAACTTGAAGATCATATTCAAGCCATTCACCTGCCGCTGTCCAACCGATGTTATAACCACCGCCACTGTCGCTTGTTGTTTGAATATCAACGGCGCTATCGCGGTACTGGCCGCCAGAGTTATGGCTGGTGGTATCACTAAAACGAGCAAAGTCTTCTGCCTGAATTAAACCGGGAGCCTGATGCTTACCCGATGGCAGTGCCGGTGTTGGGCTGGGGCTTGGCTTAGTAGGAATAAGCTCATTACAGGCGCTAGTGCCACACATACATACGCTCTGTGAGGAACTGCTGTTTTTACAGTCACTCGCAAGCGAGCCAAAGTGAGCTCGACACTGAGAAGTATAATTACACTGATCGCCACTTAAAGGCAGGGTGCCTGAATCTATTTGTGCCAACAGTATTGAACTAAACGTTAGCAATAAAAGGGCGCTAAAGCCCCGCAGAGTAAGACTCATAGTAAGCTCCGTAAGAGGTTGAACTTAGGGTTATTTGCATCGCTATGAAGCGTGTTGAATAAATTCCTAAAACAAGGGCAACAACTTTGCATCATACGAGTGAGCGATGGGCGCATTATCCGTATCTTCTGCAAGGTTAAGCCGAACCATGTCTCAGAGTGTGTGGCTGTTATGGCAAGGAGGAGAACTAAGTCTCATGAGAATAGCCAAAGTGGGGGCTTGGAGTACCTTTGGCTGTGGGCGTTTAGGCTGTGTGTAACTCAAGCTTCGCTAACATAGCCCTAGCAAGCGGCTCACTCGAGGCATATAAAACCCCTTTATGCCCCATGTAGGTTGAATCACTGCGGTTGAGTTCAAGCGGCTGACCGTTGATATCACTCACCCAGCCACCGGCTTCTTTAATAATGCAGCTGCTTGCGGCAAAGTCCCAAAGGCTGCCTCCACCTTCGCTTGTTTTTATTTGTTTTATATAACAAGCAGGTCGGCTGCTTAAAAGAGCGCAGGCATTTTTTACTGCGCCATTGCCATAGATCTCATTGATTCCCTCTAGATTCAGCTCGATAGCAAGCTGATTTAATGCCGAGCGTGTTTTGTGGTAACTCGCTTCGCTTTTAAAACTCAGATCGGCAAACACAGACAGCGTTTTTAAGCTTTTTTCTATAACGGAGCCAATGCTAAAGGCCTGTTTATTAATATAAGTGCCCAAGCCTTTAATGGCATGTATCAACTCTTGCTTACTTGGATCGTAAACCACGCCGATTAAAGCCTCACCAGCCCTAGAGACAAGCGCAATAGATACCGCATAACCCGGCTTATTTTGAATAAAAGGCAGGCTTCCATCTAGCGGGTCTATGCACCAGAAATAATCTTGAGTGAAACGATTGGTTTCTTGCTGTAGGTGGGTATCACTACTTTCTTCAGATAATAGAGCAAGGCCATAGTGCTTGCAGCTCGCCTCTAATATCGAGCGAATAAGTTGGTCACAGCAACGGTCGACTTCCGTTACCACCTGCGAGGCAAGGCTGCTGCCTGAATCTTTGTGTTCGATCTTAAGCTGTGATCTATCAAAGTGAGAAATATAATCACCAGCGGCCTTAGCTGCCGTAATGGCGGTGTCACACAGCTTTAAGAGTTGTATTTGAGTTAATGGGGTATTTAAAGGCTGCTGATTCATGCACTACATACTTAAGAGTTTATTAACGGTTTAAAGAAGCCGCTTGATCACTTGTTGGCATAAACGCTCACTATAGCCATTTAGCTTCCAGTGACCAGGGCTCCAACCAGCTAAAAAGCGATAAAAGTCGGCACAAGCAACATCGTAAAGCGCACGCCATTCTTGTTCTAAGTGCTCGCTATTTATATCCGCGTTACTCTGTTTAACCGCGTTGCTTAATATAAGGAAATAATAATCGAGCAGTTCTTTTTCTTGGCGCTCGCATTCTTCTTCACTTAAACAGCTACCTAAAAAATAAGCGAGATCTTGCACACCACACCCACCGCCAACGTATTGGAAATCGACGGCGGCGACGGTACTACTTGTATTGTCACTGTCTTTGGGCATAAAGCAGAAGTTAGCGATTTTAGCATCACCGTGAATAAGGGTTTGGTAGGGGCAGTCTCGTAGGGCTTTATCAATTAAAGGTGCGGCTTTTACCAGTTGTTTATCTTCTGTTGCCTTGAGCTCATCGGGGCGAGTTGCAAGGTGCCAGTAGCTGCCAGTAAGCCACAAGCCCTTAGGCACTTCTTGTAAGAAGCGCGCATGAAAATGAGCAAGCCAGCTTAGGCAAGCGTAGAGTTCTTGTGTTGTAGCGGTTTGCCTTAGTTCACTAAAACCGGCCTCGGCTAAATCACTTAATAGCAAGTAAGTTTCGTTTTCATCTTGCTCAAGAGCAAGACAGCTGGGAGTAGGGCAGAATACATCGCAGCGCTGAGCATAGTGCTGATACCAATAGCTCTCCACTTGATACGACTTTAACTTACGCTGATGAGAAAGCTGCGTATTCCAACCGCGTGGATGCTCGGCGCTATCGGGCAATTTTATGTGCTTAACAATCACTGACTTATGGCTGCCGCCTTGCAAACCTACACGTAATATCTGCCCATAACCACTCCACAGTGATTGCAGCTTTTCTATTGCGCATATATCGCGAGCTTTTGTTGCTCTGAGAATAAAATCGGTATTAATACTAAGCATGCTGAGGCCTGTTAATTAGCTCTCGTAGATGATTTAGAGCCTTGTTTAGATTATATGCTGAAGTGGATAAGTACTCATTCAGTTTCTCTATAAAAATGAAAGCGTTATGCTAGTGGAATATAAGAACCTAGCCCTGCTAAACGATGAATAATATTTTGCTCGAAGCGTGGAGTTATAAAGCCTCACAAGATTCACTCAGTACGATAGTCGCTGACGGCTGCCGAGATCTTATTGTTAAGAAAAACCGAGATGGCAGCAGCCATTTTTTTGTTTCCCCCTTAGTTTTAGCTACATATGAAATAAGCATAAAAGAGGGAACGAGCTTTCAAGGGCTTAGATTAGCACCTGGAGTGTCTATTAATGAGCAGGCGCTTGAGAAACTGCTTTATAACCCTGCTGATAAGCTAAGTAGCGGTTTAGTTGAAGACTTTTGCGTATTAAAACCATCGGTTTCTGAGGCACTGGCTGGCCTTCGCTCAGATTTAAACAGCATTGAGTTGGTTTCAAAAAATTTAGGTGTCTCGCTTAGAACCTTACAGCGCCATATCAAACTAGAAACGGGAGTCGCTCCTAGTGTTTGGCGCTCGTTGGCGAGGGCTAGGCGTTGCGCTCGTCTACTTTTAAAAGAGCCTTGCCTAACAAGTGCGGCATTATCATCGGGCTATGCGGATCAATCACATATGAGCAGAGAGATGCAGCGTTGGTTTAGCTGCACACCCTCGGCCCTTAAAAGTGGTTGTTTAAAGGAAGAAATCTTGTCTTCGGGCTTTGATTAAACACCAAAGCAGATATGCCTTAAATATGGACTGAGCAGCTCACTTAGTCTTTTTCCATAATAGCGATAGCATCAACCTCAAATAACATTCCGTCGATAGCTAAGCGCGGAACGGGCACCAGTGTTTGTGCTGGTAAATGCTCACCAAAAGCAGATACGAGTTCCTTGGTCATTGTTTCAAGCATCGATTGATCGTAGTTCACAACATAGGTTGTGAGTTTGCTAACGTTATTGGGTGATGTGTTTATAGCTTCTAATGCAGTAAAGAGATTCTTGTATGCTTGTCTTACTTGTTTGGCAAAGTCATTTTCGAGCTTGCCTTCTGAATCTTCCCCTCCTTGGCCTGCAATATAGGCAACTTTATTTGCTATTACTACGTGGCTATAACCATAGGGGGCGGGGTCATATAGTTTAGTGGGGTTAACGATTTGTGTCAGTGGTTTAGGTACTTCTTCTGTTAAGCAGTTTTCTGAAATAGTCATGAGCAGTAATATACTTATCAATATGGGAGTGTTTATCATCATAGGGCTTAATTTATAGGCATCGTTTTAAGTGCTGCCATTTTGTCTGGGTTCCTCATTATAAAAATTTCAGAAGCCTGATCTTGTTCATTAAATTCAAAGGAAACAATCGCATGAATGTGATCTGAAGATTTAATGATAAAACCGTCGTTGCCATTAATTTTACTTTTAAGCCATGTGAACGTATGCCAAAACTGTTTAAGGTCGTTAACTAAGAAGTTAAGCACCTCTAATGATCCTTCAATTGGCTTTAATATGGCAGCTACTTTACCTCCGCCATCCGCTCTTAGAACAATGTCGTTTGCAAGTAGGTCTTGCAGGTTAGATGAGTCACCACTGGTAATTGCAAATTCAAATGCATTAACAAAAGCCGCTTGTTTTTCCGGCGAAACGAGCGCGCGTTTTTTGTTTTTTTCTATATGGCTTTTAGCTCGTGAAACAAGCTTTCTACAAGTTTGCTCTTCCAGATTTAGGGCTTCGGCCACTGTGCGATAAGGCGTATCAAAAATCTCATACAAAAGATAGGCCGCCCTTTCTTTGGGTGTCAGCCTTTCTAACATGACAATAAAGGCGGTACTTAACGAGTCTGCAAGATGCGCCTGATTCAAATAATCATCTTCAGCACTGGTTTCAGTTTGAATAGGCTCTGGTAGCCAAGTGCCGACATAGTCTATGCGCTTACGTTCAACAGACTTAACGATATCTAAACAGTTTCGTGTACAGACTGTTTTTAACCAAGCCTCTGGGTTTTGAATGGTATCAATATCTTCGTTAGACCATTTAAGGTAAACATCTTGCACCACATCTTCAGCATCTGACACAGTGCTAAGAAAGCGGTAGGCAATGCCCATTAATACAGGGCGATAGGTTTCGAATAAAAGAATCGAGTCGTTGTTTTGCATGTTAATGCTCCGATATTCGTATACGATTCCATACATTAATCAGGCCTATCAAGCTAGTTAATGCCGAGATTTGCTGTGCACTATAGTACTCTAGTAACTGGCTATGTAGCTCTTTGTGAGCGATCTTAGAATCAAGTGTTGTTAGTGCCTCTGTCCACTCAAGTGCCAGTTTTTCTTTATCATCAAAACAGTCCATATCCCTAAATACAATAAGGCTGTCGAGGCGTTGATTGCTTTCCCCTTCTTTACGAGCATCTTGTGTATGCATCGCCACACAAAAAGAACAGCCGTTAATCTGTGAAGCGCGTAACATAACGAGATGGCTAAGATTCTTCTCTATGCCATATTCGGCAATGAGCGTATGTATATTTATAAGTGACAAGAAAATGTCTGGCACGGTACTTTGAAATTGGCTTTGTTGTGTTGTATTCATATCTCATCCTAATGATTGGTTGATACCATTAAGACGAATGAATAGAGCAGTTTGTGACATCTAAAACATAAATATTTACCGTGCCAGTGCTCTTTATGGCCCTGCTATCTATATGGGCATAAAAAGCTTGGCAACAGAGCGGGGTACTAAGGAGCTCTTCATTGGAGTAGGGCAACCAGGCATTCCCTATTACCTAGGGTATTGTTTACAGTGGCCTTACCGGTGAGCAAATTTCAATAAGAAAACCGTTCAGATCGCTAACATAAGAGGTAGTTTGCCCCCAAGGTTCATCGCGTATATCTTGTACCAGTACAGCGCCGTTATCTATGGCTTGCTGTAATGACTTACTGACATCTTCCGTTTCAAACGCAATCTCAAACACAGGCCTTTTGGCATCAGGCTTTGCTGGGTCTTTACCTAATTGCTGCATTAATGCTGAAGATGAAAAAGCCAGCGTGGTTGCACCGGTATCTAATTCAGCATAGTCGCCGCTTTCATGCAGCATGGCGCATTTAAGACCAAACGCCTTTTCATAGAAATCAATACTTCTTGCAACATGTTCGACATATAAAATGGTGTATTTCAGTTTCATCATGCTTACCTAGCTCTATTAACGTGAGCAAAAGTTTATTCCTAGCGAATACTGCCGTCTTGAACAAATGCGACAATCTCAATAGTGTGAATAAAATAGGTTGTGCCCTTATATAGACGGCATATTAATTAGAAAATAGCTTATATAAAAAGATGCTTGATAGCTTATCTAAACCTTAGCATAGGCGCATACGCATGCTAAAGTAGCGCGAGAACCGCTAATAAGGAAGTAAGGTGAAGCTGGCTCATGCATAAGTTGTAACTAAGTTCTCATGACGTTCCGACTTTATTGTTAGCAAGCTATTAAAACAATAATACTAAGGATTTCTATGAATATTCTATTCATTATATTTGCTATTTTCTTCGCAACCTTATGCGGCGTAATGGCGAAACGAAAAAACAGAAATATTGCCCTTTGGGTTGTTCTTGGCGCGATAGGCGGCTTGGTTTCATTTATTGTCTTGGCATTAATTCCGTATATATGTCCTCACTGTTCTAAGAACTTTTCTAAAGATTCAGACGGAACACGATGTGGAAGCTGTGGCAAGAGAGATGCTCTCGATAGTAATGAATTAATAAAACTAGAGAGCTTCAAAGAAACGTTGATGGAGAAAGGCATTAGCGTAAAACATGATGGTGTCAAAATAACGATAACTCAAAAAAGCGGTGCAAAACTAAAATTTGTTGGCATCGATAGCTTAGAAAAATACGTACTAAGTTAATACCTTTTCTTGAATAAAATACATTAAATAGGGCGCTTATGAAAACGTATTATTTAGAAATAGTAACAAGCGATGTTGATGCGATTTGTAAGAGCTATGCGCATATTCATCAACTTGAATTTGGCGAATGTGAACCTATGTTAGGTGGCGCAAGAATCGCAAAGCTGGAAGACGGTGCCATGGTTGGTGTTCGCGAACCGATGCGCGACACCGAAAGCGCCATTGTTAGACATTACGTTCTGGTTAATGACATTCAAGCAAGTGTGCATGCAGCAGAAAAGCTAGGTGCCGAAGTAGCCGTACCACCCATGTCGCTTGGCACCTATGGAAGCTGCGCAATTGTGATTCAAGGTGGTATTGAATCTGGCTTTTGGCAGCGTTAATTCATCTAGGCTTGTGCCGCACATAACGCAGAAAATTATCAAATCGAGTTATATAGGTCTCGAGTCTGCTTACGTAATAAAACGTGCAAGCAAGGTGAATCAAGGGCAGGGTATTTTAAGCGAAATATCATTCTTAAAATAATCTAACCCTTGTTTGTATAAGGTTATTATTCGCTAAAGCTAGTTAAGAACTTACTTACACCAGGAGTGAAAGTTCGTTTGATCGGCATATTGATCCCTGGCCCTAAGATAATTCCTGAGTAAGTTACCTTCCACTTGTTGTTGTGACGAATACAGATAAGCTGATACAAATAAGCAAGGCCAGCTCGAGGGTTTTCTTCAACAATGGTTTGCCCATAAGGTATTTTCATATATAAGCTGGGCTCAACTCGGCAGAGCTGTTGGCCCTGTGGCTGCTTAAGGTTTCCTAGGTATCTATTATCAGCATCATGATAAAAAATAATATTGTCGCCGTCTCTATTGACCTGCAAGGCGCAGCCGTTCATCCCGCCAGTTGTCACAATTGTACCGTTGGGCTGGTTGATGGGCACAGACACCTCGCCGACACCGCGATTTACCCAAGGGAAGAAGTAGTCACTACCATCGTTCTTGATAGTTAAGCGATTAACGTTATTTTCAATTGATTCTTTGAGAGTAACAGGGCCGCCAACTTCACATCGATTATTGCCTTCAGGTGTCGTTCTAAACCCTCTAACGTCCACAAAGAAATCATTGTGCTTGCTTACTCCCTCGGGGTCGTTCCGTAAATCTTGTAAAATCGTCATTTGTTATCCTACCTATAACTGATGTGTAACGAAGAGGTATAAAAACCTCATTTCATATATTTGGTGTGCTTAAGCTGAAACTAATGAAGAGCTATATCTATAAGCTAGTACAGCTAGCTACTAGCCAGAGAGTCAAGCCAAGTTTGAAGTATAGAAGCTTTGTTATCATTCTCATGGCTTTTTACAGAGGGTCAGCCGTGGCGCAAGAAAAATAGGCAACGAAGGCGGCTAGAATAGAAATAAAGCGCTACCGCAATACGGCAGAGTACAGGCAGTGAGCCAGTCAGAATAAGTTTTAGATGTGGTTTTGCTGATATAGACATAGGGGCAAAGCCAAGCCCCCGTTCTTAGTGCTGGCTGTCGATTAAAACCTAGCTACAAGTAAGCTAGATAGCCTAATAGGCATTATTCAATGCAAGACAGCGCAAGTGCTCGGGCTTTGTTAGCGTACGCAAGGCCCTTAGAGAATCTAGACCGCACAACGTCAATTTGGCTTGCGTCTTCGCCAGCTTCAATAAGGCCACTAAAAAGGGCTTGATGCATATTTTCAATCTGTGATTCAAAAGAAGCGTCAATAGCCGCCTTAATGAGTTCAGTATTTTCCATAGTGATTCCTTATAGTTGCTGAAATAATTGATATAAGCCGTTCTGTCAGAATGACTTAGAGCCTGTTAACTTGTTATGGCAGTTTTGTAGGCACAATATCAGGCCTATTTTCATTAATAAACGTCACCAATTCTGATACTTCAATAAGTAGATCCTCAGGCGATTCCTCTGAGAATTCATTAACATTAAATATTTCCAAACTCCCATCTGGTGCCTTCATTGATTGAGATAAATGACTGACGGCGTTTGCACTAGAATGAATTAAAAAAGGGATTATAAAGGTATTATAGCCATCTAGATGAGTATCATATTTAGAAAATATATCGGTAGGCCAATTATTATGACTATTGAAATTGTCACTAATAAATTTTGTGGGAACATGAACCCTAGATTTTCCCTCTGCAATTATAGTGAGTGCAGAAGCTTGCTTGGCACTCACTAATGCAAACATCGCAAGCCAAGGTGTAGTGCCTTTTGAGTTAATGAGGTATTTAGGTTGGATAGCTGCACCATTAGAAATTGCTGGGCCAACGTTTACCATTGAAAGTAAATCTTGAATCTGGCCCTCCGACAAGTCTATATCATTAGGATCTTCTTTAGATATTCCAATGAAATACATGTGGCGCCATTCAGTGGCAGAGCTTCCTACTGCAGTTTTATCCGTCATTTCTTCTCCTTGTGTGGCCGTAGAAATAAAAATACTACTTACTAAAATGACAATAATTCGATTTAACATGATTTTTCTGTCGTGGTCTCATCGTCGATAGTAAAGGAGAAAAACATTGTAGTGATATTACTGTTTCTTACACACAATGACTGTTGAGACTTCCGTGTGGTATTGGTAACCACCATTCACATAGTCTGGATTTTTGTGCGACTCAGCGGTAGGTTTTTTCTCGTAGTCAAACCCATTTCCTGAGCATTGTTTTTCAGCTTTCTTGATAACCTTTTCCTTCATTTTATCTATTGATGCAAAGGTATTTCCTGCTGCAGTAATTAAATATTTTCCATCGCCAAGATCCTTAGACTTGGCGGGTATCCACGTTGCGCATCCACCAATAAAAGCGGCAGCAAACACAATATAAAGATTTTTTTTCACAGACAGCCTCTTGCTCTAATTTTGTTAAAGTGGCCATTATAGCGCCTCATACCTTTCGTGGCAGCCTTATTATAATAATCCCGTAGTTCAATGATCTAGGTAGGTCATCTACGTGGATTATATGCATCAGTATTTAATTAAAAGGACTTTAGTATAGGCTGGTGCTAGTGGGGGGAAGAGTGGTTTGTACTTGAGAATACATAACGAAAGAGCAAAGAAGAAACAACGTTGTAGATTTATAAATATTTAGCCCCCCAACAAAGCTGTTAATTAAGTTATCAACAGCCATCCATTGACATAACGTTTAAGTTGACCAGAATGATGATTTGTACCAGTCTTATCTTCAATAATGATCGGATACTCATTATTAATTACACATAAAACATCTATATGTTTATCTTGTTTTGTGAGTCCTTGTCGCCATAGGCGGCAATTGGTAGATCCGCTTGTTATGGCTTCACGTGTCCTTGACCGCTCCAATGTACTTTTTCTACAAGCTCCATACCGGATACCGCATCTTTTTTCTTAGTTACAATGCGAACAACGAACTTAGCCCCAGGCTGAAACCCTTTAAAGTCTCCACGAGTTGCCGTCAAATTCTCCTTTGTTAAAGTGTGAGTGAGCGCATCATCCTTAATTTGATAGAAAAATTGCTGGTGATAATTAAAAAATAAATGTATTTGATTTGGAGCAGGCTCTGCGTAACCAGGTATTCCGAGCAAATTGTGGTCACTCATATCTACAGTAATAGCATCTGATGAATCAATGTAATAGTACTTATCGTATTCACCATCATCCCTCCAGCCTGCGTACCGTTTTTCGTCGACTTTGATAGTTTGTATCACTTCAGCCTGTGCTGTTATACAGAATATTCCAAGGCAAATAACGATTAAATATTTGGACATTGCTCATTCTCCTTAATTAGCCATAATGCCGCAATCCACCCCAGCTGTTTGTGAAACCAGCAGCTGGGGTGGATTGCCTTGTTAGTTATTTTCACGTTTCACATTATCAAAATCTACATTGTAACTAGATAATTCCGAACCGAAATACAACTCGATTTCTCTAGCACCCGCACCTAAACACATCTCTCTGTACACTCGCTCCTCTATAGCAGTGACTCCTCCTTCTAATTTTTCCATGGGATGGAAGATAACTCTGGGAGACGGCGCAAAGAACCTGTTCTTGTGTAACTCTCTAAACCCATGTTGAAGTACTTTTTCAGCAACCATGAAATCATGGATAAGAAGTCTCGGATGATCAAATGGATTTACGACATGATCGTACTCTGCTGGCGATAAAGCCGTTACCGATGCGCCGATAGCAATGACTATAGGCTGACCTTTCTTATTATTTTTTAGTGCCATCAATGGCTCTTCGTCGTACTTCTCCTTGGTATGTATATTCAATATTTTCAGCCTGTTTGACCAAAGCTGAATATAAAGATCATTTGATACTAGTCCCTTAATAAGATGAAACATTCCGAATCCAATTGATAGCTAACTCCTTGCTCACCGGAAAATCGGGAGCGCAGCGAGTAATTTTTCCGGGTACAGAAACTTGTTATACCCGTTCGTGACGTTTGAATACATCAAGTCTATAAGCAAGACTAACACCCTTACATTCTGATGGTTTTCTATATAATTTAACTCCGGAATCATTATACAGTTTGTCTTGACTAGTAATAATGCACTGAACAAAAGCGTTGCTAGCTACTTTTTCATTGGTGACTAAGTCTTTAAAGTTGGTGATCCCCAATCCAATATAGCGAGAGAAGAATATATACCACACAATATCAAAAGCTGAGTTTTTGTTAGATGCCGCTACTAATTCTTTTTCAACTATCTGCTTGATAAACGGTTTTATTTTTTCTTTATACATACGGTTTGTTAAGTAGACAATTTCAATAAGGCTGAGTACGTGACTCAATGTTTTTTCTGATTCACGTTTTATTAAAAATAATAATGATATGAACTTAGTTAGTTGAACCAGGCATTGACGTTCGTGTTTTGAAAACTGTACTTTTAGCCTTTTATCTTTTGTAAGCAGCTCTGAAAAGAATTTCTCCAGGATACTAGTCCCTGGATACTTTCTATGTATGTCTAAAGCTATCAAGATCGTATGCTCGAATGTTTTAAATGATACTTTTGACTTTTCTCTCAATGAATGAGGAAAGTACTCACGATCATGAGGTCGATATAATCCGTCAGGAAGAGTAAATATTTGTGTCTTAGTTTCGTTCAAACTAAGGTTTATTTTTTTGAGCTCTTCGGAAATAGTACTCAAGATCTTTTTTGCATCTTCTTCCGTATTGCACAGTATTCTATAGTCATCTTTAAAACGGACGGCCAGAAAGTCCAGATCGTCCAACTCTAGTGACACCTTCTCATCAATCCAAGATAGGAGAATTTCGGCGACAAGATCGCTTAGAGCAGATCCTACAGGTATTCCATTTGTTCTAGCGTCGTTTGAATACTGCAAAAGCTTGTCGATTTTGTTTCCGAACAGTTTAAATTGTTTGTCCTCAAAAGCGGTTTCACGGCTTCCCGCAATAGCCCAAGCAACGCTATGCGTATACACAGAGGAGTAAAAGTTAGTAATATCCGTTTTAGCTAAATATTTGTAGGAAGTAGCATCAATAACTAGGTCACTTTCAGCCATCCGTATCCATTCATAAATCATTCTACCTGAGCGTAAACTACCAACAGATCCTTGATTCTTTTTTTCTACTGGAATAGGCATACTGTACGAGAATATCTTGGTGTTTTTTGGATACAGCCTGTTAAGAATATTATCCCACTCACTGTGAAGATAAAAAACAATATCATGATAATTTCGTGGATCTTGAATCGAAAAAACTCTATCAGTCAGCAAAGATTTAGGATATGAAATCGATGTTAGTTGTCGTCTTGCTAGATCTGTAACTTTGAGATTATATGGCCTATCTTTCAATTTATAATCATGAATTTCAAACGATGGAGGCAGTATATTTGATTCAGGAAAGTAGCCCGTATTGAGTAACCAACCTGCAACGTCATCCCTAGATAATTTCCTGATAAGCTTTTCTGTTTCACGAAAATGTTGCTCAACTAAAGAACTATTAATGAACATTTGCTCTCCAATGTAGGGCGTATCGCCCGCTTCGGCGTCAGGCTGGAAGCGTATGCTAGGCGTTTTTACAAATTTCATTTCGCCATTCCGTTAATACGGGAATGAGTGGCAATAGCCGAATATTCCCTTTTTCTGTCAAGCCAGCGACCACATTTGAACACGTATAATCAGCCCACGGTGTGACTTTTTCAATTGTAAGCACGGTGTTCTTGGGCATATCTTTTAATTGAGATTTATCCCTTGTTACTATATTTCTAAGCCCCCACTCATCTTCATGCTTCCAATAATTAGCTGTAGCATTAATTATTGAGACTAATGTAGTCCCCTCGCATAATCTTCTCCCTTGATTCAAAGCATTTTTTTTAGACAAACCTGATTGGGTGTATATAGACGTCATATACTTCTGAATTGCAGAAAATCCTAAGCCTACATAGTATTCTGCTTTATCAAATACACCCTCACTATCTGGGCAAGATGCTACAGAAATCTCATGCTCAATGCTCGCTAGCTTTGAATCCAATAGTTCAAGAAAGTCTCGTAAGTTTACAAGCTCATAATCTGCAAAGCTATTTTCGATTTTTATAAAAACCATACTCATTCTCTGAACTGATTGGTTTGCCTAACGCCTCAAACACCGGTGTAGCTTTGCTGCATCCGAGTGCTTTTACTTGTTAGCTCTTTACCTGAAGTCATCGGGGTTATCGAAAAAGTTAATAAGTTCATAAAAAGCATCAGCCGCTGCCTTACCAGAAGCGATTTCTACTGACTCTTTTATTCCAAGCTTTACAAAATCTCCCCGCCGTGGATTCATGAGCGCAATATATTTTATTGTTTCATCATGCTCAGAAAAATTTAGTGTCGCATACATAAGCAATTGTTTTAAGTCCGAAACCCTAAACTCTCTCTCACCAGCTTTAATTTCGTAAAGAGTATCACCAGATAAAACGTCACCAAAACAAGGGGTCACCATACCGCATCCATTGAATTCTGGTGATATTATTAACTCTGAGCGCGGCTCATTTTCCGAGAAATACTGCCTTGTTCTTCTTGCTATTAATATGGACTCATTCAGCTCTTCTTTGTTAGGCATCGCAACATGTTCAACTCTCTCTAGGCCAGCAAGGTATTTGCATGCCTGCACAGAAATAATTTCGATATCTTCGTCCTCTAAGTTTTCGACATCAAGTTTATGGGACTTCTCAAATATTCGAAAACCTATCTCATTTACTATAGCTCGCCTGGACGAATCGACCTTGGACGTCAAATGATCTTCAAATGTCTCTTTTTGGAGATTAGATTTTCTAACAAGCTTGCTTATAAACGGGAAAGTTCGCTTCCAAACTGATGCATAGCCTCGTGATAGTTCAGTTACCGTAATCAAAGAACAACACCCCACTCACCATTGTTTATGCGATCTGAAAACCACTCCAGTAATAAAGTATCTACTTCAGGTATCTCATTCTTGACCTTGTCTCTCCAGTGCTCTCCTTCATCCTTAAGTATGTAAGATGAAATTAAGAGAGATCTTTTTTCCCAGCGACTTAATGAGCCATAGGATTTAAGCTTGTCGGATATCCAGAAATCACTGTCGCGCTGAGCCATAGCTAGAATTATATCGCCACGAATAATTGGGTTGTCTTCTCCTTTGAATGATTTTGAAAGGGCAAAGTCAGTTTCTTCAGATTTGTCATGAGCAAGTATTCTAATTGCATATGAAAGATTTACAGGAACCTGAGTTATGTATGACTCATTCGTTATCAGGTTTCGCAGCTCAGTAAAAACAATCTCTTTTGTTTCATCATCAAGTTCAGAGATAATTGCTCGTGTAAGTATCATTACAGAGGGAAAGACGGGGTACAAAATATCTAAATTTGATTTCTTATCTTCAGCGCTGGAGAAAAGTGAATATATAGCTGCTTTCTTTTGAGTTTCACTAAGGTACTTAACGGCGTTTATAAGTCGCCTAGTTAAAGCCTGATTTATCCTGCTTTTGCTTATTTCTTTACCAAGCATTCCGATGATATCGAATTTGTTAAGCTCACCTGTAAGCTCATCATAATCCTCATCTGCTGTAGGTGAGTACGGATCATAAAATAATCTCAGTTTTAAGAAGTTTATTTCTTGTTGATCTTCTTCTGTATTATCAGAGTTATCCCCAAACTCAGACAAAGACAGAAATTCAGTTGAACTCATTATTTGGGTCTTGGATTTTTGTATGGCAAGCCCTTCGTTTTCATGTAGCTTTTCGGATATAAAAATAAGCTGTGCATACGCTTCTTCGACAGTATTTGAAAAAATAATATAGTCGTCAGCATACCTACAGAAATCTATCCCTTCTGAGAGCATCAATCTATCTGTTCTATTTAATAGTAGCTCACTCAACAATCGTGCTGCAGGCCCTCCAACAGGGAGGCCGTAAGAAACTCCTTTAGATATTTTGGTTAGTACCTTTAATATCCTTCTAATAGACTCAGTATTTGTGCTGGCTTTTTTAAGGGCATTCTCCAAGCGATGATGGTAAATGCTTGGGTAAAAGTTCGAGATATCACACTTCAATATTACTTTGTGTTTTTGAGCAAACTCTGTTGCTTTCTCGTTAAATGCTGACCAATTTGAATCCCTATCAAATAGGCTGCTTTTTTTCTTATCAAAGCTATATCGATAAGAAAATACCTTTTTTCGACTTGATGGAACTCTAGCAGATTCAATGTCATCGGCAATTGATAGTACAAGCGCTAATAAATATGTATTCCAGAGAGGGTCTAACTGAGTACCATAGCGGAAGCCATAATAGCCTACTGCCTGTAGTGATCGTTCATGTAGAAGTGGATAGTTTGCAATATATCCATCAAAATCTTTATGTAGCTTTTCTAAAAGATCAACTACGGCAGTTTTTTTATCATTAAAAAGAATATTTTCAACTGGAAAAGGGAAGATATCTGTATCACCGTGGCTTATGACATTTTCCACTGCCTTTTTAAGGTATTGTCTGAATTGACTCATTATTTTCCTTTATGCCTTGAGTAGAGCTAACAGTTAATTTAAAGGGTATTGTCACGTAACTAGAACACCCATTTTCCAGTTTTCACTCCTAAATCCCTAAACTATCAAAGTGTTAGATCGTATATTTAAGGTAAGCATGCAGGGAGTTACTAAGAAACTGTCACATCTCCCTTGTTATTAGGCTTTTGTCACACTGGTAATATTTGAATTTACTCTTATGCCATTGGTATTTCTATAGTATTCAATGACTTGAATTAACTTTACCGTATTTGTTTGCGTGAGATTACTAAGAAATATTCAAGAAGAAGATATACGCGCCAGAAGTTTTGCTTGGGGTGCTTGCGGTACTTTATTTGTAATTACAATTTTGGGTGTGATTCTTGGGTGTGGTTTATTGAGAGGGCTTAACAAAGGAGGGCGGGCCAACAGAGTTTGTGCGTGGTGTTTATGTTGTTGGCCCATTGGGCTAATGAGGTCTATGGATGTTATAGCTTTCGGCCTAGTTTTTTCTCTACCTGTTTCTTTTCCCATTCGGCGCCAAATGGGTTGAACAGTTCAAAGGCATTTATGCCGTGGCTGGCGACACCGATGCCCCATCCAAAGGCGGGCCAGATCACCCATAAGTTATTGGGGCTTTGCAGGTAATTGAGTATGGCCAAAAAGCTGATGACGGCAATGTAGGTGAAGAGGTGAGAGTAAAAACCTTTAATGGCTCTTACTTGGTCGATAGCGATTTTTTCATCTTCGGTGATGTGGATGTGTTCGTGTGTTTCTTTATGCATGGTTGGCTCCTGCTGAAGTTCAGCGACGCTGGTTTCGAAAGCAGCGGCCAGTGACTGTAATGATTCTAGGCTGGGTTTTTGGCCACGCTCTATACGTTGTATGGTGCGTGTGCTTAAACCGCTTATTTGCGATAACTGATCTTGTGACCAGCCGCGCTGTAGCCTTAGTTTTCTAATAATCATCAACCTGTCCTTTTGCTGCGTTGCGAGTCCAACGTTAAGCCGTGTCCTTTATAAGTGTGACGTCACCAAGGCGACACGCTTATGACAACCAATAAAATCAATCACTTAGCTGAGCGATGGCGGCTTGCTGTCGCCATCGATTTTCACGGTTTTGGTTTCTATGCCTAGTTTTTACCGCTTAGCTTTTATCGTCTAGCTCTATCCCCAGTTCGGGCCAAAGCTCATCGACTTTGGTTTTGACTGCTTCATCCATCACGATCGGTTCGCCCCATTCTCTATCGGTTTCACCGGGCCATTTGTTGGTGGCGTCTATGCCCATTTTTGAGCCTAGGCCGCTCACGGGGGATGCAAAGTCCAAATAGTCGATAGGGGTGTTGTCTATCATGGTGGTGTCGCGTGTTGGGTCTACGCGGGTTGTCAGTGCCCAGATAACGTCGTTCCAGTCGCGCGCGTTTACGTCGTCGTCGGTGACGATCACAAATTTGGTGTACATAAATTGGCGCAGGTAAGACCACACACCAAGCATCACGCGTTTGGCGTGGCCGGGATACTGTTTTTTGATGGTGACGACGGCCATGCGGTAAGAGCAACCTTCTGGCGGTAGGTAAAAATCCACAATCTCCGGGAACTGCTTTTTAATCAGTGGCACAAACACTTCGTTTAATGCCAAACCGAGTACGGCGGGTTCATCAGGTGGTCGGCCGGTGTAGGTGCTGTGATAGATGGCGTCTTTACGCATGGTGATGGTATCGACGGTAAACACAGGGAAGCGTTCTACTTCGTTGTAATAACCGGTGTGGTCACCAAAGGGCCCTTCGTCGGCCATTTCGCCTGGTTCTAACCAACCTTCAAGAATAATCTCTGCGGTGGCAGGTACTTGTAGTTCGTTTGTTAGGCTTTTACAGACTTCGGTTTTAGAGCCGCGCAATAAACCAGCAAAGGCGTATTCGCTTAGGGTGTCTGGCACTGGGGTGACGGCGCCAAGGGTGGTGGCGGGGTCGGCACCTAAGGCAATGCTTACGGGGTAGCGTTCGCCCGGGTTTTGTTTTTGGAATTCTTGAAAATCTAAGGCGCCGCCACGGTGGCTGAGCCAGCGCATAATGAGTTTGTTGCGTGCAATTTTTTGCATGCGATAAATGCCGAGGTTCTGGCGTTTTTTATTGGGCCCTTTGGTAATGACTAAAGGCCAAGTTACCAGTGGTGCGGCGTCGCCGGGCCAGCAGGTTTGAATAGGAATGTTGTTGAGGTTGACCTCGTCACCCTGCAAAACAATTTGTTGGCAGGGGCCTTTTTTTACTTCCTTGGGTGCCATGTTGAGCACTTGTTTAAAAATAGGAAGCTTAGACCACGCGTCTTTTACGCCGGCTGGTGGTTCGGGCTCTTTTAAGAAGGCCAGTAGTTCACCAACTTCACGCAGGGCTTCAACGCTTTCTTGGCCCATGGCCATGGCCACACGTTCTGTGGTGCCAAATAAATTACCGAGCACGGGCATGTCGTGACCGCTGACGTTTTCAAACAGTAGCGCTGGGCCACCTGCGCGCAGAGTGCGGTCGCAGATTTCTGTCATTTCCAGTTCGGCACTGATTTCTTGTTTGATGCGAACGAGTTGACCCTTGTCTTCGAGCTGGGCTAAAAATTCGCGTAGGTCTTTAAAGGCCACGGTAATCCTTACTGTTGGTTAGGCGAAGTCGGATGTGAGGGCAGAGTAGTTAAAGTGCTGATGGACAATGAAGAGCCATGGATGGCGATACTTAGCGTATACGGATGTATTCACAGCGTGTCCAGCAGGGCTTTAACGGCTCGGCCTGTGCTCAGCCAGTGTATTATTCTTTTGTCTATAAACAAATAAGCCCCTGTCGAGACAGAGGCTTATACGGTGTCATAAAGCAAAAACGCGTTGCTTATTTTGACTTCATTGAAAGGAAGAATTCTTCATTGGTTTTGAAGTTCTTCAAACGTTCAATTAAGAACTCTGTTGCGGCAAGGTCTTCCATATCGTGTAGAAGTTTGCGCAAAATCCACGCGCGCTGCAGTTCGTCTTCTTTCATTAACAAGTCTTCACGACGAGTACCTGAACGGCGAATGTTGATTGCAGGGTATACGCGTTTCTCAGCGATCTTACGGTCTAGGTGCAATTCTAGATTACCAGTACCTTTAAATTCTTCGTAGATGACTTCATCCATCTTCGAGCCGGTATCGATAAGCGAGGTTGCAATAATAGATAAGCTGCCGCCTTCTTCGATGTTACGCGCAGCACCAAAGAAACGCTTAGGGCGCTCTAGGGCGTGGGCATCAACACCACCGGTTAGTACTTTACCTGATGAAGGAATCACGGTGTTGTAAGCACGGGCAAGACGAGTGATTGAATCAAGTAGAATCACCACGTCTTTTTTGTGCTCAACCAAACGCTTGGCGCGCTCGATAACCATTTCGGCCACTTGTACGTGACGCGAAGGTGGTTCATCAAAGGTAGAGGCAACTACTTCGCCGCGCACGCTGCGCTGCATTTCAGTTACTTCTTCCGGGCGCTCGTCAATAAGCAGAACAATTAGGTGGCACTCTGGGTTGTTGCGAGTAATGGCCTGCGCAACGTTTTGCATCATGATGGTTTTACCAGCCTTAGGTGGTGCTACGATCAAGGCGCGCTGGCCTTTACCGATGGGGCTGATTAAATCGATGATACGGCCGGTTAAATCTTCTGAAGAGCCGTTACCTGATTCAAGAGGTAGACGGTCATCTGGGAACAGCGGCGTTAAGTTTTCAAAAAGAATCTTATTGCGTGAGTTCTCAGGCTTATCAAAGTTGATCTGATCAACTTTAAGTAGGGCGAAATAACGCTCACCTTCTTTAGGCGGGCGAATTTTGCCTTGAATGTAATCACCGGTACGCAGGTTAAAGCGTCGGATTTGGCTAGGGCTGACGTAAATGTCGTCTGGGCCGGCAAGGTAGCTTGAGTCTGCGGAGCGCAAGAATCCAAAGCCGTCTTGTAGTATCTCTAATACACCGTCGCCGTAAATGTCTTCACCGCTGCGAGCGTGTTTCTTGAGAATGTTAAAAATAACATCCTGCTTACGCGAGCGTGCGAGATTATCCATGCCTAGTTTTTTGGCAAGATCGATTAGATCTTCAATCGGCTTGGTTTTAAGGTCGGTGAGGTTTAGGTTCATTAGTTCAGCACTGACTTCCCCTCGTGGTTGCTGGGGTTTCGCTTTAGGGCGAGGACGATGCTGAGGCTTCTTTTTTTGAAAGCCTTTGTCGAGGCTGAGCTGTTCAGGTTTGTTAGTGTCTGTACTCAAGGTAGGTATCTATCAGTTTGTCTTAGTGAAAGATCATCCGCGCAGCGGAATCTATGGAGGTTAGTATGCAAGGAGCTGTTTTAGTTCACATTGCGACACCAGCCAAAAAGCATAAATAGGCTGCTGAAACGTTTCCCTTGTGTGAAACCAATGGTACTTGCTTGCCCGAAACTGCCAAGGGCTTTGGATCTTTATACTGAAATAGGGGAAATGTGTTTAAAGCTGTGCGAACGACAGTCTTTAGGAGTATAACGAACTTTGCAGAGCTTGCAAGCTCTGGTGCGTGACTTAGCACGCACCAAGGCCAAGTTTATAGCGCGCTGTCGATAAACTCTTTAAGTTGGGCTTTAGATAAAGCGCCTACTTTTGTGCCTTCAGCGTTACCGCCTTTGAAGATCATCAGGGTAGGAATACCACGGATGTTGAACTTCGCTGGGGTTTCTTTGTTGGCATCAACGTCCATTTTACAGATCTTGATTTTGTCGCCGTATTCGCCAGCAAGCTCGTCAAGAACGGGTGCAATCATTTTACATGGTCCGCACCAAGCCGCCCAAAAGTCGATCAAAACCGGGGTCTCTGCCTTCAGTACGTCGTCTTCGAAGCTAGCGTCGCTAGTGTGCACGATGGCATCGCTCATAAGTTTTCTCCGGGTTGTTTGGGATCAAGAAAGGCGCTAATGATAAGGTGAGCTATGACCTCTGACAACACTTCTCTACATTTCATGTGATATTAGCTGTTCTGAACCCCTGCTAATTCGGCCAATAAATGCTGTTGTGCGCTTAAGCCTTCTTCTTCGGAAGCCTGTTGATATAGGCCATCTGCGCCGAGTTCCCAGCGTTGATGTCCGTCTTCACAGTAGTATTGCAGCTCTTTGAGTATACGTTCGGCAAGAGCGGGCTGCTGGATAGGAAAGCAGGTTTCTACGCGGTGATTAAGGTTGCGCTCCATTAAATCGGCGCTGGCGCAATAGACATGGGGTTTATGGTTGGCAAAATAATAGGCGCGGGTGTGTTCAAGAAAACGACCGAGAATGCTGTGCACACGAATGTTTTCAGATACACCGGGTATGCCTGGGCGCAAACAGCACATGCCGCGAATAACTAGGTCTATTTGCACTCCGGCTTGTGAGGCGCGCATTAAGGCTTGAATGATTTTGCCTTCAGTGAGGCCGTTACATTTAAGGATGATGCGGCCTTGCTTACCTTCTTGCTGGGCTTTTATTTCGCCATCGATCATTTTTAGTAGCTGGCGACGCAGGGTGAATGGTGCGTGCAGTACTTTGTTGAGTTTTTCGTTTTTGCCCATAGAGGTAAGTAGCTGGAACATGCGGTGAACGTCATCACCCATCTCATTGTCGGCGCTTAATAAACTGTAATCGGTATAAAGTCGCGCATTGCCGCTGTGGTAATTACCTGTGCCTAAGTGAACATAACGCTGAATATTGTTCCCTTCCCGGCGCACGATAAGCATCATCTTGGCGTGGGTTTTATAACCCACAACGCCATACACAACTACGGCACCGGCTTCTTGCAGGCGTGAGGCTAGTTCTAAATTCTCTTCTTCATCAAAGCGTGCGCGTAACTCTACTACTGCTGTGACTTCTTTACCTGCCCGGGCTGCATCAACCAAGGCTCCCACAATCGCGCTTTTGTCACCACTGCGATAAAGCGTTTGTTTAATGGCGATTACGTTGGGGTCTTTGGCGGCTTGGCGCAAGAACTCAACCACTGGGGTAAAGCTCTCATAGGGGTGTAAGAGCAAATAATCTTTTTTGATAAGGGCATCAAAGATGTTGTCTTTACGGCTCAGGCCTTTGGGCATTTTGGGGGTAAATGGAGGGTAGAGCAGGTCGGGTCTATTGACTAAGCCCGGCACGGCAAACAAGCGTTTTAAATTGACAGGGCCGTGTACTTTGTAGAGTTCGTCTTCACTTAAGCCGGTTTCTTTTAGTAGGTAGTCAACAAGTTCTTCTGGGCAATTATCCGCGACTTCTAAACGCACGGCGCGACCAAAGCGGCGTGAGTGCAATTCACCGCGTAAGGCGCGAGCGAGGTCGGCTATGCCTTCCATATCTACATCGAGGTCGGCGTTGCGGGTGACGCGGAACTGATAACAGCCTAAGACATCCATACCACTAAATAGCTTATCAGCGTGTTCGTGGATCATCGAAGATAAGAAAATAAACTTATATTGGCCGTCACTAAGTTCGGGGGGCAATTGAATAATACGCGGTAAGGAGCGAGGCGCAGGAATAATCGCGTAATTAAGATCACGACCAAAAGCGTCATTGCCGTCGAGTTCGACAATAAAGTTCATGCTTTTATTCACTAAGCGCGGAAACGGGTGCGCAGGGTCTAAGCCGATAGGGCTGATAATCGGCAATACTTCGCGTGCGACAAAATCGCTCACCCATTCTGACTGTTCTTTGTTCCACTGATCTCGACGTAAAAAACAAATGCCTTCGGCTTCAAGCTCTGGGGTGAGCACGTCGTTTAAAATTCGATATTGTTCTTCAACAGTGTCATGGCATATTCGGCTTATTTCGCGCAGGGTTTCTTTGGGGTGGGCCCCGTCTAAACCTTTGGCTTCGCGTTCAAAGGTAATGCTTTGTAATAAACCGGCAACACGAATTTCAAAAAATTCATCGAGGTTAGAGCTAAAGATAAGTAAAAACTTAAGTCGTTCTAGTAGCGGGTGAGATGGGTCTACAGCTTGAGCTAGTACTCGTTGGTTGAAGCCCAGATGGCTGAGTTCACGGTTTAAGTAGTAGTCGGCATTATCGAGGCCGGGGCCTTCGCTTGGATCAATGGGGCTCATTATTACCTCAATTACAGCAGGGTATCTTTTTAGTTTATGACGTTTTTGTGACTACTGTATGACAGCCTAGCGCTTTAACACTTTTATTTGCTTTTTCGTCTGTGTTGTTTGAAAGCTGCGCTAAAGCTGGGCATGCTGCACAAATGAAATACTTAAATTTACAAACACTGGCTTCTGTTTTACTACTTATCTTGGCCGCAGTCTTGGTTTTTTTCTTGTTTAGCCAGTTTGGTGCCAACTTTTCCTTGCCAGCTTTACAGTCTTTGGTGGAGCAAAACTTTTACGCAGCACTGGTTTTGTTTGTTGTGCTGTTTATTGTGGTGGCTACTTTTAATATGCCTGGCATGGGAGCCTTAACCATTAGTGGTGGGGTTTTGTTTGGTTTAAATATAGGTACTTTGGTGGTTAGTTTTGCGGCCAGTATTGGTGCCCTTTGCAGCATGTTACTCGCTCGATTTTTATTGCAGGCGTGGGTAGAAAAACGCTTTCATCGCTTTATGAAAAACATGGATGAGCGTATTGAAAAAGATGGCGCCTATTATTTATTTACCTTGCGCTTAATTCCTCTGGTGCCTTTTTTTGTGATTAACCCTGTTTTTGGTTTAAGCCGCATGCCTGCGTGGCAGTTTTATGTTGTTAGCCAAATTGGCATGTTGCCGGTCATTGCTGTGTATGTGAATCTGGGGGCAACGGTGGGCAGTATAAAAGAGGCCAGTTTGGCGTCGGTATTCACTCCGTCTTTGATTTTCGCTTTTGCGGCTTTGTTAGTATTACCGTTACTACTTAAAAAGCTGCTTGAGCTTTTTCGATCTCGCGTTAGCGCACCTTAATTAACAGGGGCTTAAGAGAGTCCTACGGTGTTTAAGGCTTCTGAGATCTTGTCTAGTGTGACTGGTTTGGCGACGTAGTAGTTCATACCCACATCGTGTACGCGTTGGCGGTGCTCTGCTTCTACATGGGCGGTTAATGCAATGATAGGAATGTGGGGGCTGCCTCTGTCGCTTTCCCATTGGCGAATTTTTAAGGTCGCTTCAAAACCATCCATCTGCGGCATTTCACAGTCCATAAAGATAAGATCGTATTTTTTCTCTAGGCTGCAATAACGCTCTACAACTTTAACGCCGTCTTCGCTGAAATCAGGTTTGATATCGAGCTTTTCCAATAAACCCTCAATGACCATGCGATTAACAATGTTGTCTTCGGCCACGAGTACATTGAGCTCGACTTTCTTTGGCTCATTTTGCATCGAGGTCGGCATTAACTGATTCAAGCTAATGCCACTGGACTCTGCCAAGCACACTTCAATAATGCGTGAAACCAGTAGTGGTCTGCGCAATAGAGAGGATATTGGCATTAACTCATCAAGTGAAAACGATGAGGTTTGCTCGTTAGTGAGCATAATGATGGGGGTTTCAAAATAAGCGTCGAGTTCACGTATTTTTTGTGCGATCTGCAGGCCGTTACAGTCTTCCAGATTTTGTGACATCAAGATAAAGTCGATCTGGCTATTTGGATTGCGCAGTTCGCTTAAGGCTGTATCCACATCGCGATAAATAAGTACACGTAAGTTGTGTTGGGCAGCATGTTGGCGCAGCGCTTCGTCCATAAAGTCGGTTGGGTGGACGTATAAAAGGCGTTTGTTAGACAGAGCCAAGCTGCAGCTTGGCGCTTCATCACTCTCTACTTCAACAGGCTCACAGTGGGTGGTAAACCAAAAGGTAGAGCCTTGGTCGGGCTCACTGTGCAGGCCAATATGGCCACCCATTAGCTCGACCAACTGCTGGCAAATGGCAAGGCCTAAGCCGGTGCCACCAAAGCGGCGGGTTGTGCTGCTATCAGCTTGGTTGAAAGCATCAAAAATACTTTCTTGTACGGCTAGGTCTATACCTATGCCGCTGTCATTAACCGAAAAGTGCAGCAGTTGCTTGCCGTTTTCAGAGCCCGTAAGAGGCGATACTTCTATAAAAACACTGCCACTTTCGGTGAACTTGAAGGCATTCCCTATCAAATTAACCAGTACTTGGCGAAGTCGAGTTGGGTCCCCAATGGCGCGACGAGGCGTGTCGGGAGCAATGTTTGCCATTAAGGCCAGGTTGCGACCTTGAGCTGTGCCAGAGAAGAGCTGGATACAGTCGTTGATCAGTTCAAATAAGTCGAATTCGATATGCTCAAGGCTTAGCTTGCCTGCTTCGATTTTGGAATAATCAAGAATGTCGTTGATGATGGTCATGAGCGCTTCGCCGCTGCGGCTGACCACTTCAACATAATGTTGTTGTTCTTCGTCTAGCTTGGTGCCCCTTAACATCTCCACCATGCCCATGACACCGTTCATGGGGGTACGAATTTCGTGGCTCATGGTGGCGATAAATTGAGATTTAGCACGGTCACTTGCGGTGGCGCTTTCGATCAGTTTGCGGGTTTCTAGCTTTTCTTCTTTTTCGGCGATAAGGGCCAGTTCCATTGCGCGGCGCTGGTCTAAATCTTGAGCCAGTTGATGGCGCATTTGCTCAAAGGCATCAACAACATGGTCGAGTTCATCTTCTCGTTTTTCTTTATTGGGGCGGTCGAGTTTGAGCTCTTCGCTGAGGTTGTCGACGTTTAAGTGGCGGGCGTAGTCGGCAATTTTATTAAGATGAACAAACAGCAGTTTGCGCACACTTAACAGCATGCCTAGAGCGATAAGCGAAATAATTAAGATATTGATGCCGACACTGAGCATGATGATATAGCTGGCATGCGACCAAAATGGGTCGAGGTGGGCGCGCATAACCAGTTCAGCAGCATTGTCGCCACTGACAATACGAAAACGGTGCTCTTTACCTTTATCTACAAAGTCGGAGTATTGTTCGTTGTGAGCTGTGTAACTAGCTTCGCCCCAGCCTTCAAAGGTGTGCAGGCTGACTTTGCTAAGGGTACTTAATTGAGCGAGTTCGTTAATGCTCGATTGCACGCTTTTAATGTCGCCCTTATCAAGATGGTGAACAAGGGGAGAGCTGCTAAGATGTACGGCCTGCTCAAGTTGGGATTGCAGTTCGTAGTTGAGTTCATAGCGATAGAGTGCGGTTTGTAAGGATATACCTGCAATGGCTACGATTGAGCCAAGCACGAGCGCAAGAACCAGAAGCTTCTGAGCTAAAGTCTGATTTTTGAATTTCCCTAACAGTTGGCTCATATAGCGCCGTAATCTCTACTCTATTTATGCGACGGGCTGTCTAGCCATATTAAGCTGTCTGTTTAGATACTGACAGAGTTTTAGATGCCGCGGATCCTTGGGGTGTATCGCTTTCAGTGTAGCAGCTCAGGCTACCATGAAGTGGCTCAGAATGTCGTTAAGCCATCGTTGTCCTGTGTCACTACATTGCAGTTGATTGACTTTGTTTTCTAATAGGCCGATTTTTTTTAAGTGTTGCACCTGTTTTTCTATCTCTGTCCATGGCAAACCGGTGCGTTCGGTAAAAAGCTGAGCTTCTACGCCTTGCTTTAAACGCAGGGCGTTCATCATAAACTCAAGTGCTAGCTCAGTCTGAGTAATAGGTGCTACTTTTGAGCTTCGGCTACCTTGGCTGTCTAAGTAGGCTTGAGGTTGGCGGGTTTTCTGAAAGCGCAGTATCTGGCCATCTTTTTGACTTATTTTGCCGTGAGCTCCAGCGCCAATTGCTAGGTAATCACCAAAGCGCCAGTAGTTGAGGTTGTGCTTGGACTCTTTACTTGGCTGAGTGTAGGCACTTACTTCGTATTGCTTGTAGGCCTTGTTTTCTAATAGTTCTATGCCTGCCTCATAGATAGCGGCACTTTGCTCATCGTTAGGTAGAACAGGGGGCTGGCTGTAAAAAGCGGTATTGGGCTCAATGGTGAGTTGATACCAGCTTAGGTGTTGAGGCTTGAGGGCGATGGCCGCTTCTATATCGGCTAGGGCTTCATTAACAGTTTGCCCAGGTAGGCTATGCATTAAGTCGATGTTTATATTGTTAAAACCGGCCGCCTGAGCTTTGTTTACAGCAAAGGTGATTTCATCTGAATTGTGGATACGGCCGAGTTTCTGTAGTTGCAGGTCATTAAAACTTTGGGCACCAAAGCTTAAGCGGTTGATGCCTGCTTGTAACAACAAGTCAAAATTGCTGTATTCGGCGGTGCCAGGGTTGGCTTCAAGTGTTATTTCACAGTCGTCTTCAAAAATAAGTTGTTCTTGGATTTTACTTAAGAGTCGTTTGAGTTCTTCAGCGGGCATTAAGCTAGGTGTGCCACCGCCAAAAAAGACGCTTTTGATGCTGCGGCCTTGTACATAGCTAAGATCGTGTTGCAGATCTTCGAGTAGGGCATCGACATAGGCCGTTGCGGGTAGCTCTCCACGTTGTTGATGAGAGTTGAAATCACAATAAGGGCATTTTTGTATACACCAAGGTATGTGGATGTATAAAGAAAGCGGGGGCAGCTTCATGTTTGGTGATGTTTTAGAGAAAAGGTCGTAGCTATTGTAGGGGCTTTTGCCTTAAAGGCTATGTATGCATTTGTTGAAACTAGCTATTTACATAGCTGTTTATACAAAAGAATGGCACTTTATTGCCTTTCTAAGCTAAAAGTGTGAGAAATGTCATATCAATTTAACGGAATTGAGGCTTAAATAGTACCTTCACTTATATGCTCACGCCAAAATGAATTTGGCATTTAACAAGAAAAAGAGCACAATCGGTGGTTAAAATTCAGCAAGTTCAATAGTGGAGACGTAAACAGTAAGGAAAACTGTAGTGCTGGTTCATATGTTACAAAGATATTAAAAGTTATAAGGCGAACAAATGAAATCGGATGCGTTAACAGCGGCAGCAGTTGTGTTTGTTATTGGGCTGCTTATTAGTGGTTTTAGTGTGGCAGAGCTTTTCTCTGCAGATGCTGATGATGCGCCTACCGAATTACAGCGTGGTTTTCAGGTTAGCTTAAAGCGCTAGTTAAAACTTAAGGCAGTGTTTATCGCTGACGATGTAGTCGAGTGTTTGATCCCAAGGCTCTGTTGTTAGAGTTTCGACCTGTTGACAGCCATGAGCTAGCCCCACAAGTAATGGGCGTTTTAGGTGGCGACGAGTGCGAAAGCTAAAGGCTCTATCATAATATCCCCCTCCCATACCCAAGCGATTGCCAGTTAAGTCGTAGGCAACTAAAGGCATACACACCAAATCCAGTTGTTTGACCAAACGTTCTGGGCTGCTGTGAAGCGGTTCTTCAATTCCAAACTTATTTTTACTTAGCTTGTCCTTGCTTTGGTAGCGGTGAAAGCGCATGCGCTCGCCACAAATACGTGGAAGGTAGCAGTTTTTACCGTGGCGTAAGGCCAGTTGTATGAGTGCGTGGGGGCTGAGCTCTCCATCATTGGCTAAGTAGAAAGCAATATGCTGAGCTTTTTTAAAGGCCTTTAGTCCGGCCAGACGCTTAGCCACCTTGAGTGCTGCTTGTTGCTGTTGAGCACGGCTGAGGGCGCGTCGGCGTTGACGCATTTGTTTGCGGCACTGACTTTTTTGTAAGCGAGGATCGGCTGCTGACATAGCAAACTCTTTAATAAAGGCCCGGATGTGCCGCTGTCGACTTTACCTTGAACTGTAACGTTCAAGGGGGAGGTAGCTTTTGCGTATCGGGCTTTCCGCAAAGCGGACATGCACTCCCACGCAACGTATACCTCCGGGGTATAGATTATCAGCTCAGGGATTCGGCCAACTGGCGAACACTCCAGGTTGTATTCATTATAACACTGGCCATGGGTCTGCATCAGTCTTGACAGGTAAAAAAGAAGGGGGCTTAGTCGTTAATGTCTTCGGCTAAAGCTTCAATCAGCTTATTGTTTAAGCGGTTAAGATCGCTATTTGAACTGCTGTTACTACCGCTTTGGGCCAGTTCGTGGCAAAGGTTTAGGGCAACCATGACAGCAATACGCTCAACACCAATAATGGTGCCGCTTTGTTTGACTGAACGCATGCGCTTATCCAGCTCATTTGCAGCACGCATTAGATCGTGTCGTTCATCAGGTTTACAGGCTACTTGGTAGTCTTTATCGAGTATGTTGACCGTTGCGCGGTTTTCTTCGCTCATAAAGCCACCTGTTCTGTATTGCTCAAGCCTTTAAGATGGGTGATCATAGCCTCAACGCGGATACGAGCTTGTTGGTTTTTCTCGATTAACTGCTCACGTTCTTGCTGCCACGCACTTTCTTTCTCTCGAAAGGCCTTTGCTTCAGCTTCAAGTTGGGCGCAGCGCTTGATCAATGCATCGATATTCTGTTCAAGCTCAGCGAGTACTGGAGGGGTCATAACTTTGGTCTGCAGTTTAATAGCCGTGTAATGGGTAATCTGGTTGCTGTTTTATCACACTCAGCCCAAAACTACGATTATCTTAATGTGAATTCTAGAAAAGTATAGCCTTAGTATTGAACAACAAGGCTTTATCATTTTGTTTTGGTAAATAAGTATGAGTTTTGAGTTTCAGTTCCATAGCCTCAACGATCAATTGCTAAGTTTGGGCGCTATATGCTCTGCGGCAGAGTTGCATGGCATGCTGTGTGGGCTAGTTGCTGGCGGTAAAAGTAATAGTGATACCAATTGGATAGAGCTGGCCCGTGAATTTAGCGATTTAAGTCATTTTGATATCAGTGAAGAGCAAGTCACTTTAATAGAGTTTCTTAAAGAGCGCTGTGAAGTAGCTCTTGCTAGCGATGATTTTATTTTTACCCCTTTGCTTCCTGATGATCGTTGCCCTCAGGCTGATCGAGCCAGAGAATTAGGTGCCTGGTGCCGTGGCTTTCTTCACGGTTTTGGTAGCAGTGGTTTGGACAAAGATTCGGCCCTGCCTGAGACCGTGGTTGAGGTGATTCGTGATCTTGCCCAAATTAGCCAAGCGGTTAAAGCTGTGGAAGAGGAAGATGAAGATAGCGAAGCGGATCTTGTAGAATTAAGTGAGTATCTGCGAGCGGGGGTGATGACGGTTTATGCTGAAATGCGTTATCCATCAGCTAGCAGTGATTCAGACAACTCCTCAGACGATAAGACCTTGCACTAATGAGTATAAATAAACAGGAATTTATCCGTCGACGTGAGCGTTTGATGGAACATATGGAAGCAAATAGTATTGCAATTGTGCCTTCTGCTCATGAAAAACAGCGCAGTGCAGACACGCAGTTCCCCTTCCGCCAAGACAGTAACTTTCACTACCTTTGTGGCTTTCCCGAGCCCGACGCTGTATTGGTATTGATACCAGGGCGTGAGCACGGAGAGTTTGTTTTGTTTTGCCGCGATAAAGATCGAACCCGTGAAATCTGGGATGGCTATCGTGCAGGTCCAGCGGGTGCAGTAGAATATTATGCGGCCGACGATGCGTTCCCCATCGATGATATTGATGAGATTTTACCTGGCCTTATTGAAGGGCGTGAGCGTGTTTATTATGCGATGGGTAAAGAAGCTGCCTTTGATCAGCGAATGATGTCGTGGATTAATACCATTCGAGACAAGGTTCGCTCCGGTGCGACGCCGCCGGGTGAGTTCCTCGATTTAGATCATTTCCTTCACGATATGCGCCTTTTTAAAAGCGCGGCTGAAATTCGCTTGATGGAAAAGGCGGCTCAAATCAGTGCTGAAGCTCATGTCGAGGCAATGAAGATCTGTAAACCGGGCATGTATGAATACCAACTGGATGCCACTATTCAATATCACAGTGCCATGAAGGGTGGGCTTGAACCGGCTTACACCAGCATTGTTGGTGGTGGTGCTAACGCTTGTGTATTGCACTATATAGAGAACAAGCAAAAGCTAAACAATGGTGACTTGGTACTTATCGATGCCGGTTGCGAGTACCAAGCTTATGCTGCCGATATTACCCGAACCTTTCCTGTAAATGGCTGTTTTAACCCCGAACAGCGTGCTATTTATAGCTTGGTGCTAAAAGCGCAAGAAGCGGCTTTTGCCTGTATTGCACCGGGCAGGCACTGGAATGAACCGCACGAAGCTTCGGTCAAGGTTATCACCGAGGGCTTGATTGAGCTTGGTTTGCTTAAAGGTGAGCTAGAGCAAAATATCGAAGAGGCAAGCTACAAAGAATTTTATATGCATCGCATTGGTCATTGGCTTGGCTTGGATGTTCACGATGTTGGTGATTACAAGGTTCACGGCCAGTGGCGTGTGCTGGAGCCAGGCATGGTAATGACGGTAGAGCCTGGCATTTATATCTCTCCTGATAATGAAGCAGTTGAAGCTCGCTGGCGAGGTATAGGTGTTCGCATTGAAGACGACGTAGTGATTTGTAAAGACGGTTATCGCGTTTTAACGTCAGCCGTACCTAAGCAGGTTGAAGAAATTGAAGCCTTGATGGCCACTAATAAAGACGAGGGTGCTCAGGCATCTTTGTTGTAACGCTATAGCCGAACTTAGCCTGATTAGCATGAATTCTAAACAACAGTATGACATAGCCATTATTGGCGCCGGTATGGTGGGGTTGAGCCAAGCCCTGTTATTGAATAGGGCGCTGCCTGATAAACGTATTGTTGTGCTTGAAGCTCGATCAATTAGGCAGGGAGACCCCTCACCTAGCTTTGATGATAGAGTCACGGCCTTGGCTGCAGGCAGCATAAAGCTATTGAATGAACTGGGTCTTTGGGCGGAGCTACAGTCTGCTACTCAGGACATTAGCCACGTTAAAGTCAGTGATCGAGGTCATTTTGGCGCTATTAATATCGCCCAAGAGCAAAATGCCGGTTCGGCCTTAGGTTGTACGCTTAGCAATAGGGTTTTGGGTAAGGTTTTGATGCAAGCGGTAGAGAGCTGTGAGCACATAGATCTACATGCCCCCGCAGCGGTGAAGTCTGTGAGCTTTGCTACAGACAAGGTTAGCGTGACTTATGGCAGTGAACAAACAGAGGCCACACTAACGGCAGCGTTATTACTGATTGCTGATGGCGCAGAGTCGGCCATTGCTAAGCGCCTAGGCATTAGCTTTGAATCTCACGACTATCAACAGCGCGCCTTAATTGCCAATGTTGAGCATCAACGTGCACACCAAGGCCATGCTTTTGAACGCTTTGCAGAAGAGGGTCCCTTAGCCTTATTGCCCTTAGCTCCTATTCATGGGCGCCAGCGCTCAGCATTGGTTTGGACTAGAAAGCCAAATCAAGCTGACTTATTAGAGCAGTGCAGTGAAGCCGAGTTTCTTGCTGCTTTGCAAAAACAGTTTGGTTGGAGCTTGGGGCGCTTTTGCGCTGTAGGCGAACGACAAAGTTATAAATTACAGTTAATTAATGCCAATGAGCAGTGGCGTAGCCGCTTGGTTTTGTTAGGTAACGCCGCCCATTTTCTTCACCCAGTTGCAGGCCAAGGCTTTAACTTAGCCCTGCGTGATTGTGAGCGCTTAGCCCTTGTTTTAGCTGAGCAAGGTGGGGATCTAGGCGCCTTAAGTGGCTTAAACACTTATGGTCAGCAACGCAGCAATGACCAGTGGTTAACAACAGCGCTTAGCCATCAAGCAATAAGTTGCTTTGCCTCGAGCTTTGTACCCATGCAATTGGCGCGTAATTTGGCTCTAAGTAGTTTGAATCATGTCACTGCTCTTAAGTCTCTCTTTAGTTCACAAATGATGGGGCAGGCCACTAACCACAAGGGCTTACGCATTTGAATAGCAAAGTAGATATCGCCATTGTTGGTGGCGGCTTAGTTGGCAGCGCGCTGGCTTTGGCGCTTGCGAACGATGAGCAATGCCAACATTGGTCTATTGCTTTAATCGACAGCTCAGAGGCAAATTATGAAGCTGATTTAAGCAGCTATGATGCTCGTGTTGTGGCCTTGTCTCTGCGTAGTGTAAAGCTATTAGAGCAGCTAGGTATTTGGTCTGAGCTTGCTCGTCACTGTGCCTATCAAAAGATGCATATTTGGGATGAGCACGGCACTGGCTGTTTAAATTTTGACTGCGCCGATATTGCTCAGCCCCAGTTGGGTTATATCGTTGAAAACAAAGTACTGCTGGCGGCACTGACTAAAAAACTCGCACAGTATGGGCAAATTAAACAGTGGCGTGAGGCGAAGTTAGAGGGTCTTGATACGAGTGATCAAGTAAGCCGTTTAACACTGTCTGATGCTACTGAGCTTGAGGCTGAATTAGTTGTGGGTGCTGACGGTGCTCGTTCGTGGCTTAGGCAAACGCTTAATTTTGAAACTCGTGAGTGGGATTATCAGCATGCGGCCGTTGTCACTACGGTTGAAACTGAATTGCCTCATCAACATTGTGCGTGGCAACGCTTTTCAGCTAATGGGCCTTTAGCGTTTTTACCTCTCAGTTCGGATGATGGTCGTCATCGCAGCTCCATCGTTTGGTCTCTTGTGACTCATGAAGCAAATAGAGTGATGGCTTTGGATGAGGCGCAATTTAACGCTCAGCTCGAGCAGGTCTTTGAGCGACGTTTGGGTTCTGTATTACACAGTGATACACGTTATTCTATTGCTTTGAGACAGCGCTCGGCCAAGCGCTATTGGCAGCCCGGAGCTGTGCTTGTTGGTGATGCAGCGCATACGATACACCCCTTAGCTGGGCAGGGTGTGAACCTCGGTTTTTACGATGTCGAAGTGCTTGCATCTGAATTAAGCCGTGCCGCAGAGCGAGGTTTAGGTGCTGGTGAAGATGCAACTCTGCGTCGCTTTGACAGGCAGAGACAGCCACAGAATCTTGCCTCGATGGCCGCCATGGAGTTGTTTAAGCGGAGCTTTGCAAGTGACAATTTAGGCTTAAGATATGTTCGCAACCAGGCACTAAACTTGGTAGATCGTTCGTATTTACTTCGGCAATGGTTTAGCTCTGCGGCAGCGGGGTAATAAGGCAAGGCATGAGTGAGCATAAAGAACATTTACAGGCTCTGCTTGAAGATATGGGACGCTCTGGCCCTGAATCTCTGCACAGCGAACATAAAGATTGGTTGGTCTGTAATAGCTGTGGCCAAGTTCAGTATGTTGTAGCGCTTGAGCCCGAGCATGAAATGCTCTGCTTTAATTGCGGGGCTCAATTGAGTGAGTCTAAGAGTCGTTGGTTTGAAGCCGTTATTGCACTGACATTTGCCGCCTTGGCTCTGTTTTTAATCAGTGTGTTTTTCCCGATACTTACCTTAGAGATTGGGGCACAAAGCCAGAGTATCACCATTTTTGATGGTTTTTGGGCTTTGCTTGAGCGCAATAATTTTATTCTTGCCGCCTTAATTTTTGTGACTCTACTGCTCTTTCCCTTGTGTGAAATTGCGGCTTTGCTCTATCTCTTGTTGCCTTATTATTTTAATCGGCGTTTGTGGGGGCAGGCCACGGTATTGCGCTGGTTTAATCAAATTCAAAGTTGGTCGATGCTTGAAGTTTTCTTACTGAGCATGGTGGTGGCCTCCATTAAGATGGCCGATATGGCGCATTTAGAACTGGAATTTGGTGCTTACGCGCTGTTTTTGTTGGTTGCGATGCTTATCCTGGCCAATATTAAGCTCAATAGGATGATGTTTTGGGCTTGGATAAATAGTAATAACTATTTTACCGCTAAGGTAGGCGAGCCTGTACTGGATTGCACATCGTGTAATGCCATGGTGGGTAAAAGTATTGTTGAAGAGCAAAATGTATGTCCGCGCTGTGGTTCAGAGGTTCATGAACGTCTACCTCGCAGTTTAGAAAAAACAGCAGCGCTGACTTTGGCGGCGGCCATCTTATATATTCCAGCGAACATGCTGCCAATTATGACTTATAGCACCTTGGGAGATGTCAGCACCGATACCATCTTTTCTGGTGTGGTAGCACTGATTGCCAATGGCCTTTATGGTATTGCCGCTGTTATTTTTATTGCCAGTATTGCCGTGCCTATCTTAAAACTAGTGATTCTTTGTTATTTGTTAGCCGCAGTGAAGTGGAAGGTCAGAATAGGTGTTCGACATCGAGCTTGGTTGTACAAGCTCACAGAAATTATTGGCCGTTGGTCTATGGTGGATGTTTTTGTCGTCACGATCTTTGTGGCTCTAGTACAATTTGGCTTTGTTTATACCGTGGAAGCTGAAGGCGCTATTATTGCGTTTGGCGCAGTTGTGGTAATTACAATGATTGCTGCGGAGAGTTTCGATCCACGTTTGTTGTGGGATGCAAGAAATCAACACTTAAGAAAAAAGGATAGTGGTGAAACAACCAATCGTTAAACGAATAGCGCGTATAAGTCCTGTTTGGATCGTACCTATAGTCGCCTTTGTGATTGCAGTGTGGCTTGCTGTAGAGGCGCAAATGGAAAAAGGCACCTTAATAGAAATTAGTTTTGCCAGTGCATCAGATATTCAGCCTGGGCAAACTCAAATTCGCTTAAAGGATGTCAAAGTCGGCCAAGTTAAAACCGTGCGTTTAAGTGAGGATCTGCAGCGTGTAATTGTGAGCGCTGAAATTGACAGGGCCGTATCTAAGCACTTAAGTAAAAACACTCGTTTTTGGGTGGTGACTCCACGCATCTCTGCAAAAGGTGTAAGCAATCTAGGTACCCTTATTTCGGGGGTTTATATTGTTATGGACCCCGGTGATGAAGGTGATAGTGAAAGTTCCTTCCGTGGTTTAGATGAAACTCCGATTCTGCAAAGCAGTGCTAAAGGTCGTCATTATGTATTGCAATCTGAAACACTGGGGTCGTTAGATATTGGTTCGCCTATTTATTACCGCCAGATCCAAGTGGGTGAAGTCACAGGCTATCGCTTGGCTGAAGATCAGCAAAGTGTGGATGTGAACTTTTTTATTCGCTCGCCACACGATGCGATGGTGCAAAACCGTTCGCGCTTTTGGGATGTAAGTGGCTTTGGTGTGAGCCTTGGCGCTGATGGAATGAAAGCAAAAATGGCTTCTCTTACCTCTTTAATTGCCGGTGGTATTGAGTTTGATAATAGCGCCAGCTTGGGAGATTCAAGCCTGGCTGATCGAGGCCACCGCTTTTATTTATACCCCGACAGAGAAAGCGTGCTAGAAGAGCGCTATACCATTAAATATTTTTATTTACTGCGCTTCTCTGGTTCTATTCGTGGCCTATCTGTTGGCGCACCAGTGGAGTTTAGGGGTATTAAAATTGGCGAGGTTGTCGATGTGAAATTAGACAATGCCGATAACACCGAGCACAGCCTGCATGTTTATATCTCGATGGAGCCACAGCGTTTTGATGTAGATGATCACCCTAGCCGAGAAGAAGTAGATGAACGTCTTGCGGCTATGGTTAATGATGGTTTGCGAGCTAAGATGGCGGTTTCTAGTTTAATTACTGGGGCTAAGTACATCGACCTAGGTTTTACCGATGAAGGGCCAAGGGCCATTGTTAGCAATAAAGATTTTACTGAGCTGCCAACGTCCGCTGAAGACAGTGCCGAGATGGCCGCAAAAGTAGACACTATCTTAGGCAAGATTAATGACATTCCTTTTGATCAAATCGGTCAGGATCTAGCTTCAAGCATGTATAGCCTTAAACAAATTCTAGGCACACTTGAACAGCAAAAAACGGCACAGAAAATTGATGGCGCTGTTGATGGCTTGGATCAGAGCTTAGATAGCGCTCAACAAGCCCTAGCGGAATCTGAAAAGTTGATGGAAAACCTCAACTCGATGTTGGCTCCTGATGCACAGATGCGCCACGAGCTAAATGGCATGCTTGAGAGTCTCTCAGGTGCAGGTCGTTCATTACAACTCTTTTTGGATGAGCTTAACCGCCACCCTAACTCACTTATTTCTGGAGCCGATAAAGATGAATAAGATCAAGCCTTATTTATTGCTAGCGCTTGTTTTATTCGTGGCTGCCTGTTCAAGCAGTGGCCCTGCAACAAGTTATTACACTTTATTTTCAAAGCCATTGGCTTCTCATGCTCAAGTTGAGGCTGTTAATGATAAACCCAGTAGCTTAGTTACTTTGGGGGTTGGCCCTGTTGTACTAACGGGTTATTTAAAGAACCCGTCTATTGTAAGTCGAACCGATAGCCAGCAGCTTAAAGTTAGTGGTTCTCATGCTTGGGCAGAAAGCTTAGATGAGGCGATGGCTCGGGTATTAGCAATTGAGTTAGATGAGCGCTTAGGTCAATTAAGTGTACAGTCTTTCCCTTGGGATAGCCGTGCAAGGCCTCAGTTACAATTGCGTATAGACGTTCAGCAGTTTGATGGTATTCGTGGTGGTGATGTTGCTCTGCATTTGCAGTGGTCTTTATTTGATATAAAAGCGAATAAGGAAGTTGCCCGAGGCAGTTATCACCAGCAAGAACAAAGCGCTGAAAGTTACGCTGCCTATGTAAAAACCTTAAACGAACTGTTATTACAGTTCTCGCAAGATTTAGCCGCCAAGCTTTTAGTATTAGAAGCTAAATAAGATCTTCGCTTTTAAAGGCGCTAGAGCGAATAATTAGTTAAGGGTTCTACGTGCCTAAGCCTATTGTTAAAAGTTTACATAAACATAACCTTCATAAGCATGGTTATGATTTCCCGCTATTAACAAAGGCCTGGCCTGCTTTAAAAGCGTTTGTTAAACCTAATGCTAACAAACAGCTTAGTATCGACTTTGCCGATGCAAAAGCTGTTGTCGCTTTAAACGCAGCCTTACTTAAACATTATTACCATATTACTTATTGGGATATTCCCAAGGGGTATTTGTGCCCGCCTATTCCTGGGCGAGTGGATTATATTCACCACGCCGCCGAACTGGTTTGTGCAACTGTTTCTGATAAACAAGCTGGCAAGATTAAGATGCTGGATATAGGCACTGGGGCCAATGGCATTTATGCCTTATTGGCAAGCCAAGTTTATAGTTGGCATTGTGTGGGCTCCGATGTTGATCCTTTGGCTTTGGACAACCTAGATAAGATTATAAAGAGCAACAAGCTTCATGGCGGCATTGAAACACGCTTACAGGCTAATCAGGGGCAGATGTTTAAAGGCGTGATTCAACCTGGAGAATACTACCAACTTAGTGTGTGTAATCCGCCATTTCATTCCTCGCTAGAAGAGGCTCTAAAGGGCAACAAACGCAAACAAGCTCGGCTCGAAAAAAGTCGCAAGCAGCGTGCCGGTGAAGATGCTTTGTTATCTAGAAAAGATCAGGCTAAGTTGAACTTTGGCGGACAAAAAGCTGAGCTTTGGTGCAAGGGCGGTGAGCAAAAATTTCTACGCCTGATGATTAAGGAAAGTAAAGACTTTGCCGGTCAGTGCCGCTGGTTTACAAGCCTTGTTTCAAAAAGTGAAAACCTTAAAGCTGCCCATAAGCTCTTAAAGAAGTTGGCAGCTAGTGATATAAGAGAGATAGAGATGAGGCAAGGCAATAAAATCACTCGTATTTTAGCTTGGTCGTTTTCTTAGTTTGTTGGGCTGTTTCCAGCTGAGCTAGCTCAAAGCTTTCTATGGCTGGCTTGCTATACTGCGCTTTTTAGCCGGAAGTCACCCTTGTGCAGTTAGTCTCCGCCATTGCCCCCGTATTACTTATCGCCGCGTTAGGTTATGTGCTTAGCCGCTTTCGTTTCTTAAATAAAGAAGGCGAAGCCAATCTTAATAGTTTGGTATTTAGTATTTTAATACCTGCGCTTTTATTTAATGGCATTTTAAAGGCGGAGTTAGTGGGCTTTAATTACGCTGCCTATCTGGCTGCTTATTTCTTTCCACTAATCTTATTGTTTTGTCTGGCCTTAGTCGTTTTACGTTGTCTTAAGGTCAAGGGGAAAGCCCGCAGTATCTTGGCGATGTCGAGTGTCTACGGCAATGTGACGGTAATTGGTATTCCTGTTTGTTTGCACTTTTTGGGTGATGAGGCATTACTGCCTATGTCAATCATTATCAGTGTGCATAACTTTATTTTGTTTAGCTTAGCGACAGTAGCTGCAGAATCCGATGGCATGAAGCCGGGTAGGGTTTTTATACAAATTAAAAACATTGCTCTGAGCTTGTTTAAAAACCCGATCACAATGAGTTTGTTGTGTGGTTTAGCTCTGAATGCGATGGGCTTTCACCTACCCTTAATTGTTGATAACGCCTTGGCTTTATTAAGCGAGGCGGCTGTTCCTTTGTCTTTCTTGGTGCTTGGTGCAACCTTAAGTCACTTCAGCTTACGAGGAGCGCTTCTTCAAGCTTCTATTTTGTCCTTAGCTAAGCTGTTGCTATTGCCAACGGCCATTTACCTGAGTGCGAGCCAGCTTTGGGGTATCGAGGGCTTGTGGTTGCAGACAGCGGTGATGATTGCAGCGATGCCGGTTGGTGTGAGTACTCAGGTTATTGCTAGGCGTTATCAAAATTCTGAAGCCTTGGTGGCTTCAACCATTATATGGTCTACTTTGTTAAGTTTGTTAACGCTGTCGCTAGCGATGCATTTCTTGCAAGCCTAGGTAATGATGGTGGCTGCCTTAAAGTTGCTAGAAGCGTTAATGCTTAAGAGGGTATGCCGACCCGGGTTAACGAAAAAAGGGGGGAAACGTAGGCCCGGATTGGCATAAAAGCGTTAAGCTGCGCTAATGGGTGTGACGTTTTGGTCATCGCTTTCTTCGTTTTCTTGAAGAAGAAGCTCAGGTTTACCTTTACAGGCTTTAGCTAGGTCTTCTCGTCGGCGTGCCAAGAGAAGGCCAATGGCTTCACTTTGGTTTTCGTCTAAACCATCAATATTTTTCTCAAGCAGGGCGCTGATGTTCTCAGCCAGCTCAAGCATTTTGTCATGCTCTTCAGCATCTTTTTTATTTGCGAACATAGCGCCGTCCCGATCACATTTCCAAACTGCAATTACCGCCATGGGGGTCTCCAAGTGATACTGTTTTTATATACAGTATCACTTGGGGCGCTAGTGTCAATAGTTAGTTGGCTTTGTTTGTCTATTGCTCAATAAAGATCATATTGAGCAAGCTGCTGTTGGTCGTTGGACTCTGAGCATTACAATGCAGAAGCTGTTTACTGCTATTACCATTGCTAAGCGCCGAATTAACGCTGCACAAGACATTTCCAGCTTGGCCAATAGGCGTGGTTTGGTTATCAGTTAACGTACCTGTGATTAAGCCTGGCACATCATCATGGTTAAGCTCTTGGTTGAATCTTAAGGTGTAACTTGAGTTGCCTTTGCTGCCTTCAATACCATTGATCTTATAGATCTCACACGCGCCGTTAGTACACTCGGCTAATGCGTATGTTTCATCGGAAGGTGAGCCAAAGTCTTTAAGCAAACCGGCATAGTTACCATCTGCCGAATTGATGGCATTGAGAATTCGAGAGGGTAGGCTAAACAAGCGACGATAGTTGTTGCCGTTTTTACCGACCTCAACAATGGCAGAGTCGCTGGCGAAGAAGTGATCACCCCCCGTATTTAATGAAATGCCATCGCTACAAGTAGCGCTGTTTATGTTTTCAGCATCGCTTTTTGTAAAGGCGTCATCAAGAGCAAAACCTTTGGTTAGGTTGGCAGTTTTACCCGATATTGAATATAGGAAGGGCCCTACCCAGCGAACGCTTGTGCTGCTGGCATCAGCCGTGTTCTCCATAAATAAACCAGTGCCATTGATATCACTGCTTGGGCAATCTGCTTTTTCTACAAGCGGGATAAGTTCATCTGCGCCGCTTTCAAAGGGGTATAGTACAAAGGCATTCTCTCCTAACTCTATACCTCCTATAAATTCTCCGATACCGGCGTTATCTGTACTTGTGCTGACATTAAAGCGCACAAAGCCGTTATCAAGTCGTTCAAATTGACCGCTAACGGTATAGACAACAATAGAGCTTGATGCTGAGCTGTATTTTTTTAGATCGTAGCCGTTGGTATCACCGCTAAAACTTAGTAGCCACCATGCGCCTTCAGATGGGCCACTGTATTCGCTTTTATCTTTAGGATTTTCATTTTCTTCAAACCCCAGTTTACAGGCACTAAAACTGAACAAAATAGCAATGCTAAGAAAGATACGGCTGAACATGATTAGGCGTCTTTTTGATGGCTAGGGCAAGCATTCTAACTGCTTGCCCTAGTTGGGGTCGATAGGCTAATAAGTGCTAAGTTGGGACTTAGTACTTAATCGAGATAAAAGCTCGAATGACATTGGCTCCAAAGCCGTAAAGTGGCTCATTACCAGCACCGTATTCATTGGTGTTGTCTGGTGTGTTTTCACGAAAGTTCTGATAATCGAACTGAATGAAATCCCAGTACAGGTTAAGGGTGGTGTTGTCTGCCCAGCTTAGATAGGTTTGCTGCCAATCGTAGCTTGCACCTAGACCAAAGGCTTGGTTACTAAAAGCACTCATTTCTTTATCGCGGGCTCGGTAGTTTTGCGCATCAGCATAGGGGAAAAGATCGGAATAAAAATCAGCCTGGCTCTGTTCGTAGCCGCGCACTTTTGCCTCTAAAGTCCACTGTTGAATCGGGTGTATATAGCGCAGTTCCCAGTTATTAGCATCTATACCCCAGCTGTCCCTGTAGATTCTGTATTCAGCTCGTAAAGCCGCACGATACGGCAGGTAGTACATGCCTCGTAGGGCAAAGGCATCACTGTTTCTAGTTTCTGGGTATTTCTCAGGCTCTCTACCTAGGGTGCCATCGCTTTCTTCGTAACGTACACTGCGATAGGGGTTGTTAAGAAAACCATCATCGATAACGGCTTCGGCATTGGCTGAAATGATTAAGGTTTTAGTCAGCACTTGGCTTAAACCTAAACCAAAGCGTTGGTGCCTTGCCTTTCCTCTATCTATGGTTTCAACAATACTGCCGTCTTCATAAATATTCTGGCGAACTTCGTCGTTACCTTGGCTGTAGTTCATACTAAAGGTGCTCATATCACCAAAAAAGTCTTGACTTAGTGATAAGGCAAAGCTGTTTGCTTCATAATCGCGTTCGGAGCTGTTGGTAGCACTGATGCTCATAATGGTTTTGTCGTGCAAATAATCTAGGCCGACACTGGTTTCAGTGCGCTCTTCTTCGTAATAGGTCGAGCCTTGGGCTAATAGGTCGATAGAGGCTCCACTAATGCTGTCGGTGTAATAATTACCCCAAGCACTGATTTTATCTTTATAACCTTTGCGCACTAATACGGAGGGGCCATCAACGGTTATGCCACCACCTTCATAGCGGTGATATAAAACGTCTGCTTGGTCATCAGGTAGTACGGCTGCAAATAGTTGGCTTGAAATCAGCCCAAGACATAGACTTAAGAAAAATTTAATTACAGCCACAGCCGCCTCCCGCACTTCCTTCTGCACCACGTGCCGCTTCACGAGCTTCATAAACATGGTTGATATAGCGAGTGGCAACTGGGTGAGCCTCAAAGGCCATAATTGGGTCAGCCAGCTGAGCGCGCTCGTGACTTTGTACCCAAGGTTGTATTGAGCAGGCGCTTAGGCCTATTGACAAGCTAAGCAATACCAAGCGAATTATGCAGCGCATGAGCGAATTAACTTCTTAATGGTTTTTATATAAGACTTTTCATCACCGGGTTTATAGCCTCGATGAACGCTATCTATGTTGCCATCACAATCGATGAAGATAGATAAGGGCATGCCTTGATGCTTTTTAAATATGTCTCGGACTTCGCTGTTTGAATCGTAAAGGATGGGGAAGTCGACACCGTTCTTTTTTAGATAATCATTGGCAGTTTTAGGATCTTCATCAATGTTAAGGCCCCAAAGATTAAAACCAACAGGGCTATAGCGGGCGTGAATTTTATCGAGTAGAGGCATTTCTTGGCGACAAGGGCCGCACCATGTTGCCCAGAAATTGAGCATAACTACTTCGCCACGCATATCGGATATACGCAAGTTTTTTCCTTGATTACTTTTGAGGGTAAAGTCAGGAACGGTTTCAGCTAAAACAGAGCTTGAAGATGCACTTGCTAATACCAAGGTAAATAAAAATAGAAACTGTTTCATAAGCGCTCTCACTAAAAGAAAATGGATAAGCCGAGATTGGCTTCTAAATTTTGTATAGTTTTATCCACACCAAAAATACTGTGGCTAAAAATTCTATTGTTAAACCCCAGTCGTAAAGCGGCCCAATCGGTAGCAAAGAATCGGGCGCCGGCACCATAACTAAAGGTGAGGTGATCATCTCCACCAAACTGGGTGGAGCCTGCTCCTGCTAATACATACATCGAGGCGTTAAAGGCATGATTCTTACCTATAAAAATTTCGCCTGGAAATAAATTTAGACCAAGGGCGAGCTCGCCGTAGCTTAGTTCTCGCTCTTTTTCGGTTAACAAATTTTGGTCTGCTAGTACTTCGTAACTGGTTTTACTGGTTGTGGTGGCCCCATAGGTTGCTTCAACAAACCAGTCTTCACTTACATGATAGGCTGCGTGGACAGCCATACTGTTATTACTGCCAAAATCTTCAACACTCATCACTCCGCCACTAATGCCGAATTCGAAGTTTTCACTGTCGATTAAATCTTCATTAACATCTCGGCGCTTAATATCAGGTTTAACCACATCATCTAATATGTCAGCGTGCTCGTCTTTGCTTGCTTGCTCGGCTACACAGGGCAGGGCAAGGGCGAGTGTTGTACTTAGAAAAAGACGCTGAATCCAGCTTTCCATTCGTGAACCTCTTCGTTGTCTGCGCGGCTAGTGAGCACAGTGTGGCTGTTATATTCGGTGCGAAGCATAAAATTACGCGAGGCGTAGATAAACAAACCTCCCCCAACCATTAGGGTGTTATCTTCACGGTCTATGGCTTCGGCTAATTCAGAGTGCGGTTGGGTTTGCATGAATCCTGCACCCAAAGTTACAAAAGGGCTAAAGCGCCATTTTGGAAAGGGTTGATGAATAGCGTTTAAGCCATAGAGCTTGATATTAGAGCTATCACCAAATGCGTGGGTGTAGCGCAGTTCGCTACTGATATTTTCTGTCAGGTGATACTGCAGTGAGGTGCTAAGAGAGCGGGCACCACTAAAATCACCCGCAGCCATACCGAGCTCCCAGCGCCGCTCTTCGTGCAAGCGTTCTTTGCTGCGACTAAATTGCGCTTCGCTGCCATCTTCTAACAGGCTGCCGTCTAGCTCCTCTGCGTGAACCCAGCCAGTTAATTCTTGAGTTGTGGAAACTAAGTACCAATCGGTTTTGCTTTTTTTAACCTGCAGGTTATCACCACGCTCGATAACGTGTGTAACTGGAAAGCCTCTGCCGGGGCCGGTACGCAGCTCGAGAAAAGGCGCATTAACAGTTATTGCTATGCCTTCCTTCTTTGCAAGTGGATTCCAAGCATGGGCTTGCAACACTAAGCCAAAATAAAGGGCGATGAGTGTTGCAAGTTTATTTCTATAAGAACTCAATGGATCATCCTGATGTACAACTTAAAGCTTAGTATTGTTGGTTATTCTGGGGCTTCGAAGGGATTGTTGTAGTACTGCGCCCCAATGTCTAGCCATTCAGCAATTAATTTCAACTCAGCGGGGTTTAAGCGGCCTGTATGTGAGCCCCCCATAAATAGGTCGAAGAATGTATCACTATCACGAGCCATACCGCGAATGGGGGCCGGTTCTGCGGCCACATCTACTAGCATGGTTGCCTGTACGGTCTGTCCTAGTTCGTTGACTATAAAGACGGGGTCACCATTCTCATCAACAGCCGGAACTTCTATTTGTTCATTGACCAGTACGCCATTTTCGTCGAGCACTTGTGGTACATCGGCGCGCAATAACTCGACATAGGAAGTGACATAGTCGTCGCGGTCTTGGCTCTGCTGGTTGCTTAGTTCGAGCTGTGCATCGGGCACACGATCAGCACCGTTTTCATCTGTGCGGCTGTGGCAGCTAATGCAAGTATTATCAGCTATAACCAGCTCGGGGTCGCTTTCATCAAAGACGCGCCTATCGACTTCCCACAAGGGGGCAATATGAGTCGGGTAGTTAATCACCACTCGGCATTCGGCATACCACTGCTCTTGGCACTCCTCATTTGTTGGCGCCACCTCAATAGGTAGGTCGGCATATAGCAAGCTAATGTCGGGGCTCGCATCTGTAATGCTGGTATCTGTCCAGTCATCGCTGAAGATGAGGTCTACAGTGGGTCGCCTTGGGCCTTGCATACGCGCGGCGTATTCGGCCATGGTGTCGCCTACTTCTGGATCTGGGTGGCCTGTACCAAAGGCATCACGCAGTTGGGTATTGGCAAACGCTTGGCCACCCAGTGCGCCGGCATAACTAAAGTCTGCTTCGGCTTCAAGTCGGCCATGGGGGCTTGGGTCGTCGGCAAGATGGCAGCCGCCGCATTCTCGGCTTTCTCCAGGGGCAAGGCTTAACCAGTTGCGATGTTCTTGGCCGAGGTTGCCATCAAGAGTATGGCCATTGGCGTCGACAATGCTAAAGCTAAAGGCGACATTAGCGGGAGCTAGAAATTTGACTGAGCCATCTGGCTCAATCGGTACATAGCCTAAGATATCTTTCATTTGGCCGCCGCTGCGAAAACCAAAGGCGCTGCCGTCAAAGTCATATACATCGCGATTGGGCATGCTAACAGCTTTAACGAGACGCAAAAATCGTGCTTCTCTGTCTTCAATAGGTGTTTGTTCTGGATCGGCCATAACACTAGCACCTGCAGGGCTGGTATCAAATCCATCAAACTCATAGATGCTGTGAATATGCACAACCCCAAGGTTTTCTTCTATTAGTGTTTTTTGAAAGCCCAGCGGCGTGCTTGTATCGGGGAAGTCGGGAAGTGGGCGAGGCTGCATAATGACAACGTCGCTATACATATAGTTGTCCTTAGCTAAGGTAACGGGTCGAGCGGTTTGTGCTTGCGTATCGAGAGTCCAAATACCGTAGCGAGGCTCGGCGATACTTAGTTCCTCTAAGGCGCTGACGCCAGGGCCACATGGATAGGCATCAACGTCACTTGCTAAAGGGGTGATAGGGTTTGCATCTTCACTAAGTAGCTCGCCGTCTTCATCGACAAATCGAGCGAGTCCATCAACTAAAAAGCCGTCGTTATTGAGATAAGTGCCGATACCAGTGCCTTCGACAAGGCAGCCAGACCAGCTAGCCATGATGCGTCCACTACCATCAAATAGTGGATAGGCGCTGTTGTAAAATCCGCGTGGAGAGGCACCGTCATTGGTATAGCTAATACCATCGGTAGCACTCTCTTGCCCCGGTTTGGTCAGGCTTGAACCAGAAAAACCTTGAGCGAAGTCGACGTAGCTCTCCTGGTCGATATAACTTAAATCTCCGCCTTGGCTGAGTACTTCACGAGCGTGATGTCGAACTAATAAGCGTCCATCTTGTAGCTGTATGGGCTTGGTGCGAATAGCTTCTGTGCCTTCGGTTCCAGTGGTGATGCTGTGGTAACCAAAAAGTAGGCTTGTATCGCTGCCATCAGCTTCCATGCTGTAGAGGCTCACTCTGTCTTCGCCGCGTCGGTAGTTATCCCAGCGCACAAAGGCGATACGGCCATTGCTTAGCTGTACCGGATCTAAATCATGGCTTTGGTTGTAGCTAATTTGTTGGATGTTTTCGCCGTTCTCATCCATAACATGCAGTACAAATGTTGGTTCTTCACGATCTGCTTCAGTGCCTGGGTCAAATTGTGGCTTGTTTTCATCCAGTAAGATGGCTTTAGCGCGTGGTTGGCGGGTGCTAGAGAAAACGATACGGCCATCGCTTAAGTAGCTAGGCGCTACGTCTTGGCCCTGTTCGGCTTGTATGTCGCTACTTATTACGCGGCTAAGTTGCTTGCTCTCGTGGTCATATTGCCAAATATTCCAAGTAGCTTGTTCGTCCTCATCCAGGTCTTCGTCTTCAGGGGCGCGCATGGCAAACAGTAACTTGCTGCCGTCATGGCTAACGCTGATATCTTTAACATCATAGAGTGCGATAGTGCTTTCTTCTGTTGATTCTTCGGCCTCTTCGCTCTCACAGCTTATATCGCTACAGTTTGTAAATACCGAGGAGGTTAAATCCCTGCTTGGCGCACTTACTTGCGCCCTATCTTTTAATATCAACCGAGCACCGGGCTTAAAAGCAGCAGGGGCAAGGGCTTCATAAGCAAGTACTTGCCCATCTTCATCTCTGGGTACAGGGCGCTCTATATAAGCGATAGGGTAGTCAACCACGACTGGGTCGGATTGTTCGGAATGGTCGATGCTTTCATCAAAACCACTGCTGGCATCACAGCCTGTTAACGCCAGCACTGCACTTGCAAGCATGCCTAAAAAGGTGAACTTTGTATAAGTCATAGAATAATAGTTATTGCGCTAAAGACGCTATTTCTGCACGTACTTACTAAAAAGATCCCTTGTTTTAGTTAGGCTGTGTCAGATTGGTATTGTGTTTTAATCTTAGCTTTCATAGCCAAGTCGATTTTCGAATAGTCTAGTTTGGCATATCAACAATTATGCCAGCATCACTTATCTTGCCGTTTAGCCTAATTAATGAACCTAAGGTCTGAAAACTTAGCTTGTTGGCGTAATACGAGCTCTGGTTCTCATGTAATGTAGCTCTTTTAGCTCATACTTTGTTCGCAGTTTGTTTGTGGAATTTAGTACTGAGTCTCATTTCTGTCATAAAGCAGGATTGGCAAAGCCGTTTTATCTGTTTTAGGAATGAAAGCTGCGTATTAAGTTTGCCTCTCTAGATAAGGAAAGCGTGAGAGTGCAGTTTCATCGTGTTGCAGCCCTAATAAAAAGAATGACGTGACAAAAAGTGACGTATTAGGGCAAGAAAAAGCAATGAATTTATAAAAGCTGAGCTTCACTACAAGATTTTTATTACAGGCTGTTAATAGATTCTTTAGCGCTGGCGATTGGGTAATGATATGAATTTAATAAATAGACTTGTTTTGTTCTGTGCAAGTTTGGCTGTGTGTCAGCTTAGCTTGGCGGGCTCACTGGAGCAGGCAAAGCGCATACATGACAGGTTGGCAGGTACCGCTCCTAGTGAGCCGGTGTTGTTACAAATGGCGACCTTAATTGATGATGGTGATGCCGATGCAGCAGCAGCACTGGCGATGGAAAACGAAGGTTTTTATAGCGCTACGTTAAAGAATTGGGCCAGTCCTTGGACAAATCGTGATTTTGATGTGTTTACGCCGCTCAACGATTACAGTGCTACCGTCATTGGGCTTGTTCGTGATGAGATCGATTACCGTGAGGTTTTATATGGTAATCATATCTATGTCAGCAATGCTTCGGGTTTAAGCGCTTATAACAACAGCAACAACAATCATTACGCTGAGCTTGAAGCGGCCGATATTAGCTTAAAGGACACTCTAGTCCATCGTGATCAACACAGTGTGACGGGCCTGCCTGAGAGTGCAACCTCAGGTGTTATTACCAGCCGAGCAGCAGCCAAAGCCTTTTTTATTGCCGGTACTAATAGGGCGCAATTTCGCTATACCTTGGTTAACCATCTGTGTATGGATTTAGAGCAGGTGCACGATGTAACACGTGTTCCAGACCGAATTCGTCAAGATGTGAGCCGCAGCCCTGGTGGAGATAGTCGCGTGTTTTTAAATACCTGTATGGGCTGTCATGCAGGCATGGACCCGCTTACTCAAAGCATGGCTTATTACGATTTTGTTTTTGATGTTGATGCTGACCCCGAAGCAGAGCTTGGTCAGATTGAATACAACACTGATATAGACCCAGAAACTAACTCACGTGTTCAGCCTAAATATTTTAATAATGATGCCACCTTTCCTTATGGTTATGTCACGCCCGATGATACTTGGGTTAATTACTGGCGTGTTGGCCAAAACGCTGTCCTTGGCTGGGACCAAAGCTTGAATGGTGAGGGCGAAGGTTTACGCTCGATGATGCAAGAGCTAGCTCATAGTGAAGCCTTTGCTTCGTGTGCGGTTCGCAAAGTGTTCAAGCAGGTTTGCTTGCGTGATGCTCACGATGATGATGACCTAAACCAACTGCAGCAAATGCAAACAAGTTTTGTTGGCAATGGCCACAATCTTAAATCTGTGTTTGCTCAATCTGCACTTTATTGTGCTGGCAACTAGGAGCTAGTGATGAAAGTAATAAAAATCGTAGCTTCGCTGTCTTTATTGGCTACCGTCGCTGCTTGTAGTAGTGGCAGTGGTGAAGGGGTTCAGGCTAATGCGCAAGGCGCAGATGATGGGCGCAACTCGGGTTTGGTTTATAAAGGGCCTGCTCCGAGCACGGATGATGTGCAGAATTTTAAAATCAATGTATGGGATAACTTAGCTACCAGTGATCGATGTGGCGCATGCCATATTGAAGGTGAGCAAAGCCCCATGTTTGTTCGCACTGATGATATTAACCTCGCTTACGCGGAAGCCAACAAGTTAGTTGACTTGGGTGCGCCGCCGTTATCACGCTTGGTGACCAAGGTTCAGAGTGGCCACAATTGCTGGAGTGGCGAGCCAAATGTTTGTGCAGACATTATTACTAATTACATTGAAAATTGGGCTTCAGCTTCCGGGGCGGAACCCAATGCGGTTGTGTTGGTAGCACCCCCTGAAATTGAAATAGGTCAGTCTAAGAACTTTCCTCTCGATTCAGCGTTGTTTTCGACCACTGTTTATCCGGTATTGACAAGTTATTGTGTTGACTGTCATAGCGAAGACAGTGCGACTAAGCAGCAGCCGTATTTAGCCAGTGCCGATATTGATGTTGCTTATCAAGCGGCTAAAAGCCGTATGAAACTCGATAACCCAGCGTCTAGCCGTTTAGTTAACCGTTTAGGTTTTGATTCACATAATTGCTGGAGTAACTGTGCGGCTAATGCGAGCACGATGGAAGAGGCTATTCAGGCTCTTGCTGACGGGATTCCAACCACAGAGGTTGACCCTGCTCTTGTTGTGAGTCGCGCTTTAAGTTTACCCGATGGCATAGTAGCAAGTTCTGGTGGTCGTGTTGAAAGTGCAGCGATTGCGCTTTATGAATTTAAAACTGGTGAAGGTGCTATTGCTTTTGATACTTCAGGGGTGGAGCCTGCTTTAGATCTCAACTTAAGTGGTGACTATGAGTGGGTTGGTTCCTGGGGGGTGCGTATTAATGATGGCAAGGCCCAAGGTGCAACAAGTACCTCCTCTAAATTGTATGACCTTATAAGTAGTACAGGCGAATTTTCAGTCGAAGCTTGGCTTATTCCTGACAATGTAGCTCAAGATGGCCCTGCTCGAATTGTGACTTATAGCGGCGGACCTGATGATCGTAACTTTACCCTTGGCCAAACGACTTATGATTATGATTTTCTTGTGCGTCACAGTGAGGCCGAAGGCGCTGGTGGTGACCAGTTAAGCACTCCTTCTGAAGACGAAGTTTTGCAGGCAACTTTGCAGCACGTAGTGGTCAATTTCGACCCAATTAATGGGCAGAGTATTTTTGTGAATGGTGAACTCGTTGCTGAAGACACAGAGCAAGTTGGCAACTTAGCCGATTGGGACCCAACTTATGCGCTGGCTGTTGGTAATGAGGTCGACAATGCCGAGTTGTGGATGGGGACGATGCGTTTGCTCGCCATCCATAATCGCAAATTAAGTGTTGAAGACATTACTGAAAACTTTGAAGCAGGTGTAGGTGAAAAGTTCTTTTTACTCTTTGGCTTAAGTCACCTCATTGATGTGCCTGAAGCCTACATCGTTTTCGAAGTGCAGCAATATGATAATTACGGCTACCTGTTTACTGAGCCATTCTTTATCAGCTTGGATAACAGCACTGTGCCTGACGATTTACGTATTCAAGGCTTACGCCTTGGTTTGAATGGGCGTGAAGTCGCTACAGGTCAGGCCTATGCAAATTTAGATATCACTATTAATTCAGAGAACTACAGTTCTGCAGCAGGCACCTCTTTAGGCCGTCTAGGGGCTTTGATCCCTCTAGAGCAGGGGGCAGATATAGATCAGTTTTTCTTAAGTTTTGACAGCATTGCCGGCCGTTCTTATGCGCGCCCCGCTGAACCTGTACCTGAGCGAGTTCCTCTTGCGGCTGTTGAAGAGCAAAGTGAAATTGGTGTACGTACTTTTGATGAAGTTAATCTGAACTTAAGCCAGATGACAGGAGTGGCAACGGATGAAGTCAGTGTTAAGAGTGTGTTTGATGCTGTGCGTCAACAAATGCCTGTTGATGCTAACCCACAAGCGTTTTTAGCCTCTCATCAAAGTGGTGTGATGCAGCTTTCGGTGGCCTATTGTACGGCGCTGGTACAAGACAATAGTTTGCGCTCTCAGTTTTGGCCTGGTTTTGATTTTGGTGCAAGCTATGCTGCGGCCTTTAATGCTGCTGGTCGAGAAATTATTGTTGGTTCCTTAATGAAGGCCTTGATAAGCGATGAGCTTGATTACGATGGTTTAACGGTAAGTCTGGCTACTCAGCCAGATCCAGCTGATGTAGAAATGGAGCTTAACAATCTAATCGATAACATGGCTGGCAACGGCAATACCCAAACCACGGTGATCGCAAGCTGCTCGGCAGCTCTGGGGTCAGCGTTGATGTTGGTGCAATAAGCAGGCGCAATTAAAAGGTAATATGTAATGACTAAGAAAAATCTCTATGTTGCGCCCGACCAGCCGCTCTACCAGAGCGGCCATGCAAGGCCTAAAACACGTCGTGAGTTTTTAGCTCAAGGTTTTACTGCAGGAGTGGGAACGGTAGCGACGACGGGTGTGCTCGGTTCTATACTGGCCTCACCACAAGCTATGGCAGCTTTAAGCCCAGATATGCTGACTCGTTTAACTGAATGTGAATTGGATGGCGGCTCTTCGCGCAAGATTCCTTTTATTCATATTGATTTGGCCGGTGGCGCCAATATGGCGGGTTCCAATGTGCTTGTTGGCGGTGCGGGTGGTCAAATGGACTTCCTAAGCAGTGGAGGCTATAGCAAGCAAGGCCTGCCCGGCGACATGGTTCCCGGTGCGGCGGAAGCCAATGGGGCTGGCAGCAGTGAAACAGGTACTTCAAATGGCGATCACACAGATACCTCTTTAGGCTTGGCTTTTCACTCTGACTCAGCCTTTTTACGTGGCATATTAGAGCGCACATCCTTAACGACACGGGCTAATATTAATGGCGCCGTGATACCTGCCCGTTCAGAAAACGATACGGGCAATAACCCCCACAACCCACTTTATGGTATTGCCCGTGTGGGCGGTGCCAAAGGCAGCCTGCTATCAACTATTGGTTCACGTAACAGTGAGAGCGGCGGTAACTCAATGGCACCGGCCCAGTACATTCAGGCGGATCTGAGGCCTAGTAAAATTGATAGGCCTAGTGATGTAACTGGTTTGGTGAGCGTGGGTGATTTTGGTTCATTAAGCCCACAAGAAGTGGTTAATGTCATGGAAAGTGTGGCGCGCTTATCGAAAGCAAAAACCGACAGTGTATCAACCGGCCTGAGCAACGATAACGAAGTGCGTGAAAAGCTCGCTTGTACCTATGTTGAAAACGCAAGCCTTGCCGATCAATTTCCAAATATCAGTGTATTAGATGTTTTCCAAGACACCGATATTGTTGGTCCCGGCGGTATTTTTACTAGTGCCGAAATGGATGATAGAGAGTTCTCTAAAACTGCTTCAGTTATGAAATTGGTCTTAGACAGCCCTGCTAATGGTTATCCGTATGCGGGGGCGGGCACTATTGCTATGGGCGGTTATGACTATCATGGCGGCGGTCGTTCAACCGGTGAGGTTCGTGATTTACGTGCTGGCCGCTGTATGGGCGCGTGTTTGGAATATGCAGCGCGTAAAGGCCGGCCCTTGATGCTCTATGTTAGCTCCGATGGCTCCTTATCTTCTAATGGTGCAACTGAAGATACCGAGCTTGGTCGCGGCAAAGGGATGTGGACATCAGATAATCAGCAAACGGCGGCATCATTTTTCTTGGTGTATAACCCTGGCGGTCGTGCTCAGTTATTGGGTGCCTCTATGGACGAGCAGGCGCGCCATCAGCAGATTGGGTATATGCGGGCCAGTGGGGATGTTGAAACGGCTAGTAGCCCTGCAGCAAATAATGTCGATCAGCTTGTGCAAACTGTGATTCTGAATTACATGGCTCTGCATGGGGAGACGGGGGATTTTGCCACTAACTTTGATACGGAGGGTTTGACTCAAGGTTTGGGCTCTTCGCAAGCAATTCTCGATAATTACGTGGCGTTTGAACCAATCGTCGACGGTGGTTTAACGAACAGTTAACAAAACGAGGGGGTGAGCTGGTTTTGGCCGCCTCCTTCTTGCCTGAGTACTCTCTTAACACTCAGAATCCAGCTAAACTAAGAACATAAATTCTTAAGGATAAGCTTATGACTCTGAGTCCAGCTTTGGCCGCTATATTGGCCTGCCCACAAACAGGCCACGCTCTAAAGCAAGTTGAGGATCAGCTTGTTAGTGAAGATGGCCAGCACAGCTACCCGCTGATCGATGGCATTCCTTGGCTTATTGCCCATCCACGTAATTCACTTTTGGATTGGGGGGCTAAGCTCAACCACTTTCAACAAACTTTATTGCAAGAAATTGCTTTGCTTGAACGAGATAGTGAAGATGCCAGCGCTGTTTTTTACTCTCGTGTCGAAAGCTTGTTACAAGCTAAAAAAGATTTTTTACTTGAAGTCACAACGTTATTAGAACCCTTAACGCGGGCGAAAGTCGCTTCGTCAGAAACCTACAGCGCTCTACGAGACATAGCGCCAACGACGCAGAACCTACTTAGCTATGAAGCCAATATTTATAGAGACTGGCAGTGGGGCGAAGAAGAAAATCAACAGAGTTTAGAGTTAATAAAAAAAGTAGCGCCAGCTAAACTCGGTAAATTATGTGTTTTAGGATCCGGTGCAGGGCGTTTAGCTTTAGATGTACATAAGCACTTGGATGCTGACCTTACCGTGGCTTGTGATATTAATCCGATGTTTTTACTTGCTTTAAATAAAATGTTACGTGGTGAATCGTTCTTCTTTACCGAATTCCCACTGCATCCAAAAATTACGGATTACTACGCTATCAAACACCAGATGCAAGCCTTAACGAATGTTCCTGAAGGTTTTCATCTTTGCTTTTCTGATGCGGCAAAACCCAGCTTTAAAAAACACAGTTTTGATACTGTGCTAACGCCGTGGATTATTGATATCCAGCCTTATGAGTTCTCTAAGTTTTTATCTCAGTTAAATCAATATTTACCCATAGGGGGGGCTTGGTTAAATATGGGCTCATTAGTATTTAACCAGAATAGAGATAGCCTATGTTATTCAAGTGATGAGTTAGTAGAGCTTGCAGCAAAAGCGGGTTTTGAGCTAGAAGAGCTGAAAAAAACAGAGATGCCTTATCTTAAGTCGCCTTATAGTGCGGGCTATCGAATGGAAACAGTATGGTCTTGGCAAGCGGTTAAACGTCAGCACGTAGATGCAGAGCCAGAGTTAAGTACCATGCCAACTTGGCTAATCGATACTACTGTGCCGGTTCCTGTCAGTGATGTGATATTACGTGAATCTGCTACCAGTGAGTTTTTGGCAAATTTGTATAAACAAGTTGATGGCAAACGAAGTATTCAAGATATAGCGCGTTATGCGGCTAAAAAAGATTCGGTAGATGCGCAAGAAATGAAGCAGATGTTGGTTCAGTTTTTTAAAATGAGACAGTAGCCTATAAACTAGGGGCAAAGCTTGCCTTGCCCCATCGGATTTACTTCAACTCAAAACTTACCGCAACGTGTCCGCGTATTTTGATTTCACCAAGCTCTATACTCTTCTGTCCAGAAACTAACTCCTCACTTTCAACAGCGGCTGACATCGCGCGGGTCTTCATAAGAGGCATAGGACCTGCTTGACCGGCTTCGCTGATCGAGAGAGGTTTACCAATTTTCTGACCTAAGGCTGCAGCCATGCGTTCTGCTTTTGCTTTGGCGTTGGTGAGCGCAGTTAGTTGAACTTCTTGCTCTAAGGCTTCCCGATTACTTACGTCATAACTAACGTTATTAATTTGCACGCCTTTGATACCAGCAAGGCTTGACCAAAGTTGTTGGTAAAGTTCAACATCATTTAATGTGAATGAAATACGGCTGCTAGCAATAAAGCCTGTGTTGATGTTCTTGCCGTTTTTCCACTGAGTACGCTGGCGAAGATTCATATTTTGGCTTTGTAGTTTACTGTCGTTAGCCAGAATATCTTTTAAGCTGCTTAAGGTCTGTTTGCTAATTTGACTGTGTTGTTTGGCAACACTTTGTAAGTCGACACCTTCGTTGCTAATGGAAATATTCCAATGCATTTGGTCGGGGCTAACTGACTTACTTGCTTCGCCACTAACTTGAATAAAGCGGTCGTCCGAATCAAAAGCGAATACTTGGCTACTACACAATAAAACTAAAAAAAGTCCGGCTAATCTCATTTTGTCTCTCCTTGTTGGGCTTAGTTTTTTACTCTAAGTCCATTTTGTGACATTTTTACCTGCGGCTTAAACGATAAAATAAAGCCTTGAGGTATTGGGTTTCAACAATGCTCGGGTGTACGGGGTGATCCGGTGCTTGGCTGCCTTTAAATATTTGTTGTACGTCGCGGTCCAAGTGTGCAGCAGCACTGCGAACTATGTCGCCGAGGCTATCATCTGCTAAGTGCATGGAGCACGAAGCACTTACTAAAATTCCGCCAGCTTCAACCAAACGCATAGCCAGTTCATTAATGTGCCTATACGCAGCGGCACCGTTCTTTTGATCCTTTTTGCGCTTAATAAACGCAGGTGGATCCAGCACTACGACATCAAATTTTCGTCCTTGTTCAATTAAGGCTTTTAATTGCTCAACCGCTTTGCCGTGTAAACACTCGGGTTTTTGTTTTAATTGGTTTAGCTCATAGGCACGCTCTACCCAAGACAGGGCTTGCTCGGAAGCATCAATAAAGCTGACTTCTTTAGCGCCAGCGGCGGCCGCTTGTACGCCCCAACCACCGACATAAGAGAAAACATCGAGTACCGTTTTGTCTTTTGACATTTTTTGCAACTGAGCTCTATTCAAGCGGTGATCATAGAACCAGCCGGTTTTTTGCCCACCTTCGCTGGGAATAGCAAACTTAACGCCGTTTTCTTCGAGAATAAATTCATCTCCTACGTCGCCAAAACGTTCGCTATAGCTAGGTAGTTCTTCAAGCACTCGAGCGCTGTGATCGTTTGCTAAGATCATGCCTGTTGGTTCAATAGCATCATCAAAGGCTTCGAGGATTTCTTGTTTGAAGTTTTCCATGCCTGCGGTTGTTAGTTGTACAACTAGGTCTGAGCCAAAACGGTCACAAACAATGCCAGGCATAAAGTCTGAATCGCCGTATACAAGGCGATAGTAGGGTTTTTCAAAGTACATCTCTCGCAATTCAAGCGCTTGTTTAATGCGTTTCATAAAGAATTTACGATTGATATTGGCTTTGGTGTTGCGAGTAATTAAACGGCCACACATCAAGACTTTAGGGTTGAGTGTCGCAATACCGAGTGCGCGGCCCTTATCGTTCTCGACGATCACTAAGCTGCCTGTTTCAAAACCCGTTAGCGGGCTGCGTTTGGTATCTACTTCGTTGGAGTAAATCCACAGGTGGCCTTGGCGCAGGCGTTTGTCGGCATTTTTCTTAAGGTAGAGCGTAGGCAGCATGGTTGTACTCGCTATAAAGGTTGGAGCTGGCAAAGTGGGCGCATTATAGCGCAAGGCCATAGGCAGCAGAGCAATTACTCTGAGTCTTGGGCGTGTGAACAGACCTGTCTAATACGCTCTGCTGGCACACTGAGTTGCTCAAACATGTATTTTTTAAAATCGTCACTGTAATCTTGGTCTTTAAGTGCGTGTTTCATGCACAGCATCCAAGCGTTGCGCTGTTCTGCGCCAACCTTTAAATGGCTGTGAACTTGCGGGATGCTGATGCCGCCAAAGTGCTCTTTATATAGTTTGGGGCCTCCGAGCCAACCACTGAGAAAGTAACTCAGTTTTTTGCGTGAATCGCTGAGGTCTTCGCGGTGCATGGCCCTAATCTCAGCGGCCTCTGGCAAGCGTTCCATATAGTCATAAAAGGCATCGACTAGCTTAATAATACCTTCAAGCTGGCCGGCGGCTTGGTAGGAGGCGTCTAAAGTGCCGAACTTAAGTGTGTTTGTCATAAGTGAGTTGCGGTGCAGTGAGTATGTGGGTGTGGGGGCAGAGTCTAGACTCTCAGCCCACAGTTAGGGAAGCCATATCCAGCCTTTGACGTGGCACTTAGTCTCAGTTCTGGGAGAAGGTAAGAAGGGCAATCGGCCGTCGGGAGCGGCCGTTTAGCGAACAGGGAGTCATGAGCGTGCCCTGAGTGCCTTTCCCTGTGCTGGGACGGACTCTAAAACTAATAAGATAGCTCCAAGCCAAACCCAAAAAGCAACAAAGTTCAAGGGTGTAAGACAGCGCGACTTAGCGCATAATCCGCGCCTAAGTTTGCACATGTACATAGGTCAAGAATGTCTCAAATCACTTCTATTATCGCCAAGGAACTTGGTGTTCAAGAAACTCAGGTCGCAGCAGCAGTAGGCCTACTTGATGAAGGTGCCACCGTACCTTTTATATCTCGTTATCGTAAGGAAGTGACAGGCGGTCTAGATGACAGTCAATTGCGGAACCTCGACGAGCGTTTAAGCTATTTACGTGAACTAAATGAGCGACGTGAAGCCGTATTAAAAAGCATTACAGAGCAGGAAAAGTTGACCCCTGAGCTTGAGGCACAAATTAAGGCGGCAAGTACTAAGACCTCACTTGAAGATCTTTATTTGCCTTATAAGCCAAAACGCCGCACCAAAGCACAAATAGCGCGCGAAGCAGGTTTGGAGCCTTTGGCCGATGCCTTATTTGCCGATCCAAGCCTAGAGCCTGAAGTACAAGCTGAAAGTTATTTTAATGCTGATGCCGGTATTGCCACAGTAAAAGATGCACTTGATGGCGCTAAACAAATTTTGATGGAACGCTTTAGTGAAGATGCAGAGCTCTTAGAGCGTTTGCGTAATTTCTTGCGTCAGGAAGCTTGGCTGCATGCAACGATGGTTGAAGGTAAAGAACAAGAAGGTGCAAAATTCCGCGACTATTTTGATCATCGAGAGCAACTAGCTAAAGTACCGAGCCATCGAGCTTTGGCAATGTTCCGCGGCCGCAATGAGGGTGTGCTTAATGTGTTATTTACCCTTGAAGAAGATTTAGAGCCGGGCCAAAGTCACCCTGCAGAATCTTTAGTGGCTGAGCGTTGGAATATTCAAGATCTAGGCCGCGCCGCAGACAAGTGGTTAAGCGAAGTTGTACGTTGGACTTGGCGAGTAAAATTGGCGACCCACCTAGAAACCGATTTATTAGGAGATTTACGCGATAAAGCAGAAGCTGATGCCATTGACGTTTTTGCGGCAAACTTAAAAGATTTATTGTTGGCGGCGCCAGCAGGTCAAAAAGCCACTATCGGTTTGGATCCCGGTTTGCGCACCGGTGTGAAAGTAGCTGTGGTTGACAGTACCGGCCAAGTCCTTGATCACTGCGCTATTTTCCCCACACCACCACAAAATAAAATTCGTGAATCAGAAGCGGTATTGCTTGGTTTAATTCAAAAGCATAACGTGACTCTTATTGCGATTGGTAACGGTACAGCTAGCCGAGAAACTGAAAAGTTTGTTGGTGACATGATTAAAAGCTATAAGTTGTCACAGGTGCAAAAAGTCATCGTTAATGAAGCGGGTGCTTCTATTTATTCTGCTTCTGAATTTGCGGCAAAAGAATTTCCCGATTTAGATGTGACTATCCGTGGTGCTATTTCTATTGCTCGCCGCTTGCAAGATCCGTTGGCGGAACTTGTAAAAATTGAACCTAAGAGCATTGGTGTAGGTCAGTACCAACACGATGTAAGCCAAACTCGCTTAGCGCGATCTCTCGACGCGGTTGTTGAAGATTGTGTGAACGGTGTTGGTGTTGAAGTGAATACGGCATCGGCGCCATTATTGGCTCGAGTATCAGGGTTAAACCAAACCATTGCTAATAATATTGTTAGTCATCGCAATGAAAATGGTGCGTTTGAAAGCCGTAAGCAATTATTAAAAGTTAGTCGCCTTGGCCCCAAAGCATTTGAACAAGCAGCAGGTTTTTTACGTATTGCAAATGCTGAAAATTCATTAGACGCCTCAGCGGTTCATCCTGAATCTTATACCGTAGTTGAAAAGATAGCTCAGACTAACAGCAAAGCCGTTAATGATTTAATTGGCGATAGCTCCTTTTTACGTCGACTTAAAGCGGCAGATTATGCGGATGAAACGTTTGGTATTCCAACGGTAACCGATATTATTTCTGAGCTAGATAAACCAGGTCGCGACCCTCGCCCCGAGTTTAAAACTGCAAAGTTTCAAGAGGGTGTAGAGAAAATATCAGACCTTGTAGAAGGCATGGTATTGGAAGGCACGGTGACCAATGTAACTAACTTTGGTGCCTTTGTGGATGTAGGTGTTCACCAAGATGGTTTGGTACATATCAGCGCACTTTCCAATACCTTTGTTAAAGATCCAAGAGAAGTTGTTAAAGCCGGTGACATTGTTAAAGTAAAAGTCATGGAAGTTGACGCGCCGCGTAAGCGTATTGGTTTAAGCATGCGTATGGATGATAAGCCGGGCGAAGCGCGCAGTGGGCAAGCTAAAGGCGGAGAGCGTCGCGGTGCTCAAGGCGCTCAGCGTAAACATCAAAGTGGTCAAGGTCGTGGGCAGGCTGCTACTCAAGGTGAGGGCACTATGGCTGCTTTATTTGCCCAAGCAATGAAAAATAAAAAATAATGGCGAATCTGCAGCGCTATTTAAGTGCAAGCAAGTACATCGATTGGCAGCATCCAGCTGTCTTAAAATGTGCGCTAGAACTTAAACAAGGCGATAGTGATAAATATGCTATCGCCGAGCGCTGTTTTCTTTATGTTCGCGACCATATTAAGCACAGCTGGGATTTTCAGCTCAACCCAGTAACATGCAAAGCCTCAGATGTACTTTTACATACGACGGGTTTTTGTTATGCCAAAAGTCATTTGTTAGCAGCATTGTTGCGGGCAAATGGTATTCCTGCTGGCCTTTGTTATCAGCGCTTAACGATTGATGGTGAAACGCCTCCTTTTTGTTTGCATGGCCTAAATGCGATTTATCTCGATAATTTCGGCTGGTTTCGTGTCGACGCACGTGGCAACAAAGAAGGGGTAAATGCTCAGTTTAATCCTAGTCGGGAAGTTCTAGCGTTCCCTATCAAATATGAAGGTGAAGCAGATTTACAAGGAGTGTGGCCTGAACCGATTAATGAGGTTATCAACACGCTGGAATCACATAGTGATATTAAAGCTGTGATGCAGAATTTGCCTGATATTACAGTGTTCTAGATTGATATTTCCTTTCAATAAAGTACTGTATCTTAAATTCTGGCTATATAGTTTTCATATTTACTATGCCACTTAAGCTCTTGTCATTGCTCTTATTTAACAAGTTTAAGCCGTTTAGATAGTTTTAATTCGATGTATGAGTATTACCAATTGGTAGCATTACGGTGACAAACAATATTTATTATTCCCCCATAACAGCTCGTCAAGCTGACGGATAGATCGGATCATACTATCTACGGTTTCACATAATAATTAGACACATTCTACAAAAGGATTTAAACATGTATCGCCAACTTAGCTACTATGTGGCTTGTTTTCTGGTTTCAGGGTTTTGCTCTTTTGCATCGGCAGAAAGTGCCGTTTGGAAGGTCACTAAAGATGATTCCGTCATGTATTTTGGTGGCACGATTCATTTGTTAAGTGTTGCTGATCATCCTCTGCCTGAGGCCTATGACAAAGCCTATAAAGAGTCACAAGTATTGGCTTTTGAAACAGATTCGGATGAAATGAATTCACCCGAGTTTCAACAAAAAGCTATGGTGGCAATGATGTTACCGCCGGGGAAAAGCATTAAAGATGTGTTGGATGAAACTACCTATAGCCCCTTGACCACTATTTAACAAATCGCGGTATGTCTGTTGGGCAATTTGCCAGCTTCAAACCTTCTCTTGTTAGCCACGTTTTACTGGAAATGGAATATAGCAAGCATGGCAGATCACGCGAATATGGCGTTGATGATTATTTTTATCAGAAAGCAAAAGCTGATGGTAAGGTGCGTCTTCCTTTGGATACACCGGACGAGCAAGTTATAGCTTTTGAAAAACTTTCCAATACTCCAAATAGTACGATTAATTATGCGATTGACATGCTGGAAGAAGGAATAGAGGGCATTAAAGAAACTGAGGCTGTATGGCGCAGTGGCGATTTAGACAAACCTGAAGAAGCCTCAGAGAAAGAGCGTCGCGAACAACGTCCCGAAGAGTATCAAATCTTGATGGTTGAAAGAAACTCTAAATGGCTTGTGAAAATTGAAGAATATGCACAAACAGAGCAAGTGGAATTTGTTCTGGTTGGCCTTGCACATATGGGTGGGCCTCATGGCCTTATTAAGTCTCTGGAAGACAAAGGTTATAAAATAGAAAAGCTTATTTAAAAGTATGTTTATTTACTTGAAGTAGAAGAGAAGTAGTTAAGCGTGGATAGGAGGGCAAAAGCCCCCCTATTTATCGTGTTTAATATTAAGGCGTAAAGTTGCCACTAATGGTCGCCGAATCCAATATATATTCAGCATAAATACGTTCAAATCGTGCGCGAGTTAAATTAGGGCTGCTGGTAAAGGCGGGCATGTTCTCATTTAAGGCGTAGATACTAGTTTTATAGCTGTGGGTGCTAGGTGGGCATGGGCCTGCATAAGTACTGGAGCCAGTATAGGCTACTCCTTCAATCGCCCCGCTAATACTCGAAATATTTAGATCCTCATCCAGCATGGTTATCTCGGCAGGAATATTTACCACTGTCCAATGCTTGCAAGCGCTCTCGCCAGTGCCGCAGGGTGAGTTCTCATCATCCATAATTAACGCAAATGATGCCGCGTTCTGTGGTGCATCAGCCCAGGAGTATTGAGGTGAGATGTTGTTGCCGCTTTTGGCTGTGCAAGCGTGTAATAGAGGGATGTTGTCTCCGTTGTTATAAGCGCTGGAGCTAATGCTCATATCTATCTGCGGTGAAGGGCTCGGGCTCGCTTCTGGACTTGGAGACGGGCTAGGTGAAGGGCTTGGCGAAGCTAATGGCGAGGGGCTGGCTTCAGTGCTAGGTAAGGGGCTAGCGTTTATTTGATTCTGTGCTGCTTTGTTATTTGAATCACCGCCACAGGCGCTTAATAATGCTGTGAGGGTAAGTAAGCCTAACAGCTGTTGAGTGCGAGGTAATGTAATCATGGTAGTTCTCCCTAATGTTGAGGTTTGAACTATCGTCGGTGCGACCACAGAGGCCTAATGAAGCTAGCTATAGTTATCTAAAATTATCTTAGCATTATGATTTTATTGGGTTTTCTCATATATTAATCGTTTGTACCTCTGCGTCGAACAGAAGCAAAATGACAAGCTAATTAGCAAGTAAGTTTTGCATATTGTCGGAATAAGCTTGCAGCCTATCAAGTTGGTAGTTCTGCATAAGAGCTTGGGCTTGCTCAAACTGCTCTTCGGCTTGTTGCTTTTGGCCGAGGTTAAAGTAGGCGTGGGCAAGGTGGAGATAGGTGCGGCCGCGACCGTTGGGGCAGAACATATTGCCATAATTACTGAGGGCGTTTTTATAGCTGCTTATGCCTTGCTCGACCTTACCTGTCTGACTAAAAAGAATACCGCGCAGTTCCGCGATATAAGCCGCGTAGAGCCAATCTTCAGCTACTACAGCATCGGCTTGTTGGAGGTAGCTTAATGCTGCGTCGTGATTCTGCAGGCTGTTTTCTATTACCGCTTGCCAATAATATATGCGGCTTAGATTGAAATCTTGTTTTGCTAAAGCGATGCTTGCGGCCTCATCCAGCACGTTAAGAGCTTGTTCAGCCTGACCGAGATGGAATAAAGACTCGGCCAATTTTCGACGCGCAATAAGATTGTCTTTTTCAGTTTCAAGTAAGGTTTTAAGTAGCGCTTGCGCGTCTTTATAATTCTCTTGCTCCATAAGTTCGAGTGCACTGACCAGCAGGGCGTTGCGATAATCTGAACTGTAATCAAACTTATTCTTGGCGGCTTGGGTGTTGAGCTTGCCGCTAAGCTCCTCGGCAAGAAGGATTAACGCTTGGTCTATGCTTTGTGCCTCAATAAGGCCTTGGCTTACATGAGCACTTTGATGAATTTTATAAAGCAGTCGGTATTCGTTGATATTGCCCGTGAGTAGACTTTCAACAATGGCCGAGGCTTGCGTGTGTTGAAAGAGTTTGTGAACCTCATCGCTTTGATAGTCGCGTTTGAGCTGGGCTTCTTGCATAAGCCAAAGTACGACTTCGGTATCTCTGACCACGGCGAGTTCACTCGGTCTTAATAGCGAAATAAGTTGGTCCATGCCGCCGAGATTGACCCATTGATGTTCGATACTGTTGATGCTGGTTTTGATGGGCAAAATTAGTACAGAGCCGGAAAGGTCGTGCTTCTGCAATGCGAGTTCTTGAGCAGAGGGCACTTTGTTTTGAAGCTGAGGGGCACTTGTTGAGTCGGTGTGATTTTTCTGCTGGTGATGCCAAACAAAGCCCGCGCCCAGAGCGGCGCTCATGAGTAAAGCACAGATGAGAATTAAGGCTTTTTTATGGCGAGAGAAAAAGCCGTCTTTGACTTCTTCCACATCACAGGTCCAGATATAACCCTTGCGAGGATAAGTTTTGATGACGGTTGGGTTTTTAAAGAGTTGGCGTATTTCACTGATAGACTGAAATAGCACCTGCTCATCCACCACGACATCGTCCCAAATGGATTCAAGCAGCACCTCTTTGCTCACTACCTGTTTGCTTTGCATAAGCAGTAGCTTCAGTAGTGTGAAGGTACGTGGACGCACATTAACCACAGAGCCATTGGCTTCAACGGTGTGTTGGTCAATATCGATAATAAAGCCCGCGCTGGCGTAGCGTTTATTTTCTTGGATGTTCATTTGCGTCCTGTTGCTTTGCTTGTGTGACTACAAGCTACATTGTTTCAGAAATTACATCTATAGCGAAACAAATTCACATGGGCTTTTGATCTGAGCTTGTTGCTTGGCTGAGCTCTAAGTGGTTTTTTCTAAAAACCGAATAATCTCTAATGCTTCTTCGCGTGAATTTCCGCAAATACTGGCTTCAGGTTTAAAGGCCTTGCACCAACTGGGGTAATTGCTTTGTCCCCAGATTCGACACCTAAGAGTTTGCATATCGAGGTTGGGGCAAGGCTCATCAGCAGCTTTACCTTGTGGCGCATTAGCAAAACTTTGAGTGATGGATGGGGCGATGCAGCAAGCTGCGCAGTCGTCGCGACACGACATAGTGTCTTCGGTCACGTATTAAAAATCGCCCCAGCACTGTTGCATAATAGCAAGCGCTGCAAGAGGGGCTGTTTCTGTGCGTAAAACACGAGGGCCTAGGCTTAAGTTCTTAAAGTCATGTTTGTGTGCCAAGTCAATTTCATCTTGGCTTAAACCGCCTTCGGGGCCAATGAGCAGGCAAATATCGTCGGTTTTTTCTAATTCACTAAATCGTGAACTGTTGCGATGGTGAAGAACTAGTTTTAATTGTTGTTGATCGCGCTCTTGAGTGAAATAGTCTTGGATGTGTATTGGGCTTTTGAGCGTGGGAAGAATATTTCGACCACTTTGTTCGCAGGCAGCGATAATTATTTTCTGCCAGCTTAAAAACTTTTTATTTAAACGATCGCCACTGAGTTTCACTTCTGTGCGCTCAGTAAACATGGGTTGTATGGAAGTAACACCTAGCTCGGTCGCTTTTTGTAAAACTAAATCAAAGCGTTCTCCACGGCTTAAGCCAATAGCTAATGTGGTGTTTAATGGACTTTCGTTGTCCTGCTGATGCCATTGAGTGATTTTAACCGTGGCATATTTTTTTGTGCTAGCAATAATCTCGGCATCGTAATGACCTCCTTGCCCATTAAATAAAATGAGGCTGCGCCCCACAGCCATACGCAACACTTTAATTAAGTGATGAGAGGGCGCTTCTTCCAGCTCTAGTTCGGTGTTAGAAGCAAGCGCTTGTTCTGTATAGATGCGGGGGATACGCATTAGTCTGCTAAACCAAGATTTTTTACAATGGTAGAGGTAGGATCAACCTGATTCATTGTGTAGAAATGAAAACCCGGTGCACCATTGTCTAATAGTGTTTCACAAAGTTCAGATACTAGGTCTGTGCCAAACGCGGCAATACTTGCCGTATCGTCGCCATAACTTTCTAAGCGCTTGCGAATCCAACGGGGAATTTCCGCACCACAGGCGTCGCTAAAGCGTGCCAGATTTTTATAGTTGGTAATTGGCATAATCCCAGGGTAAATGGGTTTATTAATGCCTACCTTGTTGCACTGTTCCATAAAATAGAAAAAGGCATCAGGATTATAAAAATACTGGGTAATAGCGCTGTCAGCACCCGCGTCAAATTTACCTTTAAGGTAATTAACATCGCTTTCGTAGCTTTTGGCTTCAGGGTGAATTTCAGGGTAAGCGGCAACCGCCAACTTGAAGTGGTCGCCAAAATGTTTGCGAATAAAAGCAACCAGCTCGTTGGCATAAACTAACTGTAAAGAACCACCCACACCTGAAGGCATATCACCGCGCAACGCAACGATACGATTGATACCGGCATCTTTATAGTCAGTTAACAGTTTGATCATGCTTTCTTCGTCATCGCCACCAAAGCTTAAATGAGGCGCAACGTCAAAGCCGGCGCTTTTCATTTCAGTAACAATGCCTTTGGTATTGTCACGGGTAGAACCGCCAGCACCGTAGGTAACACTAAAGTACTTTGGGTTTAATTTGTTTAACTCGTTACGTGTGGTGACGAGTTTTTCACGTCCTGCTTCGGTCTTCGCTGGGAAGAATTCGAAGCTAAATTGTATTTTTTCTTCGCTCATTGTTTTCCACTCATGTGGTTTAGTGCCAACTCATTTAACACCGTGCCATCTTTAATCTTTAAAAGGGCACAATGTTAGCTCGGGGTTCCGGAGGGGGTTGAAGGAAGCTCACCGACAAGGATGTCGGTGCGCAGCCCCCATGGATGGGTTCACGGCGTTTCCTGAACCCCCTCCGGCACTCCGAGCGTTAATGTGGCAGATGACTTGCAGAATAGGGGTTTCTACAAGCCATTTTTATAATTTAGTACTTATAAGTCTCTGGCTTAAATGGACCGTCGACTTCTACATTAATATACTTAGCTTGGTCGTCACGTAGTTTAGTGATGACACCACCAAAACCTTCAACCATGGCTGCAGCTACTTCTTCATCCAGCTTCTTAGGTAAAAGCTTAACGTAAACGTTGGCTGCTTTTTCTGATTTATCTAGGTCGGCAAACTTTTTATCAAACAAATACATTTGCGCAAGAACCTGGTTCGCAAAAGAACCATCCATAATACGGCTTGGGTGACCAGTTGCATTACCTAGATTAACTAAGCGACCTTCTGATAAAAGAATCAGATGATTATTCTCTGCTTTGTTGCGGTAAATTTTGTGGACTTGAGGTTTCACCTCATCCCACTCCCAGTTGTCACGCATAAACTGCGTATCAATTTCATTGTCGAAGTGACCAATGTTTGAAACAACAGCGCCGTTCTTTAAGCTCTGTAACATAGCGGCATCACATACGTTAACGTTGCCGGTGGTTGTTACAACAAGATCGGTTGTGCCTAATACGATATGGTTGATATCTTCAACTTTGCCAGTGTTTACGCCGTTGTTATAAGGCGATACCACTTCAAAGCCGTCCATACATGCTTGCATTGCACAGATAGGATCGATTTCAGTTACTTTAACAATCATACCTTCTTGGCGAAGAGAGGCTGCAGAACCTTTACCCACATCACCGTAACCGATAACAAGTGCTTTTTTACCGCTAAGCAAGTGGTCGGTACCGCGTTTGATGGCATCATTTAAGCTGTGACGACAACCGTATTTGTTATCGTTTTTACTTTTGGTGACGGCGTCGTTTACGTTGATAGCAGGAACAAGCAGCTCACCTTTTTCCTGCATTTCAACTAAGCGATGTACACCTGTTGTGGTCTCTTCACTAATGCCGTGAATATCATTTAATAGTTCAGGGAATTTGTCGTGACATAGTTGAGTGAGGTCGCCACCATCGTCAAGAATCATATTGGCATCCCAAACTTCACCATCTTTAACAACGGTTTGTTCGATGCACCACCAGAACTCTTCTTCTGTTTCACCTTTCCAAGCAAATACAGGGATGCCCGCTGCGGCAATAGCAGCTGCGGCGTGATCTTGAGTTGAGAAAATATTACATGAAGACCAACGCACTTCTGCACCGAGTTCTACAAGCGTTTCAATCAATACGGCTGTCTGAATCGTCATGTGAATACAACCCATGATCTTGGCGCCAGCTAAAGGTTGTTCACCTTTATAGCGGGTGCGCAAAGCCATAAGTGCAGGCATTTCACCTTCGGCGATCTCAATTTCTTTACGGCCCCAAAGTGCGTCTTGATCAAATTCTTCTTGGGTTTTTGCGGCGACTTTAAAGTCACTAAAATTATTTGCTGCGATTACAACTGTCATTTCGGGTAAGCTCCCTTAGAGTATTTGTGGGGCAGTGTTTATTTGCCTAATCAGACACGCCGTAGATATATCCCTATAGGCTTCACTTCGGCATCCATGCCTCAGAGAGTCTTCTTAGGCAAATAAACACTGCCCTTTTAACTTGTGGTGCCACATCGGTTTGTAGTGGGTGGGCACATTGTTAGGTATGTATTGCTGTAGTTGCGATGTCAGACCTTCTGAGGCATGGATGCCAAAGAGAGCCCCAAGGAAGGGTTTACGCGTGTCTGACATCGCAACTACAGCAGTTCATACCGAGTTCCGAAGCGCTTTAAGTAAGCGCTTAAAATTTAAAGTGCTGCTTTCAACAAATCAGCTTTATCAGTATTTTCCCAAGTAAAGTTTGGCTCTTCTCGGCCGAAGTGACCGTAAGCTGCCGTTGCTTGATAAATAGGACGTTTAAGATCCAACATATCAATCAAGCCTTGAGGGCGTAGATCAAAGTGCTGGCGAACAAGATCAACAATCGCTGCATCACTTAATTTTCCTGTGCCAAACGTATTTACAGAAATGGAGGTTGGCTCAGCAACACCAATTGCGTAACTTACTTGAATCTCACAGCGATCAGCCAAACCGGCAGCAACAATATTCTTGGCAACATAACGGCCAGCATAAGCTGCAGAGCGGTCAACTTTAGATGGGTCTTTACCAGAGAAAGCGCCACCACCATGACGCGCCATGCCGCCGTAAGTATCAACAATAATTTTACGGCCTGTTAAACCACAGTCACCGACAGGGCCACCAATAATAAATTGGCCAGTTGGATTAATATGGAACAAGGTATCTTTATGTAACCAGTCAGCAGGAAGCACAGGTTTAATAATTTCTTCCATGACCGCTTCTTTTAATTGCGCTTGGCTAATATCTGGGCTGTGCTGAGTTGAAAGCACAACCGCATCTACGGCAACCGGTTGGCCATTTTCATAACGCAAAGTAACCTGGCTTTTTGCATCGGGGCGCGACCAGGCGTGCGTGCCGTTTTTACGCAACTCGGCTTGTTTTTCAACAAGGCGGTGTGAGTAATAAATCGGCGCTGGCATTAGTACATCGGTTTCATTAGTGGCATAACCAAACATTAAACCTTGGTCACCTGCGCCTAAATCTTTAGCCGTCGCTTCATCCACACCCATAGCGATGTCAGAACTTTGTTTGCCGATTGCGTTTAATACTGCACAACTTGCGCCGTCAAAACCAACGTCGGAAGAGTTATAACCAATGCCAACAACAACATCGCGTATTAAATCTTCTAAATCGACATAAGTATTCGTGCGCACTTCACCAGCAACCACGACCATGCCGGTTTTTACCATGGTCTCAACCGCAACACGGCTGTGCACATCGTCTTTTAAGATCGCATCAAGAATGGCATCTGAAATTTGGTCAGCCATTTTATCTGGGTGGCCTTCCGATACACTTTCAGAAGTAAAAATTGAATAATCAGCCATATATCGTCTCTACCGTTGCTATTGCTGTTTAATAAACTGGTGAATTTGAATTTGGAAGCCATTGCGCAAAGCAAAATAGCGGCTCGTGCCTTCTTCCAAATTTTGGGCTAAAGCCCACTGTTTTAAATCATTACTGGCAAAACCAAACCAATGGTCACCACAAGCTTCGCGCACCCACTCTTGATTGTGGGCACCGAGTTCACACACTAATAATGTGGCCCCTTTTTTTAATGCAGGGCTTATGTCGGCAAAAATACTAGCCGGCGACGGTGTGTGGTGAAGCACCATATTAATGACAACACAATCTAGGTTCGCACCCAGGGTGCGGCAAAAGCCTGTGTCACCATTAATAAAATCAATATTCTTTAACTCTTGTTCTTGGCACAAAGTTTCACTTTGCGCGAGCATCTGCGCCGAGCTATCTAGCGCAAACACTTTGCCAAAGCGCTTAGCGAGCTCTGGCAGAAAATCACCTGTGCCAGGGCCCACCTCTAATGCTGCCCCATCAATATTACTGTTTAACAGCTTAGCCACTTCTGGGCCGTATACCTCATAAGCGGCGATGAGCTCTTGTTGCTCACGAAATGCGTCAGCGTTGTCTTTAAAAAACGCAAGTGACGCCGCTGCTCGTTGTTGATGCAGGCTACCCAAGTGGGCTTGAATGGCATCACTCAGCTCTAACGTGCCGGCTACTTGGTAGATGGCATCTCTCAGCTCATCTAAGGCACTGGCGCAGGCTTCATCACTGCGCTGATAAAAAATGGTATTACCTTCTCGGCGAGTGCTTACCAAACAGGCCTTTAAGAGCACCTTTAAATGGTGGCTCATACCACTTTGCTTGATCTCAAAAATCTGACAAAGCTCTTGCACGGCAAAGCTGTCACGCTGCAATAAGGCCAAAATCTGCAGGCGCAAGTTGTCACCAGAGGCTTTTAAGGCCTGACTTAAGACATCAACGGATACAGAGCTAGCAGCATTCATGGCAAGAATACTAGCAGCGAATGAAAGCTATATCAAAATATTTTGATATAGCCTCAAAATCGCCCCAAAGCTGTGCGTTATTGCATCTTTTAACTATGCTTGGCTAGTTTATGTTCCTTTTAAGCATGCTTATGGTTTACGCCTCGGCACGCATAGTGGAAAATAGCGCCCCAATTTTTACGGTAAGTTCGCTTGCCTAGATCATTCACTCGTTAGATAGGAGCTAAGCAGTTATGCCAACGCGCAGACAACTCGCCAACGCCATTCGTGTCCTCAGCATGGACGCAGTTCAAAAAGCCAAAAGTGGCCACCCTGGCGCCCCAATGGGCATGGCAGATATTGCTGAAGTTCTTTGGAATGACTTCCTCAAGCACAACCCAAGCAACCCAGATTGGGCCGACCGCGACCGTTTTATCCTAAGTAACGGCCACGGCTCTATGCTTATCTATTCGTTGTTGCACCTGAGCGGCTACGACCTTCCTATTGAAGAGCTAGCGAACTTCCGTCAGTTGCACTCAAAAACGCCTGGTCACCCAGAATACGGTTACACCCCAGGTGTTGAAACGACTACGGGCCCTCTAGGTGCTGGTATCTCTAACGGTGTGGGTATGGCCATCGCAGAGAAAACCTTAGCGGCTCAGTTCAACCGCGAAGGTCACGACATTGTTGATCACCACACCTATGTATTTATGGGTGACGGTTGTTTGATGGAAGGCATCAGCCACGAAGCCTGCTCACTAGCGGGTACTTTGAAGCTAGGTAAATTGGTTGCGTTCTGGGATGACAACGGCATCTCAATTGACGGTGAAGTAGAAGGTTGGTTCACCGATGACACGCCTAAGCGTTTTGAATCGTACGGCTGGCACGTAATCCCAGCGGTTGACGGTCACGACCCTGAAGCGATTAAAGCAGCTGTTGAAGCCGCTAAAGCTGAAACTGACAAACCGACCCTTATCTGTACTAAAACGACTATCGGTTTTGGTTCACCTAATAAGCAAGGTACCCACGACTGTCACGGCGCACCACTAGGTGACGACGAAATCGCAGCAGCTCGCGAATTCCTAGACTGGAAAGAAGGCCCTTTTGAGATTCCTACTGACGTTTACGGCGGTTGGGACGGTAAAGAAAAAGGTGCGGCTGCTGAAAGCGCATGGGATCAAAAATTTGCTGCTTATAAAACAGCTCACCCAGAACTTGCCGCTGAATACGAGCGCCGCGTAATTAAAGATGAATTGCCAGCTGACTTTGAAGCTAAAGCGCAAGCGTTCATTAAAGAGTGCCAAGAGAAAGGCGAAAACATCGCTTCTCGTAAAGCCTCTCAGAACAGCATTGAAGCTTATGCCGCATTGTTACCTGAAATTGTTGGTGGTTCTGCTGACTTGGCCGGTTCTAACTTGACGCTTTGGTCAAATTCTAAAGGTCTACAAGACGACGCTGCCGGTAACTACATCTTCTACGGTGTGCGTGAATTTGGTATGAGCGGCATCATGAACGGTATCGCTTTGCACAAAGGTTTCATCAACTACGGTGCAACTTTCTTAATGTTCCAACAGTACGCAGCTAATGCGGTACGTATGTCGGCATTAATGGGCATTCAAAGCATCTTTGTTTATACCCACGATTCAATTGGTCAGGGTGAAGACGGCCCTACTCACCAGCCTATCGAAAACTTAGCTCACCTGCGTATGACGCCAAACATGAGTGTATGGCGCCCAGCGGATGCAACTGAAACAGCGGTTGCATGGAAAAAAGCGGTAGAGCGTAAAGATGGCCCTAGTTCATTAGTATTCTCGCGTCAGGGTCTACCTGCACAAGCACGTACTGATGAGCAAGTAGCGCTAATCGAAAAAGGTGCTTACGCACTGGTTGATTGTGAAGGCACTCCAGACGTTATTCTTATTGCGACCGGTTCTGAAGTTGGTTTGGCCGTACAAGCTGCTGAAGTTCTAACAACGGCTGGCAAAAAAGTACGTGTTGTTTCAATGCCAAGTACAACCACTTTTGATGCTCAGGACGAAGCATACAAGCAAAGTGTACTTCCTTCTGACGTTAGTGCTCGTGTTGCTATTGAAACGTCACACGTTGATTTCTGGGCGAAATACGTTGGTTTTGACGGCCGCGTAATCGGCATGAGTACTTTCGGTGAAAGTGCACCTGGCGGCGTATTGTTAGAGCACTTCGGTTTTACTGTTGATAACGTTGTTAACACAGTTAATGATTTGATCGACTAAGTACTGATACTACTGAAAGAATGAAAAGCCGGGCTTTATGCCCGGCTTTTTTGTTTATACAAAATAAAATACTACGCAATGCTGAGAGTAATCTTTAACTAAGTGAGAATGAATATGTCGTTAAAAGAAGATCTTCAAACCTTAAATAACAAAATAGATAAAGTGACTCGTAAGTTTAATAAAGCAAAAGATAGAGCAGATTACGAAGCGGCAGCTGCGGCGCAAGAAGAGTTAGATAAATTAAAAGAGCAGCAAGAAAAATTAAAGGCGCAAAAGGCTAGGCAGAGCAGCGCCAAAGCAGAACAAATAAAAGAGATGGCCTTTCACCGTGTACTTACAAAAAAAGAACAAGCTGATATGGGTAAGTTGAAAAAGGCGGTTAAAGGCTTGGTTACGGTTCATCCTTTAACAGCCCTGGGTAAAGAGTTAGGGGTAAGTGAAATGACGGGTTATGCAGATAAGGCGTTTTAGGCGAATAGTTTACATTAGAAGGTGTTGTCTATATCTATGTTTTGTCTTTAAGTCCGCCAGTGTACTTATAAATTTGGTGGTGGACTTGTTGGTCTCTACTGTTTGTATTAGGACGCAATCTTGATTTATGTATCTGCAATATAATAAATTTTTTCTATTTTGTATGTGCAAGGAAGATTAATCTTTATAAAAAACTAGAATCGCTTTTAATTTTTATTGTTTGCTTTAATATTGCGAACAAAATATGACCACTTAATTTGGTTCGATTTGTTTAGTTGTAGCTACGGTACCGATATTGCTGTAATGAACAAAGCCATATCTTTAATATAATATAAATATAAATATTACGTAGGAAACAAGTCAATTTATCTTGATTTCCTCATTATCTATAAAAAAACCTTTATCAATTAAGGTTAATAAACTCACTTTGGAAGGATGTCTGTGTGATGCACAAGTCTTATTTGGCGCTATTTTTACTTAGAGTAAATAGCTTATCTAGGGGTACTTTTCGGTTGGCTAAGAGCTTAACTTTACTGCTATTAGCTATGAGTTCACTGCTAATAGCCAATAGCAGTTATGCCGCAAGCCCGGTTGTAAGCGCTATACCGGACCAAATATATGCAATGAATACGGCCAGTTCTCCACAAGGCCATAATGTTTATTATAGTGTTACAGATGCAGATACTTCTTTATTTGGCTTATCTGTAACACAAGCATCAAGTAATACGGCCCTTGTCCGCCCAGCTGCGGGGCCGCCAGTGCATATTGCTAGGGTGGCATATTTTCAAATAATGCCTAATGTTACTGGCACAGCTATATTCACTGTTAAGGTTAGTGATGGGAGTAGTTCTGATAGCCAAAGTTTTAAGATAACGGTAGGCAATACAAGGACAACACTAGAGCCTATTCCTAATACAAACCTTAGTGAAAGGGCGCCGGGAGCATTGGGGCCTCCATACCAAGTCGCACTGTCGGTAGAGGATCTTGATAATAGTTATGACTCGCTTCAGAAAACCGCAACACACGACAATCCTAATCTAATATCATCATTATCTTTTCCGCCTGAAAACGTATTTGGGCAAGCATTAGTTGTTAACTTTAAGGACGTTACACAGGTCACAAGTGCAAATGTTACTGTAAGAATGTCTGACGGTGTAAATAACTCAAGCCGAACATTTAAGCTGACATATGCGCCATACGTACCTGTGCTAAGTAATCTCAATAATACCAGTACAAATGAAGATACTGCTGTAAATATTCCTTTTAATATCACTTATGGTGATTTATCTAGGCTAACGTTTACCGCCACGTCAAGCAATCAGGCAGTCGTATCAAATAGCAATATAAGTTTTAGCGGTTCAGGAAATGCTAGAACCCTAAGGGTTGTTCCTAATAAAGATAAAAGTGGGAACGTCAATATTACGGTGAAGGCAGAAGATGATGACAGGGTAAGCAGTAAAACAATAGCATTAAGTGTGGTGGCTGTGAATGACGCCCCCACTATTAACGGCTTAGACATGGATGCTGGGACAGTCACTATAGATTTTGACGAAGGGGCTGAGTTTGAATTTTCGGTTGAAGATATTGATTCAAATACTGAACCAAGCATTACGATTAAAACGTATATTAATTCAGATGTATTGAGTCCATCTGATATTGAAGTTAACAAAAAGTCCGGTACTGATAATACCTACATCATGACACTGAGTCCTAAAGCATGGGGGACGGTCGCGGTAGAGGTTGTTGTCTCTGATGGCGCGCATTCATCTGCTAAATCTTTTCTTGCGCATGTGCAAGCCGCTCCTCAGATAAGTGATATCTCAAATAAAACGATCGATGAAGATACGTCAATTACTGTAGGTTTCGAGGTTCAAGATCGCGATTCATCTGATTTAAATTCGTTGGATATTAAAGTGACGTCAAGTAACTCTACACTTTTTTCCGGCGGGATGAGCATCACGGGTACAGGACGTAATCGTTCGCTAGAATTGAAACCCTCTGCTAATAAAAATGGTGTGTCGAATATAACTATTTTGGTAAAGGATACAAATGGGGGAACAGCCTCAACTAGTTTTGATGTAGTGGTTAATTCAATCAATGATAAACCAGAGATTAAATTTGATAGCGGTAGTACCACTGTGAGGTACGACATCAGTGGTGATGACCCGATCATATTTAGTGTCAATGATGTTGAAACTCCTCCTTCCGAACTGCGTGTTACGGCAAGTCCAGCTTTGGAAATAGCAGATGATATTGTTGACATGTCTGGGGTTAATCTCGATAGGGTTGCTGGTACTCAAAATAAATATATGCTCAGTTTCTCTCCTCTTAAGGAAGGCACTGTTCCTATTAATATTTTAATTTCCGATGAGCATGAAACGGTAAATCGAGGGGTTCTGGTTCATTTTTCAGAAATTAATGACCCGCCTCAATTAAATCCAATACTTGATCAGGTAATAAACGATAATGGGAGTGAGTTTTACTACGTTGATTTTTTTGCAGAAGATGAGGAATCTTCCGTTTTGAATATGAGCGTTAGCCATACAGGTCCCCCTTTGGATGGCCTGAGGGTTCTGCCTAATAAAAATCAGTTAGAAATTAAATTTTCAAATCAAACTAATTCAGATCCTTATCGCATTACTTTACGTATTACAGACGGTGAATATGAAGCCGAAGAAAGTTTTAATTTAACATTTAATAATGTTAATTACCCTCCAGAAATATATGGTGACCCACTTGTTATAAGTGGGTCTGAAGGAGAGGAGATCAACTTTTCCGTACGGGTGAGAGATGTGGACTCTCCTGTTGAGTTGCTAACGGCCGTTATGTCAGGCGCGATAATCCCTACAACTCAAGGTGTTGTCGATGACGAATATACTGATGTTCGTAATTTCTCATTTACACCTAATCAGAATGAATATGGTAACGATATTGCCACCATAACAGTAACAGATGACACGGGAGTAAGCTCGAGTAAAAATATTAGTTTAAGTTTGCTATCAAGAAGTAGCAGCTCTTCGGATGTTTTACCGTTTAGTAGCATGTATGAGTTTGATTACAGTCTGGATGAGGGTGCAGACATATTTTCTAGTCTTGATGATAATGGAGGAATTCATTTGACAAGCGGGCAGCCTGATGTTTCCGCTACGGGTGCTGCAACTTATCGCATTCCATTTGATTTACCTCCTGTAAGAAACAGCTTTAAGCCTAGTTTGTCACTTGTCTACAATAGTAGCAGTAAGAGAAATTTAGCTGGTAAAGGGTGGTTTGTTTCCGGTTTTTCGCGCATTAGTCGATGTGACAAAGTCTATGTAACGGAAGGAGTCTCCGCGATGAATGTCAACCCCCGTTATAGTGACGCAGACCGTTTATGTTTAGATGGTAGAAAACTGATACATAGAGATTACGGTCCTACAGCTGATAATGATGAATATTGGGAGGTAGGTAGTACTTACCGCACTGAATCTGATTCTTTAATTCGAGTAACTCTAGTGGGGGCAGGAAATAGCGCATACTTTCAGGTTGAGAAAGGTGATGGAGAAAAGAGTTATTACGGTCGTGAGATGAGGGGGCAAAAATCAAAGCAGTACAAAACAGCCGATAGCACGATTATAAAATCTTGGGCGATTGATGAAGTGGCAATGCCTGAAGGATCGAGATATGAAGTACATTACAAACGAGAAACTGACAATGGCGTACATCTTCCCCTGTTTATAGGTATGGAGCCGGATGTCGGGGTGGTTTTTACTTATGAAGATAAAAATAATTATAAAAATAACTCTTCGATGAATGACGCTGTTAATCGTAGGTACGATGATGGTAAAGCTTTAGAAGATCCATATATTCTAGGCTCTATTACATCGTATATTGAATTTGATTCAGCTGATTCGCCAGGCATACCTGTACAGCGTTTAAATTTGGATCATGAACGTTCAGTTCAGACTTCGGATTATTTACTAAATTCAGTTACCAAAGCGGGCTATCAAAATGGTACTTGGACGAACGCTGAACCGTTAACAATGGGGTACTCTGAAGAGCATATTACCTTTGATGAAACGAGTAGTAGTTATAGAACGAAACTGAGAGAGCTTGTAAATACCAGCGATGGTAACGGTCAGATTGATCAGATTGTTGACTTAAATCAGGACGGTTATAGCGATATAATCTATTTCCATAATCGTGGCAATATAATGCAGCGTGATAATCCCGCTTGGAAAGAATGGCATATTGCTTGGGGTAAGGCGGATGATGAATTTGACAATGATAAGGAGGTCCTCTCAAGTTTAAATTCGGAAGATTTATCTATAACTAGTATTCAGCCATTTATGACTGCAGAGGGTTATGCATTATGGATAACCAGACGAAAGAATGGTTTTCTATCTCCTAATAATGGTAATCAGATCGTTGGTTTGTGGACTTTTAATTACCCTGGTTTAGGGGGCATATTAAATGAAGACCACGTATTGAACTTAAATAAAGACGCTACATCTGTTATTTACGATATAGATAATGATGGTTTAAGTGATTATTTAACTAGTGGCGGAAGAAATTGGAGGCTCGGCGCAAATCTAGATGTGAACGAGTGGGCTTATACAAAGGGTTTTTTAGTTAAACCTGCAAGCCACTATTTCTTTTCAACAGGAGATAGTTTAAAGCAACCATTTTTCTTGGATGTTAATAATGATGGTGTTGATGATGTTTTTCATGTTTTAGGGGTAGGGAGCGCAAACGATATCGATGGCTGGCATCGTGAAAAGGATGGTTCGCGTCCAGGGGTTCGATCCTACCTTCAAGGTAGGGCCTATAATACTGGTGAAATTGCTTATGGTTTGCCGCGTAGTAATGCTCGTTATTATATTCCTGACTTAATAGTTGGTGGAGAGCTAGATCCTGGCATTAGCATGTCTCCGTCATATAAAACGGTAGATGGTCGTGAAGAACATATGCTTATGGCTAGTTCTTTACCAAGCGGCAATCCTTACCCAGGTAACGCAGGGGCTCGCCTTCATGCATATTTAAGCAGGCACTCCTTAAACGGCACTATAGCTCCAGCAGATGGTTATTATGTTTTAGGCGATTTTAATGGTGACGGTTTAAAAGATTATGCATTCCATAGAATGTGGGATGAGCATGATGATTACTGGAAAGTTGGGGGGAGTGACGATTGCCCTGTTTTTGTTGAAGAGTGTGGAGTTGAGGGCCGATGGTATATTAAATTTAATACAGGACAAGGATTTACACCATCAATAGATGCAGGTCTTAGTTCAGGCTACAGAGTTAATCAGCCGGCGATGGCATATGATTATAATGGCGATGGTTTAGATGATTTAATCTATACGAAATCAAGTGGCAGTACTGGACTTTGGCGTGTTGCGCTAACAAAATTTAGTGCTGATCAAGTTTCTTTTGTTAAAACAGGTGTTAATCCATTTGGCTCAAATTCTGGATCTAGTGCTGCAGATATACAATATGATCAGCGATCAATAACTCCAAATCGTAAACGCTTTTTCCAAGGAGATGTTAATAATGATGGCGTTGGGGATGTAATTGTTTACGGTTCACAAGCTCGCAGTATTGCGGAGGTTCGCTTAGGGAAGCGATCTCGTGCGGACCGTCTTATATCGGTTACCAATGGTTTTGGTGTTTCTAGCTCGTTTAAGTATTCAACTCTTTCGGATAAAACACCTGATGGGAGTCGGAACTTATATTCAGCGCCCTCTACAAAGCCAAGTTTTCCAAATGTGCTTGCTCCTCGTAGCTTAGAAGTGGTTTATGAGCTAGAGCATGAAAGTGGTAATACCAGCTTATATCAATATCAGGGTGGGTTAACAAATATTCAAGGAAGAGGTTTTCTTGGCTTTGAGCGTAGAACCGTTATAGCTAATAAGTTAAAAACAACCTCAGAGTTCTATCAGGAATTTCCACTTACGGGACTTATTAAAAAGACAGAGACAGAAGCTGAAGAAAGCGGACATTTAGTTACTCGATCAGCTAATTTATATACCACTGAAGTGTCTGGGAGGCCTAATGCTGCCATAATTAAAACGAAGGTGATTATGGATTATGGTTTAACGACAAAATCCAAAGACGTCCCAGTAAGTGTTACTCGAATTGACTATAAATATAATCATGAACAAGGCTACTTAACCGAGCGTACCACAAATATCGGCGGATCTTATTCTTCAAGTGACATGACAAGCATTTCTGCCAGTGTTGGAAGCGTTGAATTGAGTAAAGTAGAAAAATTCAGCGATTTTACATGGGATCTGAGTGACTGGAACCTTTACGGAGGGAGGACCGTTGAAACTGTTGTCGATACTACGGATGGGGAAGAGAGCACGAAAATCACACAGGTAACACTCGATGGTTTTAGGGTAGAAACTGAGACTCAAAATCCTGGTGAAATAAATGAACTAAAGACAAGCTATATATATAGTATTTTACCTAAAGGAACTGTCCGCCGCGTGACGCATGAAGCGGCCGATATTGACACACCTTTAAGTTCATCAACAATTCGAGAAAGCTATAGGGTGATGGAGTTTGACTCGAAACATTTCTTGCCAAAAGTTATGCAAAATGCTGCGGGTCACCGTAGTACTAAACAGTACGATTATCGAACAGGTAAGCCGATACAGATTACAGATTCAGATAATCAGTTGTTGCAACAGTATAACTACGATGCTTTTGGTAACTTAAAATCTACCACCTCTTCTGATGGCACAATTATTGATCATTATACTTTTAGCTGTGACAACTCTAATGCGATATTTAATTGTCCTAATAATGCAGAGTTTTTTGGGGTTAGGCGTGTAAGTCACGGTTCTTCAGCGCTGCTTGGTGCGCCATTAAGTACGGAATATTACGATAATAAAAAACGCTTAGTTCGCTCTGAGGCATTAAATATAGATGGTAGTTTTACAAAAGTTGATCGCCAGTATTATGCTGATGGTAGGCTAAAGCGCTTATCTAATCCGTATAGTGGCGATAGCCCGAATTCATGGACGGAGTATATTGACTATGATGCTATTGGGCGAGTCTCTCTTATAGAGAATCCTGATGGGGGAGCGGTCTCTTATAGCTATAGTCAGCAAGGAGGTTTAAGTCGCAAACAGATAGGTACAACGGTAATAACTCCGGAAGGAAGTTCTGTACAGATTAAAACGGAGTACTACAACGCCTTGGGTCAGCTGGACTCAGTGGTTGATGCTAAGAATATTCACATTGATTATAAGTATGATTCTTGGGGTAACTTACAACAAACTCAAGTTGATAATAATGTAAGTACGACACTGAATATTACTTATGATAATTCAGGTAATAAATTGTCAATGCAAGACCCTGATGCCGGCGAAATTAATTTTGAGTACAACGGTTTTGGTGAGTTGCGTAGACAAATATGGGCTAAAAATACAGCCTTTGAAAAGTCTATGGAATACAGTTATGACGCTCTAGGGCGTAAAACACACAGAGTTGAAATACCAACACAGGGAAGTTCCATTACGCATAGTTGGTATTGGGATGTAGAGCGGAAAGGTACGCTTAGTAGTAAACAAACCGGTAGCGATTTTCTTGAATCTTATACCTACGATGCGAACCTGCGTTTAGAAACAAAAACCACCACGATTAATGGTGCTGAGGCTCCTTACATACACTCTTATACTTACGATGTTTTTAGTCGCCTTGAAACACAAACGTATCCGAATCAACCTGCATTTACTCCTCTTCAGCTTCACTATCAGTACCATGCTACTGGTCATCACGTACGTATTCAGGGCGAAGAGACGGATACGGTTTATTGGGCGGCAGGGCAAGATCTAAATGAAATGGGGCAACCCCTTCAAGAGTATTTTGGCAATGGCGTGGTTAGTACGCGTACCTACAATGCTCAAAATGGCTCGTTACAGAATGTTTGTTCTGCTCGAGTAAGTGTATTAAACCCTTATGATGATATGCTCTGTGATATTCAGAATTTGAGTTATCAGTTTGATAGTTTAGGTAATCTACATTCACGGTCCTCATCTTTAAGTGATGAGCTAGGCACATGGCAAGAAAATATTCATGAGAGTTTCACATATGATTCACTTAACCGCTTAGAGGGCAGTTATACAGTGGGTGATGCGCTTACTGGGCGAACACGAAATTTTGATTATGATGATTTGGGAAATGTGCTTGGACGTAGTGACTCGAGTTTGGAAAACCCAAGTATGACTTTACAGTATGAAGAAACAGGTCATGCTGGTATACATGCGGTAACGAGAGCTGGTGAAAACCGCTATGAATATGATGCTTATGGCAATGTCAGTGCAAAATATACCAATGATAATTTGGTGCAAAGTGTTGATTATGATGTGTTTAATAAACCCACTCGTATAGGTTCGACGCATTTTAGCTATGGCCCAGATCATGAGCGTTATCGCAAGATAAATTCAGCAGGTGAAGTAACACATTATCTTGGCAAAGAGCTTGAAACGACCTTAAAAGATGGGTTTTGGGAAAGCGCTAGTTATCTAGGTGCGTTTGCGGTGCAAACAGTGCGAAGAGAGTTTGTTGATGCTCCGGAAGGTCAGCAATTTGTTCCTGTTAAACGCGTGCAATATCTGCACCTTGATCACCTTGGTTCGACAGAGACGATTACTGATGAATATGGCAATGTGCAACAGCGTTTAAGTTATGACCCTTGGGGGCAACGCCAGCTTGCGACTTGGGTAACGGGTGCACCCAGCTTAGATGGATTGCCGACTGATCGCGGTTATACCGGCCACGAGATGCTTGATGACATTGGTTTAATTCATATGAACGGGCGGGTGTATGACCCGGAGATTGGGCGGTTTTTGAGTCCGGATTTATTGATTCAAGCACCGACGAATACGCAGAGCTTTAATCGGTATTCGTATGTATTTAATAATCCCTTGAGTTTGGTGGACCCGAGTGGCTATGAGGCTGAGGATGGTGGTGGCGGCTGCACATGGCGCTTCGGGCAGTGTGCTGGTAGTGCGCCTACTTTCCATAATGGTATGCAGGTTATTGGAGACACTAGCCATCTTTATAGCTTTGATAATGTAGAGATAGCTAGTTATTACTTTGGCTTAGGTTGGATGGGGGATACTGCAGTTTCTGCTTGGGGTTTTGAGCAGGGCGGTCAAAGTTCGATCGATCGTTACCTCAGAGATGAAAAGGGTGATATTAAGCATGATGAAAATGGAAACCCTATAACGGAGATCGTTACTACTGCTACTAAGGGAAAGGTTTATGCACAAAAGGGAGGTGGAAGTATGGGGCCTGAGGTTGGAGCTGTTGGGACAGTGGCGCTATTAAAATCAGGTGCTAAGTTTCTTGCCGCTAGAGCCGCTGGCGGTATTTCGGCAGGGGTAAATGCTATTGCTGAAGATCTAGGAGCTAAAAATAAAGGGTATGAAACTATCCAGAATGGTATGAATGCACTGGGTTTAAGTGTATCTACTGACTTAGCCAAGGACATAGATAATATGTATAAGGTTGGTGCAGGTGGTGTTGGAGCAACTGCGGGTGGAGTATTAGCGGGGGCTGCAGGTGCTTCATCAACAGCATTCGTAGCTGGTTCTGCAACAGTATTCTTATCATCATATGCATTAACGAGAGGGCTTGATAATTATACTGGAAATGTTGTGACGGGGTTGTTGGCCGATGGTATGTGTAGCGTTAGTGGGAAATGTTAATCATGAGTATATATAGTAAAAAGCTCTCCCAAAAGGCGGTTTGGACCTCTCTTTTAACTGTGTTTGTTATGGTTGCTTCACTATTTCTAGTTGTTGTTTTTCCAGAAAATAAAGTCGTTCATTTGATTCTGGGGTCTGGTCGTATTTTTATATTTTGGTTGGTGATTTATAGCCTTGTTTATTCTAGTGAATTATTGCTGCAAAGAAGAAGGAAGAGATAAACCAAGATAAATAAAAGAACAAATAATAAGGACACCCACTTATTCTCCTTTATTTCATAATCTGGTCTAGTCTTCAGTTATTCTCAACTAGCTGATGACTAGGTTGTATGACCAAAGCCCGTGAGCAACAGATATGTTTAGATTTCACGCCTTACTATCACTGCGTTAGCCGCTGTGTACGTAGGGCGTTTTTTGTGTGGGCAAGATCATCTTAGCGGTAAAGACTATGAGCACCGTTGTTTGTGGGTGGAAGATCGTATTCTTAATCTTGCCAAAGTCTTTGCTATTGATGTGTGTGCTTATGCAGTGATGTCTAATCACTACCATGTGGTGCTTCGGGTTGAGGACAGATAAAGAAATTGTTGAGCGTTGGCACTGTATTTATAAGGGTAATTTACTTAGCCAACGTTTTATTCGAGATGAGTTGCTCGATAAAGCTGAAACGAGGGTTCTGAAAGAAATTATCGAAAACTGGCGTGAGCGTTTGTTTAGCATAAGCCAGTTTATGCAATTGATTAATGAAGGGATTGCTCGAGAGGCCAATGCTGAAGATCAATGCACGGGGCGTTTCTGGGAGGGCCGTTATAAAAGCCAGGCCTTGTTAGATGAGGCCGCATTGGCGGCATGTATGGCTTATGTTGATTTAAATCCTATTCGTGCAAAGATGGCGAACACCCCAGAGAACTCGAGTCATACCAGCATTAAACGCCGCATAAAAAAACTAAATCGTCTAGTTCTCCTAATCAGGCTCGGCAGCAGCCAGTTGATTTACTGGCTTTTGTTGGTAACCCACGTAAAGCGATACCAAAAGGGCTGCCATTTCGCTTACAAGATTATCTAGAGCTGGTCGATTGGACGGGCAGGCTGATTCGATCGAATAAACGCGGAGCTATTCATTCACAGCTCCCTAATATCCTTGATAGGCTTAAGATTGATCAGCGCCGGTGGCTTAATGTGAGCACCCAGTTTGAAGCAAGTTTTAAAGGTTTGGTCGGCCGAAGGAATACGGTTAAGCATTCTGTAGAGCAGTTTGGCCTTAAGCAGGCTGCTGGTGTTCGTTGCTGCAAAGCTTTATTGGGCGCTTAGTCGTTTTCAAAGAAGAAATAAAAACTCTTAGAGATATAGGTGAGTACCTTTTTACTGACCGAGCTTTAGACGTGAGGTCTTGGTCTAGCCTGTGTTTTAATGGAATTGAGTCAATATGGAGCGTTTTATTCTGTTAAGCGTTATTCTGGTGCGTATTTAAGCGTACACAACTCTTCCACGATAAACTTGTTTTGTTTTCTTTGGGCTTTCTTGGTTTTGTGGTTTCACTTCTGTGACACTGGTTTGGCCGCGATAGACATTTGTCTTAAGGCGTTTTTCTTCCTGCTTGGGTTTGCTAAGTGCGTCGCTCCAGCCTTCACCTGAAAGATGGCAAAGCTCTTTTATAAGTGCTTTAGACACAGCATCGTTTGACTCTTGATACATTTTGACCAGTTCTGGCATAAGGTCTGGATTTGCCAATTTAATAGAAGGCTTAATATCACTAGATGAGCGTCTGCGTATTTCTTTGACTAAGTCGATCATCTGTTTGCTGAAATTCATTATGTTTCCTAGAGAATGGAAAGTAGGCTATCAATGTAACGCACGTTTTATACCATTAAATCATGTTCACTTATAGTAACGACATATCATTAATGTAGGTCATTCTTTTATTAATACAGCAATGGCCCACTATCGTAATTACAAAGTGCTTTCTACTTGGTGTTTTTCTATTTTCTTGCGTTTATATCGCCTAGAAGATTCTATGCTTCTTCGATAATATGCGCGGCCAAATCAATATAATAAAAAATTGCAAGGAGCAGTCTGTGTATGTTTAGTGTACAAAAACTAAAGTTCTTATTAATTTCTATTGTGTGCTTTGGGGCTTCGGCTTCTATTGTGCAAGCTGACATGATCAAGGCAAATGAAGCTATTGCCGATGGTGATTTTAAAGATGCTAAAGAGTATCTCTTAGATTCAGCCGTTTTAGGCAGTGCAGAGGCTCAATTTAAACTAGGTTTGTTGTTTGCTCAGGGGCAAAGTGGCGTCGTTGATATGACTCAAGCCGCTTCATGGTTGGCTCTTGCCGCGGAACAGAATTATTCAGGAGCATCTGCTTTAGTACAAGAAATCTTAGCTGGATCTTCGCATGAAGAGTCAGTGGCGATTTTAAATAGTTTTACAGAGCTGGAAAGTAAGTACAGTGCTAAAGCTTTAACTCAGAGTCTTTATCCTGAAAAATCATCTAGCGGATCTGTAATAGGTCAGAACGCTAAACGTCTCTCTGATGGCAATCTTTCCTATGATGCAATCGGTCATAACATTAATCGATCAATGGGCATTGAGCAGGCGAACAGGAGAACAGGTGGCTTATTCTCTGAGAATGCTCGCGCGGCGGCCATTAATACCCAGGAGGCTCCTTCAGGTAAAGTGATTGTTGTTTATGATATTACTGAAAATGGTTTTACCAGTGATCCCGATATCGTTTTTTCCTACCCGGGCACCACTTTTGATCGCGCTGTACTTGATTCAGCGGTGTTAAGTAAATACCTACCTGCACAAGATATTGAAGGCAAGCCAATCCGTCAAAATGGTTTTACACGATCCATTATTTTTGGTTTACAGTATTCTATGCAATTGGATAAACAATATCCTCAAACTTACGACAAATTTCGTTTGGTTCGTCTGCGAGCTAAGAAGGGTGATCCCGCAAACGAGTATGCCTACTCGGCTATGTTAAGGGCTTATGGCAATATTCTTGCCCCTAAGGATGAAGATGATTTTATGCCGTATTTACAGAGCGCGGCTAAAGCGGGTGTCTATAACGCTCAGTATGATTTGGCTATGTATGAGCTTTATATCGAGAGAAATGTACAAGAAGGGCTTAAATGGCTAAAACTGGCAGCGTCGTCTGGCCTGACTAAGGCTGAATATCGTATGGGCAAGTTATTGCTCAATCCTCCTAATGGCGTTTTAGAAACGTCGACAGATAAAGCCAAGTTCTGGTTTGAGCGCGCGGCTAAAAAGCATCATGTTGCTGCTGTAGAGAAATATGCATCTTTAGTTATTGATTCAGAAGATAAAAAGAAGTTAAAAGATCTTAGGTCTATGTTTAAAGAAATTAAAGGTGAAGAAAGCCGTTCGGCCGAATCTTATTATTTAAATGCTCAAGTTGAGCAAAAGGTTGGCAGTAAGAGAAAAGCAAAAAGCTTACTTAAAAAAGCGATTTCTGAAGCGGAAAAGTCGGGTCGTAGTGTTAAGCAGTGGGATGATCAGCTGGCTACATTGTAGTTTAATCTTTAAATGAAGGCTCATAGTGTAAGGTTGAATGTTGCTGGGCTTACACTATGAGTGATTTGATTGGTTTTCTGGAATTTAATAATTACGCGTTAAAAATTAAAGTGCTCTTAGTTCTTCAATCGTGAGCTTTTCAGGGTCTAACCAATATTTCTCTATATTTACCGGTGTTGCAGGGTGAATAAAGGGGTTGGGTATACGTATAACTTTGCGTTTACTCACGTCAGCGGCAATCAGTGCATCTTTAAATAGTGGTGAGCTAAATAAAAATTTGTCATAACTGCCATCATCAATGGCTGCGTTCATGCCTTTATAAAGAAGGTCATGTAGCTGTTGATTGTCTTTGTTGACATAAATATACATGCCAAAGGGGTAGACCAGCATAATAGTCTTTTCGACACCTAGGTTGAGTTCTGGTCGTGCTGCGATTTCGCTCCAAGGTTCGTGTATGGCTAGCGGAAAATAATCAAAGCGTTCTCCATCAAGCATAAGCCACAAACTAGCCCCCTTGGCTGTTGTCACGGTTGGTATTCCTGCCGCTTCAATGATGTAGGTATCACCCCAGCCAAGCCCTGAGCCGGCCTCTAGGCGTTTTAAATCGTCAAGGTTTTGTACTGCGCTAAAATAACTTTGTTTATCGGGGCGTATACAAAAAATACGGTGACCTTGAATACCTTTAAATAGAGGAACACGTACGGGGAGTAGCTCCTCTTCTCTGTCTTGGCTCATGCCAGCCCAAAGCAGGCTCAGGCGGCCAGAGCGCAGTTCTTCTGCTTGGCGGGAATCACTCACTTGCTCGGCTGATTCAATAAAATTAGCTTTAACGTTCTGTGTCTGGAGGACAAGTTCGATAAGCTCTATGACGAGTTTATCTCGGTCATTTGCAAGCTTAGGTATGTTGATATCTACGGTTTGCGCAGCTTGGCTATGCAAGCTGCAAAACATAAAACAGAGGCTGATTAGGGCACTAAAGATAGCTTTCATAGGGCGAAAATTTATAAGTCTCGACCTATGAAACCTAGTTCAGCGAGAGCTCTTTCGCAAGCTGAAGGGCATGTACGGGCTTAAAATGAATTAACTAAAATTCTCTTCACAGCTAGGACGGATAGTCAGTTCGTGGATGTGAGCATTCACATTGCAATTGAGCATAGGCACGATTGCTTGTGCGACGTCTATAGCTTGTAGATACTGCGGCCTGTCTGCTTCTCTAAAGTCGCTATCGACACCACCAGGATAGACGCTGAGCATCTTAATGCCGTCTTTACGTAGTTCTTTGCGCATCACTTTGGTGTAACTATCGAGTGCAGCTTTGGAGGCGCTGTAACCTGCGATACCGCTGTTAGCAAATTGGGCTGTGGTGGAAAGCACATTGATAACGGTGCCACTTTGGCGAGTTTGCATATCTGGGATCAGTGCGCGCATAAATTCAATTGGGGCGTAGCAGTTTATGCGCATCATCCAATCAAAAGTTTCATGCTCTAGTTGGTGTCCAGCTGCACGGCCGTTGTTTAAGCCTGCGCAGTTAATGAGTACGTCAACGGGGCCATGTTGCTCTTTTGCATCAAGACAAAATTGGCTTATGGCCTCAAAGTCGCTAAGGCAAAAGGCGCGAGAGAACAGAGCTTGAGACAGCGGTTTTAGTAATGTGAGGCTGTGTTCAAGCTTGCTTGGGTTGCGCCCGCATACGCTTAGACTATGCCCTTGTTTGGCAAGTAGCACAGCAAGTTCTCGACCAATCCCTGATGATGCTCCGCTAAGTAATATGTGCATGGCTCTAACCTGTAATTTCGATGATGTTGATAATGGCGTTATTAAAGAGGAGTACAGAGTCGAGGTCTAGCCTTTCATTTATTAGGCTATGGTTTGATTTTATGTACAACGTTTTGCTCGCGAATATCAGGGATTTCAACACATAACAAGTTTGAAGAAAGTGCCAATATTGCTCCAGCGCAAAGTGCTTGAGGATTTATTGGTCCGCGTAACTCTACTTGTTCTGCAGCAAGTAAAAATTCTGCTGTTTCTGATAATTTAGCTGCAATTTTTAACCTTTTGTCCCCTTTTTTAGATTCCTAATGGAGTTATCTATGGCAGTTCAGCAAATGAAGGATTTTGACCTCAAAGGCAAAAACGTTCTGATTCGTCAGGACCTTAATGTGCCAATCCAGGATGGTCAAATTACTTCCGATGTTCGCATTCAAGCCTCTCTTCCTACTGTTAAAGCCGCTAGCGACGCTGGTGCAAGAGTGATGCTAATGTCTCACCTTGGTCGCCCTACTGAAGGTCAATATGAAGAGAAGTTTTCTCTAGCGCCTGTTGCCGTTCGCTTAAGTGAGCTACTTGGTAAAGAAGTTAAGTTGGTTAAAGACTGGCAAGCCGGTATTGAGCTCAATGACGGCGACATTGTATTGCTTGAAAATGTGCGCTTTAACGAAGGTGAAAAGAAAAATGTCGACGAGCTTGCCAAGGCCTATGCCGCTTTGTGTGATGTGTTTGTTATGGATGCCTTCGGTACGGCTCACCGCGCTCAAGCATCGACTCACGGAGTTGCTAAATATGCTGCGGCTGCCTGTTCAGGGCCTCTGTTAAGTGCTGAGCTTGATGCTTTGGGTAAGGCCTTAGACAATCCTGCTCGCCCACTGGTGGCTATGGTTGGTGGTGCCAAAGTCAGTACTAAGCTAACAGTCTTGGATTCGCTCTCTAAAATTGCTGATGTGTTAGTCGTTGGTGGGGGTATCTCCAATACCTTTGTTGCTGCCGATGGTAATGAAGTTGGTGATAGCCTCTATGAGCCAGATTTAATTCCTGAAGCGCAGCGCCTGTGTAAAGAAACTCAGGTGGTCTATGCAACCGATGTTACAACGACTACGGATGCCTTTGATGACTGGGCTGACAATAGCCCGGCTGAAGTAAAAGGGGTTGATGAAGTAAACCCTGGCGAGCAAATCATTGACTATGGTCCAGAAAGTGCCGCTAAAGTGGCAGCGATTATTAAAGATGCAAAAACAGTCTTGTGGAATGGTCCTTGTGGTGTATTTGAGTTTGATGCGTTTGCTAAAGGCTCTGAAATTGTCGCTCGTGCCATTGCTGAAAGTGAGGCTTTCTCCGTAGCCGGTGGCGGCGACACACTTGCAGCCATTGATAAATACGGCTTGAAAGAAGATATTAGCTATATCTCTACCGGTGGTGGTGCGTTCCTTGAGTTTGTTGAAGGGAAAAAACTGCCTGCGGTGGCAATTCTTGAAGAGCGTGCTGCCGAGCTGACAGCTAAAACGGCCTAGGTCCCATTAAGGCTGGGGCGCTTGCTCTGGCCTTTATCTATTCCAGCCCCTCTATTCTCGGGGGGCTCTACTCAATTTTTGTCTTAAGCGCGCCCTTTTCATTAAGGCTTCATTCTTGAGGCTTGTACTCCTGTGTCACTTCACTCCACATCACAGCCTGCAACCTCAGCGTTAAGCAGCTATCGAGCTAGCTTAAGGCTAGAGTTTATATCTTGATGCGAGTCAAGCGACTGCAAAATCTGTACAATAACCGGCGTTTTAACCCTCCCCCTTATCTTTAGCTTCCCATATGGAGACACCTATGGCTGTAAAACAAATGAAGGATCTTGAACTTAGCGGCAAAAAAGTTTTGATTCGCCAGGATCTTAATGTGCCTATTCAAGATAGTCAGATCACTTCCGATGTTCGTATTCAAGCCTCTCTTCCTACCATCAAAGCCGCGAGTGAAGCTGGTGCTAAAGTTATGTTGATGTCTCATCTTGGGCGCCCTACCGAAGGCCAGTATGAAGATGAGTTCTCTTTGGCTCCCGTAGCGGCTCGTATTGGTGAACTACTGGGTAAAGAAGTAAAGCTAGTTAAAGACTGGCAAGCCGGTGTTGAGCTGAGCGATGGTGACGTTGTCTTGCTTGAAAACGTGCGCTTTAACGAAGGCGAAAAGCTTAATGCTGACGACTTAGCTAAAGCTTACGCGGCTTTGTGTGATGTCTTTGTTATGGACGCTTTTGGTACGGCTCACCGTGCTCAGGCTTCTACCCATGGTGTATCTAAGTTTGCTCCTGTTGCTTGTGCAGGCCCTTTATTGAGTGCTGAACTTGACGCCTTAGGTAAAGCTCTGGATAACCCTGCTCGCCCACTAGTGGCTATGGTTGGTGGTGCAAAAGTAAGTACTAAGCTAACGGTTCTAGATTCACTGTCAAAGATTGCTGATACTTTGGTTGTTGGCGGAGGTATCTCTAACACTTTTGTTGCAGCAGCAGGCAATGAGGTGGGTAACAGTCTTTATGAAAAAGATTTAATTCCTGAAGCCCAGCGCTTGTGTAAAGAAACTCAGGTTGTGTTTGCTACTGACGTGACCACCACCAAAGATGGTTTCAGCGATTGGAAGCACGACTCGGTTGTTGAAGTTAAAGCTGCTAACGAAGTTGAGCCAGGTGAAGAAATCATCGACTACGGCCCAGAAACAGTTGCGACTGTTGCTGACATATTAAAAGACGCTAAAACTATTCTTTGGAATGGCCCTTGTGGCGTATTTGAGTTTGACGCTTTTGCCAAAGGTACAGAAGCGATTTCACGTGCTATTGCCGATAGTGAAGCCTTCTCTGTTGCTGGAGGTGGGGATACTTTGGCTGCTATTGATAAGTTCGGTTTAGCTGATGGTGTGAGTTACATCTCAACCGGTGGTGGTGCTTTCCTGGAGTTTGTTGAAGGTAAAAAGCTTCCAGCTGTTGCAATCTTAGAGGAGCGCGCTGCTGAGTAAATCTTGCAGCTGTAGCAAATAGGGATGTTAAAGGGGCTAATGGCCCCTTTGTTTTTTTATGGCTTGGGTCGTTCCTCATTTTCTTTTTGATGGGGGGATAAGCTTTGTAAAAATGATGTGCTTATGTGCCATAACCTTCAACGAGCTTAAGTGATGCTTTATGGGGCTGGTGTCTTAATTATTGTGTATACATTGTTAGGGTGACAGTTTCTTTCCTTTGAAAGTATCGTTGATGAGCTTCATGAGAATATTTCAACACTTTTTAAGTCATTGTTTTTAAAAATATAATTATTCATTCTTGATAGATTGTGACCTTGGGGCTCAGATTATAGAAACGTGATAAGACAGATACTCAGTATTTTATTGTAATGACTTGCTTTATTGCTCTGCTCTACAGAGTGTATGGCGAGCCTAGGCATAGGGATACGATACTGATGAGTACAAAGGTAAGCGGTGGTTGCTTATGTGGTGCGGTTGTTTTTGAGTTGGAAAAAAGCTTCAAGCGCTTTTTTGAGTGCGGCTGTGAGCAGTGCGCTAGTTTGATGAGTGCTGGGGCTGCCTACGGTTTTGCCGCTGAGGCATCTCGGATTACATGGCACCGTGGCTTAGAATATATTGCTAATTACAAACATAAAGACAAATCATTGGCGAGCACATTTTGTAAGCAGTGTGGATCTTCTTTACCTAGCCTCAACGAGAAAAAGAATATTTTGCTTATCCCTTATTCAGCAATGAAGGATGAAGTGTCTATCGGGCATGAGTCTAGTATGTTTGCTTCGGATCTCGTTTAATTTAGAAACTTCTGTATTAACGCGTTAAGACTTGAGAGGCGATATACTGTAGCCATCGATTTTATATACCTTAGGTATTAACGCTCTTATGAAGCAAGAACAACCGAACAACCCCTTGCATGGGCTTACACTGGAAAAAATCTTAAGTCGTTTGGTTGAGCACTATGGCTGGGATGGTTTGGCTTATCGTATCCGAGTGAATTGTTTTAAGAATGACCCGTCCATAAAGTCCTCCCTTAAATTTCTTCGTAAGACTCCTTGGGCCAGAGAGAAAGTAGAATCCTTGTATCTTTCTAGTTTCGACTAAACTACATCAAGAAGTTGAGCTGAGAGCATTATTTTTAAGTATAGGGCTTAAATTACTCTTTGAACCTTAGTGGTGCGGGACTTGTTTTTTATAGTTTTTTTCGCACCAATGTGGCGCGAGCTTGGCTCGAGTGCTAGGGTAGCCCCTCTGAGACGCTGCGAGCTTGATTTATCTCAGGTTGCTTGTCTCAATAAAAATAATACTGGTGCAAATCGCGGCTGGCAGGCTCTTTCTGCGGCCGTATTCTTCTTAATTCTTTCTATAACGATAGCAATAGGGGTGACTATGAATCTCTCTGTGCGCGGCTTAATACTACTGGGAATGTTGGTTCCAGGCGTGGTAATGGCCGACGATTTTAATACGGGTAATACAGCTTGGATACTGACGGCTACGGCCTTGGTTTTGTTTATGACCTTACCGGGTCTGAGTCTGTTCTATGGCGGTTTAGTTCGCTCTAAAAATATTCTTTCAGTATTGATGCAATGTTTTGCCATTGCCTGTATGGCGAGTGTGGTTTGGTTGCTCTTTGGTTATAGCTTGGCTTTTGGTGAGGGTAATGCTTTTATTGGGGACTTCAGCTTGGCCTTTTTTAAGGCAATGACGACAGACTCTCTTGTTGGTGATATTCCCCAGTCGTTACACGCTATGTTTCAGATGACCTTTGCCATCATTACTCCGGCGTTAATCGTGGGTGCTTTTGCAGAGCGCATGAAATTCAGCTCGGTGATGATTTTCTCATTGTTCTGGCTGGTGCTGGTTTATATCCCCGTTTGTCACTGGGTTTGGAGTGATACAGGCTGGCTCTTTAACATGGGCTTATATGATTTTGCTGGTGGTACAGTTGTGCATATCACCGCGGGTGTTGCAGCCTTAGTGGCCGCACTGATGATCGGAAATCGTCACGGTTTTCCAACTACGGCGATGCCTCCCCATAATATGACCATGACAGTGACGGGTGCGGGTATGCTCTGGGTTGGCTGGTTTGGTTTTAATGCCGGCTCTGCTTTAGGAGCGAATGGTGATGCAGCAATGGCCATGTTGGTTACTCATATCAGTGCTGCTGCAGGTTCATTAGCGTGGATGGCCATCGAGTGGAAGAAATTTGGTAAGCCAAGCGTTTTGGGTATCGTTACTGGTATGGTAGCTGGTCTTGGAACCATTACCCCTGCTTCAGGTTTTGTGGGCCCTATGGGGGCTCTTGTTATAGGTACTACCGCAGGTATTGTTTGTTTTTACGCGACCCAGCTGATTAAGCGTAAGTTAAAAATTGATGACAGCTTAGATGTCTTTCCGGTGCATGGCGTTGGCGGCATTCTAGGTACTTTGTTGGTTGGTATTTTCTCCTCTACAAGCCTAGGTGTCTTTTCTGGGCAGGGTTTTGCTGATGATATCGAAACAATGGGTGCTCAATTTACCGTTCAGGTGATTGGTGTTGTTGTCACGATTGTTTATACCGCAGTGTTAACCTTTGCAATTATTAAAGTGACTGGTTTGCTAACTGGTGGTATTCGTGTGAGTAAAGAAGAAGAGATTCAAGGCTTAGATGTTGTCTTACACGAAGAGAGTGGTTACAACATGTAGCTTTGGTTTGAGCTAGAAAGCGGGCCTAGCAGTGTTGCTGCGGCCCGCTTTTTTATATCTGCTTGTTAGTCGAGATCTTTTTTACTCTGCTTACGCAGTTCTTTTTTCATTGTTTTAACTTGCTCCTTGAGGTCTGGGTGCTCGTTTAGATAGTCCTTCATGCGTTCGCGCTCAGCTTTATGTTGCTCTTTAAGTTGCTTCTTACGTGTTTTAAAGGCTTCAGTGTCACCACTTTCTTTAAGCTCACGCATTTCTTGACGAATGAGCTCATGTTCTTGTTTGCGCTGATCTATCTCAGTTTGGGTAATATCGCCCTGTTCAAGCATGTAAGAGCTAACAAGCTCTTGAACTTCCTTATAGCCCTTACCGTGTTTCTTGTACGATGATTTATCCATATCACAAGCGTAGCTGTTAAAGCTTAAAGCGGTTAGCAAGGTTAAAATAGCTGTTTTGATTTTCATGGCGGCTCCTGTTGAGCTTGTTGTATTGATGTTTTTAGCTTAAAAGCACAATGTGCAAAAAGAATGTATGAGCTGCGTTAGAGAGCTTGATATGCTTGCTGTTTCGTTTAATAAGTGGAGTCCGGCTCTATGCCAAATTACATTATTAGTTATCTTGGGGGCGAAGCGCCAAAAAATGAGGAAGAAGGGAAGGCCCACTTCGCGAAATATATGGCGTGGTTAAACAACTTGGGGGATGCTGCTATTAGTCCGGCCAACCCGTTTAAGAATACTCATGCTGTGGACAGTGATGGCAGTGTTAAAGAAGGCAGTATGACGCGTATGAATGGTTTTAGTGTTATTGCCGCCGATACAATGGATGAGGCCTTAGCGATAGCTAAAGCGTGCCCATTTCTTGAGGTGAATGGTCGGCTAGAGGTAAGTGAGCTGGTGCAGATGGGTAAAGAGGCTGAGTAGAACGATGACTTCCGTGCCACCGTTTTGCGTGCAAATAGTTTGCTTGTCTTTGTAGCCTTAAGGTCTGCCTTAGGGCTACAAAGATGGATTAAGGCTAGCGTCTAGGGCAGGAAACCTTGTCTTGAGGAAAAGCTGCTAGACGAATGTCATCAATTTCGATGTCCATTTTGTCGCTTGTATACATTTGAAAGACGGTGTGCACTTTAGAAAAGTTAAATTTGCCGTCATCAAAACACTGCAAAGGTACTGGGAAACTTACCCACTTCTTCTTAGGTAGTTTCTTTAGAGCAGTTTTAATTGGAATAGTGCTTCTACACTCCCAGTTCCAGTCACAGCCCATGCTGAGCTCAACCATTTTACGTGGCGCTTTATTTACCTTTACATCAAACACAAGTGCGGCAACCATTTTAACCGGTTCAAGGTCGATTGTTTTTGTGGAGTTGCTAACCGTCAGAGTATGAACGTTTTGGTCTGGGTAGCCCCACTCATTCTTTACACCTTTAGGGCTCCACACTAAGCGTACAGCATGGCCACCACTGGCTTTTTCTGAGGGGGTAGCCACAATGCTGCCTTTGGTGGACTCACCTTCTCCGAAGCGGATAGGGCTTTTGCCATAGTTAATGCTCATCTGCCAAGGGGCAACGTCTTTACCTTCCATGAAGTAGAAAAGATCCGGATTGTAGGCTTCCTTAGAGTTTGCCGTAGCCGAAAAAAGAGTGGCCAGAATCAAGCTTAGTCCAGACCAAAGCCGAAAGGTGTTCATCATAAAGTCTCCAACAAAAGGGCAAGTTATATTTATTTAGCCTCGTTTAGTAAGCTCAAGCTTAGCATAAGGCCTTTATTGTTTTGTGTCTCTGAGCTAGTGATACATGCACTAGCACAGTAATTTGATCAATAGGTGAGCTATTGTGCCATTTTTTTTCCAAGAAGAAAGTACCAATTTTAAATTTATCACTAAATCAGGGCATAAAAATCAAAGAAATACAGAATCTTAAATTTTGAACGCTTAGTCAAATAAAGAAAGTTGTGATTGACCTTGTTGGCTATTTAGGTCTATCAGGCGTACACCTAGGCCAAGCAGGCGTATAGGGAGGGGGCTGCGCTCTAGGGCTTTAGACATTAGCTCTTGATAGTTTACTGGGCTAATATCGCTACCTTTTTGTTCAAGAGTGGTTGTGCTGAAGTCACTGAATTTCAGCTTCACAAAGGTGTTTTTGATTTGATAGCGCTTATCGAGCCTAGCTAGACGCAATAGAAATTCTTGGTGTACGTCTGCTAGCTTGTATCGCTTGGCGTGCTCGCCTCTGAGGTCTTCATTAAAGGTCCTTTCTACACTGAGTGATTTGCGAATACGCTCAGTACTGACTTCACGGCCGTCTTCACCGTTTGCGAGTTCAAATAAGCGTTTACCAAAACGCCCAAAGCGTTGGCAGAGAAAAACAAGGCCAGCTTCTTTAATATCGGCACCAGTATATATACCTAGCTGATGGAGTTTGTTGGCGCTCACTTTTCCGACGCCATGAATTTTGGCAACGGGCAGCTCATGAACAAAACGTTCGACTTGCTCTGGGGGTACAACAAACAGGCCGTTAGGCTTTTGCCAGTCGCTGGCGATTTTTGCAAGAAACTTAGTATTTGCTACGCCAGCAGAAACAGTAATGCCTACTTTAGCTTTGATTTTATCTTTGATGCTTTGAGCAATATAAGTGGCACTGCCTTGATACGCTTTACATTCACTAACATCGAGATAGGCCTCATCCAATGAAAGGGGTTCTATAAGTTTGGTGTAGCCTGCAAAGACCTCATGCATTTGTTGGCTCGCATCTTTGTAAGCTTGCATGCGTACTGGGAGGATGAGTAAGTCGGGGCAGAGTTTTAAAGCTTGAGCTGAACTCATCGCAGAGCGCACTCCAAACTGACGCGCTTCGTAATTTGCTGTGGTTAATACGCCGCGCCTATCGGCATTGCCTCCGACAGCAATAGGGCGACCCTTTAGGCTCGGGTTATCACGCATCTCAACAGCGGCGTAGAAGCAGTCGGCATCGATATGAATGATTTTTCTAAGCATAAGTAAACTGTATATCGATACAGTTCTTTGGGCAAGTGATATAGCCTTGTTCGCCTTTGTAAGGGCGTTTTTTGAAAAGTGCTTAAAACTGCTTTGCAGGGTGGCATTAATAGGGTTTGTATCAATGTAGTACTATGCCGAGATCATTATGCTTATCAATTTTGCTCCTTATGAGCTTTATTTAGGAATGTTTATATATGAATGCAGAATCTGCTTCAAAGATCGCTACTAGCTTATTAAACGGGCGTGTTGTTGCTACTAAGCAAGCGCGCTTTGAAGAGGCGCTTCGCGTGCAAAATGTGGATGAAGCTTTGGCCGTTCAAACGGCGATGGCTTCATTGCGCGATGATGATATTGCGGCGTGGAAGTGCTTACTGCCGCCAGCGGATGATGCCGTTGTGGTCGCCCCTATTTTTGCTAATACCAAACAAAGTGGCGATGTTTGTAAGTTGATACCAGATGATAATAAGGTACGAATTGAGCCAGAAATTGCCTTTGTACTAAGTGAAGATCTACCTGCTCAAGAACAGCCTCGCTCGGAAGAAGAAATCAGCGCAGCCTTTGGCAAAGCACATATGGCTTTAGAGTTGATGCAAGATCGCTGGTCTGATGCTGCTGAACTGGCATTTTGTGAAAAACTCGCCGATGGCCTGTTTAATCAAGGCATATATCTTGGGCCGGAGATCGATCTTGAGCAAGGAAAGGTGGCATCGTCATTTAAGCTGAGCCTGCAGCAAGCCGATACCTTACAAGCGTTTGATGGTAAGCACCCGAACCCACAGGCCTTTGCACCTATTTTATGGCTGATTAATTACATGTGTGCTCGTGGTACGAGCTTCAAAAAAGGCCAAGCGTTTATCACAGGCTCATTTTGCGGCATTGTTGAACTTGCTTTTGATGTCCCTGCGCGTATTTGTTACGAGGGCTTAGGTGAGTACGAAGTGAGCTTTAGTGCGGTCGAGTCTGTTTAGTTGCGGGGCTAGCTGATACGGCTAGCCTGTTTATTTCTTCGGTCTTGATTATTCGGTACTAGCTCTTAGATGGTACAATAAGTGTAATCGTTTACATGTATTGGGTCGTCCTCTAGAATCAAGCATAACTAGCAGGGCTTGGTGACCACTGCATTGAATAATAAGAACGAACAATAAAGAGGCAAATATGGGCTTAGTGGTGGGTAGTAAATATCTTTGGCGCTATGCGGTGTTATTAGTGGTACTTGTAGCTACGGCAAGCTTTGCAGAAAGTGAGCCAGAGCTTAAGAAACTAAAGCATTTTGATACAAGCTTAAGTTTTGAAGAGCGCACTTTAGCGCTTATCGAGCAAATGAGCGCTGCCGAAAAGGTAAGTCAGCTGACCCATGATGCGGTTGGTATTCCGCGCTTAGGTATTCCTCGCTATAACTGGTGGAATGAGAGCCTACATGGTCTGGCTTTTTCAGGCAAAGCGACGGTCTTCCCTCAGCCCGTTGGTTTGGCAGCTTCGTTTAATGAACAATTATTATTTGATATTGGTGTGGCCATCAGTGATGAGGCTCGTGCCAAGCACCATGCTTATATAAAACAAGATAAACGTGAAATCTTTCAGGGGCTGAATTTCTTTGCGCCCAATATCAATATTTTCCGTGACCCACGCTGGGGGCGGGGCAGTGAAACCTATGGTGAAGACCCTTGGTTAACCTCGCGTTTGGGGGTGGCTTATATTAAAGGCATGCAGGGGGATGACCCTAAATATATAAAGGTTGGCGCCACTGCTAAGCACTACGCCGTACATAGTGGGCCAGAAGCAACCCGCCATAGTTTTAACAGCATTGTGGGTGATAAAGATCTGTATGAAACCTATTTACCGCAATTTAAAGCTGCGGTTGAAGAGGCTAACGTCTATTCCGTTATGGGTGCATATAATCGCGTTAATGGCGCTTCAGCCAGTGGTGACCCGCGCTTGCTTACAGAGATCTTACGCGATGAATGGGGCTTTGACGGTTTTGTTGTGTCAGATTGTTGGGCGGTGCTGGATATATATGAGCATCATAAAATTGCATGGTCACCAGAAAGTGCAACAGAGATAGCACTAAAAAGTGGTGATGAACTTAATTGTGGGAATTACTATAAAGACCACTTGCTGAATGCATATAAACAAGGCTTGGTCGACGATAAGGATTTAGATCTTGCTGTTTACCGCACGATGCTTTTACGCTTTAAACTGGGTATGTTTGATGACGAAGCCATGGTGCCTTGGGCGGCTTTATCTGAATCTGTTATTAACTCTGAAAAGAATCAGCAGCTTGCCTTACAGGCAGCCAAAGAGAGTATCGTTCTGCTAAAGAACGATACTAAGCTTTTACCACTCGATGAAAATAAACTCAATAAAGTCGCTGTGGTTGGCCCTAATGCAAATCAGATAGAAGCCTTATTAGGTAATTACCACGGTTTACCATTTCAGTACTCTACGCCCTTAAAAGGTGTTGAAGATTATCTAGCTGGAAAAGCCGAAGTGCTTTATGCCCATGGCTCAAACTGGAATGATGCGGTAACGATTCTTGAAGAACTACCGGCCAGTTGGTTAAGCACTCTATATCAAGGTAAAAAACAACAAGGCTTATTAGGTCATTATTACGCTAATAATCGACTGGAAGGAAACCCCGATGGTCGTCTTGATCAAGAGAGTTCGGGGGCTGAGATCATTTATGAAAATAAACCGGTGCTAACTCGTGTTGATGATGTCGTTAGCTTCGATTGGGATGATGGCGCGCCAGCAGAGAATCTTCCAGATGATTTTTTTAGTGTGCTTTGGCAGGGGCAGATTGAAGTTCCAGAGTCAGGATCTTATTTATTAGGCGCTGAGGGTCATAATAAGTTTAAAATTTATATCAATGACAAGCTACATGCTGAGCACTATGAGGGTTATCACGAGAACATAAAAGTGGCAAAGCCTTATGAATTTAAAGCTGGAAAAACCTATAAGATAAAAGTTGAATTTGAAGCGCATACAGGCGCCGCTAACTTTCGCTTAATGTGGGCTAAAACAGATAAGAATTTAATAGAAGAGGCGCTAACTGTTGCTAAACAAAGTGATGTTGTTCTTGTTTTTGCTGGTTTAACTCCGAGGCTAGAAGCGGAGGGCTATGATAGAACTTCAATAGAGCTTCCCAGCCAACAGCAAGACTTGATTAAAGCCTTAGTAAAAACTGGTAAACCCGTGGTGTTAGTTATGCTTAATGGCGGCCACCTTGCTTTGAATTGGGAAAAAGAAAACGTCGCAGCTATTGTCGAGGCTTGGTATCCGGGGCAGGCTGCTGGGCAAGCAATTGCTGAAGTACTATTTGGCCGTTATAACCCAAGCGGGCGTTTACCTCTTACTTTTGTAAAGAGTTTAGATGAGCTTCCCCACTTTGGTAATTACAGCATGAAGGGGCGAACCTATCGCTATGCTGAGCATGAAGCCTTGTGGCCTTTCGCTTGGGGCTTAAGCTATAGTCAGTTCAATTATTCAAATTTACAAATCCCTAAAAAGATAAAAAGAAATAAAGATTTAGTTGTTGAAGTTGATATAAGCAACAGTAGTGATAGAGATGGAACTGAAGTCGTTCAATTGTATCTTAAAAACTTAACGGTCAGTGATGGGCAGCCCCTGCATAGCTTAAAAGCTGTTAAGCGTGTTCATATTAAAGCAGGGGAGAGCAAGCGCGTACACATTGAGCTAGATGCCAATAGCTTTATTTTCTTTAACGATGATGGTGAAGAAGTGTTAGAGAAAGGCCGCTGGAAAATAACTGTTGGTGGTAGCCAGCCTGGTCTGACGCCAGCAAGTACAGGCTCTATAAGTAAAGAGATAAAGCTAAAGTGATAAATATCTTTATTTAAATAATCAAGCTTAATAATTACACTAGAGCGCTAGAGTTTATCTCTCTTAGATTAGAGCTATAAAACTCTAGTGCTACTTTGTGCAAGTTATAAACAGGGGGTAGCTAGGCTTACTTTTAGTATCAATGGGGGCTAATGCTTATAATTCCGCTTGGCTTTTGAGTGGAATAAACATGGAATAACTCTCACCATCTTTTAAAGCAATTGACACGGTAAGGACTCTAGGTTCACCGTTTTCAATAAAGACAAAAGGCCTCTCCATGCGGGCGACTTCTACGGTTTCACCCTTATCGTTTTTATAGGACAAAGGCATCACTTTATGGTGTTTGGCTTTTTCCCAGTGTAAGCCGTCAACCGATGTCATCATGCCCATATAACCAAAGGCGTGGTACAGTCCATAATAGCGCTGGCGTTTATGGTCATACCATACGGCGGGGTCTTCGGCATTCATATCTCCAACGGCGGCTTTTTCTTGTACTGTCCAAGGGCCTGTCGGAGTTGGGGCTAACGCAATGGCTTGATGGCGTACAAGTTTGTGTACGCTTTCTTTGACGGCGTCTTCGTTATTTGGCATGTCTCCTCGCACCAGCATCAAATAGCCTCCGTCTGGGCGCTCGGTTACTGCTGGGTTGCAGGTGATGTTTACGATAGGGCCTGCAGGTTCTACTTGTGGTTGATCAAAGCGCTGCCAAGGTCCCAGTGGACTATCAGCTACGGCGACGCCAATACGCTGATTGCGGCGTAACTCGCCTTTATATGGATTATCGAAAGAACGGCCTCGAGCTTGCTGCATTTGCTCTTTGTTTAAGCCGCGGCCCTTCATATTTACGCTAATGTGGTAAAGGTAGTATTTATCTCCGTATTTTTGTATCCAAGGGTTGTGAGCCGTGTAGCTATCCCAGTGTTCTGGCCCTCGGCCTTGCAATACAATTTCTTTGGCAGTGTAGGGGCCTTCGGGCTTATCGGCTTCGGCGCGGCGAATGACACCATCACTGATCCATGTTGGAAAGCCGAGTTCACGTGACATCTGAGCATAAAATAAGTGGTATTTACCATCATCGCCTTTAACAATGGAAGAACCCCAGTTATACCAATCTTTTTTATCGTAGAGGATGTTGTCTTCACTAACGGGCTGAATCAGTGCTGAAAAATTAAGGTCGTCAGTGCTCTTTTTTTTCTCATCGGCGAGGGAAAAGCTGCAAAAAAATAAACAGCTAGCTAGCAAAATACTCTTGATCTTTAGCTCATTGATCTTTAGCTCATTGATCTTCAGCACAGGATATTCCTTATATAAGTGACTAAGACGAAAATGTAGCGGGCATCTAATTTAAAGTAGCTCAGCAGCTTCGACAAGCCGCTAAGCATCAGAGTTTTGAGTTAGTTCTATGTTGTTTTGTATATTTATTGGTTGTTGGTCGATGATTTACCTATCTTGAGGTTTGTTTTTTAATGCTTGCCACCATCGATCTTGCATTTTGGGTTGCTGTACTGAAACGTGTTGGCCTATTCGTGGTGTCAGTAAGTTCACATTGTATTGCTCGCTCAGTGAGAGCGCCTGATCAAAAGGATCATACCAAGGGTGAAAACTTAACTTGAATGTGCCGTTATGTATGGGTAAAAAATAGCTTGCCCTGACATCCAAGTGAGCTTGGATACTTTGCTCGGGCATCATATGCACACCTTGCCAAAGTTCATTGTAAGCCCCTGTTTCCATAAGGCTTATATCAAAAGGCCCCAGGCGTTCCCCTATTTCTTTAAAGCCTTCAAAATAGCCACTGTCGCCGCTGAAGAAAATCTTATTACTACCTTCAATAGACCAAGAAGCCCAAAGGGTCTTGTCTCTATCGGTGATGCTTCGGCCTGAGAAGTGTTGAGCTGGAGTTGCCGTTAGTTTAATCGTCTTGCTATAGGCGCTTTGCCACCAGTCCAGCTCGGTGATTTTATTGGTTTCAACTCCCCACTTCTTTAATGTTTGACCAAGGCCTAGTGGTACAAAGAACTGACCAACTTTGTGTCGCAGGGCTTTGATACTGGCTTTATCGAGGTGGTCGTAATGATTGTGGGAAATAATTAAGGCGTCGATATATGGCAGTGCTTCCATTTCAATTGGCGGTTGGTGAAAGCGTTTAGGACCAAGGAAAGATAGGGGGGAGGCGCGCTCGCTAAATACGGGGTCGATTAAGATAAATTGCTCGTTCATATGTAGCAAAATACTGCTGTGCCCCAGCCTAAATAGGCTGCTCTCGTCAGGGTCTAAATTAGCAAGTTGCACAGGGCTGATGCTTTCGACAGGTATGGCCGCATCGGGGTTGGTATCAATATTAGGCTGGCGAAAGTGACCTTTGGTCATTTCCCATAAGCTGCTCATTTCAGCGGTCTTAGTGTTGTGAAAACGGCCGTTAAGCCACTGCTTCGACTGCTGTTTGTTCCACACTCTTTGTTCTTCTGTGAAAGTGAGCTGGGGGCTTGTCATAAGTACAACTCCAATTGTGATGGCAGCGATAACTAGTAAGGCCTTCATAAGCATGCTTCTTAATAAGTACACTGGTGAGTTTACTTGCTGCCCTGTAAAAGTAAACCCTTGAGTGTATTTTTTTTGTATAATGTAAATTTACTAATATCGTTGCATTGAGTATGAATAGACTTGCGTTACAGATATCTCCAGAGGCTAAGCAAGCGTACTTCGCCAACTATCTACAAGTTGCAGAGAGGGAGTTGAAGCAATTACTAGGTGAGGGTTTGAGCTACAAGTTGTGGCAGTGTGCTTCACTCGAATTCTTTATTATTTCAGCCGAAGAGGGCTTGGACTTACAGCGTCTTAAGCGTCTTAGCTTTGTACAGGGGCTTTATGAATTAGTGGGGGAAGCCTTAATTCCTCTGGCCCAAGACGATGGTTTTTTGCTGCATGATGACTTTGTATTTGGAAGTAAGTACAAAGGTAAAACCAATGAGCGTTTAACGCAGTTACTCATTAATGTTGCCTTAGCTGAGTTAGATTACCAGTCAGGACAGAAGCTCAAGTTGCTAGACCCGATGTGTGGTCGAGGCACGACATTGTTATGGGCTATGCGCTACGGTTTAAATGCCAAGGGTATAGAGCAAGATGTTAAGGCCTTAGAGGATGTGCGCCGTAACGTGAAAAAATGGTCGAAGTTACATCGCCAAAAGCATAAGTTGAGTGAAGGTTTTGTTAATCAAAAAAATAAGAAAAATACCGGAAAGTTCTTAGAGTTTTCTGCTCATGATTCTAGCGCACGCCTTATTATTGGTGATTCAGCTGATGCCTTGCAGTTGTTAAGCCAAGAAAAGTTTGACTTGCTTGTGAGTGATATTCCCTACGGTGTTCAACATCTCAGTTCGGATGGCAGCCGCAACCCTATTGATGTACTTGAAAAGTGCGCAGATGTTTGGCGTCAGTGCATGAAAAAGAACGCTGTCTTGGTGCTGTCTTTTAATGCTTTAAATCCTAAACGATCGTTATTAAAAACAGTATTTGAACATGCCGGTTTTGAGCTTAAGGAGTTTGATGTTGCTCATCGCATGAGCGAGTCTATTTTAAGGGATGTATGTATGTTTAGGTTGAAATAAGTATGAAGCGAACAGAACTTAAACATCAGGCTATTGTTGATGCGGCTATCGCTCTTTTTTTAGAGCAAGGTTATGGCAAAACCCGTGTAGATGACATTGCGGCTAAAGCTGAAGTAAGTAAGCGCACCGTGTATAAGCATTTTGAAAATAAAGAGGCTCTATTCTTCCATATCTTAGAATCTATGATGCTTTTATTTGATGAACATGGTGTCGTAGTTGATGAAGATAGTGATTTTTCTGAACAGCTGGTGCAGCTGTTGCTGGGGAAAATTAATATGCTTTGTAATCCTGATTTAATCAATATAAGTAAGATTGTATTAGCGGCCACTTTAAATAATGATGTTGACTTGTCTGAGGTTCAAAATAAGCTAAATAAACCTGAAGGTGCTTTGCTTGTTTTTTTGCAGAAGGCCTTGAAAGAGGGGCTATTAAAAGCTGAAAGCGCTGAGGAACTTGAATCTTGGCTGGTTGCAACGATTAAAGGACGACTATTTTGGCCTCAGTTATTACAATATCGATCAGCTCCTTCGGATGCAGAAAAGTACGATTTAGCTAAACAATTAAGTCGCTTATTCTTATATGAGTTTGCTGGGTAAAGGCTTGGCTGTGTATTTCATTAACACAGCCAGCCTTTATTGGGTTTAAAGTTGTGATTCGCCAGGTAGTAGCCGCATAAAACCAATGCTAAACCTATCCCACCATGTGCTGTAGGGCTCTTTGTCGAACTCTAAAGTGGAACCGTTTTCTGTTTTTCTTTCCCAGTGAATTTTATTGTCTTCTAAGCTGAGTTTAAAAGCGACGCTGTCGATACGCTCATCAAAGCTGTTGGCAAGATAGTTTGCTAGTTGTTCGGATATAATGACTGCGCCAATTTCTGTGTTTTCAACTACGGATCGAGGGTCTAAGTTTAGCGAGCCTATAAAGGCGTGGCTCTTATCCATAACAAAATATTTTGCATGTAGGCTGGCTTGTGAACCTTTTACCCCTTCACGGGTAGTGCTACTCTTTTCTCTTTGATAATTTCGTTCTAATAAGGTTTTATCTAGTTCGTAGAGCTCTATACCTGCTTTAAGTAGCTTTTTTCGGTAGCGGGAATAGCCAGCGTGAACGGCTGGTACGTCGTTGGAGGTTAAAGAGTTGGTAAGAATCTTTACATCCACGCCTCGTTGTTCTAAATCACTAAAAAATTCAACACCTTCTTTACCTGGAACAAAATAGGGCGAGATGACCAGTAGTTGATGTTGAACAGATTCGATATGAGGTAATAATTTCGGGGCAAGATGGTATTCGGTTTTATCTCGATCTGATGAGATTTTATCTGGGTTGTCATAAAGGATATCAACTTCTCCCCAGTGGTAATTGTTTTCCCCTGCTTTGGTTCGTTTGAGGATTCCGCTGTTAGCTAGGCTTTTAAAATAAACATTGTCTTTATTTTTAACAGCAAATGCTTCTACCTTTTTTTGCGCCTCAAGTAAGTCATCTTCGCTCGCTTGGTACTTACTTAATGTGCTAATTGGATAGGCAAGTTGGTTATTCCAGTAAAGGTCAAACTCTTCACTGACTTGCTGTGCGCCGGGGTTGGTTAGAGTGACATCTAAATCTCCAAAAGCCATATTGGCATTGGCATCAAAGTATTCATCGCCAATATTGCGTCCACCAATAATAGCTACTTGATTGTCTGCGATAAGGGCTTTGTTATGAGCGCGGCGGGTGACAGAGCCAAACCGAGTAATAAATTGAGTGGTGCGGTTTTTACCGCGAATGAATGGATTAAATAAGCGTATTTCTATATTGGGGTGCTTGTTGAGCACGGCAAGGTTTTTGTCCTTACCTGCCATGTCCATGTCGTCTAATAATAAACGAACACGAACTCCTCGTTCAGCTGCATGCCATAGTTCATAGGTTAATAAACTGCCACTTAAGTCGCTGTGATAAAGATAATATTGAACGTCTAAGCTACGTTCAGCGAGCCGAACTAAAGCTATGCGTGCGACCATGGCATCTAAACCATTATCGAGTAATAGCATGCCTGTAAGTTCGTCACTGGCTTGTTGCTGTTTACGTCTTTCGTTTACGCTTTTAGCAAGTGTTGTTTCAGAGCTTTCATCATAGCTTATTGCTGTGCTGGGAACTTGTTGGTTGTTTTCAGGCAAGTTAGCGCAAGAAGTTAGTAGCAGGCTTAACAATAAAGAGCTAAGTCGGAAGATCAGGTACTGACTAGTGCGCATGATGTATAAGTCCTTTTGCGGATCGCTCAATTTACCGTGGCTACTCATCATAGCATGGAGGTTATTCTCTATAAGGCGGAAACGAATTGAACTTATAAATAAAAATGGCAGCCTAAGCTGCCGTTAACAATGGGGTCAATAAGCCTTATTCCTCGTTGGCTGTGCTCATGCCTAATTCTTTTAGCTTTCTCGTTAGCGTATTTCGGCCCCAGCCTAGTAGATTGGCGGCATCGCGTTTACGGCCTGCCGTATGTTTAAGTGCAGTTTCAATTAATGCTTTCTCAAAGGTGGGTACTGCTCCGCTTAGAATGTCGCTTTCACCACGCCCCAATGCTTGGTCGGCCCAGTGTCTAAGAGCTTTATCCCAATCACCTGTGGGGGCTTCGTCACTTTTACTGGTTTTTAATTCTGGTGGTAAATCTTGGATATGGACTTCGCGACCAGAAGCCATAACAGTAATCCAGCGGCAGGTGTTTTCGAGCTGCCTGACGTTGCCCGGCCAGCCAAGGCCTGCAAGATAGTCTTCGCTCTCGGCAGTAAGGATTTTGGGTTCAACGCCTAGTTCTGCTGCTGCTCTATGTAAAAAGTGTTGGGCTAAGCGAGGAATGTCTTCACGTCGATTTGCCAGCTTAGGTAAGTGAATACGAATGACATTTAAGCGGTGGAAAAGATCTTCTCGGAACTGATTTTTCTCGACTAAGCCCTCTAGGTCTTGATGAGTCGCTGCAATAATTCGTACATCTACTTTTACAGGGGTGTGGCCACCAACGCGGTAAAATTCACCGTCGGCCAACACTCGTAACAATCGGGTTTGAGTTTCGGCAGGCATATCACCAATTTCGTCTAAAAATAAGGTGCCTCCGTCACTTTGTTGAAAACGGCCTACACGCTGTGCGCCAGCACCGGTAAAAGCTCCTTTTTCGTGACCAAATAATTCACTCTCAATAAGTTCTTGTGGAATAGCCGCCATATTTAGAGCAATGAAGGGGCCGTCTTTACGAGGACTGTGATTATGTAAGGCGCGAGCAACGAGCTCTTTACCTGTACCACTTTCACCATTAATTAATACAGTGATATTACTTTGGCTTAAGCGGCCAATTGCGCGAAACACTTCCTGCATGGCAGGCGCTTCACCAATAATTTCCGTTGCTTCAGCAACGGGGGCTTCAATGCTTTCGCCTGCTTGCTCATCAGCATGGGCTAGGGCGCGTTGAGTAACGGCAACGGCTTCGTCAACATCAAAAGGTTTAGGTAAATATTCAAATGCCCCGCCTTGGTAGGCCGATACGGCACTGTCTAAATCACTATGCGCAGTCATGATGATAATAGGCAGGTTAGGATGGCTTTCGTGAATCTTGCTTAGCATGCTGAGGCCATCGATGCCGGGCATACGCACGTCACTAATAATCGCATCTGGCTGTGCAATAGCTAGGCGGCGTAAGGCGGCGTCACCTGAGTCAAAGCTTTCAATTTCAATGCGACTTTGCTGAAGGGCTTTTTCAAGCACCCAGCGTATCGATCTGTCGTCGTCTATGATCCAAACTTTATTTGCCTTACGCATTTGTATTTCCCAAAGGTAGGTACATCTTAAATTCTGTTTTGCCGGGAACACTTGAGCATTCGATCAAGCCTTCATGACGGGTAATTAGGTTCTGTGAAATGGCTAAGCCGAGTCCTGTGCCTTCTGCTCGGCCGGTAATCATCGGAAAGAAGATATCTTCGATAAGTTCAGGTGGAATACCTGGACCATTATCAATAACACTGAGCTCGGCTATTAGCTGATGGTTTTTACGGCCGATGGTAAAGCGGCGGCGTATTCGTGTTTTTAAGTTTACGCAGCCATGTTCAATATTATTCTCGCTGAGTGCTTGAACAGCATTATTGACGATATTCAAAATAGCTTGGATTAATTGTTCCTTGTCACCGAGAAGATCGGGAATACTAGGGTCATAATCTTTAATAATCTGAATGTGTTCAGGTGCGTCTAAGCGGGCAACTGAAACAATGTGCTCAAGGATTTCATGGATATTAATGGGCTTATGGGCAACAGGCTTGTTTGGTCCAAGCATGCGGTCGGTTAAGCGTCGTAGTCTATCGGTTTCATCAATAATAATTTTGGTGAACTCGTCTAGATCGTGACCGCTTAATTCGCGAGATAAGAGCTGTGCTGCTCCACGAATGCCTCCTAGTGGGTTTTTAATTTCGTGGGCCATCGAACGCACCATATTATTGGTGGTTTCTTGAGATGCAATCCACGCTTCGTCGCGACTGATACGTAATAAACGATCTAAGGGGTGAGCTTCGAGTACCACAAAGCCATCATCGGCATCGGGAGTAACAGTGTAGTCAACGGTCATTTCACGGGCATTACTTAGTTGCCAGCGGGCGCGGCGCTTAGTGAAATTTACCCCACGTTTAAGAGCGTCTTGAATGCTATAAGGTGTGTCGTCGTTTTCGCAAAAGTAATCATTAAAGTTTTTACCATGCGTGTGCATGCCGCTGACACTAAGCAGATTTTCGGCCGCAGCATTGATGTACTGGATGTTCAGGTTGGCATCCATGACCACAATGGCAGTCAGTAGGTTGTCTAATACTTTATCGAAATGGACGTTTTGCATAAATATTGCACCAATAAGTACAGGCTGTTTTGCAAGAACCAAACCAATTATTCGTGTCAGTTCTAAACGTGATCACTATCTGCGCGCAATTTCAGTGCGGGAAATGCTTTTATTATATTAATTCTATATTAATCAAGTGCTTATCGATTTTTTGTCGAGTTGATTTATATTCTTGTAAAGCACCTTTTTAAGATAAAAGATAAAAAGGCGCAGTGAATTACGCCTCATGATAGATGAAGAAGTGAGCCCTGCCTAGGTGATTTGCACCAATTTTGTGCTTAATGTTTGGTGTTGTTGATCTTTGCCCTATTAGCGTGCTTTACCTTGTCCTGCGCGAAGTATATGCAAGCTAATATTCTTACTTTGGGTAATGGTATTACCCTGCTCATCGAGCACATGTATATGAAAATGGCGCTGTCCACGCTGGGGTAGTGCTAAAGGCAGACTGATGCTTTTTGTGGATGTGGTCTCGGCAACAACTCGATGATCCATCCATAGTTGTATGCGCGCTATCTCTTCTTTGGCAACATTGCTTTGCCAAGTGAATGTAAGCTCTTGTACAGAGGGTGGAATTTGGCTGCCATCAGTGGGTTCACTGATATTTATATAAGGCGCTTCTAGAGCTTTATCGTTTGGTTTACTGTCTGCCCTGTTATTGATCGTAGGTGCATCAGCCATATTGCTAGGTTGAATTTGTCGTTCTTGTGCGCCTTTGCTCGCCTGATCACTAAAGCTCGTTACTCCTTGTTTGTCAGTGCTTTCATATACTTGGGCATGCACTTGGGTGGAGGCTTGAGCGCAGCTCAGTGCACTAAAAAAAGCAAAAGGCATAAGCAGGTTTTTCATCGTTCATCCATTAACGTGGCTTGAGCTTATTGTCCTTGTAGAAAAAGCATTTGTCGAGCTTGGGTAATATAAAGCACTATCTGTGCAGTTATTAATAAGGGGGAGTTTATGGCAAATAGGGTGGAGATACATTATTGCCGTTTGTGTCAGTGGTTGTTACGCAGTTCTTGGATGGCTCAGGAGCTCTTAACGACGTTTACGGAAGAGATCGATGAGATGGTGCTAAAGCCCGGTACAGGTGGAGTGTTTCAGATTAGAGTAAATGAGCAACTAGTATGGGACAGGAAAGTAGATGGCGGTTTTCCAGATGTTAAACAGTTAAAACAATGTATTCGTGATGTCATTGCTCCTGAGCGTGGACTTGGGCATTTAGATAAAAAAGGATAGGGTTAACTGGGCAGGACTATATCTATATAGCTTAGGTTTTTTAAAAACAGTTTAATTGCGAGGCAATTAAACTGAGTAGGCAGGCAATTGCTCCTGCATTACCTGCACTTCCGCCATTAGCATGCCCACTGGGTGCCGTGGCAGTCGTACATTTGATGTGCTCTTAAATCAAAAAAGCCGGCACAAGGCCGGCTTTTTTTCACAACTGTTTAATCTTGCAGATTAAACGCTGTAGTACATGTCGAACTCAACTGGGTGAGTTGTCATGTTAAGTTTCTCAACTTCTTCTTCTTTCAACGCGATGTAAGCGTCGATAGCGTCGTCGGTGAATACACCACCAGCAGTCAAGAACTCACGGTCCGCGTCAAGAGCAGCCAATGCTTCTTCAAGTGAAGCAGCAACAGTTGGGTACTCAGCAAGCTCTTCAGCAGGAAGGTCGTAAAGATCTTTGTCTGCTGCGTCGCCAGGGTGGATTTTGTTCTTAACACCGTCAAGACCAGCCATCAACAAAGCAGCGAAACACAAGTATGGGTTAGCTGTTGGATCAGGGAAGCGAGTCTCGATACGCTTACCTTTAGCAGATACAACGTAAGGAATACGGATAGAAGCAGAACGGTTACGAGCAGAGTAAGCAAGAATTACTGGAGCTTCGAAGCCTGGAACCAAGCGCTTGTATGAGTTGGTAGAAGCGTTACAGAAAGCGTTAAGCGCTTTAGCGTGCTTGATGATACCACCAACGTAGAACAAAGCAGTTTCACTTAGGCCGGCGTAAACGTCACCAGCGAACTGGTTAACACCGTCTTTAACGAAAGACTGGTGAACGTGCATACCAGAACCGTTGTCGCCAACGATAGGCTTAGGCATGAAAGTCGCTGTTTTGCCGTAAGCGTGAGCAACGTTGTGTACACAGTACTTAAGAACCTGAACTTCATCAGCTTTCTTAACTAGAGTGTTAGCGCCAACACCGATTTCACACTGACCAGCAGTACCAACTTCGTGGTGGTGAACTTCAATCTCAAGACCCATTTCTTCCATAGCGTTACACATAGAGCCACGGATGTCTTGAAGGCTGTCGACTGGAGGTACTGGGAAGTAACCGCCTTTAACACCTGGGCGGTGACCCATGTTGCCGTCGTCGAAAGCACGCTCTGAAGACCAAGCAGCTTCTTCAGAAGAGATTTTGTAGAAGCAGCCGCTCATGTCTGAGCCCCACTTGATGTCGTCAAATACGAAGAACTCAGGTTCAGGACCGAAGTAAGCTGCGTCGCCAAGACCAGTTGACTTCAAGTACTCTTCAGCGCGAGCTGCGATTGAACGTGGGTCACGCTCGTAACCTTGGCCAGTGGTTGGCTCAACGATGTTACAACGAACGATAACAGTAGGCTCATCACTGAAAGGGTCAAGCAATGACGCTTCGTCGTCTGGCATAAGAATCATGTCTGATTCGTTAATGCCTTTCCAGCCGGCAATTGAAGAGCCGTCGAACATTTTGCCTTCTTCGAAGAAGCTCTCGCCTACTTCAGAAACAGGGATGGTTACGTGTTGCTCTTTACCTTTAGTATCGGTGAAGCGCAGGTCAACCCAGCGGGCTTCGCTCTCTTTGATCAAATTCAGAGTTTTCTCTGACATATTAGATTCCTACAGACTATGGCCTAGTCAAGATTAATTAAATGGAACGTGGCCGTCGCCACCTCCTAAGGAGCGTGCATCTTAAAACAAAGATAGGGCGCTGTTAACCGTTTCCGTCGCCACTTATTTGTTGTTGTGACAGGGGCTTCTTGAGGGGCTCCTAGTTGTCTCTTTTGTGAAATTTGTAGCTAGCTGTATTATCGCTGCGTCATATATTGCATGAACTTGCACTAGTAGGCTGTTATTCACGCTACGCATCGTTCTTCAAGTTCGGTACTATAGCGCTCCTCGACTTGGCTCCTTGTCGGCCCCTTTTTCTATTTATCTATAGCCCTAATTATCATGCAATATATCGTTCGCCTTTTTCCTGAGATTATGATTAAGAGTAAGCCTGTGCGTAAGCGCTGGTGTAAAAAGCTCACTGACAATCTACGTATATTGGCTCGCCGTATCGATGAAAATACTGCGGTGATTTTAGATTGGGACAGGATAGTCGTTCGGGCCAAGGGGCAGGGGCCTCATCTCGATGCCGAGCTCAGTGCGATGCTTGCATCTACTCCGGGTATTGCTCACTTTACGCGGGTTAGTGCTCACAAATTTGAAACCCTTGATGATATCTATCAGGTTGCGCTTGAATTCTGGAAAGACAGGCTCAAGGGTAAGACCTTTTGTGTGCGTGTAAAACGCAGTGGCCAGCATGAATGGAACTCTATAGAGATAGAGCGCTATGTGGGTGGTGGTCTTAATCAAAATACCGAAGCAGTTGGGGTGAAGCTAAAAAATCCCGATGTGAGCGTGGCTCTAGAAATTAAAGACGATGTGCTTTATGTGGTTGAAGAGCGAACACAAGGCCTCGGCGGTTTTCCGCTTGGTACTCAGGATGAAGATGTATTATCGCTAGTCAGTGGTGGCTTTGATTCGACGGTGGCCTCTTATATGTTGATGCGCCGAGGTATGAAAACCCATTTTTGCTTTTTTAACTTAGGCGGGCGCGAGCACGAGTTAGCCGTTAAAGAAGTTGCTTTCTATCTGTGGAATAAGTTTGGTTCCTCTCACCGAGTGAAGTTTATTAGCGTGCCTTTTGAAGGTGTGGTTGAGCAAATTCTTCAGCATGTTGGCCCTTCCAATATGGGTGTGGTGCTCAAGCGAATGATGTATAGGGCCGCTAGTCAAGTGGCTGATAGAGCCAAAATTAACGCTATTGTCACTGGTGAGGCTATCTCTCAGGTCAGCTCACAAACCCTGCACAATCTGGCGGCAATTGAAAAAGTCAGCGAGAAATTGATTTTGCGCCCGTTGATTTGTATGGATAAGCCCGAGATTATCAACCTGAGTCGTAAAATTGGTACCGAAGAATTCAGCGCGGCGATTCCCGAGTACTGTGGTGTGATTTCAGTTAAGCCTTCATCAAGTGTGAACATGGGCAAATTACTTGCCGAGGAAGCTTTATTGGACCCCTCAGTGCTTGAGCAAGCGATTGCCGATAGTAAAGCTCAGAGTATCGACGAGGTGATGAGTGATGTTGCAGTAGGTGTTGAGCCGGTTGCGGTGTCCAGTGATGTCGATAGTGGTCTAACTATTATTGATATTCGCCACCCTGACGAGGTGGATAGAAAACCGCTTAGGCTCGAAAGGCAGTTACATATTCCTTTTTACAGCTTAAATAGCCGTATGCATGAGCTGGATAAAGGTCAAGCCTACGCACTTTATTGTGACAAAGGGGTGATGAGCCAGTTGCATGCAGTGCACATGCAAGAAGAGGGCTTTACCCAAGTGAGTGTTTATAAACCTGAGTGAGGTTTTACTCTGATCCTTGTGATTATATGGTTAAAGCAAAAGGGCCTGTCTGGCCTTTTTTTATGCTCTTGATGAGGGGCTAAGTCATTGTTGGTCGTCAGGATGCTAGTGCTAGGTTCTTCGCTGAACGGTGATCAATGGTATAAATATAGGAATTACAGACATAAAAAAACCGAGCTTAGGCTCGGCTTTTTATAAAACTACTAAAGGTCGCTTAGCTGTATTTAGCCATAGCTTCGTTAGTTGTTTTAACGATTGCAGCAGCAACCTTGTATGGATCTGCGTTAGAAGCAGGGCGACGGTCTTCAAGACGACCTTTCCAGCCATCTTCAACAGTGCCAACAGGGATGCGGATAGATGCGCCGCGGTCCGATACGCCGTAGCTGAATTCGTCGATAGCTTGAGTTTCGTGCTTACCAGTCAAGCGTTGGTGGTTGTCTGCACCATAAACGCTGATGTGACGTTCGATGTTTTTACCGAACTCTTCACAGATCGCGGTGAATACAGCCTCGTCACCGTTGTCACGCATTGCGCCGTTAGAGAAGTTAGCGTGCATACCAGAACCGTTCCAGTCAGTATCACCAAGAGGCTTCGGATGCCACTCGATTGCGTAACCGTATTTCTCAGCAGTGCGCTCTAGCAAGTAGCGGCCCAACCAGATTTCGTCACCAGCGCGCTTGGCGCCTTTAGCGAAGATTTGGAATTCCCACTGGCCAGCAGCAACTTCAGCGTTGATACCTTCAAGGTTAAGGCCCGCTTCAAGACAAAGGTCCATGTGCTCTTCGATGATTTCACGACCGAAAGCGTTTTTAGCACCGACTGAGCAGTAGTAAGGGCCTTGTGGGTCAGGGAAACCACCGGCAGGGAAACCAGGTGGGCGGTCAGTAGTGGTATCCCACAAGAAGTATTCAGCTTCAAAACCGAACCAGAAATCGTCATCGTCTTCTGCTTCGTCGATGGTTGCACGACCGTTACTTACGTGAGGAGTGCCGTCAGCGTTAAGAACTTCAGTCATTACTAAGTAAGCGTTAGAACGGTCTGGATCAGGGATAATCGCTACAGGCTTAAGCAGGCAGTCAGAGTCGTTACCGTCAGCTTGCTCGGTAGAAGAACCGTCGAAAGACCACATAGGACATTCTTCTAAAGTGCCACCGAAGTTGTTGCGTACCATAGTTTTACTACGCATGCTTTGGGTTGGCTGGTAGCCGTCAAGCCAGATGTATTCCAACTTACTTTTCATATTGAGTTTCACTCCAATAAGGGGTTTTGAATGATTGACTAGGCTCTGGCCCGGTCGTTAATGGGATTCTTAATCGCAAGTTCTGTTCCAACTTTCCTTAAACAGTTTTCAATCTATCTAAAACGCCCTGTTAAGGCGCACAAATACTGACTTGACCTTATTACTTATAGGCTTGTATTTCCGAGCTCTGCGCGTAGTAAAGAGGATTTTTATATTAGGTAAGCACCATATTGGTGCCTCTCTGTTTATGGTGCACCAGTTTTGACCTGTGCTTAGTTTGTCGGTTCAGATGCTTCTACAACAATGGCGGTAATGTTATCTCGCCCTCCGCAGTCTAGAGCCCGATCTATCATTGCTCCTAGCGTAGCCGCGGGCGTATTCTGCCCTAAATAGCTTTGAATTTCTTCATCCGAGACATGGTTATATAAACCATCGCTGCAAACTAAGAAGCGATCCCCTGCTTGCGTTGGACTAAAGCCCAAGTCGAGCTTCAATTCTCGGTTGGCTCCTATGGCGCGAGTCAGCTTGTGAGCCGAGGGGTGATTGACAGCTTCTTCTGGGCTGAGTAAACCTTGGTCGACTTTCTGCTGGGCTAGACTGTGGTCTCTTGTAAGTTGTTCAAGCAGACCATCTCTCAGGCGGTAGATACGACTATCACCAGCCCACAGAAAGAAACAGTAGTGATCTTTGGTCATTAAGGCGGCGACCGTGCTACCGGGTTTTTTGTTTCTAAAAGCCGTTTGGCAGGTGTAGTGGGCGTCGATAAGTTTTTCTTCGAGGTTTGCCAGGCTGGCGCAAATACCGCCTTGCCAAGCAAAGTGCATTAGGGCTTTGATGACGGCCTTGCTGGCATAGTCACCTCGGCCCATACCGCCCATACCATCCGCTACTGCCCAGATATTCAGCTCGCTGGCATCAAAATAAGCATCTTCATTTATGTGGCGCACACGGCCAACATGGGTGTCACTGGCGCTTTCCCAATGCAGTTCGCCCGAGGGTTGCTCGTGGTCGAGATGAGCAAGGGTTTGAAAGTCGATATGGGCCATAGGCTGTTGATATTAGTTACTGTTGGTAAGGTGCTAGTTTGGTGTTATTACCAGCCACTTTGTAGTCGTTGAATTAGTTCATTGGCATTAGGGCGGGTTGCGGCGTCTTTTTGTAGGCACTGCATGCACAATTCGGCTAAGGCATCGGGCACTCGAGTTTTATTCGCTGTCCTTGGGTCTGTTGGTAAGTCATCGCGAATCTGTTGTAACAAGCTTTGCACAATATCGCCTTGAAAAGGTGTAACACCGGTCAAAGATTCGTAAATAATTGCGCCCAGACTGTAGATATCTGAGTTGAAGCTGATCTTTGGGTCTCTATCTATTTGTTCGGGTGACATATACATCACTGTACCCTGTAATTTACCTTCGCCCGTCATGCCCGGTTCGGCTTCAACCTCGTCTACCTCGGTGTCGTCTTCGAGCTGTTCTTTGTCTTTGGACCAGACTTTGGCTAGGCCCCAGTCGAGTACCAGTACTTCGCCGTAGGGGCCAACTAGGATATTTTCGGGTTTGATATCGCGGTGAAGTACGCCGCGCGAATGCGCATAGGCCAGCGCGCGGCCGACTTGCATAATGACGTCCATTAACTGGCTTAGATCATAGCGATCGCGGTAATTGAGAATCTCACGCAAGGTGTAACCGTGCACAAGCTTCATGGTGAAATAAAGGTTGCCGCGACTGTCGCGCCCGAGCTCGTAGGTTGGAATGGTATTGGGGTGCTGAAGCAGGGCCGATATACGCGCTTCACGCAGCAGGCGCTTGTTCTCGATCTCGTTGTCGATAAATTCCGGCCTTAGGGTTTTGTAGCAAACCGTGCGGCGCAGGTGTAGATCGCGACAGCTTTTAATCAGCGACTTGCCGCCTTTGGCGATGGTGCTAAAAAAGGCATAACGAGTATTTGGGTTGAGCTTACCTGGCAGAGTTGCATCGGTCTCTTCTATATAGAGCTGAGCCTCACACGCATCCTGTTGCTGAAATTCGAGCATACTTGCCACCTTTAAACATCGTTAGTTATCAGGGGATTCTATACACAATTGGGCTTGGCGTAATAGTCTTAGTATTTACGCTTTGTTTTATGTGCTTGATAAGGGCTGTAATTAACTTCTACAGTTAATAGGGATAGGTAAAGCTTGTGCCGTCGTGGCCAAGCAGCCTAAAAGGCTGGAAAATAAATGAATTTAAGCCGTAGGCAGCAGAGTATTTTTGTAATTGCAGGTGCCGTATTGGTTGTATTGGCCAGTACGGTTACGGTGATGGTAAATATTGAGCTTGAAAAACGTCAGGCACTAGAGAAAGTAGCCTATCAAAACCACACCTTTACTGACGCAAGTCTTCTTTGTGAAGATGAATTGCGCTCCGAATTTGCGAGTGATTTAACTCAGCACTACGTTGATATGCACAGCTCGCGTTACGACGAACTCGAAAACGCCTTTAAAGTGTTTATGGTGGCTAGCCTCGGTTCTGGTAAAAACGCTGCGGACGTATATGTGACCTGTGAGGTATCGGCCCGTACTGGCAATATCAAAGTGTTTGAATTTATCGATACAGGTGACTCTTCCGCCAATAAAAGCAAAGCGATTCGCAAAGGCGGTGAGAAGTTTATTGAGTGGCCGCAGTAGCTTACTTGGTGAAGGCGCCGAGGCTTATGATCAGGGCCACTTGGCCTTTTATATAGCCGTCACTGACAAAGGCATTAGCCTGCAAACCAAGGCCGCCGTATTTACCAAATGCGGCTGTTGCAGACAGGGGTATGCCGACTTTGTTGCCTTCTTGTTTGTCGCAAAGTTTTTCTGTTGTACGGCTGAAAAAGCCTGAATATTCTTTTTCTCGGTTTTTATCGCAGTTCTCGGAGTGCACACCGTTGGCAAAAGCTAAGCCGGTGCTAAGATCAATATAGCCGAAACGGCCAGCTTTACCCCATGTGCGTGAGATATCCACAACATGCATTTTGGGCTCAAAGCTTTCTAAAGTGTCGCTGTCATAATACTCCGTGCTGTGCAGGTAACCACCAATTTCATCTTTATATTTAGTCAAGCCTATGCTCCAGCCCCAGTTATTATTGGCGATCTTGATTTTTCCGCTTGGCCCTAAAGTCCCCATGCCCAGCTCTAGCCAGGCTCTATCAATTTCTGCGTACGTCGGCAGGCTAAGGCCGCTCAGTAGTAAGCAGGTTGCTAGCTTGTTTATTGTCATTACAGTCCCTTGTTTTAATTTCTTGCGGTTATATACCTTTGCCTAGCATAGGTGAATTGAGCTTTTGAGGCGATAAGTTTTACCTGTGCTTGTGCTTAGGCATTTGATACTGCACAAGGTTAATGCTGGCAGCCTGCTTGATAATGCCTGAATGCAATCAGACCTGTATTACCACACCTTTAGCCACTACCTTAAAAACCGCTTTGGTCACAAAGTGCGTAAGCTCGCCTTACATGGCAGTTTTAACTGCCCAAACCGTGATGGAACCCTTGGGCGCGGTGGTTGTACTTTTTGTAATGTCTCATCGTTTGCCGACGAGCAGGCGCAGGAGCGCACTATTTCTGAGCAGCTCAATGAGCGTGAACAAGAGTTGAATCAGAAGGCTCCAGCCTACCTGGCGTATTTTCAGTCTTACACCAATACTTATGCCGAAGTAGAGCAGCTGCGAGCGTTGTATAACGAAGCGCTAGCAGATAAGCAGGTTGTGGGTTTGTGTGTGGGTACAAGACCAGATTGCGTGCCCGATGAAGTGTTGGCGCTATTGCAAGAATACCAAGATCAAGGGCAAGAAGTTTGGTTGGAATTAGGCTTGCAAACGGCTCATAACGACACCTTAAAGCGCATTAACCGCGGCCATGAATTTAGTGCTTATGAAGATGCGTTGCGCCGGGCTCAGTTGCACGGCATTAAGGTTTGTACTCATTTGATTTTGGGCTTGCCACGCGAAACCCATGCGCACGCATTAGAAACATTAGATAGAGTCGTTTCACTTGGTACACAGGGGATTAAACTGCATCCTTTATTGATTGTTGAAGGTAGTGCTATGGCACGCAGTTGGCGCAATCATCGCCTAGGTACCATGCATGTTGAAGGTTATGTCGCCTCTGCGGCAGAGTTGATTCGGCTTACCCCTGCCGATGTTGTCTTTCACAGGATTTCAGCTTATGCCCGCAGGCCAAACCTGTTAGCGCCAGATTGGGCGACTGATCGCTGGAAGGCGCCACGAATGATTGTGGAAAATTTAAAAGAAAAAGGTGGACAGGGATCAATGACAAGCCACGTTTATAAAAGTGCTTAATCGATCTTTAGGTCTTTTAGCTGTTTTTCCATCTTTTTGAGTCTTTTCGCGTCATATTTACGCTTTTTCTTCATTAGTGTCATATAAGCCCAAAGCAGGGCGGCCATACCTAAGCAGGCCAACATGTAGTTTCCATAGTCGCCGCTATTCATTTTTTCTCCTTTTTAAAGTTTCTGTCTAAGCTTAATCCACAGACGCAGTTTGAGCTAAGGAGTAACTATGCCTCGATGTCGATATCAAGTCAGTGGCCGGGTGCAGGGGGTGTGTTATCGCACCGGTACCCAAGAACATGCAAAAGAACTGGGCCTTAAAGGCTGGGTTCGAAATCTTAACAATGGCGATGTTGAGTTGGAGGTGAGTGGTCCGGTGGATCGCCTCGAAACCTTAGAGCATTGGTTGTGGCAAGGACCTTCAGAGGCTGAGGTCATGCAAATTGATGTTGAGGTGATAGAGGAAGAGCCTTCTAACGAGGCCGATTTTAAAATTAGGCATTAAATTTATGAGCTAAGGCTAGGCGCTGACTTCTTAATAAGTGGGCGTTTAGTTTCTTTTAGAGGGCATAAAATCGTGCCTTTGTTTAGATTTTGCCTGCAATTAGCACAATAAAAGCCACCCTTTGTCGTTTTTCATAGCTACAGCTCAAATAAAGCATAACTTTTAATCAACGCTCAGCTATAATGCGCGCCCTTATTTAGCCATCGCCTTACGTTGAGTCCATCCTGTGATTGAAAATCTACGCAACATCGCCATTATTGCCCACGTTGACCACGGTAAAACTACCCTCGTTGACAAACTTCTTAGCCAAAGCGGTACCCTTGATCGCAAAGATGAAGGCGCTGAGCGCATCATGGATAGCAACGATCAAGAAAAAGAGCGTGGCATTACCATTCTTGCTAAGAACACAGCAATTCAGTGGAACGACTACCGCATTAACATCGTAGATACTCCGGGACACGCCGACTTCGGTGGTGAGGTAGAGCGTGTTCTGTCTATGGTTGATTCAGTTTGTTTGTTGGTTGATGCCGTTGATGGCCCGATGCCTCAGACTCGCTTTGTAACCTCTAAAGCCTTTGAACAGGGTTTGAAGCCAATTGTTGTTATCAACAAAATTGACCGTCCTGGCGCTCGTCCTGACTGGGTGATGGATCAAGTATTTGACCTTTTTGATAGCCTTGGTGCGACGGATGAGCAGTTAGACTTCCCAGTTATTTACGCTTCTGCCATCAATGGTATTGCTGGTAATGATCCAGAGGCCATGGCTGACGACATGACTCCGCTTTATCAGATGATTGTTGATAAGTGCCCAGCGCCAGATGTTGACCCAGAAGGCAGCTTCCAGATGCAAGTATCTGCTTTGGATTATGACAGCTACGTAGGTGTTATCGGTGTTGGCCGTATTACTCGTGGTACGTTAAAACCAAATCAGCAAGTGATCGTGAAAAGTGCTGATGGCAATGAGCGTAAAGGCAAAGTTCTAAACGTTAAAGGTTATTTGGGCCTTGAGCGTATCGATACTGATCTGGCCCAAGCCGGTGACATCGTTTGTATTAATGGTATCGACAAACTTAGTATTTCAGACACGCTTTGTGATCCAGACAATGTTGAAGCATTGCCTGCTTTAAGTGTTGATGAGCCAACCGTAAGCATGACCTTCTCTGTTAATGACAGCCCCTTTGCTGGTAAAGAAGGTAAGTTTGTTACTTCGCGCAATATTAAAGAGCGTTTAGATCAAGAGCTTATTCACAATGTGGCTCTACGCGTAGAGGAAGGCGATACCGCCGATAAGTTTAAAGTAAGTGGTCGCGGTGAATTGCACTTGAGTGTATTGATCGAAACCATGCGCCGTGAAGGCTTCGAGATGGGTGTTAGCCGTCCTGAGGTGGTGCAAAAAGAAATTGATGGTGAGATCCAAGAGCCGTTCGAAGCCGTTGTTATCGACGTTGAAGATCAGCACCAAGGTTCCATTATGGAAGAGCTTGGCCTGCGCAAGGGTGAGCTAACGAACATGGAGCCAGACGGTAAAGGCCGCGTGCGTTTGCAGTTTATCGTGCCTTCGCGTGGTTTGATTGGTTTCCGTGGTTTGTTCCTAACCTTAACTTCGGGCTCAGGCATCATGACCAGCGTATTTGATCACTATGGCCCTGTTAAGGTTGGCGATGTTGCTAAGCGTAATAACGGTGTATTGGTGAGCATGGTTAAAGGCAAAACCTTGGCTTACGCATTATTCTCATTACAAGACCGTGGCCGTTTGTTCCTAGGTCATGCTGTTGAAGTTTATGAAGGTCAAGTTGTTGGTATTCACAGCCGCAGCAACGACATGGTGGTTAACCCTACTAAAGGTAAGCAGCTAAATAACATCCGTGCCTCGGGTACTGATGAAGCCCTTACTTTGGTTCCGCCTATCAAGCACACGCTTGAGCAAGCTTTGGAATTCATTGAAGATGATGAGCTTGTGGAAGTAACACCTGAAAGTATTCGTATTCGTAAGAAATTATTGACAGAGAACCTACGTAAGCGCGCAAAATAAGCTAATGTGAGTTTTTAGTTTTAAAGGGGCTAAGAGCCCCTTTTTTATGTTTACAAATTGAGCGAAGAGACTTAATCAAGATAGATGGAATTAATTAGAGGGATTCAAGCTATGAAAAAAATGATTCAGCAAGGACTTAGCATTGCGGCGTTGAGCGTATGTGCTTCAAATGCATTTGCTCACGGTGATACAGGTTCTGTGGGTGCAGGGGTTGGCGCTTCTTACGGTGTGATTGGCGGTAGTTTTGACTTAAAACTGGTTGATAAACTCTATGCCTCTGCAGGTATAGGTGCGGCAGGTGATGAGCTGGGATACAATTTTGGTTTACGTTATTACTTAGCAGATTCGGATAGAGTTTGGCGTCCACGCTTGGTTGCTAACTACGGTACGAACGGCTTGATCAATCGAAAAGTCTGTATTTGGGATGATATATGTAGTGACGGTGAATATGAGACCTTCGAGGGAGCTTCTTTTGGTTTGGGGCAGTCTGTTGGTTGGGGAAGCCGCTTCCGTCATGGCTTTGAAGCAGACATACTATATATCGTCACGGATGGTGGTAAAGAAGATAGGCTTGATGAGCTGAAGGCCGAAGGTTTTGATGTCGATGGCGGCTCTTCAAAAGTGTATTTTTCGATAGGTTATCGATTCAGCTTTTAATCTCTTTTCTATTAAAAGCTCTGTTAGTCAAAGCCTCACTTTTCTAGTGACTAGTTATAAATTGGTATGCTAGAAAAGTGGGTGCGTTCAAATTACTCCCCAAGCGATATTTAGCCGCGCATATCTAGTTTTTCTGCATAAGTAACTATTTCTATCTACACTGCTGTAAAGCCACAAGGATGCTGGCTATCTTAATATGCTAAAGGATTAGCGGATGACATCGATGAGTATTCACTTATCTTTTCTGTTTTGTATTTTCAGTTTTATTACTTTTTCGAATTCACTCAGAGCCTCAGAAGTTCAGCTTGCACACGTTTATAAGCAACAAGATATAAGTGACTATTTAGTTTCTGAGAAATACGATGGCATACGTGCAGTGTGGCGTGATGGTCAGTTGAGAAGCCGCTCTGGAAAGCGTATTAACGCGCCAGCTTGGTTTACTGAAGGTTTTCCTGATATTTGGTTGGATGGCGAGCTTTGGTTGGGGCGCAACAAATTTGAAAGCCTTAGTTCGGTAGTGTCAAAGCACGAGCCTGTTGACGGTGAGTGGCGAAAAGTGCACTACATGGTTTTTGATGCTCCAGGTATCGCAGGCCCTTTTCAACAGCGGGTTTTGCATTATACGACGTTAATTAAAAATTTGGGTATCGAGCATTTAAACGCAGTGGAGCAGCGGCGCTTTATTAATGAGTCTGAATTTAATCATTGGTATCAGGCTTTACTGGATCAGGGTGCTGAAGGGCTTATGCTTCATAGAGCGGACGCTCACTTTATAGCAGGCCGTACTCATCATTTATTAAAATTAAAACCCTATAGGGATGCCGAAGCTGTCGTTCTTAAGCATTATCCTGGCAAAGGAAAATATCAAAATATGATGGGCTCTGTGCTTGTAAGCTGGCTTAGTGAATCTGGTGAAACTCGAAATTTTAAGCTGGGCAGTGGGTTTACGGATGAGGATCGAGTCAAACCACCTGCTATTGGTTCAACGGTCAGTTTTAAATACTATGGTTTAACCAATACAGGTTTGCCACGTTTTGCTACTTATTGGCGTAAACGTAAGTAAGCCTAGCGACTTTCACTAGGCTTCTGTGTGGTGCTCTATCTATTGATTTGAGGTTTTTCTAATACGCCTTTGCTATAACTTTGTTCCTTATGAAATGTAAGGTAGTGCTGTAAGTTTTCCAAATCTTTTATCAGGTTTATTTGGCTAGGAAGGTAAGTAAAATAATCAAGCATTGGGATTAAATAACAGTCACTGAGGCTCAGTTTATTTCCGAATAAATGCTTGTTTGGCCCTAGACGTTCGTTTAGCCATGCTAAGTCTTTAAGGGCCTGAGCCTTATTGTCTTCAATAAGTGACCAGCGTATTTCGTTGTTGTCTCCTTTGGGGAAGGCAATCTCCAAAACAATATTGCGCATTACACTACTGTGTATATAGCTTTGTATCATGTTCGCTAAGGCTAGGTCTTGCGCTTTTGCCACAGCCTTATTGGCTAACAAACTCGGCTTGGCAATATCTTCTAGATAGCTTGCAATGGCTAGGCTTTCTGTAATTTCATATTTGTCGTCAAATAGTGTTGGTATTTTCCTAAACGGGTGAATGCGTTCATGCTCCGCACTAAAGGGCTGAATAAACTCTCCTTTAGGACTCATACTGAGTTCGTAGTTAAGGTTCTTGTATTGGCACATTAGGCGGCATACACGTACAAAGTAGCTGAAATCTGGACCGTAGAGTTTGAGGTTATGCATTGCTTTACTCCTATTTTGGCAAGCACAACTAGGCTAAACGTCAGCCAAAATATGTTAAAGAACATATTTTGGCTGCCTGTATTATGTATTTAAACAGCAATCGGGGAGTTGAAGGTATGGCCTGGAAACCTGAGAAAAAACTAGAATCACGCAAGCTTATTCTGCAGGCGGCAGCTTATTTGTTTACTCATAAGGGCTTTGATGATGTCACAATTGATGAGGTTATGACACGAGCTAAGCTTACTCGAGGCGCTTTTTATTCCCATTTCTCTTCGAAATCGGAGCTTTATCGCGAGGCTTTATTAAGCGCAGCAGCGGAAGCTCGAGATATCATACTTGCGGTGCCAGATCTCACACCTACGATGATGGCGAATCACTACCTTAATATTGGTCGTGGTGAGGGCGCTCAAGAGTTTTGCGTATTGGCGTTTTTAGTGTCTGATATTAATCAGCGTGATAAAGATATCAGGCAAACTTATACACGTATACTTAACGGTTATATTGGCCTAATAGAAAATACAGGGCTTGAGAATGCGGCTGCTATTCAGGCTACAGTATTGCTGGTCGGTGGTTTGGCTTTGTCTCGTGCCGTTACTGACGATTCCTTACAAGCTAAAATATTGGATAATTGTCAGAAAGCGGTAGAAAACCTTCAACTTGAAGCACTAGCCTAGCTTCCGTTATGACATTAAGGATTTAGCATGAGCTATAAAGATGTAATTAACTTTTGGTTTTCGGAATTAGAGCTAAAGCAGTGGTGGCAAAAAGATGCTGAGTTAGATTTACTCATTGCTAATAGGTTTATGGCTGTGCATAAGCAGGCTAGGTCCTGTGAATTGTATCTATGGCGACGAAGTCCGGAAGGCAGATTGGCAGAAATTATTGTGCTAGACCAGTTCTCACGAAATATCTTTCGCGATCAAGCCGAAGCCTTCTCTTGTGATGCCCTAGCTTTAGTCTTGGCTCAGGAAGCGGTTACTTTGGGGGTGGATAAAGAGTTGCCACCAATACAGCGTAGTTTTTTGTACATGCCTTATATGCATAGTGAAAGCGTTGTCATACATGAACAAGCAATGTCTCTATTTTCGAGTAAAGGTATGGAAAATAACTTAGATTTTGAAGTAAGGCATAAAGAGATTATTGATCGTTTTGGTCGCTACCCCCATAGGAACCCGGTATTGGGGCGGCAGTCGAGTCCCGAAGAGTTACTTTTTTTAGAACAGCCTGGGTCATCTTTTTAGCGGGGCTCTGCTTTAATCGCTTAGTTTTCAATAAGGTTTAGTTTTGTCAGGGGGAACACGGCGCTGCCATTAAAAAGATAGATACTGTAATCTTATCGGCTTCATTATGGCGGTGAGTCCAAGGGAGCTGGCATACGCTATGTTATCTTTTATCGAAGAAGCGTTTATCTCTATCGCAGCTGGCTTCTATTGTTTTTTGCCAGCTTTGATACCAGCGAATTAACTCATCAATTGGTTTGGGGCGTGAAAAGAAATAACCTTGAAATAAGCGCACACCAATGTCATCTAATAGGATAAGGTCTTGAGCATTGGCAACACCTTCGGCTACGAGGTCTAGCTTTAATTCTGCACAGAGATTTTGAATGCTCTCTACGATTATTCGTAGTACTCTATCTTTATGCATACCGTTAATTAATTCAGTATCGAGTTTGATTTCTGTAAATGGCATCTTAATAATTTGTCTTAGGTTGGTATAACCCGCGCCATAGTCATCTAAACTTAAATCAAAACCTTGAATACGTAATCGGCTTAAATTCTTCTTTTGCACGTCGGCATTTAAATTGTCATTCTCTGTAATCTCAAATTTTACTCGGCTTTTATCAATATGCTTGCTTTTTAGCAGTTCATTCAACGTTTCTGGTAGGCACTCATCTAGTAACTGCCTGGGGCTGAGGTTAATCGATATAATAGGGGCTAAGCCGGTTTTTTTTTCAAACCGAGTTAAACCTTGTGCGGCGGCTTCGATTAGTTTCTCCATAAATACAGGGAATAGGTCGAACTTCTCGATCACTGGTAAGAAATCGCTGGGTGTTAAGCAGCCTCGGCCATCCATATTCAAGCGACATAAACATTCAAGACTGTAGATAGTGTTATTGTCGGCATTGATAATGGGCTGAAAATAAACTTCAAGCTGATTATTCAGCATGGCGACGTTAATGTCTCTGCGCTTGGGGAGGTTTTCAGGGTTGATCTTGGTGTTATTAAAGCTGCGAATACGGCGTACCATAAAGGCAACTAAGGAGCGTTCTATAGGTTTCTCAATAGAGCCAAGTAAGCGCAGGTTGTAATCAGAGACGACCTCCATTGTGTAATCAATAATACGGCTATCGAGGGAGGACACAATGACCACGCCACCACGATAAAAACGCTTGTTGAGTTGTTGCATTAACTCTAGCCCGTCCATCCCCTCCATATGTAAATCTATAAAGATGGCGTCATAAGGTCGTGCTCTGTCTTTATCAACTTTATCTAAAGCGGCCTGACCATCATGGCAGTATTCAACTGAGCTTACACCGTAGTGGCTAAGGTAGTTGCACAGTAGCTGACACTGGCTGAGGCTATCATCAACGACAAGTACTTTGAGCGTGCTATCCATAACGTGCCCTAGGAGCTTATGTCTTGGCTGGGTGCCGAGCAGTTCTACTGCACAGCGTACACCTAAGTAACTAGCACAAATTTCTAATTTTGCCAGTTTTAGCCAGCTTAAAGCTTATTACTCAACCAAACAAAACCGTAGGGTGCTAGTACAAGGTCTTGTTGAAGATCATTAAAGGGCTTGCCGCTGACCAAGTCGTACCATTGATCCAGTTGAATCAGGTTGATCGATGAAAGCGGAATACTTAGTTTTTCATCACTAATATTGTGTATACAAAAAATGCTTTGATCGCGTTTTAAGCTTTGGCGCCAGAATGCAAAAATTTGGTCACCGAGGTGCAGGGTAAACTGTGTCGCATTAGGATGAAAGGCGGGCTGTTGGCAGCGTATGCCAAGCAGCTTCTTCAGATTGGAGAAGACTTTATTGTGGTGTGTATGTTCATCATTGAGCTTGCCGCAAAGTTCATCAAAGTTCCACTTGTAGCGATTAATAGCTCGGTTCTGGCCACTGAGTTCGACACCTTGCTCCCAGTTTTGTCCACCCACAAGGCTTTGAATATAGACGGCTGGTACGCCTTCTAGGCTGAGCATTATCGCATGTGCGCACAAAAAGCGTTGTAATTGCCATTGGTCTGGGCCTTTATGTGTGCCTTGCATCGCATCAAAATAGGTGATGTTGATTTCGTAAGGTTTGCTAACCCCATTGGCGGCACTACGCCAATTAATTCGGGCGCCGAATTGCTGCATACAATTAACGACAGTGCCTATTTCGTCTTCATCTAATAAGCCTTCAGCTGGGCGCAGGCCAATGCCATCGTGAGAGGCGAGAAAATTAAAATAGAAAGTGCCAAGTTGAGCGGGGGGCATGCTCATCTGCCAGTGCTTCAAATGTTGGCTGTTACCTGTAACCATTGCATGGAGCACAAGTGGTGGTAGGCTAAAATTGTAAACAGCGTGAGCCTCGTTGGCGTTACCAAAATAGCTTAGGTTCTCGTGGTTGGGAACATTGGTTTCAGTAATGATGATTGCTTCTGGGCTGTGGTACTCAATTAAATTACGTAGCAGGCGAATGATTTCATGAGTCTTTTCATGGTGGATGCTTGCATGGCCAATTTCTTTCCAGATAAAGGCTACCGCATCCAGACGAAAAGTTCGTATTCCTTTGTCGAGATAAAGTTTTATGATTTTTACAAACTCTTTAAGGACTTCAGGGTTTGAAAAATCTAGATCGACTTGATCGTGACTAAAGGTGCACCAGACGTATTTTTTCCCCTCTAAGGTTTCTACTTCTCTGAGCAGCGGTGAGGTTCTTGGCCTAACCACCATGCTCAGATCATCTTCCGTCGAGGCCTCAAAAAAGTAATTGGCACCAGGGTGCTTATTTTGTTTGAAATTATCGAACCAACGGCTCCGACTTGAGCAATGGTTAATAACAAGGTCAGACATTAAACGGCACTGCTTGGCAATTTGTTCGATATCATCCCAATCGCCTAGGCTGTCATTGACTTGGGCGTAGTCGATGACAGAAAAACCATCATCAGAGCTGTAAGGAAAGAAGGGCAAGATATGCATGCCACTTATCACGCCCTTAAGTTCTTTCTCATAAAAGCGTGACAAGGTTTTTAAAGGCTGTTCGTGTTCACAGCGAATGGAGTCTCCATAGCAAATAAGATAAGCGTGTTGCTCATCCCATGTGCTTTGGTGGCTACTGGGCTTCTGACAGTTGGCATTTAAGTCCATTATGTTTATCAGTTCATCACTCAATGCCGCCGCATCGTGGCTTTCGTAGATAAAACTTAAGTGACTTGTCAGAACAAACTGTAATTCGTTTTTCGCCTCAGTATTCATTCGTTTACTCGTTGCTTCTGTAAAAGAGTTTCTGTTCGATATAAGTAGTATTAATACTGCTATTAACTTTGCACTAACTTCCTTGTTTTACCCTTAGGAATACTCTTCCATGTCTTGATCTACGGCAGTATGAATTTGTTCAAGTACATCAGGTATGGCACTTGTTACTCGGTTCCAGCTAGGCACAAAAGGTTTTTCCATAGGGTTGTCTAAAAAGCTTTGGCCTGCTGCCAAAATGTTTTTAGCGAATAGTTCCACCGCTTTTTCTTCGCTGTGTACATCGAGCTTTAAGCCATTCATGCGTGCATCATTGTAGTAAGTTTCGACAAAGTCGAGAGCGATACGGAAATAGGTCGCTTTAATTGATCTGAAAGTCTCGCTATTAAATACAATACCGTTTGTGGCGAGTTTTCTGAATAAAGCTTTACTAATGTCGATGGACATTTTACTTAAGCCTTTAGCTGCATCTTCAGGGCTTAGCTCTTGATGTTTATGATCGTAGACATCGGCAATATCGGCCTGACACAAGCGGTTATTAGCATAGTTTCTATTCATTTCTGAAAGTACGCCAACCTCTAGGCCCCAGTCACTTGGGATACGAATATCGGTCATGACATCGGCTCGGAAAGAAAACTCACCAGCGAGGGGGTAGCGAAAGCTATCAATAAAATCTAAATAGTCGTTATGGCCGATAGTGCGTTTTAACGCTCTAATTAATGGTGTCACTAACAGTCTGCTGACGCGACCGTGAATCTTGCCGCTGGCTACTCGGGCGTAATAGCCCTTACAAAACTCGTAGTTAAAATTAGGGTTGGCAACAGGGTAGAGTAAGCGTGCAAGCAGTGAGCGATCATAAGTGACAATGTCACAATCGTGAAGGGCGATACTTTCAGCTTTACCTGAAGCCAAGGTATACCCCATACAATACCAAACGTTGCGGCCTTTGCCGGGTTCTGTTGGTGCTAATCCCTCATTTCGTAATTTTTCATCAATAGCACGCAGGCGGGGGCCATCATTCCACAGTACTTTGAAATTTTGTTTTAGAGGCTCGAAGAATTTGAGCGCATAGCGATATTCTTCTTCTGTTGCTCTGTCTAAACCAATAACAATTTCATTGAGGTAGTCAACTTTACTTAGTTCGTTAACGATGTTGGCAAGTGCGTCGCCTTCTAGTTCACTGAAAAGTGACGGTAGAATAAGACCCATCGGTCTAGTTTGGGAGAACTGGCGCAGCTCATCTTCCATGTGCTCTAAGGGACGCTGCTTTAAATCATGCAGAGTCGTAATAATTCCATTTTGATAAAAATCACCCATATTAACCTCTATTTATTATTGAATTCATTGCTTCGTGCCAGCCTTCAGGCCCCATGGCAGTCGTTCGTATTAATTCTTTGTCTGTACTAAATTCAGGGAAGCCGTAAGCTGGCGATCGAACGAGTACGGCGATGTCGGCAGCTGCCAACATATCTAAGTCGTTATAGCTATCTCCTAAGCATACAAGTGTTGTGTTGTTTGAGTAATTTTCGTCAAGTGATTTAATGGCTTGGCCTTTGTCACTTTGACCTAGTATATGAAAAAAACGCCCACCCTTGAGTAGGCGAAAACCAGCGGATTCTATGCACTGTTTAAATTCGTTTAAAGCCCTGTCAGTGTCATGCCATATAAAGGGTTCTGAAAATCGGCGTAACATTGATTTTTTTGCAGCGTCTAGGTCCAATCCTGTATGGCTTATCAATGTTTCTATGTCCCAGTCGCTGTAGGATTCAAACTGCCAGTTTTTTCCTTGTCTTATATCGTTAATAAAGTTAACGATATCTTGGCGTAGGGAGCCTAGTACAATCTCTCTGTAATCACCATTTTCTGGATAATAAATGGCCGATCCATTTTCTACGATAAAAGGGCTAACTAGGCCGATTTTATTTTGTAGGCTAATCACTTCATCCCGAGTTTTACTTGTGTTGATTATCACGGGGTAATTGAGTGACTTTAGTCTGTTAATACTTTCTTCTGCGGCCTTCCAGCTATAGGTGTGATGATCTAATAAAGTACCATCTAGGTCTGTTGAAATAAGTAAGGGCTTGATACTTTTGTTCATAGAGACCTTGAAATTTGGAGTGATTCAACTTGATGATCACTGCGTAGTTTTAATAAAAAATGGCTTTTAGGGCCAAGTGTTTTAAGGCAGTGTCGTGTTAGTCGCTCATAGTGGCTAATAAATCTAAGCAGTTCTTGCTCGTCCATAATTTGGGTCGCTAAGCTATGTTCTTGCTGGCTTTTATCTCTTAACTTTTTTTCTTGTAGTGATCGCCATTCAAATACGCAGTCGAAGCTTGGTGCTTCGACTACAATAAGAGCATCAATCAGAGAGAATAATTGTTGATATTCATGCTCCAATTTATTGTTGATATAACGGCGCCAAGAGCCATTACTGTCTTCATCTTGCTCGAGTTTGTTAATTGGCTCTGCTAGCTCTTCTAAGCTTTGAGCCTCAGCACCTACGCACCAGCCCTCAAAGATGACAATATCAACAGGTGGGTTTTGTTTATCCCAAAAACTTTCGTCGTAACGATCATCCATGGCTTTATTAAAGCGAGGTAATTTGACACTTTGCTTACGCTCAGAATTTAGAAGGTTTTGAATTGTGCGAATGGCAAAATCAACATCATGAGTGCCAGGCACGCCGCGGGTGGCTAATAAAGGGTGCACTTTTTGACTGAGGCTCTGCCGTTCTAACTTGCTTAAGTAAAAGTCATCTAGAGATAGTACTGCGCATTTAAGTTGGTGCTCTTGTTCTAGAATGGCTTTTAAAAAAAGTGCTGTTGTGCTTTTGCCCGACCCTTGAGAGCCTTGTAGGCCTAAGACCATACTTTTAATCTTTGCGGATCGGCCAATCTGTCCTGCTATCGGTAGATAGTATTGTTCCACCTGTTTGGCAAAGCTTGCGGGCAGCTTCTCTTCTTTTATCAGGTTTTCTATATAGCTATGAGCCATCTTGGTTCACCACTTTCTAGCCTTGGTGCGCACGGTTGCACCCTTGTGGTGCATTTTGTGGTCGCCAAAGCCTAACGTATATATAAGGCTTTAATGATTAAGAGACTCTGCAAGTATTGATCCAAGTTGCTTCTAGAGGCTTGTCACCGTTGAAGGTGTAAGTGATTAAAAATTCAGAGCAAACTAAAAAAACGGAGCAAAGATTACAGGCGGGTGTTTTGCGCTGTTAAAATATCTGCTAATAATAGCTAGAGAATAAATAAGACAATGATAAGTAAATTATTCATGGAAGGCCCGTTCATATTGTATAAGCACTTAGTTTGTCTTATAGCAAAAAAATGTATTTACGTATTGTTGTTCGTTGCTACAGTCTCCTACGTTGATGCTAAGCCAAGTCGAGAAGACTATGCTGCTCCACCTAGTGTATCGCTCATGGCGGTATCTCAGACTGGGGGGGTAGTCGCATTTCGCAAGCGTGATCGAGACATAGATCGTTTACATGTCGTTTCTACTGAAAAAAATACACTTATTGGTGCATATGACTTGTCTGATATTCATCCTTTGGAATTTTGGTTTTTGGATGAAAATAGGCTCATTATTTTGGCTCGTGATCTACGGTCGAGGCTCGATCATAGTACCGCTTTTGTGCTGGACATAAAAAAGTCAACTATTAAGCAGTTACTAACTCGTGGTGACAATATATATAGTTGGCAGGATGGTATGGGCCATGTTGTTGGTGTGTCTAAAGATGCTAAGTACGTATTTATGCCTGCCTTTACACAGACCGATAGTATTCGTGGTAATCAAAAAACTCGCTACTCATTGATGAAGGTGGATTTGGGTGATCCAGATCATCCTATTGTTTTTGATTCTGGCCACAAGAATGCTGTCGATTTTTTTATGAACGACCAAGGTGAATTGGTCGCCCGAGAGCTTTACGATTCGGTTAATGATCTGCATGAGCTTCAGGTTAAGCGCGGGAAAAAATGGGAAAGTATTTTTAAGCAACGAGCGGCAATGATCGAGCTTGGTTTTATAGGTTTAAGCAACGATGAGGATTCGATAGTAGTTGTGTTACAGCCTGAAAATAGTGAGGCAGAAGAATATCGCTTGATGTCTTTAATCGATGGTAGTTTATCTGGTCCGCTTTATAAGAGGGATAAAAGCCTTATCGAAGATTATTACCAGACAGTCAACCGAAAAGTCATAGGCCTGTCTTATAGTGGCTTTTTACCAACGTATGAATTTTTTGATTCGGAGTTGCAGGGACGCATTGAGCAAATTTTAGCATCATTCAAGGGGCAGAATGTTCGTATTATGCCGAGTGTTGACAATACAGATCATATCATTGCTTATGTGTCGGGCGTGCAGAGTCCTGGCGACTATTATTTATTTTCAAAGGATAAGAAACCTCGTTTTCTTACGACGTCACGGCCTGCTGTTGATGTAAAGGATATTCACCCTATTGTCGCAAGTAATATCAAAGCTAGAGATGGCTTAGTGATACCGGTGTTATTAACTGTTCCTCGTTATAAAGTGGATTCTTTAAAGAATCTGCCGGCTATCGTAATGCCACATGGAGGGCCAGAGTCTTATGATCAAATTGGTTTTGATTGGTGGGCGCAAGCATTTGCTAATGAGGGTTACGCTGTACTACAGCCACAATTTCGAGGTTCCTCAGGCTTTGGCCATTCATTTAAAATAGCGGGGCGAGGTGAGTGGGGTGGTAAAATGCAGGAAGATATCAGTGACGCTCTACTCGCGATGATTGAACAGGGTATTATCGATAAAAATAGAGTTTGCATTGTTGGTGCTAGTTATGGTGGGTATGCTGCACTTGCAGGCGGTGCTTTTACTCCTGAGTTATATAAGTGCGTTGTTTCATTTGCGGGTGTCAGTGAGCTAAATAAAATGCTAAAGACGGAAAGGCGTGACCATGGCCGTTATAGTTCTATTCTGAATTATTGGGATCGTGTTATTAAAGACGGTGGTCTAGATAAAACTGATTTAGATAAAAAGTCACCTGCTAATTATGCAGAAAATTTCACGTCACCTATTTTATTAATACACGGTAAGGATGATGATGTTGTCAATATCGATCAATCTAAGTTAATGTACAAAAAATTGAAAAAAAGTAAGAAGAACGTCGAATTTATTAAGTTAAAGGGTGAGGGGCATTATCTTAATAAGGCTGATTCGAGAGAACGCTTTATTATAGAAGCTCTAGACTTTGTTAATGCCGCCATTGGTGAACCTTAATGCTGATTTTATCAATGGCGGGTTAACGAGTGGTCCTATAAGGGCTGTGATACTTTGTGTTAACAAGGTGGCTTGGTTTGTATAAACCAAGCCTGTTGGCTTATCTCATCAAACCAGTTTGCTAGCTCGCTGTTCCATTCTCGCCAATTTAGTTGAGGGTGGCGAAAATCTAAATAGCCTAAGGTCGCAGCTACAGTAAAGCTGGTCATATTTATTTTTTTTATTTTACCGCAGTACTTAACATCAAGTTCAGTTAAGCCTTTTTGCATGGCTTCTTTCCAGCGAGCTAGCCAGTGTCCACTTTGCTCTGTCTCTCGTTTACTTTCAAACATAGATTGCACGGCGGCTTCTAAAACGCCATTTGCTTGAGCTGCCGCTTTACGCTCTAGGTAATAAAAACGTGAGCCACGATTGAGTAAGCTTAAATTACCTTCTAGTGCCCAAAAGTCATCGAGGTACTCATTAATTAGATCACTTTCAGTCAGTACTAAATCGTCTTTAACAAGCGCGGGGATTTTACCTAGTGGGTTCTTCTGGCGTAGCTCTTCACTGGTGAAGGTGGTTAATACTAATTCGCATTGGTCGATCAAGCCTGTGTAATGCAGCAGCATGGTGACCTTGCGTGCAAAAGGAGAGGTTTGGCTGTAATACAGCTGCATAAGATGTCCTTGGTGTAAATAACTAGTGTGGATAGTGCAGGGCATTAGTGTAACGCTAGATATTAACTGAGCAAGTCTCACGTATAAGGTACGTAGGTAAGGGGTTGGAATCACAGCGGGGTAGGTTCTAAGAAGCTAATGCGCCTAGAGTGCTTAACCCTAGGCGTTTGTCTTGCTTAGTTTAGGCTAGAGCGTAGCATCCACGCTGTTTTTTCATGCACACGCATTCTGTCGCCTATAAGTGCTGCGCTGCTTTCGTCGTCTGCATCTTGAGCAACATGAAGTGCGTGGCGAGCTGTGCGAACAACGGCTTCGTGGCTGTCGCAAAGTATCTGCACCATGGTGTCGGCACTGGGCACTTGTTCTACCTCTGCGATGGAGCTGAGCTCGGCAAATTGTTTATAAGTGCCGGGAGCTTCAACACCGAGGCTGCGAATGCGTTCAGCAATTTCGTCTACCGCTGTGGCAAGTTCAGTGTACTGCTCTTCAAACATTAAATGCAGTTCTCGAAAGCGAGGGCCGCTGACGTTCCAGTGGAAGTTGTGGCTTTGTAAATAAAGAGTATAAGAGTCGGCTAACAATTTTTTTAGCTCGTTAGCTACTTCGATTCTTTTTTCGCTATTGATACCAATATTAATAGTATTCATAAGGCTTTCCTCCTATTGGTCCCTAGTAATGATTTGGACCACAATTTTTGATAACGGTTTCAGTGTAAGAGGCTTAAAGGCAAAGAGATATTTGCTTTGTTTTATGTGTTTCATAGTTATTTTTTTCGGAACCCCGCATTACTTTGATCTGATTAATAGGGAGGGGCTGCTTGCAAATACACAGATTTGGTTCAGTGCCTTATTGAGCAGGCGGAATATTCGATTAATTGGCTAAGTCGAAAGCAATTAATACGGGCTATGGGAGTAGAAGTTCAGTGGGGAGCAGTTTATTTTCCAAAGCTTCGATTCATGGAAGAATCGAGGCAGCTATAGGGACGTATTTATGTGGTTTGGAAAGTAAACTGCTCCGCGCTGGACGTATCGAAGCTGAAGCTTTGCGGGCTAATCAAGGTTAGTAGGAGATTTAACCAAGTCGCTCTATCGCATCTATGTAACGATGCGACCGCGATATACGACCACCACGGATGGTGGAAGTGCTGGTAATGCAGGAGCAATTACCAGTGCGGTTCATCCTAAACAAATGCGCTCCTGTTTATTCGAAGCATTATTCAAGATTGCCGTGAGATTTAAACAAGTCGCTCTATCGCATCCATGCGACCGCGACATACTTATATCCTATAAGCAAAAAAGCCCGCCGATGTTTCCAAGGGCGGGCTTTTAGAAGAGCTAACTACTTACGATTTAAACGTCGTAAGTAGTAGAAGCTGTATCACCACCACGACCAGTCCAGTTGGTGTGGAAGAACTCGCCGCGAGGCTTGTCGGTGCGCTCGTAGGTGTGAGCACCGAAGTAGTCGCGCTGGGCTTGCAGCAAGTTGGCTGGCAAGCGAGCAGTGCGGTAGCCGTCGAAGTAGTTCAAGGCTGCGGTCAAGCAAGGCACGGGTACACCGTTGGTGATGGCCGTGGCTGCAACGTTACGCCAACCTTGCTGAGCGTTAACAACGGTGTTCTTGAAGTAGTCATCAAGTAACAAGTTGTTAAGTTCAGGGTTCTTATCGAAAGCTTTTTTGATGTCGCCTAAGAAAGCAGAGCGGATGATACAACCACCGCGCCACATCAAAGCGATGCCGCCGTAGTTCAGGTTCCAGTTTTGCTCTTTAGCGGCTTCACGCATCAAGGTATAACCCTGGGCGTAAGATACGATCTTAGAAGCCAATACTGCTTGGCGTAGATCTTCAATAAAGGCGGCTTTGTCGCCAGTGAAAGACTTTGCAGGACCGGTCAACACTTTAGAAGCTTCAACACGCTCTTCTTTAAGTGCAGAGATGCAGCGAGCAAATACAGATTCAGCGATAAGGGTAAGAGGTACACCTAAGTCCAGGGCAACAACACCTGTCCATTTACCAGTGCCTTTTTGGCCGGCTGTGTCTAGGATCTTCTCAACAAGAGGCTCACCGTCTTCGTCTTTATAAGCCATGATGTCACGGCTAATTTCAACGAGGTAAGAATCTAGCTCGGTGGTGTTCCACTCTTTAAATACTTCGTGGATCTCATCGGCGCTCATGCCAAGTACTTCTGTCATTACTTGGTAAGCTTCACATAGAAGCTGCATGTCACCGTATTCGATGCCGTTGTGAACCATCTTAACGAAGTGGCCGGCGCCGTTTTCGCCAACGTAATCACAGCAAGGCTCGCCGCCTTCAACTTTGGCTGAGATACCTTGGAAGATAGGCTTAACGTGCTGCCATGCTTCTTGGCTGCCGCCAGGCATGATTGATGGGCCAGTTAACGCGCCCTCTTCACCGCCAGATACGCCGGCACCAACAAAGTGAATGCCTTTTTCGCGTAAATAAGCTTCGCGGCGAATGGTGTCTGGGTAGTGGGTATTACCACCGTCGATGATGATGTCGCCTTCATCGAGGTGAGGCAATAATGATTCGATGGTTGCATCAACAGGTGCGCCTGCTTTCACCATGATCATAATTTTACGTGGGCTGGATAGAGAATTTACCAGCTCTTCAACGGAGTAAGCACCACGAATGCTCTTGCCTTCGGCACGACCGTTGATGAATTTTTCTACTTTCTCAGTAGAGCGGTTAAAGGCTGTTACGGTGAAGCCTTTGCTAGCCATATTCAGAATGAGGTTTTCGCCCATTACGGCGAGGCCGATTAGGCCGATATCTGACTTATCTTTCATAGCGAGAACTTGCTGTCCTATGTTATGCGACGCTTTGGAACCCATACTCTGTAAGACGTCGGCGTTTCTAGCGGCTCCTACGTGCCTGCTCAGTTTCCTATCCGAGCAGGCTGGCCACCTGAGAGGGGCCGCAACCATAGCAGAATTGGGCTCTCGATTCCATCTTACTGCCGTTAAAATGGGCAAGTACAGCCTCATAAGGCGTGATATGTCGTTAAGTTCGAATAAAGCTATTTATAAGAGGCTGGTAAGAACTACTTTGCACGCTTATGCTGCTTGTTAAAAATTCGTAATCGTTAAAACTAGGCCTGCAGAGGAAGAAACAGTGAAAAGCATAATAATCAGTCTATTTCTCTTGTTGAGCTTGCAGAGTCAGGCTTTGGTGGTCTTGCAGTATCATCATGTGAGCGACACTGGCCCAGTGAGTACTAGGGTCAGCCCTGAGCGTTTTCGCATGCATATGCAGCAAATCGAAAAATTGGGTTATCGGGTCGTCAGTATTGATGTACTGGCTGATGCTTTACGCAAGAATGTAGGTTTGCCCGATAAAGCGGTGGTGATCACTTTTGATGATGGCTATCACTCCATTTATGAGCAGGCTTATCCCGAATTAAAAAAGCGAAAGTGGCCTTTTACCGTGTTCATTAATCCAGAGCCTCATGATGTGGGTCGCAAAACCCATATGAGTTGGGCTCAGTTAAAGGAAATGTCGGCTAACGGAGCGAGCATTGCAAATCACAGTTGGAGCCATGCCCATGTGTTACGCAGAGATACTAAAGATATTGATGCAAGCTTGTATTTTAAAGAAGAGATTGAGCGAACTGAAAAACGCATCGAGCAGCAACTTGGCTATAGCCTTAAGTTATTTGCCTATCCCTATGGTGAATATGATAGTGCGATACAGAAGCAATTAATAAAACATGGTTACCTCGGTTTTGCTCAGCAAAGTGGGGCCGTGCCTAATGATGTCTCAAAAGAGATGATTCCTCGTTTTCCTTTTGGTGGTGTTTACGGTGAAAAGAGCGACTTTTTGTTGAAGTTAAAAACCTTGCCTTTTAGTGGGCTTAAAGAAAAAGTTTATTCTGAGCATGGGCAGTTGTTGTCGGAGTCGTTACTGCCTTCATCCGTGGAACGCCCCGTTGTTGTGCTCGAACTAGGGGAGCAGTTGCAAGCTTCGGCATTAAATTGCTTTGCTTCCGGACAGGGAGGGGCTCAGCTTGATCTGATAAACAAAAATACGGCCAAAGTTCAGGCCAAAAAAAAGCTTGCTGTGGGTCGTAGCCGTTACAACTGTACTTTGCGCTCAAACAGTGGCCGCTATCACTGGTGGTCAACAACCTTTATACAAAAGGGTAAAGATGGTCAGTGGCACCATTTATAGTTAACCTATTTGGAAGTTAGATTTAGGGTAGCGAAGGTGGCCTTTTTTAGGAGTAGCTAACAACCATATCAAAGTGAGTGGCCCTACTCTTCCGGCAAACATTACCATCATAATAGTGCATTGGCCGATGGGGCTTAAGTTCTGAGTTAATCCTCGAGATAGGCCGACAGTACCTGCGGCACTGACCACTTCAAAAGCCAGATCTAAGAAATTGGCATCTTCGCTAATGCTAAGAGCAAAGATGCCTACAAAAATAACCGCCATGCTCATTACTGCGACAGCAAGTGCTTTCATAACTTGTTGATTACTTAAGCGGCGTTTGTTGATATTAACTTCATCGCGTTGACGTAAAAAACTATAGGTTGCGAAAATCAGTACAACAAAAGTACCTATTTTAATGCCACTGGCAGTACTCATTGATCCACCACCTATAAACATCAGTAGCATCATAAAAACAGAAGTGGCGTCTTTCATAGCTCCAATGTCGACAGTATTAAAACCTGCTGTGCGTGGGCTAAGTGCATGAAACCAAGCAGCAATTATTTTTGTTCCTGGTTCGAGCTGGCCTAAGGTGGCTGGGTTATTTGCTTCAAGAGCCAGTACTGCAATAAAGGCTAAAAGATTAATAACGGCTGTCGCTATTAAAATGGTCTTAGTATAAGGGCGCAAATCTTTCCAATTTCGTCTTGCCCAAAGGTCGGCAAGAATAGCAAAGCCGAGGCCCCCAATAATAAACAATAAGCATATGGTTAAATTGATAGGGACATTACTGACATAGTTGCTTAAGTTACTGGGTTCCAGACCAAAGCCGGCATTATTAAATGCGGAGATAGTATAAAACAGCGCTTCAAAGCTTGCTGTTTCCCAACCTTTTTGCTGCTGCCACGCCAAAGTTAAAATGAGAAAACCAATGGTTTCAATCACAAGCGAAAACAGAACAACAATTTTAGCTGCTTTATGCACATCGGCAATGGATGTTTGGTTAAGCGCTTCTTGAGCGATAATTTTATGGCGTAAGCCTAAACGTGTACCTAGAGCAAGGGCGGTGACAACACTAAAAGTCATAAAGCCCAGACCTCCAAGCTGCACAAGCACCATAATAATGATGTCGCCCAGGCGGGTAAATTCACTGCCGGTATCAACCACGCTTAGGCCGGTAACGGTCACCGCCGAGGTGGCGGTAAATAAGCTTTGTAGCCAGCTGAGTGGCTCGTTTGTGGCTCCGGGTAATTTGAGTAGTAGGGTGCCAATGATAATAAGTAGAAAAAAACCGCCAGCGAGTATTGCTGGTGGGCTGGCCGCCAGAGGCTTGTGATGTCGGTTTTTATGCCTGTGGTGGTAAGTTTTTCTTGCCCAAATACGCATTAATTTTCTTTGTAAGCGGCCAGACGCTTAAGTTGATCACGTGGGCCAGCAAGTAAAATTAAGTCGCCACTTTCTAGAGGGTAGTCATTAATAGGCTTGGCAATCATTTCTGCACCGCGCTTAATGAATAAGAGGTGTACATCATTAGTATTTCTAAGAAAGCTTTGGTAATTTTTACCTCGTTCTTTGGGTACAATTAATTCAACCGTAAACCAGTGCTTACCTAAAGCTAAATAATCTTGCACAAGTGGATAACTAATAAATTCTGCTGCACGCTGACCCATTTCTTCTTCTGGATGGATGATTCGTGTTACCCCTTGGCTTGCTAGCAGAAGGTGGTGATCACGTGAAATGGCTTTGGCCCAGATATTTTTAATGTTTCGGCTTTTTAGGTGAAGGACGGTTAGTAGGCTGGCTTGAATGTCCTCACCAATAGCTACTAATACGGCATCAAAGTTATTCAAATCAAGTTCTTTAATGACGCCCTCCTTGCTAGTGTCGGCAATTAAGCCGTGAGCAAGCTCGGGGGCCAGCAGGTCAACTATATCTGGCTCTTTATCTATTCCTAGCACAGAGTGTCCAAGCTGACTTAAAGCGCGGGCTGCCTGAGCGCCAAAAAGGCCAAGACCTATCACTGCGTATTGAGCCATAAAACTTCCTTTCTTATTACCGTCGAGTGTATATTGAATCAGTAGAGCTTGGGTCTAAGGGAGCATATTAAAAGATGATTAACATATTAACAGGGCCTAAGGTAAATGCTAACTGCAGTACCGTATTATTAATCCGCATTATCTTAAATGCTCAATGGTACAAATAATACGTATAAAATTCATCCCTAAGGTAAATTTCAGTTAAGAGCAATGAGCAGCTTAGCGTGTTCTTTTAATAATTGATCAATGTCTTTTCATCGTCATTTGTGGATGATTAAATAACAGATATTACCATTGATTATCTACCATATCTCAGAGAGGACGAAATATTATGTTGAGTCGCATTGTTTATCGTTTTTGGCTGCAATCCGTCATTATATTGTTTTTGTCTGCGTGTGCTTCAGGTCCAGTTGTTGAGACGCAGAGCTCAAATGATTTAGACATGTCTAGTTATCCTAGTTTTGCATTCTTCTCTCCTTTAAGTACAGATCAGAATGGCTACTCATCGATATTGACTCAAACATTAAAATCTACAATGCGCAGCGCACTGGAGGCTAAGGGGTATGTTTATCAGGAGAAAAACCCATCGATGTTCGTTAACTTCACAACTACCTCTAAACAAAAGACCAGTGTCGATACTGAGCCTGCGATGATGCCAGTCTTTCCTTTGCGCGCAGGCCTTTATGGGGCTTGGGGCGGTTATGGTGATGTCGACGTTGAGCAGTATGAGGATGGCACGTTGCTTGTTGATTTGATCGATGCCAAGAAAAATCAAATGATCTGGCAAGGTAGTGCGCACGCAATTGTGAAAGAGGATCCAGATGCTAATACCAAGAACCTGGAGCGTGCAATCACACGTATGGTTGAAAAATTACCAGCGTCTTAAAGGATTCTAGGTGCTAAGGCTGAAGGCTGATTTAGGTTCAGCCTTCCTTCATTGTGACTTTAAGCTTTTAAAAGCTTAGCGGCATCTTTGGAGAAGTAGCTCAAAATGGCATCTGCACCAGCACGCTTAAAACATAATAAGCTTTCAAGAATAACCGCATCACTGAGATAGCCTGCATTTATGGCAAGTTTGTGCATGCTATATTCACCGCTGACTTGATAGGCAAAGGTGGGCATTTTAAATTCGTCTTTTACACGACGCACAATATCTAAATAAGGCATGCCGGGTTTAACCATAACTATGTCCGCGCCTTCATCAATGTCTAAAGCAACTTCGTGCAAAGCTTCATCACTGTTGGCTGGATCCATTTGGTAGGTCGACTTATTGGCTTTGCCAAGATTGCTAGCTGAGCCTACTGCATCGCGGAAAGGGCCATAATAGGCCGATGCGTATTTGGCGCTGTAGGCAAGAATACTGGTGTTAATGTAGTTATGACTATCTAAGGCTTCGCGTACCGCTGCAATACGGCCATCCATCATATCTGAAGGAGCGATGACATCGGCTCCAGCTTCGGCATTAGTGCAAGCTTGTAGGCGTAAAGCGCTAACTGTTTTATCGTTTAATACATAACCCTTGTCATCAATGATTCCATCTTGCCCGTGTACGGTATAGGGGTCTAAAGCTCCGTCACAAATAATGCCCATTTCAGGAAAGCGCTGTTTAACAGCGCGCACAGTTCGTGGTATTAAACCCTCACTATTATGTGCTTCCTCACCATGAAGGCTTTTTAGGTTGTTCTCAACATTCGGAAATAAGGCAATAGCCGGAATGCCTAGCTCAAGCAGTTCTTCCACTTCCTGTAATAGGGAGTCTATACGCATGCGGTTTTGCCCGGGCATGGATTCAATGGCTTGTTTTTCTTTGCCCGGGCCGTCCAATACAAACATCGGATAAATAAAATCTGCGGCACTTAAGCTGTTTTCTTGAACAAGGCGACGGCTGAAGTTGGCAAAGCGATTGCGGCGTAAGCGAGTGGTTGGAAAAGCGCGGCTCATAAGATAATCCTAAAAACGAATGCCGCTATGGTAGGGCTTGGGGCCGTGAAATTAAAGCCTATAGCGGGCATCTTACTTATTAGAGTTGTATTGATTGTTGTCGTATTTTGTAGTTAAGGCCATTCGTCAGTTAATGATACCCTGTAACATCTTAATCAAATCGTCATGATTCTGTAGTGTTGTCTTCATAAAAGCTGCATGAGACTGACACAGTCTGGCGCTATTTTCTTCATTCCTAAAGTTTACCGCCTTTAAGTATTGGTGGTGAGCTTCCTCGTATCATTTTTAGATGTGAGGAGTTAATCAATATTATGGAGTGGAAGAATGAAAGGCATAGCCACCTTAAGTGCGCTAGCGTTGGCCGTAAGTGCCAGTGTTCAGGCTCAAGTCTTGCCGGCCTCACAAAGCAATTCGCCTTGGTATAGCGATGCGCAAATGAATGTTGAAAAAAAATTGCAGCGTTCACAGGCGACAAAAGCGAAAAACGTTATTTTATTTGTCGGTGATGGCATGGGCGTTTCTACCCTGACCGCAGCGCGTATCCTTGAAGGCCAGATGAATGGTCAAAGTGGTGAAGAAGGCTATTTAAGTTTCGAAACTTTCCCCTACAGCGCTTTGGTAAAAACCTATAACGTTGATGCTCAAACCCCTGACTCTGCAGGCACGATGACCGCAATGATGAGCGGTATTAAAACGGATGTGGGTGTTATTGGCGTCGATGAAGATATTGTTCGTGGTGATTGTGCAACTGTGGCAGGTAACGAAGTCGTCACTGCATTAGAGCTGGCTGAATTGAAAGGATTGAGCACTGGGGTGGTGAGTACGGCGCGTATTACTCATGCAACTCCTGCGGCAGCCTATGCAAAATCGGCAGATCGTAACTGGGAAGATATCTCAGACATGGGTATTGATGAGAACCCTGAGCGCGTAAACTGCGAAGACATTGCTAGTCAATTAATTCACTTTGAAGCCAATCTTGAAGCGCGTTTTGAAGGTAGTGATGTTGATGGAATTGAAGTCGCTTTTGGTGGTGGTCGTCGCCATTTCTTGCCTAAAGACGAAGCCTTTAATGTTGAAAAAGATGCAGCAGCAGGTGCAGAAGGCGATCGCAGTGATGAGCGAAACCTGATTGAAGAGTGGAAAACACTTTACCCTCAAGGCAGCTACGTTAATACACAAGCCGAATTCGATGCAATTAATGCAGCAGAGACCCAGCGTGCTTTTGCGCTATTTAATGAAAGCCATATGCGCTATGAAGCCGATCGTCTAAATGATGTTGGTGGTGAGCCAAGCCTAGCTGAGATGACGAGCAAGGCCATTGATATTCTCGATAATAATGATAAAGGCTTTTTCTTAACGGTAGAGAGTGGTCGTATTGATCACGGCCACCATGCTGGCAGTGCTTATAACGCTTTAACAGACACTATTGCTTTTGCTGATGCTGTACAAGCGGCCGTTGATGCAACTAGTGCAGAAGACACACTAATCTTAGTTACCGCAGACCACAGCCATGTGTTTACGATTGCAGGTTATCCAAAGCGTGGCAACCCTATTCTTGGAAAGGTAGTTGCTGTGGGGCAAGACGATGTAGCTCTTGCTGAAGATGGTATGCCTTATACCACACTTGGTTATACCAACGGTCGTGGTTTTGCTGAGCTTAGTGGCGAGACAGACGCGGACATTCGCTACGGTATAGATAGCGATAATGGCCGTAAAGATTTAAGTACAGTTGATACTGAAGACAGTGGATTTCACCAAGAAGCACTTATCCCCACCAGTTCTGAAACTCATGCAGGTGAAGATATTAGTTTACATGCAATGGGGCCAGGTGCTTTTAAGGCGCAGGGTGTAATTGAGCAAAATATTATTTATCACTTAATTAATGAAGCGCTTGAGCTTCACAGCGAAGACGACAAATAAGGGGGTAGTCATGAAAAAGTTTAGCTTGAGTTTGTTGTCTGTTGCCGTGCTAGGTTTAAGTGCATGTGGTGGTGATAACGATAATGATAACGGTAAAGACAAGAATCCAAATCAAGGCAATGTTATTGAAGGCGCTGTTTTAGATAATACAATTAATAACGCTTGGTATGAAGCTGCTTCCGTTAATGCCGCAAGTCCTGTTACTTATGATTCGGCAGAAATACGTGGTAAAGCAAAAAATATCATTCTATTTGTTGGTGATGGAATGGGGGTGAGTACGGTAACAGCTGCTCGTATTCTAGATGGTCAAAATAAAGGCATGATGGGCGAAGAGAATATACTTAGCTTTGGTAAATTCCCTTTTTCTGGTTTAGCTAAAACTTATAATGTTGATGCTCAAACACCAGACTCCGCAGGCACAATGACAGCCATGATGAGCGGTGTAAAAACTGATGTGGGTGTTATTGGCGTTGATGAAGATATTATTCGCGGTGATTGCGCAAGTGTAGCAGGCAATGAATTGGTAAGTGCCTTAGAGCTTGCTGAAATTGCAGGCCTAAGCACTGGTGTTGTAAGTACAGCACGTATTACTCATGCAACTCCTGCAGCAGCTTATGCAAAATCTGCAGATCGCAACTGGGAAGATATCTCTGATATGAAAATTGACGAGAATCCAGAGCGTGAGAACTGTGAAGATATTGCCAGTCAGTTAGTCAACTTTGAAAACAATCTTGAAGCACGTTATAGCGGCTTAGATGTAGATGGTTTGGAAGTTGCAATGGGTGGTGGTCGTCGTCATTTTTTACCTAAAGATGAAGCCTTTAATGTTGAAAAAGATGCAGCAGCAGGTGCTGAGGGCGATCGTACAGATGGCCGTGATTTAATTAGTGAATGGCAGGCAGCGTATAGTGACGGTGCTTATGTCAATAGCCATGATGAATTAAATGCACTTAACCTTGAAAGTACCAATCACTTATTTGCATTGTTTAATGAAAGTCACATGGCTTATGAAGCTGACCGAGAAAATGATGTGCTTGGTGAGCCTTCCTTAAGTGAAATGACGGAAGCTGCTATTGGTGTCTTAGATAATAACGATAAAGGTTTTTTTCTAACAGTTGAGGCTGGGCGTATTGATCACGGTCATCACGCTGGAAGCGCGTATAACGCTTTAACGGATACTATTGCTTTTGCTGATGCTGTGCAAAAAGCAGTGGATATGACTAATCCAGAGGAAACTCTCATTATTGTGACTGCAGATCATAGCCATGTGTTTACTATTGCAGGTTATCCAAAACGTGGTAACCCTATCTTGGGTAAAGTAGTTCCTGTTGGTAGTGATGATCCTAGTTTGGCAGGTGATGATATGCCTTATACCACTCTGGGATATACTAATGGTCGAGGTTTTCGTGATTTAGGTGAAGAAACTGATGCAGACGTAGGTTACGGTTTAGATATTGATGCGGGACGTAAGGATTTAAGTTTGATTGATACTAAAACGTCTGGTTTTCACCAAGAAGCTCTAGTGCCAACTAGCTCAGAGACTCACGCTGGTGAAGATGTGGGGATTTATGCTTCCGGTCCTGGTGCATCACTGGTTACAGGTACTAATGAGCAGAGCATTATTTTCCACGTGATGGATTTTGCAGGTGACTTAGTGGCAAAAGCAGATGCTGCGCTTTAATTAAACTGTCATTTAAAAGTCACAAAATAAATAGCCCTTCACGCTTTTGTGTAGGGCTGTTTTTTTAAGGATGTAGAGCGTGTTATACCCATTGTTATATCGAGTAATAGCCATTTTTTTTGGTCTTGTTTTTTTTGTTTCGTGTAGTGATAAGAAAGAAGTAGATGATTTCAAAAAAGTTAAAGCCAATTTTAGTTGTGATGCATTAAATAAAGATCAAATTATAGCTCGCTATATACAATCGGAAGGCGGTAAAGATAATCGCCAATTAAACTTGTGGCGATTTGGATCTAAAGTCATGCAAGAGTACCTTCCTCCAGCGATTAGTATCTATTGGGCGATTGATGAAAAAGCAGGTATTTGGCGAACTCAGTATTTTGATAAGCATCAGCGTGCAATAGAATACGATGCAGAGCGTTTAGATCAAAAACAGAGTTTAAAGCGTTGGCAACGCTATTCGCAGTTATTAAGTGATGACGATGTGGCTGCAATGGATAAAGAGGGTTCTTACGGTCAAGCTTGTAAGCATGTAGATTATTATACCGAGGTGGAAGGCGATAAAAAGTATAAGTTGTGGTGGTTAAGTGAACTTAAGTTACCTTTACGTTATGAGGTTAAAGCGGAAGGTAATGTAGATTCGACTATTTGGTCACTTGTTCAATTAGATAAAGACTTTAATAAAATTCAACAGGGTTTAGATAAACGTGAAAACTACCATGCTACAGATTTTGCTGATATTGGGGATAATGAAAGCGATCCCTTTTTATTAAATATGATGAACCTAGGTTTTATCGAGCACGGTGCTAGTGGTTTTTATAATGCGGAAGGCCACTCCATGGGTGATGGCCATCACCACTAACCTCCCGCTTTAACCTTCTTGGCAAAGTTTTAACCATTGTTCAAGACTGGCATTGCGATATTTATGTTTATGAACAGCAAGATAGAGAGTGCGGCTGAGATCGAGTTCGTTGCAGGCTAGGGGAACAAGGTTTCCATGTTTAAAATCTTCTTCTAAGCAGATTTCACTTAAGCAACTGATACCAAGGCCTTTACTGACAGCTCGTTTGATCGCCTCGGTTTGTTCTAGTTCAAGTCGAACCTGGGGTTTGCCAGCACTCTTATCCATTGCTCTATCAAAGGTTTGGCGGGTGCCGGAGCCAATCTCTCGTAAAATCCAGCTCTGTTGCTTGAGTTCTGAGGCACTGACTTGCTGTTTTTTTGCGAGTTTATGCTCGGGGGAGCAAAAGCAAACCATCTTATCTTCACGCCAAGCTTGAATGTCTAAATCAGGATGTTGGATCTCACCTTCGAGCATGCCGATATCGATATCAAAGTTGAGTAGCTCATGCTTAATACGTTCAGTATTGGCGATATTCAGATTGATATGAGCCTCTGGTGCTGCTTGCAGATATGCTTCCATGAGATCAACACATAAATAGTTACCAATGGTTAAGGTGGCACCTACTTGTAAGTTCCCTAGAGCTTTGTCGGTGCTAAGTTCTTCCTGAACTTCGGTTGCTAGAGCAAGAAGGGACTCGGCCTTTGTTCTCAGTAAGCGGCCTTGCTCATTAAGTTTTAAGCGCTTACCGATCCGGTCGAACAATTGTACATCAAATTGATTCTCTAGCTCTTTTAGTGCACCACTTGCCGCGCTTTGGCTTAAGGCAAGTTGCTCTGCAGCCCGGCTAACATTTTCATGGTGGGCGATGGCTAGGAATACTTCAATTTGACGCAAGCTATAACGCATGGCTATCTATCTGTTTTTCGGGTTAATGTTGGGGAAGTTATCGATCTTGCTTCTATAGTAGTGCTTCGATGATTTTGAGGCAACATAGATCCATTTAGCTTGTGAGTGCCAGCTAACTTCGGATAACTTGTTTTGTAGGGGCAGTGGCGCTGAAAGTAGTTTTTTTGATAAACCACTATTCCTTTGCCTTTAAATGGGAACCAGCAGTACTTGCCGCAGTCAAAACTTGCCTGATAAGATCAGCTATTTGGCGTGGTAAGCCTATGGGTTACCAGCATTTCACTCACAATAAGTAGAAGACCCTAATTATGTCCACTATGATGTACTACTCGAATCCCACCCCTTTGGACAAAAAGAAGCATAAAGACCTTAAGCTTAAGCGCCAAGATAACTATGCATTCACCGCCGAAAGCAATAGCTTGCCGTTGGCAGGTTTTGAGTTTTTCCAAGCAAGTCGTAGTTTCCCGATCTTTTTTGTGAAGAATGCTGACGGCAAGAGCGTTCCTATTGCTATCTTATCATTTAAGAATAAAAGTCATGACATGGGTGACAAATGGCAGGATGCTTATGTGCCTGCTTATGTGCGTCGTTATCCTTTTGTGTTGAGTTCAGACGGTATTGTTTTGTTTGATGCAGACGCTCCACACCTGCAAGAAGAAGAGGGTGAGGCCCTATTTGAAGGTGAAGAGGCAGAGGCAACAGACACTCTGAAGGCGATTGTTGATTTCTTAAAAACCGTTGATCACGGTTACCAAATGACAGAAGCTTTTTGTGCAGCCTTAAATGAGAAAGATATTCTTCGCCCATTTAAAGGCGGTATTAAAGTTGGTGAGAGCAAGATCAACTTGGATGACCTATATGTGATCGATGAACAGCTTTTACATAGTAAGCTTGATGAAAAAGACGTCAACGAGTGGTTTAAGAAAGGTTGGTTGGCTTGGTCTCACGCTCACTTACATTCACTAGGTAGCGTAAACGAAGTCTTTAAGCGTGCTCAAACAGCAGCTCAAGCTGATGAGGCGGCTGAAGCTTAAGCTTGTTTATTGCCTGTTGATAGATATAAAGCCGCTTATGCGGCTTTTTTTTCGTTTGTAGTTTTTCATTTGGGTGAGGGGCCTAAGCGGTGGTGGGTTTTGGCTTGAGTTGAGCTAAAAATAGTTGTCAGCAAGGCTGCTAGAGCCAGCTATAGTTAAGTCATGCGCACTTTCCTCCATCTAATACCGTTGCCTGAGCACAGTAAATGAAGTTAGGACCTAAGCTGGCACTTTATATTGCCGCTATCGCAATTCTGTTTGCGCTAGTGATGAGTGCCGTTTCATATGTCTCGTTGCAGAAGAGGGTTGCTCTGAGCAGTGAAAGCAGCATCGATAGTCTGATCGCTACGGTTTATAGCATGGCTTCAACTGCGGCTTATATCGAAGATTCTGAGCTGGCTCGAGAGGTGATCGAGGGCCTCGCTTTAAATGATCTTATCTCATGTGCTCGTTTAAGTACGGAAAGCATGACAGTAAGCTCTTCTCCCCTATGCCCTGCCGAAAAAACGTTTCGCCGGCTTATTATTAGCTCTCCCTGGGATAAGAGTGAAGAAGTGGGCAGTCTTGATGTTTTTCTAAATCATAAACACGTTGCACAGCAAGCTCGAGATCAGGTCTATTATGCAGCGCTAGTTCTTCTTTCTGTGATTCTGTTGATTAGCGCGTCAATATCTTTAATTACTTACCTGCTTGTAACAAAACCCATTTCTCGTATGTCATCACAATTACGGATGGTCGATTTTGAGCACAATGTTCATTTGCTAAAAGAGGGGGGGCGCAAAGATGAGCTGGGGGTTATTGGCAAGGTAATCAACTTAATGCTCGTCAATGCAAAAAAACAAATAATAACGGAACAAATACTGGCAAGAAAAACGGAAGAGATAAGTAAGCATGTAAAACTTGTATTTGATCTTTCAGATAATTATTTAGCTGTCTGTGATGAGCGTTTAATGTTACGTTCATCTAATCCAAAATTTGAATCTTTGGTAAAAGCCGCTTTAGGTGAGAACGTATTCGAGCTTAATAAAGATGGTTGGCTTTCTGCGTTTACTGATCAAGAAGAAGAGCTTAAGAAAAGTGTTAAAGCGCATGATGACTATGAACATCCCCATTCTATTGAAGTGAGTGTGGATTTAAAAAATGAAAAAGATGGAACCCGATACTATAAGTTCACCTTTGTGAAGATATTTGTTGAGGGGAATTTTGACAGTGTCTTAGTGTATATTGTTGATCTTACAGAAGATAAAAAGAGGCTGGTTAAAACTGAATACGAAGCTAGTCACGATGATTTGACTCAACTTTATAATCGTTTAGCGGCGGTAAGAAAAGCAAGGCATATGCTAAGTGCCCATGAAGATGGGCAAGAAGTCGCAATCGTATTTATTGATTTGGATGGGTTTAAAGCGATTAACGATAGCCTTGGTCATGATGCCGGAGATCAGTTACTGAAAGTGGTTGCGCAACGTATAGCTGATTCAGTTAGAAAAACTGATATTGCGGCAAGGTGGGGTGGAGATGAGTTTCTTCTCGCTTTATCTTGTGTTAATGAAAATCAAGCAATTATGGTTGGCGAAAAAGTATTAAAGTCGATAGTGCAGCCAATTTTGTTGAAGGATGAGTCTGGTAAAGAAAGTGAACAATATGTTGGTGCTAGTATCGGTATTGCTATCAGTCATGAGCACTTAAGTGATTTTTCTACTTTATCTGATCAAGCTGATAAGGCCATGTATCAAGTTAAAAAATCAGGTAAGAATGCTGTGCTTATGTATCGAGGCGATTAATTTTTAATTGTATAAACTACTTTGACCTTAGATGATAGGTCTTCTTTGCTGATATAAGCAATGGCACTTGGGTTTTCAGTTACTTCTTTAATAATCTCTTGGCTGTTTTTGAAATTATCTGCTGGCGGCTGTACTCGACCAGTATAAAAAAGACGTGCCCAATAAGCGTTAATATAAGAAACCGACTTTCCTGTTAATTTAGTATAAAAGTTGTTTCGGATATCGCTTCCTTTAGCTTGATCTATCGCTTCAAATTTATCGCCATTAGGTAGGCGTCTTGCCCGCCCCATAAAGATATCGATACACTCTTTTTTACTTAATTCATTAAGCTCAGATTGTGGATGGGTAATCACAAAAATATCAGCAAGAGCGATGTCGCTCAATAAGAGAAGAGCAAAGCCGAGAGATTTAAGGTGGCGTTTATGTGCATTCATCAGAAAGTAAAATCCCAGCGAATGCTAATAACTTGCACGTTTGTATTTTGCTGTGGGTATAAGCCATCTTTTCCGCGAAACCAAAGCCCCATTCCTTGTTTTTCTACTTGTTTATAATCCCACTGGGCTTTTAATGCCATATTGAAATGGAAGTCCCATCTTGTACCTACGCTAAAGGTATCCTGATCCCAGCCTTGCCCAAAGACATCTACAAAGCCTGCTATCATCGGGCCTGTTTCAGGAGGGATATTTGTTAATTGATCAGGGGTTTCAGTTTGTGAGCTTGCAAAAATAATATAAGGAGTAAATAGGTCTATATGACGACCGAGGCTAATATAAGCATTATTGGTTGTAGGTAACAATAAGGACTCTGATTTTATATGACCAATTTCACTAATAACACTCCATTTACCATTGTCATAATAAACACCTGCATTGGTGTATCTTACGGTCTTATTCTCAATAGACAGGTCTCTTGAAAGGCTGATGGCACCAGGCCAAATTTGGCTAAGATATAATAAAGCCTGCTGAGCTTGCTCAACTTGTGGCCAGTCTTTTCCGTTGGAGCTTTCTGTCCATGATATCCGAGTGAGCCAATCGCCTTTTTCATATTCGAGGCTAACCCCAAAGGAGTTGTTAAAGCTGAGCTTGCTGGCGCCACTAATTTCATCCTCGATAACAACAACGGTTTCACCATAAGCAAAATTGCTAGTAAGCAGCCCACCCGCTAAGTCTAAGCGATAATGTGCCGTCAGCCCATCTAGATAATTATTACCTGTAGGTGCATAAAACTCTTGTACGGGCATTGTCCATAAGTTGGCAAAACCAATATGGCGGCTGTCACTGAGCATATAAAAACGTTGAGCACTGCGGCCGAGACGAAACTCCAGCTTGTCGTTCGCTTGCCAATTTAGGCTGGCAATTTTTAAAATGGTATCAGCATTTTGAACGGGCTGTTCCCGTAACACTATTTGGCCAACAAATTCGACGTTCTCACTGAACTCAAGATTAGCCTGTAAGCCAAGTAGGCTTAATGAGCTTATATTGATTTCACCTTGATAGCTCGCCTTAGGGTCTGAAAGGTCTCGCCGAAAGCCTAGTTTGTCGCTGTTGGTTGTCAGTGCGCCTATGCTGCCAAAACCGGACAGGCGCAAATCGATCTCTGCTTTGGCCTCTAGGGTTAGCAGTGGTGTAATGGTTAACATGCTCAATGGAATGAGCCGTATGACATGCCGCAGAGTACTCATGGCAAAACCTAAACTGTATATAAATTTACAATAGGAGTTGCAGCTCTACTTTGCCAGTTATTGAGCTTTGGCTGTCTATGAATCAGGCATCTTAAATGGGCAGTTGTGCCTTGATACTGTCAAAGAGTTCGAGAATGCGAGCTATATAAGGGTCTAGGCTGCGATAGCGACTATTGCAGCGCTGTAGTAGGTCTCGTTTTACTTGCTTTTGTATGCGTAATAAGCGGCGTTTATGTGAGCCTGTTAGCGCCAGTATGGGGTCACTTATCAAACCAGAGAAGCTGGCAAAGACTGCAAGCAGTAGTAGAACTATAGCTGTGGCAGATAGCTGTATGCTTAGTTCTGCTTGAGGCGGGAAGAGCCAGTAGTAAAGTTTGCCTGCCGTCTGACCGAGCCAAAATTCACTCTCGGCTTGCCTGCGAGCCCAATAAGCGGCGAGTAACAGTCCAAGACCTATGCCACCTGGGCTGAACTTCTTAAATGCCAGCGCTCCTATCGCCGTACTTATAAGGCTATTGCCAATGTCTGCATGGGCGGTGCGACTTAGTATGAGTTGCTCGAGTGTGTCGTTGATGATTCGCTCTAGTTGTTGTTCCAGCTCTGCTTGTGCTGCAGGTTCTAGCATTTTGGCCGTGCCGCTGATGGCCTCTAGACGCGCTACTATAGAGCGTTGTAGTTCGGCTTTGTTATAAAGTGTATGTTTGAACTTACGGTTAAGCTGTTTTTGAACTTGGGTATAAAAGCCGCTAGGAAGAGCTTTTGCCAATCTGCCCGCTGAGCTCAAACCACAGTATTTTGCTAGACCAAGCAGACATAGTATTAGTAGGTAGAATGGTGCCCAAAAGAGGTTGAGAGGGGCTTTGATTAAATCCCAGCCAAAAGCCACTTTGTTATTTCTCCAGCAGCCGGGATAGAGGAACTCGCGTTTAACAAATATATCTAGCTGTTTCTCAAGGCTTTCAAAATAATCTGAAATACCCCCAGTAATGGCATGATTGATAGCAAGATTTTGCTGTTCTTGAGGATTTATTTGATGCATCTGATTTCGCGAGACTTAAGCACTCGCATATAATAACCTTGCTTTTCATCTGTCCCCAGCGCTTTAAGCCAGCGATTGTGCTTGGCATTCAAGCGGGCAGAGCCATTCATTGTTATGGAACCTATACCATGAGTTTACACAAACGAGCCGGTCAGCGCGCGCAGAGCCAAGACCTGTGTAATATCCCCCGCCTAGTAAGTAACTACTATGTACAGGACCCTAGCGAAGATAGCTTGGTGAGTTTTGGTACCTCTGGCCATCGCGGTAGCTCTAATAATGGCTCTTTTACTGAGGCGCATATTGCGGCCATTTGCCAAGCGCTAGTCGAATATCGTCAAAAAAATGAAATAGATGGCCCATGTTATATCGGTATAGATACGCACGCCCTAAGTGAATGTGCGTTTATGACAAGCATTGAGGTCTTGGTTGCCAATGGTGTAAAGGTCGTGGTGCAAGAAGGACGTGGTTATACGCCAACACCGGTTATCTCACATGCTATCTTGGCTTATAACAAAGGGCGAACTGAAAGTTTGGCCGATGGTATCGTTATTACTCCTTCGCATAATCCTCCTGAAGACGGTGGTTTTAAATACAACCCACCTAATGGCGGGCCAGCCGATACTGATATCACTTCGCTGATTCAAGAGCGTGCCAATGAGATCATCCTTACAGATCCTGAGGCTGTTGAGTTAATGTCATTTACAGAAGCGTGGGCTGAAGTTGAAGAATATGATTTTATTCAGCCTTATGTTGATGACCTAGACCAAGTTCTTGATATGAAGGCGATAGCCGAAGCTGGTGTGAAAATTGGTGTCGACCCGCTTGGGGGCTCAGGTATCGCCTACTGGCCGGTGATTGCTAAGACTTGGGGTTTGAATATTGAACTGGTTAATAATGAAGTAGACCCGACCTTTTCGTTTATGTGTCTAGATAAAGACGGCAAGATTCGTATGGACTGTTCTAGCCCTTCAGCTATGGCCGGCTTAATCGACATGAAAGACGACTTTGATGTCGCTCTGGGAAATGACCCTGATTACGATCGCCATGGCATTGTCACACCCAGTGTGGGCTTGATGAACCCAAACCATTACCTCGCGGTAGCCATTAATTATCTATTTACTCATCGTCCTCAGTGGTCTGACCAACTCATGGTTGGTAAAACCTTGGTGAGCTCCTCTATGATTGACCGAGTGGTTGAAGATCTAGGGCGAAAATTAGCAGAGGTGCCGGTTGGCTTTAAATGGTTTGTTGATGGCCTCTATGGCGGCACATATGGTTTTGGCGGTGAAGAAAGTGCTGGGGCGAGTTTTTTACGTAAAGATGGCAGTGTTTGGAGTACCGATAAAGACGGTTTTATCCTTGCGCTACTGTCAGCTGAAATTAAAGCAGTCACAGGTAAAGATCCCGGTGAGCTCTACCAAGAGCTAACAGAGAAGTATTCGGCCCCAGTTTATACTCGTATTGATGCAGCCGCGACGGGGCCACAAAAAGACGTCCTTAAATCATTAAGTGCGGATGCTGTTCAAGCTGAAACCTTAGCTGGAGACACTATTACCGCTAAGCTTACACATGCACCTGGTAATAATGCGGCTGTAGGTGGTTTAAAAGTGGTGACTGCCAAAGGTTGGTTTGCTGCGCGACCTTCTGGTACCGAAGAGATCTATAAAATTTATGCCGAAAGCTTTGTTGGTGATGAGCATTTGCAACGTATTTTAAGTGAGGCGCAAGACATAGTAAGTGCCACTTTCGCCCAGGCTGGAGTTTAATTTTGTAGCGAAGGTTTAATTAAAATATTGTTTCTTGAGTATTAAAAAGGCCGCATCACAAGTGATGCGGCCTTTTTGTTTGCACTAGATCTGTTTAAAGGTTCAGTTAAGAGCTTTTTGTGTCTAGTTATCTTATGGCTTTAACTGCTTTCTATAGAGAGATAAACCATAGTCTGGTTGACTAGTTGATAAGCAACCTCGCCAAAGGTCATAGGGCCTGTGAACTGCCCAGTTTTTTGCCCTTCCAATTCAGAATAAAGGAAGTTCAAGATACAGTTACAAGAAAATGTAGTTGCATGATTGTTGTGCTGAGAAAGCTCTTTATTAAATGCTTCAACGTAGTTATCTACCGGCGTCGCGAAGTGATATTCAATATCGGGGAAGACGGGCGCGTAAAGTTTTACCTCGTCACTCAGGACTTCTTGTATGCTGACGTTGACCATCATGCCACAGTAATCGGCTACTAAAGGTAAGCGTGTATCAATATTGTTTTCTTTAATGTAGTCAGCTAGTTTGGCTGTTTGGCCACCGATGTTACAGTCGTTTGTACTAAAACCTTTTTCACTAAAAGAAATGGCAGGGCCACTACCTTGAGTGAATAGATTTAAGGTCTTAACTTGTGCAACTTGGTTTTCGTGCAGAGGTACATGCATCGCTACAGCTTGGCTGCCTGTTAGCATGCCTGAAGCGGGACCAAAACCAACTTTAGGGCTTTGGCTGCCGAGTTGATCTAAGTGTACACCGCTAATCCAACCGATAATGGGCGAGAAATACATATTCGGAAAATCTGGCGCTTCTTGAGCGTAGCTTAGATGTACTTCAGAAGATGCTGGAAGAATGACAATCGTAAAGCCATGCTCTGGGCTTTCTTTGGCGATACGTGAAATCGACTTCACATCGTACATGGTGACACGAGGTAGCTTACTGTTAATGCCCTCGAGGGTGTTAACGTAAAGCTTATTTTGATCTGTTAAACCACCTTCACTAGACATAAAATAGGGGATGCTACCTGCAATCCAGTTTCCTGATGGTAGCCCTTCAAGCTGGCTTTCGTCTCCAGCAATGATTAAGTAATCGCCCTGTTCAATTTTTTGAATGACCGTTTCACGATCAAGCAGTTCATTATTAAAAGCGATATTTCCGTCTCCGGCCATGATTCTCTCCTAGGATAACAATACAGCAGCTACTTCAATATGTAGCCAGTGTTAATACGAATGTGCTTAGCTGGCGTTTGTTTGAGTAACTACAGCATTCAATTCTCGTTTTAGAGCTTTTTGGTTTTGCTGCATAAAGTTGCGGATGCTTCGTGCGGCCTCTAGTTTAATAACCGGATCTTGGGTGCTTTTGACCTGTGCGCGTAATTTAGCAATTAATAGTTTGTAGGCGATATTATCGCTAGGTACGGTTTCATCATTAGTTAAAATTTGCTGCCAGATGGTGTGATCTGGGTTGGGCAAACGCACTTTGGTTTTTTCATTGATTGCCATGGCACGGTTAATCAGTACCAGTTCAGGCTTAAGTGTACGGTGGTGGCGTTTTACATATTCTCTTAAGGTCTCAATAGCACCAACGCGTGTGGCACTATCTTGGCCGCGTAAAAAGACGATACGCTGACGAGAGATAAGCAGGTTAAGTGGTACACTTTGCGAATTTAGGCTGAGCTTGCCGGTAAGTAGGTCTATCCACACAGGGTTCTTTAAAGCGGGTAGTACTAAGCGCTGCTTTTGTTTCTTTGCTGCGGCTTGGCGGCGAGCTTTTTCATTGTTAATTCCGCATAGCTGTTCGATCTCGTCATCCAGCTGACTAATATTTGCAATACAGAACTGTCGTAGCTTGCTGGCGAGAGCAACCAGTTCTTCTTCGTCATTAGATTTTGCTGCTGCAAGTTTTAGTTTTGAGAGTAATAACTTTAATGGCAGCAAGTTTGTACGTACATGAATTTGGTCTTTAAGAACTCTTGCCCAGATTGGGTCACTTTCTGTAGGTAGATAAACCAGTGACTGTGTTTGAGCTGGTGCTTTATTGATGTCGTCTTTAATTTGCGAATAAAGCTCGGAGCTGATTTGAAACTGAGAACAAGTTAATGACTCGGGAACACCACTGATACTCGCTAAAGCTACTTGCTGTAATAAATAGTTGGAGTAGTTACGGCTTGGGTTACCCAAATAAGAGGGGGTGTTTAAGCTAGTAAGGGTAATATTGTCACTGCCCGGTGCAGGCGTTTCTGCATGAATCACACACTTATAGTTTCCTAGTGGCATATAAATCCACTGGCCTGCATGTTTTTCAAAATCGTTGTTTTTATTATTCTCTATAAAACCAAATAGTTTTTTCTTATCTTTGCTTTCAATATAGATGTTTGCAATGTGGCGATGAGCATCAAATTCTACAGAGCTGATATGCCAAGGGGGTTGAATTCCCAATATCTCTTCAATGTTTTTGAGATCGATTCTTTCCATTGAGTGCCGCCTTGTAAGAAAGATTGTATAAATGTGTCATTTTAAGATGCGGCATGATACACAAAAAATCAATCTGATCTTGCATGTTTGTTAAATGATTTTCTACTTGTTACAGCGGGGCTATAACCTTTTTATATATACGTACCATTATGTCGATAAGGGCGCCATTTAGGTCTGGTTTTGATTGAGGTCACTTCTTATTGCTCGCTTTTAGCTGTGTCTTTAAAGCGGCGTAATTACTTTATCTATTTTGTCTGTTTCAGTTTTATTAGTGAGGTTGTTTAAGGTGCCAATAAAAAGATAGTCGCGTATTTATTTTATTTTTGAGTCCTAATTCCGCTTTTCTCCTCTGTTATTTTCTTGAGGTTTTGTTTAGATAAGGGGGACGAATTTTTATGCGGTCTAGATGGAGGATGTACGCATGGTAGAAAGTAGCTACGAGAAAGGAAGGCAAAAATTACGTGTGGGCATAATTGGTACAGGGAAGATTGGTACTGATTTGTTAATGAAGGTATTGCGCTCGGAACAAATGGATTGTGAATTGTTCGTTGGGCGTAATTTGCAGTCGCCAGGTATGCAAAAAGCTCAACAATTAGGCGTTCGTGTTAGTGACTTAGGAATTAAAGCTTTTGAGGATGATAGTCATCAATGTGAGCTGGTTTTTGATGCGACAGGGGCTGAGCACCACCGTGAGCATGCCAAGGTTTTTGCTAAGAAAGGCATCAAGGCCATTGATCTAACGCCAGCAAAAATGGGCCCTCTTTGTATTCCTGCTTTAAATGAGCAGGTCATATTAAAAGAGTCAAATGTCAATATGGTGACATGTGGTGGCCAAGCATCAGTACCCGTTTGTGAAGCTGTCAAAAAAGCAGTACCTTCCTTAAAGTCAGTCAGTGTTCATACTCTAGTGAGTGATGACAGCATTGGCCAAGCTACTTTAGATAATATTGACGATTATTATGCAACGACAAGCAAGGCGATTAACCAGTTTGCCGGTGTTGATAATGTGTGCATCGATTTGGAGGTCGATGAGCCGGGTCGTCAGCCAACCATGTGTACTACCTTAAATTTCTCTATCGACGAGTCTGAGCATATGACAGCGCTGGAAGCTCTTGAAGTGAGAGAGAAAGAATTAAAGCGTTATGTACCTGGCTTAAGCATCGAAACAAAACTGGGTGGCCAGCACTTATTAGTTAAAGTAACGGTTAGTGGCATGGGGGATTGGATTCCTGCTCATGCGGGTAACTTAGATATCATAAATTGTGCTGCAATTGCTGTTGCTGAGCGTTATGCCCTCTCGCTTAGTGAACAGAAAACCAGCTTGTTTAATAAGTTGTTTGACCCATTTACACGTATCGTGGGTGGCCGCCAGTTGGCAAATGCCTAATTAAGGCGGTTTTGTTAATGCAAGTGGGCGTGCATAATGCGCCTACTTGTTTTAATGAATCTTGGTAGATGTGGTGCCTCTTACTTTTCCAGTCCATGTAGAAAAAGCACTTTTAAGAGCAGAGCACGACTGTGTTTCTGCCGGTGTACGTTTGACCCCTAAGCGTAAGCACCTATTGGCTTTGTTGCTGATTGAGCATCAGGCCCTAACTGCCTATGAGTTGGTTGATGCCTATACCGAAGCTTATGGCGATAAGCTTCCAGCTATGTCTGTTTATCGTATTTTACAGTTTTTAGTTGAGCACAAGCTTGTACACAAGCTTGAAACCACCAACCAGTTCTTGGCTTGTTCACATATCACCTGTGAGCATGAACATAACATTCCACAATTTCTTATCTGCGATAAATGCCATAAGGTTGAGGAAATCGCTCTGCGTGCTGAGCTTGTTAAGGAACTAAGGGGGAGTGTTGAGCGTACTGGCTTTGTGCTTTCCAATCAGCAGCTTGAGTTACGTGGTTTGTGTCAAGAGTGCTCTCTAGCGGGTTAAGCCTTAATTCGTATTGTCTTAAATAGTCTGTCATAGAGCCGCTTTACCCTAGCGGCTCTTATCTATTTGTGCAGTTACCTATATTCTTACTACCGCACTCAAAAAGATATGTTGTATCATATCTGGGTCTTTTGGGGGATCTTATGAAGTTAATATTGTTTTTATCTGGTTTTTTACTGCTGGCGAGCACGAGCTATGCGGCGGAGTTTCACGGGCAGTTAATTGATGAACAAGGCAAACCGATAGAAGGCGCTAGCCTTAGTATCGTTGGCCAAAAACAACGAGTATACAGTGATAAGCAAGGGCTCTTTCGCTTTGAATCCGATGCCGATGAGCTTGAAGTGCATGTTAATGCTCAAAGCTACAACCACAAAAATGTGTGGTTAAAGCCCGGTGTTGAAGCTCAGCAGGTGCAACTGCAGCGTGCACTGATCGAGCAGTTAGATGTGATTGGCCTGCCTGTGCATGCCAGTACATTGGAGTCGGCTCAGGCTATCTCTGTATTAAGTGGTGATAAGTTAAAAGATCGCTCTCAAGAAGGTCTGGGGGAGGCCTTAAAAGTTGAAGTTGGTGTTCAATCTAATTATTACGGCCCAGTCAGCTCTAGCCCAGTTATTCGTGGCTTAGATGGCCCTCGAGTATTGATTACCGTTAATGGTTTGGATGCGGCTGACATCAGTCGAACCGGAGCGGATCACGCGGTATCTGCAGATTCAGCATCTGCTCAACAGATCGAAGTATTACGCGGGCCTGCCACCTTATTTTATGGCAGTGGTGCGATCGGCGGTGTAGTGAATGTCGTTGATAAGCGTGTGCCTCAGTCTTCGGAAACGGAAGGTCAAATTAATCTTAAATACAGCTCTGTCTCAGAGCAAAAAGAAGCTCAGGCGGCCGTCGCTTCTGGCACTGACAATTGGGCTTGGCGTGCTCAAGGCATGTACAGCGATGGTGAAGACTACCGCTTGCCAAGTTCGCTGGATGAAAGCCACTTAGACGACAGTGCATCACAAAGCTCCAACTTTACTTTGGGCTTAAGTCGCTTATTTGAAAATGGTTACAGTGGTTTGGCTTATGAGCAAGTTGATAAACGCTACGGTGTACCTGGTCATGCCCATGGTGGTGAAGATCATGATGAGCATGAAGAGGAGCACGAAGATGAGCACGAGCACGAAGATGAGCACGAAGACCGTGTTGAGGCGCAGTTAAAGCAGTCACGCTGGCAGTGGCTCACTGAGCTTGAGTTCGACTACGGTGTGTTTAATTCTCTTCAGAGTAAATTGAGCTTTAGCGAGTATGAGCACAAGGAATATCACATTGTTGATGGTGTTGAGGAGCTTGGAACCGAGATTAACAACGATGCTTGGCAGTATCGAGCCGACTTGGGTCATAAGTTAATTGGTGGCTGGCGTGGTGCTGTGAGCTTAGACCTAAAGCAGCAAGAATATAAAAGCCGTGGTGAAGAAAGTTTTAGCCCAGATTCAACGACTCAATCAATGGCTGTGGCAGTACTTGAAGAGTACCACTGGAACGACTGGTTGTGGCAGTTAGGCGCTCGCGCTGAGCATATGGATTTTGATGTCGACGGTGATTTGCCTTCGCAAAGCTTCACGCCTTTAAGCTTTTCAGCTGGTGGTGTATGGGAATTTACCGATGGTTATAACGCCGGTATAGCAATTAGTCATGCTGAGCGTGGCCCTTCTTCAACGGAGCTCTATGCTAACGGGCCTCATATTGGCACCAATAGCTACGAGGTAGGTGCTGCGTATGAGTTGGTTCCTGAAGGTGATCATTGGCATGTTGAATACGTGGGCGATGTGAAAAAAGAGAGCTCAAACAATCTTGAGTTGAGTTTGAAGAAGTTTGAAGGTTCAACGGCTTTTGTATTAAACGCGTATGTTAATCGTATTGATGATTTTTATTATCAGGCGAATACCGGTATCCACTCTAGTGATCTTGAGCACGAAGAGCACGAAGAGCACGAAGAGCACGAAGAGCACGAAGAGCACGAAGAGCACGAAGAGCACGAAGAGCACGAAGAGCACGAAGAGCACGAAGAGCACGAAGAGCACGAAGAGCACGAAGAGCACGAAGAACACGAAGAACACGAAGAACACGAAGAACACGAAGAACACGAAGAACACGGCCATCATGATGATCATGGTGAGCTGCCCGTTTATATTACCCAGCAGGGTGATGTATTGCTGTGGGGCTTTGAGGCTCAAGTCATGCAAGCGTTAACTCGTACCTTAAAGGCTGAGTTATGGGCAGATGCTGTTCGTGGCGAGTTAGTAGATGGTGACTGGTTGCCAAGAATGCCAGCGGATCGTTTGGGTTTGCGTTTCCACTACGATGACAGCGCATGGTCGGGTCAAATTGGTTTTACTCAGCATTTAGAGCAGGATCGTTTGGCTGAATTCGAAACCAGCACCGATGCCTATATGATGATGAATGCAAGCATTGCTTATCGCTGGTACGGTCCTTCAAGTGAGTGGCGAGTATCCTTGGTTGGTGACAACTTAAACGACGTCGAAGGTCGAGTGCACAGTTCTTATATTAAGGATCAAGCGCCACTTCCTGGTCGTGACGTACGTTTATTGTTGGAATATCAGTTCTAATTTTTGTGTGTACTGTGGTGGCCTTTGCGCCACCGCAGTTGCTGTGTAATCACGATCTGATTTTTATTGGGTTTTGATTTAGGCTCTGCCCTTTTTAGCCCCCTGGTTTGGGGGCTTTTTTATGTCCTTTGCCCTGTAAAAGATTAATCCTTCCTCGATTTAGCCCGTCGGCTATAGCATAAATAGCAAGAATTTCCTTACAATGTATGCATCTAATCGGCATAAGCTTGAAGCGGCTTATCGCAATGGCTCTGAAGTATTGGCATAAGGGAAGAGTGGGATGGACTCAACGATATATCTGGTTATAGGTGAAGAGGTTTGGGTTCTAACTGACGATGGTTCTATGAGCCTATTGCCAGCAGGGCAATCAATTCCAGATGGCGCCGTGGTTCTTGGTGAGGCTGATTTAAACCCAGAACAAATTAAAGATATTGAGGCCCGTAAAGCTCAGCAAATAGAGGGGCGTGATAGCCAAGGGCAAGATAGCCTCGCACCTTCCCCCACCAATGTAAGTAGCTTAAAACTCAATAAATCCAGCGCCAATACCCTGCCCAATTCTGGCAGTTTAGCCCAGCAATTTAGTGATATTGATCGTGATAACAGCGAAACCTTGGCTGAAGCAGGCTTCCAAACTCATGGTTTTGATACTGAAAAGTTGGCTCCAGAGCCAGATCAACATGAGCTCATTGGCAAGATAGATCCTAATGCGAGCATCACTGTACAGATCCAAGATGGTGGTGATGAGTGGATTAACCGCTTTGAGATTACTCATGTTGATATCAGCGGTACAACGGTCAAGGCGGGCTTTGACAGAACCGTAGATTTGCTTGTTACCGATAGCCAAGGTCGCAGCCTCGCTTTTACGACCCCTCTATTAGACGACGGCAGCTATTTACTTGAGCAAGCCGATATTAGTCAGCTTGCTGAGGGTCCTATCACGGTCATTGCATCCATTACGGATCCTTATGACAATCGTATCGACTCAGAAGATACAAGTGTGATTGATACTTTGGCCGAAGGTGACAGTGTCGAGGTCGACAATGGTGGTGATCCTTGGGTTGATCTAGTCGAAAGTCGCGCTGCGCCTTTTAGTGGTCATTTCTCAGATGTACAAGCAGGTGCACTTGTTGAACTTGTTGTTACCGATGTCAATGGCGGGCAGCTTAGCTTCGAGACCTTGCTCAATGCTGATGGTACTTGGGCGCTTGCTGCTGATATTTCAACAATGGCTGATGGCGAGATTCAGTTTACGGCATCCACGATTGATCAGGCTGGTAATCCCGCTGAGGTGAGTGGAGAGGCCTTATTGCAAATCTCGCCGCTTATTTTGGTTCAGAGCACCGACAACGACCACATTTACAATGAATATGAAGCGCCTTCACCTTTGTTTAGAGGCTTAAGCCTCAACATTGAAGATGGCCAGAGCGTCACACTGACCGTCACCGATGCCAACGGCACACAAGTTGAGGCAATCGGTATTGTTGAAAGTGGGCGTTGGCAGGTCGATGGCCCCGATATAAGTGGTCTTGTTGACGGCCCTATCACTGTGACGGCTCGAAGCACAAATTTAGAGGGCTTAGAGGCCTCTAACAGTATCGAAGAGGCGATTGATCAGACGGCTGAAATCACGGCTCAGGTGGATGACAACGACGCCATTCTGAACGCCAATGAAGCAACGGCCATGCAGGTAAGTGGTAGTACGGTGGATATTAACGATGGTAATAGCGTTAATATCACCGTGACCGATAGCTTAGGTGTTAGCCTTAATTTCTTCCGTACAGCCGAAGTTGAGAGTGATGCATGGTTGGCCTCGGGCTTAGATGTTTCAAGCTTGGCTGCCGGTGAGCTTACGCTTAGGGTGAGTTCTCGTGATAACCCGGGCAATGATGCCGATGTTGTCACCACGGTTATGTACGATCCGATTGCTGAGATCGACAGTATCGTTGCAAGCGAAGGGCCAGTGTATAACGCCGCGGAAGTAGCAGGCTTTACACTTACCGGTACCACGGTTGATATCGATGCCGGCCAGATTTTGGATATTGTTGTCACTGACGAAAATGGCGACTCGGTTAGTGGTACTGCAACTGTGCAAAATGATGGCACTTGGGCTTTTAGTAGCAGCATAGACAGGCTTGCCGATGGTGAGCTAGAGGTCGATGTCAGTGGTTATGATGCACCCGGTAACTTTGCCGAAAATAGTATCTCACTAACAAAAGATACCCGTGCTGTGATTACGCTTGAGTTTGATGGTGACCAAGATTACAGCGTGTTCGAATACGACGCAGTTAGCCTAAGTGGTTTAGTTTTTGGCGTTGAAGATGGGCAAAGCATCGATCTTATCGTAAGAGATAGTGCAAATCCGGCCAATGAAATCTCAGTGATGGTGTTAGTTGATGGTGGCCGTTGGCAGAGCGAGGCTTTAGATTTACAGGCCGCCGGTTTTATTGATGGCCAGCTCAGTGCTGAAGTGTCTACCGTCGATTTAGCTGGTAATCCAGCTGGTGCCTCCACCACGGCCCAGCTAGATACGCAAGTAACCATAGATATAGCTCCCGATGCCATCAATATCGACGATATTCGATCATTATCGGCTCTTACTATTGGCGGTAGCAGTACCAATAGTGAAGCGGGCACACGTGTCACGTTGAGTTTTAGTGATGGCAGTAATACAGAGCAATTTAGTGGTTTGGTGCAATCCGATGGCTCTTGGTCGGTGGATGTCCAATTAAGTGGTTCTTTGTCGGATGCTGTGGCGTGGCAGCTCGATGCTCAGATTCAAGATGAGGCTGGCAATATTGCCAATGATGCAACACCGAGCTTAGTGCTACCCAGTGCCGTGACGCTATCAGAGCAAATTGTCTTTGATACGAGTGGTACAGATAGCGCGAGTGCCAGTATCAACATTAGCGATGCAGATGAATTTAATTTAAGTGCCAATCAAAGTGCACTCAGTACCTTAACATCCATGGGCTTTGCTCTCACCGTTACGGTTGCCGGCGATGCCCAGAGTCTACAAGTCACACGCAACGATGGCAGTGACACGTTGGTCTTGGATGCGGCTATTAATGGCGGCAATGTCGATCTGCGTTTGTACCAAGGTTTAGATCAAGCTGTGGGTGAAGACAGCCTAGTTGCTCAGCTTTGGTTGGATGCAACTCAAGATGATGCCGATGGCACAAGTGAAACGGTAACAGCCCCAGTTAACATCACGATCACCGACGTTGCCCCCAACTTAGTTGACGATAGTGATGAGATCACCGAAGGTTATAGTGTTAGTGGTAATGTCTTAACAAACGATACAAGCCTAGAAGGCCCGCTGACCCTGGTGAGTATCGAGGCAGAGGGTAATGTGATTACTATCTCGGCAGGTACGCCCGCTGTTTATGACTACGCCGAGGGTCGTTTAACAGTCAATCAAGATGGTAGCTGGCAATTTGATGCCAACCCCGATCTTGATCACAGTGGCGCTTTGCCGCAAGTCGTTGCTTTGTACAATGCGCAAGATCACGACGGCGATGTACGCAGCGCTGATTTGACTATTGATATTCTCGACGCACCGACCATCACCATCGTTAGTGCCGACAATGATCATATCTACAACGAATACGAAGCGCCTTCGGCCAGTTTTAGCGGTGTGACCACCAATATAGAAAACGGTCGTGATGTCGATCTGGTTTGGCGGGATGTCAATGGCGATGAAGTCACGATCACAACAACAGTCTCTAATAATGCTTGGAGTGTAAGCAATATAAATCTCAGTGGCCTAGCTGATGGTCCACTGACTATAGAGGCAACAAGCAGCAATACGCGTGGCATTGTTGCCAATGCTTCTTTAGTTGAAGCTATTGATCAGACCGCTGAAATCACCGCTGTATTTGATGATGCAGACAATATCTTAAATGCGACTGAAGCCTTGGCGGCACTTGCCGAGGGGACAACCGTTGACGTCGATGATAACAGCGCTGTTAGCTTAGTGATTGAAGATAGCCTCGGGGCAACGGTTGAGGTACCTAGTGCGGCTTTGGTCGCGGCTGATCTTTGGTCTGCCTCTGGCTTAAACCTAGCGGGGCTTGAACCAGGCACGCTGACATTAACGGCGACAGTCAGCGATAGCCCAGGTAACGATGCGTCTGTTAGCACCACCATCGAATACGACCCTATTGCCGAAATCGATATCACTGACCCAGCAGCCGGGCCCGTTTATAACGCCGCAGAAGTGGCAGGCTTTACTCTCGACGGTACAACGATCGATATTGATCAGAACCAAGTGCTTGATGTGGTGATCACCGATATTAATGGCGATACCGTAGAGGGTACCGCTACTGTACAAGCGGATGGCACTTGGAATTTCGCCAATAGCATTGCTGGCCTTGCTGACGGTGAGCTCAGTGTGGATGTCAGTGGTTACGATGCTCCGGGTAACTTTGCTGAAGACGACATCAGCCTAACAAAAGATACTCTTGCTGAGATTACGGTTGTTTTTGATGGTGACAAAGATTACAGCGCTAGTGAAGCAACAGCGGTTACTCTTAGTGGTACCGTCACGGGGGTTGAGGTAGGGCAAGAAGTTACGGTGCTTATCAGTGACAGCGATTCACCGGCTAACGAGCTCAGTGTGACAGCGACGGTACAGGCTGGAGGCATTTGGCAGACCGATGCTCAGGATCTTGTGGCGGCCGGATTTATTGATGGTGCCTTAAGCGCCGTGGCCAGTGTCAGCGATCAGGCTGGCAACCCGGCCAGTGCTTCGGATACCGCCGCCCTTGATACCGAGCTTATGATTGATATCGATCCAGACGCGATTGATATTACAGACTTTATTTTACTGCGCCCAACGGTTATCACTGGTACAACAAGTGCTGAAGACGACCAAGAACTGAGTCTTACTATCAGCGATGGTGCAAACTCACATACTTTCACAGCAGATGTAGCTGGCGGTGCTTGGAGTGTCAATGTTGGTGTTTTGAGCGGTTTGAATAGAAGTGTGCCTTGGACCTTAACTGCCTCGGTTAATGATGTGGCTGGCAACGAAGCGACGGATAGTACGCCGACCATAGCCATGCCCGACAGCATACGTCTATTTGAGTTGGGTATTATTCTGCCTGATGTACTAGCGACCGCCACCAGTGATCTTAATATTACTGAAGCCGATGAATACGCTATTAGTAGCGTTCAAGCTGACTTAGAGCTTCTGACTTCTAATGGTCATGCTATTACGGTTATGGTGGCTGCTGATGGTCAAAGCCTAACGGCAACGCGAAGTGGTGATAGCGCGGTTGTTTTTACTGCTGAACTTAATGCTGATGCAAGCCTGACAGTGACTTTGCATGAGGGGGTAGATCAAGCTGCTGGTGAAGATTCTTTAGAGACTAGTATTTGGATCGATGCCACACAAAACGATGCCGATGCCACCAGTGAAACCCTAACCGCACCGGTGAATATCACCATCAGTGATGTACATCCTTTCCTATTCAATGACCGAGCTGAAGTCGACGAAGCCTTAACCGTGACAGGTAATGTGTTTGACAACGATAGCTCGCTTGAAGGTCCGTTGACCCTAACGTCTATTACGGTAAATGGTACGGATATCGCCGTTACTCCCACGACACCTGCTATTCATAGCTTTCCAGAGGGCGAACTTACCGTTAACTACGACGGTACTTGGAGCTTCGTTGCCAATGAGGATCTAGACAACTCCGTTGCTGATCCTGAGGTGCTGATTAGTTATACCGCAGTAGACCCCGATGGTGATATGGATACCGCTGACCTACGGATCACTATCCATGATGGCGCAGGCGGTACACTTGATGACAGTGAGCGTACTTATACTGAACTCGATTTAAGTGAGCTTGATTCCGATATTACTCGTGTGCTTAACGTCACTGCTGGTACAGATGCTTTAGACCCAGGCAGTGTTGAGTTTGATAACACAGACAACGCTTTAATCGATCGTTTGAATGCGATGGGAATAACCAGCGATGGTGAAGCAGTTACTTTTGCTATGGGCACCAGTGATGCCCAAATTATCGCAAGTACTGTTTCGCACACAATCTTCACTGCGACTTTAAGCGCCGTATCTAATGGCCGTGATCTTGATATGAGTGTGCGTGTTCAGGTTGAGCGCCCTCTAGACCACCTAAGTGGTGATGAGATTGTCTTTGATGCTGATGTGCTTGCCCACGATATTGATACAGGTACGCCCACCAATAACGCTGTGTTAGAGCTGCGTTTTGACGATGGCCAAGATCCGAGTATGGACCTAGTGCCGGCGGTAGCTCTAGAAGAAACCGCTTTGGCAGCGAGCCCATCCACTATGTCTAGCGGTACTGTTAACTTAGAGGTTGGCAGTGACCCTATAGCTAGTCTGGCTTTTGTTGAAACGGTTTATCCTTCGTTAAGCAGTGGTGGTGTCGAGCTTGCAACTTATGTCAGTACAGCTGCCGATAGCCAAACCCTGCTGTATTACTTTGTTAATCAAAGTGATCCTAATGATCGTAGTAACAAGGTGCTTGAAGTCACTCTGGACACCAATATCAACGCCGAGCTCGACACAGCAGCTAACTACACCGTTGAGCTATTTCAGGCGGTTGATCAATTAGAAAACGGTGTAAATGATGGCGACATAGAGCTGTTATTACCTGTTGTCGCAACAGATGTGGATGGTGATACAAGCAATATCGACTTAGAAGTCACCATTAATGACGGTGATGCGCCCAATTTAGATGGCGCAAGTCTCGAAGTCACCGAGTTACCTGCTAAAGATGGCAACAGCTTAAGCAATGAGGCAAGAACCGATTTAACTATATCGGCTGCCGAAGATCGCATCGTTGCCATTGGTTACGATCTTGCTACTGGCACAACTGTGCAAGATGCCAATGGTGATGACATCACTAAGAATGGCGGCCAGCTGATATGGCGAGACAACTTTGATGGAACTCTTGATGCCGTTGATAGCAATAATGTCAGTATCTTTACTCTACACCTACCCGACTCATTAGACATTGACCCGGGCACAGGTGGCACGGCCGAACTGCGTTTTGTATTACACAGCGCTATTGATCATAGAAGCAGTGATGCTCTTGTGCTCAACGTACCAGTGCAAGTTACCGACTCCGATGGTACAACAGGTTCGGCAAACGTAGATATCACCATTGATGATGGTCGTGACCCACAAATTGATGTGCTAGATGATGTTGCAGTGGATGAGTTGGTGCTGCAGAGCAATGATCATGACAGCGATAAGGGGTCTGCTTACGGCGATGGCCACAGTGATGACATTCTTGCGGTTGTGCCTACGATGAATACCGCCGTGAGCAGCGGTGGCGAGGCAGTTACTTTAGCGAATTCACCCAATAGCAATGGTTGGTGGATAGCCAGAACTAGCGGTGGTGATGAAGTTTTCCGCCTATTTTTTAATACGACCGATAATGAATATACGGTGCGTTTTAGTCGAGCCATTGATCACGATGATGCTAATGGCCGCAACGATAAAGAGATTGATTTTTCTATTGATATCACCGATGCCGATGGTGATAGCTCCAATTCAGATTTCACACTCACGGTGACCGATGATGTGCCTGTGGCTCAGGCCATTATCCGAGATGTAGATGAAGGTAAAACCGTTAGTGGCAGTTTACTGCCTGGTACTGCCGGTGGTAGTGATGGTGCTGAAATTACCCAAATGAGCTATGAGGGTACGGACTTTAGCCCCAATGGCAGTGGCCAGTTTGTGATTGCTCTCTTTGATGATATGTCTCAGGCATATGGCACCTTAACTGTTGAGCAAGATGGCTCATATGTCTTACAGGCTGGTTCGGCCTTTGAATTAAGTGATGTGCATACTGATGTGATTACTTATGTGACGCGGGATTTTGATGGTGATGTTGAGAGTAGTAATACTTTTACCATCAATGTGCATGATGCCGACGGTAATATTATTCTGCCGGATTTAGACACACAGGAAGATACCCACTTAGATATCAGTGACTTGGTTGTAAATCCAGGAGATTTGGATCAAAACGAAACCGTTACTTCGATTACCTTTGATTTGGCTGCACTGGCTGGAGGCACCTTAACCCTCAATGGTATTGCTTTGGCGGTTGATGGTGATGGCAATCCTTTCTTGAGCCAAGCTCAGTTACGGGTATTACCTGCTGGGGCCAACCCAGGTTCAGTCGAGCCCGATGGTACTTTGTTATACATCCCTGCTTTAAATCAGAGTCAGGCCACGACCAGCCCAGCCCTGGATGTGACTGCGACGATCAGCACCGATATTGGTGATGTCAGTATCAATGAGCTTGGCGCGATTACGGTCGTTTCAGTCGCTGATACCCCTGTGTGGGATGATGGCGCTTCAGTTTACTCTTATGAATTTAAAGAAGACGATGGTGGTGTTGATTTAGATCTTGAAGCGGCACTCTACGATGTTGATGGCTCAGAAAATTTAAGTTTTCGTATTAGTAATATCAGCACAGGACTTGTGCTTACGCACAGTGGCCAAGCAGTCTCAGAGGGTGCAGTACTTAGCGCGGCGCAAGTGGCTCAGTTGCATGCGAGCACTGTCGCCAACTTTGCAGGTACGGCCAGCTTTGACATCAGTGCCATTGCCACAGAAGGGGATAACCACGATACGGCCGAAGACAGTCGTACAGTTAATTTTGATGTTAGCCCAGTGGCTGATGACCCTAGCTTAATTGTGACGCCTAACTATCGCAGTCTGGAAGACGTTGATATTGACCTCAGCCGTTTGGTCAGTGGTTCTCTCTCTGATAACGACGGTTCCGAAACACTTAGCTTTGAATTTATCGTGCCCACAGGGTGGAGTGTTGTTGGTCTTAATGGTGCGATTGTTACAGGTTCAGGTACAAGCTACGAAGCTCAAGCGGCGGATCTTGATGCGGGTAATGTCGTACTGCGGCCCCTCGAAGATATTAGCTCTTATACCAATGGTGGCCCTTTTACCATTACGGTGACCGCCATCTCTCACGAAAGCACTCAAGATGGCGTGGCTCCAGATGCTGGAGATGAAAGCCAGCGCAGTGCCAGTAAAGATATCAAAATTGATGTTAAAGGCGTGATTGATGAGCCGGATATAGGCCCAGGCCCAGACGGCTATTGGTCCTATGACGATGGCAGTATGATCATTAGTAGTGTGGCGGCTTTTGATGAAGATGAGTTGATTAAGCTTAACTTCAGTGTTGCTACACAAGATGATGATGCTTCCGAGCAAATCAACATGCTGCTAACGGGCGTGCCCGAGGGCGCTGAAATTGTAGGAGCCTCTGGTGAGAGCCTCGACCTAGCCATCTTTGGTTTTAATGGTGATGAGCCTATTTACCAAATTAAAGCTTCTGACTTGGCGACCTATCAACTTAGGCCACCAGCCGATTTTAGTGGTCAGATAACGCTTAATTTGAGCCAAGTAAATACTGAGCCAGATGGGGCTTCAGGCACCTTCCCAATGACTTTAGTCATTGATGTTGCGCCTATTGTTGATAGTAATGATGGCCTTAATACCAGCAGTAGCGGAGCAGAAGATATTGCTGTTGTGCTGAATTTAACACCCAGCCTAAGTGATGTGGATGGCAGTGAGGAAGTCACTGAGCTTGTTTTAAATGTTAGCCAGGGCAGCCTGTTATTAGACGGCGTAGATATAGGTAGTGGCTCTATCACGCTCAGTACCCTTGTTGATGGCACAAGCCCAACGGTTGCAGATCTTATTAGCAGTAATCGCTTAACTTGGCAGCCACCTTTAGATGCATCAGGTGATTTTGCTTTACCAGTTACCTGGACCATTACCGATACCAGTGAAACCAATGTCAGTGTTAGTAAAGATGTAACGGGTAATGTAAACGTTAATGTGGATGCTCAGGTCGATCCCGACAATGCACTTGATAATAATACGCGCATTGAAACGACGGGGCCTTTAGTCAGTACCGATGGCAGTGCTATTTCTCTCGATGGCGCTGCTCAGTTTGTTGATGATGATATTGATGGCTCTGAATACGTTTATTCCTTGCAAATAAATATGCCAGAGGCCACGGGTTGGTTCCTTAGTCACCCCAATGGCGCAGTGCATGACGGCCGTGGTAACTGGTTGATTCCGGCCACGGGGCTCACTAGTGACTCGGTGCAAGAGGCAGCAGCCGAATTATTGCAAGGCGCGGAGATTATTAGTGATCATGTTGTTGCCAATGCTGAGGTCTTGGTAAGTATCCGAGTTCTGGATGATAACGATGCCGAAATGCGTACGGCAACGTTAGATATTAGCTTTGATGTGGCTACTGGTGGTACGGCATCAGACCCAGATGACTTACAAGTGAATACGATACCGGGGCAAGAAGGCACTGCCATTAGTCTTGGGGCTTATCTAGATAATGATATTGCCGGTGACGGCAATGATGTGATCAGCTTTCGTATTGATGCTGCCGATATGCCCGAAGGCGGCAGTGTAAGTGGTCCCGATGTTATAGCGCATTATGCCGCCAATGGTACTTCGGTTATTTCTTATGTTTTTACTCAAGCCTCGGTAGATAGCTTGGTCATCAGCAATATCAATGAAGACTTTGCTGGCATTATGGATATACCCATTACCGTGGTAGCTACTGATCCCAGTGGTGCCACCTTTACCGAAGTGCAAAACCTGCACTTTGAAATTGCCCCTGTTGTGGATGACATGAGCAGCCCTGCTGGTTTCAGCAGTAAAGAAGATGAAGTTACACGTTTTGATTTCGATATCAACAGCCTGCTTGGTGACCCAGATGTAGATAGCAGCAGAGGCGTTGAAGAGGTTATTGAGCTGCGTTTTACTATCCCTGCACAGGGCACGATTAATGACCCTGAAGGAGTCTTAACAATTGATGGTGGTGAGTATGTCTTGGGCGATCTTACTAAACTCAATACTTTAAGTTACACCCCGCCGCTTAATCTAAGTGGTGATTTAAGTCTCGCATTTCGGGCCCATATTCGCGACACAACGGTAACGCTACCTGATACTGGGCAGAGTAATGTGGATGAGCAATGGCGTAGCGGCAATATCAACTTTGAGTTAGAACCTGTTACAGATCATGCGATATTAAGCGCCGTAGATATTACCGGTAATGAAGATAGCCAAATTGCGCTAACCGGCTTAGATGCCGAGCTCTATGATACCGATGGCTCGGAATATATGAGCCTACAGATCACCGGCGTGCCACAGGGGGCGGTCATATATTACAACGGCAGCACACAGCTGCCGAATAATGGTGAAGATGGCGGTACGTTTATGGGCCAGCCTACCTACGCCTTTGCTGTGCAAGCCGACCAGCTCGATAATTTAGTGATTGTACCGCCTTTGGATTTCAGTGGTGACTTCGAATTAAGCCTAAGTGCGGTGACGGTTGAGCGTGAAACAAATGAACACCTACTGACAACACAGGGCTTTACCGTACATGTCCTGCCTGTAGCTGATACGCCACAAATGGCGAATGACCTTGATGAGTTAGACGCCAGTGAAGGGGATGTAGTTAATATCGCGATCAATGCAAGTACTACTGAAACAGTGAATGCAAACGAAGTACTGATTTTAACTGTTGAGGTTGTCAGTGCTAGTTCAGACGCAAGTGCCTTGGATGGTCTTAAGGGGATTAAAGTAGGTGATCATAGCGTCGACTTTGTTGTTGATGTAGGCACAGGTAACTTAGTTGCCGTATTTGAAAGTGATAGCGATAGCTTAGCGAGTTTTGACTTGCTCACTGGGCCTACGGCCTTTGGTGACTTGCAAATGAATGTTGCTGTGCAAGCCAAAGATGAAGCTGTTGTTGATGGCAGTTTAGCCACAGATACCAGCGACATTGCGGATGCTCAAGAGGCCATTACGCTTCATTTAAGCCCGCTACCTGATGCTCCTCTATTATCGCAAAGCTACGATCAGCTTGTTATTGATGGTGATTCATCGGCTGGTGAGCACAGCTTGGATTTAAGTGTGCAATTGCAAAATCCTGCACCGGGTGAAGAGGCTTTTGTCAAAATTGAAGGTCTGCCAGATCACGCAAGTTTTGTTGGTCAAAGTCCACAGGGCTCGATCTGGACCATAGCCGCTGCCGACGTGGCTAGCCTTGAGGTAACGGGGCTGCAAGCCAATGATAATTTTGTACTTAGCTTAACCCCTTACTCTGAACTCGATGGTCAGACAGACACTGGTACAGTCGCTAGCTTACAGGTTGTCGTTGGCGCAGCAGGTGATAGCACCATAATGGGCAGTGGTGGAGAAGACCGTTTTGTTTTTGATCTTGTTGGTGCTGGCCCTGCGGGCACGCCGGCAAGTGATCATATTGCCGCGTTTGATGCGTCACGTGATGGCTCAGATATCAGTACCGATAGCATAGATCTCAGTGATTTATTGCAGGGGGTGGCGTCCTCAACCGGAGCGGAACTCGATGTGGTTATGGACTTCAGTGATGACGGTACGGACACCACCTTAGTGATCGATCTAGGTGGTGGTGATGTACAAAATATCGTAATTGAAGGGCAAACGGTAGATGAGCTTTATGGCGGTTCAACCTCTGGCATTGATGACGACGACATCTTACAAAAACTCATCACTGATCAGTTATTGATTACAGTCTAAGGAATTTACGTGCAGCAAACGCCCACAGAGGATAAGTGGCTCGCCAGTTTATACTGGTTCACTCAGCACTTTGCGATGCAACGCCATCCTGCCCAATTAAAAACGGCGGTGGCGCTTGATGGTGGCTTACTGACTCAGGCTGAGTTTGTACGAGCAGCCGAACTCTGTGGTTTGCACTGTGAACAGGCTAGCTTGGCCGAAATTGATAAGCTGCCATTGCCCTTATTGGCTGTTGCGAAAAGTAAACACAAAAACACCGTTTCAGAAACAGATATTAGTGAAAATGTTAGTGCTTCAGAGCCTCTAATTATTGAAGCTAAACACGGTGATAAGTTAGTTGTGCGTTATGCAGCCCTAAATGCAGAAGGGCAAGAGCGTATTGCTGAACTTAATATAAGTGACTTACAAAATACGTTGTATTTATTAGCCCCAGAAAAAATAGTTGATGCTCGCAGCCGTGATTTAGTAAAAAACACTAAACGCCATTGGTTGTGGCATGCCATACAGCAAGTAAAACCGTGGTACAGGGATTTATTGCTTGCATCTTTGTGCGTCAACTTACTCGCTCTAATTATTCCTCTGTTTACGATGAATGTGTACGACCGTGTTGTACCAAACCAAGCGGTGCACACACTGTGGGTGCTTGCCAGTGGGGCAGCAATTGCACTGGTTTTTGATTGGCTATTAAAACAAGCACGCACTAAAGTCACCGACATGGCTGGGCGGCGCATAGATGTAAATGTTTCTAGTGAATTGTTTTCCAAAGCCTTAGGGATGCGCTTAGAGCAAAGGCCTAAATCAGCTGCAGCTTTTTCTAAACAGATTCAAGAGTTCGACAGTGTTAGAGACTTTTTAACTTCGGCCACGCTCGCCACCTTAGTTGATTTACCCTTTACCTTATTGTTTTTAATCGTCATTGCCTGGCTTGGTGGCCCGATGGTGCTTGTGCCGCTTGTGATTATGACGGGTATTATTATCGCGAGTTTATTGTTGCGCGGAAAATTACAGAAAAGTATTGAGGAAGCCTCTCGGCTTTCGGTTCAGAGGCAGAGTCAATTACTTGAACAGTTACAGTTATTGCCAGAAACCAAGCAGCTTAATGTTGAGGGCCTAGCTCTTAAGCGTTGGCAGCAATGTGTGGCAGCACTGTCGGATTGGAATATCAGTGCGCGCCAGCAATCACAAACATTAAGCCACAGTATTTTAAGCAGCCAACAGTTTGTCACCATAGGTTTAATTATTGTTGGTGTTTATCGTATTGGTGAGGGCTTGTTGAGTATGGGTGGCTTAATTGCCATTGTTATGCTTAGCGGCCGGGCTGCGAGTTCGGTCAATCAATTAGCCATGCTCTTATTAAAATACCAACAAACTCGTACGGCCTTAGACTCAGTTAATCAGGTGATGGATCTAGAGCAAGAAGCTCAGCCAACACAGGCGATGGAAGTGCGCCAATTTGAAGGCTCTATACAATTAGAGCAGGTAGATTTTGTTTACCCAGATTGTGAGCGCACAGCCTTAGAGCGAATAAGTTTTCATTTGGCTCGCGGTGAGCGAGTCGCTTTAATGGGGGCTGCTGGTGCGGGTAAGTCTACCTTATTGTCTTTATTGGCTTATCAATATCGACCTAGCCGTGGCCAGTTACTTTTTGACGGGGTTGATTGTCGTCAGTGGCCCGTAGCAGAGCTGCGTGAGCATACGGCTTGGGTCGCTCAGCAGCCTGCGCTGATTTATGGCTCGCTAATAGAAAATATCTGTTTGGGCCAAAATAGCGTTAATCAAGATGAGTTGCGCAAAGCCATTGTTGAAAGTGGTGTGAGTCTTTTTCTCGATCAGTTGGAAAAAGGCTTAGATACCAATGTTGGTGAATTTGGTCGTGCCCTATCGGGAGGCCAGCGTCAGGCTGTGGTACTGGCGCGCGCGCTGTTGCGCCAATCGTCGCTGATGTTATTAGATGAACCCACCAGCGCTATGGATCAGCGTGCTGAGGCCTTAGTTATTCAAAATTTAAAAAAGTTGCCACGCTCAACAGGCATGGTGATAGCGAGCCATAAACCGCAATTACTTTCTATGTGTGACCGCGCCATTATTTTAGATCAGGGCCGTATTATTGCCGATGGCCCTGTAGATAAATTATTAAGACAACGAAATCGAGTACGTTCGGTCAGTGTACGCCCAGCGTCTACCAGCCCAGTAAGTACTTCAACAAAGATGCAAGCAGATGGCCCGATTAAACAGGCTGAAGGCAAACAGGTGGAACCCAAGCAATGAGTACACACCTGCATTGGCAGCAGATAAAAACAGCCTATCGCGCTCGTCAAATAACGTGGCTGCTTGCTGCGATGATGTTATGTATTTTGCTCTGGGCAAGTTGGGCCGAGCTAGATGAAGTGGTGGTGGGGGAAGGCAAGGTAGTGCCCTTTAGTGCCGTACAAAAGATACAAAGCTTAGAGGGCGGCATACTTAAGCGTTTATTAGTGCAAGAGGGGCAGGTGGTCGAGGCCGAGCAAGTATTACTCGAATTAGACGACACACGTTTCCGAGCGAACTATCAAGAAAGTGAACAACAGCGCAGTGCACTATTGGCTAAACGCGGTCGTTTACAGGCCGAAGTGAATAGCGTAGAAATAAACAGCCAAGGAGTTTGGAAAAACGCTATTACTATTAACGAGCAGCAACTTCCCGATACCGATGCTTCCGCTAATGCAGAGGCGAACTCACTGGCAAGTTATCGAGAGCATTTGCAACAATTGCGAGCACAACTGTTTGAAGCTGCTCAGCAAATTCAGCAACAGCAGGGTAGTTTAAACGAAGCCCTGCGCGATATAGAAACCATAGAGAAGAACTTAAAACTTACAGAGCAAGAGGTTCAGTTAACTAAAGATGCGGTAGATACTGGTGCGGTTGCTGAAATTGAATTGTTAAAGTTGGAGCGTGACCTCACTAGCCTGCGCGGAGACTTGGAAACTTCGGCTTTAGAGGCAGAAAAGTTGGCAGCCGCTCGCGATCAAGCCATCAGTGAGCGCCTAAGTGCCGCACTTGAATTTCGTACCCGAGCGCAAGTAGAACTTGCTGAAGTCGACAGCGAGCTAGCGCGCTTGAGTGAAAGTCGCAGAGCACTGGCTGATCAATTAAGTCGTACGCGCATAAGCTCACCGGTAAAAGGTAAAGTTAAAGCCATAGCCTTTAAATCGCGTGGTGGTGTGATTAGACCAGGTGAGCCGATTATGGAAATCGTCCCTTTGGATGATAAATTAATTATTGAAACAAAAATTGCCCCGCAAGATATCGCTTTTGTGAAACCCGGGCTCAAAGCCGTGGTAAAATTCAGCGCCTACGACTTTGTGATTTATGGCGGTTTAACAGGTGAAGTGACTTATGTCAGTGCCGATGCCTTAACTGATCCACAAGAAGATATTACGTATTATCGGGCTCATATACAGACCGACGCGAGCCACCTACATCAGCAGCCAATTATTCCTGGCATGCAAGCAGCCGTAGATATTATGTCTGGGCGTAAAACCGTATTAAGTTATTGGATGAAACCTTTGCTTCGCGCCCGTGCTAGCGCGATGCGAGAACCCTAAGTTTAACGGCACAAGGACCTACCATGCGATTGTTATTAAGTTGTGTCTTGGCGGCAAGCTTAAGCCCAACAGTGAGTGCAATGACGCTCGAGCAGGCTGTTGCGTCAGCCATCGACTCAAATCCAGATATTCGTCAGCAATATGCCAATTATCGTTCAATGACCAGTGAACGGCGTGCAGCAAAAGGCGGGTATTTACCTAAGGTTGCCGTTTTTGGAGGCGTAGGCCAAGAAGAAACTCGCTATAACAGCGGCCAACGTTTAGATGCCGATTTGCAACGCACCGAGCTCGGCCTAACCATCTCGCAAGATCTATTTACCGGTTTTCGTACCAGCTCAGAAGTAAAACGTTTGAGTTTAGAAGCCGAGTCTGAACGCTATGACTTATTGCTAACAGCAGAAAACCTATCGCTGAAAGTCTGTGAACTATATATGGAGGTGATTAAGGCACAGGAAGTGGTAGAGCTATCACGCCGCAACGTTGCCGATCACCAAGAGACCTTAAACGACGTGCACTCACGAATGAGCAAGGGTTTAAGTAGCTCTTCAGACTACGCTCAAATCAGTGCGCGTTTAGCTACGGCGCGAGCCTCTTTAGCTGCAGCGCAAAATAATTTAATGGATTTTCAGGCCAAGTTTTATAGCGAAGTAGGGGCTATGCCTACAGACTTAAATACGCCGCGTGCGGACATGGCTGTCGTGCCAGGCTCAGTGATAGAGCTTATAGATAAAGCTCTAGAGCAGCACCCAGCTATATTAGAGGCTGAGGCCGATATTAAAGCGGCTAAACAAGAATTTCGTGGCTCGAAGAGCAATTACTTCCCAGAAGTAAGTTTGGATTTTACTGCCAATAAAAACGACAACGTCGGTGGTTTTGAAGGCCCCGATGAAGATGCTCGTTTAATGCTGAACTTCCGTTACGAACTTTATAACGGCGGCAGTGATAGGGCCAGAGCTAAAGCCTCGGGTTGGCGATATCAAGAAGCGCTCTCTATACAAAAACGCACAATCAAACAAATAGAAGAAGGTGCCAAGCTCAGCTGGAATGCACATTATTTCTTAAATCAACAAGAAGAGTTGTATAGAGAAAATGTCGATGCCGCTACCGCAGCAACAATGGGTTATAAACAGCAATTTAAATTAGGGCGCCGTTCTTTGTTAGATGTACTCGATTCTAAAATTGAACTTTTTTTAGCGCGCCGTAATTACATCACCGCTAAATACGATGCCAAGCTTGCACACTATCGCTTAAATAATGCCATGGGCACGCTCTTATATTCACTGCGTGTTGATTACCCAGAACAATGGAAAGGCGAGGAGTAAGGACACAGCATGAAAACAACTATTATTTTTAAAACAATGGTCGCGTTACCTATACTTGCCTTTGGTTTAAGTGCTTGTACTTCTATCCCCGATGCGGAGGTAGATAGATATCAGTGGGATGACATCAACGATAGCGATAAAGATGGCGTAGTCAATGCGCGTGACATTTGTGCTAAAACACCCGATCACTCAGTTATAGACACAAATGGATGCGCTGAATGGCAACCTGCACTGGCGCATAAAGAATTTCATATCGACTTTGATTTTGACAGTTCGGCCATTCGTGATGATCAGCAATGGAAAATTGTGCGCCTAGCAGCCGCAATGGAACGTTTACCAAGCTCTAATTTAAAACTTATTGGTGATACCAGTAGTGAAGGAAGCTTGGCTTACAATAAAAAACTCGCTAAGCGCCGTGCCGACAGTATTATTCAAGCGCTATCAGCGGAAGGCATTGACCCATCGCGTGTACAAGAGCATGTCTTTACTGATAGTCGAAACTCTTTATTTCGTCCGCTTGAACACCGGCGTCGTCGTACTGTGGGTTTAATTACCTATCCTGGTAGCGAAAAAATTGAAGAAGCTTGGACAATCTACAGCGCTGAAGAAACCACTTTAAGGAAGTAAGAGGTAGTTATGAAAAAGATATTTTTATTATGTATCTCAAGCGTATTCAGCTTTGCCCTTGTTGCACAAGAGAGCGACACAAACACAGATGCTGCTACAGAGAGCGAACGTGAACAGCTTTTATTAGTTGCACCTACGGAAGTGCTTGCTGTTGCTCAAGCTTTAGCAAAACAAGCAGATATAGAGATTCTTCAGGCTGGTCTAAGTGATTTTATGCGTTTAGATGAAGCTAGTTTCTTTTTAAGCGATACCCAAATACTTGATCAAGATATTGCTCAATACACAGCACTTAATGGCTTTGCACCAACCATGCTCTTAGTTGCCGCACAAGCGCCAACAGATCAAAGTAGCGAACAGACCCAGGAAGAAAATCAAGATGGGAATAAAAAAAATAAAGAACAAACAGCAATACGTCTTTATAGCGAACGCCCAGAAGGTACACGATTCTTTTGGCTCTATGCAGCCATCGCTGATAAACAAAACAATGAAGATAATGTATTAACCAGTGCGCAAACACTCATAAGTGAAGACGCAGCCGCTGCAATTGAAAATGCAGGGTTTTATTTTCCTCCCAAACCCGCCAATCTTCGCAATGAAGTGCGTTTGGGTTTGAAAGAGCCAGAGCATGAAGGTGGGTATAGGTAATTTTTGTAAACCCGAAACTGCGTTTGTAAAAATAGAGACATACAATTGAAAGGATTCAAAAATGCCTCAACTTGAAGACTTACTTGGAACTTCTTGCCATGGTCAGAATTCAATTTTAGAGCAGGCGGTTGAAGATTATCAGAGCGCCAAAGATAATCTAAATAGCCAAGAAGAACAGGGTATGATTAATTACATCTCTTGTCTCGCAAAAATTGATGAGAGAATCATCGCTTATCGAAATAAAGGAGCGGATTGGAAAACTAAAACTTTCAATAAAGAAGCTGGTGATTCCTCTACGCTTGGCCGAAACATGACCATAGCGGGCAATCCCAGCCCCTGCCCTAGTAAAGCCGGGCAAGCTGCTGTAGCCCCCAATAAGATTGAAACTTACCACATTATCCCATTCGGCGATGGCCGCTTTGAAAAGCTGTTGGCCAATTCGCAACGAAAACCTTTAAATAGTTAGTTGAAGATAAACAACTCAGCGGTATTATTTTTAGCGAATACTTGGTCAAATAACACACAGTTGAAGCGGTTGGTCAAAGTTTTTGAGTGATGATTTTCAGCATCCAGATTCCTAAGAACTATTTGATCTCATGGTTTCTGCCCCTTATTTTTTTATAAAGCAATGATTTAACATTTTCTCTTGGTTTTTCTGTTTTCTTTGTAAGGGTTTACTAGGTCACTGCGACCAATCCATTCGTTTTTATCTGAGAAAGCAATGGAGTGTTAATGTTTCGTTTATTATCTTTATTTCGTCTTGTTTTTGTTTCTGCAGCGGTTTTACTTTTTTCTAATATCAGTTTTTCTCAAGAGGCTTCCTTAACGTTTTACAGTAGCGAAGGCTTTAGTGGGGCGCAGCTTGAGTTCCACGGTGAGCAGAGAGTGCTGGAGGCCCGAAGAGCGGCATCAGCTCCCACAATTGTTGAATTTCAAGATTTCTTTTTTCCCGTTGGTCTTAATAATATATCTAGCCTAGAAGTAGCAGAGGGCTATTGTGCCATTCTTGCCTCGGATGAATTCTTTAGAGGGCGCTGGGGGGTTTATGCCCCGGGGGCGTATTCGTCATTGGGCAATATGAACAATACGGTTGAGTCTGCTCTGGCTTATAAAAAGCGCAACAACACATGTGATCCATTAGTGGATCTGGCTATTCTTTACGAGAATGCAAATTTTACGGGTGATAAATTTCCTATTGCAGTGGAGTCTGATAACAGACTAGCTTCATTAAATGAGCGTTATTATCATGAATGGACAAATGGGCCGTTTAGGCACCGGTCCAGACTTTATACCTCTGTTGGTGGTTTCTCTTTTATAGGGTCATCTTTAACTGTGCCTAGTTGTTATGAGGTTGAATTGTTTGGTAGTAAAGCTAATTCACCTTTTAATAATAATCTAAGAAGTGAGTCACACGATTTTGAGCCGGGCTCTTATAGTAGCTTGAGCCCTTATGGTCTAGAAAACTGGTCGGCCTTTGCAACTGCAAAGCTGGCTGCTTCTTGTGCCCCCATAGTGGCTTCAGGTCTTGATACCGATAGCCATAATCCTTCCTTGGCAGATGGCTTAGTACGTATTGAGAGCTTTTGGAAAAACGATAAAGGGCTCAACATAACGGATGGTGATATAGCTGCTAATGCAACTACAAGCAATCAACTAAGTGCCGTATGGCAATTGGAGCCTGTAGAGGGCGATTTTTTCCGTATACGCAGCCTTTGGCGGCCCTCACATTATTTACATATAGATAGCGGTGTTGTTGAGTCTGGGGTTATTCAGGGACATTGGCAAAGTGCTCAGTGGCAATTAATTCGTGATGGCCACTGGGAAGGTTTAAAGAATGCTAATGGTGGGCACGTGTACCGTATTCAAAGCCGCTCACAACCTGGGCTCTTTTTGCACATTGAAAATGGTGACCTAGAGGCGGGTGAGGTTGGTAGTGCATGGTGGAGTTCGCGCTGGAATGTACATGCTCTATAGCTGATTATAGTAATGCTTAATATGTAGTAGCTCAGACTTGACCTGGCAGTTACCGATCTATTTCGGTACCTGCCAGTTTAGATTTGAGCTCACTTTTCTCGGCCGAAATCGATCTCCCATCAAATAAAGTTTGCTTTGCATACATGCTCTACGACTTTTATTGATTAGCTTGTCTATGCCGCCATCTTCGATTAGTTCACAAGTAGTGACAAATAGTGTCAGTATTTTTGCAAAGAAACTGTCCGCGCCCTCACGTACAGACGATAATCACTACCTATTTGCATAATATGCCCTCTCGCTGAGGTTAATACACAACGGGTTGACGTGTTGCCTAGTGCACTTTATGTCTTTGTGAGAAGGAAAAATCTATGTCATTTCGTCAATTAAAAGAATGGAAATCTTGTGGTTTGTTGTTGCTTCTTGGATTAGCATCCGTTGCCGCAGGTTTTGTACAAGTCACAACCGTCAACTCTGCTTCATTTTCAAGTGATAATTTGTCGCATACACTGCCCATTGTTATCCATGTAATAGCAGGAATAACATTTAACTTGGTTTCTCCCTTTCAGTTTGCAGCACCATTGCGTAGAAAGTATCCCAAGATACACCGTGCCACTGGCAGAATACTTATTGTATCTGGCATGTTAGCGGCTCTTACAGCGCTGTGGATGAATCAGTTTTTTGCCGACTATGGTGGCAACTTAAAGTATTCAGGTATTTGGGCATACTGCATCATTATGTTCGTAGCGTTTTACCTTGCTATAAAAAACATCCTCGTGCGTAACGTTAAGAATCACCGAAAATGGATGATGTTCGCGATGGCATCAGCGCTTGGCCCAGCAACACAACGTGTTGTGTTTATCCCCGTGTTTGTCATTTTTGGCGAGGAAGTCATGACAGACCTAGTAATAGGATCGGTGATTTGGTTTGGGTTATTAGCAAACTTAGCATTTGTACAGTGGATACTGTTTCGCGAAAATGCACGAGCTAAGGCGTTAAACAAAACTTAGGCGGATCATACAAATCCCAGATCGCTTGTATGATCAAGGCCTTGCAGTGTTGTATGACACTAAGATGTTCTGAATAGGGGGCATAAAAGGGACACCTACCTTAGTCACTTTCACATTGAAACTGGCGTAATCTGTTGTCTGTATAACAAAGCAGGTGTCCATTGTATTGATTGTATTGTCCGATTCCTTGTTCAGGTGTCCATTGGTGCTGTCCGATGCCTCTTCTTTGTCCAGTGTTCCTTTTTTGTCCGGTTTATGTCTGTTTTGGCCCTTTAGTTTCATTGAGGCGCTTTTTGTGAGCTAGGTTGCCCTTTGCCTGCCTACGCTGTCTCATTCTAAGTAGAACTCGAAAAAAAATGCATTTATTTACACCGTTGAGTGTCACTATTCACATTTCCATCCAAAGGTGGGTTTTCCCTATTTGGAAAGCGGTGAATATGAATTACGTGTGGGAATTATGCTTGGGTTTTTACTAACGACACGCCAGCAGCCCTTCGATAGAATTGCTGGGAGAGAAGAGTTAATTGATCAAGAAAAGCTCAAATCGGCGTTAAATATAAAAGACAAATACTTAGCGGGAAGGATATTTGATTTAATTGACAAAGATAATTCAGGTTATATCGACAGAGATGAGTTTGATCGATTTATTCATATACTATCTAGTAGGGATATTCGTAGTCGATTAGATTTTATTATGTCGCTCTGCGATGAAGATAATGACGGCTATGTCAGTAAGCAAGAGTTGGGTAAGTTGATATCAGCATGCATATCTGATCAGAGCCTAATTGTTTCAGATCGGCAGCTGGATGCTCTACAAACATGTATTTTCAAAATGGCGGACCTTCCAAGCGGTGACCGCCTGAGTGGCGATGATTTCGTAAAGCTATTAGCGCTAGTTCCTGACATTGATTACCAGTTCGATGATTTTATCAACGGCCTACTGGGCACGGATTCGAATAACTCTAGTCAGCGTACAATAAAAAACCGCATTGCTCACAGCTTTTGGTCTTTTAAGAATAAGATGGCGAGTAGTGTTTGGTTTATCTTCTACTTAATGGCTAATATTTTCCTCTTTGTATTTTCTATGTATAGCTATGCAGAGCAAGGCGCAAGCTTATCTGTGCAAATAGCTCGTGGTGGGGGGGCGTGTTTAAATTTTAATTGTGCATTGGTTCTACTGCCAATGAGTAAAACCTTGCTCGGCAAGCTGAGACACACACGTTTATCTAAGATATTGCCGCTCGATAATCTTGTTGGTATTCATAAAGGCATCGTTGGCGCAATAGTGCTATTTTCTATAGTGCATATTACAGCGCATTTTAATAATTATATTTTAACGGCACAAAATATTCCGTGGATATTATTTTGCACTTTGGTGGGGGTAACTGGTTTACTTGCAGTAATTATACTGGTCGCTATGGGGTATTTTAGCCAGCGTCGAAATTACAATTACGAGCGTTTTTTAAGTATTCATCAACTATATATCCCTTTTCTTATCGCTATGCTGATTCATGGCCCATCTTTTTGGCAGTGGTTAGCGCCATTTGCCTTAGTATTTGGTTCAGATTTGTGTATGCGATTGTGGCGAAGGAGAAAAGAGCTAAATATAAGTGAGCTTAAATCAATGTCGGACCAGGTGACTCTGGTGCGCTTTAAAGAGCACCATCTACCGCAGTTTTACCCTGGGGACTATGTCAAGCTAAAAATTCCCGCGTTATCAAAAACACAGTGGCACCCCTTTACTATTAGTGCTGCCCCGCAATCTGGTTCGTTGGACTTGCATGTGCGTGTAAATGGTAATTGGACTTGCGCGTTAAACAACCTATCCAATAAGTCGGCTTCTACGTCTGCGAATCATTGTGCTTACATTGATGGGCCCTATAGTGCGCCTACAAGCAGTGTATATCGTTCTCGCGTCGCAATTTTAGTCGCTGGTGGGATTGGTATAACACCCTTTGCATCCACATTACAGAGCATCCTGTTAAAGCAAAGGCAGGAGCAGGAGGATAATATAAATGCACAACAGCAGGTTATTCATTTTCATTGGTTAAATCGATCGCAGAAGTCGTATAGCTGGTTTATTGATTTATTGCAGCAAGCTGATAAGCAGTTAGGTGATCGAAATTTTAAACTTCATATACATCTGACAAGTTTGACACGATCTCTATCGAACATTGTTATGCAAATAGCCTTTGATGTATTTTGGTATACGATGCGTTTTGACCCCCTAACGGGTTTATGTGCTCGCACATCCGCAGGTCGGCCAAATTGGGATAGTGTATTTAGTGAGGCTGCAAGAGAACACCCTAATGCTAAGGTGGATGTGTATTTTTGTGGCCCCAAAGCTCTAGGGAAATCGGTGAGACTTTCTGCGCTTAAGCAAGGTTTTTATTACAAGGAAGAGAAATTTGAGTAGGGTTTAATGTGGTTGCTTAATTAGGAGGGAGACGGGGGGAGTTCATCTATTTCCTTGTGTTTCTTCTGGATTGCTGAAGCTCTTAAATCCACATAGTCGTTTCTGGCTACTTGAGGTTTCCCCTTATTGATTTCAAATGTCTATTTTTATTCAAGCTGTGGTTAAAATCGTGGCCATTTTAATGAATTTCTTTATTTTTAGTAAATAATGGAGTTTTACTAGAAAGCCCTAGGTTAAGAGCTCAAACCCTGTCTCACCATGGAGTCTACATAGGATTACAGTGGGCGGTATGTAGGCTCAATAGTTATGCCGCTATACTTATTGAGCCTTTTGGTAGTGTTTGAATGCGTTATTGGCGCCGTATGATTTATTCCCTAATTAGTTATCGACCTAAGCTTGCCTTGCCGAGCGAGTCGAATTTAAGGATGTAAAACTGTCGGGCTGTCGTTTCTTTATTTAAAAAAGCAGGTGATAGGTGCAACTTGTTACTGGTTGCGTAGATGCCTTGTTGGCCGGCTGTTGCAAAGCCTTCGGTCCAGCTAAGTAATGTGTCATCCTGATAGAGTGTTTCATAGCTCTTATCCGCTTTGATCACGCCAATTGCACTGTTTTCAAGATCTGAAACATAAATGTTGTTTTCGGCATCAATGGTGATGCCGTCACCCATAGGTTTTTCTGCGTAGCGTTCGACACGAGCTGTTAAAGCTTTGTCGCTAAGCTCTGTATTGTTCAGGTCTTTGGTTTTTATTCGATAAAGTGTGTGGCCACTCATGGGGGCAAAATAGACCCATTCATTGTTTACATCGATGGTGATAGGGTTAACACCTACACGCGCCTCTTTACCTTGCATTTTCACTACTTGGCCTTGAACGACTAAAGGCTTGTCTTCGGCTACGGTGGCAAAGGAGCCACTGAGCACACGTCGTACAAGTCCCGTGTCGATATCAACCACGAGTAGAGCGGATGTGTCACTTGCAGCGGTTTCTGATATATATATAGCGTTGTTGTCACGATCTACCGCCATATCATTTAAAATATAGGCATCGTTGACGATTGGGCGAGCAATGTAGAAGATTTTATAGAGCTCATCTTTTTCGATGTCCCAGCCGATAACACGGCCCATAGCATCTTTACCCCAAATGGTATCCAAAAACCAAAAGATATTTTTGCGGTCAACAATGGCGCCTAATACGCCGTTGAGTGGTGGAAAAAACTCGGCTTTTGGGTAAGGCGTGTAGCTGCCATCTTTGAGTACTTCGACTATTTTATGGGGTGAGCCCCAAGCTAAGTGAGTACTCATAAAAATGCGCCCGTCTTCACTTACGGCGATGTTTGCAGGAGGTATGTCACTTGGTAGCTCTCTGAAGACCTCCAGACCTTTATTAGCTTGGGCATGTAATGTAGACATGAATACGATCTGTAAGACACAGATGAGTGCAATGCTAGCTTGGCTGCTTGAGCGAGTGAGAAAGCGAATCATATTAAGCCTTTGTGTGAGTGACTAATGGCGGGCTTAGGATTATAACAAGCTTTTTGTGTTGCTCATGTTAGGGGATGCTAACCAAGGGTTAAGCTACACACGAATATCTATTTGCCCACCTAGGTTTTCAACCGGTTGAATAGATGGGCTATGCCGCTCTTCTAAGCTCTCACGCATGTGTTCAGCTAGGTTGCGCTCCTGAGTTTCTCGATTGATAAGGCTGTTCGCCAGTTGGCTCTGATGTCTGTTTTGGTAAAAATCAGCAGCAGTCTCTAGGTCGACACCGTCACTGCTATCAATGCTTTGGCCACTATAAACCTGAGCGTAGATCTCTGTCATTGTCTGTTGATGCTGTTGCTCGTATATAGCCATGGCGGCATTGTTACGCTTACTCAGCGCTTCAGTTTGAGCTTCTTTGGCTGTGTTTATCTTGTCGCTGATTAAGTCAGCTTGTGTGTTGACGTCTTCAGGGGTAACCAAGCTTGGTGCTTCTTGTGCTGGCACGACATTCTTTTGGGCAAGTTCACCGATATGTTGAACCAGTTCAGTTGGGTAGTATTGGCTATTGGCTGAGTGGATTTGCATCTTGCACCTCGTTGAGCATCTTGAGTGGCCAGTCAGTTGGCCTATGGGTTTATATTACCTACACAGAACAAGCAACAGTTGACCGCTGAAGCCAAGTGCTTAACCGGAGCTACACAATCAAGGAGGCGCTATATATCTTTTAACACTGATGCTGATTGCGACTTATACCTTTCTCTAACGTAAGCCTTTATCAAAAAAGTAATAAGTAAAGGGGCAGGTCAAGAGCGTCGACGTAGCTTGTTGGTGTAACTTACGTCGATATAAGCCTGCGAAAGAATGGCGACTACATGATGAAAATATAATACACAGGTGTTTCATGCCATAGTTTAAAAGCCAATGAATATAAATGACGTAATCAATCTGAGGTGCACCTAAGGCGTTATTGATTTAATGGTGGTTTGGTTTTTGTGTGATTTTATCGGTAGTTAATTTAAATCAATATGATGTTTGTATTTGTTTAGATCACTGTTTTTATGGTGGTCGTCCATAAATGTCCGTATTTATGGGGCGGACATTTATGGCTTTTAATATCTTATTAAGTGGCGATTTTTTTTGTTGCTGTGATGGTTTCTCTATAATTTTTGGTAATAAAATTGTTGTTTCTTATTGTTTTTGGAAGGCTTTTTTTGTGGTTTTAATTGATGGTATGGCGATGTTTTTTAGCGGTTTGATTTTTTGAAACCTAATGACGGCGTGTGTTCTGTTAAATTTCTCTATCTGGGTTGATAGAAATTTATTATCTTGTTTTATAGGATTTTCTCATTTTTATGTGTTTATTCTTGGGGCGATTGTGAGACATGGTTCTTTGACGTTGTTTTCATCCTAGTGCAGTGTTTTTTGTGTTGGTGAGGAAGTGTAACTTTGAATGCAATAAAGGCGTCCGGTCGGACACCTTGGCAGGCCAATAATAACTTATATTTAGGTGATAATAATGAATCTTCGTAATATGTTCGCAGTGACCGCAGGGTCAATCCTGCTCGCAAGTGCTGCTTTTGCAGCGCCTCCTGGGAGTGGGTGGAAAGAAATCCCAGGAATGAGTGATGAATTTAATGATAATAGAATTGCTACAGGTAAATGGCATAAAAATGGATTTACATCTAATAATTATGCATGGCCTGGAGCGAAGCTATGGAATTTCACTCCAAGAGCTAAAAATATTGATGAAGTAGAAGGTAAGTATTTAAAAATATCTTCTTACTTAGAAGAAAATAATGGTAAGCCATATACCTCTGGTATTATCACTTCAAGAACAAAAGTTCGTTATGGCTACTTTGAAGCACGCATGAAATCTGCTCCTGGCAGTTTAAACTCTGCTTTTTGGTTATGGGACATCGGGGTAGGTAATACTTATTCTCATGAGCTAGATATTCAGGAGAGTCGAGGAACTGGCGCGATGTGGGGTAATCACTTCCGCGTACATTTACACCGTCATCAATCCAAAGAAATTGATGAGCGTCAATCTTGGGGTACAGATACTGGTATACCACTCGGTGTTAAAATCGACGAAGGCTTTCATATTTATGGTTCTGAGTGGGATAAAGACAAAGTTAGATTCTATTTTAATAATTATCCTCGTTGGACAATTAATCATAACTGGATGAGAAAGCAGCAGCGCCTTCGGTTGTCTCTTGGGGTGTTTGGGCAAATGCTACCGGATGAGTCTGGAGAATCTATGTATGTTGACTGGGTAAGAAGCTGGCGTAAGTAATTGCTACTTAATACTTAGTCGTAGTGCAAATCAGTGTGTGGTTTGCACTTTATCTCATGTCTTTTTTAGGTGGATAATGTCTATGAAAAATAGTTGTAAGTCAGTTTCCTGTCTTTTATTTCTATATGTGTTTTTTTCTTTTTTTACAAATGCGAGTCCATCTGATTTGGGTGTTGAGGTGTCTCTGTTAGAAAAAAACATAATCGATTCTCCTCCAACTATTAATGTTAAAGATATTGAGACGCTTCTTAGTATTAAAAATACAAGTATGATTGATTTTGAGTTTAGCTATCTTCGTGCGGTATATATCGGGGATGATGAGCCTTTATCCACATCTGTGTATTTTAACGCTCATTACCAGCAAGATGAGAATGGTGCTGACTCGGAAAGTGCATATGATGAAGAAGGTAATGCACATTTTACTGTTGCAGGTGCATTATTTTTTGGCGATTTCTATAATAAAGAAACCATAGCTGAGTTTAATCCATCTCATCAGTTTCAGGTTGAGTTTGGTGAGTCGTATGTAGTGAGTACGGAATCAGGTGGAACGCATATTGGCGATGATGAAAAATACTCAGATAAAAAGTTGTTATTAGAGTTTCTTGATGAAAATGCCGTACCAATTTATAGCACTGTAATAGCGCTATAATTTTTTAGCATGATTGATAGATTCGCTTTACGACAGTTTTTATGGGTTTTTTAGATGCTTAAAATAACAGCGATTTTGTTATTTTCTTATTTATTTGGCGTCTTGAGCTGTTATGGGGTTGTACGTCATCTAAGTTCCTATCCAGAGGGGGTTACGCCTTTAGTTACAAGCAAAAGCGCGGGTGCAAAGTATCAAGGCGAGGCTCGTAACGCTAGAAAAAGTAAGCAAAATCTAGCTTTAACTAATGCTCTACTGCAAAGTGGTAGCGCTCAAGAAGTATCGAATTTTGATGGCTGGGAACTTAGTTATACGTCTGCTTTTGATCATATAAAAATCGTTCATCCAGAGCTATATGAGCGTGTCATCCGTTCGATGGGGGAGCTTCTACTTTCCGAATTATTTACTGAGCTAGCAACAGTAGACCCTAGTGAGGCTTCCTTAGTCTTAGTGCAAATCCCTTCTGGTGAATTACGTAATACCATGTTTGATCGCTTGCTTATTGCTTGGCGCTACAGTGATGTTGATTCGCTATTTACATGGTTGCATGATCTAGACGGCTTAGTCCCTGATTATGTCTTTAATGATTCTGTATACGATACCTTGCTTTATCTTGCCGATAAAAATCCACAGACGGCTGAAGAAAATTTGGATCTTATTACCAACCATGGTAGTCAAGAAGAGGTTTTATTGGCTTTAGCCAATGGTTGGGCTAAACAAAATATTGATGATGCACTTAATTGGTTGGAGTCTCTGGATTCCAGTATATTAACAGAGCAGTTCCGCCTGTCTCTAATCACAAGCATTATCTCAACTTATGCAGGTGATTCTCCTCGAGCAGCGGCCAAACTATTGGCCGATCAAAATAATGATGAGATGAAGCAGCAATTAACGCCGATGCTTATCGAAAGCATTAGCCGAGAATCAATGGATGATGCTTTTCTTATGCTTCAAGAGACGGATGATGCAAAAACGAGGGCGATGAGTTTATTTAGGCTATCTGAAGCTGGGCTTTCTTCACCAGAGCTTTTATTAAATACTCTTATTTCAGACCCTGAGGTTTTACTTCTAGGGGATCAGGGCGGAGTATTACTGACGACGATTGTGGATTCTATTGCAGCTCAAAATCCTGAATTAATCAGTCGACAAATCACCAACTTCCCGCTTCAATTGCAGGCTGAAGTGGCAGCGTATACCGCCACACAGTGGTATGAGCAAGATAGTGACGCAGCGCTTGAATGGCTTGGTTCTGGTTTACAGGGCGATACTTATGATCGGGCAGCATCAGAAATAATTTTTTTACTTAGCAGTAAGGATGCTTACCAAGCCTTTGAGCTTGCTACAAGTGTCTCCTCTGCTGTACCTAGAGCACAAGCCTTAAATGGTATCATTGCCTCGGCTTCAGAGCACCAACTTCAATTTTTTATAAATAAAATTGAAACGGGCGATTTTACTGCTGATGAGCGTATAGGTTTATTGAAAAAGATAGAGCAAAAACAAGCTAAGCTTTAAGCCCTCTTAACAGAGTTGCATAACATAAGTGATACACAGGTCATTTGTTGGTCATAATACAAGCGCTGTATTTCGGATGATTTTATGCTGGCTGTTAAGAAGGGAATCCCATCTATATGCAGTTAAGCTATTGTTAAATGCTAGTATCGAGGCCCTGTAGATTCTTCTCATACCGGTGTTGTTTGAGGTCTATATCATTGTGCTTAAACTTGCTTTCTCCTCTCCCTGCTAAGTACAATCAGCGTAATTTGTAGCAACGCCTAGAGCTTTCCCTATGCCATTAGAATTAGACTATAAAAAGCTGTATCAAACTGCTAGTGCCAGTAAGTCGGCCTATGCATCGGCTAAACCCTTTCCTCATATCGTGCTCGATGGTCTATTTGATAAGGCTATGTTGAAAGAGGTTGCCAGTGAGGCCGCTGCAACAAATAAAGATATTGAAAAGAAGTTTTATGGATCGGTTAATAAGCATGCGGCCTCTAAGCGTTTGGCTTGGGGGGAGCATACCTGGTCCTTGATCTCTGAGTTGAATTCGCTTGAGTTTATCAGTTTCCTTGAAGAGCTAACTGGTATTGAAGGCATTATTCCCGACCCTTATTTTGAAGGTGGCGGCATACATGAAATCAAAAAAGGTGGTTTTTTGAAAGTTCATACCGATTTCAACTACCACCGAAAGATGAAGCTGGATCGCCGTATTAATGTCTTGCTTTACCTGAATGATGATTGGCAAGAATCTTATGGTGGTCATTTAGAGCTTTGGAATGAGGATATGAGCGAAAGGGTGCAAAAGGTCTTACCTATTATTAATAGGCTGGTTGTATTTTCGACAACCGACTTTTCTTATCATGGTCATCCTGAGCCACTTACTTGCCCCGAAGACCGTTCACGTCGATCGATTGCGCTTTACTATTACACCAATGGTAGACCAGAGTTGGAAGTTCAGTTTAAAGAAAGTGTTAGCACTAATTATCAGGCTCGACCAGACGAACAATTTGATCGCTCTATCAAGTTTAGCTTTAGTGAGAAAATGAAAAGGAAGTGGAAGAAGCTTAAGCAAAGTTAAAAATAACTACTCACTTCAGTGGATGAGATATATAAATAATAAATAGCTCATCCCTCAAAAAAAGCACTTAATGTAAGAGGCGCCACAACAAGTGTGGTTTTATAAAATGGCCAGCTTGAATAGTATCGTGGCACCCCTTATTTCACTTCTTATCTCTTTAGTTGTTAATGGTTTTAGTCACCACTATCAACCTGTTCGCACTGCTTAAGTTGTGAAATAAAAGCCTCTTTTGTTTCTTGTTGGGCTTCAAAAGCATCACTGTACAATGTAGGTAGTGGGTCAGCTTGTACAAGTTGTAGGTAGCGATCTATTAGGTGTTTAGCATTATTGCTGTTATTTACAATTTGCTCTGCGTCACAGTCGAGCCATAGGCCGTCTTCAATAGCCCTGGTGTAATCAGGGCGTAGTGATTGTATGAGTGAACCTTTGAGTTCATCAATCTGAGCGATGCTAGAGTCGATATTTACCAATACTTCAGCTTGTTCAATATAGGGCTTACTCTCACCGTATTTAGCTAGATAGCCCTCGGTATTTGAATAAAGCTTAAATAGTTTTGGATCAAAACGATCGGTGCAGTAAATGTTTTCAACGACTGAGCTAGATGTACACTGCGGCTCATATTGAAAGTTACGTGTATAAGCAAAACTCATCACTTTAACTAAATCGTGATAGGTTTGTGCAGACCAGCGCTCTTTGTAAGCTCGGCCAGCAAGGTCGTTGGCACCAGCTTTAAATTTAAAATCATCTTGCATATTTACTGCATCGAGCTCGACAAATTGATTGAGCTCACTGAGTGCCGTATGGCGTTGCTGTAAGGCTTGTGTTAAAACGCTTAAATCTTTGTTGCTGTCTATATATAAAGTGAAAACCTGAGTATTGAGCTTGTTAATGCTGGAGTAATCAAACGCTTTATTGTCGTGGTCTTTGATTAGCGCCACATTTGTATCATTAAGTATGCTTGAAATGGCAGTAATAATACCGAGTGCATCTTGGTCGATATTCCATTGGCGTGGTGCGTTGTAGCTAACATTGGTTAGATTCAATAGTTGGCCTTGCATGGCCGACTGAAAATCAATGCCCGCAGTATTGATGGCGTTAAGCATTTGCTCGGGTGTTGGCATTTGACTACTGCTGAGCTGGCCAAGGTAGGCCATACGCACATAAAAATCTAACAAATACTCGGTGTTCGCACTAAGTAGCTCGTCATCGAGTGGCTCGAGCACGGCCCCTAGGTGTTGGTTAAGCTCTGCAAACGCTGGAATGTTTTGCTCTGAGCTTAACCATGTAGGTAGCTTCTCTAGTGCTTGTTCAGCGTCTTCTTCAAATGCTTGGTTTAAGATCCTGCTTAAATCATCGGCCCAGAAACGGCTATCGTTCCATTCTTCTTGAGTAGGCATTGCGGTGCCAGCAGCATACTTTGGAGCGGCAAGAGTCATCACTTTTTGGCGTAAGCTCTCGTCCATCAGCAAGGTCATTGCTAGCTGGTGCTCACTTTCAACTAGTGTGGCAAAGCTTGAAACCCATTGACGATAACTGGGGAAGTAAGGCCACTGATCGCTTGAATAAAGCGAACGATCAGCGCTGTTTTGCATTGCCTCAAGGCGCTGTGTAAAGCCTGTATTTAAATCGAATGCAGGTGGGGTCTCATCAAAAGCGTAAAGCTTGGCATCGGTATTTTGCACAAATTTAGGTTTTTTGTAGCTGTAGGTGCGCTGGGTGATTTCATCGTTCAGTGCTTCGGCCTCTTCCAGTTGCAGCTCAAGCGCAACGGTAATAACACTACCTTTGCTGCCGGAAAAACGAGCAGGGCTCAAATAGATTTGTAGTGGTAAATTCACCACATCTTTATGTAAATGCGTACCGAGGCTGAACTTTGGAAAATATAAGTTTTCAGCTGTGGCGCTTAAGCCGGTAATATTGCTATCGAATTCACTGTTACTAAATAGTGCTGAGCTTTCGTCTGCTAGCTGCAATTGCATGGCGAGTTTTGGCTGTTTCGCATCGAGTGTTATGTGATTGTCAGCGTAGTCTTGGCTCAGTGTTAAGTGCTGTTGCACCGCACTTACGCTATCGTCTTCGGCGGCAAAGTGTAAGCTGAGTAGTTCAAGCAGCGGTGCTGTTGGCATGCTGGCATGGCTCTGCTCGTCTTGCCTTTTGCTTTTAAGCTTGAGCGTTGGTTTTGAGCTTAAGTCTCTGGTTCTGTTATTGCTTATGTGGCTTTGCAGGAATAGCTCGTCAACCATATTAAAGCGATACACTTCGGCACCAAATAAGGACAGAATCATACGTCCGCCGCCAAGGTTTAAACCGACACGCTTGTCTTCTATGACACTTTCATCCACCGATGCATTAACGCTTATCTCCTGCGTATAGCTCTCGTCACTTAAGCCGAGCTTAGAAATACTCACCATACCGCTGTTGGTTTTTAGCACACTAGAGTTGTTGAGGCGCTGGAGTAATAAATGATGATCGAGTGCAAGTACATCATCGGCATTAGGAATCGAGCCGAGACTACTGTCATCACTGAAATTGGGAAAGATCTTATTAAAGCCGACTTTTTTCTCTAGCTTTGTTAACCAGTCAAGTAAGTCTTGTCTGTCTTGAGCGGGCAGTAATTCGATATATTGCAGATTTTCTACATTGGGGTTGCCGATGACATAGCAGCGCTCTTCAAGCCATTCGTATTCGTTAATCGCGGCACAGCGTGATTCATTAAGCGCAGCAATTGAAGGGGCTGGGGAGCCATTAGGCTGAGGGCTGGCAGAAGAGTCTGGATGTGGTGTTCCGGGTGTGCCCGTAGGGCTTGGGTCGGAAGAGCCGCCCCCGCCTCCACAGGCGCTAAGTGTAATAATAGTGGATGCAGCTAGAGTGCGGAACACCGCTAAAGATTGAGAGATGGGCATTAACAAGTACTCCTTTCACTTGCGTAATCTAAGAAGGTCATCCAATAGAGCGTACCGGAGGATATCCAAGCACGGCGGCATGTAGATGTGACATAGTTGAGAGCATGCATGTATTAATGCATACGTTATTTGCGGAGGTTAGCATGATAAAAGCTAGGATCGCTATCTTAGAAAAGTACTTTTTTGTAACACTTTGGTTTTGGGGATGTTGAATCGCTAATGATGAAGTAAATTGCGACCGTGCGTCTCTTGTGCTTGTTTATTTAATAGACATGCGGCATGAGTATGATGGTGTACATGGCTTACGTGGATTTAAATCGTAGCGATGCAACGTTGTAAATACTAAGCACATTTATTTATGCAGGTATGAAGCGACGTATTCAGACGCTTAAAGAGTTTAACTCTGCGTTTCTTCGAGTAGCTTAATTAAATAATTTATATTGCTTTTATGGTTTACGATCGGGCAGTTGGGTTTTTAAAAATTGTTCTTCAGCTACCAAATCGAAGCCTTCTTTGTAGGGAAGGTAAGTTCTTGCATCACGTAAATAGCTCAGGTTGTCTTGGCGTTCACGTTGACAGAATTCATCAATGGCAGAATAAAAGCCAGGCTCTACTAAAAAGTGATAAGAGCGGGTGAGCACGGGCTCAAAACCTCGTTGTATTTTATGTTCACCCTGAGTGCCTGGGCAAAAGCGTTGCAGGCTTTCTGCTATTGCGTAGTTGATGCCTTGGTAGTAACAGCATTCAAAGTGTAGGCCGTCGTACTCTTTGAGCGCGCCCCAGTAGCGTCCATATAGATTTTTTTGATCACGGAAATATACAGCGGCGGCAACCAGATCTTCTCCATCTTTGGCTTGGCAAAGCACGATATTCTCAGGTAGGTTTTTAGCGAGCTGTAGAAAGAAGTCGAGTTTTAAATAACCGCCGTGGCCGCTGCGTTTTAAATAAGTGAGCTGGTAGAGTTGGTAGAAATTTATCCAATCTTGTTCACTTAAGTCAGTGGCGCTAAGCATGCTTATCTTTAGATCTTGGCACTTTGCTCTCTCTTTGCGAATATTCTTGCGCTTTCGTGAGCTCAGTTGATCAAGAAATTCATCAAAGCACTGGTAGTTTCGGTTAAACCACTGAAATTGCGTGCCTTGGCGTTGAACCCAATTTTCGGTCTCTAGAGTTTGCTGGCCAGTAGTAAATAAGCTATGCACGCCGCTGTAGTTATGTTCTTTGCAGATATGGCTAAGGGTTTGGGCGAGTTCTTTATTATCCAGCTCTCCCGCCCAGCGAGGCCCGCAACTTGGGGTAAAGGGAATGGCGTTAACAAGCTTGGGATAATAACTAAGCCCGCAGCGCATATAGGCTTCGGCCCAAGCCCAGTCAAATACGTACTCGCCATAACTGTGCTCTTTTAAATACAGAGGCATAACAAAAACAAGTTTCTTATCTTTGTTAAAGCCAAGTAAGTGTTGAGCTTGCCAGCCGCTATGGTTTTGTTTATTGCTGTGCTCAGCTATGGGGCCATTGTTCGCTGTGCCCTTGTTGACACTGCCGCTTTGCTCAAAGGCTAATAAGAACGCGTGGCGACTAAAGATATAGTCTTCAGGCCAGAGTGCGTCCCAGTCTTCGGCTTTTACCTTGCTCAGATCATTGCAAAGTTCAAAGTGCATATTAGGCCTTGCTAAGAAAAGTGGGGCTACAGTTTATTGGCTGTTTGTACTTTTTGCATGCAGTTACTCAGGCCTATGTTGAGCAACTGCACGACTTATGGGGGGGCTATTTTAGAGCGAGCGTAATTTTTTCTTTAATACTAAATGGCCGTCACTCATGCCTGCGATTAGCCCGTATACCTTATCACCAAGCAGCTCTTTACAGGCAGCAATGGCGCAAGGGTCACCTAGAAGGGTGTTGTGCCAAAGTTCAGATGCACGCTGGCGACGTTCAAGGCCGCGAGTGCCGTTGACGCGTTTTTGAATAGAGCGACCCGTGGTGTAAATACTGTTGCACAAGCTGCCGAGTACAGGAATACAACCAAAGCCTTTACGCTTTAGCTTTTTATTCTTTTTCTTGATGCAAAAACCGATGGCTTCAAGTGTGCCGTCTTTAGCTTTTGGCCCTAAATCTTTCATGATGCGTTCTAGCTGGCGTATGTGCTGCTGGGTTTTATAAGCAGAGTAACCAGAAAAGGCTGAATCGATAATGGCCATGGCTATGCCAATTGGGCCTGTAATCATCACCACAGGGGCAAGTGCTGCAGAGGTTCCGGTAGAAGCCGCTGTTAGCAGGTTGCCGGTTTGTGCGAAGTTGGCGACGGTTGCCGTCTTACCTGTCACTGATATAGCTTGGCCTGCGAGGAAATTACTCCAGTTAGCTACGTCTTGCGCTGTTTGTCCTGTGGTCTGAGCTTTTTTAGGGGCGCCTTTAGGCAGTACTGAATCTTCTTCTAAATCATCACCTAGATCATCTTCTGAAGGGTCAATGTCCTGCATCATGTACTGATGAATTCGTAGCTTATTTTTACGTAAGTTTTCAGCTTCATGTGAGTCCATACTGTTCTCTCATATTTTGATTCGGTTGATAATAAAAAAGCGCACAACAACTACAGCAAGCAAGGCGCTGGCTGGTCGTTTTGAGCATATTTAGATGGTTTTATGTGGCCGGATCTCTTCTAGAGTCGGGCCGTAGAGGCCATTCTCTACAGTATTGATTAAGGGCTAGGCTTCTTGCCTTGGCGCACTAAACAACATTGTAGCACTCTCTTTAGGGCGTTTGGCCATTCTTTGTTCGTAAGAAGTGATCTATCTAAGTATTGGTATCGCTATGATCTTAATTTTGATGCGCAGGCTAACTCTAGCGGCGTTAGTTTAATGATTTCCAGGTTCTTCAAGGGTTTCATCCATCTGTGGATAGGCTGAAAACTCTATGCTCAAACCGAGCTCGTTGCACAGGCTTATAAGCTTGCTACTGAGTACGATATTACTGTTAGCGCTAGTGCCGTTGTTTTCTATTAAAGCTAGACCTAAACCAATATCTAAGACGCATTGCGCTTGCTCCGCTTTTAAGGCGAGAAGGCTATTTTTGTGTTTCTCTAAGAAGGCGTAAAGCTCGAGTTGATGGCTCTGTGCATCAGCGGTTTCAGAGATCAGTGCATCAAAGCCGCTGTGTTCACAAGCGCCGCCGAGTATATCGGTATCGCCAATGTTATAGGCTTCTAAGTGGGCGTCGATGGGGTGCTGGGCAAGAAAAGCCTCTACGTCAAAGCTTTCGCCATAAACGCGCAATACGCTATCTAGCATGCTTGTGTTCTCTATGGTGTTTTTAGCAAAGGGCTATTGTACACGGGCTTGTATTTTCTGCTTGTGCTAAGTGGCGCCAAAGCAGCAATGACCAAGATCAAAGGGAGTGAATAATCTCTAAAGCCAAAGGGAACTAATGGCTGCAATACGACCCAGCTCAAGTCACGCTTGTGCCAAAGTCTTAATCTAGGCTCTGCTCAGAGCTGCCTCAGCAGCCTAAGCCAATACAACAACCAATTAAAACTGCACAGAGCTTTGTAATGGTGGCTACGGAACAAGCGCCTTTACTGCAGGTTCTGCCTTCGCACGAAAGAGGCCGATCGATGTCAGATCAAGAAGCGACGACTTACCGTCAGCGCCACAAACCCGCCAGTGAGTTTGCTACTCGTAATGAGTACCTAGAGAACGAACTAAAAATCATGTCGTTTAAGCGCTGGGGCATTAATCTGCCTGGTCGCGACTTTGGTGTAGAAATAGAAGATTGGGTGCCTGCGCTTGCGGCCACCATTGGTAAGATTGTGATGGTGACGGCCATGGTCGCCGCTTTTGCTGCTCAATTTGGCTTAAGCCCTGAGTTTATTGCTGAGAATGTGCGCTTTGAATTGCTGATTGCCGGCGTGCTCTTTGTTGTTCTTTTTTCAGCCATTCTTAACCCCAATTCAAACTTGGCCGGTACCCACGGGCCTATGATCCCCTTGATTCCACTTATTGCTGCAGCCGGTGGGCATCCTCTGGCACTGGGGATTATGGTGGGTGTATTTGGTATCTTGCTTAGTATTACCAAGGGCGGGTCTAAACTGGTTGCGCTAACGGGCGAGGGTGTCCGTGGTGGCCTGCTGATTTATCTTGGTGCTGTGGGGCTGATTAGCCAAATTGGTAAATTAAAGGGCTGGTCTTTAGGTTTAGAAGAAGGCCCTGTTGGTTTTATGGTGATTGTCACCACTATTATTGTTTACGCGTATTTGGCGCGTGTGCAAAAACGTTGGTTGGCTATTCCGCTGTGCTCGGCCATTGCCGGTATTGTTGCTTTGATTATGGGCGCTCCATTTGAGTTTTCTACCGAGCCGGGCCTGCCTCATATGAGTCCGTTTTATTGGTGGGGGGAAAACACGGGGTGGCAGCTGGGCTGGCCAGATGTAAATAGCTTTATTGCTGTTATTCCTTTCTCTATCTTGGCTGTTGCCATGTGGTCGCCAGATTTCTTGGGGCACCGAGTTTTCCAAGAGCTGAACTATCCTCCACAAGCTAAAGGTGTGTTGATGAATGTTGACGACACTATGGCGGTAAGCTCAGTGCGTCAGATTATCGGTGCAGGCTTGGGTGGCGGTAACCTCGCTTCTTCTTGGGGTACGTATATGATTCCCGCTGCAATTGCTAAGCGTCCAATTCCGGGTGGAGCATTGCTAACTGGTTTGTTGTGTGTTGTTGCTGCGGTCTTGGGTTATCCGATGGATCTAGCCATGTGGGAGCCCGTATTGCGTGTTGCTCTGATTGTTGGCGTTTTCCTTCCTCTTATGGAAGCGGGTATGCAAATGGTTAAAGATACCAAGAGCTCGCAAAGCGCCGGTATTTGCATCTTCTCTTGTGCGCTTGTTAACCCTGTATTTGGCTGGGCGCTAACTATGTTGCTTGATAACTTTGGATTAATTGGTGATAAAGATCGCGCCAAAGAGTTAAGCCGTAATGACAAACTGATTCCAGTGATTGCCGTTATTGTATGTATTGGTTCACTAGCCTGCGTGGGCCAATTACCGGGCATTAAAGCGCTTATTTAGTGCTGATGCTTTTTAGATTAAGTGTGAAGTGAAAGTAAAGCTGAAGATAACAGCTAAATAAGTGAAAGTTGAAAGGCCAAAGGTGAGAATCTTTGGCCTTTTTTTGTGACGCCTCTAGTAACAGGCTCTGTGTTACGGTTTATTTGAAAGCATGTTAAGGTTTTGCTTATGAAAATGACCTTGATAATAGTGGCTGCTGCTAGGTAATGAATAAAACAATCACTCTGTTTTGTAGCTTTAGCTGTATAGCGTATTACAGCCTGTGGCCGTTTTTGGCATCGTTGCTCTTAGTGTTTATTTCCGATGCAAGTCTGTTGTCGCTTATCCATGTGGGCCTTTGGTCCTTAGCATTGACCGTGCACTGTTTTGCACTTGCTCTTATTGTAAAGAGAAACAAGCTAGGCCTACATCTTCTTTTTTCTGTGGTGTTGGTTAATGTGTTGCTAAGTATCTCTGATGAGGTGTTTGTGTTTCTAGATAGTGAACGTGGCGCTTTTCCTGTGGGGGCCATGCTTGAAAATATACTTATACCATTGTTTATGGCTTGGCTGTTGTATAAAAGTGATATAAAAGATTATTTTATTAAGGAGAAAAGCGATGTCTAAGTGTCATCATTGTGGTGCGGATGTGTCTTTTATGGCTCTGTTAAGAACGCCAAACCCATTAAAGTTCAAATGTGATTCGTGTAAAGAGGATGTGCATGTCGATAAAAGGTCTGGGCTTATTGCTGTTGTCGCGATTTTGGCGGTTATTATTCCACCATTAATTATGCTCTACGGCACTGAACATTACCTCTTATCTGTTGTGGCTCCTATAGCCATAGCCGCAGAGGTCTTTTATTTTTTATTAATTAAATATGGCCTTGTTAAATTAAAGAATGAGTAAATTATTACTGTTGGTTTTTTGCTTTAGTTTGGTGTCTTGTGTCAAGGTTGATTATCAGGCTTTTAAAGTCATGAGCGGCGGTTATAAAGACGAAGCTATTGGCGAAAATAGTTATTCGCTGTCTTATGAAATGTATGGGAAAGTTGATCCTAGTTTAGTTCTTGAGCGTTGGCATATTCGTGCCTCGGAGCTGTGTCCTTTAGGTTATGAGGTTTTAGAGTTGACTCGTAATGACTTGAAAGGTGAGTCTTCGGCAATGGTTGGTTCTGTGCTCGTGCCCATAGCTTTTAGTGATCCAAAGTATATTGGCTCCATAAAGTGCAAGGAAGAAACTTCTACAGAAAGTAGCTAATAGTTTATTGGTGTTTTTATTGTGTGTTTTCCAAGATGCCATTAAAGGAATAAATATGAATAAACCACTGGTTATCGATTATTACTCTGATGTGCTTTGTGTCTGGGCTTGGATTGCCCAGCGTCGCATCGATCAGTTAAATAAAGACCTTAATAATCAGATTGAGTTACGTTATCACTATGTGGATGTTTTTGGTGATGTACAGACAAAGATGTCAACACAGTGGCAAGCTAAAGGCGCTTATGAAGGCTTTGCTGAGCATGTTATGCACGCAGCTGAACAATACGATGACGCTCCTGTACATAAAAACATTTGGAAAGAAAGCCGCCCGGCAAGTTCTGCAAGTTCTCATCTTGTTCTAAAAGCAGCTGAGTTAGCCTATGGTGCGGATAAAAGCGCTGAGCTAGCTTTGGTTTTTCGCAAAGCCTTTTTTGTTGAGCTTTATGATATCGGCGATGTAGAGGGCTTATATGGCTTAATTGAACATCGGGGGTTAGATACGCCACCCATTAAAGCCTGTATGAATAACGGCTCTGCTTTGGCTGCGTTAATGAATGACTATCAGAGCGCAAGGCAACTTGGTATTAAAGGTAGTCCATCTTATGTGTTGGATGGTGGTCGGCAGATACTTTATGGCAACGTCGGTTATCGAGTGCTCCTAGCGAATGTGGAGGAGTTGCTAAAGCAGCCAGAAAATGAAGCCAGTTGGTGCTAGTCGGGATTGTAATAAATAATATAGTAAAATCGAATCGTGTTGTCGCTTTATTCATTAATTATTTATTCGAATTTTATAGTGTCAAGAGTGATTAAGTGCCAACTATTATTTTTTGGTTTCGATCAAAAATCACAAGCTCTGTGTTGATCAAAATAAATACAGCTGTTATGCTTTTTTTTCACTTTAACAGTTATTTCAAAGGATGAAGAATGTTTAATAAAATTGTAATAGCAACAGGCCTTTTGGCTGTCTCATCATTAGCTCTTGCTGGGCAAACAACTTATAACAATCCAAAGGTTGCTACTGTAGATGGCTCCTATCTTAGCTTTACTGTAGAGCCGGGAACCACTGAAGCTTGGTGTCGTAGTAAAGGACATGCTTATGGTTGGGTAGCTGGTGGGAAAATGCTACAGCAAGGTTTTTACGCTACCTATGACAATTGGGGCTATGGTTGGTGGTGGACTGAAAATAAAGACGCTGGAGTGGGCCCTAACGTTTACGTTGTTACAACAGCTGTTTGTGTCGATTAGTATATTCTTGAGGGCTGTATATCTTACAGCCCTTTTTTGGCTTTATGATATTTGTATATCCCTTCCTCCTGCTTTTTTCTTGGATCAGTTTTCTTCGATCTTAACCGCATCTATCCTCTGACTTAGTGTTGTTACTTAGGTATTATGGAGTTAATAAAATGTTGTGAGAGACATTATGTCAAATACAGTTAAACTCGAATGTAGCTGTAGCAAGGTAAAAGGCGAGCTTAAAGTCGTACAAAGTTCTTCATTTCATGTTCATTGCTTATGCTGTGATTGTCAAAGCTATGCGGCTTATCTTGGTAATCAAGACAAAATTCTGGATGACAGTGGCGGTTCTGAACTATTGCAAACCTACCCTGCCTATATGGCGATAACAGAGGGGCAGGAGTATCTAGCTTGTACTCAGTTTAGAGAAAAGGGTATTTACCGCTGGCATACTAGCTGTTGCAATATGCCTGTCGCTAATACGATGAGGTCAGCATCGGTGCCTTTTATTGGTGTCTCAGTTAAGTTGATGCAATTTTCCAGTGAAAAAGAAAAGCTAGAGACATTAGGCCCTGTATTGATGAAGGCTTTTGCTAAGTATGCCATTGGTATTGTGCCTGAAGACGCTCATTTGCGATTTCCGCTTTCATTTATGCCGAGAATTATATGGTTTATGCTTAAAGGCTTGCTTGGAAAAAAGCACACACCGTCGCCGTTTTTTAAAGGAAAACGAGCTTCGGTTGAAGTGGTAAAAGCATTTGACTAAATGTAAATTCAGCGTATGTATATTTTCTTTGTTTTTAAGGAAGTTTTAATTTTTTGGGGTCTATGTTCATCAATATGAAAGATGCTTGTTATCGTTTGATGAGTATGACTATACACTACTTAAGTAGCTTCTCTTTTGTTGGTCTGATTGTTGCATTTGTTTTTTGCTCGATATCTCTGTCTCCGTCGTTATTGCCTAGACCTATCTATTTACAGGCCCTACTTTCTTCTTTTTGCTTGCTTGCCGGTTATGGTTTGGGCGTGCTACTGCATTCTCTATGGTGTTATTTGCAGCTTCCAGAGTTGAAGGGGCGAGGGCGTCTCTATCTGCAAGTCGTTGTTGTTATTGTCTGTGTGCTTTCTTATTTAATTAATATTTTCTATTTCGAGCAATGGCAAAACTCAGTTAGAAGTTTAATGAATATGTCTGAGGTTGAAGATGCATCTTTAGTTTATATGAGCTGTATGTCACTTATTCTTTCTGCCTTATTGCTGTCTTTGGTGAGGTTGATCAAAAGGGCTTTTTTTATTATTCGATCTCGGCTTGTTCGAGTTTTACCTACACGCCTAGCCAATGTTATAGGTGTGCTACTTCTTTCATTTTTTGTATTCAGTATCACTAATGACTACTTTATAAAAAAAGGGGTAGAGGCTCTAGATGAGATCTATGCTTTGGCGGATGCTACTTCTGATCAAGGCAAAGGTCTTCCCCTTAGGCACGGTGCAAGTGGTAGCTCAGAGTCTGTAATCAAGTGGCATGAGATTGGTCGACAAGGTCAAAACTTTGCCAGCTCTGGCCCGACTCTTATTGATCTTGTTAATCTGTATGGAAAAGAAGCCAAGCAGCCACTACGTATTTATGTTGGTTTACGCTCTGCTGAAACTTATGATCAGCGTGCTGATCTTGCTTTGCAGGAGATGATACGGATAAATGCCTTCTCTCGTTCGAAATTGATTATTGCAACACCTACCGGAACGGGGTGGCTGGATGAGTCTGCTGTTGATAGTTTGGAATATTTACATGCCGGTGATACGGCAATAGTTGCAATGCAGTACTCTTATTTACCAAGTTGGTTAACTCTTTTAGTTGACCCTAGTGCGGCTAGAGAATCTTCTGCAGCACTTTATAGAAAGGTACACGAATATTGGTCGGCTCTGCCTGAGCAAGAACGTCCTGAATTATATCTCTTTGGCTTGAGCCTAGGTGCATTAGCTGCTGAAACGTCTGTTAACTTAGCTACGATTATTAATAACCCAATTCAGGGGGCTTTATTTGCTGGAGCACCTTTTCCAAGCAGTGTTTCTCCGCGACTTATACGAAATCGTCAGGTTGATTCACCTGCGTGGCTTCCGGTAATTCAAGAAGCCTCTATGGTGCGTTTTACTGCGCAAGAAAATCAGTTGCGTAATAATACGACATGGCACTGGGGAGAGATACGTATCGTCTATATTCAATACGCTAGTGACCCTATGGTTTTTTTCTCTCTCGATTTATTAAATCGTGAGCCTGACTGGTTAAAGGGGGAGCGAGGCCCAGATGTATCGCCAGATTTAACTTGGTACCCTCTGATTACGTTTATGCAGTTGTTATTTGATCTTCCTATGGCAGATAAAGTGCCACGAGGCAGTTCACACAATTATTCAGCTAGTTCGTATATTGATGCTTGGATCGAGGTGACGCAGCCATTGTTGCTGAATTCTGAGGTGGAAGAGAGGGTGCGAAAACTGTTCTATGAGCGTTAATTTTTAATTTTATGTAAGTTAGTTTTAGTCAATTTTTAAAGTATAAATTATGTCTTTACCTGATTGTCCTGAGTGTGGTTCTGTCTATGTCTATCAAGACCAAGATCGACTTGTATGCCCTGAGTGTGCTCATGAATGGAATCCGCTAATAGAAGAAGATCGCCTAAGTGTCAAAGATGTTAATGGCGCCTATTTAGATGCGGGCGATAAAGTTGTTTTCATTAAAGACCTTAAAGTGAAAGGCAGTTCTCAGGTGCTAAAGGTCGGCACTAAAGCAACGATTAAACGAATTATTGACGGCAAGGATCATCAGCTTGATTGCAAAATTTTTGGTGGTGGTGAAATGTTAATAACGGCTAAATATGTAAAAAAGGCTTAATAAGTCTATAGGCTATGTTGCAAAAATTTTTCTTATTTTTTTTAAAATCCTGAAATATAGTTAAGTTCATGCTTATTATTTCTTGAGGTTATTAGGGGGTAAGTTGCTTCTCTATAACACCTATCTTGTTAAACTTTTTTATAGATTCTCTATGCATAGAGAGGTAAGTATCGCAGAGGATGATGTCTGAAAATAAGCGCGCTTATACGCCTTTGTTTGGCTAGTGGATCATCAATAAAAAAATAATTATTTTATGATCTAGGGCGTTTTTTCGAGCGTATCCCTTAGCACTAATCCAATGCACTAATGTGTGTGCTAAGGCATCTCAAGGAGCCGCCCATGAAACTATTACATTCACCTATTAAACTAGTATCAACTCTTATGCTCGGTGCAGCGCTTGTTGCCTGCGGCGGGGATGATGACGACAACAGTAATGATCAGAGCATGATGGATGCTGACCCTATGACGGTTGTTGATGTTGCGGTTGAAAATGGTAACTTCACAACGCTAGTCGCGACCTTGCAAGCCACGGGGCTCGATGCTGTATTAGATGATCCCGACACTAATTTTACCGTGTTTGCACCAACCGATGCTGCCTTTGCTGCACTTGGTGATGACACAATAAATGCTTTGCTCGCGGATACAGACACCCTTAGTGACATATTGCTATACCATGTGATATCCGGCGCAGAAGTTGACTCTACTGCTGCAGTCGCTGCTGCTGGTACTAAGGTTGAAATGGCCAACGAAGATAGCATTGCTCTTTCCTATGTCGATTCCGTTCTGTACGTAAATACTGCGATGGTGACACTGGTTGATGTAGAGGCCGATAACGGTGTTATTCATGTGCTTGATGCTGTGATTACGCCGCCAGCTGAACGTACAGATACTACCAGCAATATTGTTGGCACGGCTGTAGCTGCCGGTAATTTCACAACCTTAGTTGCCGCTTTACAGGCCGCAGGTTTGGATACGGTATTGGCCGATCCTGATCGCGATTTCACAGTTTTTGCACCTACCGATGCAGCTTTTGCGGCACTTCCTGATGGCACTGTTGATGCCTTATTGGCTGACCCAGGTGGTGATTTAACTACTATTTTACTGAACCACGTATTGGCTGATGCCGAAGTCGATAGCATCACCGCCATGACACTTAATGGCTCAAGCGCAACCAGTGCTGCAGATCAGGCTTTAGATATTCATATTGAAGATGGCAATCTTTATATTGCCGGTGCGATGGTGACCACAGCGGATATTTACACCTCGAATGGAATTATTCATGTGATCGACATGGTTATTACTGATTAAGCTCTGTCTCCCCGTGAGCTCACAAGTCTCCTAGCACGCCAGTGTTAAGGAGACCTCTGTTTCAGCCGCTGCTTGCAGCGGTTTTTTTATTTTTGGTAAGTAAACTACTAGCTTTCTTCTCGTTTTGTGTTGACTAAGCGGTAGGCGGTACCTATACCCAATAGTAAAAAAAGTATATCAGCCCAAGCAAAACTTTGGCTTAACAGCTCTAGGTTTGAAACCTCTTCAAAGATACCGTTTAAGTCTTGTTGCCATTGTTCAAAGCTAAGCTTGTTGTTAGCTAGAGCTTTTAGGCGTGGTGCTGAGTAGTTAATAAAATCCTCTTTTTCTATTTGGCTAATGCCGTTTATATCGGATGCTTCAGTGTAGCCATAGTCGACCATAAATTGATATTGGCTTTCTTCGTTAGTGCTTTGTTCTGCAAAGAATAGAGAGAGTTCTTTTTCTTCTTCATAGGCGTAGCGCATTTGTTCTGTTAAAGCAGGGTCTGTTAGCGCAAGCTCCATTTCTTTTTTGACGTTATCTATAATTAGATATTTACCAAGTACAATAGAAAAAAGTGCAAAAGCCGCACAGGCAATGGCTGCTTTTTGTCCTCGAGTACCGGTAAGCGATACGGCAAAACCTATCGCACCACCTATAGCCCAAGCAACAATTCCCAGTTCTAAGTTAAAAGTGATGGCAATAAACATCCATAGCAGCGCGCCAATAAGCGCTGTAGCAGCAGCAACGACTAAGGCTTTCAAGTTGAGGCTTGTATGAAGGGGGTTGTCCCGATTACTTTGCCCATTAGCCTCTTGCTCAGTTTCAGTATGGCTGATGCTGCCTGTTACACCCTCCGGAATTAGGTCAATCACAAGGCCAATGCTTTCAAGCTTGTGTTTATATTTAGTGGCCTTAGTTTCGTTGACCCCTTTATTTAAAATACGTTTGCTATTGATGAACTGAGCCGCTTTGTCTTCATCTATCTTTAAAAACTGGGCAAGGGCCTTACTTACCTGTTCATGGCTGTAATTTTCTTGGATAGCGCCAGAGATTTTGACGATATAGCGTTGATCTGCCATGGCAGCTTGTTTCCTTCTTTGTATCTAGATATTGATCTTGAATAGATCGAATGTGGGCGTCTAAGTTTAAGCTTTGCAAACTTGAATTCAAAATATTGGAGCGGTATTGTAAATTAAGCAACTGCAAAGCGGAACTTCAGCTCCGCCATCATTTGATTTTTATTATTGCAACCCTTTTTATTCCTATTGAGCTTGTTCTTATGGCGGTTTATCGTTTTTGTCTTATTTTTGTTATAGCTGTTTTTGTCGCTGCTTGTGCAGACCACAAAAGTGTCAATACAAGTCATCAGAGCTCTAAGCCAAATATCATCGTTTTTTATGTGGATGACCTTGGTTATGGTGATCTAAGCAGTTATGGGGCAAAGGGGGTCGAAACGCCTAATATTGATCAGCTCGCTGCTAATGGTATCCGTTTTACAGATGCCCATACTTCGGCAGCGACCTGCACGCCTTCACGCTACTCGTTATTAACCGGTGAATATGCTTTTCGTAATCAGGCTCAGGTTTTACAGGGGGATGCGCCTCTGCTCATTCCTGAAGATAAAGCTACCTTAGCAAGCTTACTTAAGAAGGCAGATTATAAAACGGCAGTGGTTGGTAAATGGCATCTAGGGTTGGGGAATGGAAACGTCGATTGGAATAAAAAAATTGCTCCAGGGCCCTTAGAGCTAGGTTTTGACTATAGCTTTTTATTACCTGCTACTGGCGATAGGGTGCCGACGGTGTACGTAGAAAATCATCATGTAATGAATTTAGATAACGATGATCCTTTGTTTGTCGATTATCAAAAGCGCATTGGTGAGCGTGCCGATGGCTTGGAGCAGCCGGAATTATTGCGTCAGGCTGCAGATACTCAGCATAGTAATACGATTGTTAATGGTATTAGCCGTATTGGTTGGATGGCTGGGGCTAAGTCGGCAGAATGGGTAGATGAAGAGTTCCATGAGGTATTTACTGAAAAAGCTAAGCGCTTTATCTCAGACAATCAGCAAGATCCTTTTTTCTTGTTTTTCTCTTTTCATGATATCCATGTTCCTCGTTTGCCCAACCCAATGTTCAAAGGGAAAAGTAGCATGGGCCCAAGAGGGGATGCCATTGTGCAAATGGACTGGATTACAGGCCAAGTTATTTCTCATCTAGAAAACTTGGATTTACTTGAAAATAGCTTCATCGTTTTTACCAGTGACAATGGTGCTGTTTTAAATGATGGTTATGAGGATCAAGCGCTTGAATTACTTGGCCAGCATAAACCCAATGGCCCCTTTAATGGCGGTAAATACAGCGCCTATGAGGGCGGAACACGAGTGCCCATGATTGTTTCTTACCCGACTAAAGTAAGCCCAGGTGTGAGTGATAGTTTAATGACGCAAGTTGATTTATATGCGTCTGTTGCTGCGTTGCTTAACCTGCCTTTAGCAAGTGATGAAGCTATTGACAGTGAAAACACGCTAGCAGCGTGGCTCGATGCAAATAAAGCAGGTCGTGAAACAGTATTGGAGCAGTCGATCACATTTTCTTTGCGTCAAGGCCCTTGGAAATACATTCAGGCTAGTGAAGTGAAACCTAATTGGATCGCTGATAAAGGCATTGAAAGTGGGGTTCAGGCTAAGGCCCAGTTGTATAATTTAAGTAAGGACATTGCAGAGACAGAGAATCTGGCTGAGCAATATCCTGACAAAGTAAAAGCTATGCAGGCTGAGATAGACGCTATTGTTGCTAAGCAATCACGTTAATATCAGTTGATTTTCTGCTCAGAGAAGAAGCTATCCCAACTTTGATGTTGACGGCCAGCGGCTTGTAGGTAGTCGCTAGGTCGGTCATTTTCGCCTTTGCGTATACCTTCGTAAATGCCAGCAATGACAGTACCTAAAAACTCACCGAGTTCGTCAATACGATCTTGCCTATATGCTTCTACCGACACTGCTTGGTAGCTGAGCTTAAGATCAAAAGCCTGGTTTAAGTAGTCTGCAAGTTGGTATTGGCTAATGGCGTCACCTTGTAAGTTATAAGTGCGGCTGTTGTGCTTGTCCTCACAAAGTAACTTTGCATAAGCGAAGGCAAGTTCATCACGAGTCGTATAAGCGCATTTACCATCGCCCGCACAGTTAGTAATCATGCCCAACTTTTTGTAGTTATCGATATACTCAAGATCCGGTTCTATATAAATACCGTTGCGGCCAATAACCCAATTTAAGCCACTGTTTTTTACATCATCCTCTGTTTGGCGGTTGCTTTGTACAACCGCTGAAAACGCAGTGCCTTCTTCAGCACCTTGAATGCTGGTATAGACGATCTTACTAACGCCCGCTTTCTTAGCGGCTTCGATAACGTTGCGGTGCTGGTCTATACGTTTATCGGGTGCATCCATGCCTGAAATTAACAACACAGCATCGACTTTGGCGCTTATCAGTGAGTTTTCTAAGGCTTTAGCGTTGTTGTAGTCTCCGGCGAATACGTCAATGCCTAGGTGCTTAGCTTTAGCGGGGGTTCTAGCGAGCCCAACAACATTGTCTTTGCCTAGTAAGCCAATAGCGGCCTTAACGATAGCTGAGCCTAACTGCCCGTTGGCGCTTGTGATTGCTACTTTCATATCGACCTCTGTTTGTGCTCACTCTACTGTGACTCCAGTATATTCCTCGTAGGCACTTATAAATATTCATTTTAATCAGATTTGATCCGTCTGGAATTCGGAATAATAGTGGCTAGCTTGCACACTGACTGCCTTAACGGGTATAAATAGCCGTACATGCGCAGGAAAGGAAGCCTTTTTCAGGTTTAGCTTAGGCACTTAAGCAAATCTTATAACTGCTATGCAGGTGATGACGATGTCTGACAAGGTTGTGAGTATTTTTAAGTACAAAAAGAACAGCTGGTATGAACCAGAAGATTCAGAGCCTCAGGAGCTGTGCCCCTGCTGTGATTTCATTAGTTTATCGACACGTGGTGCTTATGAAATTTGCCCTGTTTGCTATTGGGAAGATGATGGTCAGGATATTGATGAGCTGGATCATATATCTGCCAACAACCATGGTATAAGTTTAAGGCAGGCGCGTTGTAATTTTCGCAGCTTTGGTTCTAGTGCGGCACCATTAAAAAAATACGTCTTGTCTAAGGCGGAAAGGCAAAATTTTACACAGCGTCGACGAGATATATAGCAATAAAATCGTTCCCTCAAAAAACAAATGTTCAACGGCTTTTAAGTCGTTTGTAAATGCCAATAAGCGACCAAGTTCTATTTTTAAGATATAAGTGCAGTAAAGATGGCTTACATTTGGGAAGAAGTTGGAGATAAGTTGCATCAAGGATCATAAATAATGAAGTGTTCAGTTTTTATTGCAATAAGTGCCGACGGTTTTATTGCGACAAATGACGGTAATGTTGATTGGTTACAAGCTGTAGGTAGGCATGATGTTGATTTAGGAGAGAAAGCGGATATGGGCTTTTTGACTTATATCGCTTCTGTTGACTGTATGATTATGGGCCGAGGCTGTATGGAGAAGCTAGCGGAATTTAAGCTTACGGATGAACAATGGCCCTACGGAACAATTCGAGTTATTGCGCTCAGCAAAAGTGTGAGTGTTGTTCCTAATAGTTTAGCTGGGCGGGTGGAGATCTATTCAGGTGAGATTTCCAACCTTATTGCTGAATTAGAAGCCGAAGGCTTTCGGCATGCTTATATCGATGGTGGTGCTACCATCACATCGTTTATCAATGAAAAACGTATTAATGAAATAACTCTTACCCAGGCTCCAGTATTATTGGGGAGTGGCAAACCCCTCTTTGGTCATATCAAACATCAAGTGAATTTAGTGCAGGCGCAGGCTCAAGCCTTTGCTAATGATTTTATCCAAACGAAATATATGCTTAGTTATGATAATTAACTAGGTTATGCTGGTCTTATTATCGTATTGCACTTAGGCAATGAGCCTTTATTAAATTAGGAACGATCATGAACTTAGATAAATCTAAAAAGCGTATCGCCAAGAAGATCAAAATGGGGTTTCAGGGCTATCCGGAACTTTCAATTAATTATGTTCTTGATGAGCAGGCTGTGGCTAAAAAAGTGCTCGTGACATTGATTTTAGAAGAGGGGGTAGAACCTTTAGAGGAGAGTTTAAACAGTGATGACGATGCTAGGGAGAATGAAGTTATTCAGTCTGCCATTGTTAAAATGATTGAGCGCTCTGATGCTAAAACTGTTAAACAGTCGGAGTGCCCAAACAGGTAGTAGAGTGGCTATTAGTAGCGGCCTTCAGTTTAGATACATGCTCAGAACATACATTCTATACATATAAATTTTTGGAAGGCTTATTGTTTTTAAGCCTTCCAATAGCCCGAGGCGTAGGTTAACTTTTTTTGATAGCCGGGTTTGGTTTTTATATAAAGCTTTATTTCTTGCATCTGAGCCGATTCTGCTGCAATAAATATCGCAGGTTCTTCATTTAACCATTCAACTTGTTGTACTTTTTCTAGTAGTAAATTCTTATGCTGATAAGGACCAATCACCCAGTTTAACTCTATGCCTTTTGGCTTTTTCAGGGGCTGAATATCCGCTGTCGTGGGTACTTGGATCAAAGCATAACCTTTGGCATTTGTGGGCAGTTTCTCTAATGCTGCAGCTGCAGCAGGTAATGCAGTTAAATCCGCCACGATTAAATGCCAGTGAGCCTGATAATTGGTGTATTTAGTTGGCCCAGGTCCTGCTATGCCCAGTAAATCGCCTATCTGCGCTTGGCTTGCCCAGTCTGTTGCTAAACCTCGATGATCATTCACAGCAAAGTCTAAGCTTAGCTCTTGTTTATGTTCATCAAAGGTACGAATGGTGTAAGAGCGCATCCATTTTTTTGCACCTAGCATGAGGCCTAGTTTAGGCTCTTTTTCGCCTGGTTTTGGGAAAACTGCTTTAACGTGTGCTCCTTCTTGGCCTAGAGGAAAATCTTCTAGCGCTTCTCCACCGACAACGATACGGCGCATATGAGGGCTTAGGTCTTCAATTCGTACAACGTGGGTCATTCTCATTTTGGGTCCCGTGATTAGCTCCTTGATTTTAGCTGGCCATAAATGCTTCAAGTTTGGGTTTTAAAGTTAGCGACATGATGACTGCCATGCCTAAACCAAAAGGCAGGGCAACAATAAATGCCTTGCTCCATGCTTCTAAAAAGGCGCTGCTACTAGTTAGGCCAATATTGTTGGCTGTTGTGACAGCAGCTAATACAGACTCCATAAAAAAGGCCATGCCGATACCCACTGCAATGTTGCGCTGGGTCTTATTGGCGTTACTTAAAAGGAGGTCGGCGAGTTTGCTCATAAGGGTCATCAAAATAAAGCCCGCGGGCATCATAACTAGCACCGCAAAGGTAAATGATGGCAACCAATGTTGTAAGAAGTTTTGGCTTAAGCCGACATTAACGGCTGTCATGATCGCTGTAAGGGTTCCGCCAATAAGGCTCATCATGCCCATGACGACCAGAATTTTTTGTGCAAGTGGCCGCTTTTTGTTTGCCTCTGTTGAGTTAAGGCTTGTTGTGCTCATGTATCTTTCCATCTCTAACTTGCTCGCAGTCTCAATATGGTTGATAATGTCCACTATATTTAAGGTTGTTGATATTGTCAACTATATTGAGGTCTAAGTGACAGATTCAAGTACTATTAATGCCATTTTTCGTTTAATGCGCTCTTTAAAATGCCATTTGGATCGGGACTTAGATGCTCTTGGTTTGGGGCTTGTGCCTATGCAGGTACGCGTTTTGATGACGATTCATGGGCAGGCTCAGTGCACCGCTAACGATATCGTGAATGTCATTCAGCGCGATAAAGCGCAAATAACACGTTTGATCAATGGTTTAATAGAGCAAGGTTTGATTCTAAAAGAGCCAAACCCTTGTGATAAACGCAGTCAATTATTGGTGTTTACAGAGCGCGGTCAGTATGTTCAAAATCTCTTGTTAGAGCACTTAGAGGCTAGCCAAAAAAAGATGGCAGCGGGCCTGAGTCAACAAGAGCTTGAGCAATTCGAGTCTCTTGCCGCCAAATTGGCTTCTAATCTAGAAGCCAAATAAACAATATGGTTTACGCAGGCCCTCTGTCTTGCAATTGGGCTAAGCCCAATTGCTATTTTGAATAACGCTTCATGCTCATGCTTGAGCTGTCTATATGCGACATAAACTCTGCTGCTGCTTTAGCGTTCATAAAACTATTCATAGATGCATCAGCATCTTTTAGCGAGCGCCAGTGCACAACTACCAGCCACTCTCCATCGCTACCTTTGGCTGATTCCCTAGAGATAAAACCTGCTTGCTTGGATACGTGTTCAAGTTCCAGCGCTTTATCAATAGGCTCGAATTGCTGGTAACTTACTCCTTCTTTAAGTGTAAATGTTGCTATTTCAATGACGTCGGCAAGAGCTAAACTCGGTGTTAACAGTACGCAAATACTGAAAATGTAGTTTTTAATGGCTTTCATGATGCGCTTCTTTTATTGCTGTTGTTTAAATAGTGTTTAGAACTCGAAACGAAGGCCTAAACTTAGTTCGTTAGCACTTGCGTTATCGATTTTGAAACCATCAGTAAAGGAGTCCTGACCGGTGCTGACATCACCAAAGCTTGCGTATTGGTATTCACCGTAGATTGAAACTCGCTCACTTACGGCAATATTGGCACCAGCGCCAAGGTTCCAAGAGAGCTCTGTTGAATCATCATCGGCATAGGCGTCGTAATAACCGTCTGTTTTACCGTCAAAGGGGTCGAAACCTGCGACACCGGCACCACCGAGTCGTGCGGTATAAGTATTGTCGGCAATACCTAAACCTGCTTTGACATAAGGAGTAAAGGCTGTTGAGTTGGCAAAGTCATAAAAGCCTTCCACCGTAAAAGTAGTACTCTTAAACTCGCCATTAAGAATGTACTCTTCACCGGCGCGCTCACCAGTGCCGACTTGGCGGTCATTAAAACTGGTATCACGATAGGCAATACGCCCTTCTATGCGTAAGTTTTTGTTAAAGCTATAACCTAGGCTGATGGCGCCTACGTTGCCATCACCGGTATCGAATTCGCTGGGAAAGTCAGGGTCTATGGCAATATTGTTGCCATAGGCTTCAGACTCATTTATTTGTTGACTAATACCTACTTGAGCAGAGACATAAAGGCCTTCTGCTTGTGTCAGTGACGATAAGCTAAGAGCTGGAAGGGCTAGAGCGCTTGCGATTGCTATAGCAAGACTTTGACGCTGGTGTTTCATAGAGACTCCTGTTAAGTAAGCTGAAGCCCTCATTAGTACTTAGTAGGCTGGCTTCAGTTTGGATTAAGTGTTGTCCGTGCTTTGTCTGCTTTTTGTACTTGGTGTATGTTCTGCACGTTGTGCTTACAATATATTCCTCTTTGTTTGTTCCAAAAACATGCAATAATTTGATTTTATAGTTCTGGATAGCGGAATAATGATTAATCACCTACGTCATATGGCTGTGTTTGCGAGGGTAGTTGATGAAGGTTCTTTTCGTTTGGCAGCCAAAGAGCTTGGGCTTGCCCCCTCGCGAGTTAGCCAAACGGTTTCGGACCTTGAGAGGTATTTAGGTGTGACCCTGCTGCATCGCAGTACACGCAAGCTGGTGTTAACCAGTGAGGGGCGAAGGTTTTATGGCCATGTGGTTAATGCCATACGTAGTGCTGAAGCGGGCCTTAATGAGCTTAACGCTCAGTCGCAAGCACCGGTGGGTGAGCTGAAAATATCCTTACCTGCATTTTTAGCCAGTTCAACTATTTCCACGGCTATTTCAGAGTTTGCTCAACTACATCCAAAAGTTTCTTTCTCTTTAAATTATACCGATCAAGTTATGGATATTCTGAGTGAGGGTTTGGATTTAAGTATTCGTGTTGGTTGGCTGGAAGATAGCTCGCTGATGGCGAGGAAATTAGGTGAGAGCAAACGCTTATTGGTTGCTAGTAAGCGTTATGTTGAAACAAAGCCGCTAGCTACACACCCTTTAGATTTACAAGATTGGGATTGGGTGCGTTTTCATATGCGTCCAAGCACGGTGGAATTTACTTCATCTACAAGTGGTGAGACGGTGACTATCACAGAGAGTGCACGCATTGGCGTTAATAGTGCAGAGGCGATGAGACATTTTTCTAGTCAAGATATGGGGTTAAGTATTTTGCCGGAGCACTTAGTTCAAAGTCGAATTAATAGTGGTGAGTTTGTGCATGTATTACCTGAATGGAGCTTAAAATCTTTGGGGTATTATGCTGTATGGCCTGATAAGTCTCGTCGAGAGAATTTAACTCTGATGTTTGTACGGTTTCTTGCCGACTACGGCGTGTCATAAATATATTTTGATAGGGGGTTAGGGTGTATGGAGATAGATATTTATCAAGTTGATGCATTTTCAGATCAAGTATTTTCGGGGAATCCTGCTGCAATATGCCCTTTAAAAGCTTGGCTTCCAGACGAGCAGATGCAACAAATAGCGGAAGCGAATAATTTATCGGAAACGGCTTTTTTTGTGACTCAAGAAGATGGTTACGCTTTGCGCTGGTTCACTCCAGAAAGCGAGGTCGATCTTTGTGGTCATGCCACTCTTGCTTCTGCTCATGTTTTATATAAACACCTTGCTTATACTGGCAAGCATATTCGTTTTTATACTAAAAGCGGCGTACTGGTCGTGGAACAGTGCGGACAGGCTTATAGTATGAACTTCCCTTCTGTGTTGCTTGAAAAAATAGAAACAAGTGAAACCCTTTTTGATGCATTATCGATAAAACCTAAAGCTGTTTTTCGTGCTTATGATTATATTGTCGTCTTGCAAAAAGAAGAGCAGGTTCGATCATTAAAGCCAGATTTTTCAAAATTATGCGAATTAGATTTACGTGGTGTAGTGGTGACGGCCCCAGGTAGTGATGTCGACTTTGTTTGTCGTTGTTTTTATCCGAAATTAAGTATTAGTGAAGACCCAGTTACCGGTTCTGCTTTTTGTGAGCTGGCGCCTTATTGGGCTAGGGTTTTAGATAAAAATACATTGACGGCGGCTCAGTTATCCAAGCGAGGTGGTTACTTGGAGTGCGAAGTGCTTGACGGATGTGTTGTATTAAAGGGGAAGGCGGCTGATTATATGCAGGGTAAAATAAGAATTTAATAAGTGTGAATAAATGGGTGATCAGATACAAATGGGTTTGATAAGCGTAATAAGTTTGTGCTTGTATTGAGTTATTTGTGTCGTTTATCAGTAAGGAATAGAGGTGCTTATGGATTACAAGGATCAAACTAAAGGCGGTGTTAACCGAAGCCATAATAAATCTATAGTTGAAAAGTCAGTCTTTATGACTGGCCATTTTTTGATTGTTATGTTTTGTTGTTGGCTGATTACTTTTGAGGGTTTCGATAAAATTACGGGGGCCTTTGGGCTGGATTGGACTCTGGTTGATACTCAGCGAGCATATATATTACTTGCTTGTGCGGCCCTTTACTGGTTGCGGCATGCCATTACCTTGTTTTATTTATTGCAAAGAAAAGTTGAGTGGTCTGAAGTCTTTGGCTTGCTCTCGTTTATTGCGTTATTTGAAGTAACGTTAACTCTTATAGGTGCGGGCGTATTTAGGAGTATAGTGATTCCTTTGTCTTCTCTAGACGTCTTGGCGATGGCCCTACTGCTTATCGGTTCATATTTAAATAGTGCATCTGAAATTCAACGTAAGTGGTGGAAGCAAGACCCTGCTAACAAAGGCCACTGTTATACAGATGGTTTATTCAAATACTCTATGCATATGAATTACTTTGGTGATACGGTGCTATTTACGGGGTGGTGCTTATTAACCTATAACTATTGGACTTTGGCTTTACCTATTTTTATGGCGGCTTCTTTTGTTGGTTTTCATATTCCAAATCTAGATAGCTATCTTGTAGAGCGTTATGGCAATGAGTTTAGGGCTTATGCAAAGAAAACTAAGAAGTTTATTCCGTTTGTGTATTAGTAAGAATGGCTAGATCTTAGCTTAAGTGTATGTTCATACTTACTGTCGTGTATATGCTTTTTTTCTATGGTAGCACTTAAGTAATGTTTCTTCTTTGTACTCAAAATTAGCCTTAGACCAAAGGCTGATTTCTTCTAGAGTGCGGTAGCAACCTTGGCAGATATCTTCGTTATTTAAAGCGCAATTACGCACACAGGGGGAGGCAGGATCTTTACTGGCTTGTTTTTCCATAAGCGTTAATTTGATTTGTAGGCTGCGTATTAGGCAGAATCGCTACAGTTGCAAGATGAAGCAGGAATATAGTTGAGTTTTTTATCAGAAAAAAGAATAAGAGATGCGTTAATAAAATTAACGATATGAGCCTCGCAGGTTTTTTTCTTGGCTTGTTTTTTGTCTTTAATTAACTCATTCAGCCAGCCGCCACAGCCAAAACCAACTAGGGGCAAGTCTTTATGGCTGAGCTCGGGGTCTTCGGCAATTTCAATACGCCAATTGCTTTCTGTGGCTTCCATATACCAAGTATAACCTAGCACCACGCCATGGGCGCGTGCTAGGTTGTTGTCTAGGTCGAGGCATTCAATAACGCCCTGCCAGTTACTTCCTTTAATGTTGATCATCGCTCTTATTACCAAAACGTCGGGGGTAAAGTGCTTGGTTTATTTCTTTAGCCGCTTCAACCATGTTGACATAGGGGGTATCGGTTACGGTAACAAAACCTGTGTTGTAATTTTCACCGTCAAAGGCTCGGCCTGTGAGCGGAGAATCTAAATACTGGAACCAGTGTGCGCCAACAAAGTAGGGGTTGTCTATAACATCGTACATATATTCTTTGTACATCCGTGCTCTATCGGCTTGATCTGCAGCGTGGATAAGGCCTGGATGGTAAAGCCCTGTATCGCTGGTTGCACCTATGTGGAACTCACCAATGATACTAGGTTTGTCGATCTCTTCTAGGAAGTCCCAGGTACGTGGATGCAGGCCCTCTTCATAAACGTTGTAACTCATCACGTCGACATAGTTGGCCGCACTGGCCAATACGTCTTTAGTGACGCCCCACATGGCAAGGCGTACCCCCATATACATATGGTTGGGCAGCACATCGGCTAAGGCGTCGTGTACGATGCGGAAGTACTGGTCAGCATAGGCACGCATAAGCATGCTTAGGTCGGTATTTATTGTGCTGTTATCGTAGTTGTTGATCTCTACTCCGTGTTCGCTGAGTTCTTGCCAAGAGCTCAAATCAGTAGCCCATGCGGCGTTTAGCTTGTCGATTGTGCCGTATTTTTCTTTTAAAAGGCGGGTAAATTCTGCTTTTGTCGGGCTGTCGCTATCGCTGCGGGTGAGTGTGTTCGTCGCCACGCCAAAGCGGCCTTTGGCATCATTCATATTGCCCCAGCTCTTTTCATTATCGATAAAGACACCCACACACCAAGGGTTGTTTTTTACTTCTTCGGCTATTACTTCAGTGGTGAGCTTGGCGCGGCGTTCAAATTCGGGGTCAAAGGGGTCGGGTAGGGCGTGCCACACGTCGTGGCCTGTGGTGACGGTTTTAAAATCACCGATAATCCAACCATTGGCAAAATAAGGAATACGGTCCATCTGGTAGAAAGAGGCGTCGGTCCAATTACCTGTTGAAGTAAAGCCCCAGTTTAAAAAGCGCTTAATGGTGACGTCACGCCAGGTGTCAATATAGGAGTCGGGGTAATTTTCACCATAACGACGCTCTAGGTTGGCCTGATAGAAGCTAAATGTTTCTCCGTGCTTCATTGGCCCCATGTGGCTGCTGCGGCGATAGCTGTAATGGTTGGCCAGTTCATCATCGTAGTCAGGCAGCCAAGTGAACATATTGTGGCGCAAGGCCGAGCTTATATAGCGTGTTTTTTGTGCTTCTTTGGATACGGGACGGATGCCAAGCGAATCTTCTGGGGTGACGTCTTCGGGGTCTATATAACGAACGCTATCGTCTTTAAAATCGACACCTGTAAGTGTGGTGGTATTGGCAATGCGAATGTTGGCTAAAGCTGAAGAGAAGAAGAGATAACCTTCGGGGTCGACCATGGCCCATTTACCATCAACTTTTGCGGTGCGATAGAAACCGCTTGCTTCGAGCTTGGGGCCATCGACCCAGCCTCCAAAGCGGCTTCGGCCAGCCATCGGGCCTTCTTTTGCAAGTGTTGCTAGTTCTTCTTTGGCGAGCTGCTTAAGTTGTTTGTCGGAGTGTATTTTTAAAGGAAAATCGAGTTTGTTGCTTTGTCCAAACTTGTCTGCAATGTCACTTAGATAATAGGCATTACCTTCTGGTAGCCCTGTAAGCCGAATATTATCGATAATCAGGCTTTTATCTTCATTGTTGCTGCGTAGAGAGTATGTGATTTTAGTAATAGCATCGAGTTGCATAGCTTTGCGGCCGTATAGCCAAAACATTTTTTTATCATCGCTATACCACGCTGGTGGGTTTTCACGTAGACCGCTATCAAACTCTAATTGTGGGCCTTTTAATTCTAGATAATAGGTGTCGCTTGAGCGGGCAGGAATACTGACGGTGCGTGCGTGAGGCCAGCCGGTGATGTCTTCAACAACGACATAAAGGTGGGCGCTAACGTCACCGGGGTTACTAATGTCGGCACTTAAATTAAAGTCACCGATATTACTCCAGTTCCAAGGGCTTGTTGGCACAATGCTCGCGTTTGAATGGCTTTCTTGGCTATTAAAACTAAGTTCAATAGCATGGCCACTATCATTTTTAATACGCTTTGCGGTGCTGCTTTCAAGTTCAAATAATGATGCACTGGCTTCGTCCTCAAAGTCGGCAATCATTAGTTTGGTGGGTGCTGGCGGCTGCTTTATTTTACTGTCGTCTTTTACTTCTGAGCACGCGAACAGAGCTAGCGGCAGGCTTGTTAGCAATAGTGCTTTTTTTATGGCCATCAATGAAGTCCCCGGCCCAAATAGCTAAATAAAGGGCCTGTTCTGGTTTTTATTGATTGGCAGTATATCGATAGCTTTGCCCTTGGTGCAAAGTAGAGCTGCTTTAAAAATAGCGGCTTAATATAGAAACAGTAGCAAATTTGTTATAAATCACTTGGCGCTACTTGTAGTATTAGAGCGGCTTTGTTTAGTTTGTGCTGTGTGAGGAGCACTAAAAATGATCGCAAAGCTATTAATTAAGGCTTTGCTCAAATTCCATCAGTGCAATAATTTCTTGGTCGAGAAAGCGCTGGGCGTTGCGTATGGCTGGCAATAAGACATCATCAGCGTAACGACATCCGCAAGTGCCGGGGTCGAGTTGTTTCATTTTTTTACTGTCACGAATTTGATGGCCGTGGCCTTTATCGTGAAAGTTCATCATTGGCTCGTAACCTACTTGCCAAGCTTGCATACCTAAGAAACTACGGCGTAAGGCTTTTAATATGCCTAGGCCTGCATAGTCCATATCCCCCCAAAAATAACAGGGTTGTTCTCCTTCGTTAAACCACCAGTCTTGAAATGCTTCAAGCATGCTTTGCTGGGGCAGATTTAAAGCACTAAATACGGCTTGGCCACGCTTGCGAACCTTGGTAGAGCTACCTTTAAAGCCAGAGCTGTAGACAAATGCACTGCGCATAAAGCGTGGGTGGGTATCAGCTAGTTGTTTTAACATCAAAAAGCTATCTTGGTTTTCAACAAAAATAACTTCTTCGATTTTCTCGGGAAGAATGACATTCATCATAATCGGACGGGGCTGCACAGCCATACTGGCATTAGGGAACAGCTCAGCCAATAGATCCGATTTATTATCGAGGAACTTGCTGTCTCCCCAAAAGCATTTGGCGCTTAAGTTACGCAAGGTCTGAGGGTGGGTGATTTCGTCAGCTAGGCTGGCAAAGGCTTGCAGTACTTCTCCGGCACTGCGGCCTTCTACACGCAAAGGTTTGATTAACGCTTGGCCTTTGTCTTCAAATAAATGGCGAACTTTTTCAAAGCGTTCATTCCAAGTTAGGGTGTAGGGGTCAAAAGCGGGGCGATTAAGCCAAGATCTAACTTGCGCTTCTTTATCAGGATTAAAGCTTAAGAGCGCGTTTTCATAGGCATCTCGGCCGCTTTTGTTGCGCTGTTTATGTACGGTAAGAATATGGTATTCGTTGTCGAGGCTTTTAAGTAAATGCCAGAGGTATTGTGGGTCATCATCGACATAGTCAAATAGCTGGGGGGTGCTTTTAGCATTGACTTTGAACTGCAACTTCACATTTCGATCAAGTTGATCGAGAAAACGGTTTAACACGTCTTGAATGAGCGGTTCTTCATCAACCCAGCTTGGGCGTTGTCGATTAGCGTTCATGGCTTAGGCCTTGTGTCAAAAAGCTGGGGTCAGAATGCAGATCCTGACCCTTAGTCAAATTCTTTCCTTACCCCTAATATATAACGCTCTTTGGGCTTAAGCAAAGTCTTGCATAAAGTCTAAGCTGGCCTGTTGGCGAATTGTGTGGCGATGGCGCTCCCAAAGATCTTTGATTTTCTCGGGATTACAGACCTTTCTGTCCACCAATACACGGGTATTTAATTCACCAACGGGCTCATTACTAGGGCATTTACTAAAGACAACTTGATGGCTGATTAAATCCATAAATGGCCCGCTTTTGCTCGAGGGCATAATAAAAATAAGCTGTAAACCTAAGCTTTCGGTAAGGTAGTTAATGACTTCACGCGATCGACTTTCATCCATTTTAGAGAAGGCTTCATCAACCAGTACTAAGCGACAGTGGCTTTGACCTTCATTAAATCGAAATGCGGAGGTGATGGCCGCAGAGCGAATAATATACGCGGGTGTCTCAAGCTGACCACCAGAACCTGTACCGTAGGTCGAAAGTGGTATCGGTTGTTTATCTAAAGGTTCTTTATAAATTTCGTAACGGCGGTAGTTACGATAATCACTAATACGACGTAATTCATTTAAGGCACTTTGCTCATCCTTATCAAGCAACATACTTAGTAGCTTGTCTCGAATAGCCATCGAATTAGGTTTTAGTTCAACTTCAAATAGGGTATTACCATCGCCTAAACTTGGGTTGTTGATAATGTCTTTAAAGAAATCCCAGTACTCTTTAAATTCAGGTAGCCAGTCGTAAGCGAAATAAAAGCGTTCTCTATCAGCACCAAAACGATGGTGCTCAAGTTCTTTGTTGAGCTCATCGAGACAGCGTTTACCATCGTTAATACTCTGATAAATTGAATGGCAAAGGCTGGTGACAAAGGTGGTATTAAAACTTTCACGTAAAACAAGCAGTTTTTCGTGCTTACCAACTAATACATTGTTTTTAAGACTGTTATAAATACGAGCGAGTTCATCGTGTATTTTTAGCATGCCAGAGAAAGCGTGAATGCTCTCGTGGTTGTCGTTTGGACTTTGATATTGAATACTGTTGTAGCGCTGGGCACTGCGGTTGTGCTCCATAATCGTATCGCTAATACGACGCTCTGTACGTTCTAGTTCTCGTTGTGCTTCATGGCAGGTATCTTCAAAGCTAAATGAGCTCTGTTTGGCTTCTTCATCAGCATGGGCTAACGCTTCTTCTGCGTTGAAATCGCTATTATAACTTGCAAGCTTGAGGACTTCTTGTTCCTGGCGATCTTGCTCAGAGCTAATTTGTTCTTGCTCTGAACTTAATTTATTTGCACGTTGCTGGCTGATTTTTAGCTCTGTTTCTAAGCCGCCTAAAGTAATGCTTAGTTTATCGTTGAGCTGGTCTTGTTCAACGACCTTGTGCTGTAGATTATTTAGCTTTTCTTCTAGATCAGAAAAATCATCAAGATCTAAATTCTTTAAATTTGTTTCAGCTCTCTCTAATGCATGATGCTGTTGTAGCATATCTTGAATTAATTGGCTGCATTGAATATGTTTAAACGCGCTTAATTCGCTGTGTAAGCTTGTTAGGTTTTGCACTTGATTTTCAAGTGTGTTGGCTTGTTGTTGTAATTGTAGTAGCTGTTGCTGCTTGGCATTAAGGGCGCGTTCACGCGCGCCTTGGCCAAATACCAGTTCAGCTTCATCAATGTCACAACGGAACATGGAATAAGAGCCGGAACCTAAACCATTTTTAGTGAGCCCGCGTGAGGTCGATTTTAATTGTTCGCGGTTGTCTACGCGGCGAACATTGCCATAGCTTGCTCGAATATAGTGCTCTACAATTTTGTGTTCAAAACGCATGACATCAACAATGCTGTTGTTGTCGGCTTGTAAACGTGAAGCATCACGTTGAGCCTTGGAGCCTTGAACTACGCGAGCGTTATTTCGTCGCCCCGGTAATTCTCGTACGATTTGAATGGCCTCGGCTTCATATTCAGGCTCAACCACAATGCCAAAACGGGCGCCACCTAAGTAGCCTTCAATGGCCATTTGCCAGTCTGGATCTTTTACTTCAATGAAGTCACAAAGCACTGCCGGTTTGGCTTCTGGGCATTGTTCAATAATGGCGCGCAAAGCAAGTTCAACATGAGCTGGATAGCTAACACGTTGCTGTTGTAGACGTTGCACTTCTATCTGTTTGGCCTGCATCTGAGTTTTAGCTTTTGCGCTTTGCTCACGTTTTTTATGCAAGTTGCCATAGATAAGTTCGGCAATACTGTTTTTATCTTGGTTAAAAATAAGCTCCGCACATTGGTTGTGCAAGCCTTCAAGTTGCCCCAAGCTGTTTAAGCGCTGCTCAAGAGCATCACTGTTAATCCAGTCTTTGGTTTGCAGGGTTTGAGCGCTTATATCCGTGTCACTACCGGCATCAATTAGTGCTTTAAGTTTTTTCTGTAAATTACTGCGCTCTGAATCATTTAGATTGAGTAGCGATTCAGGATCTTTAAGTTCGGCCTGTAAGCATTTGGCACTATTTACGTTGCGCGATATTTTTTGGTCTTCGTGTAATAAAGGTAAGGCTAAGGCGCTTAACTGATCTTGTATGCGTTCAATATCGCTTTCTAGTTGATCTTTATCTTTAAGTGCACCGATACCTTGGCGTTGTGCTGTCAGTTCAACTAATTCTTGCTGCAGGCTTACACGTTTATCTTTATTGATCTCGGACTGCTGCTTACATTCGCTAATGGCTTTATTTAAGTCACTCTGACGCTGTTTTTCTTTCAGGTAGTCGCTTTGCTTTAAATTCGCTTGGCGACTTTGCTCAGCATAACGATAAAGAGCACGCTGCTGAAAATTACTGATATAGACTTGTGTGCTATTTTGCGCCTGCTCTAAGTTGTTGATGGCATCGTTGATTTGTCGAGTGTCTTGCTCCATGGAGCTAATGGTTTTCATTAGCTCACTGACTTCTTTAATGTCTTCACTTAAGTCTTTGGGTTCAAGTACTTCTTTGGCAACAAAGTCGGTAATGCTTTTTACCGGTTTATAGGCCATAAAATTAGAGAAGGTTCGTGCCGCATGTTTGGCTTCTCTATCGCTAACGGCTCCACGTTCGCCACGGAATATGCCGTAGAGTCGACGCAAGTAGGGTCCTTTTTTATCGTAGATTTCAACTTGGTCGCGTCCGAATTTTTTCATCAGCTGCGTACGTAAGTCGGCTAAAGGCACTACGTATTTTCCACCTTTATCCTTTTTTACAAGATCAGATAAAAAAACTTCTTCATGGGGGATAATTAAAAACTGCAGTTCATCTAGGCGAGCCTGCCTGTTGGTGCCTGCTGTATCTAAACTGGCGCGCATGCACATTAAGGCAACAAACTTATCGCCATCTTCACCTTGAGTGGGATGAAAGTTAGCAGCGATATAAGCATCACAAATACGAGGGCGAGCGTAACTGCCATCATCACAACCGAGCACATAACTTTGTAGAGTGCGAACCTGTTTTCCGCCACGGCCGCGTTGCGTTGTTTCATCTTGGCCTGGGTTGAAATTAAATAAGTTTTCGTGGGCTGCCGTCATTAAAGATTGTAAGGCGTCGGCAGCGGTTGTTTTACCCGAACCATTGCCGCCAGAGAATAAATTTATTGGACCAAAATCAAATTCTTGCGCGGGGATATTACCCCAGTTAACAAGTACAGCGCGCTTACAATACATGCCCATCCTCCGACGCTTGGTTTAAGCTATTTTGTTCTTCACTCGGATATAAATTAGTCAGAGCATCGCTGCTAACAAAATTAACAATTGATGGCTGAATGCTTAACCAATATTCCTCATCGCCTTCGAGCATGTCGTCACTAGAAAAATGGATAAGGCGCAATTGACGTAAACGAGTAAACAGATTTTTTCGTTCACTGATGTTTTCGGGCAAGCTGCGTTTAAGTAAGTTGGTCATTGACATACTTAATGCTTCAAAAGCGAGTAGCACACAGCCTTTGTCATCGACTTTACCTTCACGTACTGCTTTTTCATATTCAACCCGCAAGACTAAGATACACGCGACTTCTTGTTGGTTGGGACGATAGCGCATGCCGCCGTTAAAAGGGCGGTGAATGTCGTCGATTAAACCGGGTACTTCGGCGCTTGGTGGAAAAGCTCTTAAACTTAAAAATTGGGCATCGTGCATTAAGCGAATGCCTATCACATTTAAATAGTCTTCAACAAGTTCGCTACAACTTAGGTAGCGGTCGTAAAGCTGGGCTTCAACGGCACTTTCGTCGCGGTTGATGACACCGTAATCAAGTAAACGGTTTATAAGTTCACTAAAGTCGGCCAGGCTGAGATTAAGCTTGGCCAGTACATTGTTTAATAGTTCTTCAAGCATGGCTGGTATCGATTAAGGCGATGGTGAATTCGTCTGAGCGTTGGTAATACGGCGAAAAATTATCGCACTGGCCCTGATAGTGAATTTCGAATTTCAAATCTGAATCTAGGTTGTTGACGCTGCCCAGCTCAATAACGTGGGCAAGTGCAAGTAAATCGTGAGCGTTGTCGACGGGTAGGTCGCGGGTGTGAATTGTTTTACCTTCACTGAGGGCCGCACACATATAGTTTTGTAAGTTTTCTCGGTTAAACACAAAGGCCTGATCGAGCAGTTGTTGCACCATCAAGTTTTGGCGTGCGCCAAGATCGACATCTCGGTGTTCATCCATGCGTGTATCCACTGGGCCTTTTTTCTTGCGCTCTGTTAGGCGTACGTGGCGAGGGTCAAGTAGGCGTAGGCGCATGGTCGACATGGATTTAGCTGCTTGATTTAGGCGCTGTTGGTATTGTGCCTCATCTAAATCGGACAGTTCGCGGCAGACCTCAACCAAGCTGTCACTTTCTTGAGCACTGAGAAAACTCAGTTGGCGGATGACAATGTCGGCGCGCTTGGTGAAGCCGTGTAAGGCGCGACGCAAAGCGGGCAGCATAATGTCGGCGGCATTGCGCATACGCATTTCTATTGTGTCGAGTACAAACCACAAATAACTTTGTTGCTCATTGCACAGCTGGGGCGCACTTTGTCGTAAGGCGGCCTCGGCTTCTTGTTTGAATTCTTTGCTCTTGCGGCGAATACTGGTAATTACGCGGCCAATATCGTCGCGGTGCTTTTCAACACTGTCGGCAGAGAGGCGTACAGCAATGTCGGGTTGAAAGCGCTGTTCCATATAGGCAAAAAACTGGTCGCTGGCTTCATGTACGAGTTGCTGAGCTTCAACTTCACGCACTAAAGTACGTTTTAAGTCTTCAAGTTCGGCGATTATGTCGCTAAAGTCTGTAATAATGCGTTCACTATAATCAAAGGCATCTAGTAAATCGTAGATTTCTCCACGGCTTAAAAAAGCCTCAAGCGCATTCAGTGTATTACGTGTATTGCGGTGGCGAGTACGAACCTGGCTGCTATCGGCATCACACAAGCTCTGAGTGAATAAACGCCCCATGCGCGAAAAAGGGTAGCTAGATTTGAACGTGGCATTATCAACTTGTTTTTCTATCCAGCCGGCTTCTAATAAGCCTTTAAGTATCCAACTGGCTTGTTCGCGGTGATTGCGAAAGCGTTGATCGCTGTCATCACTGTTCTCATCAAAAACAGGGGCTTGTGAGCGGGCGAGTGCTTCTTCGAAGAGCTCGATAACTTGTGCGCGCTTTAAGCTCTGCCCGTAATCGGCATTAGCACTATAGAGGCGTTGATAGAGCAGCGTTAAGCATTGCACGATTTGCTCGCGGTACTTGCTGGTCAGAGGTTTAAAGAAGTTGTGGCGCTCGTCGCTAAAAAACATGCTAATTGTGGCTGTGAAACGATGCGCGATAGTAGCAAAGACCGTCTAGTTGAGGGCTACTTTTTCAGTATTTGTTTTACAGCTTTGTGACAGCCTTAGGTCGTGTTCTGTCGTTTCTATACGTGCTCTTGCTTTGCTCGTTAGTTTGTACCCACTACGGTTTTTCTTGCAGCAACCATTCAAGGCTTAGGATGCTTATATCTTCAAGGTTTTGAGGCTCTGCTTCGAGTTTCAGTGGGGCTAGGCGATGCTGAATGCCGAGTTGTTCTAAGAAGCTGCTGTAGGCTTCATTGGCAGGCCAGGTGCTGTGTTGAGGGTGGCCTATTTGCAAGAGCTCTACCCTTAATGGACTTTGTTGTTTGGCGTAGAGGAAGGCCAGTTGCCAGCTGTTGTTCTTGTTTAAGGGGTTGGTGACGGGCAGTTTGCTGTGTTGGTGTTCTTGAGCAAAACTGGCATTAGCGCTGATAGCGCGGGCAAAGAGTTCAGGGTGAGTAAAGAGCAAGCGGCTGGCTGCTTGGCCGCCTTCATTGAGGCCAATTAGACTACGCCCAGAGCGCTGCCGAATGGTCTTAAATTGGCTGTCGATATGTTGAACGAGAGAGAGTAGGCCTTTTTCACCAGAGCCGATATCTTTAGTGTAAAAATTACTAGGGCCGCCATTAACGCTAACGATGTGCATGGCTGGTAATTTGTAGTGCTTTATTTGCTCAAGAAACTTCTGAGCTAAGGCAAGCCCAGAGGCTTCAGAGCCTTGAGTACCGGGGCCAAGAATATAAAGCACAGGTCGTGTTCTGTTGTTGATTTGGCTAGGCGCCTGTCCGCTTGAGCTTTGCCTCGTTGTACTTAGTTCTGTGTTGGCATTGTGAAAATAAAAACCGATTCGGCGTTTGTTTTCAGGGCAATAAAAATTGTAGTGATTAAAGCCTTCGATTACTTGTCCGCTATGAGTCCAGCTAAATTTATTATTTGTTGGAGTGGGGCTGCTTAGCTGAAATTGATAATCTGGTATTTGTGCAGTTGTTTTAGCTGCGGCTATTAAGCAAAAGCTCAAAATAAAGACTCGTAGGCAGGCAAAGTAGGGCCTGAGCGTAAGTCGTTTAGTTGTGCTGCACATGGTAGACCTTAGTTGGCAAACATAATCGAAAGTGATAATAGTTGGCCTAGTATACCGCGCTCTTGAGATCTGTTAACTTTTAGCTGGTTTTGCGTATTGGGATATGTTTTTACTAGCGATAATATCGTGCACACTTTGAGGCTTGGCTAAATAATAACCTTGCAGGTATTCACACTTGTTTTCGCCTAAGAAATCGGCTTGCTCTCGTGTTTCAACGCCTTCGGCCACCACCGTCATACCAAGGTTGTGGGCAAGGTTGATAATTGCGCAGGTGATTTCTCTATCATTATTATTTTCGGGTAGATCCATAACAAAGGATCTATCGATTTTAAGGCTGGTGATTGGGAATTTCTTTAAGTAGCTTAATGAACTATAACCTGTACCAAAGTCATCAATACTGAGTTGGCAGCCAACGTCACGTAATGCGGCCATAATTTCAATGGCTCTATCCATGTCGTCGGTGACAGTAGATTCCGTTAATTCGAATTCAACCAGTGCGGGTGAAATACCATATTTCTTAAGTGTTTCGCCTATGTCTGCTTCTAAAGTGCTAGAGAAAAATTGTTGGCCACTTAAATTAACACTAATACCTGCTATGCCCCGATCTCTAAGTGCTTCGCCGTGATCTCTTAAAATCTCACAGACACGGTCGAGTACAAAAGCACCTAAGTCATGAATGAGGCCGGTATCTTCTGCAATAGGAATAAACTTGGCTGGTGAGATAAAACCTTCGTCTTTATCAAACCAGCGTACTAAAGCTTCGGCCCAGCAGGCTTCTAGGGTGTCTGCTTTGTATTGTGGTTGAAGGTGAACATCAATTTCGCGATGCTCAATCGCATGACGAAGTTTTTGTTCTATGCGTATTTGTTCACGAATTTCCTCGTCAAGTTTAGAGGAGTAACACGCAAAGCTATTACCACCACCTTCTTTACTGTTGTACAGCGCCATATCGGCAAAGCGTAAGAGTTCTTCGGGGGTCGATGCATCATCGGGGTAAAGCGCAACACCAATGGAGCCACTTACGGGGATAACTGTCAGCTCGTCTTTGGTTTCGGTTTTTAATGCTTTTAATAAGCGCTTGCAGATAAACTCAACACTATTTAGGTTCTCTATACCTTCAACTAGGACTAAAAACTCATCGCCGCCCATGCGTACTACGACGTCTTCTCTAAATACGGCTTCGCGCACACGTGCAGCACTGCGCTCTAATAATCGATCGCCTGCATCGTGACCGAGAGAATCGTTAACACGTTTAAAGTTATCAAGATCCATAATAAACGCGGCGATTTTATTGTTCTTTTTCTCTGCACTAGCAAAGGCATATTTTAAGTGGTCATTGAGGAAGCGGCGATTAGGCAGGTTTGTTAGGGGGTCGTAATAGGCTAGGGTTTCGAGTTCATTTTGCGCGCTCTTTAATGCCGTAACATCAACCAGAGTGCCAATGTAAAAAATGCGGTTACCTTCACGAACGATACTGACGTGCTCTTGTAAATAACGGTAATCACCGGTGTAGTGAAGAAATTCAAACTCTGTTTGTACAAAGAGTTGGCCGTGTTGCAGTTTACTAATTCTCTCTATGTATTGGCGTTTATATTCACTCTCAATAAAGTCACTAAAGCTATCGGCATGCTCTTCATTAAGGCCGGTAATCTTTGTCCACGCTTTATTGATGTAATCAAAATTTTTGGGCGAGCTTCTTAAAAATACGCCAACTGGGGAGTTTTCTGTTAAGGCCCTAAATGTGGCTTCTGAACTTTTTAGCTTTTGGTTTTCTAATGAAAATACATCTAGCATGTGGTTTATGGCGTCGACCAAGTCACCAACTTCATCATTGCTTCGTTTTTGAGCACGCTCACTGCTTAGTGGGTTGTCAGCTATACGTTCTCCAACGCGGGAAAGCTCGTACAGGGGTTGTAGCGAGCGACTTAGTTGGCGACTGCCAAAAATATAAGCTAATAAAACAGAAACAAATAAAGCCCCAAAGATTGAAAATCCCATAAAAAGAACACTGCGATCTAAACTTTTTCCAGAGCTTTCTATTATTAATTGGCCGAGATGTTCACCTTGTAAAATGACATCGATTTGTATGATGTGGGCATTACGATGACCTTTATTTTGATGTCTTTGACGCTGTTTATTAAGTTCAAAACTGCTCATGCAGTTTCCTAGAGCGGCGTTTGATACAAAGCTTGAATGGAGGGCGCCATCTTTTTGATACAAACAGACACGAGTGATATCTTGATGGTGGCGCGCACTGGATAAAGCTTCACTAACTTCTTCACTGTATTGGCTGCCAAGGCTTAAACCAAAGCTCACTTTTTCAGCGAGAATATTGGCAATAACGTATAGGTCGTTACGGGTGTTTTTTTGCGCATCTTCACGGCCAAAAGCCAATAGTATTAAGCCACTTACAATGATTGCGCTAATTAAGGTGAGGCCTACAATGCGCAGTAACTTAAAGCGTAAAGACTGGCGTCTACTCATGAGCCCGCCTCCACTTTACTAGCGGCTTTTAAGACGCTTGATTTAAAGTGAATGCCACGGGTATCGGCTATTTTTCGGTTGATATTGAACTGTATTTTATTGCCAAAACGATAGAGGTGAATAGCTGCTAATTCTTCAGACTTGCAACTGGAGCAGATTAAAAATTTACGCTGTATATCGGCCAGTTTTAGTTTCTGGGCTTTGGGGCCAGCAACGATAATGTCACAAGATGAAGGTGGTGGTACGTTGACTTGCTTAACGTCAAAGCCTTTTTTGACATGCTGGCTAATACTGAGCAGCTCTCGGTGAAGGCTTTTGCTGCCAATAACACAGATTCGGGTTTGGCCGGGTACTTGGCCTTTCCAGCTACTAAATTGTAAGAGCCTATAGACAATGGTAGCCCGCAGTTCACTATCGTTTACCCCAGCCCAAGTTACACCGCTGTTAGAAAACAGAGCGCAAAGTAATAGGGCACTGACTAAAAAGTGCCACTGCTTTGGGTGTATCAATGTCTGTTGCGGGTGAGGCATGAGGTCTCAAATTAAGTCTTCGTTCTGCGATGTCGCAGGCTATGCCTCTTGAGTATAGTTAAGCTCTCGCAGCTTGTATGAGCGATATTTAGCTGGGGGGGCTCAGGCTGCATCTTTGCTAGCAGCCCGATGGCTGAGCACATATGCTTGTTGGATGAGTAAGGCGTCAGAGCTAGCGCGGTGGCGCTCTGTATTTAGACTGATTTCTAATTCGGCTTTGGCCCTGTCCCAGTATTTAAATTGCTGCTCAAGCATAATGTGTTCAATAGCTCTGAGTTGAAAGCTTGGGCTAAAACTTACACTCTCAAATAAGCGTTGTAACCAGCGCTGATCATGGCTCAGCGCATCAGAGAAAACAGCATCTTTATTTAAGAACTTATTTAGTTCCAGGCAAACTTCACAAGCTGGTTTGCCGCGTTCTAGTAATGCTTTGCGGCTAATGCCATGCAGTTGTTCTGCCGTGTCACTCCAGTGTAGCCAGTCGCTCTGGGGGCAAATTAAAGCGCAGTAGCGCTCCCCGTTATGCTTGGCAATGCCAACTTCTATTGGGTAGCTCGAGCTGCCAAAACCAGAGGCTTCAATATCTAATGTATTGGGTGGATAATTATGTTCCATTGTCGCTCCAAGCATCTTGCTTTTTTTCCTTGCGATCCATTGAGCTTAGCAGCCTTGTATTAATACGGTGCTTTTATTCCTTTACCGTGTAGCTTTATGGGGCTAGTTGGCCCTGTTTTGCTATGCTAATGAGTGTTATCGGTCTAAAGAGCTAGTCCCGTGCCAAAAAGTGATAAGAATGCTGAATTAGTTTTACCTTCGGAACTGAAGACCATCGATTTTACTGTGAAAAAGCCAGATATTGCTCGTCGCTCTAGTTCCTTTATTCGGGTTTTGGGTTCTTATATTGAGCATAATAAAGACACGGGTGTTCAACTTAGCGTGGCATTTGCTAATGGCGACAATGAGCAGTTACGTGAATTAATTCATAGTGTTAAAGGCGCAAGTGGTAATTTGGCCATGCAGCCTTTATATGAATTGGCAGCAGAGCAAGAAACATGGTTGCGTCAAGGTGCTAGTATTCACAAGGATGTCTTTGTTGAGTTAATTGGTCTGTTTGAAGACTCCATAGACGATGCTCAGCGTATCATTGATGCGAATACGGTCAAAAATGATTCACTTGCTAATAACAGCGACAAAAGTAGTTTATATGCAGAATTGCGCGTTTTTCTTCAGCGCAGTGAAGTGCCTGAAGTTAGCTTATTGAATAGAGTTCGAGACAGTCGAGCAGATTCATCACAAATGGAGGCTCTGTGTCGGGCATTAGAATCATATGATTACGATGATGCCTTAGAGATATTGAGTGAGGATGAATAAGAGTTAGCTTGGGTTCAATTATTTTATTCGAGCTCATTAGAGATTACTCTTGCTCGACCTCGTGCTTTAGCTTCATAAAGGGCTGTATCGGCGCAGCGAATTAAATCATCGGTATCGACTAATTCATCTGGAATTGTTGAGCATATCCCGGCACTAAAACTTAGATAATCACTGACAGTAGAACTTTTGTGTTCTATGCACATGGCTTGTACGGCGTCTAAGGCATTATTGACCAAGCGCTCGGCTATTTCGGTGTCACTGTTGTAAATAATGACTGCAAACTCTTCTCCCCCATAACGAGCAATAAAGTCAGAACTGCGTTTAAAAGTAGCACTAAGGCTTTGCGCAACGGCTTTTAAACATTCGTCACCGGCGGGGTGGCCATATCTATCGTTGTATTGTTTAAAAAAATCGATATCAAGCAAGCAGAGGCTGACACTTTGCTCTTCGCGCATACAGCGGTTCCACTCTATGCGCAGTTGATCATCAAAGGCGCGACGATTATTGACTTCGGTGAGGCCATCAATGCGAGCAAGGTTGGAGAGTAGTTCAGTTTGGCGCAGCATTTGAGCTTGTAATTTAATTCGAGCTCTAAGCACAACATTATTAATCGGCTTGGTGATGTAATCGCGAGCCCCAAGTTCTATACCTCGAGCTTCGTCAGCAGGATTATCCATGCCCGTCATAAAAATAATGGCTGGCAAGCCGTAATTTTGCTCGTTCTCAATCACGGTATGGCAAATTTCAAAACCGTTGCCATCGGGTAGGCCTACATCTAAGAGTACAAAGTGCATTTCTTTATGGCTGAGTATTTCCAGCGCTTTTGCCCGGCTTTTGGCAACAAACAGGCGATAACGACCTGTTAAGGCATCAACGATAATGTCGATATTGACGGGGTCGTCTTCGACAATAAGTATGTTATACAGTTGTTCGTTAATGAGTGCGCTCATAAGCTCGCTATCAATGTATGTGCTTAAGTCCGTCTAAAGCACGGAGGCGAAGCAAATAAAGTCGACTTCGCATAAACTCAGTCTAGAACAATGTACGGAGAACGTTAGGTGGGCACTTACGCGCCAACTTTGATTGATAGCCACTGCCATTTTGATTTTGACGCATTTGAGCAAGATCGAGATGCACTTTGGGTTCGTTGTCAGCAACAAGGTATGGCGCATCTACTTTTGCCGGGGGTGGAAGCGAGGCAGTGGCCCAAACTTGATAACTTATGCGAGCAATATAAAGAGTGGTCTTATGCCGTGGGTTGGCATCCTTGGTATTTGGATTCTGCACCAAGCGAGATGGCGTTTTTGTATGAGCAGTTAGAACAAGCGGCAAGGGCTCAACGCTGTGTTGCCATTGGCGAGTGTGGTTTGGATGCCTTAAAGGGCCCAGACATGCAGCGCCAGAGACAAGTACTGCAAGTGCATATTGATCTTGCTCGCGCTTTGCAGCTGCCATTAATTTTGCATTGTGTGAAAGCGCATGGGCCATTAATGCAGCTTATTAAAGAAGCAAAGTTAAGCGCGGGTGTTGTGATACATGGTTTTTATGGCAGCAAGGATTTGGCTTTGCAGTGGCTTAAGCTTGGCGTTCATTTAGGCATCGGTGCTGCCGTGACTCACAAGCGCGCTCACAAATTACGTGAAGCTGTGCGCGCTTTGCCTTTAGAGGCTGTGCTGCTTGAAACGGATGCGCCAGCTATGAGTCCAAGTTGGCTGGCTAATAATGAGCGTAATTCGCCCGAGCAGCTGCCCGCAATTGCTGCTTATATCGCCGAATTGCGCGGCGAAGAGAGTGAGCACCTACTTCGATCTAATATGGCTAACTGTAAGCAGTTATTTGGTTTTTGAACACTGTTCAAGGTAGCGCCAAACAGCGCGAGCTGCGGCAGAAAAACCAAAGCTGCCGGTCACCATTACCGAAGAGCCTAAGCCCCCAGCGCAGTCTAGTTTGACGCCATCGATCATGGCTTTTTTATCTGTGCATACAGAGCCGTCGGGCTTGGCGTAAACAATGGCTTCGCGGCTATAGATTGCATCTACGCGAAATTTTCTGCGGCTTGTTCGTGTAAATTTATGATGGCGATAAAGTTGATTGCGTAGCTTGGCTAATAGCGGGTCGTATTCTGTATGGCCAAGATCACAAACATCAATTTGGTTTGGATCGCTCTTACCGCCCGAGCTGCCCACACAAATCAGTCGTTGTTTACTGCGAATACAATAAGCCACTAAGCTCGCTTTTACGTTGACTGAGTCAATGGCATCGATAATGACATCGACATCACCGTCGATAAGCTCAGCCGCATTGCGTTGTGTTAAGAAATCGTGCACGCAGTTGAGTTCAATCGCAGGGTTGATCAGCTTTAGGCGTTGAGCCATAACATCAAGCTTATTTTGTCCAACCGTGTCGCTTAGCGCATGTAGTTGTCGATTACTGTTGGTCACACAGATGTCATCAAGTTCAATCAAGGTAAGTTTACCGATGCCCGAACGTGCTAGCGCTTCGGCAGCCCAAGAGCCAACCCCACCAAGGCCAATAACCGCCATATGGGCTTTAGCGAGCTGTTGTTGTGCTTGTGTGCCGTAAAGGCGGCCTATACCGCCAAAGCGCATTTGGTAATCTTCGTCGATCATGCTGAACCTGCTATTTTCTTGCGCGCTTTGTATCCTAAAAAAGAGCTAGCGACAAGAGCTCTATAGTTTGTAATGACAGTTAAATTAATCGCATTTAGAGCCTTAGTGTATTAGGTTCGGCGGCTCGGCTCAGGTAGAATGGCGACCGTTTTCCAGCTAATAGAAACTCCATGGCCGACATTCATAAAGCTCCGCACTTATTGTCTTATCCAAAATACTGGGCTTCGTGCTTTGAACCCGCGCCTTTCTTACCTATGAGCAGGGCGGAAATGGATGAACTTGGCTGGGATAGCTGCGATGTCATCATCATTAATGGCGATGCCTATGTCGATCACCCAAGTTTTGGTGGTGCACTGATTGGCCGTTTACTCGAAGCGCAAGGCTTTAGGGTCGGCATGATCGCCCAGCCCGACTGGAAAGACGTCGAAAGCTTCAAGGTACTTGGTGAGCCCAATCTGTTTTTTGGCATTAGCGCCGGTAATATGGATTCGATGATTAACCGGTATACGGCTGACTTACGTGTTCGTCACGATGATGCTTACACCCCAAACAATGAAGGTGGCTTGCGCCCTGATCGCGCCGTCACTGTCTACGCGCAAAAATGTCGCGAAGCCTATAAAGATGTACCTCAGGTTATTGGTGGCATTGAGGCGAGTTTACGGCGCATTGCACAGTACGATTATTGGAGCGATGAAGTTCGTCGTTCAGTGTTAATCGATTCTGGTGCTGATATTCTTTTATACGGCAATGCCGAGCGTGCCATTATTGAACTAGCTGCGCGTGTAGCTGCGGGTGAAAATGTACGTGAACTGGAAGATATTCGCGGTACAGCGGTGATAAAAAAAGAAGTACCCAACGAATGGACGGTGGTCGATTCCAGTCGTATTGATTGGGCTAAAAATATTGATGCTATTCCCAACCCTTATGCAATGGATGGCATGGGCGATAGCGATTGTAAGAGCTCGGCAAATGCTGGTGAAGTTGCGGATGAGGTGCCAGAAGAGGCCATTCGTATTATTCCTATGCCTTTGCAACGCAAGCATGATTTGGATGAGAGCCATACGGTTATTCGTATTCCGTCATTCGAGAAAGTGCGTAATGATAAGGCTCTGTATAGCCATGCTTCACGAGTATTGCACTTAGAGAGCAACCCCCAGAACGCTCGAACTATTGTGCAAAAACACGGTACTCGTGAAGTTTGGGTCAACCCCCCACCGATTCCTCTTGAAACGGATGAGATGGATGCGGTCTTTGCTTTACCGTATCAGCGTGTACCGCATCCCGCCTATGGCGACGCGACGATTCCTGCCTATGACATGATTAAAACCTCGGTCAATATCATGCGCGGTTGTTTTGGTGGTTGTTCGTTTTGTTCGATTACCGAGCATGAAGGCCGGGTGATTCAAAGCCGCTCTGAAGAGAGTATTTTGACCGAGCTAGAAGCCATCCGTGATAAGACTCCAGGCTTTACCGGACAGATCAGTGACTTAGGTGGCCCGACAGCCAACATGTATATGTTGAATTGTAAGGATCCACAAATTCACGCAAATTGTCGTCGTTTGAGTTGTGTATTCCCAACTATTTGCAAAAACCTGGTGACTGATCACAGTCCAACCACCAAGCTCTACCGTAAGGCGCGTGCGATCCCAGGTATTAAAAAAGTCGCGATTGCTTCAGGTTTGCGTTATGACTTAGCCGTAAAAGATCCAGAATATGTTAAAGAGCTGGTGACCCACCATGTGGGGGGGTATTTGAAAATTGCTCCTGAGCACACTGAAGAGCGCCCGCTTAATAAAATGATGAAGCCGGGTATCGATACCTTTCATGAGTTTAAGCGCCTGTTTGATAAATACAGTAAGCAGGCAGGTAAAAAACAGTATTTGATTCCTTATTTCATTGCCGCACATCCTGGTTGTGAAGACGAGGATATGATTAATTTAGCCTTTTGGTTAAAGAAAAATAAATATCGTTTAGATCAGGTTCAAACTTTTTATCCTTCGCCTATGTCTTTGGCAACAGCGATGTACTACTCCGAAAAAAATCCTTTACAGAAGGTGGGTTATAAAAAAGGCAGTGTGCATACGCCCCGTAATTTAAAACAACGCCGTTTCCAAAAAGCATTATTGCGTTTTCACGATGAGAAAAACTGGGATCTCTTGCGTGAAGAATTTAAAGCGATGGGTCGCCATGATTTAATTGGTGATGGTGAAAAGTCATTGGTGCCAGCGGATAAAAGTAAAAACTCTCGACGTGGTAGCGCGAGGCGCCCACTTGCAGCGAAGCGCCCTGCAGGTCGACGCTCTACTTCTAAGCGCTCACGTAAATAAGGTGTGCTAGGGGTTTGCTGCTTCGTAGTTCGATCGCTTAGTTTTTTGCTTTTTGGGGACGCCGTAAATATATCTATATAGGCTCGTCAGCCGCCTCCATGCGGCTGACGTCCCGCAATAGCAAATAGCTCAGTGATCTCATAAAGTGTAATGCCAAAATTTTGCACAATATTGAATAGCTATACGCTACAAAGCACTAAACTGGCTTTGGAAAATGATTAAGGGCACAGCATTGAGCGCGGTGTCTATGCTAAAGATGCGAAATCGCTCCTTGGATGGAGCGCGAGTATTAATAAATTAATTGGAACTGTATGTCTGAATTTGTACAAGGCCAACGTTGGGTGGTCGATTCTGAACCCGAACTTGGTCTGGGATTGGTTGTAGCGATCGAAGGTCGTAGCGTAAACCTGTTTTTCCCTGTTGGCGATTGTGAACGCCACTATGCCATCGAGCAAGCGCCACTTACTCGGATTCACTTTCACGAAGACGAACAAATAAGTGATATGGCGGGTAATACCCATATCGTTAAAGCCGTACACGAACAAAACGGTTTGTTGATTTATGAGACCAGTGAGAATGAACTTGTTGTAGAAACTCAGCTAAGCCCCGAAGTAAAACTTAACCAACCGTTTATGCGGTTGTTAATGGGACAAATAGATAGGCGTCGCTGGTTCAACTTCCGCCGCAGTTTTGACTTAGCCATGGCGCGCTTAAATGCCTCGCGTTTAAATGGTTTATTGGGCGCTCGCGCTGATCTTATTCCTCACCAGCTTTATGTTGCAAAAACGGCCTGTGAATTTGAAAAAGTAAGAGTATTACTTGCTGATGAAGTGGGTTTGGGTAAAACCATTGAAGCGGGTTTGATTCTTTCTCGTTTGCTTAAACAAGAGCGTGTTGCCCGAGTTTTAATCGCCGTTCCTCCTGCGCTACAGGTGCAGTGGCTAGTTGAATTGATTCGTCGCTTTGGAATTAGCCCAGTGCTTTATAACGAAGAAGATCACGACTTTAACGGTGCGCAAATTCATCTGCTACCGCACTGGGCGCTTTCTTTAGAGCGCGAAGAAATATTGGAAGCTGGTTTTGATTTGTTGATTATTGATGAAGCCCATCATATTCAGCAAGACGACAAAGAATTTATCGCCTTAGAACAAATGGCAGAAGTTTTTCAAAATCTGGTGTTAATGACTGCTACTCCAGAACAGTTGGGTTTTGATAGCCACTTTGCGCGCTTAAAACTATTAGATCCAGATAAGTACAGTTCAGCTGAAGCGCTTAAAGAAGAAGAGCAAGGTTACGAAAAACTAAATACTTTGCTGCGTGCTATGCCAGATAGTCGTGCTGAGCTTTGTCAGTTATATTCACTAGACAGTAAACTCGATGATCAGGCTCTTATTTCCGAGCTGCTCGATTGTCACGGAGTAGGGCGTACCTTATTCCGCAATGCTCGAACGGCTGTGGCCGGTTTCCCTGAACGTATTGCTCATGCTCATGAGGTTGACGGCCCGGAGTGGCAAGACCGCTTTAATTGGTTGGCAACGTTCTTAAAAGAAAAAGCCAAAGATAAAGTATTGGTGATTATGAATGACAGGGAGCAAGTTGCTGAATGTGAAAGCTTCTTGTGGCAAAAACACGGCATCGATTCGGCCGTGTTCCATGAAAAAATGTCTTTAGTTGAGCGCGATAGAGCGGCAGCTTATTTTGCCGATATGGAAGATGGCACACGAGTATTATTGTGTTCAGAGATAGGCAGCGAAGGTCGTAATTTCCAATTTAGCCATGACCTTGTGTGTTTAGATTTACCAGATCACCCGGACTTATTAGAGCAGCGCATTGGTCGTCTCGATCGTATTGGGCAAAAGAGTGACGTCAATATTCACGTGCCTATTGCAGAAAACTCGGAGTATTGTGACAACCGCAAACTCTGGCAGTGGTATCACGATGTGCTCGATTGTGTTGAGCAACAAAATGCAGCTGCAGGTGCTGTTCACGATGAATTTTGGCCGGGTGAAGACGAAGCACTGACAGATGAGCTAATAGAAAAAGCCCAAGAAAAAGTTGACGCGCTATTGTCAGACATTCACTCTGGTCGCGATGCTCTGTTAGAGCTTAACAGTTGTCGTCAGCCGCAAGCCGATACCCTGGCGCAGAGCATCAGTGCCTTTGAGCAGGAAACTCCGCTGGCGATTATCGAAGAGGCATCTGATTTACTGCATTTCCATTTTGAAGATCTCGGTGCTGGGCGCTATTCATTAATTCCTGCCGATAATATGATGATTCCTGTATTGCCAGGTATTCCACCAGAAGGTGTCGAGCTTTGCTTTGATCGCGCCTTGGCAAATGCGCGTGAAGACATCGTCTTTATGAGTTGGGATCACGCTTTTGTATTAGGCCTGTGGGAATTGTTAAAACAGGGTGATTTAGGTTCTGCCTGTGTCGCTATGTTGCCAAGTCGTCAATTGCCTCCAGGTAAAGTACTTATGGAGTGTAGCTTTGATGTGGTTATTCAAAGTGAATTTGCTCGTGAACTATTACCTTTTTTCACCCGCTACAGTGTGCGTAGTGTCAGCAGTGAATTGGCCGAGAAAGATTTAGCGCCAATGTTAAGCGAAGAGCAGCTGCAGACTACTTTGCATAAAGTGGATAAAAAGCTGGCTCGAAAAATCATCAAAAGCCAAAAAGAGCGGCTCACTGGTTTTTATCAGCAAGCTGAAAAATACGCTGAAGTGCCCAAGCAGGTATTAGTGGATGATGCTTTAAAGAATTTACGTGAGCACTTCGATACTGAGCTTCAGCGTGTCCGCTCACTGTCCGAAAAAAATGAAACGGTCAATGATGCCGATATTATTAAGTTGGAGTTAAAAAGCGAAGCCATGCAACACGCTTTACAAGAAAAAAGTCACCTTCAATTAAGCGCTATTAGAATGATCGTTACTAATAAGCCTTAATGTTTGGCGTTTTATATGGGGCGGGCCAGCTTTGCTGAGTCCGCCTTTTTTATGCCTGTTAGTTTTCCAATTGATTTTTTATTGAGTGTCAAAAGCTGTTATAAATTATGAGTGATCTTGTAGTCATTCTAAATGTCTTTGTGTAGTGTTCTATCTTTATCGTTTCAATAAAATAATAACTACGGAGTCTGTTGTGTGTAAGTGTTTACGTTTGGCTTGCTGTTTGTTACTGGGGGTTTCGGCATCCGCTTTTTCTGAAACTCCACAAGAGCAAATTGAAAATATACTGATGTCCTTAAGCTTGGAGGAAAAAGCAGGCCAGTTAAGTCTAATCCCTATAGAAGGTGAGCCCACAGAAGAGCAGCTGCAGCTTATTCGTGAGGGTAAAGTTGGCTCTGTCATTAAAGCTAATGGCGTGGCGAATAATCTTGCCCTACAAAAAGTCGCGGTAGAAGAAAGCCACAGTGGCTTACCCATTCTATTTCAAGAAGATGTGATTCACGGTTATCGCACGATTGCACCGGTGCCCTTAGCTGAAGCCGCCAGTTGGGATTTACAAGCTATACGCAATAGCGCAGCTGTTGCCGCCAGAGAGGCGCGTGCGGCAGGCATTCAACTGACGTACGCACCTATGGTTGATGTCAGCCGTGATCCTCGTTGGGGGCGTATTCTTGAAGGCGCTGGTGAAGATCCTTATCTTGCTTCTTTGATTGCCGAAGCGCGTGTACGAGGTCTTCAAGAAAGTGGTGAGCAGCATGAAAATATTCTAGCTACGGTAAAGCACTTTGCAGGTTATGGCGCCTCACTGGCTGGTCGTGACTACAACATTCGTGATTTAAGTGAGCGCGAGCTGCGTGAGATTCACCTTCCTCCTTTTAAGGCGGCTATTGATGCTGGTGTTAGCAGTGTTATGGGGGCCTATACCGCTTACGATGGTGTGCCAGCAACAGCCAATACGTGGTTAATGCAGAATGTACTTCGAGGTGAATTAGCTTTTGATGGTTTATTAATGACAGACTGGGAAACGATTCCCAACCTAATAAAAATTGGTGTTGCAGCTGATAAAGACGATGCCGTACAGCAGGCCATGGCCGCAAGTTTTGATATGGACATGACTTCTCAGCACTATGTGCAGCGCTTGCCTGAATTGGTAAAGGCAGGTTTGGTCAGCGAGAAATCCTTAGACGATGCTGTGCGCCGTGTTCTGCGCTTAAAACAGCAAGCCGGCTTACTTGATAAACCTTATGCGGCTTTTAATGCTGAGCGTGAGCAAAGTGAGTTGTTGTCGGAGCGTAACTGGCAAGAGACTAAAGACATAACTTTAAAATCGATGGTTCTGTTACAAAACGACAACAAGGTTTTACCAATAGATAGCTCAGTTAAAAAAATTGCCGTCATCGGTCCTATGGCAAAAGCACAAAAAGATTTATTGGGTTGGTGGGCTGCTAAAGGTCAGCCGGATGAAGTGGTTAGTATTTATCAAGGTTTAGCCAAGCGCTTTAAAGGTCAGGCTGAGCTAAGTTATGCTGAGGGTGTGCGTTTTGATGGTTTTAACGATGCCGGAGTAGAACTCATTGAGCCTGCGTTGGCTGTTGCAGAAGCGGCCGATATGATTGTTGCCGTTGTTGGCGAGCAGGAATGGATGAGCGGTGAGGGCGGCGGTACGGCTTCATTGACTTTGCCAGGCTTACAAGAAGAATTATTGGCAGCCCTGAAAGAACTAGGTAAACCGATGGTCACCGTTGTGGTGACTGGGCGCCCTTATGTATTAACGCACGTTGCAAAAAATACAGACGCGCTATTACAGGCTTGGATGCCAGGCTCAACAGGCGGGGAAGCCGTGGCCGAAATACTTGCGGGCGACTTTAACCCTGTTGGCCGTTTGCCGATTACCTTTCCTTATCATCAGGGCCAAGTGCCGATTTTTTATAACTACAAAGCAACCAGCCACAGCTTTAATGCCGGCGCCGATGACAATCGTTATTCCACTACTTATAGAGATGTGCCAACGACACCACTTTACGCCTTTGGTTTTGGTCTAAGTTATAGTGAATTTACTTATGGCAAGCCGAGTTTGAGTGCTAGCACTATGAAACGTGATTCTAGTTTAACGTTGAAAGTAAAAGTAAAGAATACAGGTGGAGCAGAAGCGAGAGAAACCGTACAGCTGTATTTACGTGATAAAGTAGCTGAAGTAACTCGACCTTTTAAAGAGCTGATTGATTTTTCTCTGTTAACTCTTAAGTCTGGAGAAAGCCAGTGGGTAGAGTTTGAGGTAAGCGAAGCTAAGCTAGCTTATATAGGTCGCGATTTAAAGCCGCGTATTGATGCCGGTAAATTTACCCTACTGGTAGGGCCTAATTCTCAAGACTTGCAAGAGCTTGACTTTGCTCTCGAAGATTAATTTTTAGGCCTTCATTGTTTAGGTCGATATTTAAGTAGATATGGGTTTTAATTTTAAGGCCCATGTCCCTTCTGTTGTTTCTCCAAGTGATTCAATTTTTTCTTTCAAAAAATCCACAAATACACGTACTCGTTCAGGTAGGTGTTCTCGTTTGGCATACATTACATGTACGCCCATCGTAGGGTGCTTAAAAGACTTATAGACTGGAACGATTTTCTTTTCTTCAATATAAGATCGGGCGATAAAGTGAGGGAATTGACTTAAACCCAGTCCTGCAGCACACAGCTCAGCCATTGCTTCGCCGTCATCAACTAAATAATCTTGATTAACATCGTGTTGGATCAGTTGGCCATTTTCTAGGGAGAGAATAGGCATTAATTTTCCGCTTTGTTTAAAGCGAAAACGAATCCAAGAATAGTTGGCTAACATGGAGCTTTTTAAGCGTTTCACTCCTTGTGATTTAAGGTAGTCAGGTGCTGCGCAGGTTACAAAATCCATGGAGCTTAAAGGGCGAGCCACGATGCGTTTTTCCTGAAGCGTTCCTGTACGAATAAGCACATCGTAGCCGTGTTCTATTATGTCGACATACGCATCATCGAAATGAATGTCGAGTTTGATATCAGGGTAGCGTTTACAAAATTCAGGCACTAGGGGCAGTAAGTAAGAGCGTCCATAAGATACGGGGGCGTTGATCTTTAGGCTGCCACTAGGTGAGCTGGTGTGATGCTTTAACCTTTGTTCACACGCATTTAAATCGTCAAGCATGCTTTTGACGTGCAGTAAGTACTCTCGTCCTTCTGCAGTGATGTTGATCTTTCGGGTCGTGCGCTGAAAAAGCTGTAGGCCTAAGCGTTGCTCCAGATTCAGAATAGCTTTACTGATGGTTGATGGGTCTGCACCAAGCTTCTTAGCTACTGCAGCAAAGCTGCCTTGTTCGGCGACCAAAACAAACATCTGTAAATGGTTGAAGGTATCCATTTTAGTCTCTCTGGCTTAAGTATTAATGAATAATATTCACTTTTGATATTCCATTAAAGCTATTTTTCGCATTGCTGATCGTGTTGATAATAAGCCCTGACATTAAAACTCTATTATTGGGAGATACTCATGGTCTTAAGCTTCTTTCGGCGTACATCACTTACCGGTTGCTTGTTATTTGCAATGTTGCCGGCAATGTTTCTTTTCGCTGCTTCATATGCGCAGGCTAAATCAGCTTTAGATATTTCACTCTATACCTTAGAAAACAAAAGGCTTAGCTTAAAAGACGTTGCCAAGGGTAAGCCTATTTACCTGAAATTATGGGCGACTTGGTGTAAGGACTGTATTGCTCAAATGCCTCACTTTGAACAGACCTATCGTAACGTAGGGCAAGATATAGAAGTGATAGCCGTTAATGTGGGCTTGAATGACTCTAATAGTGATATTAAAGATCTTATGCGTAGGCAATCTCTAACGATGCCTGTACTTGTAGATAAACATGGTGAGCTTGCTCAAGAGCTGGATCTCTTAGGCACTCCCCTACATATACTGATCGATGCACAAGGGCGTATCGTTCATAAGGGGTATGCCGCTGATGCGGATATTGATCAAAAGATTTCTATTTTAAGCTCGGGCAGCCTTGCAGCAATTCCATCCCCAGATAAAGAAACTACGATACCGCCGCTGTTTAGCGAGAGTGCTCATGACGTGAGTGTGGTTCTTTTTACTGCAACATGGTGTGACTGGTACCTTGAAGATACACGGCCAAAGATGGCGAATAACTGCCGTTCCTCTGCGGAGTTTCTTGAACAAGCATATAAATCTAAAGAGTTAACTAAGGTAAATTGGTTGCTTCTTGCAAGTCGGCTTTGGACTGGTCAGTCGGATCTAGATGAATTTGTTGCTAAGTATCATCTTAAAATACCCGCTCAGATAGACCAGAGTAATTTAAGATTCTTTGATCATCAAATAAGAGACTTTCCTGTATTGATCGTCTTTCGCTCAGGTGAGGAGTTAGGCCGTATTCATGATTTTGCAGATAAAAACGTAGCCTTAAGAAAATTAAAGGGCTTAGTTAACTAATAACAAGCTTATTAGGTGATGAATGAGTCGTAGTCTGTGATGTTTTATTTTGTCGCTCTATTCATTTTTTTAAACCGTTTTATCACGTTTAAAACGGTTTAAATATTTGGTTTTATATGCGTTTAGTTTATTTTTTTATTAATTTATATACCTGCCTATCCCTCTTATTATTTCGTGTTGATCTTTGCTTTTGCGATCTTGTTCTCGTTTTTTTCTGTGTGATGATTTTTCTAGTTTTAACTTTAATTATTTAGTTGCATTTTTGTTAAGACTTAAGTGTGGTTTTTCGGTTTTATTAATAAATTTCGTGTCATTGATGTGATCTTGAGACATTCATTTTTGAGGAGTGATGCCTGCTTTAAGCACTTAGGCTTTGATATTTACCTGTATTTTCTTCGCTTGATAAGAGTTGTTTCTGTTTTACGCATATATGTTTACTTGTTTTTAGTTTGGGCTGAGTAAGTGATGTGTTTTTTTAACTCCTTGTTAAGTGTTTTATTGTTAGTTTTCAGTTACCGCTTATGTGCTATATAAACGGTCTTTCCTCCTCAATATAAGCGCATTAGCTGTTTATGGCGCTTGAGTTAGTTATGACTCAATCAGTACACACGGAATAATAATTAATAATTCTGAGGAATCTATGTTTAAAAAAAATCCTAAAGCACTGTTAAGTGGCTTTATCGGTGCTGTTGTTGCGGGTGGTGTCTCTACCTCCGCCGTTGCTGCCGTACAGGTCGATATCAATGCTGACGTTAAACACAGCGTAAACGGGGCCAACCAGTTTGGCCGTGAACGCCGTATTACTATTCACGCATCACCGATTGAAAATGAATGGATTGGTGAAAAAGAAAAGCTCGATTATGTCATGGAGTTGGGTGTTCATTTTGGTCGTGATGCGGGTACCCCTATGTGGTATTTCAGTCAAACTGAAGGTGATCCTGAACAGCCGCCTGAAGCAGATGATTATTTTCCATGGGGCCATCTAGATGAATTTAGTCGTGAGAGCTTAAACAGCAATGTCGATGGCTATCACTGGGCTTTGCAAAACAAATACGAAGATGCACAAGAATATTTTGATCGTACTGAGTACATGGTCATGGCGTCTCAACCGCGCCCGGCGATGCCTAACTGGTCGGCGTATAGCTGGTTTGGTGCGGCTTTGGATTCAGAGCACCCTTGGCGACCGCGTACTATGGAGCAGGCCGCAAAGTGGTACGCAGCTTGGTTAGAAGAGGCTTACCTACGCGACACAGGTGATGATCCTAAGTTGCCAATGCCAGCTTATTGGGAAGTAGTTAACGAGCCCGACATGCTAATGAACACGACCGGTCATGAAGGTCATGTGAGTACATGGGAAGAGCTATTCCGTTATCACAATGTGGTTGCCGATGTTATTCGTGAAACGCTTGGCGACAAAGCGCCTAAAGTGGGCGGTATGACCTGGGGTTTACACGATTTTCATAAAGGTGATACAACCGCAACGGGGTCGCCGCGTTTACAAAACGACGCCTTGTTAACGGCTTTTTATGGTGCGGATACAGCGGATAATCAGGCTTTAAAAGATCGTATTCGCAATGAAATTTTTGCCCCTTCAGAAACCATGAACGACAGTGATACAAGACGAGCTTGGTATCAGTGGGATGTGGTTTGGAAGGGTTTCCTCGATAGCGCTGGTGAGAATATGGATTTCTATTCTATTCACACCTATGACTGGGTTGGTTGGCCGGAGAGAACACCGACTACTCGCAGTGGTACTCATACTGAAGCCGTGATGGACTTGCTTGAGTGGTACGACGACAAAATGGTACCAGGTCCGAAGAAAGAAGTGATTGTTTCTGAATTTGGTGGCATTAACAGCGAGCATATGGACACTGGCGAAAACGTTGATTTATTCCGCGCTAAGTGGGAAAAAATTAAAGCCTTTCAGTCTATGCAAATGCAATTCTTAGAGCGCCCAGATTACATCACCATGTCACTGCCATTTATCGTAGTGAAGGGCAGTTGGGGTGATCGTGGTAAAACAGAACCTTATGCGCAATCTTTATTGCAGCGCGACTACAGTACCTGTGAAGAAACTGACGCCGCGTTTATTAATTGTAAGTGGGACTTTAATGCCGCGATTCATTGGTTTGAACAATGGCGTGATATTGAAGGTACTCGTATTGATACTTACTCAAGCGATATCGATATCCAAGTTGACGCTTATGTAAATAATAATGACCAAAATGGTGAGCACCATCTATACGTTATTGTTAATAGCATGCACGCAGAAGATACTGACATTGATTTAAGTTGGGCCGGTATTAGTGGCAATAGCATTAAGAGTATTGAAACTCGTCACCTTTATTTAGATGCAAATGTCGACGGTGATGGCAATGCTGCTAATGGTAAAGGCAAACCAATTCTTGCCGAAGCTGAACTAGCTTCTTTACCTGAGTCTTTGGTGGTGGCAGAAAACTCAACCATTGTTATCGATATTGAATATACAAGCGCTATTAATCCTGCGTTTAACAATAACGAGACCAAGTACGCTGGTGAACCTTTAAGTAATACCTCACCTTATCGTGTGGATATGGGTGGTAGTGTCGTTAATACAGAAGTTAACGGTGTTGCTAAGCCTACTAATGGTGAAGCTCAGTTGCGAATTACCGGTAATATGTTTATTGGTCACTGGACTGAGGCGAATCTGCATCGCTCTTATTTAAAAGTGAATGGTCACGATGTTGAAATTGATATCGATGTTCGCGGTGAAGGTCAAACAGGTAATGTGCTTGCGACGTTTGAGTTCCCATTCCCTGCGGAATATCTTGCGGATAATGGCAATAACAATATTGAGTTCAGCTTAATACCTCCTGGTGAGCTAGCTTCTGTATCTATACAGGTTTGGGATTTTGATAAAAACATCACTCGCTCAACCCCTGCTACAGATAGTGTTGCTGTAACTGACTTTAATGTTGCTGAAAATAGCATTGATTTAAAAGTTACTAAATCACAAGCGTTGACAGCAAACTTCTCACCTGCAAATGCATCTAACAAATTAGTTACGTGGACTTCAACTAACCCTAATGTTGCCTCTGTTGATCCTAACGGTGTTGTTACAGGCACGAATGTTGGTTCTACTACTATTACTGCTGTAAGCAAAGACGGTTCAATTAGTGACGAAATCACAGTTTCTGTTAGCCAGCTTGTTGCAAGCAGTGTTGCGATTGTTGGTGTGCCTAGCACATTGTATGTCGGCTCTGAAAAACAATTAAGTGCTGCTGTTCGTCCTATTCATGCACCTGATCGAACGGTCACTTGGACGGCAACACCTGAGTCTATTGCAACTGTTGATAGCAATGGTGTTGTTACTGCTCACGCTGAAGGTTCTGTCACCATTGCAGCAAAAACCAGTAATGGAATTAGCGCAAGTGTACGTATTAATACTGAGTTGTTAATGCCTGAAGCACTAAGCTTATTACCTGAAACTACCTTGATGCCCAATGGCGATTCGCTACCTGTTCAAGTAAGCATCTCACCATCTAACGCGTCTTTAACAGAGATTGAATGGACCAGTTCTAACGAAAATGTAGCCTCGGTTGTTGGTGACGATATTGTTGCTACAGCACAAGGTACAACGACGATTACCGGCACGATTAAAGGTACTCAGATTAGTGACACTGTTGCTGTTGAAGTAGTTGACCCTCAGGGTGAGATGCAGTGGCGTGAAGCTGAAACCTTTGATGAAACAGGTGGCGCCGCAGGTGGTTTTGAGCTTACCGAGGAAGGCGATCAAATTAACTATAACCAGACCGGAGATTGGGCTGAATATGTGTGGAATTTCGAGCACGCTGGTATTTATCAGTTTGCGATGATTTATGGCACTAACCAAGACAATGCAGGTATTGAAGTACTTGTTGATGGTGTAAGTAATGGTGCTGCAGCTCTAGCAAATACCAGCGACTGGGATTCACGCACCGAAGTTGTTGTTAGTAATGCGATTAACATCTCTAGTACGGGTGCTCATACTATTCGTATTAAATCGGTAGGTTTGGCAGATGCGTGGCAGTGGAATGCTGATAAAGTTGGCCTAAGACTATTAAAAGCATCTGCGTGTGCACCTAACTGTCCAAGCCCGAGCCCGTCACCTTCGCTTCCTGCTAGCCCAAGTCCATCACCGAGCCCTAGTGCTTCACCGAGTCCGTCACCTAGTCCAAGTATGATGGTCTCACCTTCGCCGAGTCCGAGCCCGGCAGTGAGTCCAAGTCCATCACCTAGCCCTAGTGTGAGTCCGTCCTCTGAGCCTTCACCCAGCCCATCTGTAGGCTTGCCTGGTAATGACGTTGTGGTAGAGCTAGAAAGCTTTAGCGATACAGGTAAAGACGGCGCAGCCATTAATTACGACAGTGTTGTTGGTTTTGGCCAAACCGCATCCGGTATTAACTACAATACCACCGGAGACTGGGCTGAATACAGCGTGAGCTTTGCTGAAGCAGGCACTTACAACATTATTGTGAATGCCGGTTCTCCAATGACAGGCCAGCTAGGTGTTGCGCTTAGCCTTAACGGTGCTGAAATTGCTTCGTCTACCCTAGCAGCTACAAGTGCCTGGGATAACTACCAACAAAATGTAGTCGCGCGTGATGTTAGCATTGCCGCTGGAACCTACACCTTGCGTGTACAAAGTTGGGGAAGTTCATCGTGGCAGTGGAATGCCGACAATGTTGTATTTGAATCGGTGACCGTAACTCAACCTAGCCCATCACCTTCACCAAGTGCGAGCCCAAGTCCTGAACCTAGCCCTTCAATGTCACCAGGAACAGGTGGCGGCGAAAGCGTTATGGTTGAGGGTGAAAGCTTTGTTGCAACAGGTGGTACTCAAGGCGGTTTCACAACTCGAACTTTCTGGGGCACCACTACCTTTGCTGATCACGTGCTAACGGGTGCTTGGGCAGATTACACGGTGAACTTTGCTGAAAGCGGTACCTATGACCTAAGTTTTGTTGCCTCTACTAAAGAGCAAAGCGACTCCAATGCCAAAATATATATCGATGGTGTTGAAGTGGCCGAAACGCCTGTTCACGGTAATAACCTGAACATATTCTCTGAGAAATCCATTGCTTCAGGCTTAAACATCAGCGCGGGTGAACACACCATTCGTATTGAAGCCACGGCCTCAAGATTGAAGTGGCATTTCTTCTTAGATAGTTTCAGTTTTACTGCGCAATAAAAACACAGCCCGCGTAAAACCGGGCTGTACGAATGCTTGATAGGGTGTTGTAAGATACCCACTTCTTATACCCGCCACTCGCAAGAGTCGCGGGTTTTTTACATGGAAATTGCTCCTGCATTTCCAGTACTTCCGCCATCCATGGCGGTCGTGCACAGGGAGGTAGGTATATCGCGATCGCATGAATGTGAAAGAGCGATACGGTTAAAACTAGACGCGGAATTAAATGCGTGCACCAATAAACAGGAATACATGTCCAACAGAGGGAAATTTACCACTCGGATTTATGCGCCTAAAAATTATGCTAGCTACATTTATATTACAATGTAATTTTTGTACTTCCGCCATCCATGATTGAATTACCCGACAACGTCTTACATTACACCTTCTTCCCTTTGTTATCAGCGCAACTGTTGATCGTGGTGCTTATCTACTTTGTCTTTGAGGGTAAGCGCCTATTGCGGGGTTTTAGCTTTCATATTGTGTTTCTCGCGGCGTATACGCTTTATTTGGCTGGGCGCTTTTTACAAGGGTATAGCCACGACGCGGTTTTTTCGTATTTGCTGTATTCTCGTGTTGCAGTGCTTCTGTGTTTGGCTATTCCCTGTATGGTGATTGCGACTGCATTGCAAGCTGGGCATAGGCTTAAGCGTTTTCAGTATGTGACGCCGTTTGTGTTGGCTTTGCTAATAACGGCGTTTTACGTGTTTAACGTTGATGTTAGTCATTTTAACTTGCTGTTCTCGCCTTCGTGGTCAGCATGGCTCTCTTTTGATGTCAGTGCACTTTTAGCGGAGCGCGCCGTATTTTTATATATTGCTGTTGTCGTGTTTTTACCTTGTTGTTACCTGCTTTATAGTCAGATTAGCAACGAACGAGATACGGTAGCGCTGTTATTTATTGCCGGCAGTTTGTTATTTGCCTTGTTTCAGGTGGGCAGTGCTTTTATCAACAATGGCTATTGGTTGTATTACATCGGCTCGGTACTGACCGCTGCATGTTGGGCCTGTGCTGTTTATATCGATATTCGTCAAAGTAAGGGGCAGGCTGAGCTTCTAAAAGAAGAGCTGCAGTTGGCTATTACACGGCGTAATGACATTGATATGGCTGATGTTGACGAGCTATTGGTTCAGTTACAGCTGAGTTCACAAGGTAATCTTGATCTCTATAAGCTCAAGGTAAGGGAGCTGCTTAACCGTCTAACGGACTCCACTATTCATGCCGGTGCTGATGCTAACAGCATGCTGCAAAGGAATGCTTCCAGCATGCAGGCGGTTAATACAAGTCTCAATGCCGAGCAGCTTAAGCAGTTTGCACGAGACGAGGCCTTAGAGCTTGGTGCGGTGCTCGCACAACTACCTAAAAGCAAAAGCCAGCTCTTGGTTGATAAAGCGCGAAGCTATATACAGAATGCTTATTGTGAGCACATCAATATTGGGCAAATGGCCGAGAGCTTAGCTGTGAGCAGCTCCTACCTTATGCGCAGTTTTAAGAAGGAGCAGGGGCTAACCATTAACCAATATGTAACAGCCCTGCGCATAGAAAAAGCCAAAGCTATGCTGCTTCAGCACAGCGTGACCGATACTGCGTTTGCGGTAGGTTTTAACAACTCGAATTATTTCAGTTCTGTCTTTAAGAAATATACCGGCTTAAGCCCCGGCGATTACCAGCTTGCTAAAAGGCCAGATTAACGAAAACCCACGTCTTAGTTCTATGCGCTTGTATTTTTATAAGTTTGCGCTCACTTACGCTTGCAGGCTCGTAAAAGTGCCTTAGCTTCATAATTTTATCGCTTTAAGATCAGGATAATGGAGGCCGAAGCTGAGGTTTTGGCTCTACAGTTGTTGCTGTTATTAAGCGATAAGGTTTGTTCGGCAATGCAGATTCATCGACCTGCCCAGGCACTGTTTGTTTTACTTCTTTTTAGTTTTAGCAGTCTTTCTAGTTTGGCTTTGGGAGGGCTTGAGCCTGAGCAGGGCAGCAAGAAGCTGCATAAAACCCCCAATATTTTATTTATTCTTAGCGATGACGCCGGTTACGCCGATTTTGGTTTTCACGGTAGCACAGAGATTCGCACTCCTCATTTAGATGCGCTGGCCAAAGAAGGTACTGTCTTCAAGCAGGCTTACGTGAGTGCAGCGGTGTGTGGGCCTTCGCGTGCGGGTTTATTGACTGGACGTTATCAGCAGCGTTTTGGATATGAAGAGAACAATGTGCCTGGCTATATGAGCGTTTCAGGTACAACTGGTGATGATATGGGGCTTCCTCTTGATCAAAAAACGATTGCTAATTACCTTCAGGAACAAGGTTATCGCACCGCACTTTTTGGCAAGTGGCATCAAGGTAATGCCGATCGTTTTCACCCTATGAATCGTGGCTTTGATGAGTTCTATGGTATGCGTGGTGGCGCACGCAGTTACTTTCCATTTAGTGACAGCAATCTCAATCATCGGCCGGAAGATTTTTTAGAACGAGGCATAGGTACTTATGCTGAAAGCCCGCAGTATTTCACCGATGCACTTGCTGATGCCAGTATTGCTTTTATCAGGCGTAATAAAAAACAACCTTGGTTTGCATTTGTATCGTTAACAGCCCCTCATGCTCCGATGCAGGCTATGCCGGAAGATCTGGCGAAGTTTCCTAAGCTTGAAGGTATACGAAAAATTTATGCAGCTATGATGCTTAATATGGATAGAAACATTGGCCGTATTTTACAAACCTTAGAAGATGAAGATCTTGATAAAAATACCTTGGTTGTATTTACCAATGACAATGGTGGCCCCAGTGATCAGAACGCTTCAAACAACCAGCCTTTAAGTGGCACTAAGGCGAATCACCTTGAAGGTGGTATTCGTGTGCCTTTTTTGATGAGGTGGCCTGGAGTCACCAAGGCTAGCACGCAGTTTGATGCGTCTATTTCCCTCCTTGATTTGTTGCCAACCTTTACGGCAGCTGCAGGTGTAAAACAAAACAAACTGGCTAATACTGATGGGGTTGATCTCAAACCTTATATCACTAAAAAAGATAAAGGTGATCCTCATGACTACTTATACTGGAAAAAGGAAGTTCGGGCAGCTGTGCGTCACGGTGATTGGAAATTGCTGCGCTTTCCAGATAGGCAAGCTGAGCTTTACAACATCGCAGAGGACCCTGCTGAGTTAAATGATTTAGCAGCAGCTAAGCCAGATATGACCGCCATGCTTTATCAAAAGTTATTTGAATGGGAGCTGGAACTGGAGCGTCCTGCATGGCAGCTAAAGCGTCAATACGAAGGGGCTGCGATTAAAAGAATGGATAATTACTGGGATAAAAAATAGGCATTAATAATATGAAGCGTCTAACTAAATTAAGGCTATTTACGGCCAGCGTGCTTTTGTGTATTTCTGGGTTTGTTCTAGCTAAAGATGAGCGCCCCAATATTGTTGTCATTTTGGCGGATGATTTGGGTTACAACGATGTAGGTTTTACTGGTAAAACGGAGATACAAACACCGAGCATTGATCAGCTTGCTGAAGATGGTGTGATTTTTGAAAACGGTTTTGTTACCCATCCATACTGTGGACCTTCTAGAGCTGGGTTATTAACGGGCCGTTATCAGCAGCGTTTTGGTATGGAGAATAATATTTCTTATACACCTTACGATCCACATATGGGCTTGCCTTTAACAGAAATGACCTTTGCTAAACGCTTGCAAGAAACGGGTTATCACACATCGGTTTTTGGTAAGTGGCACCTTGGAGGTGCTCCGCATTTTCAGCCCAACCAGAGAGGTTTTGATTATTTTTATGGTTTTCTCGATGGTGGCCACCAATATTTCCCTCACGAGACAACAGTAGGTGGTACTGGTTATTTATTGCCTATTATGCGCAACAGCCAAGTCGCTGAGTTTGATGAATATCTGACTACCGCATTGAGTCGTGATGCGGCTAAATATATCGATAGGCAAAGTAAAAAAGACCACCCCTTTTTTATGTATGTGAGTTACAACGCACCGCATGCACCATTGCAAGCTCCTCAGAATTACATAGATCAATACAAGCATATTAAGGATGAAAAGCGTCGAGTATACGCGGCCATGGTTGATGCGATGGATGACGGCATTCAAATGTTGATTGACTCCTTAAAGAAAAATGGAGAGTTTGATAATACGCTTATCTTTTTCTTAAGTGATAACGGCGGGCTTTATCCTTATTCGTGGTGGCCAGATTATACCTGGGCTGACAACAGTCCTTATCGTTATGGCAAAGTAGCGTTGACCGAGGGTGGTGTACATGTTCCTTTTATTGCGCACTGGCCAAATAAGATTAAAAAAGGGCAGCGTTTTGATGGCTTGGTATCTGCTTTAGATATTGCTGCAACATCCTTGGCTTTGGCAGGTGCCGATGTTAAGGACGCGAAATTAGATGGTGTGGATTTAACGCCTTATGTTAGCGAAGGTAAAAAAGGATCCCCGCATGAAGCGTTGTTTTGGCGTCTAGAAGAAGCTGAAAACTTGTGGGCTGTACGCACAATAGATGCTAAGTATATAAGACAGCCTCTTCCTGATGTAGGCCACGCTTATTATGACTTAGAAAAAGACCCTTATGAAAGCACGAACTTGATTGGTCAGTACCCTAAAAAGCAAGCTAAGTTGGCTGCATTATGGAATGAGTGGAATAAAGATAATATTAGAAATATCCAGCTTCAGAATATGGCCTATCTAGAGCGTCGAAAAGCATTCTTTGATGAACTATATAAAGAAAGTGTTGAAGCTTCTGAAGCTAAACCACCTATGATTATCAAATAAGTAGCTAAGAACATCGCTTTCAAAAAGCCAGCCCTCTTATTAAAGGGGCTGGCTTTTTAATGTGTCAAAATCAGTGTTTAAGACATTAAGTGAGTTGTTTATTCGTTAGATGATCGAGTGTTGGGCATTATTAGTAATTCATTGAGTAGAGGGTATGTTTGTATGTTGAAACTGTTAAAAGAGTTCGTTGAGGTAAAGCAGTCTCTATTTAGGGGTGTTTTAATAGGTGTTTTATTTCCTCTTCTGGTTTCTTCCTGTGCAACGTCTGATTCGGTGAGTGAAAGCTTGGATAGTGGAAACAAGACATATGCTTTCCTTTTGGGGAATTTTGATGACAAGGGGGTTAGGCGCTTAACTCTTGATTTGGAAAGCAATGAGTTGCGCGATGATGGGCTTGTTGCGAATGTAAGATCGCCCGGTTATATGTCTTTAAGTGCGAATCAAAATCATCTTTATCTTGTTAGTGTTGATGAGCATAAAAGAAGTAGCTTGGCCCACTTTAGTTGGTCTAATAATAAGGCTGGCTTCGATCTTGTTGATAAAAAAGACATTAAGGGCATCAGTGCCTGTCATATAGCGCTAAGCTCTGATCAAAAACAATTAGCTGTTAGTAATTACCGTTCAGGTGATCTTGAGTTGTTTTCGATGTCGTCTTCAGGTTCGGAAATAAATGAATCGGCGTACTTTAATAATTCGAAAAACTTAGGTGGGGTTTCAAGGCCCTCACATATTCATTATGCAAACTGGAGTCAAGATTCTTCTAGCCTACTGGTAGCAGATTTAGCGACAGATGAGCTGTTGGTTTTTGATGCTGCTAAGTTGAGTGACAAGGCGTTAACAAGAAAAACGGATAAATTAAAACCTCGTCAACGACTTAGCTTGCCTAAGGGATCGGGGCCAAGGCATTTAGCTTTTCATCCGGTATTAGATTACGTCTATGTATTAAATGAGTTGAGCAATAGTATTACTCTTGTTGTCCCTGATGAAAATGCGGTTTATTCATTGGCAGATAGCTACCGTTTATTAGTTGATCAGGTTTCTAGTTCTGCTGATAAAAAAAGGGATTTATCGTCAGCCATACGAATCTCTAGTGACGGACGCTTTCTTTATGCTGCAGTTCGAGGTGAGGATAGCCTTAAGGTTTTTAATATCGCCAATGATGGGCGATTAAAATTTGTTCAGTCGATTTCTACTTTTGGTGAGCATCCTCGAGATTTTAACTTCTCTAGCGATCAAAACTATTTGTTGGTTGCCAATACCTTCTCTGACTCAATATCTGTTTTTTATCGAGATCAAGGTACTGGTAAGTTGAATTACTTGTTTAGCCAGTCGGGTTTAATTAAACCTTCAAATATCCTTGCATTTGATAAGTATAAGTAGCTTGTTAAGTTTGTGTTGAAAGGTGTGTCAATTATCGGTGCTTTTGACACGCCCCCATTAACATATATATGTATGTCTTGACAATTTTAAATACTGCTATTGATTCTCAAAACGCTGAAATTCTACAAGTCGTCTAAGTCCTCCTGTTTTACTCTGCTGTAGTCCAGCAAGCCCTATCCGTGATATTCATAAAAATACGAGAAGGGCTGTTAATAAAACAATAAAATCCAGATGGAGAGCTCAACGATGTCTAACATCTCTCGTCGCTTTAAAGTGTCTGCTATATCAGCGGCAGTTTTAGCGGTCAATAGTGGTTCCGTTCTAGCCCAAGATGATACTACAGGACTGGAAGAAGAACTGATCGTAACCGGTATTAAAGGCGCTATGATGCGCTCTATCGATGATAAGCGTGAAGCTAAGAATATTGTCGATACAATTAATGCCGAAGATATGGGTAAGACCACGGACCAAAACATTGCCGACTCTCTTGGTCGTGTAACCGGTGTAACGGTTGTTAGTCGCGATGGTGAAGGCTCACAAATTACGGTTCGTGGTGCTACTTCCACCCAGAACCAGATCTCTCTTAATGGTGTTGCACTGACCTCAACCGACTTTAACCAGGGCGTAGATTTAAGCTCTTTCTCTTCTGATATCTTATCGAAGTTGGAGGTTGTTAAAACCCCAAGTGCGGACCACGATGAAGGCTCGCTTGGTGCAAGTGTCAACCTTGTAACTACACGTCCTCTTGATCAGGCTAACGACGTTATGACCGGTACTATTCAAGGCCGATATAACGACTTTGCTGAAGAGCTTGATCATAAATTACAAGTTTCTCTTTCAAAGAAATTCCTTAATGACAGTCTAGGTGTTACTGCTACGGTTTACGATGAAACCAATACCTATCGTAAAGATCAGTTACGCATCGAAGATTGGGTCGAATCACGTGAGTCCATACAGGTTGCAACGGATCAACATGGTAACCAGATCAGTGATTTTCGCGCTATTGAGCCCTCAAGTGTCGCTTATGAATTGCACCAAAACACAAGTGATCGAACAGGCGTCAATGCAGGTGTTCAGTGGGCTCCAAGCGATAAAACAGAATTAATGTTTAATGTGACTTATAGCGAGCAGACCCAAGAGCGAAGCTCTGACTCTATGCTAAGTCGTAATCCCGGGCCTGATGCAAACTTTGTAGAGGGCGTACAGTTTTCTCAGTTTGATTATGATGGGCGTGCCCAGCCAGCTCCTTATTCAGACCCTCAAGCCGATTGGTATAGAGTCGATACGGATTCAATGACTATGACGCAAAAAATTTCGCGTGGTGGTATTGGTGATCTTCGTCGCTCGGAGGGCGGTACTAAAAATAAAAACTTTGCTTTGTCACTCGAATTAGATCAAGAGCTTATGGATAACTTGAGGATGTCTGCCCGGGCGGGTTATTCATCAAGTAAATCCGAGAGCCTACCAAATGCTTGGACTAATATGCAGAACTTCACTCAGGTCACTGATGTGCTGTTGGCTGAAGCGGGCACCAATATCCAGCCAACCGGTTATACCAGCAATGGTGATAAATATACGGTGATTGCGGGCACAAGCTTGATTGATTATGGCGAGCAAGACTCTGGTGATTATGAAGAGGATGGCGACATACTTCGTGATTGGTGGGATAACACAGTACATACGGGCTTTAATCCTGCTGATAGCGCCGCTTTTCATTTGGGCTCGATATCTGAAACCGATAGAACCGTTGAGGATGAGTGGATTCAGGCTCAGGTCGATTTTGACCTTGATTTAGATATGGGCTTTTTAACTACGACTGAATTTGGTTTAAAAGCAACAAGTCGAGAAAAAAGTGTTGATGACCAAAGTTATAGCTTTGGCTCGTCCAGTGTAAAAGACCCTATTCGTGATGAAGAGGGCAATATCATTGCTCAACCTGGTGGTTCGCTTGATGGTATTCGCGGAAACATTATCGCGGGCCCTGGTCTTGCTTACGATAACTTTATGGAAACCCTGGGTTATGGTCGTTCTAACACAACCTACGGCTGGACACCTATTGATGTTGAAGAAGCTTTTAACATGGTGGTGGGTACTCCAGATGTATTTCGTGTTTCTAATGATTTAAATACCCGTAGCCAGCAGCTTGATACTGGGGCTTTATATTTAAAGCAAAATTTTGCATTTATGGATGATCGCCTCACAGGTGATATTGGTGTGCGTTATGTGAGGTCTGAGATTGAGGCCGAAGGTTATGCTGGCGCCACCTTCCATGATTATGATGGCAACGCTAACGAAAGTGAATTTGATCTTGTCTACATGCGCCAGCTTCGCTTTGGCGATGAGATGGGCTTAGATGCTTGTCGTGCTCCACAAGCCGTGGCAACAACTGAAGAGGGCGCGCCTGTCTTCCAAGATTTCGAGCGTAAATGGCAGCGTGTAGATGGTATTGGTTGGGATACTAGCCAAGGTACGACTTTTGATCCTGCAACTGAAACGTGGGACATCAACCCAGATCAGTGGACCCGCATTCAGGGCGACGGTAATTGTTACGATGCTGAATACGCGCAATATGCTGATTTGTTAATGGATGATAACCCAGATAACGATACGCAGGCGCCACCTATTAATTGGTTAAGTATGTGGCGTTATGCTTACGTTGATACTAGCCGCAATAATGGCTGGGATTATACAGATGCCAATAGCCCTACTAATATCACCTGGAACGGTGAAGGCACAGTAGTGAGTGACTTTACCGTTGCTAATCAGCTAGATCGTACTTCGCTTTCTGAGGCTGTAGAAGATAGCCATAGCTACACAAATATTCTGCCGAGTTTAAATGTGAACTTTGCCCTTAATGACGACATGGTTATTCGTGCAGCGATTTCAAAAACCATGACACGTCCAGAGTTTGAGGATACGCGTGCGGGCTTTACAGTACGTAACGGTGCTTATTGGGGGGGCAGCAGTCCTCAGGTAGGTTCTGTAGATATGTATAACACCAAGCTTGAGCCGCTTACCTCTAATAACCTCGATTTAAGTTATGAGTGGTATTTCAATGATAGCAGTATGGTGAGCGCGGCTGTTTTCCACAAGGACATGAGTAATTTTACCGATGCTCAAACCAGTCTCAGTTATATCACCGACGTTCGTTTTGACGCCGTAGAAGAGAATGGCCTAGATCCAAATACATTGTTAATTAATGTTGATGAAAATGATAGTGCATCAGGTAACTATGGCTTGGAAGGTTGTATGCCATTAACGGCAACCACAGACTTTTTCAATCAAGTCGGTGATTCAACTCGCTTTAGTAACGACTTAAGAGATCTGTGCGCTAAGCCAACCGTTATTCAAGTTCAAAATGCTCAGGACGCGAGTATTAGCGGTTTAGAGCTTGGTTATAGTCAGGCTTACGATTTCCTCCCTGGTTATTTCTTAAGTGGTTTAGGTATGAGTGCTAACTACACCTATCAACAAAGTAAATATGAAGCTAATGAAGGTGAAGAACTCGTTGATGCTTGGGGCAATGAATACAGCGTCCCGGTACCTGATACCCCGGAGCACACCTACAACCTAACGGGTTTTTGGGAGCAGGATGGGCATCAAGTACGCTTGAGCTATCGTGGTTCAACCGATTCTTTGGTTGATAGAGACTGGAATAAAGGGGCTCATGTTCGCGGTCGTAGTTGGGAGCAAGGCATGCTCTGGAATGAAGGGCGCGATACCTTAGATTTAAGTGCGACCTATAACGTTAATGATTATATCGATGTGACTTTCCAGGCAATTAACTTAACAGATGCTGCTTATCGTCAATATTTCACCAGCTCAACACTGCCAATTGTTAAAGGCCTTGGTGAAAATGATCAGGTTGTCTATAGCGGCTATGACGAAGGTAATCCGCTTGAGAATGATAACGTGACCAAAGATCGTACCGTTTACAACTATAAGGTCGGTACTACTTATCGTCTTGGCGTTCGTGTGAACTTCTAATTTCTAATAATAATTGTGCCCGATGTGATGAGTTGCCTCGGGCTTTAAAAGAATATGGTGTTTAAAATGAAAACATTTAAAAAATCATCCGGATATTTATTAGGGGTTGTTATTGCCTCTAGCTTAAGTGCATGCGGTGGCAGTGATGATAAAAAAGGTCCAGAAGATATTCCAAATACGGCTCCGTTTATGGGGCAAGAGCAGTTAGATCCGCCTAATGGTGCTTATACTCAAGTACCTGCAGATGCGATCCTTAATCTTCATGAAAAAGCAGGCTACACGCTTTTTTATCTGCAAAATGGTGTTGTTGATGCTGAGGGAGATATTCTTTATACGCAAAATCTAGAGCGTACTCGGGGGGATGATAGTAAAGGTTTCGACGTAAGTGATGTACGAATTGGTGTAAGGCCTCTTGATTACTCTCAAGACCTACATTCAGGCGAAACCCATACGGTTGCTTATAGCTATACAGTGAGTGATGGCAAGGATTCGATTGCTCGTAGTTTAACAGTGAATATTATTGGTGAAGACTTCATTCCTGATTTTGAAGGGGATCTAAGTGCAGGTTATACCAAGGGGGACGCCCAAGCGGTTATTCCTTTATTGGATGATGTGACTGATGGCGATGCACACGATGTACTAAGTGCTGTTAATTTGGTTGTGGATGAAAGTAACTTAATTGATATGCCTGCAAGCATTACTAGTGACTATAGTTTTGTTGCCGATATTTCTGCTATTAAAAATGATTTACCACTTGGTGTTATTACCACTTTTAATTACAGCTATGATATTTATGATGGTCATAATACGGTTACTCGACAGTTAAAGGTTGATGTTTTTGGTGTGGAAGATATTCCAGAGACTCCAGTTATTGAGGATTATTTCCCAGAAGTATCGGTGTCAGAAACGGCAGCCATTACTGCTTTTGATTTAGCCGATGGTATTTACGACCGAGAAGGTGATGCTATTGTTATTTTTGATGCTCAGCTTAAAGGTAGTGATGCGCTTCCTTACAATATGAGTGCCGAAGAAAATAATTTAAATGTAAACCCCCATGCTTATTTTCAAAATGTAGAGCCTGAAGGCACTTATTCGGTTGAGGTAACTTATAAGGTTAAGGATGATAAAGACAATGTGTCCGATGGCTTTGTAACACTCACTATTAATGTGACGGGTGAAAAAACCAATGAGCTAGATAAATATGTTGTAACTGAGGCGGTAGAGGAGGATGAAATTCCTACTGTTTATGCCGAACCTGGTTTTGAAAACCCTGCTGATCTAGGTGGCGCACCCGCTGTGAGTGGTTTTATTGGTGCTGTGCATAACTGGAATTGTGCTGTTGCTGAAGTAACTACCGATGCGGCGCGTACCGGTAATGCAGGTTTACGTATGGTAGGTGATCAATGTCGCCAACAGATAACTAATGGTCTTGCTATCGTTCAAGCAGATAAAAAATATGTGCTTTCTCATTGGTATAACATGCAAGTATTGCATGATGGTGCTTCTCACCCAGGAACTTATTTCCCTTTAATCACTAATGTGAATGATGGTTTGTGGACTACAGGCATACGTAACCCTGATCAAGAGCTTGGCAAATGGGTGGCCGATACACGCATAGTGAATACTTTTTCATGGGGGAACTTCCCTGATGAGGTTGGTAAATCGATGAGCCCTGGTATTGGTCAGTATCTTTCAGGCGCTAGTTCAGAAACCTATTACGATGATCTTGCTCTTGTTGAATATAGCTTTATTGATCAGGTTGCAAGCGATGTGCTTGTCGATGATGTGGGTACCTTTGATGGTGATATTGCCGATATTGTAGTAACTAATGGCACGATTGATATTGTCGATGTTGCTGGTGATAACAAGTTGCAGGTAACCACGGCTTCTTCCGGTGTGACTAGCGTGTCTTTACCTATTAGCGCGGGTGCTGTGAAGCAAGGTAGTCGTTATATTGTGGTTGTTGGCTCATCAGATGTCACCGGTTCAGGCTCTTCTGTATTCACTGTAAACTTAAGTAACGGCGCAGATGTCGTAGAAGCTCATAGTGATATTACAGCGGGTGTCTCAGAAGTAAATACAGATGTATTAATTACAGAAGAATATGGGCGTACCGCCGATGTTGATTGGTCTGCTGAAACTATGGTGTTGAATCTTAACTTCGCGGAATTGGATAGACAATACAATATCGATAATGTGCGTTTAATTGAAATTCCTTAGTGTCAATAGTCCACCATTCCTATTGAACTAAAGAATAAGTTAGCGCGTAGTAGCGTTAACTCTCCACGCTTGACCCCGGCAGTTTACTGCCGGGGTTTTTTTATGGTGTTTGTTATTTAGATAGAAGCAGGGTTATATTGCCTGTCTATAGTAGGGATAGATTGTTAAATCTTTTTTGTTTAATTGTGGATGAGTTTATTAAAAGCTATTTTCTGATCTGTATTCTATGGGAGTCATGCCAAAATATTCAGCAAAACGTTTGGTGAAATTGCTGTGGTCATAAAATCCAGTTTCTTCAGCAATATTGGTGATGGGGGATTTAGTTTGCTTTAAAAGAAGACGCGCTTTTTCCAAGCGTATTTCAATAATAAGTTGGCTTGGTGTTTTCTGTAAGTATTTTTTGAAGCGTCGTTCAAGCGCACTTACCGAAATACAAGCGATACTAGCTAAGCTTTCTATCGAGATCTTTTGGTTGTAGTTCTCTATAATATATTGCAGAGGAGCTAGCAGCGACTCCATGCGGTGGGTTGTATAAGGAAATTGTTCCATGGGTATGGATATTCCCATAATAGCGACAGTTTTATCGTGCTTATTTTTAAGGGGGATTTTATTAGTGATAAACCAAGAAAATTCACCTTGCTTATTTTTGTTGAGTACCAGACGATTTTTAACAGGTTCACCATGGCATACCTTCTGGTCATCTTCCATAACTGAGCGTGCTAGTTTAATGCCCGTGATATGAGTGTCATCTTTACCGATTATTTCTTCAGCAGATTTGACCTTAAGATTGTTTAACAGAGCCCGGTTAGCATGAACAAAGCGGCCTTGGGTGTCCTTTATCCAGAAGAGTGTTTCTTCAAATAACTCATAAAAACTTAAGAAATTACCAATGTTGATTGGTTCTAAAATTTTATGTGGATCAAAATCGGCTTTGGGAATCATCTCAAACTCTATAACTAGTTGTTCTTATTTATTATTGCAATACATTAGCTTATGCTTATTAAACGCATCAGCATGTGTTCCTTCATCTATGCCTTATTTATTGGTGTTGCTTGTCTAAGGAAATGACACAAAGTCAATACATATAAGAAGACTTGTGTTGCTTTTCCTGGATTGATAGATAAAAAAGTTATAAATAGGAGGGAAACGTACTGCAAAACGTGCCATGAAGGTCTATAGCTGTTTCGCTACAACGCCCTTAAGTAGGCGGTTTAAACACACGACTATGCTTAGAATGACGTTATTTCAGCAGCCAGTAGGGTGGGGTAACAGTAGACGGGGTAAATCGTTATTGGCCTGTTTTGCGCGTCACTTAGTAGCAATAAAAAAGCCCTTAGTTTGCACTAAGGGCCAAGGCTCACAGTTGAGGGACTGCTTGTCTTAAAAGGTTTTTCTTCTGCGCCAAAATGCAATAGCGCATAAAGCTGCTAAGTAGCCAAGTTCACCGAATGCAAAAGAACCACCACCACTCTCAGACTTTTCTTGCGGTGCTTCAGAGGGGGCGGGGCTGGCTTCTGGAGAAGCTTCTGGGCTGGCCATAGGAGATGGCGCCGAGCTGACTTCTGGAGACGGCTCAGGACTCGCTTCTGGCGAGGCTTCCGGGCTTGCGTCAGGTGATGGCTCGGCACTGGCTTCTGGAGATGCTTCAGGTGAAGCTTCGACCTCGGCGCTAACCGTGAGAGTGGCATCGTCAGTAAATAGGCCGTCATTGGTCACCACGGAGATGGTAGCTGTACCTGCGCTAATGGCTAAGACTTCACCACTGGCGTTAACCGTAGCAACAGTATCGTCACTGCTTTCAAACCATACAGCTTGATCAGTTGCGTCGGCAGGGATCACAGAACCTGTGACTTGTAGCATTTCGCCAACAGTAAGTTCTAGCGTGCTTGGGTCAATGCTTGCGCCAGTTACCGCGATATCTCCAGAGTCATCTATCGCAGGGCCTTTAATTGAAACGTCTTTAAAAGCCATCTTACCTTCGATATTTTCAGCCTTGATAATCACTTTTAAGCTATCGCCAGCAACATCTTCGAAACGAATCTCGTCACCTGAAAATGGGGCCGCAAGCTCACGGAAGCCAATACGCTCGGTGACGCCGTTATTGGTCACATCAAAGTAGATGTTCATAAAGGTGCCGTCTGGTAGCGTGGGGTCTACATCTGGAGTGAAGCTGATATCGACGGTCGATGCACATGTGAGATCGTATACAAGGTCGTAGCGCTCTTGAGTCAGTTCCAATAGCTCAGTTTCGTAGATAACACACTCGTCTGTAATGGGAGGTTCTACACCAGCGTCTTTGGCTTCGTAATAGCGTACGTAATCCACTTTCATACTGGTGCCGTCAATCGCATCGGTTACAGCGCCTGCGATATTCCATTTTAGAATGGCCAGACTTAATAAAATATTGGTTTCAGCGTGGTTAAGGCTGTGCTCTTCAACACGCATTAACTGACCATCAAGATAAAACTCGTGTTTATCTTCGGTCCATAACAGGCCGTAGGTGTGCCACTCCTCTGCAAAATCATACTCTGGATAGCTGCGCGGTTGAGGGCTTTGAGGGTGACTGCCATCGCCAGCTACATCAGTCCAGTTATGGATGTTCGTATTGATTTCATTCGGATAGTGGCCTTCGTTAATATCGAGCTCAAAGGCTTTTTGTCCACCGCTTACGCCATTTTTTGGCCATAACCAGAAGGAGTTGTTGGTACCAGTCGCACCGGCATATTTATAGCGCGCTTCAAAATAACCGTACTTAAAGGTGTCTTTGGTCCAGATGTTTCCGCAGGTCCAATCTTGGCCATCGCGAGTTTCTTTGATTGCCTTTAATTCAAGTATGCCATCAGCGACAACGGCGTTATCGCGGTAGCGGCTACATAAAACATATTCATTTTCTGTTGCGCCGTTTTGAGATATCCACTTCTGTTCAAGCTGATCGTCGTCGTAGTCAAATTCATCATTCCAAACGAGATCAAATTCATTTAAGTCGATGACTTTGTCGTAAACTGGGAAATCAGCTTCAGACACGACAATAGATGCATCTGCGCGGAAATAGCCTTCAGAGGAGACTGCGGTAATCGTTGCGCTACCTGCGCCTACGGCAGCTATTTCGCCTGAAGAGGTGACTGTAACGACACTCTCGTCACTGCTTTCAAACCACAGGCCTCTGTTTGTTGCTGTGGCTGGGACCACGGCACCTGTAACGTATTTAGTCTCACCAACATTAGCGGTAAGACTGGTAGGGGTAATGGTTATATCGGTTACGGCTGTCGGATCATCGCCGCCACTGCCATCACTTTCGGTGATAGAAATATCTACCGCCATTTGGCCAACGGTGTTTTCAGCTTTGATAATAACTTTTAAGCTATCACCATCGACATCGGAAAAGCTAATTGCCTCTGCTGCGATAGGGGTCATTAGTTCCCGATAGCCAATACGTTCGCTGACACCAGATGTAGTGACATCAAAGTAGAGGTTTAGAAAGGTACCATCTGGCAAGCTAGCGTCAATTTGAGGGGTATAGCTGATATTTACAGTATCGGCACAGCTAAGATCGTAGATATGTTCTACGCGACTATTTTCTAAAGGTAATTCAGTTTCTAGAGTGGGTACGTCGCAGGCAAGTGCGTCAACACTAAATGGTAAGAGTACTGTCGTGGCGACGGCCAGATATTTTAATCTAGGTAGTTTCATAGGTGTGTCCTAGTGTTTTTATTATGTTTTTAGTTACTCCAAAAATCCATTTTCATGAAGTAATGTTTTTAAAATTTCTATCTAAAATAAATTTTGTGCTTACTCGTATCGGATTTTTATTTATTTATTTTGAGATAATTCATCTTCACTTTTATGTTTTGCTACGGCTTGTATTTTTTGGGCGACTTTGAATATTTATGAGTTTTCGCCTTTCAATTGTTTGGGCTGGTAAATGGATTTTGGTTTTCATTTTTGGGGTTTTGGGCTTGTGCTAATCGCCGTTAACGCCTACTTGAGTTTCAATGTGTCAGAGCCGCTCACTGAAAGAGTGCGACTAAAAGAGGGGCTCTTAACAAGGGCTTCTAAACCTGGGGCTGTAACGAGAGTGTCAAAACGAGTGCCTGTAAACACTAGTTGGGAAGGTGTAAATCAAGTGCTGGGCCTGAAGGCCTTCTTTAGCGAAAGTGCTAAGGTAAAGACGTGGCTGATTGATTGAATATGGCAGGTACATGACTAAACAACTAAAACCCGATTACGGCAGTCTGATTACTGCTGCTCGCCGTGGGGATAGTTCCGCCTTTACCGAGCTTGTGAGTCTGCAGCAAAATAAGCTGCGCGCTTTTATTGCTGCGCGTACCTACCTTGCTCACGATGTGGATGATATTGCTCAAGAGAGCTTTGTATTGGCTTTTAATAAGCTTGATGAACTGGAAGACAGCGCTTCGTTTTCTGCGTGGCTTTGTGGAATAGCCCACAACTTGCTGCGCAATCATCACCGCAAGCAGAGGCGTATGGAGCCTAGTTGTCCGAGCCGTTTAGAGGCGCTGATCGATGAGCAAGAGCAAGAGCTGGACGAGCGTGAATTGGAGTCATATCACGGTACGGCCTTAAGAGCCTGCTTACTGAAGTTAAGTCATGAGGCTCAGGAACTAATACGAATGCACTATTTGCAAGGGTGGGCTGTCAAAGAGCTCACGGAAAAACTGGGTGTTAAACATTCAACGGTGACGATGCGCTTACATAGGGCGCGTCAGTGGCTAAAGGATTGTATAAAAAGTGCAGCAGAAGGAGAGGGCGGTGAATAAGCGTGAAGAACAGTTGGTCGCCGACTACTTGGCAGGCTTAGATGTTGACGATGCCTTGCTTGAAGCCTGTGATAAAAACCCTGAGCTGCTGAGGTATTTGGTCGAGCAGAGGGCTTGGCAGCGACAACTAAAACACGCTTTGCTTACTCAGGGCGATAAGGCATTTATGCGTGGCATACAGGCGCGAATTGAGGAGCGAGCGCTAAGTGCCGATACCGTAAGTGGTGAGCAAGGTAGTATTCGGCCTAAGTCTTATGCTCGTGGTTTTGTGCCGTGGCTAGCCGCATGTGCGGTTTTGATTATGGGTTTGTTCATCTTTGATGCGAGCTACTTGCAGCGTGAATTGGGCAGTATTAGTAAATTAACGGCGGTGAGTACTGGCAGCAAATCCTTACAAAAAGGTCAGAGTATTTATCGTGGCCCTTTTCATTTGGATCAAGGTTACGCCGAAGTCAGTCTTAAAAATGGAGTCACTTTAGTATTAGAGGCTCCGGTTGAACTCGATCTTAAATCCTATGCTCATATTATTTTAAATAGAGGTAGCTTGGTTGCCCGTGTGCCCGAGCAGGCTGTAGGTTTTAAGGTTGATACTCCGAGCTCTTATATTGTTGATTTGGGTACAGAATTTGGCGTGTCTGTTGATTCGCAGGGGGAGTCGCAAGTCCACGTGCTTGACGGCGAGGTTAAAGTCCGTGCATCTGATAAGCAGGAGTTTGAATATTTAGTCAAAGATCAGGCTCGTGCTTTTGACCTTGAGCAGCAGGTGGCTCAGATAGAGAGTCAGCCACAGCGTTTTATGCGCACACTACCAGGGACAAGCAGCGACGCTCCTGCTTATATGCATTGGCAACTAGATCAAGCTGAGGGTGGTCGTTACCGCTGTCGGGGGCCAGGAATTGCCGATCAGTGTTTTAGTGCCGAAGTGAAAACACTGAATCATGCCGCACCTGCGCCAAAACCTGTCACCGGCGTATTTCAACAAGCGATTTATTTCAATGGTCGCGATAATTGGTTGGCGACAGAGTTTCCCGGCATTGGTGGCAATAAGCCACGTACGGTGGCTTTTTGGGTCAAAGTGCCCAAAGATTTTTCTGTCTCCGAAGGCTTTGGTATTTTAAGTTGGGGTTTGCATGATCAACAAAATGCATGGCAGATTTCTATAAATCCTTTGGATGTTAGCGGACCGCTTGGGCGGATACGCATTGGTACTGCTGAGGGCGTTGTTGTTGGCGATAGCGACTTGCGTGATGAACAATGGCACCACGTAGCCATTGTGCTTTTTGGTGGCGAGGCTGTGGATCTTTCAACCCATGTACTAATCTACATTGATGGTGAGCTCGAAGCGACACCCCATAAAAGTATTACGCGAGTGAATACAGATATTAACCACCCTCGCAGCAAGCCTTTAGTTATGGGGCGTAATATCGCCTTTGATAATCCTTATAAAGAAAACAAGTTCTTTCGCGGCTCTTTGGATGAGGTTTATATTTTTGATTCAGCCCTAGATCAAGAGGCGATTAAATCCCTTGTTGAAAACAATCGGCTTTAGCTGATGTGTCATGCTTAAGCTTGAAGACACTAATGCAGTGTTAATAAAGTATTTGAGAATAACAATGACAGCAATAACTAAAAGGGTATTAACGGCCCTAGCGATCGTATCCATTCCCGCTACAGCACTTATCTTTTCTGCATGTTCTGGGAAAGAAACGGCCAAGACCGTGCAGGTGGCCAGTCATAAGAAGCAGGCAACGCTGTTAGATTTTGAAAGCGGTGAAGATAGCAAGAGTGTATCTTTAAGTCATGCGACGGCGAAAATAATTAAAAACGCCAGTGGCCACGCTTATGATATTCATTTGGCGAGTTCCGAGGTGGATACGGCCTCTTTCTCTTTGAAGCCTGTTAAGCCTTGGGATTTTTCTCAAGTAGAGCACCCTAGTCTTGCCGTTGATCTTTATAATCCTCAGAGCACGTCAACGCACATATATATCTACGTCTATGACAGTGCGGGCAATTTCCATTTGCGTAATGTTGTGGTGCCGGCTGAGTCCGATCTGAGTTATTTAATTGAATTAGATGTTCCTGCGCTACAAGTAAATACAGGTATGCGAAACAACCCTGCTAGCTGGCAGGGGGATTATGTGCAGACTATTTGGCGTGGTGGCAATAAAGAAGGCTTAGACACTTCGGCAATCACTGAAGTGGCCATTAAGGTTATGGCTGTACCGGATGATAAGCGTTTAATTCTTGATAATGTACGTGTGCTCAGCCAGCAGTTCGTGGAAGAGCATTATTTGCACGGTCTGGTGGATCAATTTGGGCAAAATGCCAAGATTGACTTCCCTGATAAAGTACACAGTCTTGATGAACTGCTTGAGATCTCTAAGAAAGAGCAAGCGGCCCTACGTGATAAGCCACTTGAGGGGCGCTCCAAATATAATGGCTGGTTAGCGGGTCCTAAACTTGAAGCGACGGGCTATTACCGAACTGAAAAAATTGATGGTAAATGGTCTCTGGTTGATCCCGAGGGCTATTTATTTTGGTCTAACGGCATTGCCAATATTCGTATGGCGAATACCTCAACCATCACCGGTTACGACTTTGATCACAGTCTAATTCCTGAACGCAAAGCTGATGACGATACCCCAGAAGATTCTGTTGGTTTGAATCGTGTGCCTAAACAGGCGTGGCCAACACGTAAAGTAAGTTCAGAGCTTAGGGCTAATATGTTTACTTGGTTGCCTGATTACAATAGCGAAGAGGCAGCTAGTTTTGGTTATCGCCGTGAGGTTCACATCGGCGCTATAGAGCGTGGTGAAACTTTCAGTTTTTACCGCGCCAACCTTGCACGAAAATTTGGCACGCAGGATGAGCAGGCGCTGATGAGTCAGTGGCGTGATACGACGATTAAGCGTATGCACACTTGGGGCTTTACTTCTTTTGGCAACTGGGTCGATCCAAGTTATTACCAAATGGATAGGCTTCCGTATTTTGCTAATGGTTGGATTATTGGTGACTTTAAAACAGTGAGCAGTGCTAATGATTATTGGGGGCCGATGCCGGATCCTTTTGACCCAGTATTTGGCGAGCGAGTTAAAGCGACGGTTAAGCAGATTGCCGACGAGGTTCAAGACAACCCTTGGTGTGTGGGGGTGTTTATCGACAACGAAAAAAGTTGGGGCACTGAGGGCAGTCCGGCTCTTCGTTACGGTATTGCGATCAACGGTTTAAAGCTTGATGCTGCACAGAGCCCATTAAAAGCGGTGTTTGTCGATAAAATGAAGGCGAAATATAAAAACATTGCCAGCTTAAATAAGGCGTGGGCTGTTGACGAGGCATCGTGGGCTGATTTTGCTAAAGGTCTTGAGCTAGAGAGTCTCGATAATAAGGCCTTACTTGCCGATCTATCTGACTTGTTATTTATTTATGCCGACTCTTACTTTAAGCAGGTTGATGCCGAGCTAAGTAAAGCTATGCCTAATCATATGTATATGGGGCCTCGTTTTGCTCACTGGGCAATGACACCAGAAGTTAGAGCCGCTGCCGCTCAGTATGTGGATGTGATGAGTTACAACTACTATCGCGAGTCTATCAATGATGGTTATTGGGCCTTCCTAGAGGATTTGGATATGCCGAGCATTATTGGTGAGTTCCACAATGGTTCTATGGATTCTGGTTTGCTAAATCCGGGTTTGTTGCACGCTGAAGATCAAGCGGATCGCGGCCGTAAATATCAAGACTATGTATACAGTGCACTCGATAATCCTTATTACGTAGGTACACATTGGTTTCAATATATCGATTCACCGTTAACGGGTCGTGCTTATGATGGTGAGAATTACAACGTAGGTTTTGTAGCGGCAACCGATATCCCCTATCAACCTTTGGTTGATGCCGTTACCGAGCTCAATGAAACGCTTTATGAACGCAGGTTCGGTGAATAAATTGGCAGGATACGCTGCTCATTGTGGTGCCATGGTTTGGTGCTCGAGGGCAGTGTTTTATTTGTAGTGTGGTCGTGGGTGTTTAAGTCGATCTATTCAGGGACGCCGTAAATATATCCCTATAGGCTTCGCTTCGGTATCCCCACCTCAGAAACCCTTTATAGATCGACTTAAGCGCCCACTTTGCTGTCTAGCTCTGACTCTATTATGGAGGACCTTGTGTGGTGCGTTGCAGCCTGCTGTAGGGCGTTGCTTAGTTTTGATTGTTGGGACTTCGCTTTATTCTCAGTGTAGTCGAGGGTGTTTAAGTCGATCTATTCAGGGACGCCGTAAATATATCCCTATAGGCTTTGCTTCGGTATCCCTACCTCAGAAACCCTTTATAGACCGACTTAAGCGCCCACTTTGCTTTTCTAGCTCTGGCTCTATTATGGAAGACCTTGTGTGGTGCGTTGCAGCCTGCTGTAGGACATTGCTTAGTTTTTATTGTTGGGATTTCGCTTTATTTTCAGTGTGGTCGTGGGTGTTTAAGTCGATCTATTCAGAGGCGCCGTAAATATATCCCTATAGGCTTGCTTCGGTATTCCTACCTCAGAAACCCTTTAAGCGCCCATTTTGCTTTTCTAGCTATGGCTTCACTATGGGGTACGTCTGCTGTGATTAGTACTAGCCATTTCGTGCCTTAAATCACTTTAGCTCAATAGCTCCCTTATTCTTTGTGTCAATTAGAGAAGTCGAAACACTAATAAAAAAGTAAATAAGCGGAGCGCCATTTAATGAGCACTAAAACCTTAACAGCACTGGCTTTAGTTGGCTTGAGTTTAAGTGTTAATTTTGCCCAAGCAGACAAGCAAAGCATCGACTTAAGTAACTGGGATCTAGAGTGGTCTGATGAGTTTAACTATGCCGATAAGCAGCTTGATAAGAACTGGGTTAGTCAAAATGGCGCTACCGAAAACCCATGGGTCTTAAGCAGCCGTTGGCGAGATAATGCCAAGGTCGAGGATGGTGTTTTACATTTGTTGGCCAAAAAAGAAACTCGCATTGACGACAGCCAGCCTTGGACGACGGGTAATATTTGGTCTAAACGTGCCTTCCATTACGGCTATTACGAAGCGCGTATGAAATATGCCGAGGCTTACGGCACCAATAACAGCTTCTGGTTTTGGCCCAAACAAGGTGTCAAAGAGGGGCAAAAAGCTTGTGAAATTGATGTGAACGAGGGGCACTACCCAAATATCATCAATAGCAATATCCATAACTGGACAGATACGTGGACTTTGCCAAATGGCAAAAAAATGCATCACGATAACCAGTTACATCACACCTTAGATGGTGATCCGGGTCATCACCTTACCCTTGAAAAACCTATTAAGACGAAAAAGCTGCGTTTAATCTCAAGTAACCCATCTTCTTTGCATATTAGTGAGTTTAGAGTCTTTGCCCCGTCGGATAGCTATCCCAAAGCCTTAGACGCAGAGTACGACAGTACATTAGTGAATCACGCACTTGCGAAAGATACCTCACTAAAAACAAATGGTATTTATAACAAGCTTCCGTCAGAAGAGGCGTTCGCCATTGATGGCCGCATGGAAACACGGTGGGTGTCTAAGAAAGACGGTCCCAAACTGTTGGAATTAAACTGGGATGAAGCCAAGGAAATTGGCGCTGTACAGTTTGCTAATGGTTGGTTACAAGAGTTTGGCGCTGAAAAAGGCAAGTATCGAAACCTAATTGCCGACTACAAAATTCAATATCACGATGGTAAAGATTGGATCGAGCTAACAGAGTTTGATGCCGCGAAAGAGGTATCAGATTACGCAACTCAGTGGCATGTCTTTGGCCTGCAGTGGGATGAAGATTATTTTCGTTTTTATAAAGACGGTGAGCTTTTTCACGAAATGCGTAACGATGTTTGTTTTAGTGAGACCACCATGCTTTTCAGTTTAGCGATTTTAAAAGTGGATATAGCAGGGCCAGTTACCGATGCCATTGATGGCACGAGTATGAAAGTTGACTGGGTGCGTTATTACACCCCTAAAGATTAAACCTTGGATGTTGCGCCCGAACCGTTAGGGGAGGGCGATTTTTTTAATAAAGAAGAATAATTATGGGTAGTATCGATCTTGGCGTCATCGCCATTTTTACCATCTTGGTTGTTGTTTGCGGCACTAGCTTTTCATCCTCCGGTAAGAATATGAGTGGGTTTTTTGCCGCCGGAGGGGCATTGCCCTGGTGGATGAGTGGCCTGTCTCTATTTATGAGCTTTTTCTCGGCGGGTACTTTTGTTGTTTGGGGCTCTATTGCGTACACCTCGGGTTGGGTCGCAATAACGATACAGTGGACCATGTGTATTGCCGGTTTATTAATCGGATTTTTTATTGCGCCTCGTTGGCAAAAAACAAAAACCTTAACCGCTGCACAATATATTAAAGAACGAGTAGGTGGATCCGTTCAAAAAACCTACACCGTTATTTTCTTAAGCATTGCCACTTTCTCTACAGGCGCTTTTTTATACCCTGTTGCGAAAATAGTTGAGGTCAGTACGGGCCTTCCTATAACGCTAACCGTTGTGGCGCTAGGTATTATTATTCTGCTCTATACCGCTGTGGGCGGTTTATGGGCGGTTATTGTTACCGACATACTTCAGTTTGTTGTTTTAACAGCCGCAGTATTAATTGTTGTGCCTCTAGCACTTGATCATGTAGGTGGCTTTTCTACTTTTGTTGAAAAGGCTCCAGAAGGTTTCTTTAACTTAACAAACGGTGAATATACCTGGACCTTTATTTTTGCCTTTGGCCTCTACAATCTTTTCTTTATTGCTGGTAACTGGGCCTATATTCAGCGCTACACCAGCGTGGCTTCACCGCAAGATGCCAAGAAAGTAGGTTGGTTATTCTCAGCTTTGTATTGTATTAGCCCTTTGGTTTGGATGTTAGCTCCGATGCTTTATCGTACGGTTAACCCCGATCTAAGTGGTAATGCTGATGAAGGCGCTTATTTGTTGATGTGTAAAGAGGTGCTGCCTGTCGGTATGTTGGGTTTGATGCTAGGCGGTATGATTTTCGCAACCTCAAGCTCTATTAACACTGCCTTAAATATCACAGCGGGCGTCTTAACTAACGATGTATATCGCTTGTTTAAACCTCAGGCATCAGAAAAGTCGATGGTGTTTTTTGGTCGAATGGCGACGATATGTCTGGGTATGGTAACGATAGGGGTTGCTCTATTGGTGCCATTAATGGGCGGCGTTGTTGAGGTGGTGATGACGATGGCGGCGCTGACTGGCGGTGCGTTATTTTTACCGCCAATTTGGCTTCTTTTTTCTAAATATCAGACCGGTCGAAATATCTTAACCACCAGTATTGTGACCCTTAGCATCAATGCTTATTTCAAGTTTTTATCGCCTGTACTGTTTGACTTTAAGCTTGATCGAGCCGAAGAAATGTTACTTGGTGTATTAACGCCCGTTGTTATCCTTACTGTGTTTGAAGTTATTGCGCGTAAGCGTGGTGTGCCTCAGTGTTATAAAAACTATGAAACCATTGTTGCTGAAAAGTTAGAAGTAGAGAAAGTTTCTGAGCTTAGCGCGGATCACGAGGGTGATAATTATCACGGCGTAAAAGTGATTGCTATGGGCATAGGCGCAACAGGCGTGATTATGCTATCCCTATCGGCGGTTGCTGAAAAAGGCGCGTTGGTTGTGGCGTCTATGGGCGCTTTAATATTACTTGTAGGTATAGCCTTGCTTCTAAAGAACAGGTCCAATCAAAAGAGCAGCGCCAATCAAAAAAACAGTGCTAATCAAAAAAACAACTTGGTAGGTGAAATAACAAATGCCAACTAAGACAGAGTTTAAGTCATTTCCTTGGGATATTCCCCAGAGTAAACCGGACAGGCCTTTGAGTGAGGCGATGGAGCGTATGTACGACAACTACTTAAGTCCGCGCCCTGAAGACAATGATCTATTTACTAGTTTTAAGTACACAAAACTCGAAGGCTTAGATTATGGAGGGCATGACGGTTGTATTAGCCGTCGTGACCCTTCGAAAATAATTAAAGCCAATGGCCGTTATTATGTTTGGTATACCAAAAGGCATACTGAGCTTCCTCCGCGTGGTGCGCAACATTGCAGTGACACTGTTCCGTCTACGGATTGGGACCTTGCCGATATTTTTTACGCCACCAGCGAAGATGGTTTTACTTGGCAGGAGCAGGGTGTTGCTATTAATCGGCCAGATAAACCTACGCTTGGCTGGCGCTCAGTAGCAACGCCAGACATTCTTTGTTGGCAAGGGCGTTATTACCTCTATTATCAGACTTTTAATGAACCAAGCATGTTAAAGGGGGATAACTGCCCTGTCGCTATGGCCAGTGCGGATAGCCCAGACGGACCTTGGACTCGAATTGATAAAGAAATTATCGAAAACGGAGAGCCAGGATCTTGGGATCAATATTCCATTCATGGCCCGTCGTTATTAGTCCGTGATGGAAAGATTTTTCTTTATTATAAAGCCGCTTTTGGCGACCGACCTGAATACCTTTGTGTTAATGGTTTGGCTATTGCCGATAACCCTCTAGGGCCTTTTGAAAAACACCCCTTAAATCCCATATTAAACTCGGGGCACGAGACAACGTATTTTCCGTTTAAAGAAGGCATTGCTGCTTTTGCCATTCGCAATGGTAATGAAACTAATACGATCCAATGGTCAGCCGATGGTGTGAATTTTAAGATTGCCTCTGTCACACAAATGATGCCCGTTGGTGCCAAAGCTTATAATCCAGAGGCCTTTATTGATACTAAAAATGGTAAAGGCATACGCTGGGGCCTATGTCACTTTGCCGATAAAAAAGATCCAACAACTAAGCATAGTTATTTAGGGCGTTTTGATTGCAACCTTGTACAGGGAGGCAGCAACACAGATATGAAAGAAACCGATGTGATTCACGCGCCGGAAGTATTTTTTGCACAGAGTTTGAGTGAAGAGCAACAGTCTCAGTGCCGTCAGCGTGCTATCGATGAGCTAAGTGAGGTTAGCAGTGAGTAAGCTAGAGCAGGGCGCTTTTCCCTGGGATATTCCACAAACGAAACCCGACAGGCCTTTAAGTGCGGCGATGCAGCGTTTATATGAAAATTATCAAACGCCTAGGCCCGAAGATAATGATTTATTTTCAAGCTTTAAATATACCCGCGTTGAAGGCTTAGATTATAGCAACAGCGACGGCACTGTAAGCCGCCGAGATCCTTCCAAGATCATTAAAATTGATGGTTTGTATTACGTTTGGTACACCAAGCGCCACACGCCGTTACCGCCACGTGGTGCGGAACAATGTACAGATGACATTCCATCTATGGATTGGGATTTAGCGGATATTTTCTACGCTACAAGTAAAGATGGCCTACATTGGCAAGAGCAGGGTGTCGCAGTAAAACGGCCAAGCAAACCTGAGCTCGGTTGGCGTTCGATTTCTACGCCCGATATTCTTGTTTGGCAAGGCCGTTATTATTTGTATTACCAAGCCTTTATGGAAGCCAGCGGTACTAAAGGCGATCATTGTCCAGTGACAATGGCTTGGTCTGATAGCCCACGAGGCCCTTGGACAGCGACAGGGGAAATCGTTGTAGAAAATGGAGAGCCGGGTAGCTGGGATCAATTCTCCATTCATGATCCATACCTATTGGTTTATAAAGGTAAGATCCATCTGTATTACAAGTCAGCTTATGGTGACAGACCCGATTATCTTGTTGGTAATGGTTTGGCGATAGCAGATAACCCACATGGCCCTTTTGAAAAACATAGTTTAAATCCGATTTTAAACTCGGGCCATGAAACGTGTTATTTCCCTTTTAAAGAAGGTATCGCAGCCTTAGCCATTCGCAACGGTAATGAAAGTAATACGATTCAATATAGTAAGGACGGAGTGAATTTTAATCTCGCGTCCGTTACACAGCTTATGCCTATCGCGGCAGGCCCTTATATTGCTGATGCGTTTGACGATACTGGCGACGGTATTGGTATTAGTTGGGGGCTAAGTCATATGGCTGATAAAAAAGACCCAACAACGAAATACAGTTTTCTAGCTCGTTTTGATTGTAACTTACTGCAAAACAGTGAGAAGAATGATTGTCATGAAACCGATGTGGTTCACGACCCAGAAGTCTATTTTGCTCAAGCTTTAACTGCCGAGCAGCGTAAGAAACGTGGAATTTAATTAAATGATTATTGAAAAATTTAGCGGTCTTGCCCGCTCAAACAAAGAGCAAGAATTAAATTGTGATTTTGTCGTTGTTGGTGGTGGTCTTGCCGGTGTATGTGCAGCCATTAGTGCAGCGCGAGCAGGCTCTAAGGTTGTATTGGTTCAGGATCGACCTGTACTTGGTGGTAATGCATCAAGTGAGGTTAGATTGTGGGCGCTAGGCGCCACTTCTCATATGGGTAATAACAATCGTTGGTCACGCGAGGGCGGTGTGATTGATGAGATCATGTTAGAAAATCTTAAACGTAACAAAGATGGTAATGCTCTTATTTTCGATACCGTCTTGTTAGATAAAATTTATGCGGAAGAGAACATTACCCTGTTGTTAAACACCAGCGTTTATCAGGTTAATAAAAAAGATGAAAACAACATAAGTAGTGTTGAAGCCTTCTGTAGCCAGAACTCCATACACTATAAATTGTCTGCCCCTATATTTTGTGATGCCAGTGGTGATGGTGTCATGGCCTTTGGTGCTGGTGCGGCCTTTCGCATTGGTGCAGAAGCCCGCGAAGAGTTTGGTGAATTACTGGCTAACGAAGAACCGAGTCAAGATTTACTCGGTCACTCCTTGTTTTTCTACAGCAAGCGTATGGATAAGCCTGTGAGCTATACCGCGCCGGAATTTGCATATAAACACGAAGACATAGCGGCAATTCCCCGCTGTAAAAATATTCACGGTGATGACAGCGGTTGTAAATTCTGGTGGCTAGAATACGGAGGCATACTCGATACCATTCACCAAAGTGAAGATATTAAATTTGAGCTGTGGAAAATCGTTTACGGTATTTGGGATTACATTAAAAACAGCGGTAAATTTGAAGATGTAGAAAACCTAACTCTAGAGTGGGTGGGCACCGTTCCTGGTAAGCGAGAGAGTCGTCGCTTTGAGGGCCAGTACATGCTCAAGCAGCAAGATATTGTTGAGCAAACGCAGTTTGATGATGCTGTGAGCTATGGCGGTTGGGCTATCGATATCCATCCTTCCGAAGGTATTTACAGCGACAAACCTGCTTGTTCACAATTCCATTCTAAAGGTGTGTATCAAATACCTTATCGTTGTTTTGTAAGCCGTGATATCGAGAATTTGTATTTAGCTGGCCGCATTATCAGTGCAAGCCATATGGCTTTTGGTTCAACTCGAGTGATGATTACTTGTGCTCACGGTGGTCAAGCCGTGGGTGAAGCTGCAGCGCTGTGCGTTGAAAAAGAGCTTAAACCTGTGGATTTATTAGCCACAGATAATATGGCTGAATTACAGCAGCGTTTAATGATAAATGGCCAAGGTTTGGCGGGTGTTGCACTGGATACTAGTAACAACTTGGTTGCGCAAGCAAGCTTAAGCGCTAGCAGCACCTTAGCCTTGGCCGGCTATACTGCATCTTCAGAATTTTTATCGCTTGAGCAGAGTATTGCTCAACTTGTACCGCTGAGTGAAGGTCAGGCCCCTTCGCTGTCTTTAAGTGCCCGAGCTGATGAGGGCACCAGCGTGCGCTGTGAATTACGCATCAGCTCCAAAGCCGAAAACTATACACCAGATGTCACACTTGCGGTGATTGAGCTAGAACTTGAGGCCGGTGAGCAAAACTTACATGCTGATTTTAGCGGCGTAGAGTTAGCGCAAGATGCTTACGCTTTTATTTGTTTTATGGCCAATGACAAGGTTCAGTTAGCCACTTCGGAGCAGTTAATTACAGGCACGATGAGTGTACTTAATAAGGTTCATAAAGCGGTTAGTAATGATGGTAAACAGCGTGTACCAGAAAACTCTGGTCTTGAAGAGTTTGAATTCTGGACGCCCGAGCGCCGCCCTAAGGGCCAGAACTTAGCGCTGCAATTTACACCCGCGCTCAATGCCTTTGAGCTTGATTCTCTTAAAAACGGCCACTTACGACCTTGGCTAAAAAGTAATGCATGGGTTGCCGATTTTAGCGATAAACAGCCTAAATTAGAGTTGCGTTGGCCGCAGCCTGTTGAGCTTAAAGGCTTGAAACTGTTTTTTGATACAGACAGTGATCATGCACTTGAAACCGTATTAATGCAGCATCCTGAAACACAAATCCCATATTGCGTGCAGAACTATCGAGTGCTATTGGCCGATGGCAGTGTCGTTTGTGAAAAGCGGAGCAACTATCAATCTATTAACACTCAGCTATTTGATAAGCCTATTAATACAGACTATCTAGCGATCGAACTGGAACACCCCTCTGCGACGGTTCCGGCTGCTTTATTTGAATTACATATTTTATAGTTTGCTCAATATTGAGCCAGAGAGGGGGGAATCATCATTCGTCCTCTCTGTTTGTGCACTTTATATTTACTCCCTTCTATGCGTTTTTCTTGTTTTTTTTAAGCAAGTCTTCACAGTTCGCATTTTGCAAAAGACGACGCTAATTGCGTATTTACGTCAATTATTTGTAATTCTTTAGTATGGTTTTTACTTGCCTTTAGTCTTAATTGGTCACATGGCATGCTATGCCTTTTTTGCTTATTCCAAAATGATATATGCACTCTATTTATAACTACATTTGTGAATTTTAAATAATAAGGCTTATGGAATTGAGAACTGGGTTCTAAAAATTGGCGCTTTAGTTGGGGCTTTTTGTGTAAACGATTACATTTATGGGCGAGTGTCTTATACCTAAATAAAAACTCATACTCGACGCCATTGTTAAGAGGTCTAGTATAAGGCCTGATCAAATTTCTTTTATCGTTGAGGTGCGGTGTTGCTTCGGTGGGATTAGAAATGTTCACGCGGTAATACACCATGCTTTGCATGTACCGCATTAGCCAGCTAGCAGCATAAAAATAAAGGAAGGCGAGCTGGTAAGGAGTCGGACACCGAGCTCTCGGTGAGTGGAGAAGAGGTCAAAGACCCGCTCTATGCCTCAGGCAAGTAATTGCTCTGAAAATAAAAATAATGTTGAGGGACATATGTATATCAAGCATCCAAAGGCGCTTTTAGCTGCTGTCATTGGTTCTGTTGTTGCAAGTGGTATGGCCACTTCTGCTGCGGCCAAGGTTCAGGTAGATATCAATGCCAACGTGAAACACTCTGTAAATGGCGCAAACCAGTTTGAACGTGAACGCCGTATTACCATGCACGCTAGCCCTATCGAAAACGAATTTATCGGCGAAAAAGAGAAGTTAGACTACTTAATGGAACTCGGCGTGAGCTTCGGCCGCGATGCGGGTACCTCTATGTACTACTTCAAACAAACCGAAGGTGATACAACTCGCCCACCTGCAGCTGACGATGTGTTCCCTTGGGGGCACCTTGATGAGTTCAGCCGCGAAAGCCTAAATACACAGGTTGACGGCTACCACGCTAATCTTCAAAGCAAGTATGAAGATGCACAAGAATACTTTGATCGCACAGACTACATGATCGGTGCGACTCAGCCTCACCCCGCTTTTCCTAACTGGTCTACCTACAGTTGGTTTACCGCTGCGGAAGAGTCTGAAAACCCTTGGCGTCCGCGCACGATGGAGCAGACCTCTGACTGGGTTGCTGCATTCCTAGAAGAAGCTTATCTGCGTGATGTTGGCGATGATGCCAAACTTCCTATGCCTCACTACTGGGAAGTTGTGAACGAGCCAGACATGCAAATGAACACCACGGGCCCTGAAGGTCACGTGAATACTTGGGAAGAGTTATTCCGCTACCACAACGTGATGGCCGATACCATTCGTGAAAAGCTAGGTGATAAAGCACCTAAAGTTGGTGGTATGACTTGGGGCCTACACGATTTCCATAAAGGTGATGCGACCGCCTTTGGTGCGCCACGTTTACAGGGTGAAGCCTTGTTGACTGCGTTCTACGGTGCCGATAGCGACGACAATCAAGTATTAAAAGATCGTATCCGCAACGAAGTGTTTGGTCCTTCAGAAACCATGAACGACAGCGCAACAAGTCGTGACTGGTACCAGTGGGATGTGGTTTGGAAGCAATTCCTAGACACCGCTGGCGAAAACATGGATTTTTACTCAATTCACTTGTATGACTGGCCTCTATGGAACACTCAAGGCGGCAGCGTACGTACTGGTACTCACAGTGAAGCTGTAATGGATTTACTTGAGTGGTACGACGACAAGATGGTGCCTGGTCCTAAGAAAGAAGTCATCGTTTCAGAATTTGGTTCTGTAACGGGCTCTTATCAGACTCAAGGTACGACTATTGACCGCGCTCGTATGCGCTGGGAAAAGTTAAAGCCTTTCTCACAAATGCAGATGCAGTTCTTGGAGCGTCCTGACTACATCACTATGTCTTTACCTTTTGTTGTTGTAAAAGGTGCATGGGGTGATTTGGGCAAAGAACAGCCTTATAGCCAGTCTATCCTAGATCGTGATTACAGCACTTGTGAATCAACGGCAGATGCTTACACGAACTGTACTTGGAACTTTAACCCTACGATCCACTGGTATGAATTGTGGCGTGATGTTGAAGGTACTCGTATTGATACCTACTCAAGCGACCGTGATATTCAGGTTGATGCTTACGTTAACAACAACGATCAAAATGGTGAAAACCACTTGTACGTTATCGTTAACAGCATGGAAACCGTTGATACAGAAGTTGATTTGAGCTGGGCCGGTATTGATGGCAATGCAATTCAGAGTATTGAAATGCGTCACCTTTACCTAGACGAAGCAATCGATACTGATAACAATGTAAGCAATGGTACAGGTAAGCCAATTATGGCTGATGCCAGCCTAGCTTCTTTGCCAGAGTCTTTAGTAGTGGGCGCGGATGCAACCATTATTCTTGATATCGAATACGCTAGCGCAATCAATCCTTCGTTTAACAACAACGAAACTAAGTACAGCGCTGAGCCTCTAGCTGCAGCAGCACCTCATCGTGTTGACGCCAACGGTTCAAACATTACTGCTTACGTAAATGGTGTGACTAAGCCTGCTAAAGGTGAAGCTCAATTGCGTATTACAGGTGCTTACTTCCTTAGCCACTTCAGCCAAAGCGGTGTTGAGCGTTCAAGCTTAACCATCAATGGTAACGAAGTTGCACTTGATAACGACTTGCGTGGTGAAGGCCAAGACGGTCTTATCCTTTCTACTTTGGAATTCCCTTTCCCTGTTGAATACCTAGCTGCAGACGGCAACAACGTTGTTGAATTCAGCTTCTTGCCTGCTGGCCAATTGGCTTCAATGGCGATTCAGGTTTGGGATTTTGATACCGATATCGAGCGTTCAACAGCTGCTGAAGAAGTTGCTGTAACAGGTCTTAGTGTTGCTGAAAGTAGCCTTAACTTGAAAGTGTCTAAGTCACAAGCGATCACGGCTTCTTATGCTCCTGCTAACGCAAGCAGCAAAGTTGCTACTTGGACCTCTAACAACCCAAGCGTTGCATCTGTTGATGCTAACGGTGTTGTAACAGGTACCGGTGTTGGTAGCACTACTATTACTGCTTCTGCAGGTGGCGTAACTACAAATACCACTGTTACTGTGAGTGCTTTAACACCAGATAGCGTGGCGATTGTTGGTGTACCTAGTACGCTTTATGTTGGTTCTGAGAAGCAGCTTAGTGTTGCTGTTCGCCCAATTCATGCTCCTGATCGTTCAGTTACTTGGTCTGTAAGCCCTGCTTCTTTGGCTGAAATTGACCAAAGCGGTAACTTGATTGCTAAAGGCGAAGGTTCGGTTATGGTTGCAGCTGAGACCAGTAACGGCATTCGTACCAGTGTTAACGTAAACCTAGAAGTATTGATGCCAGATAGCATTGAGCTACTACCTGAAAGTACTTTGATGCCTAACGGTGATTCTTTACCTATTCAGGTAAATATTCAGCCTTCTAACGCTTCTTTACAGGACGTGAAATACGTTTCAAGCAACCCTGCTGTTGCTGAAGTGGTTGGTAATGACATCGTAGCCCTAAGCGAAGGTACTACAACCATCACTGGTACCATCGACGGCACACTGCTAAACGATACGGTTTCTGTTGAGGTAGTTAACCCTCAAGGAACTATGGTATGGCGTGAAGCCGAGAGCTTTGACGAAACCGGTGGTTCTACTGGTGGTTTTGAAGTGAATACGGCTGCTGGCAATATTAACTACAACCAAACTGGTGACTGGGCTGACTTTACTTGGAACTTCGAACATGCAGGTATTTACCAGTTTGCTCTAAGTTACGGTACTGCGATGGAGAGCTCTGGTATTGAAGTTCTTATCGATGGCGTTAGTAATGCATCTGCTCCACTAGCTATCACAGCTGGCTGGGATGCACATGTAGAGACGGTAATAAGTAACGCAATTAATATCCCTAGTGCGGGTACTCACACTGTACGCATCTTATCTGTTGGTGCACCTGGCGCCTTCCAGTGGAATGCCGATAAGATTGGTCTTCAGTTATTGAAAGCTTCAGCTTGTGCTCCTAACTGCCCAACTCCTAGCCCTATTCCTTCGGTAGAGCCTAGCGTTGAGCCTTCAGTAGAGCCAAGTGTTGAGCCTTCGGTAGAACCAAGTGTTGAGCCTTCGGTAGAGCCTAGCGTTGAGCCTTCAGTAGAGCCAAGTGTTGAGCCTTCAACTTCACCTAGCACGCCTCCTGTTGGTGGCAGTGTTGTGGTTGAGCTAGAAGCTTATACAAACACAGGCCGTGATGGCGCTGCAGTAGGTGGTGATACCATTAATGGCTTTAACGTTAATGGCGGCACTATTAACTACAACACCTCAGGCGACTATGCCGAATACACTGTAACAGTTGCACAAGCTGGTACTTACAACGTTGTTCTTGATGTTGCTTCGCCAATGACTGGTGAGCTAGGTGTTGCAGTAAGCCTTAACGGTGTGGAGATCGCTTCTTCTGGCCTAAGCCAAACTGGCGGCTGGGAAGCTTATGAAGCACAAACCGTTGCCTCTAACGTAGCGATTGCTGCTGGTACTTACACTCTACGTGTACAGAGCCAGGGTGCTTCAGCATGGCAGTGGAATGCTGACAAGCTAAGTCTAAACCTTGTATCTATCTCTGAGCCTAGCCCAGAGCCAAGTGTTGAGCCTTCGGTAGAGCCCAGCGTTGAGCCTTCAGTAGAGCCAAGTGTTGCACCTTCAAGCAACCCTGGTCAGCCAATTGTTGTTGAGGGCGAAAGCTTCGCTCAAACAGGTGGTACTCAAGATGGTTTCACTACTCGTACTTTCTGGGGGACAACCACCTTTGCTGATCATATCCTAACTGGTGGTTGGGCTGACTATAGCGTTACCTTCCCAGCTGATGGTGTATACGACCTAAGCTTTATCGCTTCTACAATGGAAGCTGGTGATAGTGCTGCGAAAATCTACATCGACGGTGTTGCTGTAGCAGAAACTGAGATCACTGGTAATAACCTCAACGTATTTGTTGAACATGATGTTGCTAGTGGCTTAGCTATTAGCGCTGGTGAGCACACCATCCGTGTTGAAGCAACAGGTTCTACTCTTAAGTGGCACTGGTTCTTCGATAAGATGACCTTCACCGCACAATAAATACCTTGCCCGACTTAGGTCGGGCTTTATAAGTCTTATTCCACTTTAATGGCCCGCAGCGTTTAGCTAGCGGGCCTTTTTTGTTTTTGGGCAAAGAAATAGATACCTAAAAAGCTGTGGATAGTGATATGCAGGAGCGATCCGCCTTTCACGCAGTGATGAAAAAATAAAATATGGTAAAGTGAGGGGTAACTGCCTACGTAGGCAAAGTGAGCGCTAGCTAAAGAGCGTGAAATATGGATTTATCTGTGTTTAAACATGGATTTATCGACTTAATAATATTGTTAACCACCAAGCAAAGTTATGGAACTAGAACAAGTAAGCTACAAGAACATAGAGTGTTTGTTTCGTCATCCAAACAGTCCCTCGCATTGGATTACACAAATAGACGACTTTGAGTTCATGGTGCCTGTAGAGATCTGGGGTCTTGGAGAATCTTCTAAAGATAAGGTCTGTGAAGTCTATTCTGGATTGCAGTCCTACATAAAACTTGCCCAATCATACTTAACAGAAAGTGGGCAGCATCGCGATCTCGGAATAGATAGCCCAGATTGGTATCCATTGTGGCTTGAAATAGAAAATATAGAAAGCAACGAAATTACAATTGCATTCCAACTCACTGGCGATGATTACGGTGAATGGAAGGTGAAATTTAAACATGGTGAGCCCACAGGTATGTGTCGTGAGTAGCCAAGTGGTTAACAAGTCAAAGCACGCGGACTTGGTAAAGCTGTCACCTTTTTTGTACCAAAAAAGCCGCCAACTTCACCAAGCCGGTGTTTGAGGCGTTATGCATCAAAATGAAAATTGAAACACTTATCGATAAAATAATAGCGGATAAAGAAGAAAATGGAGATTATCATTCTTGCGCAAGTGAGATGAATATTGAACTTCCCGAGCTGTTTAATTTGGTTTCAATTTATCTTGCTAAAGGCTTTATGAGTGGTCAAATATCTTTTAGCGATGCGGATTTTGCGATTAACGGTGTTTGGCCTGTAATGCTGGATTATATAATGGAAAACAAAGCTCCTTTGGTAGAGCCTTGCTACGCAATATATGAGGCATTTGACCAGGGCGAATATGATCATCAAGATGGCTGTGATCCCGTAGAGAAGCACACTAAACCTTTATTGGTTGAGGCATTAAAAAATGCATAACAAAGCGATCAAAAATCGCCAGCATGCTGGCTGGACCTCCGCTGCAACGCTCGTTTTGTGCTTGATAGCACAAAACAATCGTCACAGCTCCGGCCTTTTATAGCGGCGTTAAGTGCCTAAAGAGTCGAGTATGGAGCTAGATACTAAATCGAAATTGAAGCGATATATTGAGCGTGAAAATATTTCTAGTGTTCTAAACAACACTAAATGGGATCGCCTTTTTAAAGAGTTTCAGAAAATCGAGTTTACTCTAGATTTTCAACGTAAAGACTTAGATGAAACTGAGCCAAGCCCGGATTACTGGGATTCTGACCTATATCATGTCATGGGTGCTTGCGAGCAAATTGAGTGGCTTAACATTAGAGCTTTAATCTGTCGCCCTAAAGGGGCTTTGGTTAAACCGGAAATAGAAGATAACACTCAATTATTAATAACGGCATTGCGGCAATCTGGTGTACCTTATTGCATGCACAATGATGGCGTAAGAATTTATGGCTATTTGCGTTCAGGAGTTAGCCCTGAGTGGGTCAGCACTTAACAAGCGGCTCCACGCAGACGCCCAAACCTGCGCTCTTTTTGTGGGTTGCGCTGCGCTTACTTTACCACAAAAAGCTCTCCGGTTTGGGCGCTGGTGAGCCGGGCGTTATGAGCCGTCATAGATATGAAGCTAGTCGTCGACTTTATGACACCGAATAGAGCAAATAAGTTTGCTCGCTTATTGAGAAGGGAAGGAATACCTTCTTTTGTCGGGATATCCAGAGTTGGTCATCACCCAAACAGGTTTATCTGGGGGCAGCGTACATATGGCGTATGGGTGTTAGTCGAATCACAACACAGAGAAGCGCTAAGTTTGGCGGAAGGAAATGAGGTTAAAGTTTCCAACCCTTTGTCAGAAGAAGAAATGATTCTCGTCGAAAAACAGGCCATACGAAAAGACCGAATAACAATCATAAGGGACATTTCAGTTTTTTTTGTAGCTGTAATGGCTTTTGTAATATTTGTCGTCGTTGCTTCAAAGTAATGTGCCAGAGCTCATAACAAGCGGCTGCAGTCTGACCTCCACTGCGTCGTTTAATATGTGCTTTAATAGCACATATTAATCAACTCCGTTCCGGCAGCTGAGCCGGGCGTTATACAAAGAATCATCTTAGGGAAATCGATGTCAGCTTTAGAGAAACTTGCAGAAAAAGTGCCTGAAGAAGTGTATTTACAAGCAACGGATGTTAGTTTGAAGACTTTCCAGAAGTTGATTGCGCCAGTGACAGAAACTACGGATGGCTTGGGGAGATATATTAGGCAGCGGTTTGATAATATGGTGGCTATTGAGAAAGCATTAGCTGTGCATGCTCTAGAAAGGGCATGTAGTAAAGTTGATAAAATTGAACCGCTTGACCACCCTAAAAGTTTTATTGTTGCGTTAGATGAAGCATCAAAAGAAACTGATGAAGTCTTAAGTGAAATGTGGATCAACCTTTTATCATGCCAACTATCAAATAAGCCAATTAATCCAAGCTTTTCAAATACATTATCAAATCTAGGTAGAGACGATGCTATTTTGCTTGATTCAATTACTTCACGAACAGAATACTCAAAATATCATCAGCATGGAGCGCAAGATCTAGTTGATGAGTGGGTTATTTATCCCGATTCCTCGCCTCAACCTTGGAGTAATTCTTGTACATTATTATGTCAATTAAAATTAGCTGATGTAATAAATACACCAGAACATAAAAATTTACGGATTCTGGTGAGAACTAAAGCGGGAGATATGTTCCTTGAAGCTGTATCTGGAAGACTTGTATAACAAAGCCGTGCACCGGAACAGCAGTCCTTCGTTGCAATTTATGCACTTCGCTGCCGCTTCGTTAACATAAATTACAACTACAGACCGCTGTCCAGTGACGGCGGCGTTATGTGAAAATCGAGAACGAAAAATGAAATCCAAGATATTGGTGTTACTTATTCTCTTAATTTCATCTTTCAGTCATGCTGGAAGCCCTATATATATGGGCGCCGAAAGAAATGGGTTCGCAATATCAGTTGAGAGTGCTATAGATATAGCGCGACCATATTTTTATCAATCATTTAAGTTGCGAAATCCATCGAGTGAAGTTACGAAACAAGAATACATTGATAGTAAGTACTATCAAATATTCGTGTACTTGGACGAAGGAAAGTACCTAATATTTAGAGATTTTCCTAAAAAAATTCCGTCTCAACATTATGCTAGCCCAGTTGTCGTGGATATTTTCAGTGGAGCACTAAGTGAACCAAAGCAATCACATAACAAGTAAAGCCAGCATCGCCCCTTCGGGGCTGGACCTCCGTTTCGGCGCTTCGCGCCTACACTACGGCCGCTGCTTTAGGCGTTATATTTATTTGGATAATTCGAGGTATAAATCAAGATGATAAAGGTTGTATTTGTATTAGCAGTTTCTGTCTTCAGCGGGCTGGCGTTCGGAGAAAGATTTGATGGCATAATTAAAAAGGTAACAGAAGTCGGTGGCTATTCACAAACCTCTGATTTTGCTCAAAATCATTGTGTCATCTATTTTGATTCCGTGTTGCCTAGTGCGTGCACTAACAAAACACGAGGCATAGTATATTTAGATAAATCTGTAGGTAATGTTATGTGCTCTGTGGCTTTAAGCGCATTGGCTACAGATAAAAGTGTGAAAGTTTCGAGTTTCGACGACTGCGACCCTATTCATAACTCACCAATTTTGCGTTGGTTTAGCGTGCTGAAATAAATATAACAAAGCATTCTATCTGACACTGTAAGTTCCGCCTAATTTTGGCATTTCGCTTCGCTCAATTGTATGCCAAAATCAGGCTCCACTTACGGTGCAGCTAAATGCGGCGTTATACGTTACGGTGCATTTTTGATCGTGGGCTTAAGCTAAGGCTCATCGCCTCTAAGCTAAAAAAATACCCATCACGACATCTACGGCCTAAATACCAAATTCTAAGTTAATACTTTTCTTTCAGTTCCGTAGGCGCTCTGTTTTAACATCAGCAAAGCCCACTTGTGTCAGTGCCATTTGATCTACTTTAAATTACTATTCTAGAAATACCGTTAATCTGGTTCAGTGTATCGCGCTGAGGCGCTCGGGCAGGTCATTGGGGCATGTTTTATTAACCAGCCTGCCAACTTAAGGCTAGGCAAGTGCTCGTATAACAAAGCGTTCAACGCTCGCCGGCAAGCTGGCTGGACCTTCACTGCGTCGCTTAATATGTGCTTAAATAGCACATATTAATCAACTACGTTACGGCCCGTTAACGCGGCGTTATAAGTCAATGGAGATTCAAAAATGTCTAAATATGCAGTTCTATTTTTAGTTTTTTTTGCTTCCTTTTCGGTAGCTGAGACAATTAGCAAAGCGGGGAAAGTAAACAAGATTAGATCGGTATCGTCTAGTCATCCAAGTGTTGATCAATACGTTTCTGTATTTACTTTAATTCCAACACAGACTTCCTGCAAGTGGATTAAATTGGCTCCAAATAGCGATGCATATTTATCAACTCTCCTGTTTGCTAAAGCACAAAATTTGGATGTTTTGGTTTGGTACGATGATGAGTCTTGTCAAACTATCACGATTGAAGTTAAGTAACTTATAACAAAAAGTTCAACCTGACCTCCGCTGCGTCGCTTGTTTTTACGGTTTCACGCTACGCTACCGTAAAAACAACCAACTCCGCTCCAGCAGGTTAACTTGGCGTTATGCATCTATGAGATTTCTCGCCTTTTTAATAATGACTTTCGGTTTATGGCAAGCTAGCCATGCATGTTCTGTTGTCTTACAGAAACACCAGAAAAGCATTAAGTCAAATATAAAGTGGCAGTTTCAAAACGCGGATTACATCGGTTTCGTCACGGTTCTTGATGTCGAAAAGAAAGATGATGAATCACGAGCAACTTTAAAGCCGATTCGAACTTTCAAGGGCTCCGCTAGTACACTTACGACCGATTGGTATTCTGAAGCATATGGCTGCTCGTACATATTTGAAAAGGGAAACTCTTATATCGTATATGCAGCTAAACACGAGAGTAATTGGTCTGTATCAGCCTTTGGGCCATCTACTAATCTTTCCAACATCTCTCTCGATCACCTTCGCTTCGTTAGCAAGTATGGAGAGTAATGCATAACAAACGCATCAAAGTTCGCGGCATTCGCCGCTGGACCTCCACTGCGTCGTTTAAAGTGTGCTTTAATAGCACACTTTAAACAACTCCGTTCCGGCCCCTTATGCGGGCGTTAGGCTCGACTCAAAGATATGTGCTCCATTAAAGAAAAAACCGTATCAGAAATTATGTTGAATTTCGCGAGCGCCTTGGATTCAATATGGCCGCACACTTCAAGTGTTGAGCTAATTTGCTATGATCCATGGGAAGAGTTTAACGATTCTTTGTTTCACCATCTTGTTGTTGAGAGTCTAGCTTACAAATATGAGCTGCCCGTTGAGAAAGTGGGCTTGGTGTCCCTGGCGTATCCCTGGAAAAATAAATCAGAAATACGAGCCCTACATAAAAATGAGTCTTATAAATTTAGGCAGTTCGGATATCCTGGGGTCGACCTGTCAGGGGACGAAAATCAGTATTTTGGTAAAGGCGCAGCTCTAAATAAAGTCTCTGATATGAGATTTTCACATGCCTTATGCGAAGGAAGTCGAGGCATGGAGTGGTTCGAACGAGATGCACTTGACTATGAATATGTGCAAAAAGCCTAACAAGTTGCTCAAACATCGTTCCGGCCACAAGTGGCCTCCACTGGACGCCCATTGCTACGCTTCTTTTGTGCATTTGCTTCGCAAATTATTGCACAAAACCAGCTACGCAATGTGCGCCGTTTAGCAAGGCGTTACCTACCACTCCATGAATTGCCCAAACTGCCACAACAAAGCCAAACGATCTATACGCCTTTCTGCAAGCAAGATTGATGTAGCAGGTATCGTGGTTGTTGTATTGTTCATATCACTACCAGTTTACTTTGTAAGCTACATGCTCAACGAGGCGTTCTTTCATTTCGCCTCTCAAGCTCAAGCAAAAATCGATTCAACGATCATGTCTAAACTTGTGGCTATGGAGGTAGTTGGACACCTCGTATTCTTTATGTTTATTTACTACAAGTTTCTACTCAAGTTTGGCCTTAAACTAGCGCAATTCATCAGCTATTTCGTCAACTACAATTTCTCCGTTACATACAACTGTCAGCCCTGTAACTATCAAAAGCTAAGCATTAACCTTCCACACGAGCCAAGTAGGTAACAAGCCGCTCAAGGCTCAGCAGCTAAAGCTGCTTGGGACCTCCACTGCGTTGGTCGTTTTTGTGCTTTAATAGCACAAAACCAACCACCACAGCTCCGGCCCCTTAGCGGGGCGTTATATTTTCGATAGAGTGAGTGCCAATGGCAAAATGTAAAGAATGCAAAGGAAGCTTTGGGTTGCTAGAGCTTAAAAATGGCACATGCAAGTCTTGCATCAATAAGAAGACCCCTCCGTGCGCAAAATGCGGTAAGAACTTCGACGAGAAGGAATTATCTGATGGCTATTGTGCACCGTGCCTAAAAAAGGTGCTTGATCGAAAAGCGCAGGAAGCAGAAGATCGAAAAAGGCATGAAAAATCACGGGAGCTTGAAGCACTCTCAGAAAATGAGCTTCAAGATATCGTTTTGACAACTGAAACATCCCCAGATCTCGAGATAGAAGAGCGGATCGAAATTATTACGGCCGAATGTGCATTTGGCATGAATATTTTCAAAGACCTATTTGCAGGTGTACGCGATATCGTAGGAGGTCGAAGTAAAGCAACTCAAGGTGTGCTTCGCGATGCTCGAAAGACGGTATTAAGCGAGCTACGAAAAGAGGCTTATTCGATTGGCGCTAACGCAGTGATAGCAGTAGACCTAGATTACAATGAGTTTTCTGGTGGCGGTAAATCTATGCTGTTCGTTGTCGCATCAGGAACCGCAGTGAAGGTAAAAAAAATATAACAAAGCCTTCAACCCTCGCCAGCAAGCTGGCTGGACGTCCACTGCGTTGTTTCTTTTGTGCTATTCAGCTACGCTGGCACAAAATCAACAACTACGTTCCCGCCGGTTAAGGCAGGCGTTAGCACCCCGAGTTACCCACGAAAAGTAGACACCTCATTCCCACCTGATGAGGTTTAACTATGACCAAGAAAACGAAGAACAAATACAACCATTACACCGAAGATTTTCGTCGAGAGGCTGTGCGCCGATCCGAGGGCCCCGACACTTCTGCTGCCGAGGTCGCTAGAGAATTGGGTATTCACCCTGGGCAGATCTACAATTGGCGACGTCAATATAAGCGACTATCTGATAAACAGTTCAATACGGTGGGTGGTGTGGATTACTCAAAACAAGAAAGTGAAGAGGTGCGTGCGTTAAAACGCCAGATCTCCGACCTAAAAGAAGAGAATGAATTCCTAAAAAAGGCGACGGCATACTTCAGCAAGCCAAACTGGTGAGGTATGCCTATATTGAATCGCTTAGGGATGAGTTTTCAGTCAAGAAAATGGTCAAGTGGTTGAAGGTCAGTCGATCTGGCTACTATAAATGGCGTGTCCGCCAGCCTAGTTTCCAGCAGGAATATCGAGAGCTGGTCCGCGATGCAATATGCGACACATTTTCAAGACTTAAGGCCCGCTATGGCGCTCCTCGTTTGACGCTTGAGCTAAACGAAGCCGGTATTGCGTGCTCGGTTAATCATGTCGCTAAATTGATGTCTGAAGCGGGTTTAAAGGCAAGAAACGGTAAAAACTTCCGATATAGCCCTGACGGATCAACCATCAACAACGTGTCGGCCAACATACTAAATCGCGACTTCACCGCATTAAGGCCTAATGAGAAGTGGGTTTCCGATATTACCTATATTCCGATTCAAGGGGGCCATGTTTACTTGGCGGTGATCATGGACTTGTTCTCAAGAAAAATTATAGGCTGGTCACTCGACAAAACAATGACGACACAATTGATTATGGACGCTCTGAATATGGCTACTGCGAGTCGTCAGTGTGAGCCAGATTTACTGCTTCACTCAGATCAAGGAGTGCAATACCGCTCAAGCGAATACGTACTTGCTATGCATGACGCGAATATCACACCAAGTATGAGCCGCCGAGGCAGCTGTTGGGATAATGCAGCCATGGAGTCATTCTTTTCTCGGCTGAAGGTCGAAGAAGTATTCGGTCAATCGTATCGAAATTTTAAAGAGGTATATTCGAGCGTATTCGAATATATAGAAATGTTTTACAATCGAGTACGAAAACATTCATCGATTGACTACGCTAGTCCCGCTGAATATGAACAATATTATTACGAAGAGTGCGCTTAATACGGTGTCTACTTTTTGTGTGTAAGACCAGTTCCCTATGCATATAGAACACATAAATATAAGTGCACCTAAACGTATTATTGAAAAAGAAAAAACGTTCTTTTGTACAGTATTTAACTTAGAAGTGGGCTTTAGACCGGATTTTTCTAGATGCGGTTACTGGTTGTACGCACACGATAAAGCAGTGATTCATTTAACTGAAAGCGAAGAACATTATTCAACCAGTAAACCTAGCTACATTGATCATATTGCATTTCAACTGACTGGATTGAAGCAAATGCTTCAAAAACTAACCGAGCTTGATATAAGCTTCACGACAGATTCGTTACCTCAAATAGGTATGACTCAGGTATTTTTTAAGTCACCTGCTGGTGTTGGCTTGGAAGCTAACTTCGTGAATGAAGCTTTGACCTCGGTAACCTAACAAAGCGTTCAACGCTCGCCAGCAAGCTGGCTGGACCTTCACTGCGTCGCTTAATATGTGCTTAAATAGCACATATTTATCAACTACGTTACGGCCCGTTAACGCGGCGTTATATTTAAATGGAGATGTACCTATACATGAAATTTAAGATTTACTATTTACTTATTTTGTTATTCCCGGTGAGCGTAAACGCTGCTACATATGTGTCTGGCGTTTCGACTACAATTACACGTATTGACACACATCATTATGGTAAAGCAGATGGGGATGTGAGAATTAGCGTGTCGGATTCGGTGCCGGGTTGCGAATCTGGTTACTTTATCACTGCAGATAGTCAAAGCATAGAAAAGGCATTGAGTATCGCTTTATCAGCTTATCATAGCGGAAGTAAAGTCGTTATTGGCGGGCAATCGGGTATTCAATGGGATGGTACTTCACGTACTGATTACTGTCATGTCCATTCAATTAGTTTGTCTAAGTAAATATAACAATACGTGCCAGTCGGACAGTTTGTTCCGTGGCTCTTTTTGTGCTGGTCGCTATGCTAGCACAAAAAGCCACTCTACAAACTGCCGCTGCACTCTGCGTTAGATGCCCCCATGATCGAAAGAAATCAGCGAGACCAATACGCGCAATTATTAAGAGATTTCCTACAAGGAAAGATTAATAACTTTGACTACGATGATGCGTACAATGAAATAGACTTCGAATCAGACGAGGCTATCAATCAGATATATTGTGACGTTTGGCACTATTACTGTGACCTTCGTAAGCATAAGCTCACTGATCCAGGTTGGGGCTTTGATTCGAAAGAGAGCAGAAGGGTAATCATCCGATTTATCCTGTTTCTTCACAGTAATCTTGAATATGAGTGGCCTATTGCTTCTCTTAAAAATACATTGCTCAAGATCTTAACCCTAGGCGCTTACCCTCGCCAGCCAGCAGGTCATGATAAGCCAACAGGGGATCAGTCCGTTTGGCCATTCTATAGGAGCAGTGATTATGAGCAGGCACTATCCAACCCTAGGTTCCTAAACGGGCACTGCATCTAACAATGCCTTCAACCCTCGCCAGCAAGCTGGCTGGACGTCCACTGCGTTGTTTCTTTTGTGCTATTCAGCTACGCTGGCACAAAATTAACAACTACGTTCCCGCCGGTTAAGGCAGGCGTTGTGGGGCGGTCGATAATTCTTTTTTTGGTCAGTAATGTGCGTTCTTTTAATGCCTTCTACTTTCGTAGTTACACGGTATTTAACTAAGCATTAAATTGCTATCTCGGCAGTGTTATTCTGGTGCCATCTTCACTATCGCGTGATGCCCACATTTGCGTTATGGCGGTGGTATGCCACTAAGTGAGTGCATTTATTCTTAGGCTTCGGTAATCTTTCACTATTAAACTAACCGTGGGCTGCGCTTTCGCTTCGCCAAGGTGCTAGTAGCTGGTTTTTCCTGCCGCTAGCCCCCAACAAGGTAATCAGCTGGACTCCGCATTGCGTGGTTCGCTTTCAGCTCACTTTACCACGCAAAGCTCCACCAGCTATTGCGGTGTTATTTGGCTACAACTAGGAAAGAAGAAAGATAATGCTATTTTGGGCTGCAATTTTCGCATTCGGAATACCACTATTAATATTTATCGTTCAGACACTCAAATCGAAGAGTAAAGACGACGATCGCTTAAAGGCTATACGTAACCGCCTTAACGAAATAGAACAAAATAAGCTTACAACTAGCATCAGCTCTAAAAGAGCAAAGATCGAAGCTAAGCAAACCCAAAATAAAACGAGGTAGGCATTGTGGCCCGCCAAATAACAAAGCCTTCAACCCTCGCCAGCAAGCTGGCTGGACGTCCACTGCGTTGTTTCTTTTGTGCTATTCAGCTACGCTGGCACAAAATCAATAACTACGTTCCCGCCGGTTAAGGCAGGCGTTAAATTTGCATATATATCGGAGTATTAAGTGAGAATAATTTTATTTACACTCTTATTGACAGTTTGCTCAATAGCTTCAGCAATACCGGTTAAAGGGACTGTTAGTCGTATCTACCCATCTAGCACAAGTGAGAAAATCAATTTCAAGTTGGTAACCTCAGATTGTAGTGGGTCTCCCTATTATTCATTCCCAATAAACACAGAAATTGGTAAGGCTAACTATTCGTTGTTGTTGGCTGCCGCGACAACGGGAGCTGAGATTGTTGTGGCTATTAGTGCTTGTCCTCCTGCAGGGGAGAACGTGAAGGTTCAGTACATTTATCAAGACTTCTCGTCTAACTAAAAATTTAACAAGGCAATCCAGCAATAGCCACTTCGTGGCTAGGACAGCCTAGCCGTCGCTCGTTTTGTGCATGGCTTCGCCATTGTCGCACAAAACAATCAACAACTAGTCTGCCGCTGATTGCGGCGTTAAGCTCTCATGTATTTAGATATCTACCTAACGATCGCAGCAGTACTAGTAGAGTTTGGGCTGCCCTTAGCTCTAATTTACATTTCCATAAAAATCCCAACGAAACGTTATCTAACACTCCCTGTGCTAGGTTCTGTTCTGCCCTTTGTTTTGTTTATGCTTATTAGCGTTATAGGGGATTTTCTTATCCCGTCCAACGAGCCAAGCATGGTTTCAGCTGGCTTTGTAATGGGGTTTTTCTTTTATGCAGTGTTAGTTATTCTTGGGGCTCTAATTGGTTTGTTTGTGCCTCGTAATCTAGGCGCGTTATGGCGCTTCTTGTTGGCATTATTAATAGCTCCAGTAATTGGTCTAGTAGTGGTAGCTACCATCTAAGCTTAACAAGCCGCTCAAGGTTAAGCAGCTAAAGCTGCTTGGGACCTCCACTGCGCTGGTCGTTTTTGTGCTTTAATAGCACAAAATCAACCATCACAGTTCCGGCCCCTTAGCGGGGCGTTAAATGACTATGCGCGAATTTCTCATTCTATCAGTCAGCATACTATTTTCGGGCCTTGGGTTTCTTCTCCCTGAAGATCAGTTGCTCATGATGGCGGGTGAAAGTGGAGAGTTGTTTAAGCCGGTATCATCCGGCTCAGAAGATCCGTTTTTAATAAAGGTGGCGCTGGGCTCATATGTTCTAACGGGTGTTTTTTCCGCAGTAAGTTTATTTGTCGGTAAGGGCCGCAGGTACATTTTTCGTATTTACTTGGGGAATGGCGCGTTCTATATTTTGGTAATGGCACTTGCTTCAATAGACTCAAGTGTGTTTGCTGCGGCACAATCTGGCAATTGGTTGCCACTTGGGCAGCTAGCTCTCTGGTTGGTGGCATTGCTGGTAGTAATTGGTACGTCATTTAACAAGGCCATGTACAGCGAGCTACTTTTCCGTCGTTTGAATTTATGGCGAAAAAGACTGCCATAAATCAAACACTACAAAGCAGCCGCGTAATGGCGGCGTTATAAGCCAATACGAACATGCATCTTGCCAATTTCAAAGTAGAAGATACCGCAAGCTCAATTGAGGTTGAGGGGAGTCATCGTGACCTTCACAACAACTTCCTGTTCTATGCGTTGGATTACGATATAGCCAATCGTGAAATTCGATTGAGATGGCGTCTACGAGACGCGGACTGGGTTGCAGGCGATGACCCAGAATACTTAGATCTCATTTTTCAGTCTGTTTCCCTTTTTAAATCTAAAGAAAGAGACTTGGATAGTCCATACAGTGAAGATGACTGTTTAAGTACAATTGGTTTTATTGGCAACGATATGATCGAGGATGTCGAATCATATTCATATACCTCACCAAGCAACGAGGCCAGCCATTTAAATATTTCATTTATGTCTGGTTTCGCAATAAAAGTAGCATCAGGTAGCGCCAAGTGTATTCAGGGCAGCAGCTTATAACAAAGCCATCAACCGGAGCTCCACTGCGTGGCTCAATTTTGTGCTTTAATAGCACAAAATCAACCCACTCTGTTCCGCCCGGTTATGGCGGCGTTATACGCGCACCTGAATATGACTTTTTATTTCTATTTACCTTACATTTTAATTTTTATAGCTATCGTTGGGATTTCTTCTTATCTTCTTTCAAAGAAAGAAAAGGATTCTCTGGCAATAACAATTACGTTCTTGGCTGTTACAATCCCATTGGCGGCTCTTTTCGTAAAATATGATTGGGACATGAAAGTAGAATTTATAGAAAAATCTAATAACGAAGCTTATGAGCTAATAGGTAATGTTGAGGAGCTAAATAAGTTTAATGGTAAGCTCATTTTTTATATCGATAAAGAGCAATTTGATATTAGCTATTCGCCTTACTTATGTTTAGGTAAGAAGGGCTTTGTTGAAAAAGGGCAGAGAGTAAAGATTAAGTATATTAAAATGTCTTACCCTAAATCTACAAAATCGTGGAATTGTGTTATATCAATAGATTACATATCGTAATGTTTGTATCATTGTTTTTTTAAAATGCGTATAACAAGGCGCTCAAACAGCAACGCTCCTGCGGCGCGTTGCTTCGGACTCACATTAGTGTGGTTCGGCTTTCGCCTCACTTTACCACACTAATGTTCGCCGTTTAGCTTGGCGTTGTACGTCACGCGATATTTTTCGACGCGCCCGCAAAGATTAAATCACTGCCTCTAAGCAACACCAATCGTACTACTTTCCCGTAAAGTCTTGGCTTTCAAAGTCCGCATTATCTTCAAATTCACTTAAGGTAGCTTCAGCTTTATCCCTTTGTTCAACTAGCTCGCAGCGTGCGCTGGCAAGTGCAATACTGGCGGTTAAGTCCACATGGCTTCGTGCCAATCAAAGCTTGGCAGGGTGCGCTGAGGCGCATGTAGGTACAAAGGGGCACGCAGTTGGCTACATTGTGCAGGCGGGTAGGGTGTTTTCGGTTTAAACGTACAACAAAGCAATCAAGCGGACTTCCACTGCGTAGGCCAATTTGTGCTTTAATAGCACAAATTAACCAACTCCGTTCCGTCCGCTTATTGCGGCGTTATAAGCCTATGAAAAAGATCTTAACAACCTTCTGCTTGATGGCTTTTTCAGGTATTACGCATTCAGAAATACTGAAGGGATTATTCCTTACAAACGACCAAGGTGCTCTGTACGAAAACACCCTAATTACCTGCCTAGATAATGAAGTTGTATATCTTTATGGTAAGGGCGCTAATTATGACGATCTAGTCTCCTACTACTTCTCGGCGAACGACAAGCTCAATAAGTACGGGGAACTCTACGTAGAGCTTGATGTTGTCGAGTACGAACAGATCGATAAAGTTAAATACCCAAAAGACCACCACGATTCTACAGCCGTAGTAATAGCAGTTCTTAAAAAAGACCCTTCGCATGCGGTAGTTGCCACTTGTAAGGGCGGCGTATAACAAAGGCATCAAGGCTCGCCAGCAAGCTGGCTGGACCTACACTGCGTCGCTTAAAGTGTGCTTAAATAGCACACTTTAACCAACTCCGTTCCGGCCCCTTATGTCGGCGTTAGAACTCAAGGGAAGATATGACACAGATAACTTATTTGGCAGTTTTCATTAGACTGTTTTCGGTATTTCTTTTTCTTTATAGCCTCAGGCAATTGGGAACCGTAATTGAGTTTGTTCTATTTGGAACATATGGAGGTCTTGGCGCAACGATATTGGTTCCGATATTATCAAGTGTACCGTGGCTTGTTACCTCAATTGTTCTTTGGTTTTTCCCTACTGTTATTTCAAAGAAAATAATCGGGTCTTCTGATGATCAAGTAGAGGGTTCTTTGTCCGCCAAATCACTTTTATCGGTGCTCTTATCTGGGCTCAGTGTATATTTTCTTTATTATGCGTTGGTAGATTCGATCTATTGGTTCTCTTATTGGCGGCTTCTGCCGCAACAAGCTGAGATGGGATACCCTACAACAATGAGCGCCGATAGTATTGCAAATGTATATGCAACCATCTTCGAAGTAGTGGCTTCTTTGTGTATTTTATTAAATTCCAAAAAGCTAGCTGGCAGCATTCGAAATTTCGGTGGGTAAAGTTCTAACAAGGCAGTCAAATTGACAGCTATTCCGTCGCCTGTTTTGGTGGCGGTCGCTACGCTGCCACCAAAACAACCAACTACATAGCTGCAATTTACTGCGGCGTTGTGGGGCGGTCGATAATTCTTTTTTTAGTCAGTAATGTGCGTTCTTTTAATGCCTTCTACTTTCGTAGTTACACGGCATTTAACTAAGTATTAAATTTCTATCTCGGTAGTGTATTTCTGGTGCCGCTTTAACTATCGCGTTATGCCCGCATTGGCTCAGTAGCGGTGGTATGCCACTAAGGTAGTGCATTTATTCTTCGGCTTCGGTAATCTTTCACTATTAAATTAACCGTGGGCTGCGCTTTCGCTTCGCCAAGGTGCTAGTAGCTGGTCTTTCCTGCCGCTAGCCCCCAACAAGGCAATCAGCTGGACTCCGCTTTGCGTGGTTCGCTTGCAGCTCACTTTACCACGCAAAGCTCCACCAGCTATTGCGGTGCTATAGGTCTTAAGGGGAAATGGGGCTTCGTTTATCCAAGCTATACATATTGTTGGTGGTATTTAGCGTTCCGTTTAATTACTTGTTGGGCTATATTTATCCATCGCTGAATATGTTCGAGTTCACCATTATTGAGGCAATATTGTGTTCCGCAATAGTTGTGTTGCTGGTGTTCGCTATATCGGGTCTCTTGGCTGGATTGCTTGGGCTAATGCAGCGTAAGAGCTTCCCCTATATTCAGGTATTTATTGGTTCTCTGTGGTTGTTGGCTCATTTGATTCCTTTTGTAGGTATGTATGTACTTGAGCCATCAGTCCTATAACAAACCGGTGCAGAGCGAGCGCCTTACTCTACGTTTTTTGCGTGTCCTCGCTGCGCTCGATATTAACACGCAAAAAAGCTCCGCTGCAGGCGCCGCCTGACCGGGGCGTTAGGTGTATATGAACGTCACCTTTATGAGGATCACAGAGTTTTCTTTTCCGCTTGTCATTATGATTAGTGGAATTTTGGTATGGGAGCCTATTTTGTTTGGTTTGGAATACCCTTGGAATATGGTGGTTACTTTTATCTCGGGTTATATTCCTACTTTGGCTTTTAACGCCTACATTCCAGCAAAGTGCCCAAATACACTTTGTCAAAAAAACACACTATACAAAGAGCAGCTTTTCCCGAGTATTACATCAAATTGTTACAGGTGTAAAAACTGTAAAAAGAAATTTTCCTATAAATGGGGTGGGCTACGTGAATCTAGCTAAAAAACACCTAACAAGCCGCTCAAGGTAAAGCAGCTAAAGCTGCTTGGGACCTCCACTGCGCCGGTCGCTTTTGTGCTTTAATAGCACAAAACCAACCATCACAGTTCCGGCCCCTTAGCGGGGCGTTATAAATCACCTACATTAGGAGTAATCGTTGAAACCAAAAGTGTTTGTAGCTTCTTCTGTTGAAGGGCTTGATATTGCTTATCCATTGCAGGTAAATCTTCAGCATGACGCTGATATTACGATATGGAGTCAGGGTGTGTTCTCGCTATCTATTACACCCTTAGATTCAATTACGGAGGCACTGGCTTCATCGGACTTCGGTATTTTTGTGTTTTCTCCTGATGATGAGACAAAGATGAGAGGAAGTGTTTCTGATACTGTAAGGGATAACGTTTTATTCGAGTTGGGACTTTTTATAGGTAAGCTCGGGAAGAGACGTTGCTTTATTGTGATGCCCGATAATATTGATATTCATGTACCTTCCGATTTGGTTGGTGTTTCCCCTGCAAAGTATTCCGGGGAGCGGGAAAAATCTGAGATAGCAGCTGCACTCGGGCCTGCTTGCCACGAGATTAGGCAAGCAATGAAATTGCAAGGTTTATATAAAGAGCCAATAACGGAATCAAAGAAAATACCCGCAAATGATCACGACAACTTCGACGACAACGACAAGCTGGTTCTACTTGAATCGTGGTTGCATAATGAAGCACCCGAAGGTGAAGCGATAAAATATACGGATATTGATAATCAACTTAAGTTAGAGCTTGGTTCAGCTAAGAAGCTATTACCGGAAGTTTTTAGTAGAAACTCGATTTATAGTATCGATTTGTCTGGTAGTAATGTTTTCAAATTTTCAGTGGATCGCAGTTACTACTAGAGAAATTTATAACAAAGTTGTCAAATTGACAGTTTTTCCGTCGCTCCTTTTTGTGCTTAATAGCACAAACGGGCTCCTCCAAAACTGCAATTTACAACGGCGTTAGCCATACGAAGAGAATCGAGAAATAAACATGTTTGATGGACCAATAGGGTTAGCCACTGAGATAGTGGAAAGCTGGATGAAAGGAGGGAAAGCTCTCCGATATACGATTGCGGGAGCAATTTTTCTCGTTGGTGCAGCAATGGTTTTTGTTGTTCTAGGTGAGGCGCAATTAACTGACAAAAAATTTGCAGAGATTGTTTCAGCAAGCTTAGGAGTAGTTGCAGCAATACTTGCGTTTGGTGTCATCTCTTATCAGCGTGCACTAGAAGCTTCGCAGCAGCATAAAAAAATCGAAGAAGTAGAAAGGCGGTACGAAGAAAATCCGAAAGAAACCCAAGCTGCTTGGGATTTGGCTAGGGTAAAACTAGAAAGCTACCTTAATAGGAATATCAACCAAGTTAGAGCTATTTTCTGGCTAACGGTGTTAGTTATGACGTTTGGCTTTATTTTGATTGGTTACGGCGTTTTTCACGTTTACGAGTCACCGGAAAACTTTAAGCCTTCTATAGTTGTAGCGGTAAGTGGAATTTTGGTGAACTTTATTGGCGCTACGTTTTTAGTGATCTACAAATCCACCATGCAACAGGCCAAAGAGTACATGGGTATAATCGAGCGTATTAATGCAGTAGGTATGTCAGTTCAAATCTTAGAAAACCTTGGGGAATCTAACTTAGAGCTAAAAGAAAAAACTACCGCGGAGTTGTCAAAGCAGCTCCTGCAACTATACACAAAACCCATGAGTAAAAATGGCTAACAAGCCGCTTCAGTCTGACGGCTGGTACTACGCGCCTTTTGTGTTACTCGCTGGCGCTCAAACATTAACACAAAATACGCTCCATACCAGCCGCAGCTGAGCGGGGCGTTATAGGGCCATAGCAAGTCCGAGAAAACTAGATAATCTCAAGTTCGAGAAGCAATCAGAAATGGATCTTAGATGACAACCGACATAGAAAGCCGCCCGAAATTCTCACCAGGAGACTTTTTAAAAGCTAGACGGCCCGAGCGCTTTTCTGATTCGGTTAGAAAAGAGATCGGCAAGCTAGACCGCTCTGTATTGGAATACCAGCTGGCAACATTGAACAGAAGGAATTTGGAGCTTGCATTTGAAGACTTCGCTAAAAAGCTATGTGAGAAAGTAATATGTCCTAACCTGCTAGAACAAACAGGACCGGTTGCTGGTGGAGATGGAAAAGTAGATACACAAACCTTTCCTGTATCAGAGCAAACAAAAACACTTTGGTTTGTCGGCGTCAATGAAAACTCACACGAAGATAGATGGGCATTTGCGGTAAGTACTCAAGAAGACTGGAAGGCAAAATGTCGTAAAGATGTAAGAAATATTAGTGCGACTAATCGCGATTATAAGAAGGCCTTTTGTGTTACGAATATGTACACAAAAGCAAATCAGCGTAGTGATATAGAAGATTCATTAAAAGAAGAAACTGGAATTGATGTTAGAATCTTAGATATTTCTTGGATCATGGATCAAATATTCAGTAATGGCTACGAACAATTAGCTATTGACGCCCTATCTATTGATATTGATTGGCGTAGAGAAATTGAAGTTGGTTCTAATGACTACACAAAAACACTTAGGCTCCAAAAGCTCGAAAATGATATCAAGGATGAGGTCAATGCTAGTGAGATACTTTTACATCAATTGGACTGGTTACTAGAGGTAGCAATCCTATCGAAAGAGCTCGAAAAGCCAGTTGTTGAAACTAAAGGATTATTCGATAGAGCTATTGTCGCTTCTGAAAAATATGGCGGTTCATATCAGCAGTTTCATGCTCATTATCAATACGCTTGGGCGGTCTATTGGTGGTTTGAAGAGATCGAATTATTCCGGGAACAACTTCGATTTTGTGTCGACTTGGCAAAAAAAATTGGACAATCTGGGCAATGGGGCAGTGTAGTATCTTTGCTTGGTCTCTACTCAAGCCATAGTCGAAATTCAAAAAACGAAAACCTTACCGATTATGATTCACTGGTATCTGAAACAAAAAATATACTTGTTGCTCTGGCAGAAAAAGATGAAAGGCCTAGCAATGCGTTAATGTCTAAAGTATATATTGAATTGCTTAACCTACAATCTATCGAGTCTGTTGATCAAGCAACTGAGATATTTTCTTCATTGCTATCAATAGTAAAAGATGGTGAACTACTAGTCGGATTCTCTTTCAATGAGCTATACGATTTAATTACAGAGCTAGATAGCATATTTGGAGAGGTAGACAGCTATGAGCTTCTGCTTGATTTCTTTACTGAACAAACCTCCCGTCGAGACGGAGATACTAAAGGGGCTCTACTTTCATTAAGGCGAGGGGCAAGGCGTTTAGAGTCTGACGAGCCATATCAAGCAATAAAGCTTATTGGCAAATCACTTCTGGGGCTTTACAAAAAAGAAGCTAAGAAAGATCTATATGTAGCACTTAACCTTTTGTCAGAATGTTACCAGAAGGTTGATCTTCTTTGGGCTTCAAGAGCTAATCTATTGTTAGCAGCCTCTATTATTACAGATGAGTTTTGGAAGAGCGGAGATCTTCTTTCGGCTCAAGTCTACATATATATTCGCCTCTCAATAATTGAACTTAAGTTAGGCAGGATTAACTACGCTTTATCATGGTGGGAATTTGCATGCATCGTTGATACTAATCTTGAGGGCGCAATACTTACTGAAAAAGAGAACCAAAGAATTGATGCATATCTATCCCAGTGCATCCTCAATGCAGATATTGAAACCCTAAAATGTTTTTCAAAACTTCCTGACTTACTAGATAAATATCAACTATTTTCTAGCAGAGCAATTTTGTTGTATGCATTAGGCCATGAAGATATTGTTAAAGAAGAGTATGAGTTAAAGATTGATCAAGAATATATCGATTATTTAAAAATCGTTAGAGATACAGATTTAGGTGCATCAGTACCGATACTTATTAACTGTGATGTACGATATAGCACTATAGAAACGAGTGTCATGGGGGCATCAATTTCTGTTTCATTTCCGCTCCGAAGCCCGTTGGTTGAACTTGCTGAAACGCTACTCTCTGTCATAGAGGAGTTTTTCTCAACATGTATGGTTGATCAAGTATTTGTATATGAATCTCGCCTTGGTATTGAAATTACAGCCGATGACGATGATGAAATTGAGATATCACATGAAGTTGATGATGCAGGTGGAACTCTGAAAATGAGCGTTTTGTGTTCATCATTCACTCCTGATATGTTGAACGTATCTGGGCAGAAAATTATTCAAGACTGGCTACATGATTTCGCAATTGACGTATTTTCACGCATGGTTAGACCAAAAAATCCGGAGAGGACTCTGGATTCTATGCTTGGCGAAGACAGAGCTCTAGAACGTTCAGTATCATTTGGTGCATGCTTTGTGGGATTGCAAAACATAATGGGTAATGATGCTGTTAGTCGAATTAAGTCTCTTCTAAATGATGCAGAGTACAAAAGATACGAAATGCTCCGTACTCTGCCATGGGATTCTAGCTTTCCAAAGCCTATACCTACGTCCAAGCCATTGACCGATTTAAAGCCTGGTAAGGGAGAACCTCCAGAAGGGTTGATTGATAATGAAAGCTTGACCCATAAAGATATGAAGGTACAAGATCTTATTAAAATAAGGCTATGGGATAGAACAGTATGGTGCGGAACCGGATTTGCACTTTATCCTAATGGGGACATTGAATTAACTGTACTTTTTGAAGACGAACAAGCTGCAGCAGCTATCTTCGAAGACTTAGAAAAAGAAATTGGTAATGAAGACAGCGAAGATCGCTTAAGAATATCAATTATTAAAAATATAGACAAAAAAAATCCTGCGCATTACAGGGTTTGTATTAGTGAAAATTTCACCTTTGATTCGAACAAAACTTTTCAAATGATCGCCAGAAAAAATACAATGACTCCTTCGACATCCGTAAATCTTGATAGGTTTATATCTGCATTTAATGAACGAAAAAGCTACTTTTTGAGCTATGCAGTAGTTAAGAATGAAAGAATTGTAGAAAATTATTCAGCTAAGAAAAAATCAATCCGGAAGTATAGTATTAATGTTATAGAGGCATGGAAAATAGGGCCAAATGATATAGAGGTAATGGCCATTCATTCAGATGATGACCCACTAATTCCAGAAGGAGTAAGTAACCCTCCTATAATTGAGTCTCTAAAGCGTAAGTTTCGTCAATGAGGCCCTATAACAAGAAGCTGCAATCTGACTCCGCAACCTGTCGCTTGTTTTGCAAAAAGAACGCAAAACTAGCGCCAGATTACTACGCAGTTGAGCTTGGCGTTAGGTTCCCGAGTTACCCACGAAAAGTAGACACCTCATTCCCACCTAATGAGGTTAAAAATGACTAAGAAAACGAAGAACAAATACAACCATTACACCGAAAATTTTCGTCGCGAAGCTGTACGTAGATCGGAAGGCCCGGATACTTCCGCAGCTGAAGTAGCAAGAGAGTTGGGTATTCACCCTGGTCAAATTTATAAGTGGCGTCGACAATATAAGCGTTTATCCGATAAACAATTTAACAGTGTGAATGGTGTGGATTACTCGAAAACGGAAAGTGAAGAGGTTCGCGAGCTTAAACGTAAGCTAAAAGACCTTGAAGAAGAGAATGAATTCCTAAAAAAAGCGACGGCATACTTCAGCAAGCCAAATTGGTGAGGTATGTCTATATTGAATCACTTAGGGGGGAGTTTTCAGTCAAGAAAATGGTCAGGTGCTTGAAGGTCAGTCGATCTGGCTACTATAAATGGCGTGTCCGCCAACCTAGTTTCCAGCAGGAATATCGAGAGCTGGTTCGAAGCGCAATATGCGACACATTTTCAAGACTTAAGGCGCCGCTATGGCGCTCCTCGTTTGACGCTTGAGCTAAACGAAGCCGGTATTGCGTGCTCGGTTAATCATGTCGCTAAATTGATGCCTGAAGCGGGTTTAAAGGCAAGAAACGGTAAAAACTTCCGATATAGCCCTGATGGATCAAGCATCAACAACGTGTCGGCCAACATACTAAATCGCGACTTCACCGTATTAAGGCCTAATGAGAAGTGGGTTTCCGATATTACCTATATTCCGATTCAAGGGGGCCATGTTTACTTGGCGGTGATCATGGACTTGTTCTCAAGAAAAATTATAGGCTGGTCACTCGACAAAACAATGACGACACAATTGATTATGGACGCTCTGAATATGGCTACTGCGAGTCGTCAGTGTGAGCCTGATTTACTACTTCACTCCGATCAAGGAGTGCAATACCGCTCAAGCGAATACGTACTTGCTATGCATGACGCGAATATCACACCAAGTATGAGCCGCCGGGGAAGCTGTTGGGATAATGCAGCCATGGAGTCTTTCTTTTCTCGGTTGAAGGTCGAAGAAGTATTCGGTCGATCGTATCGAAATCTTAAACAGGTATATTCGAGGGTATTCGAATATATAGAAATGTTTTACAATCGAGTACGAAAACATTCAGCGATTGACTACGCTAGTCCCGCTGAATATGAACAATATTATTACGAAGAGTGCGCTTAATACGGTGTCTACTTCTTGTGTGTAAGACCAAATTTCAAATATTAGGACATGTGTTATGAAGGTAATATTTTTCGTATTTTTAATGGTTGCATCACTTGGAGTTAATTCTGCAGAAACTTATCTCGCTGGAGATGTAACGAGTATCACAAGTATCCCTCAGGGACTATTGTTAAGGATTAATGGTAATGAAAAGCCCAGTGGATGTACTCAATCTTCAGCTTGGATGCTAATTCCAGAAGAACGTAAAACGATGATATCTGTGGCGTTGGCTATGTATATGTCTGGAAATAGAAAAGCTGTTGTGTATATAAGTACTTCAGCGTCCGGTAGCTATTGCGTAATAAACCAATATGACCCTCAGCACTAATTCTAACAAAAAGTTAAACCTGACCTCGGAACCTAACCCGATAATGCACACACCTTCACTTAACTATGTGGAGGTGCCAAATGGCCAGGCGCCAACATTACAATTTCTACGATGATGATTTTAAGGCAGCCGCAGTTGCTTTAACCGAGATTCCCAGAGTGCTAGTGCTGAAGCGCTCGATATTCATGAGGTTATGCTTTACCGTTGGCGTATGGAAATGCGCCGAGGCCAACTCATGCCTAAGAAAAAAGATATTCAGATCGACCCAGAGCTTAAAGCGGAGCTAAAGCGCTTACGTAAGCTAGAGCGTGAACACAATACCTTCAGGAGGAGCGCACTCTTTTAAAAAAAGCCATCCAGCACTCTTTGCAACAAAAAAGAAATCTTCGAGTTCATCGAACTGAATCGTGATAAGCACTCTATATCACTGATGTGCCGCCTTTATGATGTCAGTCGAGATGGATTCAATTCTTGGCGACGGCGCGGTCCGAGCCTTCGTGAACAAGAAGATGCTGAACACCTCCGCCATGAAGGTTGTTACGGAAGCCCCCAAATAACACGCGAGATGCGTAAACTTGATGTACGCATTGGGCAAAAGCGTGTAGCGAGAATCATGCGAGACAACGGATTAAAGGCGCTCAAAGCTCGCATGTGCAGAACGGAACCTAACCCAATAATGCACACACCTTCACTTAACTAAGGCCCGTCATTTGGGGGCTGTGGGGCGATTCGATAACTTAGTTTTTGCTACGTACAGGCCATTCAGTTTTATTCCTATCGCCATACCTCCGCATTAAGCAGTCTGCCAATTACTATCTCGGTGTGTTTTCTAGTGCGGTCTTCATTATTGTGTGATGTTCGCACCCTAGCGGCGCTAAGCAATCAACGCCATATTTCATACACGTCATTTTGCTAGTTTTAGGCATGTAAGCTGGTCTCTCGTTAAGGATTAGCCTGATTTAGGGAGATTGTTCTTTTATAAAATGATTTGTAAGTGTATGAATAATAATAGGAAATAATAATTTTAGATTTAATTTATAAAGAATACAGTTTGTATTTTCCTCTTGCTATTTAAGCTCCGGCCCACTCAATTGTTTTTGTTTAAAGCGGCAAAAGCAAAGCTATACCAACTCACTATTAGGGCCGAGAATATGAACAAACATCATAAACCTCTTGTTTCACTCGCTGTATACCTGTCGTTCAGCAGTGCTGTTTCGTACGCGGATACGGACGTGGATGTGTATTTGAATACCGAGCATCGTGTCGGCGGTGTATCGGAATTTGATCGAAGCAAATTTGTTACTGTGCACTCATCTTTATTGGAGGGCGACTGGGATGGTGAAGATGATAAGCTTGATTATTTATTGAGCGATCTTGATGCGTATTTCGGAAGGGATAATGGTCACCTTCGGTATAATTTAGACCAGGCTGACGAAGATATGAATCGCGCAGGCTTTGTCGATCCTAACTGGATTGTTACGGAAGGGCAGCGCCAACGTACAGAAGTTTATGGTGAGCGTTTAGAGCGTTGGCATAAATACGATAATCGCCAAGACGTGATGATTGGAGGGCAGTGGTTTAATTATTGGTATGACACGTCTACATCCCCTGCTGAGGAAAGTGGAAAAAGCCCGTGGGCTATTTCTGGATCTAAAGCTTTGGGTGAATTTACAGCTAGCTATTTTAATGAGTTTTATCGTGATGATGATCAGCTTCCCAGTGAGGGATCTCCTAGGCCCAAGCTCTTTGAGGTGATTAATGAACCTATTCTTGAACTAACGATACGAGCGCCATTTAGAGGGGCTGAATCTGAGCCTCCTGAACGAATTTTTGAATTCCATAATGAGATTGCTGACGAAATTCGTTCACATGAAAGCGATATATTAGTTGGTGGTTATACTGCAGCTTTTCCGGTCTTTGATTTTAATGATTTCCAGGGATGGGAGTTTATGATGAAACCATTTGTTGATATTAGCGCAGAGAAAATGGATTTTTTCTCAATACATTTTTATGACTTTCATAATCGCTACGATATTAATTCCCAACCTCTTGAAGGAGAAGAAAATTTTAAAGGCAGTCGCTTAGAGGCTACTTTCGATATGGTTGAGCAATACAGTATGTTAGCGATAGGTGAAACTAAGCCCTATGTGATATCTGAATACGGTGGGCGCGATTCTATTGGAGAGTCCTCTGGAAGCTGGACACCTGAGCGAGACTGGCATTTGATGAAAGGGTTTAGCCCAATGATGCTGCAATTTATGGCTCGCCCTAATGATATATTAAAAGCTATCCCTTTTAGTTTAATGAAAGCAACTTGGTATCAAGACCCTGTTTCCCCCGGTACCCCTTATGACTGGCGTTTAATGCGACAAGCACATGAAATGCCGGGTGAAGAGGGGGACGATTGGGTTTTTACTGAGCTGATTAAATTTTATGAGCTTTGGTCTGATGTTAATGGTATTCGTGTCGAGACACAGGCAAGCGACCCTGATGTACTTGTGGACTCCTATGTTGATGACGATAAAAGTTACGTGATTTTGAATAACCTTAATTATGATCAAGAAGTAGTTAATCTAAGTGTAAAAGGTATAACACAAGATAATTTGAAAAGTATAAAAATCAAGAATTTATACTTGGATACTAATATAAATAAACCCGTCCTTAAAGAAAGCCAGTTGTCAGTATTACCAGAGCAGTTTGTATTAGAGCCTGAAGCAACGCTTATTGTTGAATACGAGACACATACTGCTATTGAGTTGTCAGATCGGATTGATGAAAAACAGTATTATGCAGACAAATATCTTCAGCCTATCGTGGCTGAAGGGGCGCTTGAGTTTAATATTGATGGTTTGCAGGTGGATATGTGGCGTGATGCAATATTAAGGTTAAGTTTTAGTCGTTCACATTCTTTATCTAAACAGCCATTAGTATCGATTAATGGAACTATGGTTGATGCCCCCCTTGAAATTGCTGGTGATGATCAAGTTAATCGCGCTGAATTTTTTGGCATGCTAGAGATACCTCTTGATGTAAGTTTACTGGCAGAGAGTAACCGCATTGCCATACAGTTTCCTGATGAGGGTGGCTATGTGACGAGTGTGACTTTACAAGGTTTCGAGTTAACAGATATCGCTAATAAGGAAGAGCCAGAAGACCTTGAAAGCCCTTCAGTGGAAATTGAAGAGGGTGCAGGGTCATTAGCTAAGGATGTTATCTTCGTTATGTTGCTCTTGTTTTCTTTAAGAGTATTAAAGCGCCGAATACTTAGTTTGCGTAAATAACTAATACTAGCCGGGCGCAATCTATGTGTGTTCGGCTAGTTTTAAATGTGTTGATAATATTACTTATTCTTGGTGTTTTTATTTTCTGTATTTTTATCCATAACTGAAATGTATTTTTCAGAAATAAGAGGTTCTTCTGTATCGTCTAATTGCTGAGATATGTGTTCATTATCTTGTGTAGCAACAAAGTTTAGTAGACAGCTGCTATAGTTGGTTTTTACTTTGGCAAGCTCTTCACCATTCTCTTTCTTCAGTAATACTACGTCGCCTACAGAGAATTCTCCTGTTACGTCAACAAGATCTTGAGGCACCAAAAGTTCTTCTTCTGATTCTGAATCGATAGCAAAGCTATCTTCAACAATGAGTTCACCCTGTTCTTTAGTGGTGTGTTTCATCCAGTGAGCACGATCCTGCATAGGTGAGCTATGAGGATGAAACCGAGTGCCAGGGTTTTCGCCTGCTAATAATTGGTTAAAGCTGTTTTCATTAAAACCATCAACAATATAGGTGTCGATACCGTGGCTGACGGCTTTTTCAGCAGCTTCGATTTTAGTTTTCATGCCACCAGTGCCAACACTGCTGGTTGCACCGCCAGCCATATTGTAAATACTTTGGTCGATTTCATAGACGTTTGGAATTAATTTGGCATCTTTTTCTTTGTGTGGATTGGCAGTGTAGAGGCCATTAATATCCGAGCAGATAATTAAGGCGTCCGCATTAGCTGCTGTTGCGACCATAGCTGCTAAATTATCGTTATCACCTACCTTTAATTTATCCGTTGTTACGGTATCGTTTTCATTAACGATGGGTAAGATACCGCCTTCAAGCAAGGCTTCAAGTGTGTCTCTTACACTGCAGTATCGGTATCTATTTCTTAAGTCTGCGTGAGTTAATAAAACTTGTGCAGTGCTAAAATCAAATAGCTTATCCCAGGTTGCCATCATTTCAGTTTGGCCCGCTGCAGCCATCGCTTTTTTGACAGTCATCGATGAGGTGTCGGCGTCTTTAAATAAGTGGGAGCCAGCAGCTACAGAGCCAGAGGAGACCAATACAGTTTGTATGCCTGATATACGGCAGCGCACGATGAAGTTCGCAATGCTTAATAAATACTGACGACTGCAGCCGTCACGGTTGGGAGCGATTAATGCGCTGCCAACTTTAATAACAATGCGTTTCCACTTACTAGTGGCCATGTGATTCTCCTGCCTGGCTAAGAGCTTGTTAGTTTTTTAATGCTTGCTTCAAACCAGGTAATGGCTTGTGTATCGGGCTGCTTGGTTTTTAAACTGACAACAATAATGGCTAAGGTGCTCGCTATGAAGCCAGGTAGCAACTCATAGAAGTAGCTATTAAGTGTTTTACCTTCAGCTAAGGGCACATAAGCCCAAATAATAACGGTCAGTGCACCAACTAATACTCCAGCTACAGCGCCACTGTGGCTGAGTTTTTTCCACCACAAACTAAGCAGTATTAATGGGCCAAAAGCCGCACCAAAACCCGCCCAAGCATTCGCTACTAGGCTAAGCACACTGCTGGTGCTGTCTAGTGCAATTAGTGATGCGACTACGGCGACGGCAATCACGCAGGTGCGGCTTGCGATTAATAGCTCTTTATCACTGGGTTGTTTATTGGTGTAACTTTTATAAATATCTTCGACCAGTGAACTAGATGAAACAAGCAGTTGTGAAGATATTGTGCTCATAATCGCCGCGAGTATTGCAGCTAAAAACCAACCGGCAATAAAAGGGTGGAATAAATGTTGAGATAAAAAGATAAAGATCGTTTCTGGATCTTTAATGTTTATTTGTGTCTGGGTGATATAGCTGGCCCCGACTAAGCCCGTTGCTAAAGCACCGGCTATGGAAATAATCATCCACGATAGACCAATTCTTCGCGCTTGTGGCAGCTCGGTATGAGATTTAATTGCCATAAAGCGCACAATAATATGCGGCTGGCCAAAGTAGCCTAAGCCCCATGTCATTAGGCTTAATGCGGTAATTAACTCTATATTACCCAAGCTTAAGTTTAGGGCGCCTGTAAAAGCCACTGCTTGTTGGCTGTCTAGCTGGGTAAAGCAAACAATAGGCACAGCGATCAAAGCTATCAGCATGATTAAGCCTTGAATAAAGTCTGTAAGGCTCACTGCTAAAAAACCACCTAAAACGGTGTATACAACTACCACAGCAACAGTTGCAGCAATGCCCCAGGCATAGTGAATGCCAAAGGCAGACTCAAATAGTTTTCCACCTGCAACAAGGCCTGATGCGGTATAGACGGTGAAAAATAAAATAATAATGATGGCCGAAATTAGGCGGATACTACCTTTGTCCAAGGCAAAGCGCTTAGAGAAAAATTCGGGGATGGTGAGTGCGTTATCTGCAAGCTCGGTGAATACTCTCAGGCGGGGTGCAACAAATTGATAATTGAGATAAGCGCCAAGAACTAAACCTGCGGCAAGCCAGATATTTTCGAGGCCGCTAACAAAAGCTGCGCCGGGCAGCCCCATTAACATCCAGCCACTCATATCGGAAGCACCAGCAGATAAAGCCGTGACCTTGGCACTTACTTTTCGGCCGCCTAGTAAGTATTCGCTGTTATCGGCGGTCGACTTTTTCATGGCGTAAACGCCAATGAAAATTAAGAGAGCAAAATATAGAAGGATGGAAATTGAGGTTAAATCGGGCATAGCTAGAGCACTGCATTTCACTTAATGTTGCTAAGCTTGAGCGTGCTGCTCTTGTTTGTTGGGCGTTCATAAGATCCGTAGGGATCAAGCGCGGGCCGTTGTTGTATGTGCTTACACATGGCTACGCATCGAACTAATCCCTAAAGTATATCACAATTACTGTCAACCTGATACGAAGCATTATTTTTGCCCTTTATTTGTGCGCTTGTTGTCATTTTTTGTGGCATGGCTTGTTGCTTGTCATTTATTTTAGAAGTGGGCTTCGGGGCTAGATGGCCACCATAAAGAACTTTAAACTGGCTCTAGCTATATTGGCTTAGCGCATATGAGTGGCCGTCTTATTTTTTTGGTAAAAACTATGAATCGTCGTAAAAAGGGAAATCAGATTTTGAAGGCTCGAGCAAAAAAGGCAAATGCCAAGTTGGCGCCTAAAAACAAGCCGCGTTATATCAGTAAAGCAGAGAGGGCTAAGTTGGCAGAGGAGGCCGCTAAGGACCCTAAACTTCAGTTTTCTATCAACGAAGACAAGCCGGCGGATTGGTTTGAGCCACTGTATGCAAAGGCCAATATTGATGGTGAAGGTGTTCCGTGGGCTAATATGAGCACCCAGCCTTTATTTAAGCACTGGTTAGAGGCTAATGAGCTGCAAGGCAAGGATAAAAGTGCCTTGGTCGTTGGTTGTGGTTTAGGGGATGATGCAATTGAGCTCGAGCAACGAGGTTTTAGCGTTACTGCTTTTGATGTGTCTGAAACAGCAATCAATCTATGTAAGAAGCGCTTTCCAGAGTCAAAAGTGGAGTTTATTCAGGCTGATTTACTTGCGGAATTAAGCCAGTGGCACAAAGCTTTTGACTTTGTCTTAGAGATTTACACTGTGCAGGCGCTGCCTCCTAAATATGAAGCGCAGCTCATTGATAATATTGCCGCTTTTGTAGCGGAAGGGGGGCATTTGTTGGTTATTGCTGAGGTCAGTAATGAGGAGCGTCAGTTTGAAAATGGCCCCCCTTGGTTGCTAACACCAGAGCATGTTGATGCGTTTTGTCATCGGGGCTTAAGTGTAGAGCAGCGACTGGACAATGATGGTGCTTTGGAGGCAAAGGCTGGCTCTTATATCACCTTGTTTAAAGCTCAAGCGCTGTAATCTACAGCGCTTGAGCTTTTATCTGTTCAAGTGAGTTTTAATACACCTACTATTAAGAGCTTAATTTGACTACAACACGGCCTTTGATTTTCCCCCCTAAGAGTTGTTCTGATTGCTCTATGCAGTCGTTAAGGCTGACTTCAGTCGTGATTTTCTCTAATAGCTCAGGCTCTATTTCTTGAGCCAAGGCCTGCCAAGCTTTAATGCGTTTGTCTTTCTTTTGGTAAACACTGTCGATACCTAAGAGGCTAATACCCCGTAAGATAAACGGTGCTACCGTGGCTGGGAAGTCCATGCCTTGTGCTAAACCACAAGCAGCTACTGCTCCGCCATAGTGTAAGGAGGCGCAAATATTTACCAGAGTATGGCTGCCTGCCACATCAATAGCGGCATGCCAGCGCTCTTTTTGCAGTGGCTTGGCTGCTTGGCTCAGCTCATTTCTGTCTATGATTTCGGCGGCGCCTAAGTCGAATAAAAATTGGCTATCGGCTATTTTTCCTGTTGAGGCAACAACATGGTAGCCGCGTTTGGCCAATATATAGGTCGCGATACTACCTACGCCACCACTGGCGCCGCTGACTAGGATTTTTTGCCCAACTTCAATGCCGTGCTCTTCTAATGCTTGAATGCAAAGCATGGCAGTATAACCTGCGGTGCCTAGGCTCATACTGTCTTTAGCCGAGATTCCTTGAGGAAGAGGGATTAAGGAATCCGCTTGAATACATGCCTGCTCAGCAAGTCCGCCGTCGCAGCGTTCACCTACGCCCCAGCCGTTTAATAGTACTGCGTCGTCTACTTGGTAGAGTTCACTTCTAGTTTCGGTGACTGTGCCGACAAGATCAATACCTGGCACCATCGGGTAGTTTTTAAGAATCGGGGCAGTGCCAGTAATGGCCAGAGCATCTTTGTAGTTAAGGGTCGAGTAGCTGATAGCAACACGCACTTCGTTTTCTTCAAGTTCACGCTCCTTTAAATTGACTAAGGCGCAAGACTTAGGCCCTTTTTGCTTAACTTGAATGGCTTTATACATGGTGAAGGTTCTCAGGCGAGGTGTATGAAAAGTTTACTTTAAAGCTAAGTTACGGCAGTTATTTGATTATGGGCAAGCTTGTTGTACCGCATGGCTGAATTTTTAATGAGCTTGCCAGTCATACTATTGATGGCGGTATATTAATTTAGCTTTAAAGTATTTGTATTGGTAGTGTCATTTCTGAAAAAGCTATTTTCTTATATGCTTGCTCGGTTTTAATTTTAATGTTGGCCAGTTTGCCATAAGCTGTGAGTTTATGGCCTGTTGCTTAGATTGGTGAAGGGGAGGATATGGAATTTAAGTCACATACTCACTTTAGTGTTGAAGAAATATCCAAAATATTTAGACGTAGTTTTTCAGACGCTGAGGGCGAGCAAGAGGGTGAGCAGGTAGCAAGCCTAGTCGGTGAGCTGATCGATACAAGCCCAGAGCAAGATATACGTGGTTTTGTAGCAGAGTATCAGACTAAACTGTTGGGCTCGATTTTTTTTACGCGCGTCGATTTCAACACAGACATAGAGGCGTTTATTTTATCACCTGTGGCGATATTAACAGAGGCTCAGGGGCAGGGTTTGGGCCAGGCTCTTATTAATCACGGTATTGCTCAATTAAGTAAAGAGGGGCTTGAGTTACTGCTGACTTATGGTGACCCAAGCTTTTATTCTAAAGTGGGTTTTCAACAGGTTTCTAGTCAGTTGATCAAAGCCCCGTTTCCTTTATCACAGCCAGAGGGCTGGTTGGCTCAAAATCTAAAAGGCCGAGCTTTAAAAGCTTTAGAGAATAAAGGCCAGTGTGTGAGTGCTTTAAGCAAGGCACACTATTGGTAATGTGCTTCTACTGCACAGGCCTATTATTAGTACGGCTTCCCTTTTGTGAGCGGATTGGCGCGTTGAGAGCTTAAGCGGAAAAAGTTTAAAAACTTAGCTCGGCTCCTGTAAGAATTCGATCGTTTTGGTCGTACTGGCCGTAAACACCTTCTGCAGGGCCGTAAAAGTAATCAGCAGCTAACCATAGCTTTAATTGGTCATTTACGCTGTAATCCATGCGTGGTCGAATTAAGCGATCTTGATCAGTATCATTATGCAAAAATAGTATTTCGGCACTTAAGACCTCATTAAGCCAACTTCGTCTCAGTAAAAGGCTGTAGTTCTTGTCTGTTTGCGCTTGGGCAATGCTACTATCAAAGTTATGAATATGCTTTTGAAATAACTGGGCACTGATTAAGCTGTCTTTAAAACCAAACCAGTCTAGTCCAATTACGTAGGCGGTTTCATCATTGTGGCTGACCCCTGTATTCGATTCAGTTACCCGAGCTTGGTAATGTTGATTTTTAGTGTAAGCGATTTCTGTCCGTATACTTAGGTCTTTAATAGCAGTGCTTGCGCTGGCGCCTATTACTTCGCTACGACTATACTTCGCTTGCACATCTATGTGGTATATATTTTCCTTTTTTATTATATGACTATAAAAAGCTGGTAGATCGTTGATCTGATTTATATAGTTAAGGCTTAGGTCCCAGCTTGCTATAAAGCTCGACCACTTCAGGGCAAAATCACTATCGCTAGTAGCACTATCGGGATACTGTGTTTTTTTCAGTATTAGCTCGCTATTTGGATGGGCTTGAAGAAATGCCTCGAGCTGAGGGTAGTAGCGAGGTGCGGTGATTTCATAACGCGCCTTATTTTCAGCACCTATCTTGGGTAAGCTATGTACGCTTGTATCGGGAATCCAAAGTAACTGAAGCTGATTGTTATTGAATTGGTATTCGTAATTTAATGTCCATGTTGGTATTCGGGATTCATCAAAGTCTTCTAAGATAAATTCGCTAAAACGTTGAGGGTTAATAATATCTAGCAGTTTTAATCCGTCGCTTTTTCCCCAGACTACCTGCTGTTTTCCTATCGTGACATAGTGCTTGCCTAAACCGTATTCTATATATAGCTCTCTAAGTTCTGCTTCGTAATTGTTTTTCCCCCATGGTCTGCTTATATCACTATAAGCATTTTTATCTGCGTAGTTCAGCCCAATGCCTTCAATGCCGTTATGCCTTAAGCGTAAACTAGTGAAGAATTTCATGTTTTTTAGTGGTTGGCTACCTAGCTCTTGTGTTAGTTGTAGTTGGCTTAGTTGTGGGCCAGACTGACCATGGGCGGTATTAATTGCTGCCCTATAGCTTAAGTGTGTTGCAGTTTCTAACTCTTTACTTGCTACCTGTTTTGATGGGAAAAGCGCAAAAGCAATTAAAATATATAAGTAGTCTTTTAAATTTCTTGCTTGAGGCATTAAATCCCCCTTCTCAAGCTGGTTTGAGTAAATAGATTCTTGTCGAGTGGGGCGCTGTAATTGACATCACTAAAAGTAAATACGGTTTGGTGCTTGGTTTTATGATTCTCTACTTCGATTTTGTGGGCGGTCCATATGTCGTCGACTTTGTAAATCTCTTTGAAATAAATGGTCTTAAGAAGATGTCCATTTATCCCCCACTGCGTCGATTTGATGACCATCCATATCTTATGGTCGACACAGTCTTCTCTTCGGCTTATTCCTAGTTCTTTTGCTATCTTCTTATTCTTTACCGTCGACTCAACAACAACACACTCTGTTCCGTTTATTGTATCTATACGCAGAGATTGTCTGTCGTAATCTAGCATAGACACGCGTGTTTCTAATTTTATTTCTTCGTAGGTAAAGTCGGTACCAAGAAAGTAGTCGCCTCTATCGGAGGCGGAGATACGCCGTACTCGCCTTGCTGCAGGAAGGTATAGCCATTGATCATCATCTTTATTAAGGTCGTTATAGTCGTAGGTTAAAAATGCTGTTCCTTTAATGTTGCTTGGGCTTAGGTAGAATATTGCCGTGTGTTTGTCTTCCCCTGAATATTGTCGAAAAGCGCGTGTCTCACGAGTTCGAGTTTTTCCGCGTTTGTCTGTCATGCTCATAGTTAATAAGCGTGAAACCGACTCCCCCTCATTGCGCGCATTAATGTTTTTAGCTATTTGGTCTCCACTGGGAAGTTCGCCAGATATTGCCGAGTGTGAGCATAAAAGAAATAAACTAGTTAGTAGGTACGCTTTCATTATTTAGCTCCCGTAGTAAGTGGTTTTTCGTTTTCTGATGCCGTATGTTTCTTATTAGCTATTTGGATAAAGCCGAGATGGGATGGTTTTAATAGTTTTACGAGTGCCGGTAGTACTGTCATGCTGCTGATAAAACTCACTAATACGGCAAATGCGATTAGAATGCCTAGTTTTGATAGGGGGGGCACATGGCTTAAACCAAGTACGCCAAAACCTACAAAAACGGCAAAGAAGTTAAATAATAACGCTCGCCCTGTACTGGGGTAGATCATAGCGAGCGCTTTATCGGGTTGAATGCCCTGCTCTTTAATTAGTAGCTTAATTCGGTCAAGCGTATGGATGGAGAAGTCGATGCCGATACCAAGGCCAATGGCAGCTGTCATTGTTGTGCCTACTGCTAAAGTGATTCCTGTAAAACCCATAAAGGCATAGATGGCGAGCGTAGATAGTAGAACTGGAACCAGTGCAAGGCTGCCCATTTGTATGGATCTAAAACTAAGGCATGCAAGCAACCATACTAAAGCCAGCGCAAATAAAACGCCCTTATAATGGCTGCCCAGTAAATTATTAAGCCATTCATAATCTACATAGATTCGACCCGATAAAGATGCTTTGATGTGCTCGTTGTTAAACTGTGTGTCTATATAGTGCTGTACATTTTCAACAACAGGTTTGAAATCTTGGTAGCGTCCAGAATTCAGTTGAGCTCTAATGAGTGCAAGTCGGTAGTCATAATCTATTTCTTCTTCAAATTCAGCTGGATCACCGTTGGCAGAGTAGAGTAAGAAGTACTGAGATATTAGTGTTTCATCGTTGGGAAGTGTATAAAAATCGTTTTTGTTCTCATTAAGAGAGCGGTGCATTTGTTTTAAATAATCCACAATCGATGTTGTGCCACCAACACCAGACTGCGTTTCTAAAAAAGCTTGTAGTGCCTCTATACGTTTTAGGTTTTCGGGTTTAAATAAGTCTTCGTTGTTGCTTGTTTCAATAACAATGTCTAGGTTGTTGCTTCCGTCCATGGCTTGATTTATGGCACTATCAGCTAGCGATATTTTTTCTGTGCTACGGAAGTTGTCAATCCATGATTCATTGACATCTAGCTGTAAGGCTCCCCAAATGCCAAAGGTAATAATTAAGGCCGCTAAACTAAGTACTACTTTTGTATGCTTAAGTACGCGGTTTCCTAGTGAGGCCATCAGTGTGGAAAAGTAATCGTGCTTTTCTTCGTTGTTTGATGGCGAAAACATGGGTGAGTTTTTTTTAATAAAAAGCATTTGCGTAGCAGGTACAACAATAAGAGAGAATATTCCGGCAACAGCTAAACCCAGCATGGAATACAAACCAAAGCTTTGCATGGGAGGCATATACGATGAGGCGTAAACCCCAAGAAAGCCAATCATGGAGGTTAAGGTTGTTAGTAGTACTGGGCGCCACATGCGGCTTAAGGCACGAACAACTAATTGCTGCTGGCTCCAGTTTGGGTGTTGTTTTTGTTGTTCATAATATTCACTGAGTATGTGGATAGAGTCTGCAACAGCAATACCCACTAACAAAATTGGCATGCTGGTGGTGATAACATAGATCGGGTCGCCCATGGCGGCCATCACGCCAATGGCGGATGTGGTGGAGGCGACAATAACAAGTGTGGGTAATACCACGCCTTGTAGGGTTCTAAATGCGGCTATGCAAAGTAAGGTGATAATGATCACGGATATGGGCACAAGGCGCGCTGCATCTGCATTTATATAACTCACTAGATAGCCAGAAACTGCGCCATCACCTGCCACATAGACTTGCTCAAAATCCTTAAGTGAGCTGTTTTCACTTAGTTCCAGTAGTTGCTCGTAAACAGCGGGTGCATCGTCTTCATTGAGCAACTCCGTTACGATCAGGGTCATGCTTTCATCGCGAGAAACAAGGCTGCCTACATAAAGAGGAAAGTCCATCACGCGCTTGCGTACGGCTTGAATACTTTCTTTGTCTGTTGGGGCATGTTCAAAAAAAGGGCTCACAACCATGCCTTCACTGTTGCCGTAAACGGCATCTTGGGTAGCAAGGCTGACCAAGCGCTCTGAGTCGAGTTCGGGCATTGCCTCCAGCTGATCTGTCAGCTGTTCGACAAGGGCGAGTGTGGAGGCGTTGAAAACACCATTTGGATGGTTGCTTTTTATGGCAATGACCATGGGGTCGTTTAAGCCAAAGGTTTTTTCTACTTTGTTTCGATAAAGCAGTGCCGGGCTGTCATCGGGTAAAAAAGATTCTGCACGAGGATCAATCCTTAATTGCAGGAAAAAACTAGCGCATAAAAGAATAAAAGCTAGGCCAGTAATAAGGTAGGTTTTGGGGCGTAGACTGATGCGATAGAAAAAACGCTCAGCTTGAGAAGAGGGTATATCCATAGTTCACCTATTTGTAGTGTATATACACTATGTGGGTGGTTAAAAATCAGCGCAAGGCTGTTTGCAGTTTTTCAGTTGAAAGATTTAAATTGTTTGTGGTGTCTTCACCTAAGTGCTCTGTGACCTTGTCTTGAGCTATTTTCCACAGAGGTTTAGCTTCATCTAATGTTTGTTTACCCGATGGGCTCAGGCTAGCAATACGGGCTCTGCCTTTTCCGCTTGTCATGTTGATCAGGCCGTCATTAAGCATGGGTTTTAAGTTTCTTGTCAGAGTAGTGCGCTCCATGTCTAAGGCTTTTGCGACTTCGGTAATAGAGCAGGCGCTCATGAGTTCTAGCGCAACGAGTAAAGTGAATTGCCCTGAGTTTATGCCGCAGGGTTTCAGAGCCTCATCGTAATGGCGGGTAATGAGCCTTGTGACACGGCGCAGTTGAGCGCATTTGCAGTTTTCTGCGATGTAATTGTTGTCAATCATGGTTTGTCCCACTCTGTTGTGTATATACACTATTTTGTTGGTATTACTTTGTCAAGCGAGCTGTTTGCTTTGAATGCGTTGTTTTAAGCATCGGGTTTAGAGTGGGGAGGAGGGGGTGTGAAAAAGAGTTAAAAAAGGCCTGAATATGCATTCAGGCCTTTGATAGTCTGCGCGTGTTAATTAATCACGTGCTTTAAACTTTTTACTCTTGCCACCTTTGCGAGGGCCGTCACCATCTTTCCAGCGCTTTTTAGGGCGTCCGTTACCGCCGCCACTGGGGCCATCATCTATGCTTAGGCGCATGGCGCGATTACACACTCGAGCATTTTGCAGTACTTTGAAGGTCTCATCGGGCATGCCTTTAGGTAGGTCTACCAAAGAGAAGTTATCAAACAACTTGATGTGGCCGATATGGTTAGAATCCATGTTGGCTTCATTGGCAATGGCACCAACAATATTGCCTGGGGTGATGCCATCCCGGCGACCAACAGCAATACGGTAGGTTTGCATATTGGAGTCACGCTCACGACGATCGCGGCCACGACCTTCTCGCTCGCCACGTTCACCGCGCTCACTGCGCTCACGACGTTTAGGCTCAGGGCGGTCTTCAAGTAAGAAAGGCTCACCGCCTTGACTTAAGCTGGCCATTGCTGCAGCGATATCTAAGGCGCTGAACTCGGTTTCACTTTGGAAGTCCGCGATCATTTGCTTGTAGAACTCAGTGTCTTGATTGCTAATGGTATCGCCGATTTTTTGCTTAAAGCGTGCAACACGCTGCTCATTGATCGCTTCGGTGCTAGGCAGTTGCATTTCTTCGATGCGCTTATTGGTAGCGCGTTCGATCTGGCGCAACATGCGAGTTTCACGACGCATAACAAACAAGATGGCATCACCACTTCGGCCGGCGCGACCAGTACGGCCAATACGATGCACATAGGCTTCAGTGTCGTAAGGAATGTCATAGTTGATGACGTGGCTGATGCGCGTGACATCCAAGCCTCGTGCAGCTACATCGGTGGCGATAAGAATGTCAATTTTACCGTTTTTAAGCTTATCAACTGTGCGCTCACGCAGGGCTTGGCTAATGTCGCCATTGAGTGCCGCGCTGGAATGACCACGCGCTTCTAGTTTTTCGGCTAGCTCTACCGTGGCTGTTTTAGTACGCACAAAGATGATCACTGCATCAAACTCTTCGGCTTCGAGTATGCGCGTTAAAGCGTCCATCTTGTTAATGCCGCCAACCTGCCAATAGCGCTGACGGATGGTGTCGGCAGTGGTGGTCTTTACTTCAATTTTGACGTGCACGGGATCTTGTAAGTAAGTGTTTGCTACCTTCTCGATTTCACGTGGCATAGTTGCGGAGAACAGGGCGATTTGTCTGTTCTCCGGTGTGTGGCTCATTACCCACTCAACGTCGTCGATAAAACCCATGCGCAACATTTCATCGGCTTCATCCAAAACTAGATGCTTCAGACCGTCTAGTTTGAGTGTGCCTTTGCGCATGTGATCCATTACTCGGCCTGGAGTGCCGACAACCACGTGAACACCACGCTTGAGGGCACGGATCTGGCCTTCGTAGCTTTGGCCGCCGTATACAGGAAGAATATGAAAGCCTTTAATGTAACGGGCATAACTTTGGAATGCTTCGGCTACTTGAATTGCAAGCTCACGAGTTGGGGCAAGCACTAGGACTTGAGGGCTTTTCTGCTTAAGGTCGACTTGTTGTAGGATTGGTAAGGCAAAGGCGGCGGTTTTACCAGTACCAGTTTGCGCTTGACCTAGAATGTCGCGCCCTTCAAGCAGCGGCGGTAAGCTTTGGGCTTGAATCGGGCTGGGTGTTTCATAGCCTACGTCGCTCAATGCTTTAAGGATGTGTTCGTTTAAACCCAGCTCTGTGAAGGTGGGGGTGGAATCGCTCATAGTTATTACCAGTAGGTGGGCCTTGGTCTGGCGGCGATCACATCACAAAGAACTGCATCGGGGGCCGCTAGGAGAAGCCGTACAAAGAAAAGGGTGCGAGATTATACAGATAGTGTAGGCTCTTGTCCGATTTTTGTTCAGTGGGCTTGGCATTGTTCGAATACTAGGGCTAAGCCTCGAAATGATTTCTTTGGTTACGATAAAGAGGAGCCGCTATGCGTATTTGGGTGGACGCGGATGCTTGTCCGCGCCCAGTAAAAGACATTCTATTTCGTGTTAGTGAGCGCACGGGTTTAGCCGTCATTCTGGTGGCTAATCACGCTTTACCGACTCCTGCATTGGCGACGGTCAGCTCTGTTCAGGTTGCCTCTGGTTTTGATGCGGCCGATAACTACATTGTTCAACATATTGAGGCGAACGACTTATTAATTAGTTCGGATATTCCACTGGCTGCTGAGGTCTTAGAAAAGGCGGCTTTTGTTCTGACGCCGCGAGGCGAGGCATATACGCTCGATAACATTAAAGCGCGCTTAACCATGCGTAATTTTATGGAAGAGATGCGTGCCAGTGGCGAGCACAGTGGCGGCCCTGCGCCGTTTTCGAATGCGGATAAAGCGCAGTTTGCGAATACGCTTGATCGCTTAATTGCCAAACGCCGACTTTAAGTGTCGCCAAATACGTTGCTTGCTGGCTTAGCCCCCCTTAAAGGAGTTAAAGTAGGCGGCTTGTTATTATTCTGTTTGTTTTGAGGTAGATCTTGTCTGACCAGCGTTCTCACGACTTGATGCACAAGTCGTATCAGGTGTTATTTCTGATTTATGCTCCTATTACCATGATATCCATTGCCTTAAAGGCTATGGGAGGCGCTAGTGTTTCCTTTTTATATAGCGTGGCTTTTTTTGCTGCGGTGATGTCTTTGTTGGTGATGTTGTTAATTGCCTTGATGATCTTGAGGCATAAAAAAAGGCTAAATTCAGAGCTTGAATCGAATCTCCCTTTTGTTATCCGCCATCAATTTATGGCGCTGTTTTTACCTATTGCCTTTGTTTCTATTCTTGTTTCTTCTTATCGACTTTATGACCAAAGAGCGCAAGCTGTTGAGCCTCTTGAGAACATTGTGGTGATGGTTCCGCTGACTGATGCGTTGGATAACCCAAGCCAAGAGCTTAGGCAGATAAAACAGTTTTTAGGCTCGTTTTTAGTTGATTACCCTGAAATAAGTAAAAATTATCGTATCGAGTTGTTAAATCATAAGCATCAATTTGACGATGCCTTGTTTGCGCAAGTACTTGAGAAAAGTAAGGCGGGTTCAAAATACATCGTCTGCACTTTTAGCGATGTGTGTAGTAAGTTGCTGGCGGCCCTACAGGCTTTACCTGAGGATGTGCCTAAGCCTATTGTTATTAATACCCTTGCTTCGAGTACGGCCCTGCCGATGCAGCCGAACTTCTCTTATCGCTTTTATCCGCGTTCCTTGGAATCGGTTCGGGCTTTAGCGGGTTATGGTACCCGATCGGGGGCAATGACGGCCTCGTTTGTCGCGGCCGATGATAATTTTGGGCGCAATGCGGTTGAAGAGTTTGGTCGCGCTTGGCGTTCTTTAGGTGGGACTCTTGATGAGGGGGTATATCTTAACCCTATTGGTGATGAAACCGTATTGAGCACCCGGGTGTTTGAGCGTTTCTCTGAGGCTGAAAAGATTCCCGATGTGATTTTTGTTTCTTTGCAGCAGCCTTTAAATAATATTCTTTCTGAGCTCTCTAAACGTACGAGCTTGCTTTTAGGTATGAGTTATCACAATGAAGCGGCTTTGGTTTTAGCAAATGGTGCGGGCGAGCATGCGAGTAATATTGTTATGTCTTATCCGGATTATCAGATTGCTCAACGAGAGCTACACAATACGACCGCTTTATTTCTGTATTTAACTTTAAATAAGCTGATTGAAACGGACATGCGTTTAAAGGCCTCGCCTGAGAGTGATTTTGATGCTCTGTGGTGGGAAGGTATTAAGCTGCCCTATCTCAATATTGAGCGCATAGAAAATGATGCGGCGATCGATGTGATTGCTCGGCCTTTGAATGAATCTATTTTTGCGATAGAACCCGAAAACAGAGCCAGTGTCTCTATCGCGCCATAGTTTGTCTACTGATTAGCTTTCTTGCTCTAGGGCATAGGCGAGAGATAGGCCTAGAGCTGTTCCCAAGGCTAGGCCTATGGTTATTTGGGTGAATAGGCTACCAATTAAGGCGCCGCCAATAATACAGATGAAAGGGCTGGCTTTGTGTACGAGAGAGCTGTGTTTCTTAAGCATTCCGTGCTTCCTTTATTATTTGTCTGTTGTTTTAGTTTTTGTTGCGTTTTTTTATAGCTGCTTTCTTATAAGATAGAAAAGAACAGAGTAATCGGCAAACGACTTCCTATAGTTTGCCGAGCTTTTTTTACATTTTATGTATTCTAAGTACTATTGCTGAGCTAACCACTCGTCGTCAGAGTCTTCGCTGATGTCTGCAAATAGTGGGGTGCTTAAGTAACGCTCACCGGTGTCTGGAAGCATAACCAGTAGGCTGCTATTGGCGGGGGCCTTCTCGGCTACTTTTAAAGCAGCGGCTAAGGTTGCACCGGAACTGATACCACAAAAAATGCCTTCTTTAGTGGCGAGTTCTTTGGCTGTGGCGATGGCATCGTCATCACTAACGGTGACAATTTGATCGGCTATTTCTTTGTTGAGTACCTTGGGCACAAAGTTGGGTGTCCAGCCTTGAACCTTGTGTGGTGACCATTCTTTACCGTTGAGCATCGCTGCATTTTCTGGTTCTGCGGCAATCACTTTTAATTCTGGGCGGGCGACTTTTAGTACTTCACCTGTACCGGTAATGGTGCCACCTGTTCCCCAGCCACTGACAAAATAATCAAGTTTGTGGCCGGCAAAGGCGCGCAGTATTTCTGGAGCCGTAGTATTGCGGTGGTATTCTGGATTGGCGTCGTTTTCAAATTGACGAGCTAAAAACCAACCGTGTTTTTGGGCCAGCTCTTCGGCGTATTCCACCATGTAATTGGCTTTTTTGGCAGCGGGAGTCAGGATCACTTTTGCTCCAAGCGCTTTCATCAGCTTGCGACGTTCAACCGAAAAGGTCTCAACCATGGTGGCAACAAAGGGGTAGCCTTTTGCGGCACAAACCATTGCCAGTGCAATGCCAGTGTTACCTGAAGTTGCTTCGACAACGGTTTGGCCGGGCTTGAGTTCGCCGCGGCGTTCGGCATCTTCAATAATGGCAATGGCTAGGCGGTCTTTTACTGATGCCATGGGGTTGAATGACTCAACTTTTACAAAGATGTTTTGATTGGCTGGGCCAATATGGTTGAGCTTGACCACGGGGGTGTTGCCAATGGTTTCGAGAATAGTGTTGTAAATCATGCTGCTGTCCTAAGCTGGGTGTTGGCTCGGTTAATGTCGAGTTATACAAAGTGCCTAAGTGTACACAGCTTGTTATTAAAACAAAGGTTTGCGGCGTCGAAGTCAACGGATTGGTGGAAAGGCTTGAATTTAGGGTATAAAAAAAGGGTCTTACCGAAGTAAGCCCCTTTTTACAGTGCTATAAGCTGTTGGGCTTATAGAGCTGTGATGTTCTCAGCTTGAGGACCTTTCTGGCCTTGAGTTACGGTGAACTCAACAGCTTGGCCTTCAGCAAGGGTTTTGAAGCCGTCACCAACGATAGCGCTGAAGTGAGCGAAAACGTCTGGACCAGACTCCTGCTCGATGAAACCAAAACCTTTAGATTCGTTGAACCACTTAACGGTGCCTTTAACGGTGTTAGACATAATAATATCTCGATTTTAAAAAATTAGTTTTGCCTCTAATGAGACGGGTTGGCTTGAAAAAATGTAGACTCAAACAGATCGTGCAGGACGAGGTATTACAAAGAAAACAGCGCAATGTAGGATGTAAATGGTAACGTTCTTTCTAGCTGGCTTGATACTAGCCGTGGCCCAGTGAAATGTCCAGCGCTATTGTGTATTTATTATTAGGTATTTCTCCCTTTCGAGTGCTGCTGGCAGCTCTATATCAAGTATTGTCATCTTAGGGCTCAATTTTCTTGTTTAAGCATCATTCGAACAGCCTTGCTTGTAGATATTAAGGTCGAATTACTCAACAATGGCGGCCTTTATAGTAGCTGAATAAGCAGCGCCTACTTTGATAGTTGAGATTGTTCCATGAGTGATACCTTCCCCCCTTGTCCGCAGTGTTCATCTGAATATAGCTACCATGATGGCACATTATTGGTTTGCCCTGAGTGCGGACATGAATGGCATGCTGGAGAAGAGGTTGAGCCCGAGCTGTCTTTAAAGGATGCGGTGGGCAATACCATTGTTGAGGGCGACAGGGTGACCTTAGTTAAAGACTTAAAGGTCAAAGGCTCTTCGACCGTTCTTAAGGTGGGTACTAAGGCTGTCATTAAACGCATTGTTGATGGCGATCATGATATTGACTGTAAGGTCGATGGTGCAGGCCCAATGATGCTGAAATCCAGTGTTGTTAAAAAGGCTTAATACCCACTACTTTAGGGGCGTTGAGCTTGGATTGAAACGAGTTGCTTGAGAGAAATTTTGATGAGTTTGTCTGATTATAGGCCAGAAAAAGGTTTTTTAGCTGAGCTAGAAGGACAGGCTTTATATAGCGCTGGGCTAGAGGTCGGGCACTTAGGGCCTCTGTTGGAGCTGGGTTCTTATTGTGGCTTATCAACCGTGTTTTTAGGTTCAGCTTCTAAGGCCACAGGTAATACACTTTACGCTTTGGATCATCATCGAGGCTCTGAAGAGCATCAGGTGGGTGAGCTCTATCACGATGCGGATCTTTACGATCCAGTATTAAAGCATATGAATAGTTTCCCTGAGTTTTGCCGAACTTTAGCTAAGGCGGAGTTAGAAAATACCGTGATCCCTGTTATAGCTAGCTCAGAACAAGCTTTGCGCCACTGGGCTACCCCTTTGGCTCTGGTGTTTATTGATGGTGGCCACAGTGAACAGATGGCTATGGATGATTGTATGGGCTGGAGCCAGCATGTACTTGTAGGGGGCATACTGGCGATTCATGATATTTACCCAAGCCCAGAAGAAGGCGGGCAAGGCCCTCGCTTAGCAATGGAAGCGGTATTAGCTGGTGCAGACTTTGAGCTGATTGAGCAAGTTGGCTCCTTAGCTTTTTTACGTCGGCTTTAGTTTCTTAAGCTGAGTTTTTAGCTTTCTTTTACAGGGCTGGTTTTGGCTTCGGTTTGAGTAAAGAGTGTGTGTGCAGGGCTGAGCTGCCATAGTGCATCAGCGGCTAGAATGATAGCTGCGGCTGTCCAGCTCGGCTTTTCTAAAGGCCAGATGTTTTGGTTGGCATATTGGTAACCCGTCCAAAAGCCCCCGTCTGTATCTTGCCACTTTAATAAATCGCCAAACATCGCCTCTGCTTCTTGTGTCCTGCCAGCGGCCACTAGTGCTATCACCAGTTCACAGCTTTCCGCAACGGTCATCCAAGGTTCATCACTTACACAGCGACAACCAAGCCCAGGTTCAACAAACTTCTTCCAATCTTTCTTTAATCTAAGTTGTGCTTCTTCCTGGTTTAGGGCTCCTGATAACACGGGGTAAAACCAGTCCATGCTAAAACGGTCTTTGCTGGGCCAGCTGCGATCAAAGCGCCAGGGCTTGTTACGTAAGCATGTTTTTAGTTTTTGGTAGGCTTGTTGCCAGTGTTTGTTTTGTTGGTCCACTAAGTGGCTGAGTTTAATGGCGCATTCAAGGCTGCGAAGAATGGAGCTGCAAGCAGTGATCAATGCATCATTTGGCAAGGCTTCGAGCTCTGAGCAGGCCCACTGAATGTCGCCTTCTTGATTTTGTTGCAAGCAGACATAATTAATCGCCCTCTCTATTGTGGGCCAGTATTTCTCAACGTGATTTTTATCGTTACTGCATAGCCAGTAATGCCAAAGTGCGGTAGCTGGGTAGGCAACAAAGTTTGTTTCTATTTTGTTTAAATCTTTTTCTGTTGGCTTATTGGTTTGTGCTGGGGGCTTAGTGGAAGCCTGAACAGGAGCATTTGTTCCTAGTTTATTTGTTTGCTCTGTTTCAAAAACATAGGCTGCATACCAAGTTCCATTGCTGTTTTGATTATCTTGCAGCCAGTCAAAGGCGCGCAGACTGGCCTCGAAATCTTTAGCAATGCTTAGCGCCATTAACGCTTCGCAGTGATCCCAAGGGTCTAGCTTGCCATTTTTAAACCATAAGATCGCACCGTTACTGAGTTGGCAGCTTCTTATATAGCTGTAGCTTTGCTCTAATTGCTTGGATATATTAGCAGTGATGCTCATTATTTTTTCTCAAACTGCCAGACGATACTTTTCCCCATAACTGGATTTAATAGCCTTTCAAGTTGGCGGGTCAGAGCGGGTTTTTTTAATAGGTCCCAAATCAATAGCTTATGATATTGCCGGCACAACCACTGTTGCTCGCCTTGCCTCCAAAAAAGACAGCGTAACCACCAATACGGGCTGTGTAAAGCGTGAGCCCAATAGTGCTGCTGTTGTTTAAAGCCTAGCTGGCGTATATTTTTATTTAAGTCGCTGCCTTTAAAAATTCGAACATGACCACCGGGTACTTGGTGGTAGCTCTTGCTTAACAGCCAGCATAGTCGCTCGGGCCACCAGCGTGGTACGCTGATGCTTAAACTGCCACCTGGCTTTAGGCAGCGCTGTATTTCTTTAAGTGCTTGCTGGTAGTCATCGAGATGCTCAAGGACTTCTGAGCAAATAATATGATCCAGGCTTTCACTGGCAAAAGGCAATTGATAGGCACTGGCGTTTAGATAAATAGTTGAATTGAGCGGCTGGAACTCGTTCTGTTTTTTTTCTGCTGTTTTTAAATCTTCTATGTTGAGATCTAAAGCAATGATCTTGGCTTTTGGGAAGTGCCACTGGCTTGCAATGCTATGTCGGCCTTCGCCACAACCTAAATCTAAAACAAAGTCCCCTACTTTTATTGGCAGTTGATTAATATTGATTGTTTCCATTTTAATCTAGCGCCATCACCTGGTGTTGGTAGTAATGGTTAAGTTCATGCGCCACTTGTTGCCAACTAAATGTGCTTACGGCTCTTAAGCGAGCCTTTTTTTCTAGTTGTGTGCGTAATTCTTGATCTTGCAGTAGGCGTTTAATTGACTTTGCCAAAGCAGGGCTATCCCCGGCTTTATAAATCAAGCCCGCTTGACCGATGACTTCTGGTAGTGCGCCGCCATCGCTGCTAACAATGGCTCGGCCACAGGCCATTGCTTCGGCTGCAGGTAAGCCAAAACCTTCATAAATAGAAGGGCAGACAACGACGGTGCTTTGATTGTAGAGCTGCACTAATTCTTCGGTACTTAGACGCTGGTGAAAAATAATATGATTTTGAAGTTGAAGTGTATTGAGTAGTTTTTCATTTGCGCCTCCTTTTTTTAATTCACCCACCATGTGTAGTGTCAGAGAAGGGAAGTTTTTAACAAGTAGAGCGAGTGCCTCAAATAAACTTTTGATGCCCTTAAGTGCTTGGTCGCTAGAGCTAGTGACCAATAAGGATGGCGCTGTTTGAAGTTGAACACTATTTTGTTCTGCTCCGGGTTTAAACAGCTCGGTATCTACCCCATTAAAAATAACTTTGGTTTGTTTGTGGGGGCGTTGAAAAAAAGTGTTTATATCTTCCTGACTTTGCTGGCTAACAGTGATGATGTGCTTAAGTTTTAGAGCGACTTTTTCTTGCATGCTCAAGAAGCTATACCAGCGCTTAATTAAAGTTCGCCAGCCTTTATCATCAGTTTCTGCTAGCGCAATATCGCGGTCTCTATGTATGGGGTGGTGAATAGTGCTGACAACTTTAAGACCTTTTTTTTCTAAATTCAGCAAGGCGCTGGCAAGGCTTTGGTTGTCGTGAACAATATCAAAGTCGCCTGCGTGTATAAGTTTATTGATGCGTCGGCCAAAGCAGTAAGGCTCGGCGAAGCTGCCACTGAGTTTGCTCCACCATTCGTACAGGTCGGTAAATGACAATAAGTGTTTAAGACGCAGCGAACGCAGTGGCTTTTCTTTGGCGTATAAATCGAGGCTTGGCACTTTTATTAGCCGGATTCCTTTATCTAATACAGGATAAGGTGGACCACTAAAAACGGTTAAATGGTGGCCCTGTTCGGTTAAGGCGCGGCTAAGGTAATGTAAATAAATACCTTGGCCGCCAACAAAGGGGTCACTGCGGTAGCCCAATAAGGCAATACGTAAGGCTTTGGATTTGGGCGCGATGCTTTTTGTATTTATGTGGGTTGTGCTATTCATGTTGCGTGTACAAATAGATAGGACAACAGGGTCGCATAGCCTAAGCCTAAGAACAAGTTGGCTTAAGCGCTATAAAGATACTGGTGTGAGTATTGGCTGATGTTGGTCAGTGAGATGAGGGGTTACAAAAGTAGCGGTGAACCGAGCTTTACCCGTGAGAGCTTCAATCAGAACAAGTTGCTCGAGTTCACCGTTAAAGAGCCTGATCGGTCGGCTAAGATCCCGTCAGGCAGATGACGACAGCGGCGTGAAGCGCCGTGGCCAAATATATAGGCTCCACATAACCGCTTCGCCTCTAGTTTGAGGTCTTCGAAGCGGGCAGAGCCCGGGGACTATTGCCAATCTGACGCAGTTAAACTCTGCGTGGTGCAATAGACCGCAAAAGGTGGGCGCATCCTGCGCCCATGGCATCCTTCGATGCCGAGGGTAGGTGAGAGATGGAGCACCTACCGAGGGGTCAGTGAGCCGGGCGCTTTTTCGCTGCGACTTTCTCGCAGTAATACAATAATGCGCCACCAATAAGACCAATGGTGGCAATGCCAACCATGCTTATCGTCATGCCTAATGTAGACACAAATACGACTTCATTCATTTTGTGCGTCTCAAGTTCTTTGATTGCTTGAGTGCTACTTTACTCCCACATGGGCTTGCCATTTTGATGCGTATCAATTTCACGCACGGGTTTAAGTGGACATTGTCTATAAGCCTAATCAGAAGGTGCTTAAGCTAGTGCCCAAAGACAAGAGCATTTTTGCCTAACAAGCTAAATAAAACAGTGTGAAGGACTTGGCGCAACAGGCTATAATTCGCGCCTTTCCCACTGTTTGAGTAAGTTCCATGAGCGCACGTACCGCGACTGTTAGTCGTGACACTCTTGAGACCCAGATTAAAGTTGAGTTAAATCTCGACGGTACTGGTAATGCAAAATTTGATACGGGTGTGCCTTTTTTAGAGCACATGATGGATCAAATTGCGCGTCACGGCCTGATTGATATGGACGTGTTCTGCAAGGGAGATACCTATATTGATGATCACCATACCGTTGAAGATATCGGCATTACCTTTGGTAAGGCTATCAACGAAGCGTTGGGCAACAAAAAAGGCATCGTGCGTTATGGCCATTCATATGTGCCTTTAGATGGCTCTCTCTCGCGAGTTGTGATCGACTTTAGTGGTCGCCCTGGGCTTGAGATGGATATTCCATTTACTCAAAAGCGTATTGGCAATTTTGATACTGAGTTGTTTTTGGAGTTTTTCCGTGGTTTTGTTAATCACGCTCAGGTGACTTTGCACATCGATAACTTGCGTGGTGATAACGCTCATCATCAAGCGGAAACGGTCTTTAAGGCTTTTGGTCGTGCCTTGCGTATGGCAATGGCTCGCGATGAGCGTTTAGGCGATGTAATGCCTTCTACTAAAGGTACGCTATGAGTAGTGTAGCTATCATCGATTACGGCATGGGTAACCTACATTCAGTTGCCTCTGCTTTACACAGAGTTGCGCCAGATGTTGATGTGCAGGTAACGGCGGATCACGAGGTTGTTAAACGCGCCGATCGAGTTATCTTTCCTGGTGTGGGTGCTATTCGTGATTGTATGGCTGAAATTCGTCGGCTTGGTTTTGACAAGCTTGTAGCTGATGAGATTGCTAGCGGTAAACCTTTACTTGCGATTTGTGTTGGCATGCAAGCTTTAATGCAACGCAGCGAAGAAAATGGTGGTATTGACTGCTTGGGCCACTTCGATGGAAGTGTTGAATTTTTCAGTAATAACGATGTATTCCAAGCAAGTTCAGCACAAAGCAAATTAAAAGTACCTCATATGGGCTGGAACCAAGTTGAGCAAGTACTTGATCACCCTATGTGGCAAGGCATAGAGAATAACTGCCGTTTTTATTTTGTTCATAGCTATTTTGTCCACTTGCAACAGCAAGGCATAGAAAGTGGTCGCAGCCACTACGGTTTGGGTTTCACCACCGCAGTTGCTAAAGGCAATGTATTTGCAACTCAGTTTCACCCTGAGAAAAGCCACGATGCAGGCTTGCAGCTATTAAAGAATTTTGTTGCTTGGGACGGTAAGTTCTAAGCTCGTTAACAAACTAAGGGTGTGTTGTTCTTCGCCCTGTGGCTCGACGAATCTCGGTTTAACTGCAGTTTCTTACTTGAGCCAGCTCTTACATTTATAGGTAGTAATATGCTAATTATCCCCGCAATCGATCTTAAAGACGGCGCTTGTGTACGCTTGCGCCAGGGTTTGATGGACGACAGCACCGTTTTTTCTGATGATCCTGTTTCTATGGCGGCACGCTGGGTTGATGCTGGATGTCGACGACTTCATTTGGTCGATCTTAACGGCGCCTTTGATGGTAAGCCTGTTAATGGTGACATTGTTACCTCTATTTCTAAGGCTTATCCCGATTTACCTATTCAAATAGGCGGTGGTATTCGCAGTGCTGAAACCATCGAGTACTACCTAAATGCAGGTGTTAACTACCTTATTATTGGCACTAAGGCTGTTAAAGAGCCTGAGTTTGTGACGCAAATGTGTAAGCAGTTTGCCGGCCATATTATTGTTGGGCTGGATGCAAAAGATGGTCTTGTTGCAACGGACGGTTGGGCCGAAGTGAGCAATGTTAAGGCGACGGAGCTGGCTAAGCGATTTGAGCAAGATGGTGTGAATGAAATTGTTTATACCGATATTGCCCGAGATGGCATGATGCAAGGGGTTAATGTTGAAGCGACTTTAGCTATGGCCGAGGCTTCAAGCATTCCTGTGATTGCTTCAGGTGGTATTACCAATATGGATGACATCAAAGCCCTAAGCGCTGTTAGCGCTCGCGGTATTAGCGGCGCGATTACCGGTCGTGCTATCTACGAAGGCACGCTTGATGTTGCCGAAGCACAGACTTACTGCGACAACGCAGAGGGCTAATTATGAGCTTGGCAAAACGCATCATCCCCTGTCTTGATGTCGACAACGGCCGTGTTGTTAAAGGTGTACAGTTTGTCGATATTCGCGATGCGGGTGACCCAGTTGAGGTCGCTAAACGCTATAACGACGCTGGTGCAGATGAAATTACTTTTCTCGACATCACTGCCACGCATGAGGGGCGTGATACTACGGTGCACACTGTAGAGCGTATTGCGGCGGAAGTGTTTATCCCCCTTACCGTTGGCGGAGGTATTCGTGAGCTTAGTGATATACGAACCATGCTTAATGCTGGGGCAGACAAAGTAGGGATTAACTCTGCTGCGGTGAAGCGCCCGGAGTTTGTGCGTGAAGCGTCTGAGCGCTTTGGTGCTCAATGTATTGTTGTGGCTATTGATGCGCGACGAGTCAGTAAAGAGGGTGAGCCTGGTCGCTGGGAGATCTTTACTCACGGTGGTCGTAAGCCTACTGGCATTGATGCCGTTGAGTGGGCTGAGCGTATGGCCGCTTACGGCGCCGGTGAAATCCTACTTACAAGCATGGATGGCGATGGCACTAAAAATGGCTATGACATCGAGCTAACTAAGGCCGTGGTTGATGCTGTCGATGTGCCTGTGATTGCCTCTGGCGGAGTTGGTAATCTTGATCACTTGGCTGATGGTGTCGATCTTGCGGGTGCTGATGCGGTATTAGCGGCAAGCATCTTTCACTTTGGTGAATATACTGTGGCTGAGGCAAAGGCTCGTATGGTTGAGCGCGGTATTGAAGTGCGTTTATAGCAAAGCGTTTTGAATGCTATAAAAAAAGGCCCCCTCGGGGCCTTTTTTGTGCCTCTAAGCTAGAAGAGCTTAGAGGCTAATTATTCTTTTTTGTTTATGCTGCGTAGCTACTTAGCGTTTCGCTGACTTTAGGCTCTGCGTGCATAATGAAGTCGATAAAGTCACTCGCGCCTGTTTCGGCTTCACTTAATGAGTCAAAAGGACCAATTGCAACACCTTCTCTGGTGTTGTAATACCAGTACGCGCCTTCTTGGAAAAAACGGCTAGAACGATTGTCGGTAGTTGTATTGCTTTCACCTGTACGGTTCATATGACACCTCAGTAGCAGGGCTATCCCTAATGCTTGTTGTGGTTTCGAAGCGGTTTATATCGCTTCATTCTATTGGCCATCTCATCCTAGATGGTCCCAATGAGCCATAGTTTGAATTAAGTCTCATTGTGTTGCGCAATAAATGCTCAATCCTGTTTGCAACTGCGGCTACTATAGTGTTTGCGTTAGCCAGAAACAAGAGTGTTTAAGCTTGGCATAAAACTTAGCTTTTGCACAGTTTAAAGTATTCTAAAAACTGCTTGAGCTTATTCCAATATGTATGCAGAGAGAGCTTTTTAAGGGCTTAATGTATTTTTTGCTTGTTGGGGGTCGGTGTTTTTTGTCGTATAGCGGGTTAATAGCTCAGAGCAAAATACGAGCTCAAAGCCTTCCGCTTCAAGTGCGGGTAATTCTTGTTGTAATACAGCAAGTGTGGCGTCGTGGGGGTGACCTATTGCAACAGCTTGGCCGTGGCGCTTAGCAATACTCCTTAACAGTTGAAATTGTTCGCTAATGGCTTGCTCTTCTTGTTGGTTGTCGAGGAAGACATCGCGCTGGTTATGGGCAATGTAGTGTGCTTGAGCGGCGTAAATACCTTGGCTTTGCGCGTTGGTACGGCTATCTAAAAAATATAAATCTCGAGTGGCTAGCTCTTCCATAAGCCATTCCATTCTTGTGCGGTCGGCAGTGAGTTTGCTGCCTCCGTGGTTATTCACGCCAACAATACGCGGTTCGCTATCGAGTAGATTTTTAAGCTCGCTATCGAATTCTGCTCGTTGCATATGAGTGCTGAGGCCATCCTCCCACTTGGGGCGGTTTAGTGGCTCCATTGGGATATGTAAGATCAGCTCTTGTTGTTGTTTCTCGGCAAGGGCTGCTACTTGTTTGGCATAAGGCGTTTCAGGTATTACGGCCAAGGTTAGTGCGTAGGGCAGTTCGGCAATCGTTTCTGCGTTACGATAATTGTAACCAAGGTCATCAATAACAATGGCAATCCTTGGTTTTCCTGAGTCGCTTTCCTGCTTGAAGGGTGTGGGTGTTATATCGACATTGAGTTCTTCTGAATGGGAGGGTGCTTGACTGTCACTCGGTATCAGTGGGAGTGACACGGCTGTTGTCGGAGGTGCATATTGCTCCTGTTTTAACTCTGTTTGAGGTTTGTATTCAGCTTGGTGGGAGTGCTCATAGTCAAACTCGTATGGGCTTGTGCTCTGACTCGGCTTGGGTTCTTTGGGGCTACAGCTGCTCAAACCGCAGCCTAAAAGAACAGCGATGACAAGGGCGCTAACAGCCGAGCTTAAGCAGCTACTCCTTAGCTGCTTAAGCGTGCTCATAGGGTCAATCACGAGTCGAGATTGGCATGAGTGCTAGCTTCGGGCTCTGGTTTTTTATCCGCTTCTTTTTGAGCTTGTTTTTGCTGGAATAAGCTTAAGCCTTTAAGTAGGTTTAACGCTTCATATAGCTGGCTATCTTTATTTTGCAGATCGGTATCGGCTTCGGGCCTATCTTCGGCTTTGCTTTCTTCTTCGCCATTGTCGTTTTCTAAATGACCACTTAGGTCTGCTTCGGTGTAGCGTGCACGTGGCTGAACAGCGGTTACGCGTACGCGTTCGACAATAATGTCTGGCTCAATGCCTTGGGCTTGAATTGAGCGGCCATTGGGGGTGAAGTAACGGGATGTAGTGAGCTTGACGGCTCGGTCATCAGAGATCGGGATAACACTTTGTACCGAGCCCTTGCCAAAGCTGCGGGTACCCAATACCAGAGCTCGGCCGTGATCTTGTAATGCGCCGGCGACAATTTCTGAGGCCGAAGCTGAACCATCATTAATCAAGACAACAATAGGTAGACCATTGCTTAAGTCGCCGCTGTCAGCAAAGTATTTTTTGTTGCTGCCTTCAACGCGGCCCTCGGTATAGACCACTAAGCCGCCGTCGAGGAAGACATCAACCATATCTACTGCGGCGCTGAGAACACCACCGGGGTTGTTGCGTAAATCGAGAATGATGCCTCGCAAGTCAGGGCTGGCTTCACGTAGCTCTGCTAAAGCATCAACAACATCTTGGCCTGTGTGTAGTTGGAATTGGGCGACACGAATATAGCCGTAGTATTCATCACGCACGCCGCTACGCACGCTGCGTACTTTGATGACATCGCGGGTAATGGTGAGGTCAAAAGGTTGGTTTTCACTTTCGCGTACTATGGTAATGATGATGTCTGTGCCTTTTTCTCCACGCATGCGTTCGATGGCTTCATCAAGGCTGAGGCCTTTTACGCTTTCACCATCGAGTTTGATAATTAAGTCACCGCTTTCAACGCCCGCTCGCTCAGCTGGTGTGTCATCGATGGGGGAGATAACTTTAACGTAGCCGTCTTCCATACCTACTTCGATGCCAAGCCCGCCAAATTCACCGGTGGTTTGCATTTGTAGGTCGTCAAAACTTGAGGCGTCTAGATAGGCTGAGTGAGGGTCTAATTCACTTAAAATACCTTTAATAGCGTATTCAAGTAGAGTCTTATCATCGATCTCGTCGATATAAGAAGCGCGTACACCACTGTAGACCTGGGTGAAAATACGCAGCTCTTCAAGGGGCAGGGCCTCTAGCTTTTTAACTTGTTCTTTTTCTTTATCTGTTTCTTCATTCGCTTGTTCGGTGGCGTTGGATCCAGATATTTGCTCTTCTGCCCAGCTAGGCAGGCACAGGCTAAGAACACTTAGTAAAACAAAAGAGCTGACGTGCTTGAGCAAGAGATCGTTCCTCAATAGCTATTATTGTGTAGCGTTAGGCTCGTTTTAGCCAAGCGCTGGGGTTTGTTGGTTTGCCATTGTGGCGCAGCTCGAAGTATAGAGCTGAGTTGGAACGACCACCGGTATTGCCGACGCGGGCGATGGTCTCTCCTGACTCCACCCACTCGCCAATTTCTTTAAAAAGGGTATCGGCATGAGCATAGAGTGACATGTAGCCATCCCCATGATCAATGATTAACAGTAGGCCGTGACCACGCAAGTAATCGGAAAATACCACTTGACCGTGGTGCACTGCAATAACATCGCTGCCGTGGGCTGCGGCAAACTCTATACCTTGCCACTTAAGCTGGCTGCCGGAGCGGTTTTTACCAAAGCGATTGAGCGCTTTACCTTTGGCGGGTTTGGGTAGTTTTCCACGTAGTTGGGCAAAGTTACTGATGCTCGCATTGAGCTCTTGCGCGTTAATTTCTTCGTAGACATGGCTTAATAAGGTTTCGAGCCGTCGCTGATCTTCTTTAAGGCCATCTAAGCGCTGTTGCTGATTTTGGTATTGCTTGGCCAGTTTACTTAAGGTCTGCTGGCGTTGTTTTTGATTGGCGCGTAGATTTTTGCGCTCTTGTTGTAGGGCTTGATAGGTTGTTTGCAGTTGTTCGGTTTCAGCAGCAATAGCCGGTTCTAATTCTTGCAGGCGACTTAAGGTACTGGCAAAACGGCTGATCAGCTCATTACGGCTGGCGCTGAAGCTTTGATAGTACTTCAGCATGCGCTGAACTTGTGATGGATCTTGCTGGTTTAGAAGCAGTTGTAGTTCGCTTTTTTGGTCTAAGCGATACGCGGCGTTGACATAGTCTTTAACTAATAGGCTCTGTTCGCTTTTTTTTTTATTTAAGCTTGCCTGTTCTGTCTTGAGCTCATTAAGCGTGCTTTGTTTTTCGTCTAGCTCTTGCTTTAGATCATTGGTCTTATTGTTGAGCTTCTGAATTGTCTTTTCGTTTTTCTCAAGTTCGCTTTCTAGCTCGCTGCGAGAACTTTTTGTTTGCTCTAAGCTGCGTTTGAGCTCTTCAATACTGCGCTTTACTTCTTCGAACTTGGCTTGTTGCTCGGCACTGTTAGTTGTAGAACTATTTGCGTGGCTGTGACTAGCCAATGTTATTGAGCAAATAGACAAGAGCAAACCGGCTACAGGAAGCAGGTTTGCCTTAAAGCCACGCGGGAGGCGTGGCTTTAAATCGAACAGTCCTTTGCTCTGATTTAGCACTTAGGCTTCCTCAACCAAGCTTTGGCCGTTCATATCGCTAGGCTGTTGCATGCCAAGTAATTGCAGCATAGAAGGGGCGATGTCGGCTAGGCTACCACCGTCTTTTAGGCTTACATTGCGCTGGCCAACATAGATTAGCGGCACAGGAAGTGTTGTGTGCTGGGTGTGTGCTTGGCCACTAGCAACATCGAACATTTCTTCTACGTTACCGTGATCAGCTGTTACCAACGCTTCACCACCTACTTTTTCAAGTGCAGCGAAAACATCAACTAAGCAGGCATCAACGGCTTCAACGGCTTTAACGGCGGCTTCGTAAATACCGGTGTGGCCTACTTGGTCACAGTTTGCATAGTTACAAACGATGGCGTCGTACTTGCCGCTCTCAATCGCTGCTACTAGCTTTTCGGTGAGCTCAGGAGCACTCATTTCTGGCTGCTGGTCGTAGGTCTCGACGTTAGGAGACGGGATTAAAATGCGCTCTTCGCCTTCAAACAGGTCTTCCTGACCGCCACTGAAAAAGAAGGTAACGTGGGCATACTTTTCGGTCTCAGCAATACGCAATTGGGTTTTGCCTGCCTTAGCGAGCACTTCACCAAAGGTGTTCACTAGGTTTTCAGGTGGGAAAGCACAACTTGCCTTGATGTCGGCAGCGTATTCGGTGGTCATCACAAAGTCGGCAAGCTTGACGACACGATTGCGCTCAAAGCCGTCGAAGTCAGCGTTAACAAAAGCGCGAGTCATTTGACGAGCACGGTCTGGACGGAAGTTCATAAAGATAACACTATCGCCATCTTCAACTTTCGCTACATTACCCTCAGCATCGGTGATAGCGGTTGCAGCAACAAACTCGTCGTTTTCGTCGCGCTCGTAAGCTGCTTTAAGACCCTCAAGGCCGGAAGCTGCTGTGTATTCGCCGCTTCCGTCAACAATAAGGTTGTAGCTCTTTTCTACACGGTCCCAGCGGTTGTCGCGATCTAGGGCGTAAAAACGGCCGATGATACTGGCGACACGGCCTACGCCGACTTCTGCAAACTTATCTGCAGCTAGCTTCAACGGGCCTTCTGCACTGCGAGGTGGCACATCGCGGCCATCAAGCATCGCGTGCAAATAGATTTTCTTAGCTCCGCGTTTTGCGGCAAGTTCAATCATCGCCAGCATGTGCTCTTCGTGGCTGTGAACACCACCAGAGCTTAAGCAGCCCAAGATATGGACGGCTTTGTCTGCGGCTACAGCTGTATCAACTGCTTTGATATAGGCGTCATTGGTGAAGAAGTCACCATCTTCAATGGCTTTATTAATACGGGTGAAATTCTGGTACACAACTCGGCCGGCACCCAGAGTCATGTGGCCTACTTCTGAGTTGCCCATTTGGCCGTCTGGCAAGCCAACGCTCAAGCCGCTGGTGCCAATCAAAGTGCGAGGGCCCTTGGCCATGAGCTCTTTCATTACTGGGGCGTTGGCATTTTTAATGGCGTTGTACTCGTCACTATCGCTATAGCCATAACCATCAAGAATGATTAGGGCAACGGGTTTTTTTGCTTCAGTCATGTATGTACCGTCTTAATTCTTAGAAAACAGGGCCTCAACACGAGGTGCGGGCGATGAAGGGCCTTGTCTAGAGCCGCATAGTGCGGTCTGAGTGCGAGGACCTTGGACGCAATTATAAGCAAAGGTCAACAGCAGCCTCTTGTGTGGGCGCATATTTTACGGGGTTTAGTGGCATGTCGCTAGCCACTGCTTTGTTTTGCTGCATGAAAATGCAGCGATGCATCGTGTATACTCGCGGCCTTTTCGAAAACAAACGGGTTGTATTGTGGATATCTGGGTATTTATAGAGCAGCAATGGCTTCTAGTCGGCATTCTTACTTTGCTGGTTGCGGCGTTTTTCACCCTTGAGCGCCGTCGCGCTGGAGCAAGTATTAGTCATCTGGAATTGGCGCGAGTGGTCAATGCCAATGAGGCGGTTATGTTTGATTTACGTGATAGCAGTGAATTTAAAGCCGGTCATATAGTGGATGCGATTAATATCCCTTTTGCCAAATTAAAAGACAGTGATCTTGAGCTGAAAAAGCATAAAGATAAAACCCTTATTCTTATCGATAAAATGGGCCAGCATGCGCCAGGTGCTGCTAAGCAGTTGAAAGAGCAGGGTTATATCGTTGTGCGTTTACAAGGTGGCATGTCTGAGTGGCAGGGCCAAAATATGCCGGTTGTTAAAGGCTAGATTGAACGATGTCTGAGATTCGTATTTACACGACGCGTTTTTGCCCGTTCTGTATTCGTGCAAAACATTTGCTCAAGTCAAAGAGCGTCGCCTTTCGTGAGTTTAAGGTAGATGGTGATAGGGCGGCTAGGCAGAAGCTACTGGCTGAGACCGGCTCTCACACAGTGCCGCAGATATGGATTGGTAAGCACTATGTGGGTGGTTGTGATGAGCTGTATATGCTGGAACGCTCAGGTAAGTTAGATAGCTTGCTCGCAGAATTTAAATAAATTGGCCTGTATAAAATATTAAGCCTTGAAAACATCGGTGCTGCCCCCAGTTCTGGTGCAGGCGCATGGCCTTAAGAACAACAATGCCGCAAAGACGGCCCATAGGTGGAAGACATAATGACTGACGAGAACACTCAACAAGCGGCTGAAGGCCAGCAAGTACAATTTGGTATTCAGCGCATTTATATGAAAGATTGCTCGTTTGAAGCGCCTAATGGTCTTCAAGTTGGCGCGCAGTGGAAGCCTAAAGTTAATCAAGATTTAAACACTGAAATTAGCCGAGTTGCTGATGATGTATATGAAGTTGTACTTAATCTAACTATTAAGGTTGATGCAGAAGAAGGTAAAGCTGCATTTTTGGTTGAGGTACATCAGGCTGGTTTATTTGCCGTGAAAGGTTTGGAGGAGCAGCCGCTTAAAGCTTTACTTAGCTCGCAGTGCCCACAGATTCTTTTCCCTTATGCTCGTGAAGCAATTGATAGCCTTGTTACTCGTGGTGGTTTTCCTCCACTGATGTTGCCGCCTATCAATTTTGACGCTCTGTATGTCCAAGCGATGCAGCAAGCCGAAGCTCAAAAAGAGGCTGAGACCGAGCACTAATAGCGCTCTATTTCAGCTTATAAAAAGCGCGCTAGACATGAGTCTAGTGCGCTTTTTTTTGCATGTTATTTCACTCGCATAAGCACTTTTATTTATCTGAAAGGGCGCTTGCAGTTTCTCTACAGCTTTAACTGAAGGTCGATTAAGTGGCAGTGCTGCACCGCATACAGGCATAAAAAAAGCCCAGCAGCCATTATCACTTAAAGTGCATGGGCTCTGGGCCTTTGTTTTCGCTACTTGTAATTAGCGGCTATTGTTGCTTATTTACTCGAGGCTGCTTCGTGGTAATTCCTTACTTGTGTTAAACACTTGCAGTGCCGCAGTACTGACGTAACCACCGTCGTCATCGAACTCAATTGTAACGGTGTTATCCTCAGTCAGTGCTGATAGTGGCACTGGGATTTCGATCACGCCAAAGAAGTTATCTCGCCCAGGATTTACATCTCCGGTTATTTGATCATAACCTCTAAAGTCTGTTGGCACGGTAACTTCCGTTGTATTGACCATAACGGTTGGTGTTAAGGATTTACCGTGATCTCGGCCAATGCCTAAGCGTAAAACGGCTTCGCCGTTAGCGCCAACGGCGACATCATCAATTGCAAAACTAATGGGTGAGTTCATTGTGATTGCTTGCTGGAAGTCGGAAGAGTAGTACTTCACTTCATCGCTGGTGTGATTGATGGTGATATCGCTGTTGTAAGTGAGCTTGATGATAATTGTACCTTCACCATCAATGGTCAGTGTCTCTGGCAAAGTGGCAGGGTTGCTTTCGGTTAGAGACGATTCCCAGCCATTGGTTTCTAGGTGCTTAATATTGACTGCGCTGATGTTGGCGGTATCGATACCAAGGGTATCTAGATTAATGCCGGTTGCGTCAAACTCTAGGTTATTCAGAATAATGTAAGCATCATCACCATCGACATAAGCATCTACTTGAATGTCTAAATCGGATGACCAAGTATCGACGCGGGTTCCTTTTACTTCAGCCCACAAATTGTAGAACAGCTCGATATCTGAATAGACCCACTGGGTTTCAGACTCAACACCGCTACGCTCAAATTCTTGCACCATTAAACGAGGTCCGTAAGGAATTGAAACGCCATCTTGTATGGTTCTTCCCCATTCAGCTTTAACGACGATAAAGGGAATCGTTTTGGCGATAACGTCAGGGCGCTCTAAAAAGCTCATCAGCATCTTATTGGTTGCGCGCATGACGAGTGTGTCTTTTTTAGGTGTCCAGCCTACGCTGCGCTCACAATGACTTGCGGCACCGTACTCTGATATGACATAAGGCTTCATTTCTCCCACGGCAATGTGGCTGTAGTTTTCCATCATATCCATCGTTGCTTCTACATTGCTACCCGAGCGGTACTTTTCAGTATTGCTAAGGCAGGGGAAGTCATACAAGTGGATGGAGTAGAAATCCATGTCGGCACCGGAGGTATCGATAAACAACTTATCTCTATCTTCCCAGCGCTGGAAGTTGTCTTTATCAAAGTCGGGGAAGGCGACGGTATAGCCACCGACTAATACGTCGTCGTTTTCTGCAATTTTTCGAATTTCAGCTTTGGTGGTGTTATGAAATTCAAACACCTCTAGTGGGGTGACGTAATTAGCATCGCTGGGGTTACGAACCGTTGTTAAGTCATAGAGTGGCTCGTTCATGATTTCAAAATACTTGGGCTTTGCCTCCCATTCGTCACTTTCATTGTTCTTGAAGAACTTGGATAGGTATTGGCCGTAATAGTGGCCAGTGGCGCTACCAAGTGGTTCATCGACGGTGTCCGTTTCAGAGAATGACCATGTACTACCACTTAAGGCATTAATTGTTGTGCCCTCTGGCCAATATGGGTGTTGCTGGGCGCCTTGAATCATATCTTGTGCACGAGCCTGGATTTGTGGAAGGCGTGCATCAGTATGTTTTTTGGCGGTGCTATTTGCATAGGTCCAACGGAAATTTCCGCCTGTGGTGGTCGCTGTGGCTTCATCAACAAAACCTGCTTTACTTGGATCTTCGTCGGTATTTCTTAGTGCCCAGCTAATTGATCCAGTGACACGGCCAAAATAAACATCATTATCGGTTACAAAATTCACCATGAGATCTGGGTCTTCATTGGGTGCGTTTTGAGTATGGCCATCATTTTCACCCCAATCATTTTCTGAGGGGGAAGAGTGAATGGTGATGAATTTTTGACGGTCAAAGGCATCAATGCCGCCGACACTGTGTTTGGTGTCAAGATTAATATCAACTTGGACAGTAACTTCAACCGATGGAGTGCTTGAAGGCTCAACCGATGGAGTACTTGAAGGCTCAACTGACGGAGTACTTGAAGGCTCAACTGACGGAGTACTTGAAGGCTCAACTGACGGAGTACTTGAAGGCTCAACTGACGGAGTACTTGAAGGCTCAACTGACGGAGTACTTGAAGGCTCAACTGACGGAGTACTTGAAGGCTCAACTGACGGAGTACTTGAAGGCTCAACTGACGGAGTACTTGAAGGCTCAACTGACGGAGTACTTGAAGGCTCAACCGATGGAGTGCTTGAGGGCGTGGGGTTTTCTGAACCGCCACCACCGCCACAGGCACTTAATGTTGCACCTAAACAGGCTGATAGCATTAAGTATGTTGTCGTTTTTTTTATTAATATCATATGTGTACCTTTTAAAATTGGCGCACAGCTTGCTCTATATTCCTTATATTCCCTGCAGGGGTGTACGACCTGTCTTTATGTATACGTTTACAGCCGGAGCGAACCTTAGCACATACTTTAGACTGATTGGAATTCGTTTTTTTCATTCTAAATCATAAAAGAAATGAAAAAACATCCGGACATTCTTCGTGAGGACCGGACACTTGATGGGCTTTAAGTTGTAGCTGATTAGGCACTTTTTTTGGTGTCGGGCAGTGGGTTGGCTGTATCGGCTGTCTGTGTTTTTCAGTGTATTTCTTACTTTCTTTTAGAGCTTATTTGTATAAAACCTGAAGTACTTATGCCTACTTTCTTTGCTTTATAGTTGTATGTATATGTGGGGGGATACATTAATCTGCTTTCTATTGAAAAGTGAGTCGCTTTAAATTTTTAGTTTGTAGCCACTAAGCCGTTTGCCTCTTGTTTCGATAAAGATAAAGCTGTAACTACTTTGAGTTATGTGCTCGGTGAAATAATAGACAAAGAAAAAGCGCGTTAGGGTTTGCCTTAACGCGCTTTTTTTAGGTTTTGCTACACAAAATCTATGCAAATGTTAGCGAGAAGGTTTCTTCTGCGCTGGGTAGCTTATTGCTTTGTAATGATTGGAGATTGGGGTTTTATTTGGGTTAAGTGCGCTACTTTCCTCTCTTTCAGGTGTTGACCACTCGATAATTTCTAGGTTATCAATAAGCCAACCCCTAAAGCCATTGTATAAGCTATCTTTGGTTTCGAAGCTAAACCTAAGCTGAATATGCTGACCTGCATAATCGGATAGATCAAAAATTTCAAAAGCCCAAACTGGTTTTCGGTTATAGCCGCCGGAGGAGAAAGGTTTGGCGTTTCGATTAGTGTCTTTAGGATCTACAAAAGGATTAAGTTTTTTGATGGTATCCCAAGTTACCCCTGCATCAGTACTAACTTGAAGCTCCATAATATCAAAGCCAGAAGCATTTGGATTTACTGACTCAATTTCCCACCAGGTTCTAAAGCGCAACATGGTATTTATATTTGTATTAATGCTTAGGCCTGAGTGAGTCAATAGACCAGAGTTTGATTCGGTGGATGTACCACCGCTAAGCGGGCCGTCAGATTCTGTTTGTTCGCCTACAAAGGTTCCTGTGTTTGAAGCGCCATACCACCAAGCAAAATTTCCACTATAAGCTGAGGGAAGTAAGGCTTCAGGCCCTTCTTCGTCAGGTGCTAATGACGTGTGGCCATTATCAACAAGTCTATTGGCAATAGTACTGTTGTTTAAGTTGATCTGATTCCAAAGGCCTGTTGCAGACCAGTCTCCTCGGCCTTCTTCAAAGTCATCCTCAAATACGATAGTTTCGATAAGATTGTTATCGGTAAGGTGGAAGTCTTCAATGCGTTCTTTGCCTGAGAGAACGATAATGTCCTCTTTACTTTGAAGGCCAAAAGGAAATGCCAGTGCTTGTAAGGAAAAAGACTCAATTTCTGCCCCGCTTGAATCGGTTTTTGAAATATTACTGATTTGATAGTGGCCATAAGTATTTGTGACAGCTGAGGCAAAGAAGCCATTGGTTTGCTCTCCCCCTGAGATACGAACTGACGCGCCTTCAATTGCATTGCCATCTATATCAAAAACATGACCGCTAATAGAGCCTACTCCACCGGCATTCTGAGGGCTAAGGTTCAGCGTTGTGGAGAGATTTTGCTGCTCACCGATATTGAGAAGCATGGCCCCGCTTTGATAGCCACTTAGCGAACCATATAAGTTGTAGGTACCAGCAGCTAGGTAAAGTGTTACGTGGCCGTTGCTGTTTGTAAAACCTGTGGTAGTAAGCGGCTTGGTATTGATTTTCTCTAGGCTGAGCTCGGCATCATTAAGTGCTGCTAATGAAATGGTATTGGCAGCAGTAATAGTAATGCTGGAGTGACTAAATTCATGCTCAAAGTCAGTAGTAATACCACTATCATTACTACTTCTTAAGTTGACAGAGCCGGTAAGGCGATGAAGATTTGCGCCCGTTTCTATAGGGATGCTAATTGTTGGGCCAATACTGGTGCCGCTATTCGCTAGAGTCCAATTTTCACCATTGTCGGTTGAGGAATAGAGCTCCCATTGGACTGTTAGAGCACTAAACTCTGGGATAAGAGAGGTAAAAGATACTTGAGCCTGTGCTTTGAATGGTTTGTTGAATGACTCGCGAACTATGACTTGGCCATCGACTATAGCTTGAGCCCTTTCAAGTGCTTTTTTAGCATTCAGAACCGGAATACTGTGTTCTAGCGTCTCGATATCATTGTTATCAGCTGACATATGACGGCTTGTTACGTAGGTATCTGCAGTTTCAAGTAAGATTGTTTTTACGTCATCACCGCTAAAGCTTGGGTGTATTGAGTAAATTAGGGAAGCCACGCCACTCACGACCGCCGTCGCAGCAGAAGTACCACCAAAAGCGCCTGAGTCAGCGCTTCCATAAGAGCCCGCTTCAAAATAACTGGCGACACCGCTGTCGTTAACGCTTTTAGCGCTCATAAATTCAGTTGGGGCCGCAATGTCAACGGTTTCACCAAAGTCGCTGTAGTGCACAAGGTTACCGTCACTGCCAAGTGCGGCAACAACCATAATGTTAGCGGCCTTATCTAGGTAGCCTAGGTGGTTTAAGTGCAAGGCACCGTTTTGGGTATTGGCATCAGCACCGTCATTACCAGCGGCCCACACATGTAATACATCTGGTGTCTGTGCTGCGGTCTTACGATGTTTCCGAGTATGGGCCATTGCTTTATCTGGTGAGCCTGAATCGTTACCCATGCTGCCCCAAGAGCTATTCAGGACTTTTAATTTACTGCTGCTGAGCAGTGATAGTTGGCCCTGTTTGTTGTTGGGTGCAACATGCATCTGGGAGACGGCGTTGATGCCAGATATACCTAATTGATTATCGGTAATTGCACCAATGGCACTTGCTACAGCGGTGCCATGTTCTCCAGTACTACTGGTAAGTACTTGAGCAAAGCGACCGTTTAAATCTTCATGGCTGGTATAAAAGCCACTGTCGCTGATGCCTATAACAAGCTCATCACTTCCTTGGTTAATATCCCATGCCTCAACTAGGTTTGCGCTTTCTAGGTGCCAGTTATTACCACCATCAGTAAAGCTGCTTCCGTCGTCAGGTGTAAAAAAAGCAATGTTGGCGTCTTTGCCTTCATAGGTACGCTGATTTAAGGAGCTGACTCCTTTATCGAGTTTTAAGCTCTCTAATGCCTCTAGGGTGTTTTTGCTGGTTTCATCGTATTCAATGAGTAAGCCTTCACTAGGGTCATAGCCAATAACGCTAAAAGCGGCGTAATTATTCACAATATCAGTCAAATCGCTTTCGTCTAGGCTAGATGAGTAGACCCAACTTTGATTGCTGATTATGCCTATAAGCTCATCTAAGGGGGTATCGCCGTTGTTCCCTTCGATTTTTGTTTCATCAAAGGCAAGAATGGGGCTTATATAGAATGAAACAACTCTTTCTGAGTCGTTTATTGGAGAGCTCAGTGTGATTTCATAGCTGCCAGGCTCAGTAGCTGTTAGGGATATGGCACTGTTGTCATCTGATGGACTTAAAACTAAGGCCGAGGCGCTTGGCTGGTTATTTATTTGCCACTCGAGGTTACCAAGGTCTTCATCGTTAATCAGCTCAATGGTCAGTGGCTCACCTTGAGTTGGGGCATCACTGAAAACGATGGGCAATTTCTCTAATACGTTTTCAAGTTCAGTTTGTGTGCTGTCGTCTTGTTGGCTGGACGGTGCTTGCTTATCATCAACTAAAGAGCCTGAAGACCCCGAGTCACAAGCCGAGAAAAGAGTCGATAGCGCGAGAGCGAGTACTAGCTTTTTGGAGTGAGTGGGGATGAAACTCATCAGTGAGTGGGCGGGCATGGGGGCCTCCATTCAAGTGTTATGACATTTATGTATCAATTCAGTCAGTTCTATACGGCTAAGTAACATCCAAAATGGGGCTTAGCGGCAAGCCTGCTCATGGCCTACTGAATAAGGTTAGTACTAAAGTATATCGGACTTATAGCTTACTTGCAGAAAATAAGCTGATGCAGGGGCCTCACATAGCTAAGAATTATATGAGTTAGAAGGTATTGAGCCTTTAATAAGGGAACAGGGCGTTATTATGAGTATGTGAAATTGCAAATCGCGTCACATTTTCTCTTTGGGGGCTACTTGCTGTTCATCTTCGCTTTTAGGTCTGCAAAGGGGTTAAAGGTTGCGGGTTTGACTTCAGTTTCGCTTGTACTTCCATAGCGCACAAGGTTTTCGAACTTGGTGTGTTCTTCATCATGGCAATAGACGCATAGCAGTTCCCAGTTGCTACCGTCACTTGGGTTGTGATCGTGGTCATGATTAACATGGTGCACCGTTAATTCAGATAGGTTTTTATGAGTAAATTCGCGCGCGCAGCGCCCACAAACCCATGGGTACATCTTTAGAGCTTTTTCTCTATAACCCTTTTCTCTTTTAGCATTGTATTCAAGTTGTTCGGCGCGGACTTTGTCAAACTTGCTGGTCATTATGGTTTGGCTCTTATTTTTAGCTAGTGAGGATAGCCACGATTGTAATCGACATTAGAGGTGCTCGCATTAGCTCATATACTCATATTTCTCGATACGTTGGGGAGGCCATTGAGTGCTAGGTATTAGGCACAAGCTATCGACTGCTTGATTCGCATCACACTTGATAGGGGGCTTAATGCTATAAGCATAGGCTTTGTTTTTGATCGTGATGTGGTTTGATAGCACTAGGATGTGAATATATGGCTCGCTCAACTCCGCTTTTTGCTCTTGTTTTTCTTTTATGGCACGGCTTGCTTATGGCTAAAGAGCCACAAGAAATTGCGTATAAGCCTTTAAACCCTAGTTATATTGAGCTTACCAAATTACTTAATACTGATTTGGTAAATGATGATGAGCAGTCGATAAAAGTGAGTTTGCAGGCTCTGAATACACAGAAAAGTAGTTTTGCGCGTTACAACTTAATATATTGGGAGTTGGCTTTTCATTACGCTAATTTAAAGCAATATAATCAAGTTATGTCTGTTCTTCAGTTAGGGCAAGATGAAGGTTTGTTTTTCTTCTTTCAAGATGGTGAGCAGCCTTTCCCTGCTTTTTTATCTGAGTTGAAATCTCAACAAGGTTTTGAGAAATTCTATAAGCAAAATCAAGCACTAATCGCGAAAGCGAATGATACGAGTCAGATGCAGTACATGCTGCAAATTCCAAATACTTACAATAAGGACAAGAATTATCCTCTACTTATCATTATGCATGGCGGCATAGGCAGCATAAACGATTTACAATATCATTTTGATTCCGAGAGGCTGCAGTCTGAGTTTATTGTTGCTTATGTGCAAGGTGCTGCCTTAGCGGGTTTTTTTGGTCGGCGATTTAAAGAGGGGAGCTGGCAAGTTGACATTAATAAAATATATCAACTTATTACCAGTCAATATTCTATCGATTTAGAAAAGGTTGTGCTTGCAGGTCCGTCAATGGGCGCTATGCGATCTATTCAACTTGCAATTAGTAAGAGCTTTCCTGTTAAGGGCTTGTTGTTACCTTTCCCTGTTATCCCTTCTGGTTTGACAAGAGAGACATATGATACCTGGGCTAAAAGCGATCTAAGGATGGCAATTATGTCTGGTGAACATGATTGGGCTTTTGATGCTCAGAAGCAGTTTTTTATTCAGCTAGAAGCTCACAGTGTAAATAATCGATTCTTAATATTTCCAGAACTTGGGCATGAGTACCCCGATGACTTTCAACGACACATTAATTCATCATTAAGCTATTTGTTGTATTAAGCGTGCCGTTTAACTTGTCGGTATTTTATGGCAATGAGTGTTGCTATTGAAATGCCTAGCAAGTCAGCTATTAAGTCAGAAATGTCGAATGTTCGACTTTGAATGAAAAGCTGACTTATTTCTTCAGTGATCGAGAATAAGGATGCGAACAGTACTCCATAGTAGAGTCTTATCCTTCCTGTTTTTATGACTCTAAACCTGCTGGCGATAATAATGCTATAGGTTAGAGAGCCATAAAGAATGCTGTGTCCAAATTTGTCTCCGTATGGGATTGTAGCGATGATGTCAAAGAGTGTGTTTTTATCTCCAGTGTTGGCTAAGTAAATGGCGTAAGAAATACATGTGAAAATTAACATGCTTATGATTTTAAGTGATATTTGTTTCATGTGATTTTTATTGTGTTGGTGTTTGATCATAGAGTAGCGAGGCAGCCGCTATTATTAGCGACCGCTTTCGAGGTTTACTTGGGGGCGATACTGGGTTTGTTTGAATTAGGGGCTTCATTGAAGTTCATTTGACTGGAGGTTTTATACCAGTCTACTTCTCTTGTGAGTGTCATTACTGCTGAAAGTACGATGAAGCATAAAATGCTACCAATCAATAAGGCATAATCTTCTGAGCTTATTAAGCCATATAGTAAGATGTACAAGAGTGTTAGGTAAAAAGAGAACGCTAGGCCTCTACGTTTGCTCTTTAGTGCAGATGAAATATACGAGCCAATTAGAGCCGCACAAGAAAGTGAAGATATTGCATAAGCGATTGAAAAATCTATGTGCTCAGATAACGAGAGTAAAAGCAGATAAAAAATAGCTATGGCCAAGCCAACAAGTGCATACTGTACAGGATGTATTCTAAGGTCTTTTAGTAATTCGAAAAGAAAGAATGCAACAAAGGTAAGTATAATAAATAAGATCGCATATTTGACTGACCGATCGATTTTTACGTATACGTCAACTGGATCGATAAAACTTACACCAAACTTAGTAGCTTTAAAGTCTGTGCATAGCTTATTGTTTAGGCATTTATTTGCAAGTGACTGTATGTTTGTAGAAAAACGGCTCATTTCCCAAGTCGAAAAAAAGCCTTGTGTTGTTATTTTCCTTTCTGTTGGCAGGTAGCGACCGCCGAAGCTTGGGTGTGGCCAATCTGACTGCAACTGAAACATATTTTCTTTTCCTATTGGAATGAACTCTAATCGACTAGATCCTTGGAAATTCATAGAGATTGTAAAGTCAAGGTCTGCTCCTTGGTTTGTGATGGTAGGAATAAAGGAGTGAATCCCTTGAGAGAAAAAGGTGTGATTAGAGCCGGGTTTTACTTCAAGTTTGTTGCCGTTTAGATCAATGTGAACAGAGCTTTTAATACCTCTCATATCAGAAACTGAGATAAGTAAATATGGCTGTCCTAGCTCAATTTTAGCCATGTCCGATAGACCAAAGTTCTTAGGTATAGAGAAGTGGCCGGTTAGCTTGGTTTTTGCATGATAAATCTTGCTGTCATAGATACCGCGGCTGCGTAGTTCATTCTTGAGCTCTATATGAGCATTGAGGCTGTCTGGTAAAAACTGTAGCTTCCCTTCTGTTTTGGTTGTAATGAGCGTTTTCTCGTTACCGTCTGGAGTGGTTTGCCATGATGTGCTTGTTTCTACAAAGGGCTGAATTAAGATAGGGCCTATTAGTAGTTGCTCGGTGCTTGAACTAGAAGCAATTTCTTTTATTACATTTTTCTGTAGAGATTTTCGTTCATCCACAATGCCATCTATTTGTGAAATAGGGATTAACAAAAAAATAATGATGCCGATCATCATGGTTAATTTAACGGCGAGAGGCTTTTTCATCTGCACAGAGTCCTAGGTTATCTATCAATGCTTAAAGCTTACGCAGTTAATATGGAGATTCTGTGGAGGATATGTGCTTTTTGTGTGCTTGAGATGCTCCTTTGTTCCTTATCTCTTACAGATGAGTGTGGCTAAAACACCGTTTTGATGATTTTTGATGTTAAAGGAGCCGTGATGTAATGCTGCTATTTCAGATACCAGAGTTAGGCCCAAGCCTGAACTTCTTCGATTTGAGTCTTTATTGGGTAGAGAGTAGAAGCGGTCGGTGAGTTTGCCTAGTGCATAAGATGGAATGAGATCCCCCTGATTGAATACACATATACCTCCACTTGGATCTGAAATGTAAATATGGATAAGCCCTCCATAAGCACAATGCCTTATAGCATTTTCAAAAAGATTACTTAATGCTAATTCAATTAGAAATGGGTCTCCATTTAAAGTCCATTCTTTAGGGACTTCATTCTTAATTCGGATTTTCTGTATGTCTGTGCGAGTTTTTAAATTTGAAAAGAGCTGCTCTATACATCCTCTAATGTCGATTGTGCCAGTGTTGATAAGGGCTTCTTGGGCTTCCAACTGCGCTAGCTTTAGTACCCGATCTACTAAGTGGTTTAGCCTCTTGCTCTCATTGTTGATAGTGCTTAAGAATTTTTCTTGCTGGCTCGCTGATGTTTTTTCTTGTAAGAGTATTTCTAATGATGCCGTAATCCCAGCTAAAGGACTTTTTAATTCATGAGTTAAAGATTGCACATAATTTTCGACATAAGTCTTTCCATCTAACTCTTGGCGCATGGTGCTCATTGCTTTGGCGAGTAAGCGCATCTCTCCTCTTGGAAACGACTTAGGGTTTATGTTTTCTCTGTTCCCTCTACTGGCCTCGTGGGCAAATTCTTGCAAGCGTTTCATATCTCGGCCAAACCACCACGCTAAAAGTGCTCCCAAACTAATTGCTACACCAATAAAGACAGACATCATATACATTAAACGGTGCTGTGCTTTAGCAATATATGGAGCCAAGGTTTCATTGGGTTTGGCAACAGTGACTACCCCAATGATTTCTCCCTTGTCTTTAATCGGAGCTGCAACATACATTACCGTCGAGTTTGGGTCCTTGGGGTTCTCAATGGTGGATCTTGCTCCGTATTGCCCGCGTAAAGTCAGATTAACATCTCTCCATTTCGAAAAGTCTTTGCCAACAGCTTTAGCTTGTGAATCTAACAGAACTAAGCCGTTATGATCTGTAACATAAATACGTTGGTGGGCGGAAGATTTTAGGTTCCCCCATATTGTTGCGTTTAACTCTCTTGAGTTGTATCGATCAAAAATATTTGTCCAGTACTTAGTGTTGGTTTGTTGGTTTTTTACAGGGGCCTTTAATACTTCTGCGAGTAAGTTGGCTGTATCAACTAAGGATTCTTCGGTTGACTGGCGTATGCTTGGTTTTATCTCGGCCATCATTGCCGATGTGATGATATATCCACAAATTAGGACAAATATTGTATAGGCTATAAAAACTTTGATGCTTAATGGCATGAGTCGCCTTCAAATCGATAGCCAAAGCCGCGTACAGTGCTAATTAATTTTTCAGGAGCTTTAATGTCACGAAGTTTTGATCTGATCGCTTTGATATGGCTATCTACAGTTCGTTCGTATACGTCATGATGTGAGTTCGAAACCGCATTTAGAAGTTGGCCTCGAGATAATACTTGGCCTGAATTCTCTAAAAGGTGGGCTAATAGTAAATATTCAGCTTTTGTTAAATCTAATAGCTGGTCGTTGTAGCTTATGGTTTTTCCATTTTTATGGATTTTAAAGAGTTTTGGGTTGGTCAAATTTTGTGATGCGTCTATAGGTTGTATTCGCTTTAAAATGGCTTTGACTCGAGCTGCAACTTCTCTTGGGCTAAAGGGTTTGACCACATAGTCATCAGCTCCAATTTCTAAGCCAACGACTCTGTCTAGTTCATCGCCTCTGGCACTTAAAAATATGATGGGTACTTGTGATGATTGCCGTATTCTTTTACATACCTCAAAACCTGTGATGTCGGGTAAGCCAATATCGAGTATGACAAGGTCTATAGTGGATCTTTCGACAAGTTCAGCCCCTTCTATACCAAGAGTTTTCCATTGAGTAATAAACCCTTCATTTTGTAATACAAACTCTAGGCTTTCTGCAATGGCTCGTTCATCTTCAATAATAAGTATATTTGGCATTGTTTACGTACTGTGTGTTCTTTAGTCTGCTCTAGCTGAGAAGAGCGATGGCAATAAAACTGAGCAGGCCCGTTGTGAGGCTTATAGCTGTCAGCTTTTTAAAACGAGGAACTTGCCAAGCCATAATCAAACCCGTTGCCATAATAATGCTTAAACTTAATGCAAAGAGTGTGGTGTAGATTTTAAAAAACACGGCTCCTTTAGCTTTGTGTAGTTGTACAAAAAAGCGTAAGGGGGAGGCCTGTTTAATAATAAGTTCTGCTTGGGCGTCTTTTATATTGGGTTTGAGTATGACGTCGTGAGATGAGCCTTGCCATTCAAATTGTATTTGCTCTCCTTCGCGTTTTAATTTTGACTTACCTGTTGGTAGTTCGATATCTAATTTTGTTAGCTCGTTACTAACGAGCAGTGTAAAGATATCTAGGTCGGGCTTTGGCGCTTGTGTCAAAGTGAGTGTGTACTGGCTGTCTTGATAGCTCCCTTTGACTCCCCATGTATAAAGGGCTCCTGTTATGGTAAACATAAGCACAGCAGGGAAGAATACTGCCGCGAGGATCAAGTGTGTTTTGATCAGTGCTAGCCTGTTCACTTTGTCTATCCTTGCTTGTTACTTATTAAAGGTGAGGCGATTGTAGCAACAGTGCTCAGAGAGATCGAGATAGCTTCATTGCAGGGCAAGCTAATTTATAGAAGCTAAGTTTTAGTTGCGCTCGTCCATAAGCGCAAGGTTATCCTTGGTGTGCCTTTGCAGTGTTAGCCGCTTAAATCTGCGTTAATGATGTTGTCGGCAAAATGTTGGTATTCGCTTTCAAACACTTTGGCCATACTATCTGGGAAGAGGTGAAATTCTCCTTTGGCTAGTGCCTCGACAATCGCTTCTGCCACCACTTCACTGCTATCACCTTCTTCAAAGCCTGCTTTGGTAGCCATGTCAGTCATGATGGGGCCCGGGTGTACACTTAATACTTGAATGCCTTTCTCTTTGAGGCTGTCTTTTAGGCCTTGAGTAACTGAGTAGGAGGCGGCCTTTGATGCAGAATAAGTAGTAAAAGGTGTGAAGTTTTTAATAGAGGCTACTGAATTGAGTTGAACTAGGGCTGATTCAGGGTGTTTTTCTAGAATAGGACTAAAGGCTTGAGCCATGCGAATTAAGCCGTAAACGTTAATGTTCATTTCATATTGAAGCGCTTCGACCGCATTTTTTGCAAGAGGCTCGGCAACTTCAAGTACACCCGCATTGTTTATAAGTAGGTCGACATCAGGGGCGCTGTCGGCAAGGGCTTGAATAGAGGCGGGTTCTTCAGCGTCAAAATACACCGTGCTGACTTTATCTGCATAACGCTGGCTGAGCTCTTGAGTGCTTTGGGGCTTACGTACAGCAAGGTAGACCTTAGACGCGCCGTGCTTAATCAGTGATTCAACAATGGCCTTACCTATGCCACGGTTTGCACCTGTTACCAATGCTACTTTACCTTTAACTGAAAAACTCATTGTCGTTGTTCCTTGTGGTGTGCCCTAATGGCATTGCGAAATCGAAGGTTGGGCCTTAGCGATGGCTTGAGATACGGGTAAAATTCAATTTTGTACCAATCGGTAAGGTTGAGTTATTCTGTACCGATCGGTATTGTTGTGTCAACAGACTTTTACAAAATATTGAAGTTAATAAGAGCTACATGCTTTCAGGCTTGTTTTTGGCGTGGGCTTGAGTGCGCTAAATGCATATGAGGTAAATATGGCTGGTGGTAGAAAATTAGAATTTGATAAGCAGCAGGCTTTAGAGGCGGCCATGAATGTGTTCTGGCAGAAAGGCTATGGTGCCGCTTCTCTCAGTGATTTAACCAGCAGCATGGGAATTAATAAGCCAAGTCTCTATTCAGCCTTTGGTAATAAAGAAGCCCTTTTCCTTCAGGCTACGGATTTTTATGTTGAGCGTATTGCCGATAAACATGCTGCTTGTTTGAAGCTCGCTAATACCGATTTACGTACAAGGTTGAGCCTATTCCTGCGCTCAATTATGAAAAGCCAGTTTGATGCAAGTACCCCCGCTGGCTGTTATGTGGCCTTATGCGCTGCTGAAACGGAAGCTGAAGATTTACCTGAAGCGGCAAAAAATAAAGTTCTTGAAGTGGCCGAGTTAAGCCAGCGAGTATTGTGTGAACTTTTTCTTACGGATAGTGAGGCTCAGACTCATGGCTTAGATAAAAGTGCAGAGGCTTCGAGTCACTTTCTTATGGCCTTAATGCACGGTACGGCGTCACTGGCACGAACGGGTAAAAAAGAACAGGAGTTGGAGCAGTCTATTGAGTTTGCATTAAGAGGCATTGGCCTCTAAAGCTTATTTGCCGCAGCTGCTGCTAGTCAGAAATGTTGAGCTTGCATCTACCAAGACATATTGGCTTAAAAAGCGGCGCCCTAATAACACGGGGTAGATATATTCACTGCGATCGACGAGCGAGAATTCCACCTCTTCAGTCTGGCCATTAAAGCTCATTGGAATATTAACGGTAACCCTGCTGTCATGGTTGCCATCGTGATTCTTAATTTTCACTCGTCGAGACAGGGGCTTCTCTAGCTTGAGCTTATGCACTTTCTGGTTTTTATCTTTCAGAGCTAGGTTAAAGCGAACCCAGCGCTCATTGTTTTTTTCAAAACGTTGAATATTTTCAGCGTAAATTGAGGATGTCTTTGCACCTGTATCAAGCTTGGCTTTTATGGCTTGTTCAATACCTGGGAAGCAAACTTCTTCGACCCAGCCGGCGATGACTTTATCGTCTGAGTTGGTTTTAGCTGCTTCTGAGCGAGTTGAGCAGCTTGCTAGAACTAAAAAAAGTGTGAAAAAGAGTAAACTAGGGCGCATAGTTAAAACAGGTACTTGCCATTTATTCGGTGAGGAATTTGATTCTAGGAGCAGTCTTTAGACGTGACAAGCAGCACAGCACCAAAACCCCTCGCTTTTGTGAACTCGCTTAAACAAGCGCTTCCTAAGTTCTCACCTTTGTCCGTATTTGCTGAGCTTCCTTCAGGTTTATCTGCAGACTTACCCTCAGGGCTGTCCTCTGCTTTATTGGAGTATTTCAGCTTTTATGAGTTTGATGGCTTATTTGCTGGTCAGGGTTTGGTTGATCGTTATGACTTTGGTTCGATTCAGGCTGGGGCTTATCAGTTGGCTTGTCATTACTGGGCTGTAGACCAAGCTCGTGCAGAAGTGGTGATATGCCACGGCTTGTTTGATCATGTTGCGCTTTATCAGCCGCTCATTCGGTATTTATTGTCCCAGCGTATCAATGTCTTGGCGTTTGATTTACCTGAGCATGGTTTAAGCTCTGGTGGTTTTGGTCAGCTTGATGATTTCTCTTTATACCATCAAACACTTGAGGCCTTATTAGAGCATTTTCCCAAAGGCGAGTTAGCGCGTATCGCGCTAGGTCAGAGTACTGGAGCGGCCGTGTGGTCGGGCCCGTTATTGCAAAAAACGCCACTTGCTGTTGATGCGGCTATTTTTCTTGCGCCTTTATTAAAGGTTCGAGCTTGGAAGAAGATTCAATGCGCAAACTATGTGCTGCGGCCCTGGCTGAAAAAGATCAGGCGCAGTTTTACTAGTAACAGCCATGATCCTGATTTTGTTGATTTCCTATGCCATAAAGACCCTTTGCAGGTTCGCTATATTTCCACGAGTTGGATTGCTGCCATGTTGCGTTGGCCTGCAGTGTTTATGGCTTTGCCGGCTTCGTCTATACCCTTGTTTCTTGTGCAGGGTACAGGTGATAAAACTGTGGATTTTGATTACAACTTACCGTGTTTTAAACAGAAGTTTTTGAATGCTCAGGTGATGATCTTGGAGGGGGCGCGCCACCACCTCACTCGAGAGGCGGCGCCTTGGCAAGAGCCGATGTTTACTGCAATTGGCTCTTACCTAGATGACTTTTTAGGGGCTCAACAGCCCGCTAAAAGTGAGAGCTAGAATAAAACGCGACAGCGTACAGTGCCTTCGATGGCTTTAAGCTGCTTTAATGCAATATCACTGTATTCAGCGTTTACATCGATAACCACATAACCCACGTTTTCATTGGTTTGCAGATACTGGCCGCTGATATTGATGCCGTGATCAGCAAAGACTTGGTTGATCGCGTTCAGAATACCTGGGCGGTTTTGGTGAACATGCAGCAAACGGTGTGCATTATCTTGTGCCGGAAGTGCAACTTCAGGGAAGTTAACCGAGCTGGTGGTGGTGCCGTTATCGCTGTATTTAATGAGCTTTTCTGCGACTTCATAGCCAATGTTTTCTTGCGCTTCCATGGTTGAGCCACCGATATGCGGGGTCAAAATGGCATTGTCGAAGACGCGAAGAGGGCTAATAAATTCTTCGCCATTGGCTTTAGGCTCTACTGGGAAAACATCAATCGCTGCACCGGCTATGTGTTTGCTTTCCATTGCCGCTGCAAGTGCATCGATATCAACAACGGTACCGCGTGAAGCGTTAATCAGTATGGCGCCTTCTTTCATGGCTGCGATTTCTGAAGCGCCAATCATATTTTTCGTGGCGGCAAGCTCGGGTACGTGCAACGTCACGATGTCGCTTTTTGCGAGTAGGCCTTGAAGGCTCTTACATTGCTCGGCATTACCAAGCGGTAACTTGGTGACGGCATCGTAAAACATAACTTGCATGCCAAGGCTTTCCGCCAAAACACTCACCTGAGCACCGATACTACCGTAGCCAATCACACCTAAGGTTTTGCCGCGAATCTCGAACGAACCTGCCGCGCTTTTCAACCATTCTCCACGGTGACAGCCTGCGTTTTTGGCCGGAACACCACGTAGCAATAAGATGGCTTCAGCAATAACCAGTTCGGCGACAGAGCGAGTATTAGAATACGGTGCGTTAAACACAACAACGCCGTTTTCTTGTGCTGCCTTTAAATCAACTTGGTTGGTGCCAATACAAAAACAACCAACAGCGATAAGCTTAGGTGCCTGTTCAAGTACTTCGCGAGTCAACTGGGTGCGTGAGCGCAAACCAACAAAGTGAGCGTCTTTGATTTGTTCGATCAGATCGTCACCGGTCAGTGCGGTCTTTACGTATTCAATATTGGTGTAACCAGCGTGGTTGAGGGTCTCAACCGCACTTTCGTGTACGCCTTCTAACAAAAGAAATTTGATTTTGTCTTTTTGCAGTGAGGTTTTGCTCATGATTCTCTCTGTCGGACAAGCCGGAAATGTTGGATTCTAAGCTAAGCGGTCCGTGCTAAAGCCTGAGGAAAATTTGGGGCGCGATTGTAGCACAGGGCCTTGCTCAAATCGTAGCCTGTTTAATAGGACGGATGTAAAAGAATGCACATCTGTTGTGAGTCTTGATCTCGTCCGATCTGTTGTTTAGTTCTTGCAGGGACGCCGTGGACATATCCCTATAGGCTTAGCTGCCGCGTCCTGCGGCAGATACCCTTTAAGAGCTAAGCAACAGCTCGGACTGGCTGAGTGCCAAGTTTAATGCTGTGTGTTTATCGGAATAAATGTGCTGGGACTGAACAGCTAGGTGAGGGCTTGGCATGGTGGCTTTGTTGATGGGCTGTCTAGCGCATGGAAGCGCTAGTCAAGCCTATAGGGACATATATACGGCGTGCCCAGAAACAAAGTGGCCATGCCGAGCACGGCTAGAATCTGCGATCTATTGAGCTGGCTAGGGCTGTAGGGCTGTTAAGCGTTTAGCCACCCAAGCCTGGATAGATAATTTGCACTCCGTCTTCACGACCTAGCAACATGACATCGGCTTTGCGTCTGGCAAAAAGTCCGTTGCTAACGACACCAACAATTTGGTTGATCTCACTTTCTAGTTTAATCGCATTGCTGATTTTTAAACCGTGAACATCGAGGATGTCGCAGCCATTATCTGTGATGACACCTTCACGCCAGCGAGGATCACCACCGAGTTCTTCCAACTGACGGGCAACGGCTTCGCGAGCCATTGGAATCACTTCTACGGGGAGAGGAAAGGCGCCTAAACAATCAACCCACTTACTCTCATCGGCAATACATACAAACTGTTTGGCGATGGAGGCGACAATTTTTTCGCGAGTTAATGCGGCACCACCACCTTTAATAAGGTGAAGTTCTTTATTGCTTTCGTCTGCACCGTCGACATAAAAAGCGAGACTCTGAACGTCGTTCATATCTAGGACTTCAACACCGATGGCTTTTAGGCGTTCGGCCGAGGCTTCAGAGCTGGCGATAGCCGCTTTAAATTTACTTTGGTGGCCGTCGAGCATATCGATAAAAAAGTTAGCCGTTGAGCCTGTACCTATACCAAGTACGTCGCTTGGTTTGAGCTTGGGAACAACGTAATCGATGGCCGCTTTGGCGACTTGATGCTTGAGTTGGTCTTGTTTATTCATCTGTAGTGGGCGCTGCAGTGTTAAAGATATGTTGTATTAGGCCTAAGCCGATTGATATTTCGAAGTGTAACGCCTTTTGTTTATTTTTACTGCTGTGCAGCGGGCGATAATTACGGGAGCAGTCGATATCGTTGGCAATATAGATCTGTGCCAATAAAAAAGCCGAGCGCAGTAAACTGGCTCGGCTTAAAACTAAAGCCCCCGACAATGTCATTTGTCAGAGGCTTAGCATTAATAACTTAACGCTGAACTTCAAAGCGGTTGATATACATCCAGCCACCGGGGATATTCCAAACCATCACGTGGCCTAGACCCCAACTCACACCTGCATGTGGATCGGTATCGCTTACCGGTGAGCGGAATAAACCTTGCGCATGAGGCAGGTTATTAGCCGTACTTTGGATTTCAAAATTAATACCGTCTTCAGCATATTGAATGGTGTTGCGCTCAGGCCCATCCAAGGTGTTGATCAAAGCGATACCGTTTTTGTATTTCCAAATAACAAGTTCGTGGCCGGTATTGGTAATCGGGTTGCTAACCGACTTTTCATAAGGGCCAAAAGGATGTTCTGAGGTGGCGACACCCCATTTGATTTCACGCTGTCCGAAGTAACGCTCTTCACCCATACGCTCACCTTTATAATAAAGATGGAATTTACCGTTGAAGTGTAAGAGTGTTGGATCGTGTACTTTATGGCTGTCGAAATCGCCTTTTTTAATCGCGGCAAAATGATCGTCAGCCGTGCCCTGCCAAATACCATTATTGGTCGCTTTTAAAATCGGTTTGTCGAGTTTAGTCCATGGCCCTGTTGGCGAATCGGACCAGCTCATAGCGACGGTGTTTTTAACTCTTTGGGTATAAGGCGCTTTAACTGCTTGGTAAACCAAGTAGTAGCGATCCTCATGCTTGAGGACCTCAGGAGTAAATACGGATCTATCATCAAAAGCGCCTTCAGGGCCGCGTACGACTGCAGGGCCCTGCTCATTCCAAGTCCAGCCGTCGCTTGAGGTGGCGTAATAAATATCACACTTATCCCAAGGGAATACTTTGCCTTCTGGGTCGCTGCTACCAAAACCGACGTAATAACCGACGCAGTAGCTATACCAGTTGTAATACAAACCATCGATTTCAAGCACGGCACTTGGGTCGCGGCGAATGATGTTTTGATTAGGCGTGAAGTCACCACTTAAATTACTTTGGCTGAAGTTCACGGCCCACTCAGGTTTGTTGACGTAATTTAGGCTGGTGTTATTAGCGGCAAGGTAGCCTTCCCAGCGTACGGTAGCGGCACTTTTTACTCGTTTGCGAAGTTCGATATTTAAGCCTTGCTGCGGGCTTTGTTCATTAAACTCTTCAAACATATAGTCAGCGTGTTCAAAAGTTAATGTTTGTGGCGGGCTATCGAAACTGGTTATTTCAAAATAACCGGTCATATCAGTGCTAGCTACAAGAGCCTGTTCAACATTGTCGGTAAACACTTTTACTTCAACACCAAACAGTGCGGTATTTGTGCCTTGTTCAAACACGTAACCACTAAATTGCTGGCCTTGATCTTCAGAGCTTAATGCTTCTAGTTGGCAGTCAGCTAAAAGCGCTGAGGTGTTAAAAATATTACCCTGGAGTTGACCATCACAACCGATGATGTCTTCAAGTAACCAGCCCTGCTCTACGTCGATAGTGAAACTTAAGCTTTCGCCAAAACTTGCACCGGCAGAGCCGGGGTTAATGCTTATACCTGTGCCGGCAACACTGGTAACAATAAGGTCATCAGCAATAAGGTTAAGGGAAAGGCTCTTTAGATAATCTAAGTCTGAGCGACTTAAGCGGTTATTTAAGATGTTTAATTCTTGTAGGGCAGCTAGCGAATCAACATTGATGTTGGTGATTTGGTTATCACTAAGATCAAGCTGTTCCAGTGCGCTGAAATACTGGAGATCACTCACGTTGCTGATGTTTGATGCGGAGCAATCAAGTTCCGTGATTTGTTCAAAGCCAGTATAAGCATGCTGTTGAATATGCTCGTTTGCGCAAATAGCAAAGAAGTCATCACTAAATTGAATACCAAAGACGGTGGTATCCAAGGCTTGCTCTAGTGAGAAACTAAAGGAGTCTAAGTTCCACTGCCAGTCTGAGTTTTGTGTTGCTTGAATGCGAATGTGTTGTTCGCCTTTGTTTAAATCAATGCTGTAGTTAGCCTGATAATCTTGGAAGTCGTTCCAATCGGTTTTAGCGACATCGGTTATGCCGATGGATAGCCACTGGCCATTTTGTAGTTGTAGTAGCTCGATTTGGGCGCCATCAACTGCAGTACCGGCTCGGTAGCTAATACCGTAGCGACCGGCAATGGAGACATCGACCAGGTAATCCATGTAATCGCCGCGATTGACATAATTAACACCAATCACATCGCCCGCACTAAAGGTGCTGACCGCTTCAACTTGACCATCGCTGAAGCTTCCGCCGACTTCGGTAAAATCTTCCGCTTCTATAAGCAGCTCGGTCACAGGGCTAACACTAGGTGAAGGACTAGGTAGTGGGCTCGGTGACGGGCTTATCAAAGGGCTTGGGCTTGGAGATGGACTTGGAGATGGACTTGGTGAAGGACTAACACTTGGCGAAGGAGTCACTGCGGGGCTAGGTGAGGCGCTTGGGCTTACTGAAGGGCTTGGGCTCACGGAAGGGCTTGGTGAGGCAATGGGGCTTGAGCCAGCCAGTGTTAGCTTGAACAAATCTAAATTCCACTGCCAGTCGTGGCTGCCTGACGCCTGTAAGCGCACGCTGTGTTGGCCAGCGTTAAGCTGTACTTCGCTATCCGCTTTATAGATTTGAAAGTTATCCCAGCCGGTGTTGTCGACAGGCGTTAAACCGTAAGACTGCCAGCTTGCATTTTCTAACAAGAAAAACTCAATAGCGGCACCATCGACGGCGGTGCCGGCGTTAAAGCTGATTTCATAGCTACCGGCGTGAGCAATATCGATTTGGTAATCGACATAGTCGTCGCGATTGACGTAATTAATGCCACTGATGTCACCGACGCTATAACGACTAACCGCTTCTGCTTGATTGTCGACATAGCTACCGCCGGTGTTATTAAAGTCTTCCGCTTCAATAACAAGCTCAATCATACTTGGGCTTGGGCTTGGGCTTGGGCTTGGGCTTGGCGAAGCGCTGGGTGAGACTAAAGGACTTGGGCTCACACTCGGTGAGGGCGAAGGACTTGGCGATGGGCTCAAGCTAGGGCTTGGTGATGGGCTAGGGGTTGCCGATGCCAAGTTTAATTCGAAGGCATCTAAGTTCCACTGCCAGTCATTGCTGCCGCTGGCGTAAACACGAATAGTGTGGCTTCCGTAAGGTAGAGCAATCGTTTGTTCGTGCTCAAGTGCCTGGAAGTTATCCCAGCCCCACATGGGGACTTCGGTTGCGGCAAGTCTATTCCAGTTTCCGCCCTCGTTAATCTCTAGGCTGATTTCAACGTTGCTGCTTACAGCGGTACCAATGAAATACGATAAGTCGTAATTACCCGCTGTATTAACATCAATAGAGTATTCGGCATAATCGCCTCGGTTTACGTAATTAAGGGCTGTGCTACCGTTAACACTGTAAACACTAATTGGCTGAGCTTGTTGGTCGTTATAATCGCCGCCTAAACTTAAAAAATCTTCCGCTTCAGTGCGAATGGTTTCGGCATTGGCAAATAAACATGGTGAGCATAAAACTGCGGCGAGGACATGTCGCCACCTTGCAAACCCTAGATAGGTTTTCATCTATTTTTCCTTTAGATCGTTAGCTTAGTAACAAGTATTTGCTACTCATTTTTGACTCTGTCAGCTCAGCTTATTTTTATGTTTATCAGCACAACAGAACTTCCTGTGTAGTGCGGTCGCGATCATATATAACAAAATTAGGCTTTTCACCGTGTTTTGTTCAAAGTTTTGACCTATTAGAAAGGAATATACTTAAGGTCTTGTTTTAACGTTTTAGGCGCCATGCTTTGGCATGATGTTATTGTTTTTGAGCTAGTGCTAAGGGCTGTATTTACCTTGAGGCTAAATACGCTGTCCTTAAATTCAGGGGAGGTTTGTTTTGGTCTGTCTCAAGTATCTCTATAAGTGTGCTTGTTCTGGCTAGCCGTGCATGACTCGCGCCGAGCTATGCTTTAGTATTCGTGGCTTTTAACGTAAACACCAAACGGAATACAAAAGAGCGCCATGCCAGCAACTTATATCAAACGCATCCTCGATGCGCGTATCTACGACCTCGCCATAGAAACACCTTTGGATGAAGTCCCACTGATTAGCGCGCGCTGCGATAACAAGGTATTGCTCAAGCGCGAAGATTTACAGCCTGTATTCAGTTTTAAAATTCGCGGTGCCTATAACAAATTACGCTTGCTTAGTGATGACAAAAAAGCCAAGGGTGTTGTCGCTGCTTCGGCAGGGAATCACGCTCAAGGTTTGGCGCTTGCTTCGCAGCACTTGGGGGTGGCGGCAACCATCGTTATGCCACGTACGACACCACAAATTAAAGTGGATGCGGTACGTCGCCGTGGTGCCAAGGCGGTATTAGTTGGTGACACCTATGATGAAGCGGCTGCTCACGCCAATAAGTTGGTGGAAGAAAAAGGCCTAACCTATGTGCATCCATTTGATGACGGTGATGTGATTGCTGGGCAAGGTACTGTTGGCATGGAGATATTGCGCCAATACAGCGGTGATATCGATGCGGTTTTTGTTCCTGTTGGCGGCGGTGGTTTGGCTGCCGGTGTTGCCGCTTATATTAAACACGTTCGCCCAGAGACCAAGGTGATTGCGGTTGAGGCCGAAGACAGCGCTTGTTTAAAGCTGGCTTGGGATAAAAAGCGCCGAGCCACCTTGAGCCATGTTGGCCTATTTGCCGAAGGTGTGGCTGTCGCCCAGATCGGTAAAGAAACGTATCGAGTACTCAAAGAAAGCGTCGATGAGGTGATTACTGCAAGTACCGATGAAATGTGTGCGGCAATCAAAGATATTTTTGAAGATACTCGCTCTATTGCGGAGCCTGCAGGTGCATTGTCTCTTGCTGGTTTGAAAAAATATGTGGCTGCTAATAACTGGCAGGGTAAAACGGTGGTTGCCATCGACAGTGGTGCCAATACCAATTTCGATAGACTTCGCTATATCAGTGAGCGCACAGAAATTGGGGAAAAGCGCGAAGCGATTTTTGCCGTGACCATTCCTGAAAAACCGGGTGCTTATAAAAAATTCTGCCAGTTGCTGGGGCGCCGTGCGATTACCGAGTTCAATTATCGTTATAGAGATAATGAGCAAGCACATATTTTTGTCGGTTTAGCGGTTAGCCCGGATAAGAACGATAGAGAAGAGATACTGGCTAAGCTGCAAGGTGCAGGTTATGAGGTTGTCGATATGACCGACAACGAAATGGCCAAGTTGCACACGCGTTATATGGTTGGAGGTAAAGCGCCTGAGGCCAATGATGAATGTGTGTACCGTTTTGAATTTCCTGAACGCCCAGGTGCTCTACTTAACTTTTTAACTAAGCTAGCAGGCCGCTGGAATATAAGTATGTTCCACTATCGCAACCACGGCTCTGCGTTTGGGCGGGTATTGGTTGGCATGCAAGTGCCTAAAGCCGAGCGCAAAGATTTAGAGCAGTTATTAGATGATCTTAATTACAGCTACTGGGATGAAAGTAAGAACCCCGCTTACACTTTCTTCCTATAACTCGCTTCAGGGTTTCTAGTTCCCTGCTTGCTATTAATGCTCTATTTTGAGGCGGTTTTGTTACTAACGAAGCCGCTTTAGCCCTCATATATAATCTAAATATGTGACTCAGTTTCCTTGTTACAAGTCCTGAGGTAAGTAATATAAATAAACGGTAAAAAACGGGAGTTATATTGTTTATTGACGTTCTTACACTATATAAGGATATGTAGAGATGGAAGCATGTAAACCTAGTAGTAAAACTGAAGAAAAACTGAATACATTGGCATCGTTATTTGATGACGATTTAACAAAGACTGAAACTGAGCGTGTGTATCCAAATAATACTCGCGCCTCTATGCAGGATAAGCGAGTATTACAAGTACTGGCCGAAGTGTTTGAGTCAGGTATGGAAGTTTCAAATGTGTTTGAACTTCTTTACAACCCTCATACCAAGTTACATCACACGGTTTTTGCGACCTATAAAGAAGGTCAGGAGCCGATGACAAGTGGCGTTTTAGTTATTACTGATTTTAACCAGCAAGTTGTTGGTGTGGTTGACCCGTTTGAAATTCCGAAGCCCGGTAGCGATATCACCATCCCCCTTGAAAAATTAGCCAACAATAATCCTTTTGTTTTATTGCAGCCCTCAGCTGCGGAACAGGTTTTAAGCATTGGCCGTACAGGTGTTGGTGGTGATTTACCAGGGCCTAAAGAGTTACCTCCAATTGAATGGGAGTATCCTGGGCGTATTCCTGGTGTCGACTTACCCGATTTGGATTTTGGTGGTTTTTCACCTGGTGGCCTTAATAAGGATAATAGTACTAGCTGTTCTTATAGCACTGCTTATCAAACAGCGGTTCAGGGAACCTGTACTAAAATGACCGGTTTATTATTGCCTACCTGTGATTCATATGGGGTTTATTATGTGGCTGATGCAAGAGCTGATGAAGAGCAAGATGATAGTGGTCACGGTTCTTTCCGTGGAGGTTTGAACTTTCCATGGTGACTAAGAACAAGGTTTTAATTCTGGCGCCGCAAGACGATGCTCACGCTCAGGATATCGCAGCGTATATTGAGTCAAAAGAATTAGCCGAGGTGCAAATTTGGGATAGTTCGGGTTTTCCTGCTAAGCAGCAACTTTCATTTTATAGCGACAGTCGAGGTGTTGTTCTTGATGGCGTCGGTGAGCGTAGTATAGAGCTGTCTCAATATGCATCATGCTGGTGGCGTAGGCCTATGGCAGCGGAGATACCCGATGACATTGATGACCCGCGAGTGCGCAACTACTGCTTAATTGAAAGTGATCGTTTAATTCGTGGAGCTTTATTGGCCTCGGGTTGCCGTTTAATTAACGATCCTTTGCAGCAGTCTATGGCGGACCATAAGCCCTATCAACTTAAGCATGCAAAAGCCTTAGGTCTTAACATTCCTGATACTCTAATGTGCAATGATCCGAATGCTGTTCGAGATTTTGTTGCTAAGTATAAGGGGCGTGTTGTCTTTAAGGCTTTTCACTCTCCATCTTGGCGCATTGTAGAAACTCGAGAGTGGAGTGAGGAACTCAATGAGGACTTGCAAACGCTGAAGTACGCTCCTGTGATCTTTCAAGAGTTAATTGATTTGGGGCGTGATGTAAGGGTTACTGTTATTGGTGATCAAGTCTTTGCTGCGGAAGTATCTAGTCGCTCAGAAGTGGCGTATCTCGATTGGCGTCTCGATACGTCTGTTCAGTGGCTAAGCATCTCTTTGCCTATAGAGTTACAAACTATGATTTTCAGTTTGATGAAGGTCTTGGGCTTGGATTATGGCGCTTTGGATTTTAGGCAAAATTCAAAAGGAGAGTGGGTCTTTCTTGAAATTAACCCATCGGGTCAGTTTTTGTTTATGGAAGATCGTGATACTTATAACTTGAGGCATGCTTTTACTCAGTTATTACTGAGTTAGGGTTGGCTGTGCTGCTAAAGCCACCTTTTGTATAGGTGGCTTATCATGTCTATTTAAAGATGAGCGCCTTTTTTGATATTAAAGCTCATAAGATAGTCGTCGGCACTTAGGTAAACAACGCTTTCATCAGCATTAAGCTCGGCGTTGGATACCAACGAGTCAATAAATACTCGCGCTAATACTGTGCCGTCTGGGGCAAATAACCATAAACCATGGGGGCCTGTAGCAAAGATGGCGCCGCTGCTGTGCACACTCATGCCATCTGGCAAACCTGGGTGCTCTTTATCGCTTGTGTCTACTTCTTCTTTGGCGTCATAAAAAATCTTGGCTTTACCTAAACTGCCATCGCTCTTTACATCAAAGTGGTACCAAGCGGCATGGGTTTTATCTGAGACCGCAACATACAGCGTTTTTTCATCAGTTGATAAGCCAATGCCATTTGGAAAGCTCAGTTCATCGCTGACAAGGCTTAACTCTTTATCGGCATTGATACGATAGACACCACTAAAGTCGAGCTCTGAATAACGCTTGTCTTTATCGTTTAAACCGTGAGTTGGGTCGGTAAAATACAGATTGAAGTTGTTATCAAATACCGCATCATTGGGGCTGTTTAAGCGTTTACCTTGATAGTGAGAGGCGAGGCTAAGGAACTCACTTTTGGGTTGCTCCAAGCTCGCTTGCATAAGTGCGACTTGGCGTTGCCCTGTTTGCATTAATATTAATTCATCGTTCTGATTTAATAACAAACCATTGGAGCCGTAACCTTCAAGATGGGTTGAACTGCTCCAACCGGAGTTATCTAGATAGGTACTGAGTGTTTTTGACTCAGGCTCATATTTCATAATTTTATTGCGTGGAATGTCTGAGAACAAAAGGTATTGACCGCTCTCTACCCACAGAGGGCCTTCAGTCCACTCGAAACCTTCTGCAAGTACATGGGCTTGTTGGTCTTGCTCAAAGAAGTTCAGAGCCCTGTCATCGTAGATTTCAAGACGACCCGTTTGATAATTGCTAATGCGAGGCATCTCCTTGCTATCAGCGCTTGTGCTGTCAGTTGGAGTCTGGGTTTGAGTTTGGCAGGCTGTTAAAGCAGCAGAAGCCATAAAACAAATAAGTAGAGAGCGAAAGCGTCGCATTAAACAACCTTGTTAGCACGGATTAAGGCTGACCATGCTAGGTGCCTCGTATGAAATTATCAATGCACTTTTTGTTTAATTAGGGATTATCACGTGTATTGTGAGCAATTCGTGACAACTTGCTAAGAAAAATAGGTGGATGTGCGATGGAGTCGCTACAATTGGCCCTTTGTTGTTAGAGCTTCATTTTAGGAGAATGGCGTGCGCCAAGCTTTGATCAATGCCCGCGTGCATCATCAACATGCATGGTTGACTGATGTGGTTGTGCTACTTAACGGAGAGAAAATCGAGTCCATTGTTTCTGTTAATGAGTTCTCGGCCGAGATGTCATCTATCGATTTAAATGGTGGTTATTTAGTCCCCGGCTTTTTTGATACCCAAGTAAATGGCGGTGCTGGTGTCTTGCTTAATGACCAGCCCAGCGTGGCGGGGATGGCTGCCATCGCACGAGCGCATTTGACCTTTGGTACAACAGCCATGCTGCCGACCCTAATAAGCGATGAGCTGGCTGTCGTAGAACAATGTTTGAACTGCCTAAATGAGGCGCTGGATTCTGTTCCAAGTGTGCAAGGTTTGCATCTTGAGGGGCCATTTTTAAATGCCCAGCGCAAAGGTGTGCATAATGACGATGTGTTTTGCTCTCTTAATGAAGAAAATATAAAGCTGTTTCAAGAAAAACGGCGAGGGCGTCTTTTATTAACCTTAGCGCCTGAGCAAAATAGCAGCTCCTATATTAAACAGTTGGTGGATCAGGGCTTGGTGATTGCAGCAGGCCATACCGCCGCCAACTTTGAACAAACACAAGCGGCCTTAAAAGCGGGTTTAAGTAGTTTTACCCATTTATATAATGCAATGACACCTCTAAATAGTCGTGAGCCGGGTGTGGTGGGTGCTGCCTTAAATGATAAAGAAAGCTGGGTATCTATTATTGTGGATGGTTATCATGTTCATGATGCTTCACTTAAGCTTGCGCTAGCTGCTAAACCTCGCGGCAAGGTTGTTTTGGTTACTGATGCTATGCCGAGTGTGGGAGCCAAAGAAAAATCTTTTTATTTAAACGGCGAGTTGATACAAGCCAGAGAAGGCCGCTGTGCCACGGCAGACAATGTGCTTGCAGGTTCAGACTTGGATATGCTCAGTGCACTAAGGAACTGTGTAGAACGCTTAGATATCGAACTGTTTGAAGCTGTGAACATGGCCAGCTTATACCCTGCTCAAATGATGTCTCTAGATCATAAGCTTGGCTCTATTGCCAAGGGGCGTGATGCCTCTTTATTGCATTTAGATAAAGACTTGAACCTACAAGAGTTGTGGCAAAAAGGTAGGTATTACGCATTGGATAAAGATGGCTTGCTCAATGACTAATCAACAAGGAATTTATTTTGTTGGTGTTGATGCTGGAGGCACGGGTTGCCGGGCACTTATTCAAAATCAACAAGCAGAAATAATCGCCAGTGGCCAAGGTGGGCCTGCCAATGCTTGGCAGGATTTCGACTTGGCGCTTGAATCTATACAGGCGGCTATTCTACAAGCTTGTGAGCAAGCTACTATCAGGAATATGAGCAGCTTAGTTGTTGGTATGGGCGTAGCTGGAGCGAATATCAGCTCGGTGAAACACGCCTTAAAGGCTTGGGCTCACCCCTGGTTACAAGTGCATGTTAGCAGTGATTTAGATATTGCTTGTCTTGCTGAGCACGGTGAGCAAGATGGCGGCATTATTGTATTAGGTACGGGTTCTTGTGCTTATGCTCGTGTGTCTAGCCAAGTTTATAGTTGGGGCGGGCATGGTTTTCCTATTGGTGATAAAGCAAGTGGAGCATGGTTAGGCTTAAAAGCGCTGGAAATGAGTTTATTAAGTGTGGATGGGCTCGCCCAAGAGACTTTATTGTTGGCGTTTTTATTCGACTTTTTTAATTGCAGTGATGAGTTGGGCCTAATTCAAGCTTTACAGGGGGCGACTCAACGAGATTTTGCAGCTTTAGCACCACTTGTTTTTAAGGCTGCAAAACAAGACGATCAAGTTGCTTTAAGTCTGATTGCAGAAGCCGTCACTTATATAGAAAATATGGTAACTAGCATGAGCTGTGTTGATGTAGGTCGTATTGTTATCAGTGGTGGTTTAGCGGATGCTTATCGGCCTTATTTCAGTCAAGGTTTATCTGCTGTGTTATTGCCAGCAGAACAGGCTGCTGAATATGGAGCGCTACTGCTTGCTCAACAAGGCTTTGAGTCGATTTCATAGATTTCTGAGTAATGCGATTAAAGCAAAATTGTATTAACAATAATTGATGATTAAATAGGGTGTTTTGTGGCGTTATATAGCTGTAGCTTGCAGGTGATAAATAGCTTACGTGTACTATTAGTGCTGGGTGTGTTTTCTTCATTAGGTGCTACTGCACTTGATGCCCCTGCCTGGGATGCATCTAAGTCTATAAGTGCTCAAGAGCAGCGCTCAGCTAAAGTGAAAGATGCGGTTGTAGGTAGCAATAAAGATCAAGATTTCTCTTTATATAAGCTGAATTACGCCATCTTAAATGACGAAGATTTACTGCTGCAATACAGCTTTAAATATCGAATACTTGCCGAGTGGTATTTGGCTTATACCAATTTGGTCTTGTGGGATATTTATCATGAGCATTTACCGGCGGAAGATAATAATTTTATGCCGGAATCCTTTTACCGCTTTATGTTGGATGAGGGGCCTTTGGTTTCAGTTGATGCAGGTTGGTTTCACCGCTCTAATGGTGAGCAAGGCGAGGTGAGCCGATCCTGGGATAGGTGGCAGCTACGCTTGAATTCTATGTTTGAACCTGCGGGTAAGCAGTTGGTTTGGACAACCACTTTGTTTAGCGATATACAAAAAAGTAAGAACAATAAAGATATCAATGAATATCTTGGCCCCTGGGAAATGAACTTTGCTTATCGTGATGTGATTGATTGGAAAAACAATGAGCTTGACCTGTCTTTTAAGTTGGTGCCAGGAGATGGATGGCTTAATTTTGAACATGGTCAGCGAGTCATCGGTTTACACTATCGACAACCTTTTAAAGCCTTTAAACCAACCATATTCGTTCAGTATTTTTGGGGTTATGGTGAGGTGATTCGCTATTACAATCAGAAAAAAGAGAGTGTACGTATTGGTTTAAGTTTTCATTATTAGTGAGGCTTAATTAAGTTACCAAGGGTAGGCTGCGCTTAAGTACCATGCCCAGCTGTGGTCGCTGGTTGCAATATCCATACGTCCTATGGAACCAAGTAAGTTGGCCCTAAGGCCGACACCAGCAGACCACTGCATATCTTTGTTTAATTCTTTAAAGTCGTAAGCGTCATTCACGCGACCAAGCTCGGCAAACGTTGCTACCTGTAAATCAAAGTCAGGAATAAAATCGGGCAGGGGGATTAAGTTAATAGGGTTCGTCATTAAGGTGTAGCGATGCTCTAAGCCGTAATAAATGGCTGAACGGCTGATATAGCGGCGAAAGGGGTAGGCTCTTAAGCGGTCGACGCCACCTAAGCTTGGTAGCTCAAATTCTGGTGGGCGCTCATCATTTCCCCATGTAGGTACATCGGCAGTATAAAAATTAAAAGCAAGAACGCGGTTTTTCGCCCAGTTGCTAGATCCTAAGCTCCAATATTTTGTCATGTCGAGCTCTACTTTTGACCACGTGCTGGTGCTATCTAAGATACCTGCGTCACGGCTAAAAGTAAGAATATGATTAGAGCCTTTACTGGGTTCATCGCGCCAATCTCTATTGTCGTATTGCGCAAATATTCTTGCGCCGGTGGTATGGCCATCGTAACCAATGTCGTATTTATCGCTAAATAATTGTCGTTGGGCAAAGAGTTCGCTACCAATAAAAAAGCGCCCTGAGAGTTGAGGGTTAAACAGACGGCCGCCACTGGCGGTTGCCTCGACTAGGCGGCCTTTAGAGACTTTATAGTCGTGGATGCCTCCTTCTTCCCCGTCCCCCCAAGGAAGCACATAATAAAATTTAAAATTTAAATAAGTATCTTCACCGGTTGATTCAATAAAATTATCATCACTGCTGTCGTTACTGCCTGCAACTTCATCACTAAAGTTAGGGTTGCCTTGACGGAATGTTTTAACATCGTGGCGCCAGCCCCAGTGATAGCTACTGTCGACAAATAAGCGATCTAATAGCTGGGTTTGGTAGCTGTATAGCCATAGGCCACGTGACCCACTTTGGCTGGTGTAGGCGGAAACAAAAAAGCTTTCTTGTTCTTGTCGAAAACCTTTGAAATAAGCCCCTGCGCCTATAGCAACATCGAGATATTCTGAATAATAAATACCGGGCGCTGCTAACCAGCTCTTATGATTTTGCTCTTCTTCTATGTCTTCATCTAAATTGGTGACTAAGGTATCGGCGAAACTAAGGGGGTTAAACAAAGCTATGCTGCCGAATAGGCAAATACTTACAACAAGGTTCTTCATTAGGCGCTTTGTTTGCACTCTTTTTGATATTTGCTTGGGGCCTGCCCATACCAGCGTTTAAAGGCCCGGGTAAAGCTAGCTTGTTCTGAAAAGCCGAGCAGGTATGTTATTTCGGTCAAGCTCAAGTGACTGTTCTCGATGTAGTGTCGGCTCATACTCTTGCGTAACTCATTTAATACCGATGAGAAGGTTAGCTGTTCGGCCTCAAGCTTACGTTGTAAGGTGCGAGAGCTCATATGTAGTTTCTCTGCAATATGGTGCTCACTGACTTCCCCTGAAGGCAGGGCTTCAAGCAAGGCATGTTGCAGGGCCGGTAGCACCTGCGTTTTGTCTAAAGTACTGAGGTATTTTAAGGCCACGTTTTCATTCATCATGGCCAGCTCTTCATTACCAGAAGCGAGGCTTTTATGCATGTCGAAGTGGCTGATCAACCAATTACTCTGTTCGGCATTGCAATGCACAGTGGTGGCAAAACGGTTTTCTAGTTCGCTTGTTGCCTCGGAGCGTTTTAAGCGGGTATTGACCTCGATTGGAGTAAACTCATCACCTAATAACATCCTGCACATCTTTAAGCAGGCCATCATGGATGCCTCTCCTGCTAAATAATGTACATCGCAGCGTTGACTCGCATCTATCCAGCCAAAGCTAAAACGATAATCACCACTGTCTTTATAAACTTGAATCTCTAAGGCGTCGTTTAATAAACGGCTATAACGGCTAAAGCGTTGAAATGCGTCGTAGAGATGGCTCGAGGCTAGCCATGCAAAACCTAGGGCGTGAAACGTGGTTGGGCTCCAGCGCTCTCCAACTTTGATGCCAAACAGTGGATCCTCTGTTAACTCTAGTGAGCGCTGCCAGAGTTTGGTCATCTTCTCCATTTTATAGCGCGCCATATTTTCACTAAGCCGAGATGGGTCTAACTCTAACTCTTCAAAAATAGGTTTAGGGTTGATTCCACGTTCCTTCAGTTCCTGCCACACAAGCAGGGCCCACGATGAGATTGTGCTGGGCTGCATAGTCCTTGCTCCACCTTGATCAAGAAGGCCATTGTCGCTAATCAGGCGTATGGGTCAAGCTGCTGTCGTATTTGAACAAGTAAAAACTGTCTACAAAGGTAGTCTGAGTGTAATAAAAAAGTGGAGAGACACATGCACCAGAGCTATTTCGATACCGGATTAAGTTTTTATCAACACACCCTAGCAGACTCCTTTCATTGTCTAGGGCGCGGGCTACACACTGGCTTAAAGGTGGCGATGACAGTGCAGCCTGGAGATGAAAACAGTGGTTATATTTTCCGGCGTCGAGATGTTCTACATGGTAACCCTGAAATTGCTGCACGTTGGTACAATGTTGGTGAGACAAATTTGTCGACCACCATTATGAATAAAATGGGTGTTAGGGTAAGTACGATTGAGCATCTACTGGCAGCTTTGCGTGGCTGTGGGATCGACAATGCTTATATCACTCTAGATGGCCCTGAAGTACCGATACTGGATGGCAGTGCTTTGCCTTTTGTTCGCCAGATACGTCAGGTTGGTCTTGTTAAACAGAGCGCTCAGCGCCGAGCTCTGCTTGTGCAAAAACCTGTTTTTGTCGCAGATGGAAAGTCTAGTGTGAGTTTAATCCCTTCAGCTTTACCGCGAGTGAGGGTGGATATTGATTTTGAGCATGCTGCGATAGGCTGTCAAAGTAAACAAGTGACTGTTGCGGGGCGTTTATTTGAACACAAGCTGGCAGGAGCAAGGGCCTTTGGTTTTGAGGAGGATGTAGCGGCTTTACGTAAGCTTGGTTTTGCGCGCGGTGGCTCTCTAAGCAATGCGGTGGTAGTCGGTAAGGACAAAGTGCTCAATGAAGAGGGTTTGCGTTATAAAGATGAATTTGTACGCCACAAGTGTCTAGATGCCGTTGGCGATATGGCCTTAGCTGGGCCTCATATTATTGCCAGTTACCATGGTCGTCGATCTGGGCATCGTTTAAACAATTTGGTTTTGCGCTCTCTGATGGGCGAGGCAGGGGCTGCCGAGAATTTAAGTATGAAAGAGGCGATGCAGTGGTGGCAGGCGCAAAAAGGGGAGAGTATAAGGGTTTAAGCGAACTTAAACCCTTAAGCCGTAGCTCTTTAATTGGGCTTTAGTAACTCCAACCAAATTCAACACGGCTATAACGGAAGTTGGTGGTGCCATTAATGTTGTCCATGTTGATAAAACGCTCGCCATATAGAATACGAGTGAAATAACGATCCCCAATATCAAAGCGCAAACCGCCAGCTAAGCCTGTGCTCCAAGTATCTTCGGTATAGGTCGACTGCACACACACGGGGCCAAGAATCGGGTCCCACCAACAATCACCTGGGCCTGCTGGAATGTTTGAGTCATAAAAATTCCAGCCTACACTCGCACTTAAAAACGGTGTCCAAGGGCGGTTTTTAATAAGATACCAATCGACGCCAAGGTCCATGTGGATACTGTCTAAGCGACTTCGATAAGGCTGTTCTATTTTAAGTGGGCCATCAGAGACCTGAATACCACTGTAATCTCGGTGGTTCCATTGCAGGTCAAAGCGTGTGCTGATGCTATCGCTCCAGCTATAACCCATGCCTAAACCAAAGCCATGATTGCCTTCAATTTCAGCGCTACTGCCATTCTTAGTATTAAGGTCTTTGCTGTAGTCCCAAGGTATATAAAGACTAAAGTCCATAATGTTCATTTGGCGATTGTTGGCTTGAGCGCCAAAGCTCAACACCAGTGCGCTAAGTACTATTAAAAAACGGGTGTTTAAAGGCATGAGTGTTTTTCCTAAACAAGGGATGAGGCGATAAACGCGGCAAAGTATAAGGCATGATGTGGGCCCTACTCTAGTGCTATGTCTACACTTAGTAGAGATCGTTTGTCTTGCAAACGACTTTTGCTTGAATCACGCAAGGACGTGGTGCTTATGATCGTTTTTCGTTTCTTTCTCTTTTGCATAGGGCTTGTATTTTGTTTTAGCTCTAGCCTTGCATTGGCAGAAAGTTCTGAGTTGCAAAGTCATTCACTCAGCTCTTCGTGGGTGGGTTATAGCGCTTTGCTCATTTTTGCCGTGGCTTATATCTGTGTCGTGTTTGAGGAGCAACTGCACTTAAGGAAGTCGAAACCCGTCTTACTGGCGGCAGGCCTAATCTGGCTATTAATTGCCGTGGCGAGTCGTGGTACAGGAAGCGAGGCACAAGTGCATGCTGCGCTTAGACATAACTTTCTTGAATACGCAGAGCTGTTCTTTTTTCTCTTGGTAGCTATGACTTACATTAATGCCATGCTCGAACGACGAGTATTCGACTGGTTGCGTGATTATTTAATTCAGCTTGGTATGAGTTATAGAGCCCTGTTTTGGGTGACGGGCTTTATGGCGTTTTTGATTTCGCCACTGGCTGATAATTTAACCACCGCTTTAATTATGTGTGCGGTAGTGATGGCGGTAGGTCGCGAGCAGCCAGACTTTATCGGTTTGGCCTGTATTAATATCGTTGTTGCTGCCAATGCAGGAGGGGCCTTTAGCCCTTTCGGGGACATTACCACTCTTATGGTTTGGCAAGAGGGCATTATCGACTTTTTCACCTTTTTAAAACTGGTCTTGCCATCGATGATTAATTTTATTGTGCCGGCTGTGTTAATGCATCGTGTAATACCCACAGGTTACCCCGCAAAACAGCAAGAGCACTTAAGCCAAATTAAAAATGGTGGTGTTGTGATTGTGTGTTTGTTTCTTGCAACGATTGTAACAGCGGTAAGTTTTCACTCTGTGCTTCATCTTCCCCCCGTCTTTGGCATGATGACGGGTTTGGCTTATTTGAAGTTCTATGGGTTTTATTTACGTGAGAGTAGTGGCGGTAGACATAGTATTGATCATAGTGACGAACCTGCGGAATATCGTGTTAAAGACGATTTTGACGTGTTTGATAAAATTGCCAAAGCCGAGTGGGATACATTGTTTTTCTTTTATGGTGTGATTGTCGCTGTAGGTGGTCTGGGCTTTATTGGTTATTTAAGTCTAGGTTCGGAGTTGATGTACGGTGAGCTTGGCCCTACAGCGGCGAATATTCTGGTTGGGGTATTGTCGGCTATTGTGGACAATATTCCGGTTATGTACGCAGTGTTAAGCATGGAGCCTGATATGAACGAATTTCAATGGCTTTTAGTGACTTTAACAGCCGGTGTTGGCGGTTCTTTACTTAGCATTGGCTCGGCTGCCGGAGTTGCACTTATGGGGCAGGCGAGAGGGGCTTATAGCTTCTTTAGCCATCTGCGCTGGACACCGGCAATAGCGCTTGGTTATGCCGCGAGCATCATCAGTCATTTTCTTATAAATGACTGATGATGCTGTTGTGATGAAACTTGTCAGTTGTTATTAAGAAAAAAGCTGCAGTGATAATGATCGTCTTCCTGTTTGACTAAGAGTTCACTGCGGTGTGCTTTTAGTATGTCTTGAACTATATCTAAACCAAAACCAACTGAGTATAAATGATCTATTTCTGTTGTAGCTTTGCTTGGATCAATGCTGTTTGTTACTTTAATTTCGCATCCGCAATCGAGACTTTTTACTTTTAATATTATTGGGGCTGTTCCGTATTTTAGTGCGTTGATTAGTAAATTCTCGAGCACTTGTTGCAGGCGTTTCTTGTCTGCATACATACTAGCGGCAGCATCACAGTGAAGTACCACTTCTTTTTTACAATCTTCTTGAATCTGTTCGAGTGAGGCTATGCTTTGCTGGCATAACTCTTTTGCGTTAAATGTCTGTATGTTTAATGAGAGCTTACCGGTACTGATGGCTGCGTTCTCGAGAATACTGTGTGTTAACTCTATTGCGTGCTCTGACGCAGTACTTATTTTGTGGATGATTTTTTGTAATTTAGATAGGTTCGGTTCGTTTTTTTCGCTTTCTTTTTTTGCGATGGCGCTAAAGCTGGTAATCGCACTCAGTGGTGTTCGCAGATCGTGGCTAACATAGCCTACAAAGGTTTTAATGCGCTGATTGAGGGTCAGTAGCCTATCTTCTTTATCTCTTAGTAGTAAGTAATTACCAATAGAGTTGGCAAGTAGCTGAATCATCGAGCATTCATATTCACTAAAAGCATATGCACGAGAGTGAGTTGAGGTGAAATTTAAGGTTCCAAACAGTGTGTCGCGTACATAAATGGGCGCGCTTAAATAGGCTTCTAGTTTTAAGTTCTTATATACCGGGTGCTGAGCCATAAAGGATAATTTCCCGACCTGAGGTATACCAAGTACCTTCTGTTGTTGGTAGACATATTTGCAGTAGGTGTCTTCTAAGGGAAATATCTGCCCCGCTTCTAGCACTTCAAGGGGGCTGATGACATCTAAGACATGGTAGCTGCCGTCACTTTTGATCTGGCTGACAATGCCTGTCTCTAAGGAAAAAATCTCTGTACCAGAAAGTAGATATTGATGAATTAGCTCATCAAAGCTGTCATAGCTACTGGCAGTTAGAAGGTGAATGCGAGTTAGATTGCTAAGCATCGCGCGCAATTGATCCGCCTCACTTAGTTCTTGGTCGAGGCTTAAGTATCTTTCGCTATCTATAAAATCTGGAAAATCTAGATCGTGCTCCATAACTAAGGCAGTTGTCCTAAAAGTGAGAACTGCTTTTAGTATAGGGAAGGTGTAAGAGCTTGCTCGTTAAGAGTGGATAAATGGTATGGCGGAGCCAGATCGGCGGCTCCGCTGGGTATCTTGCTTAGATGTTTTGAATGGCATTTGTTGTTTCTATGCCAAACATTTGTTTATACATAAGGCCAGTTAACATTACGGCTAAAGGTAAGGTCCAGATAAGGCCGATCAGTACAGGCAGGGATGAGATAAATATAACAATGAGAAGCAGTAATACAGTGAAAAACACAGTGAACCATTTGTGAGTCACGGTTTTTCTTGATGTTTCCAGCGCCTCCCAGATTCCCATGTTTTTTTCTACCATTAATGCTGGCGCATAAATATAAGCGATGCCTAGATAGAGGCCAGGAATGACTAGTAAAAGGAAGCCAATAAAGACCAAAATATACATCGTCACCATTAATAAAAAGAGCTTTATTGTGTGCGGGAAGTACTCAAAGATGGACGTAGGTTGAGCTTCTTGCCCAGAAACAAGTTTAATACCAAGGAGGGTGAGGCCCACATTAATGGGCGTGCTTACCATCAAGACAATAAGCTGGATGACAAAAGCTATGCCGGTACTTGGCTCAAGCTGCAATGAGGCATCGGGCGACCCACTTTGGCTTGCTGGTGAGATTAATTCGAGTACAAACTCGGCTACAAAGTTGATTGCCCCGATTGAAACTATGAGCAAGATGACGGCAATAACACAAGTGAGTTTGCGCCCTTGAATAAGGGCCCAGCTATCTTGAAATAAGCTGCCGATACTTAGTTCATAATCACCCGAAAGACCTTTCTCAACGCTGCCATTTGGGCTTGTACTTTCTATGTTTGTTGTTCCGGTATTTTCTTCACTCATGCGTAATCCTTTTTATGTTTATCTGCAAGGACTACGATAGTACTGGACTTGAGCTGGTGATCAAAGCTTATGTATGAACAATTAGCTGTTACTGCGCTTTGCTTGTTTTTTTTCTTCATCCACTTCAACAAGGCAGTAGGAGTGCTCTCCTTCTTCATTGTTTATGGCCACTTCAAAGCGATTGCGACCTTTTGTCTTGGCCTCGTATAAGGCGAGATCGGCACTTTTGTTTAAACCTTCAGCGCTGAGTGCGTGAACCGGATAAACACTAATACCTATGCTAATGGTGACCGTACCAAGCGCGGTGCTGTGCAGTTGAAAATGGTTGCGCGAAACCATACGGCAGAGTTTGTCTGCACAGGCAATGGCATCGTTAATATTGGCTTTAGGCAACAATACTGCTAGCTCTTCGCCGCCTAAGCGGCAGAGAGTGTCTTCACTGCGAACGGCTTCCTTCAATAACAAGGAGATTGCTTTTAATACGTAATCGCCAGCGTCGTGACCAAAGGTGTCGTTAAAGCTCTTAAAGTTGTCTATATCTATCATTAGCAAGGCGCAGGGTTCATGGTAGCGCTGACTGCGGCTGAGTTCTTTGTCGATAGCTTCTTCAAAGTGGCGTCGGTTGTGCAGCCCTGTAAGAGGGTCTCGAGTTGCTTGTTGGCGTAATTTTTCTTGCATATTTAGGTTGGCAAGAGCGAGGCCCAGGTGCTCGGCAATTGTAAAAATCATGTCATTACTTAGGGATTCGGCTCGTCCTGTCAGTATTAAGTGCATTAAACCAATGGCATTGCCGTGTGCAACTAGAGGGATGCAAAGTGTGTTCTCTTCACTTTCTCCCATGTGCTCACAAATTTGAGAGCTTAGCTCATCGTGACTAAAGTGGGGTTTGCCTTTGCGTAAGGCCCAGCACTCTTGTGGGTTAAATACTTTTTCACCAGGCCAGTTACCACTCCAATCGATTTTCTTTTCAACTAAATTACGTGATGAGTTAACAAGAGAAATTGAGCAATTTAATGAGCCTATAATACGCGGCACAATATCTTCTACTACGGTTTGAACTTCTTTTAGGTTTTGGCAAGCGGCCAACATATTGGTAAGGCGATGCAGTAGTAGGATGTCACGCGTTCTTTCTTCCACTCGGCTTTCTAGGGTGCTTTGCTCTTTGCTCATAAGCGCGTTGATATAACGGCTAAACATGCTTACAAGTATGCCCATAAGTAGCATACCAACCAGTGCCAACATGACGAGTAACCAGCGTAACTCGTATACTGCTTTGTTGTATTCATCTATGGCCAAACCTATACGAATAACTCCGTTAAACTGTCCGATAGTAAAGCGTTTGGCTAGATAGAAAATCTCTTTGGCGCTGACAGGGTTAAAGCGAATTAGACGAGCCTCTCCACGCTGTAGCGCTTGCTGAAATTCAGGTGCTTGTTTTAGGTTGTCCGCAAGGCCGAGGCCGTTTTCATCTAAATAAGAGTCGCCAATCAGTTGGGCGTCTAAGTTGGCAATGCTGATATGGTACTTGGGGGTGGCAAGACCGATGCTATCAACCGCAACCCCTATTTCGTAATTGTCGCTACCTATACGTTTGATTGTATTCAGGGTAATGGCTAAGACTTGTTGCATGTCTTGCTCTGTGCGCTCTAGGTACCATGAACGCAGTACTTGCTCCAAACTGACCGCGGCGGTGAGGGTGGCAACTAAGACGCAAATAAATGGAAAGAGGAAGACGCTACGGCGGCGGTTAGCTAGTTTCCTTTTTGATACATCCATAAACAGCGTCCTACTTGCTTCCTTGCTTTAATACTGGCTTTGGGGATTTACCGAACCGCAGTGGTTTAAGGTCTGACTTTAAGCTTCGTCATCAGAGTGTAGGTCTATATCTTTAGCTTTGCGCTTTGGCACGACTTCTTTGGTAGAATTGTGTGCTTCAGTTAGCGAGGAATTAATTTGAGCCAGCCACAACCTAAGGTCGCCCGTGCCGTTGCCCACCCTAATATCGCCTTAATAAAATATTGGGGTAAGGCTTCCGATGCACACTTAAATGAACCTGCCGTTTCCTCCTTGTCCTTGACGCTGAGTGAGCTTCAATCCGAAACAACAACGCATTTTGATCCTGCTTTACAGGAAGATGAACTCTACCTTAACGGCCAACTTGATACTGGCAAGCTGGCTCGTATCAGTGCCAACCTTGATAAGTTGCGCGCTATTGCGGGGGTAGAAACACGCTGTCGTATTGAGAGCACAAATAACTTCCCCACAGCTGCAGGCCTAGCGTCGTCCGCTTCTGGTTTTGCGGCCTTAGTTGCCGCAGGTAATGCCGCTTTAGAGCTTAATTTAAATGAGCAGCAGCAGAGCATGTTAGCGCGAGCGATGAGCGGCTCTGCGGCGCGCTCAATTTATGGTGGCTTTGCCAAGATTTATTTACCGGATGCTCAAGAGACGTATGCGCATTATGGTGCTGCGTTTGCGGCTCCGGTTGCGGATGAACACCACTGGCCGCTCGAAGTGTGTGTGGCGATCGTCAGCGAACAAGAAAAGAAAATTGGTTCAACTGAAGGCATGGAGCGCTCTCGTCTAACTAGCCCCTATTATCAGAGCTGGTTAGATGGTAATGATGCTGATGTGGCTTTGGCTGAACAGTTAGTATTAGCAAAAGACTTTGAGCAATTGGCAGAATTAAGTGAGTTTAGTTGTTTGAAAATGCACGCTATGGCCATGGCCTCTCGCCCTGGTTTACTTTATTGGAATGGCGCTACCGTTGATGCTATCCACTGTGTACGTGAGTTGAGGGCAGCTGGCACGGCGGTGTTTTTTACTAATGATGCAGGGCCACAATTAAAGGCTATTTGTGCGCCGGGTGAAGGTGCCAAAGTAGCTGCGGCATTGGCCGAGGTTTCGGGGGTTAAGCGGGTGCTTCGCTGTGGTTTGGGGCGTGGTGTGCAGGTAGAGAAGCTTGCCTAGGCCCATGACGCAGGAAGAGCGAGCTTCTAGGTATCAGGTTAGTGCGCCCGGCAAGTTAATTATCTGCGGTGAATACGCAGTATTAGACGGTGCGCCTTCTTTAGTCTTGGCTTTGGACCGGCGTTTACAGTTAAAACTTGAACCCCAAACACAGTCAGACTCTTCTGCGGATGCGCCGCTAGGCCTTAAGCTGCGTTGCCCGGGCTTTAGCCATAAAAGCTACTTTATTACCGATGAAGGGAGCCTGGGTCCCGAGCTTGCTCTATTTAGCTCGATGTTTTGGTTTCTACTGAAGCAGCACTTTGCTGAGCCGCTTATTTTTATTCGGCAGGCTTGGTCTTTGGTTAGTGATTCTTCTGCTTTTTTTGATGCTGAAGCCAAACTGGGTTTGGGTTCGAGTGCTGCTTTGTGTGTGGCGCTTGATGAGTTGTTTAAAGCCTTGCCTGAATCGCGATTAGGCTCTGAAAGCCTAACTCAACGCTGGACTCGTTTACAAAAGGTGCATAGCTTGGCCCAAGGTAAAGTGGGCAGCGGTGTAGATCTAGCTGCCAGTCTTCATGGTGCCGCGCTTGTTTTTAATAATGGCCAATCTGTTCAGCGCGATCTAAGTTTTACCGCTTGTTCTTTACCAGAGGGGCTTTATTTAGATTTTATCTGGACGGGGCAAAGCGCGAGTACACCTGCGATGCTGGGTTCCTTATCAAAGTGGCGGGCCAAGCATACACAGTTGTGCGCGAGTTTTATTGATAGGCTAAGTGATGCCAGTGCATCTGTTTGTAAGCAAACGGATTCTAGGGCTTTTCTTGATCGCTTACGCGCTTTTTGCGCCATCTTGAATGACTTTGATCGTGCAGCCGATTTAGGCATTTTTGCCGCAGGGCATGCGGCCTTGTACCAGCATTCTTTACAGTTTGATGCGGCTTTGTACAAACCCTGTGGTGCTGGCGGAGGTGACTTGGGTTTGTTGTTAAGTCACAGCGGTAGCCAGCGTCAAGATATGCTGCAATTTATAAAAGAATCTGGGCTTCGCTGCCTTGATTTACATATTGATAGTCGGTCTTCAGGCCGTGAGTGATAATAGCATGCTACAAAAAGCAGTTAACCGAAAATTTCGTAAGCTAGCTCCCGCACTACGTATCGAGGCTTTAAAAGATGCCGGTTATTTGAGTGCGCAGCAAGCTCAGGCCTGGCACGAGCAGGAATATGCTTTGGGGCTGGAATCTGCCGACCGAATGATTGAGAACGTCATGGCGACCTTTGCTTTTCCTCAAGGCGTTGCGCTTAACTTCCCACTTAATAAGCGCTTATATCAAGTACCTATGGTGGTTGAAGAGCCCTCCGTTGTTGCTGCATTAAGTTATGTTGCCTTGCTTGCAGAAAAACACGGTGGTTTTAGTGCTTCTGCCGATGCAGGGGTGATTAAAGGCCAAATACAGTTTGTGGCTCTAGAGGATGTCGCCGCAGCAGAAGCGGCTGTACTTAAAGAAGCTGAGGCCCTAGTTGAAGAGGCCAATAGCTTAATGCCGGCTATGCTTGAGCGCGGTGGTGGTGTTCGCAAGCTGACAACAGCACGTTTTATAGGGCCGAATAGTGGTGAACCTATGCTTGTGGTTTATCTCAGTGTGGATACCTGTGATGCCATGGGGGCAAATCAAGTGAACTCACTGTGTGAGGCCCTAGCTCCTCGTTTGCAGGCTTTAATAGGTGGTGAACCATTATTAAAAATCTTAAGTAATTTAGCGGATGAAGCCTTAGCAAGGGCAGAAGTAAGCTTCCCTGTGTCTGCTTTGGCGATTAAAGACATGGGTGGTGAGCAGTTGCGCGACCGCATAGTGATGGCGAATGACTTGGCGTTGATGGACCCTTATCGAGCTTGCACGCATAACAAGGGCATTATGAATGGCATTGATGCCTTGGCTCTGGCGACAGGCAATGATTGGCGCAGTGTTGAAGCCGCTGCACATGCCTATGCCGCCCGTGATGGTCACTATCGTGCCCTGACTCAGTGGCGCAAAGATGAGAATGGCAATTTAAAAGGCAGCATCGAATTACCGATCAAGATAGGTACGGTAGGGGCGTCACTGCTTAGTAATGCTCAGGTAAAACCAAATCAGCAGCTGTTAGGTATTGAAAGTGCTCCTGAACTAGCGTCGCTTATGGCGGCTGTTGGTCTTGCTCAAAACTTTGCTGCACTTAGAGCGTTAGCCAGCTCGGGTATTCAGCATGGGCATATGCGTTTACATGCACGCAGCGTTGCACTTAGTGCGGGTTGTCCCGATGCCTTATTTGAAGCCTTAGTCCAGCGTTTGGTCAAAGAGCCAGAAATTAAAGTGTGGCGAGCCAAAGAAATCATTGCCGAGCTACAAGCCAATGTCTGAGGCTGTACTCGAATTTTCAGCTTTAAAGAAACGTAAGGCTTCTACTTATCAAGATGCCGGCGGCTGGGTCAGCGCTTGTGCCAAGGTGATCCTCTTTGGTGAGCACAGTGTTGTTTATGGCCAGCCAGCTATTGCAGGGGGCCTGGAGCAAGCTATTCGTGTGCGTATTGAGAGCACGGCTGATGTGTCTCGTATTGTGATACCTGCTTGGCGGTTAGATTGTGAATTAGCTGAACAGAGCACTCAGTCGGGCGGCGTAAACCTATTACAGCAGAGCATGACCTTATTGTTTAATGAATTTGCACTTACCGAACCTGTGTTGATTCGAGTGGAAGCCGAAGTGCCTCACGCTTCTGGCCTTGGGGCTTCTGCTGCCTTAGCGGTCGCTTGCGCCCGTGCCGTGGCGCTTTTTGTGGGGCAAGATCCTAGCAATGAACGTATTAACGACTTGGCTTATCAATGTGAAACCTTGGCGCACGGTCGTCCCTCAGGCTTGGATAATACTATCGCTTGTTATGGTGGTTTATTCCGTTTTCAAAAAAAATCAGAAGAGCTTGTACTAGAGCCTCTTAGTATTCCGCGCCCCTTACGGTTTTTGGTGGCGCTTAGCGGCGTTAAAGGCTTTACCGCCAAGACAGTTGAGCGGGTTAGGCAGGCATGGCTGGCCAAGCCGGATATGTACAACCCTTTATTTGCTTCGATGGGCGCTTTGGTGGCCAAGGCTGAAGTCGCTTTAAAAGCGGGTGACTTACAGACATTGGCTGTGTTGATGACAGAAAACCAAGCTTGTCTTAGGCAGCTGGGGGTGAGCTGCGCTGAAATTGATGAAATCTTACATTTGGCTACTCAGGCAGGCGCACTCGCGGGTAAGTTAACGGGCAGTGGCGATGGTGGTGCGGTTTTACTTTGTTGCGGCTCGGATAAGGCCGAGTTAGAGGCCCAAGTTCAGGCGACACTCGAGGCAAATGCTTATCTTAGTTTTCCGGTTGTATTAGCAAATTGAGCACCTTTCATGTGCTAGTTTGGCGGGCTTAGTTGTTTCAAACGCGACTGAGCTTTAAACTGTGCGTTTGATTTTTGCCTGCTGATTACTAGCGGTGCGTACTTATTGTCTTTCGGAGGTAGTTTTGACAGCACATGCACATGACAACTTCGCTGTGGTGTCGTCGGATTCCGATCAGCTTATTCTTGTAAACGAACACGATGAAGAACTTGGCCTAGCTGATAAGCTGAGCTGCCACGACGGTCAGGGCATTTTGCATAGAGCGTTTTCCGTGCTCTTGTTTAATGAGCGTGGTGAGATGCTGATACAAAAACGCGCCGAAGTTAAACGCCTGTGGGGAGGCTTTTGGTCTAACTCTTGCTGTAGCCATCCTCGTGAAGGTGAGAGTATGACTTATGCCGCTCAGCGTCGTATGAGCGAAGAGCTTGGGCTTGAGGCAAAACATTTAACCTATTTATATAAATTCCAATATCACGCTCAGTTTGGTGATATTGGTGCAGAGCATGAGCTGTGCTCGGTGTTTATTGGCCGCTGTGATGAGCAAGCTAAGCCTAACCCGCATGAGATTAGTGAGGTGCGTTGGTTAAGCCCAGAAGCTTTAGAGCATGAACTCGAAACCAACCCTGATGCATTTACACCTTGGTTTAAGCTTGAGTGGTCTGAGATACAAAATAAATTTAAGGCGCAGCTTGAGGCTGAAATAGCAGGCCTCGTTTAGTGCTTTCGGCTAGGAAGCCGAAATTTCGTGGAGAATAGTATGAGCTCTGTTGGTATTAGCGGTCTTGCAGCGTATTTGCCGCGTTATCGCACCCAGTTAAAAGACTGGTGTGAATGGACGGATGGTAGCTGGGAAAAGCTAAAAGATGTTGTTGGACATAGCTTTCGTATGCGCGGGCACCATCAAAATGTGTACACGATGGCAGCCAATGCCGCCTTAAAATTGATTCAACAATATAATATAGATCCGCGCTCGGTCGGCTATTTTGCTTTTGGTACGGAATCGAGCACGGATAACAGTGCCGGTGCAGTGATTGTTAAAGGCCTCGTCGATCAAGGTTTAGAGAAGATCGGTCTACCAAGCTTAAGCCGCTATTGTGAAGTACCCGAATATAAACACGCCTGTTTAGGTGGTGTTTATGCGCTTAAAGGTGCTGCGCGCTTTTTGGCTTGTGATGGGGCCAATAGTACGGCCATTGTTGTGGCGGCAGATATTGCGGAATATGAACAAGGTTCAACAGGCGAGCCTACCCAAGGTGCGGGCGCGGTAGCTATGCTGCTTGAGCCTGAGGCTAAAATGCTGGCTATTGATCTTAGTAAAAGTGGTTCTTCTGCCGATTATCGCGGCCCCGATTTTCGTAAGCCTTTTGTTCGTTATGCCCAGCAGCACGCTGCTAATAATGGCCAGTTACGCGACTACCCAGTCTTCAACGGTTATTACAGCACCAATTGCTATATTGATGCCGTGTTGGTCGCTTTGTCGAATATGTTTAATAAGCGCGGCTTAGATCGCAGTGACTACCTTAAGAACCTAAAAGCTATTTTTATGCATAGGCCTTATACGCGTATGCCTGAAACTGGTTTGGCGATGAGCTACCTCTACTCATTGGCTATGGGAAAGCAAGAAGATCACAGTGAGCTAAAAGAATATTGCGAGGCTGCGCGAGTTAAATTTCACGATGTCATTGAAGAGCTCAGTGCTAAGCGTGATGTTTACGCCTGTGTTGAGCAAGGAAAAATTAATACGCCTCTGTTTTCACGCAGTTTACGTGTTACCCGTGTTTTAAAGCGTTTTGAAAGCTTCCGTCGTATTGAGGCTAAGATGAGCCTCGGTTGGGATATCATGAAAAACGTCGGTAACCTTTATTCAGCATCCTTACCTGCATGGATTGCTGCGGGTCTTGAAGATGCGTTTAAGCGTGGCGTTGAATTACAAGGTTACGATATTCTGACTTTAGGTTACGGCAGTGGTGATGCAGCCGAAGCCATTCCTATGCGTGCGGTTAAAGGTTGGCAAAAACAAGCTTCTCTGATCAAGTTTGAAGAATGCTTTGACGGCGCCATTGATGTAAACCAGGCGCAGTACAGTAGCTTGCACGGTGGTCGCCAACCTGTTGGACTGCCTATTCAGACAGAAGGCGAGTTTTTTATTCGCCGTGTTGGCAGTGCTGATAATAAAGACTTCGATGATGAAGGTCTTGAGTATTACGGCTTTGACGCGGGTGTCAGTGAAGAACAGCCTCGGCCCATCGATGCCGAAGACCCTCTCGGTACTCAAGATAGCAGTGAAGCTCAATAGAAATAGCTCTCTATAGAGTTATTTCGCTATAAATATCGAGCAGGGCGCTTAAGGTTAATACCGATACGAGCTTATAAAAGCAAAGACTATTATGGATTTTCAAGAACAGGCTAAGCACTACAAGTTGCGTGTCGAAGCGCAGTTAGCTACTTGGTTTGATGCCCAAGCTGTTTCTTCAAGCCTTCATCAGGCTATGCTCTACAGCCTTAACGCCGGAGGCAAACGGGTTCGTCCTATTCTTGTATACGCTTGTGCTGATATTTGTCAGGTCGATACCAGCAGCAAGAGCGATCAAGACTGTGCCGCAGCGGCGATAGAAAGCCTGCACACCTATTCCCTTATTCACGATGACTTACCGGCCATGGACGACGACGATTTACGTCGTGGTTTAGCAACCTGCCATGTAAAGTTTGATGAAGCCACGGCCATTTTAGCCGGTGATGCCTTGCAGGGTTTGGCTTATGAGAAACTTAGCCTGCTCGATGATGAGGTATTGGCTTGTCGTCTTATTCGAGCCTTAAGTTCTGCTGCCGGTGCTGAAGGAATGGTTGCTGGGCAGATGCTGGATTTAGAGGCCGAAGGCCAGGAACTCGATCTAAGTCTTAGTGAACTTGAATGCATCCATCGTAATAAGACGGGAGCATTAATTATTGCAGCCGCGCAGATGGGAGCTTTATTAGGTGGAGCTAGCCCTGAGCAAAGCAGGGCCTTGGCAACGTATGCCAGTGCTCTAGGTTTGGCATTCCAAGTACAAGACGACATTCTTGATGTGGTTTCTGATTCTGAAACCTTGGGTAAAACTCAGGGGTCGGATATAAGCAACAACAAAAGTACGTATGTTAGTTTATTGGGCTTGCAAGAGGCTCAGGCCCTAGCCAAGCAGCTTGTTGAACAGGCTAAGCAGTCTTTAACGGTGTTTGCTGAAAGAGGCCAGTTTTTGTCTGAGCTTGCTGACTACATTACTCATCGGAAGAATTAATGAGTTCAGCGAACGGCTGCTATAAAGTCTCGCTTGAAATATAACTTAGCCTTTTGCCCTTTATCATTTAGGCTGCAAAACAGGCCTTAATAACCTGGAAGGTTGATACGTCTATGCGTAAGCACACTGAAGTTGCTTTTCTTATGCTCTTTTCTCTCTATTGTTCTGTCTTAAGCGCAGAGAGTGGTGACTTAGAAAAAACAAAGCATGTTGATCAAGAGCCGAGCAAGGTAAATGCTAGCAAGAAAAAAGAATCACCTTGGCTGGCTACGCCAACCTTAAGTGCCGACCCTAAAATGGGCACAAGTATTGGTGCAATGGGCGCTTATTTATTTAAAGCGGATAAAAAAAGCCCTACTTCTATGTTGGGTATTATGGGTAGTTACAGTAATACTGACTCCACTATTTATGGCATGTTTTCTAAAAATTATTTTGCAGCTGATAGGCATCGTTTATTAGCTGGAGCCTTTGGTGGTCGTATAGAAAATGATTATGAGGATTTCCTAGGAACAGGCTTTAATGCACTGACTACTGATAGGCTAAAAGGTTTGTTTCTTCGTTATACCACACAAGTAAAAGGCGACTGGTATCTTGGAGCTCAGGCTGTTGATATGGATTATGAGATCGACGGACGTGATGAACAAACCAAGGCCTTTCTCAAAGCCATAGGTCTAGATGGCTTTAGCAGTAATGGTATTGGCGCTGTGGTGGAATACGATGCGCGAGACAATCAGCACTCACCGAGTTCGGGTTCTTATCTGAATCTGAATAATACGGCGTATAGAGAAGCCTTAGGTGGTGACGAAAGTTTTGACACTTATGAACTCGATTTTAGTCACTTTTATACGCATGGTTCAAAAGGTGTGCTCGCTAGTCATGTCTATGGTCGTTGGACTAATGATGCGCCTAAAGGCGCATATAGCTCTATTAAGTTACGTGGTTATACTCGTGGGGAATACTTAGCTCCCAATACTTGGACCGTGGAGCTAGAGGAACGTTATCCCTTAAAAGGAAAATGGGGGTTAAGTGGCTTTATGGGGCTTGCCTGTCTTTACGGCGATGAACAGAGCTGTTCGGATGATGAGAGCCTCTACCCCGCTATTGGTGGTGGTGTCACTTACACACTTAAAGAGCAGGAAAAAATGATTGTTCGAGCAGAAATTGCTGCAGGAAAGTATAAGAACAAAGGGTTTTATATTCAATTTGGTCAGGCATTTTAAAGGAGAATACAATGCTGAAATACTGTTTAGGCTTCACCATGCTTGCGCTTGCGAGTTGTTCGCAGCCTCATAAGTCAGAAACGATGACACTTTTACCTGATGGTCATTGGCAGTTGCTTAGCGTGCAGGGCCAGGAGCCTCCTATTGGTGTGAATGCTGATTTGTTAGTGGATGGGGCGAGTGTGACAGGTCGCAGCGGCTGTAATCGCTTTAATGGCCAGCAAAGAATCAATGATAAAGGCAGCTTGCAGCTTGGGCCTTTTGCGGCAACTCGTATGCTTTGTGCAGAAGACCAAAATAAATTAGAACAGTTGATTTTTAGTACTTTTTCCGAAGTTAAGGCTTACAAACAAGCTGGGAAGCAACTGATTCTATTAGACACTGAAGGTGTTTCTGTTTCTATTTATGAGCAAGTTGAATCTTAGAGTTGTCGAATAAATTTACATGCCACTTTGGCGCCAGAATCCTTTATCTTCTCTGTCTATAACTGGCGCCTTTTTAATCTTTTAAAGTTATCTAAACAAAGGTTAATACCTATAAATAGTAAAAATTTCGCTTATTAACTGTATTGGCACTTATGTTGAATAAGTGCTTAGGTCTTATAAAATATGGTTAAGGTGGTACACACGTGAATATGCCTGAGCACTATTTGAAATATGGTTTTGTGGTTTATCTAGATGATGATAAGGCGGTATATGATGATAAAGTTTTAGCCCGCTTACCTTATGCCGATGCACTTTTTAACAGGTTGTCGGGCTCAGAGCATCCATGTGTTGCACGTGAAGCTGTACATGTGAATGGTATTAAAGTCAGTTCACCCGTTTTTAAATATGAAAATAAAAGGGGGAGCATAGAAAGCTACCAAAGCGCTTATTATTTAACGGACGCACTTATGCGAAAAGGCATGCTGCCTGTCTTCTTACCTGAAACCGGGGAGGTAAAAGATTTATTGCCTTTGTTGACTAAAGAGCAGCGTGATGATGCCATACTAGTTATACAGATCTTGCAGGCTCGTTATATCAAAACCGAAAAACGCCACCCTAGTAGAAACTTTATGCCCGCTCAAGACGTATCTTTAGACTCCAGTATGCTGGATTTAAGTGATGCAGAAATTATGGCCATTTTTGGTCGCCTTCCCGATGAGCATGAAGACGTTGTGCTGTCTTCTGCTAAGCCTCAGCCTAAAGAAGAGTGTTTTATTCGCGATGACTTTATTCGTAGAGCCTAGCGAGTTCTTTTAAATTAAATGATTATTTTCTTGGAAATAAACCCCAATCTTACTTACGTAAGAATATAAATGTTAGCGATACTCTTCTAATCCGTTAAGTCGTTTAACTGTGGTTAACGTATCTAAACAATTTACATTACACTGTGCACCTTATTTAATTTGAGGTGCTTTTATGCTGAGTGTAAAGCAGTGTTTAATGGTTCAGGGCACAACCTCCGATGCAGGGAAAACTGTATTGGTAGCGGGTCTATGCAGTGTGCTTGCACGAAGAGGACGGAGTGTTGCCCCTTTTAAGCCTCAAAACATGGCTTTAAATAGCGCGGTGACTGTTGACGGCGGAGAAATTGGCCGAGCTCAGGCCTTACAAGCGTATGCCTGTGGTATCGAAGCGCATACCGATATGAATCCTATTCTATTAAAACCAAGTAGTGATACGGGGGCTCAGGTGATCGTACAGGGGCGAGCTTTAAGCTCAATGGAAGCTGAGTCTTATCACGATTATAAAAAAGTGGCGATGTCAGCAGTGCTGGACTCTTTTGCCTCTTTACAGAAACGTTATTCGAGCATCATCGTTGAAGGTGCTGGAAGCCCTGCAGAGATTAATTTACGTGAAGGCGATATTGCCAATATGGGCTTTGCTGAAGAGGTGGATTGCCCTGTTATTTTAATTGCAGATATAGATAAAGGTGGTGTTTTTGCTCACCTGGTAGGTACCCTTGCCTTATTAAGCCAATCTGAGCAAGACAGAGTGATGGGCTTTGTGATTAATCGTTTTCGTGGTGAGCGTGCTTTACTTGAAAGCGGTTTAGATTGGTTAGAAGAAAGAACAGGAAAGCCAGTACTAGGTGTATTGCCTTATTTAAAAGATTTTTATCTTGATGCTGAAGATGCAATCGATATTAATCAGGTGAATACGGGGACCGAGCAAATACATATAGTGGTTCTTGTTTATTCTCGAATTAGCAACCACACAGACTTCGATGCCTTACGACTTCATCCGCAAGTAAAGTTTACCTGGCTCGGGCCAGAGCAGCCTATGCCCTCTTGTGATTTAATTATTTTACCGGGTAGTAAAAACGTTCGTGCCGATCTACAGCATTTAAAAGATTGGTCATGGGATCAAGCCATTGTTAGGCACCTTCGTTATGGTGGTAAAGTGCTTGGTATCTGCGGTGGTTACCAAATGCTTGGACAGAGCATTAATGACCCCTTAGGTGTCGAGCAGGAAGCGGGTTTAAGTCAAGGCTTAGGTTTAATTCCAATGCAAACGATACTAACTGAGCAAAAAACCTTAAGTTGTCGCTCTGGGCATATTTGTTTAACTCATAAGCCCGTGGAGTGCTCTGGTTACGAGATTCACTGCGGTGAGAGTGAGTTTCTCGCCGAGCATCAAAGCCTTATTAGTTACGACACAGCTGAAGCAAATTCAGAGGGTTTTATTAGCGAGGATGGCCAGATTGTGGGCACTTACTTACATGGTGTTTTTGACCGATCGCAAGCTTGTATGGCTCTATTAGAATGGGCTGGTTTGAATCAAGTAGTAAAGCAGGACAGTATTGAAGAGCGGCGTAATCAGCAGTTAGAGCGTCTAGCAGACATGCTTGAAGATGAATTAGACTGGTCAAAATTAGAGCTATATTAATTTTTTGTGACCTATTGAGGCTTTTTTAGCCAGGTCGCTTGAGTATGGCGCGTATAATTGTTTACAATTCTATCTCGGCTACAACTTTAGTGTGAGGGCTTACCTCAGCACACTTATAGCCACCTCCTCCTACACCTCTTTCGAACAAGACAGGTTCAAAATGAAGTTTAAATCAGTCAGTTTTGCATGCGCCCTTATGGTGGCTTGTGCATCGATGCATGCGCAGAGCGCGACTTTACAGCAGCAATTAAATGAAAGTGAGCAGGGAATTGCCAAGTATCAAGCTAAGCTTGATACGCTTCAGGGCGAGCTTGATCAGGCTCAAGCCGACGTCGACCAAGCTAAGGCTCAGAAAGAGACTGCTCAAGCTAATTACAATGTAGAGGCAAGTGCAGAAAATGAGCGTGCTTTAGACCGTGCTAATGGCAGCTTGAGTTTGGCGGAGCGCAAGTTAGCTTCGACTCAAAAGCGTATCGGTTTTGCGGATACTAAAAAGGCAGAGTATGAAAAAACGTATTCAGCTGCTCGTAAAAGCATAGATGAGCAAGCGAAAGCCAATGAGCGCGCCGCTCAGGCCGAGAAGCTCCGCCAGGAAGAAGAGGCTAGGCTACTCGCTGAACAAGAAGCCGCGTTGTTAAAAGAACAAGAAGAGCAGGCCGCCGCAAAACTAGCTGCTGCAGAGCTTGCTACGCAAGAGGCTGTAGTTGAAGAGGCTGTAGTTGAAGAAGCTAAGCCTAAGCTTAGTGCTGAAGAACTACAGAAGCAGAAAATGGCGAGGGCCAAAGTTTCTGAGTTTAATGCATATTTAGCTGGTGATGTTCGTAAGCGAGCGTCACTGTCTCGCCTTAAAGGTTCTAGCTCTTTATCGGGCTCATTTCGTTTTGAACACCTAGGTGGTGAGATTTATTTTACTGAAGTTCCTTTGAAGTCTGGTGAGCATAAAATTAAAGTATCTAAGCGTTATTTCAAGTTAGTTATACCAGAAGCAGATAATGGTGAAGTTTATAGTATTTATTTTGATAACCGCGCTAATGGACGCGGGCGATTGACTGCATTTAAAACAAGTTTGTTGGAAGTAAGTAAATAATAAGCTGCGAATATTTTTTGTAAAGGGCTGCTTAACATGCAGCCCTTTTTTGTATTTGCTCTTTTATGAGGCAACTTTGGTTTTACTGGGGGTTATTAGAACTAAACTTCCGGATGCGATTGTTTTTTTTCTGCTCGTTACTTTAAAACTATAAATAGCACCGTTGTTTGAATTAAGTTCTAATTGAGTTTGAAATTGAATGTTCTTTTCAGGTAGGTAGGTGTTTTCCCACGAGAATTTTTTTATAGCGCCGACAAATGCTGCTTGTTTTTTTCCGAGGTGAGAGTTTATATGTGCAGCATGTAGGGCTGCAGTTTGTGCAGCGTATTCTGCAAGTATACAGCTGTGAACTCGTGCATTTATCTGTAGAGGGTTGTTACCTCTTAAATGGCTTTCTGACTCGCATTGGATTCTATCTTTGTCGCAATAAGTTACTTTATCTATAAGGCACATGTCACTGCCGTGAGGTAATAGCTCTGCAAGGTCTAGATGTTTGAAGGAGCAAATATTCATGCTCGGCCTTCAACGACAAGTTTTAGCTTCTGATTGCAAGCTAGGTCAAAATAAAGTTCTGTTTTATTTGGTTGAGCACAGGCTTCTAATAAGGGTAAACATTTAGCTGCAGGATTATCCATTCGTAGGGCTTCTAACTCTTTTATTTTACAGTGGCTTAAGCTATCGCTATTTTCTATGCCTAAATTGAACTGGGCTATACAGTCATCGCTAGGCTCTCGGCTTAATAAAAAGGCGCAAGCAAAAGCTGTGTTAATAGATCTCTTAGTTCGTAGCGGGACTGGTGGAACACTGTCGTAGCAAACAAATAAGACCTGTTTATGCTCCGCGACTAATAAACCAGTGCTTTCGATTAAACCGCTAGAAAAGCTGTAATCGAAAGCACTTAGGCTGGTTGATGCACTTTGGCAGTGAGAGGCTATGCCCCAGTAGCCTGCTGCTGAATTATGTACTGAATTATGAAACTGGGTGGGTGAAATTAAGCGTTCGTTTTTACTTAGCGCGCGACAGATTTGATCAATAATTTGATAATCACCACCGGAGCTTGCAAAGACAGAAGCTGGTGATTCCAGTTTACTTTTCTCTTGAATTTGCTCACATACTTGAAAAGCTAGGCGAACTAAGTTGGTGGCTCGGCGACGTTCATTTGCTGGTAGGCTATTGGGTTTGTATTTATCTATTGAGCCAGCGTTATAGTCTTCTTTACCTAATAAAATGGCTTGAGCCTGGGGCCAATTGTTAATTCCCTCGCTCACAACTTCGATGGCATTAATATAAATGTTCATGCTTGGCCTCCAAAGATCAGACTGCAATTACTTCCGCCAAAGCCAAAGGAGTTACTGAGAACATAATCGATATCTGCATGACTGCTATCTAAGAGAATATTAGCGTTAATTTGGGGGTCGATCTCAAGCGTGTTTAAACTCTTGGGGCGCCATTGGTGTTCTATACTTAAAACAGAGTAAATTGCTTCTATTATACCTGCTGCACCCAGTGTATGGCCTGTCCACCCTTTGGTAGAGCTTGCTGCGACATATTTACCAAATAATTCACATACAGCTCGGCTTTCACTTAGATCATTTGCATTCGTGCCTGTTCCGTGTAAGTTAATGTAGTTAATGTCTTCACTATTTAATTTCGCTTGATTTAGAGCTTTTTGCATTGCCAATTGGGCGCCGATGCCATCTGGATGAGGGGTGCTCATATGGTGGGCGTCACTGCTCTCGCCATAAGCAAGCATCATTATTGCACTGTCTTCATTATTAGCCGGTTCAACAATGGCGAAACCTGCGGCCTCACCTATGTTTATGCCTTTTCTATTTTTATCAGAAGGGCGGCATAATTCGTTGGCAATAACTTGTAAGCTGTTAAAACCATAAAGTGTAGTCAGGCACAAGCTGTCGACACCACCGACAATCGCGGCATCACAAATACCTAAAGCAATGGCGCGCTGGGCGGCAGCAAATACTTTTGCGCTAGAGGAGCAGGCTGTTGAAATAGCACTTGAATAACCATTTAGCTTGAAATAATTTCGTACAAACTCAGCACAAGAATATACGTTGTGAGTACCTTGATAATTATACCAAGCAGGAAGTTGCTCTAAGCTCCCTCGCTTAGCCTGCTCAATATAAGCTCGCTCAGTTTCGTGAATGCCTGAGGTGCTGGTGCCAATAAATACACCAATTCGATTTGAACTGTATTTCAGTTTTAATGCAGAGACCTTGCTCGCAAAGGAATCCTGCTCAAGCGTTAACGCTGTCAAACGATTATTTCGACAGTCGTAGTCTTTAAGGCGAGGTTCTAGCTTAAGCTCGTCGCAGGCATCAATATGGCCGCAGTAGGTAGATAGGTCGTTTATATCAAAGAAACGACATGGTTCTAGGCCGCTATTACCATTTTTTAAGGCCTTAAGGTTGGCATCGATGCCTTGCCCGACGGCTGTGCTTAGGGTGTAAGCGCTAAGTTTAAGTGCGTTCATTGGACCAGAAGTTATAAAAGTTAAACCAATTGTAAGGAGCGAGTTTTATATAATGCTCTAATCTTTGCGCGTATTTTTGCGCCAGCTCATGCAGCACCTTATGACGTTCCTTTCTCGTTATTTTATGGCCTTCATATAAAAGCTCAAAATGAAGACTGTAATGTTTATTACCGTGATAAAGGCCTGTGCACATTATTACCGGAACTTTGAGTGTTGCGGCAAGTTGCCAAGGGCCGAGGGGGAGTTGGGCCGGTTGACCTAAAAAATCACACAAGGTATGGGTTTCATTGCGGCCGACACGGTCTCCCATAATGCCTATATATGCACCCTGTTTAATTAATTCATCAAGGTGAAGGGCTAGTTGAGAAGGGGGTTGTGCCACATCAATGATTTTATTAGCCATTTCGGGGCTTAGTCGTTCAATAAGCTGCATGGCTTTAGCGTTGTGTTGCCTATCCATAAGAATATAGATATCTAGATTACTTTCTTGTTTGGCAAGCACACGCATGGAGTCAAAGCTACCTATATGACTTACGAGTAATAAGCCTCCAGATTTTTCTGTAAACAGGTCTTTCCCTTCTGTATCGACACGAAATTGCTTATAACGACCGCTAAGGAAGTAAAGCCGGTCAATACTCACTTGAGCGAAATGATAGAAGTGTCTAGTAACCTTAAAAAAAGAGGGGGGATGCCCTTCTAGATGTTGCCAGTAGTCTTTACTGGTATTCACGCTATGCTTTTTGAAAATAGTAAAAAATAAAGCGGTAGCTATTAAAATTGGACTCAAAAATATTCGTGGGCTGTGAAGAGCAAACCAGTAAAGCAGGCTTAGCATAAACTTATTGCTTTGCTCTTTTTGTTCTCGCCAGTGTTGAGGGGAGTCACTGTTCATAGCTGCCTGATATTAGTTGTTTTATGCTAGTTGATTTGTATAGGTTGCTTAATAAGAGTCGCTTGCATAATAGTTTGCTTTTCTCTAAGCAGCTTAATCTTTATTAGACTATCTGTTTCTTGTGTTTCAACTTGGCAGTGGTTGCCTGGGTGTAGTGTTGATAAAAATTTGGCGCTTTTTACTGCGTTTATAGTAATGCCTTTTTGCTCGCAGAGCTCAATTAACCACTGAATGGTTAAGGCTCCAGGAACAAGGGTGTTGTTAGGGAAGTGATCCTTATAACATGGGTGTTCAGACGGAACATGAAAGTCAGATTTAGTCATTGTGTTCTTGCTCGAGTCTAGTTGTTCTTAAAAGATCCTCTAAGGCCTGTTGTTTAAGCTTCCCAGTAGCGTCCCGACCTAAACTTTTGACCTTAAGCAGAGGTCGTGGTAAAAAAACTGCGTCAATATGTTTGGCAAACAGTGAGCGAAGTCTTTCGCGTGTTAAATTGCTAACTACAAGAGCGGCGGGGCGTTCACTGTCCTTAGGTACAAAAAGTACAGAGTCATCAATACCTTCAATTTCTAGTAGCTTTAAATTTAAGTCTGTTAAAGAGCTGCGTTTACCGCCAATATTTACCATGTCTTGGCCGCGACCTAGGAATTGAAAGTGTTGTTTGTCGACAATATTGATCCGGTCTTCGAGTATGACAGGATCAGAAAAATAAGGCAGTGTAAGTTGAGTTTCTTGTTGCACTTGTTTTAGTTCGATTCCCTCGAGGCAGACCCATGTTATATCTTTACTGGTTTGGCGTGTGGCAAATGAGCCGGCTTCCGTGCAGCCATAATCTTCTAGCAGCGGGCATTGAAAGAGCTGCTCTATGCTTTGAGCAAGAGAAAGAGCCAAAGGCGCTGTGGCACTTACTATACAGTGAAGTTGGCCGCTTACTTCTTTGCTTAAGCTTTGCAGGACGCGTAAATGAGCTGGTGTTGTTACGAGCACTCCCTGCTTGAGTTTCATTAATGCATGACTTACATCGGCAGGAAAAAAAGGTTGCTCACAGCGTATTGAGCAGCCACTAACCAGGCTGAGCATGACGGTCATTTCTAGGCCGTACATATGCTGTGAGGGAACGGTTGCTAATAAACAGTGGCTTGAATCAATCTTAAAACGATTTGCAAGTCTTTGAGCAGCTCCTTTAAGTGAGGCCCAGTGTTTGTTGTTGGCTTTGGGCTTGCCTGTGCTGCCAGATGTAAAGGCAATAGCGCACCTTATATCTTCCGCAATATAGTTTTGTATTTGTTCATAGTTAAGTTGTTCTACTTTTGGCGTTTTCGAGTCTTGTATGTGTGGTTCACGGATAATAGCCCCGTTATTATCTTTCACCTGCCAAATGTTGATTTTGATGTGAGGCCTATTAAGCTCATAATCGAGCTCATTGTCACTGATTATAAAAAAGTCTGTATATTGTTCAGTGCTATCTCGGACTGCGCGCTCATTTTGCCCAGATGGTAATAGATTGGTTTTTCCTGCTAGTGCACAAGCTATAAATGCGCACATAAAATTGCCCCGGTCCTTACATAAATTGAGTGCGTATGTTTGCTCCGGTAAACCTTCTGTTAAAGCGTGAACATGAAGCATAAACTCAGGTCGAGTTAAGCTTTGTTGTTCTTTATAGAGCAAGGGCTGTTGTTGGTTGGTGATGGCTTCAGTCTCCACTTTTTTCTCGTATTGGGTTGGATGTGAAAACGATTTTTATATATTCAATAAAGCCTGGATGATTGTGCTCTGGAAATTTATGTTTTCTATATACAAACTCGCCAACAAAAAACACACCAACTAGCAGGTGGTTAAAGCCGTTAACCATAAGTGACCAGACCCATTGAGGGGCACTAATGGTGAATATTAAAGCGCTAAGCACAAAATAACTTAATAGTAGTGTCCAGCAGAGAGTAACTTTGTGCGTGTAGTTTCTCATGGCTTGAGTTAATGGCCCTCTAGATGCTTCTCCAATGGCTGTTACTAAGGGTTCTCGACCTGGTAATAAACTTTGAGCAAATACAAATAGGATAAACAGTGGTAATAAAATAGGTGGTAGGGCTATTAGGTAAAATACTGCGTTAGCGTAAAAAGTTGCGCTGGCTAGAGTGCTAAAAAAAATAAAAATAGCCCAAGCGTACTTGTCGCGATTGAGTAAGGGGCGTAGCAAAACTCCCGCACATAACAATACCATGGCGGCAAAATACCAGTGTTCAGATTTTAGTAAGGTGCCTAGGTGTACACCCACCGGATAGGCCAGTATTAATACTATTTGAAGAACTGTGCGAGGCGCTATGCGCATACTACTTACGTTGTTGGTTTATATGCGCTGTAAGCGACTTTAGATTGGCAAAAATTTGCTGATTATTTTCATCATCCGCTTTTAGTTGCACGCCAAAATTCTGGGCAACAGCAAGGGAAATTTCTAAGGCATCGATAGAATCAAGGCCTAAGCCTTCGGGATCCTGTGTGCCAAATAAGTCGGCTTCAACTTGTATTTCACTTGCTTCAAGATCTTCAAGATCGAGCGCTTCAACAAGGATTTTTGCAAGCTGTAATTCGGTGATTTGTTCAGACATAAGGCTACCTACGATTGATCTGCTTTTGTTGCACTGTATTCGCTGAATAAGCCCATAACGACATGTCGCTTGGCTTCGAGGCCTTCTGAGTCTTTGAGGGCTTCGACAATGGTGTGGGGAGGCACGCATTGTTCAATCGTGTCCCAGTAGTATTTCATTAGTTCTTCAGCATCAGCGCTGCGGCGGAAAATACGAGTTGCAAGGGGGACAACTCCCTTCATATACGCCTTAAGGAAAGCAGTGCTTAGTGCTGAAGGTGGCTTAGATATTTCCAAAAGTAAGAGCTTGCCACTTGGCTTGAGCACACGAAGGTACTCTTTAAATGCACTGCGTAAATCAGCAACATGGCGTAAAGCAAAACCCATAGTGAGCATGTCAAAGCTGTTATCAGGGAAGGGAAGGGCCTCACCGAGGCCCATGCTTGCGCGCTTAACGCCATTTTTACGAGCCTGACCAAGCATGCCTGAACTGGGATCAAGAGCAATAACGCAGCCTTTATCCCCAACGAGGTCTTGAGCGAGTAGTGAGACTTCACCGGTGCCTGCCCCCACGTCGAGTACTCGCATACCATCTTTCATACCTGCGCGAAGAAGCGCTTGTTTGCGGTACCAGCCACCAGAGCCAAAACTCATGATCTTACAGATCCAGTCATAGTGCTCGGCAGAGGAGTCAAACATACCGTCCACTCGCTTACGGCGAGTCTCTGCACTTTCGTAATAGTCGGAAAGAACGGGGTGAGGCGCTACACTATCGTTCGCCTGTTTACTCGAAACCGTTTTTTGCTTTGGATCTTGCATTGGGAAGGCCGCTAAAAAAGGGCAAATACTAAAGCAGGGCGCCCGCCTGCTCAAGTTGATTGTTGTCATTGATCCCGAATTGGCTCGACTGCTAAAATCCAACCCCGATTTTAATTAAAAGCTCTGTAGTTACGGGTTTTCTAGGCACCGCTGTTTTTATGGTACGTTCTTCTCTTTATACACGGCTTCAGTGTGGTGCGTGGTCCTTTAGTGATGGACCACTTTGTGATCTTCTCGAAGATGATAGCGTCTTTGCTGTTTGTGGTTTTTCTCCGTCACAAATGAATACAAGCCCACGTTTTATAGCCACAGGTATGCAGCAGCTGGCTGAAAAAAATAGTTTTGAGCTCCTTGGCGCGTCTGGTCCTGTTCGTTCGGGCTGTATAGAGACTTCTGGTTTGCGGTGGGTCGAAGATGATGAGAAATTACTCTTGAGTTTGAGTTTAGATGCTTCTGACTCGGACTTTGACTACGCTCTTGAGACTGAAAAAGCCTATGATTTATTGCTCAAGGAGATGTTTCAGCGTGGTTTTAATTACATGGTTCGGGTCTGGAATTACTTTGCTGGAATTAATCTAGGCGAGGGGGATCAGGAGCGTTACAGACAGTTTTGTTTAGGTCGTCATCAAGCCTTGGCTAAGCATGAGCTTAGTAAGCAGCACTTCCCTGCGGCATGTGCTTTGGGGCGTGATGATGGCAGTTTACTTATCTACCTAGTAGCGGCTAAAGAGCCTGCTAGGCATATTGAGAATCCACAACAGGTTAGCGCTTTTGATTATCCGCGTTGTTATGGCCCTCAAAGCCCATCCTTTGCTCGAGCGGCCGTGAAGTCTTGGTCAAGGCATCAAGATATTTATATATCTGGTACCGCAAGTATTCTGGGGCATAAGAGTTTACACCGAGGGGATGTGCTCGCACAGACCAAGCTCACATTGAAAAACATTGATGTTCTACTTGAGAGTATTAGGCTGCAGCATCAAGTGAGTCTGCCTACATTAGGCCAACCTTTATACTTAAAAGTGTATTTACGCTCTTCTGGGGATCAAGAGTTGGTGGCTGATGTTATTCATGCTCACTGGGGAGGGGCTGTTAACTGTATTTATTTGCTTGCAGATGTTTGTCGACAGGAGCTGGATGTTGAAATAGACGCGGTTGGCTGTGTATTTGTATGAGAGAGCCTAGTTTATTTTGCCGCTTATTTACTTACTTGTATCGATATTGGCGGGTCTTTGCTACGGGTTTGTCATTTGCGGTATTTGGTTTAGGAGGGCCTGTGGTTGCAGCTCTTTGCGCCTTGATCTTCCTCTTGTTTCCGATGAGACAGGGGAAGAGGGTAAGGGTTAGTCGGGCTATTTTACGTTCCACATACACGCTGTATGTCAACTTTATGCGAGCCCTTGGCTTATTGTCTTTCGAGGTTAAGCAGATTGAGCGCCTTGAAAAACAGCCTTGTATCATTATCGCGAACCACCCTTCGTTACTTGATGTTGTGTTTCTGTTCTCCCTAGTTCCCAATGCGAGCTGTATTGTTAAGAGAGCTTTATTTCATAATGTATTTACACGTCTGCCTATACGTGCTGCAGGGTATTTAGCAAATGATGATAGCGAGTTAATCAAGCACGCAAGGCAGGTGCTTGAGGCTGGGGCTCCGCTGATTATTTTTCCTGAAGGGACGCGCTCTACACCAGGTCAGCCACTGCGTTTCCAGCGTGGGGTGGCGCACATAGCATTGCAATTGTCTTGCCCTATTTTGCCTGTTATCGCACGTTGCGATCCGCCTACTTTGCTTAAGGGGCAGCAGTGGTATCAGGTGCCAGATCGCAAGCCTCACTTTTCTATGGAGTTTGGAGAGCTGCTAGATCCAAGTCAATTTGTTGATGATCAAGCAATGCCAAGTACGCAAGCAAGACAGCTAACTCGAGGCTTGCAGCAGTGGTATGAACAGCGTTTGTAAGCTGTAATTAAGAAGTATCCTTGTGACTTGATCTGAGCAGTGGCAGCACGACTCTGATGTTGTTAAAATGCGCGCCGATTGTAGGGAGACTGAATACTCCTTTTAAAGCTAGATGAGATGAAACATGCAGAATAAAGACGAAATTTACGCCCAAATGGTCGCCTTACTTGAGGAACTGTTTGAGTTAGATCCTGCAGATATCTCGCCAGAGTCAGAACTGTTTGGTGATCTTGATATCGATAGTATTGATGCTGTTGATATGATTGTACGCCTTAAACAAATTACCGGTAAACGCATAGAGCCTTCAGCTTTTAAAAATGTACGTACGGTAGGCGATGTTGTTGATGCTGTAGACGTTTTAGTTAATAGCTCGTCTGAAACGGATGATCCAGAGCCTTAGGCTTTCTATTTCAGCTCTTAAATGAGTTCGGCTGCGGCCACGACCCTTATGATTCAATCTGTTAGTGCTCGCCGTGTTAAGCTTCAGCCCAAAATTCTCGGGCGAGACCCCATACCGCTGAACGATTCATGGCCTCAAGGCTTTAGCATTGATATGCAGGCGCCTTTAGATTCGCTTTGGTTTGATGGTCATTTTTCTGACTTCCAGCTTTTGCCCGGAGTTGCCCAGCTCGATTGGCTTATCTATACGTTAGAGGCTATTGGAGTAAAAGGGCGTTTTGTAGGTTTTGATCGACTTAAGTTTACCCGCCCCTTAACGCCAGGTATTTGTTTTAAGCTCGAGCTCAATTTTCACATTAAGAAGCAGCACTTATTGGTTAAATTTCATTTATTTGATAAGCAAAGCTCATTTGCCAAAGGTGTGCTGCTGTTGGCGGAAGCTCGTCTCGAGGCCTAGATATGAGTGAGCTTAAACCTTGTGTCATTATTCCTGTTTTTAATCACGGTCGTGTTATTGCTGCTATTGCAGAGTCTCTAGTCGTAAAAGGTTTGCCTGTTATATTGTTGAATGATGGCAGTGAACCTGTTTGTGCTCGTGAGCTGGAGCGTGTAGGCGACAAGCATGAAACAGTTATATTATTGAGCTTTGATTCAAATCGCGGTAAAGGCGCGGTTGTTTGTGATGGCCTTAATTACGCTTTTGAAAAGGGCTTTACTCATGCATTACAGGTTGATGCAGACGGTCAACACAACTTAGACGATGTAGCTGCTTTTTTAGATATGATGCAGAAGTGCCCTTCTGCGGTTATTTCTGGATGGAGGCCCTATAGCGATTTACCTAAAGGACGTCGTTATGGACGCATGTTTACCGATATGTGGGTTTGTATTCATACCTTGAGTCGAGACATCAAGGACTCTATGTGTGGTTATCGTTTATATCCTTTGGCGCAAACCTGTCAGCTTTTGGCTAAGCACCGTATTTCTAAGCGCATGGATTTCGATACCGATATTCTTGTGCGCCTATATTGGCAAGGTTTGTTAGTTAAACATGTACCTACTCATATTAGCTATGGTGAGGATATGCCATCGCACTTTGCCTTGCTTGCAGATAATGTACGTATAACTTATATGCACACACGGCTATTTCTTGGCATGCTGTGGCGTTTGCCAAGTTTGTTTTTACGTAAAATACATGATGCTGATGCTTTGAATAATCGCTCTGATAACGGCTGCTCGTCATGAAGACCAATGTGATCTTAAGTTGTGAAACTGATATTACGATTGAATTTTACGATGTGGATTCAATGGATATGGTTTGGCATGGCAACTATGTTAAGTATCTTGAACAGGCCCGTTGCCGTTTATTTGAAAAACTAGGTTATGACTATAGCTGTATGTTGGCACATGGTCATGCATGGCCGATCGTTGACTTAAAGATTAAATATATTAAGCCCGCGGTGTTTTGCCAAAAAATACGAATTTATAGTGAGCTAGTTGAATGGGAGCACCGCTTGAAGGTGCGCTATATCATTATGGATGCCGAGAGTGGTTTACGTTTAACTAAAGCGCAGACAACACAGATGGTTGTGGATCTTGAGTCGGGAGAAACTCTATTTGAAGCGCCGGAGATATTGAAACAAAAAGTACAAGCTATTAGGGAAGAGCAATAATGACTTTGTATCGTACTTATGTGTTGTTACTCCCTATGCTTTTGAGCTTAGCTGTTCGTGCCGTTGAGCTACCAGAGGCGCCTAATGAGCCTGTGCTGAGTGGTAGTTTTCAGCAGCAAAGGCTGATGCAAGGGTTTAGTAGACCAATGTTGTCGAGTGGGCATTTTGTTTTTTGGCGTGAGCGCGGTGTACTTTGGCAGCTAGAGCTACCATTTGTAAAAACGACAACTTACTTAAGCGATGAAACCTTGTCGTGGACTACAGAGGGACAGCTAATTGAGCGTAAAATATCTGATCAAATCGAAAAGGAAGTTGCAGCAATTATTATTGCTTTATTAGGGGCTGATTATGAGCACTTACAGCGTCGTTTTATATTGTCTTATACCGAAGATGCTCAAGTTTGGTCAATTAACTTGCAGCCTAAAGATCAACTTTTAGCTGAATACCTAGAATCTATTGACATAAGTGGTCGAGACTTTATCGATACTTTGAGCGTACACTCGAGCAACGGTGATACAAATGTAACAAGTTTTGTGCTCGAGAATAGATCCTTAGAGCCGAGTGTGAAAGCTCAGCCATTTTTTATGCCTAACCCTGGTATAAACCCTTAAGTTGTATGACTCTCTTATCCCCTAGAAATCTAAACGTCGCTTTAATACTTTGGATTTTTTTCTTGCTTGTGCTTGCTATCCGTCAGCTCGATCTTGGTGTCAAGTTTGATAGTGATTTACGTTCGTTACTACCTAGTAGTACACACTCGACTTGGCAGGAGCAAGCCGAGCAGCAACTTGATGAGTTTTCTCAGGGGCGCATTAGCTTAATGCTATCATCAGAAGATAGCATTTTATTAAAGCACGAAGCAGAGCTATTACAGGCTCGTCTAGAGAACGCTCGTTATTGGCATTTTTATGATTTAACATCTCAGTTTTCTACAAGCGAGTGGCTCGCTGCTCTTCAAGCACATCGTTTTATGTTGAGTGCGGATGCAACATTAAAAGAGTTGACCGATTTTTCAGGTCAAGAGCTTGAAAAGGCTTGGCACAGTTTGTTTTCTATTGTGCAAGACCCAAGGCCAATGCCCTTCGTTGAGGATCCTTTGAACTTGTCTGGACGTTGGTTAAAGCAAAACAGTGCTTTTTCTTCTGTCGTGCAAGAGGGTGTATTACTCTGGCATGCAGATAGGCATGCTGTTCTGTTAGTTTTACAGAGTTCAGGGGCTGAGTTAAACCTTTCTGAACAAAAGAACGCTGTAGCAGAAATAGATGCTTTGCTTTCGGGTCTACCTATTTCTATTCAAAGTGCTCGAGCGGGTTTGATTTTTCATGCTGAGCAAGCTGCTACTCAAGCAGAGAAAGAAGTTTCAATTATTGCCTCCGGCTCCCTCGTTGGTATCGTGCTTTTATTTTTTTGGGCGTTTCGAAGCCCTTGGCCCTTAGTTATTTCTTTGTTAGTTGTTAGCTTGGGTATTATTAGTGCGTTTGTTGTAACGACTGCTGTGTTTTCTACGCTACACGTAATGGCTTTGGTTTTTGGTGCTTCTTTAATCGGCGTTGCTGTGGATTATTGTCTGCATGTTTTTTGTCATGTTTATTTCTCTTCTGGGCATCCTTCTGAAAACCGAAAAGAGCGTAGTTTAAAGGCAGTTTGTGCAGTGCGTGTTGGTTTGCTGTTAGCGTTACTTACATCGTGTTTGGCATATTTGTGTTTGTTGCAATCGCCGCTTCCGGTTCTGTATCAAATTGCTATGTTTTCAATTGCAGGCTTATTTAGTTCTTTTTTATTGGCTTTAGTTGTACTCCCCTATCTGGCTAGTTTTATACAAGCTAGAAAAAATCAAGGGCTTTTATATGTGGCGATGTTGAATGTTCGGCCTTGGTCTCTTTGGGGGCGATTTCAGTTTCGCTGGGGCTTGGTTTTAGTTGTTGCTCTGTTGTTGTCTAGTTTGTTGGGGCTTAAATTTAATTCTGAGCTTAGCGCTTTGCACAACATCGACTCTGAACTGTTGCGGCAAGCAGTTGCTATTGAAACGGAGTTTAAGCCGAGTTCAGCTAATCAATACTTATTACTTGAGGCGCAGAGTGAAGAGGCTCTTTTGGAATTAGATCGATCTGTCTCAAAGCAGCTGCATGATTTAATGAGCGATGGGTATTTTGAGTCATTTTTAAGTGTGACTCAGGCCTATAGGCTTAAAACAGAACAGCGCTCTACTTATGAGGTGCTGAATGAAAAATACTATGGTAATGGTGCGATTGAGCGCTTGTTGTTGAATGCTGGGGCAGCGCCTTTAATCGTTAAAGAGCAAATGCAAGGCTTTAATCAAGCGGCAACTAAGTTGTTTGAATTTAAGCAGTATTTAGATTTGGCTCCGCCCCAAATCAAGCAGCTGTGGCTGGGTGAAAGTAGTGGCCAATGGGCAACTCTGATTGTGTTTTCTGGTTTGAAGGATCCTGCGTTTATTGGCCCTATATTATCAGCATGCGATCATTGTTCTTGGCATGATCGTGTTGCTTCAATGGGCGAAGATTTAAATACTCTGACAAAGCAGGCTTTATTTTTCCTTGCGTTAGCCTTTGTTGTTGCGGCTTTGTTTTTTGTTTTCCTCTATCGTCGGTGGGCCATTTTGTTATTGCTAGGTGTGCCTTTTATATCAGTGATCACGGTGTTGGCTTTATTGACTCTAAATGGCACAGCAATAAATTTGTTTCATGTTATGGCCTTGTATCTCGTTTTGGGTTTAGGGGTCGACTATGCTGTTTTTGTTTATGAGGCGAATGCCTCTATAGATACTCAGCATGCTTATGTTGCTGTGTTTCTAAGTGTAATTACAAGTTGTTTGTCATTTGGTTTGATGGCCTTAAGTGCGACACCGATGGTGGCATCATTTGGTTTGGTTATCTTACTTGGAAGTTTGTTGAATTATTGTTTAAGCCCATTGGCTCAGTTTGCTCGAGGGCGTGTATGAGAGCAATATTCTATGCTTGGTTTTTACTCTTAATATCGGCTTGCTCTAATGTTCATAAAAAGGAGCGGCTTGCACCTGCTCTTAGCTCTTGGTTGCCAGCTGACACACTAGCTGTGGCGCAATACATCGATATTCACAGGGCTAATAAAAGCTGGCAGTTACAAGCGATGCTGGAAGGTAATGCCGGTGGTATTAAGTTGTTACTTATGAGTGAGTTGGGTCAGCGTTTATTTTTACTTGACTATGATGGCGAGCAACTCTCTAATTCTAAGTATGTAGTTGTGCCCATGCCATTTGATGAGGCCTATATTCTGCAATCTTTACAGTTTTCCTTTTGGCCTGATCAGGCTCTAAATGAATTAGAGCCTTTAGGTTATAGTTTTAATTTTTATGAAGATGGACGGCGTGAAATTTTTTATAAGGGTGAGCTCTATGCAGAGCGTGTACTTATAGATGGGTGTGATAAAAAAGTTGAATTACACCAGTATACTTATAAGTTTGTATTAACGATTCAAAGTCAAAACTTGCTACATCAAACTGATAAACAAGGAGACTATCGTGCGGACGACTGTATCTTTCCCTCCCATTGAGACTTTAATTCCGCATGAGGGGGGAATGGTTCTTATAGATAAGGTATTAACTTATTCCTCTGAAAGTATAGAGGTGCTTATTACTAAACAGGCCAGTAGTATAGTGGCTTTAGAGAGTGGCGAGGTTCCTGCTTGGGTAGGTATTGAATATATGGCTCAGGCTGTTTCTGCTTTTGCTGGCTTGCGTGCATTAGAAAAGAGCACAGTGATTAAAAAAGGTTATTTACTTGGCTCTAATCGCTATAGGGCTTATTGCGATACTTTTCCCGCAGCAGATCCCTTGGTTGTTAAAGCGAATCAAAGTTTACTTGATGAAAGTGGCGTATCAATTTTTGATTGTCAGCTTCTCTTTGGTGAGACAGTGCTTGCCGAAGCTGCTATTAAGGCGATTCAGCCTGAAGATGATGAATTAATTAAAAGAGGCTTGAGTTAATGTCATTACGTGTATTGGTAACAGGTTCCAGCAGAGGCATTGGAAAAGAGATTGCACTGCGTTTAGCTCAAGATGGCTATGAGCTTGTTCTTCATTGTCGCAGCAGAATTAAAGAGGCAGAGGCTGTGAAATCGGAAGTGGAGAGCTTGGGCTCTCAAGCTAGTATTTTGCAGTTTGATCTTTGCGATCGAGCACTTGCCCGAGAGCTAATAGAAAAGGATATTGAAGAAAACGGCTGTTATTACGGAGTTGTATGTAATGCTGGTTTGGCAAGTGACGGCGCTTTTCCTGCTCTTTCTGAGGAGGATTGGGATAGTGTTGTGCGTACAAATTTAGACGGTTTTTACAATGTTCTCCATCCCGTTACGATGCCCATGGTTCGCAGGAAGGCGCCTGGACGTATTATTACTTTATCGTCTGTTTCTGGCTTGATGGGTAATCGTGGTCAAGTCAATTATAGTGCTGCAAAGGCCGGTATTATAGGAGCTACAAAGGCTCTGGCTATTGAATTGGCAAAGAGAAAAATTACTGTAAACTGTGTCGCTCCGGGTCTGATTGAAACTGAAATGACTGAATCGGTACATATGGACGAGGCAATGAAACTCATTCCGATGAATCGAGTAGGTAAACCTGAAGAAGTCTCTTCATTGGTTAGCTACCTGATGTCTGATTCTGCAGCGTACATCACCCGGCAGGTGATTTCTGTCAACGGCGGTATGTTCTAAATGACAAAGCGGGTAGTGGTAACAGGCATGGCGGGCATCAGTTCGCTTGGTCATGACTGGCAAAGTTTTGGTTCTGCTCTAAAAGAAGGGCGCAGTGGCATTATTGCGATGCCAGAGTGGGATAGGTATCTTGATCTCAATACTCGCCTTGCAGGTCCTATTCGCGACTTTGAAATACCGGCACATTACACTCGTAAAAAAACGCGCTCCATGGGCCGTGTTGCACTTATGGCGACACGCGCCAGTGAATTAGCGTTAGAAGATGCGGGTTTATTGGGTGATCCAATCTTAAATAGTGGTCAAGTTGGTGTTGCCTATGGTTCCTCTACCGGCAGCCCCGATGCCGTCACCGATTTCGGCTCTATGCTGATCGATGGTGATATGAGCAATATCACCGCAACCACCTATATTCGTATGATGGGGCACACTACACCGGTTAACATTGGTGTGTTTTTTGGTTTGCGCGGTATCTTAATCCCTACCTCTAGTGCCTGTACTTCTGCCAGCCAAGGCATTGGTTTTGCCTATGAGCGAATTAAATACGGTCAGCAGGTGGCTATGGTAGCTGGTGGCGCTGAAGAACTGTGTCCAACGGAAGCCGCTGTCTTTGATACGCTCTACGCCACCAGTACACGCAATGATGCACCCACCACAACACCTGCGCCTTTTGATAAAGATAGAGATGGGCTTGTTATTGGCGAGGGTGCAGGTACGCTTGTACTTGAAGAACGCGAGCATGCTCTAGCGCGCGGAGCACATATTTATGCTGAGCTTGTTGGTTTTGCAAACAACAGTGATGGCGGCCATGTCACGCAACCAAATAAAGATACAATGCAGACTGCAATGGAGTTGGCATTAAAAGATGCCAAGCTTGATGCGAGTGCAATTGGTTATGTTAATGCTCATGGCACGGCCACCGATAGAGGTGATATTGCTGAATCGAATGCAACTGCGACTGTTCTTGGGCGAGTTCCTTTTTCGAGCTTGAAAGGTAATATTGGTCACACTCTAGGTGCTTGTGGTGCGCTAGAAGCATGGGCAGGTATTCAGATGATGAATGAATCTTGGGTTGCTCCGACCTTAAACCTAAAAACTCCAGACGAACTTTGCGGTGACCTTGATTATATTATTGGCTCAACAAGAACTTTAGAATTTGAATATCTAATGTCAAATAACTTTGCCTTTGGTGGTATTAATACCTCAATTATTTTCAAGCGAGTGTAGCTGGAGCTATAAATGATCGACCCTGTTTTATTGGATTTGTTAGTCTGCCCCGTCTGTAAAGGTAATCTTATTTGGAAAGAAGAGCAGCAAGAACTGGTCTGTTTAGAAAGCAAGCTGGCTTACCCAGTGAGAGATGGGCTACCAGTTATGCTTGAAAGTGAAGCGCGAAAATTGGGTGAGCAAGAGTCGGTTTAGTTTCTATTGCTCACCCACTTGTTATTGTTTAGTTTGAAGATCAATTAATTTTCTGTCTACAAGTTCTAAAAACTCCGGTGTACTTAAAGCTCCCGCGTGGCTTGCATTTAGCCCGTGAATTTGCCGTGCTTCCTGTTGTAACTTTGTCGTTAACTGGCTTTCAAGCGCCACAACGCCATCATCGCCTCGGCCCTTTTGCCATGAAAATACCAGTGTGTAATTAAGGTCTTTAGGCCAGCTCCACTGGTGTAAGTCAACAATAAAGTCACTGCCAGCAGCTACATCACGCCAAGAAGGTACTACGATAGGTGAATATTTTACACCTTTGCCTGCGCTTGGCATTCCGTGCAAGGGGCTGTTAAGTGTGAGTACAAACTCAACGGGTAAGGGGGCTGGCTTGGCACTATTTTTCTTGATTAGTGAACGAGTTACTAAGCCGCCCATACTGTGGGCAAATATGTAAAGCTGTTTGTAGTTGTGGCGTTCCTGCATGATATTTAAAGCGTTATATAAATAGTCGCTTACGATATCTAGTGGCATTCCGCTTGGGTAATAAAGCGCCCAAGCTTGGTAGTTCTCAGTATCTAGTTTTTCTATTGTTGGTTTCCAGTCTAGGGGGGTGCCATTAATGCCGTGTACAAACACTATTGGGGTTTTATTTTCACTGTAGTCCGAAAAAGTGTAGAGGCCAACGGCGCCTTTGGCTGCAAAGTCGGTCGGTCGCCACAGGCCCATTTCTGCATAGTCTCTAGAGAATATTGGGTTATCTAGTCCGGTTTTACGACCTATATTGTCGTATGAACGCTCTTCAGCTATTTTTCTTTGCTCTGTTTTAATTGGCTTGATTGGGCCGCGAATTATTAAAGTAGGGGCGGTCAGTTGAGCATTTTTTTGGACGGTTATTGTGCTTACCTTGTTTTCATCAATTCCGATGTAAGTCCCTGGCTCCCCTTGTTGGTATTCTCCATCGTTATTAGTGTCGACAAAAGCACCGAGATGATACTCACCTGGCAGCATGTCCATATGAAAGCTTCCACCCTCGTCAAGTAGCTGGGTTTGACGCTCAACTATTTCATGCTCATTCATGGTGAATAATATGGCATAGATGGGGCCTTGGTCGCTTTGTTTATTTTCTACTTGACCGTGAATTCGTCCAGCGCCATCAATTAGTTCTGCCTGCTTGTTTATTTCGAGTAAGGAACAAGCGCTTAAGAGCAGGGGGATTGTTAAGCTAGTAATAAAGCGAATAGAAGGGTTTTTCACTGAGCGGTCCTTAGCGTTAATGATAGACCAAGGGTAAACGAGCTAGGAGCATAGCTCAATAGAATTGATTGGCTTGAAATATCTGGCATAAAAAAGCCGAGCACTAGGCTCGGCTTAAAAGTGCGTAAAAAGCTTATTGCCAGCCTTCTACACCAGCCATGTCAGGTAGTTGGTGAGCAATACCTTTATGGCAATCGATACAGGTTTTTTCACCGTCAGCAAGAGCGGTGCTGTGCTGTACTGCCGCGCGAGCACTCTGCTGGGTGAAGTCCATATACTCAAAGTCGTGACAGTTGCGGCATTCCAGTGAATCGTTAGCTTTAAGGCGAGCCCATTCGTGTTGAGCAAGCTCTAAGCGGTGGGCTTCAAACTTTTCACGGGTGTTGATGGTGCCAAAAATCTTGCCCCAAACTTCTTTAGATGCCTGCATTTTACGTGCAATTTTATGTGTCCATTCGTGCGGTACATGGCAGTCAGGGCAGGTGGCCCTCACCCCTGAACCATTACTAAAATGCACAGTGTATTGCAGTTCTTGGTAGACATTATTTTCCATTTCATGACAGCTAATACAAAACTCCTCAGTATTAGTCAGTTCGAGGGCGGTGTTAAAACCACCCCAGAAAATAATGCCCGCAATAAATCCACCTAGGCTTAAAAAACCTAAGCTGAAATGCACGGAGGGTCGGTTAATAACCCGCCAATATTTCTTTATTAATTTAATCACAGTGCACGCTCACTATTTTTTAAGGACGGTCTTAATATCTTCGTACTCATTTACAAGCAGGTCTTTTTTACCCTCTGCCTGAGGTACATGACATTGAGTACAGAAATAGCGACGTGGGCTAACATCGGCAAGGAAGTTACCATCGCGGTCCATAAAGTGAGTCACGCTGATCATGGTGGCTTGAGAGTCACCAACTTGATCGCGTGCGTGACAGCTTAAGCATTTGTTCGCTTTAAGATCGACCTGATAGTTGGTGATCTTGTGAGGAATCAAAGGCGGCTGCATAGGGTAGGCGCGCACTTCTTTTTTATCGGTGTTTGCATCATTAGTGAGTGGTGCAGGGTTGTCGTTAACAACATCCAGCGGCACACCCTGACGCAAAGTGGCGATTTCGTTGGCCATAAGGCTGCTAGCAAAAAGCACAGTAGCCAAGGCGACCAGGAAGCTTAGTTTTTTCATTGTTCTCTCCTTAAACCTTGGTGATTTTCACAGCGGTTTTCTTGAAGTCGGTCTGCTTAGAAAGCGGATCGGTCGCATCAAGAATCAGCTTGTTAATGAGCTGGCGAGAATCAAACCAAGGTACAAACACAAGCCCTACAGGAGGTCGGTTGCGGCCTTTGGTTTCTACGCGGCTAACAATATGGCCTCGGCGAGATTCAATCTTAACTTTATCGCCACGGCGCAGACCTTTTTTCTTGGCGTCTTCTGGATGCATAAAACATACGGCATCTGGGAAGGCTTTGTAGAGCTCAGGTACACGCTGGGTCATAGAGCCGCTGTGCCAATGCTCAAGAACACGGCCGGTGCTTAGCCAGAATGGGTAGTCCGCATCAGGGCTTTCTGCAGGTGGTTCATAAGGAAGGGCAAAAATAACGGCTTTGCCGTCTGGTTTGCCGTAGAACTGGAAGCCTGTGCCTTTTTCGACATAAGGGTCACTGCCTTCACGGAAGCGCCACTTAGTTTCTTGGCCGTTAACAACTGGCCAGCGCAAACCACGTGTTTTGTGGTAGGTCTCGAACGGTGCAAGGTCGTGCGCTTTGCCACGGCCGAAGGTGGCGTACTCTTCGAATAGACCTTTTTGCACATAGAAACCAAAGTGCTTGGATTCAACGTTGTCGTAGTTCGGATCGAGCTCGTTGTTGCTGTAGCGGTTAACTTGGCCGTTAGCAAATAGCAGTTCAAATAAGGTTTTACCTTTGAACTCAGGATTCTTATTGAGTAATTCAGCAGGCCATACTTCATCGGTGGTGAAGCGCTTAGAAAACTCCATCACTTGCCATAGGTCAGATTTGGCTTCACCTGGGGCTGTAACAAGTTGTTTCCAGAACTGAGTGCGGCGCTCGGCGTTGCCGTAAGCCCCTTCTTTTTCTACCCACATAGCTGTTGGTAAAATAAGGTCAGCAGCTTGAGCAGTGACCGTTGGGTAGGCGTCCGATACCACGATAAAGTTTTCAGGATTGCGGTAGCCCGGTAGGGCTTCAACATTCATATTGGGGCCGGCTTGCATGTTGTTATTACATTGCACCCAATAAGCGTTAATTTTGCCGTCTTTTAAATCTCGATTCTGCTTAACGGCGTGAGCTCCGACTTTGCCATTGAGTGAATTTTTAGGTAGTTTCCAAATTTTTTCTGAATAAGCGCGGTGCTTAGGGTTCTTAACAACCATGTCCGCAGGTAGGCGGTGAGCAAAGGTACCTACCTCACGTGCTGTACCACAAGCTGAAGGCTGGCCAGTTAAGCTGAATGGGCTATTACCTGGCTGAGAAATTTTTCCGGTCAATAAGTGGATGTTGTACAGAAGGTTATTCATCCATACGCCACGAGTGTGTTGGTTCACACCCATGGTCCACAAGCTCATCACCTTGATCTTAGGATCGGCGTATTGCTTTGCAAGTTTAATCAGTGTGTCTTCGCTAACACCAGAAATCTCGCTGGCTTTTTTAACATCGTATTCAGCAACAAATTTAGCGAATTCATCAAAATCAATGGGTTTGCCGCCACCAGCTTTACTGGCGTTTTTAGCTGATTTTTGGCGAGGGTCTTCTGGGCGCAAGCCGTAACCGATATCGTCATTACCTTTAACAAACTTGGTGTGTTTCTTAACAAAGTCCCAGTTTACGGCGTCGTTCTGAATAATGTAGTTGGCAATGTAGTTGGCAATGGCCAAGTCGGACTGAGGCTCAAAGATCAGGGTATCATCAGCTAGGTCGCAACTTCTGTGATGATAAGTTGATAGCACGTTGACTTTAACGTGAGGAGCACTTAAGCGGCGATCGGTAATGCGAGTCCACAGAATAGGGTGCATCTCAGCCATGTTCGAACCCCAGAGCACAAAGGCGTCGGCGTGTTCGAAATCGTCATAGCAGCCCATAGGCTCATCGATACCAAAGGTGCGCATAAAACCGCCCACCGCAGAAGCCATACAGTGGCGAGCGTTGGGGTCGATGTTATTACTAAGGAAACCGGCTTTCATCAATTTAACGGCAGCGTAACCTTCCCATACGGTCCACTGACCCGAGCCAAACATACCTAAGCCTTCTGGGCCTTTAGCTTTTAGTGTGGCTTTGTATTTGTCAGCCATAACATCAAAAGCTTGATCCCAGCTTACCGGGGTAAAATCACCGTTTTTATCGTATTTTCCGTCTTTCATACGTAAAAGAGGTGAGGTAAGGCGATCTTCCCCGTACATGATCTTAGAGAGGAAGTAGCCTTTAACGCAGTTTAAACCGCGATTAACAGGTGATTTAATATCACCGTGAGTAGCGACCACTTGGCCTTCTTTGGTGGCTACATTAACGCTACAGCCTGTGCCACAAAAACGACAAGGCGCTTTTGACCACGTTAGCTGGCTATCAGCTGAGGTTGCGATTAGGTTGGCTGCCGTAGTTGGCACGGCCATGCCGGCTGTTGCAGCAGCCGTGGCTAAAGCCTGATTTTTAATTAGAGTACGTCTGCTTATTTTCACGCAATTTTCTCCTCAAGGGCGTCGTTATCTTCGGCGTGGTGATAGATCATCGAAACGTTAACTACGCCTTGCTGCTGTTGAAGCTCTTCTATTACTACTTTGGTGTGGTGAAGGCTTGGGCATTCAAACACGGCTATGGCCTTACCTTCGTGACTGTCATCGCGGTGAAATTCCGCATTGTCGAAGCTCTCAATGTATTGTTGTACTGCTGCCGCTGATTCAGGCTGAAAGTAGACAATGACACTGCTGATATGAGTCTCCCCCATGTTTACACTCCCGGTGGGCCAAAAATGATTTGGCTCATCCACAGGCCAAAACCTAAGGCGCCTACTAAGGCCACGCTTAGTGCTGGGAATAAGACAACAGTAATTAATAGAAAGGAACGCAGTTCCTGCCCACGAGTTTCTTCGTTTGTTTCGTTTTCCATAGGAGCCCTGCTCTTATTAGAAGTATTTTTTATTGCGCCGGAGAGGCTGCTTGGCATTCAGTCTAGTAACTTCCTGTTAAGAGACTGTGTTAGCGCACATTAGACGTGTAGCTCTGCATAGTGTTTTTGATTTGAGTCAAAAGAATTTGTAGCTGCTATTAAGCCTAGTTCAATGCAGTGAGATCTGTGTATTAAGTGCTCTTTAGTGTGTACATTAGACTCATATTTAACCCTTTTTTTATTGTGGTTATTTCCATTGTTTTAAAAAAACCCGCTGAGTAGCGGGTTTAGATATTCTTATTTAGAACGTCCAAGATGCGCCAATAGAGGCGTAGTCGACATCAACAGCGTCGTTCATATCAAAGACTTCATACTCAGCACGAACAGCAAGAGAGCCAAGCTGAATACGAGCACCTATACCGTAAGCGCCGTTGGTTTCATCACTGACATCACCATCAAATTTAGCCACACCATATTTACCAAAGATACCCAATGGACCCATGTTAAAAGCAGCTAAGCCTGAGGCAACAAGTCCTGTAGAGTTTAAGTCGTCGTTGACAACTTTGACGCTACCAAAATCGATGTAACTGACTTCAGCTGCGACATCAATTAAAGGGATGATGCCAAAGTTATAGCCACCAAAGAGTTTGTAGCTTGTATCACTGTCTTTGATATCGCCGCCTTCTTTGGCAACTTCATAAGAAGAAGATGCAAGTGATGCACCTGCGTAAAGGCCGGTATCTTTGCCTGCTGAGGCGTTAGCTGCGGCAAGGGCTAAGCCGCTTGCGACTAAAATTGAGCTTATCTTTTTCATGTTCTACCCCAAAAATTAGGTTGTTAATAAATAGGTTGTAAATGTGCCTAGCTTTGCGTTTTTATTATTGTTCTTTTTCTATGTTGCTTTGGTTTAGGCTGGTAACCAAAGCTTAGAAAGTTCGATGCTTGCCTCGATTAGCATTTGCATGCCAATAACTGCAAGTATTAGGCCCATCAAGCGAGTGACCACGGTTAGCCCACTTTGTCCTAGCAAGCGAATAATACGCTGGCCATTAATAAAGGCGATATAGGTAATTAGGCAGAGTAGGGCAAAGCCTGCGATGCAGATCAGAATGTTAGTCCAGCCGCCGTCGGCGCTAAAATTCATGGCCGTCGCAATTGTGCCTGGCCCCGCTAAGATCGGAACCGCTAGTGGGGTAATGCTTAAGTCACCTTCTTCATCACCACTGTTATGTGTGTGTAGTTTGGAACTTTCACCGTGCAGCATCTGATAGCCAACAATAAAAATCAGAATGCCGCCTGTCAGACGCATAGCCAGTAGGCTAATACCAAATAGGTGGAAAATGGCTTTTCCCAATAAAGAAAAGCAGAGAATGATACCAAAGGTGAGTAGTAGGGCTTTGAGTGCCGTTTGCTTTTGCTTTTTTGCGGGCATAGCACCGACTAAACCGATAAACACCGCAGTGTTGGCTATCGGATTCATAATGGCAAAAAAACCAAAAAAGACAGAGATCAGGTAATGCAAATCCATTGGCATTGAGGGACATGGTTAAGTGAGTGTGAGCACTATAACACTGGAGCCTTAAGAAAATTAAGCACCCATGTTTATACCGCTTGTTCTGCTGTGAAACAGCTTACTCTTTTACGTTCATTTTTTTCTGCTCTTCAAGGCTGAGTGTGGCCATAGCATCGGCACAATGATCACTGTTAGCTGTAGCTCTATCTAGCATGCTTTGTGCTAGTAACGACATACCGCCGGTCATGACAGCGGCACTACCACTTAGTAATACCCCAGATTTATTTAAGCCAAGAGCTGGTGATTTTAACGTGCCAGCCACCCGAACAAAAGGCGTGACAAACATGTCAGCGCTAACACCGACCCCTTTGCGAGGTTTAGTATTGAATTCGATGTTGAGCTTTTCATTGTTGAGGTTGATATCTCCCCCTCCAACAACAAGTAGTTTGTCTGTCTGTGCGAGCATCGTTCCAATTTGGGCATCGCCTTGAGTGATGTCTAAGGTAAATACAGTGCATTCCCAGTTGGTATAAGGTTCTTTATTAGCAAAAGGGTTGAGTGCGTTTAATAGTTGCTCAATGATGTCACTAGAGAAACGAGACATTAGTTTATTGTCGACTTTACCGCTGCCTTGGGTAATAACGATCTTGCCGTTACTTTCTTCCGCGAGCTCTCTAGCGCTAAGTCCTTGGCTTTTTAAGGCAATATCAACATTGGTTAAAGGGCTTTGTAGTTCTTTGCCGTTTTTATCTTTGAGCTCGTAGCTGATGTTGTCGAGATCTAAGATCAGTGAAAGTTCGGCTTTATCGCGTTGTAATAAATTGATCTCTGAATTTATGCTGCTGCTTTTGGGACCAGTCAACTTCAATTTATTACTTAGGTCACCATCTGACAGTTGGGTATTGAGTTGAATATCTGAGAGTTCATTATGCTCTAGTAGCAGGCGCTCAATCTCAATATTGAGATCCGCATTAATTTGTTTTAGTGGGCTTAGATCTAGCTTGTCTTCAGTAAATACGTAGCGTGATTGGTTTTTATCTTTGCTGTTTTTGTTGTCCTGCTCTTTATTGTCGGTTTCAGTGTCTTCTGTTTTTAACCATGGTCGAGCATCTACAAGAGCTGCGTGAATATCTGCGTGAATGCTTGCTGTATCAGCGTTAACAAACTTGATCAGTCCTTTAAGTGTTGTGTCTCCAAAACTCAAGTTTTGAATATCGGCGCTGCTGGTCTGCCCATCTTGGCTCAGTTTGGCGTTTAAACTAAGTGGTAGTTTAGGTATCGACTCGGCTGCAACAAAACCTTCTAATAAGCCTTCTAAAGAAGGACTGTTTAGTTTTATATCGGCGTTGCTTGTGTCACCAATACTTGCTTGAATCTCAGCACTAAGATCCTTTGTTTTGATGTTTAGTTTTTGAATATCTATGTGCTCTTTGCCTAAGTTTACTTGGCTGTCTAAGTTTAGAGCTTGTTTGGGTAGACCCTCTAAAGCAAAGAGCTGGCCTAGTGCATCAAGGTCGTTAAGATCGATAGTGTTAGTTATCGTTGATGTAGATAGCTGTGTTTCGATATTTAATTTTGCTTTAGCTTGTTCGACTTGGCTCTGCAGTTTTAGTTGCTTATTTTGGTAATGATGTTCAAGGCGCAATTGCATATATTGCTCATTCTTGAGCACATCAATACCTAAGTCATCTAATAAAATCTTGCTGGCTATTTGGGCTTTGCTGTGCCCTGTACTGCTAATTTCGTCAAAAATGTTTGATATTTCGCCCTTGGAGTTTAGCTGATGCTCATTGAGCTTTAGCTCAAGTTGGTAATCACTGGTTTTGCCATAGCTAAATGCGTGTATATCACTAAGCATAAGTTTTAGCTTTAGCTTGTAATGATCAAGCTGGGCTTGGGCTTGTATTTGGTAGTTCTGCTCTGCTTCAAGCTGTAGCTGTAAAGAGCTTAGTGTCAGTACTCGGGGTTCGTTACCGGCTTGATCTATCTTGAGCTTAACATCACTAATTTCAAGGCTCTGTAATAGAACGGGCAGATGATCTAGGGGCGCAGATGGGTTATCTTGATGTTCATTTTCTGAGTTTGTTTGTTCTGCGCTTTGTAGAGTGGGAAAGTCCCAGCTGTTTTGGCCTTTAGCATTGCTTTCTAGGTGAAGGTTCAAACCGTGAACAGCGATATGGCGGATGATGCTTTGGCCTTGCAGTAGCTCTTGGTAACTGGCTGCAAAGTTGAGCTCTTTTAGTTGTAGTAGTTCGGTCTCTTTTGCCCAGCTTGGGTTGGCAATGCTGAGTTCATTAATACTTAGAGTTGGCCTAGGCAATAGCTTGATTCTAAGCTGGCCATCAATGCGAACGTCGCGTTCGAGTTCAGTGCTGAGGTAATGGGTGATGCTTTCTTTGAAGTGGCCAAAATCAACCAGAAATAGAGCTGTTGTTAGAAGTATCAGCAAAACGACTACAGTAGCCACGACATAGGCGAGTGTTTTGATAAAGATGTTTCTGGTCGTGGGCATTGAGGCTTTCCTTGCTCTGTGATTAATGCTGAGCAAGCCTAGCATTTTGTTGTGACGAGATCACCACGGTGCTTAAAAATAGACGTGATACACTGAGCTTCAAGGTTGTGTTGTTGCTCAAGCATCAATGCTGTCATTTGTTAACTGGAACGCCTGCTTGTAAATGGATACACCTAAACCCGCCCCTTCCATTGTTACCCGTTTATCACTTTGGCTGTGCTTGGTAGCAACGGTTTTTATCTTGGTGCTTTTGGCTTTTGAATACAAAGAGGCTCGCGCCTATATTCTTAAAGCAACTCAGTTAGAGGCTCGCAGCGTTGTTACTGATGTCGATTTGCAGGTTGAAGAATTACTGTCAAATGCCGAGCACTCTGTTGAGGCCTTGGCCGCCTTGCTACCTTATCAAGTTCACAGCTCCCAAGCACTTAAACAAAGCCTTGAGTCCTACCTGCAAAGTAATAAACGCCTTTATGGCGCGGCGATAGCATTTAACCCAGAGCATCCACAGGTCGACTATGAATTTGCTCCTTATATGCATCGTGACACGGTTCACTCGGGGCTTGCATCTAAATCAAGTAAGCCTCACGGAGAGTTAAAAACGGCGGGCTTAAGCTATAAAAATTTAGCAGCGCCGAACTACAGTTATCGGCAACAGCGCTGGTATAGCGAAGTCGTAAAAAGTAAAAAATCGCGTTGGTCTGAACCTTATTTTGATGAAGGTGGCGGGAATATTCTGATGGCAACGTATTCCGTGCCTGTGTTTGTGCCCGTTAATGGCGAGTCGCAATTACTTGCGGTCGTCACTTCTGATATTGCCTTAAGTAACCTTCAAGAAATTATCTCGCAGATTAAGCTGGGTGAGAGTGGTTACGGCATGTTGTTTAGTGTCGATGGTTTAATTATTAGCCACCCTAAGCAGAGCCACGTAATGAAGGCTTTTGATTACGGCTTAGATGTTGAAAGGCGAGATTCTTGGCTGCAGGTTCAGCAGCAGATTTTTGAAGGTGAGCGGGGCATTTTGCAGGCACCTTGTTTACATCAACAGCGCAGCTGTTTTGTCGCGGGCAAGGCACTTTCAACGAATGCTTGGCCTATGGTGGTTGTTTATCCAGAAGATGAATTATTTGCACCCTTAAAAGCGTATTTGTTGCGCATTGTATTTGTAGCGCTTGTCGCTCTACTGGCTTTAATTGGCATCGTCTGGATGCTGATCTCCTCATTAACACGTCCTTTGGCTCAGCTTGCGGAGCATACTCGCCATATTGGTGAGGGTAATTTTGATAGTGATATCGATGTAGCTGCAAGCTCTCGTGAAGTGATTCAATTAAATGAAGCTGTTAATTCTATGCAAAGGCGTTTAGTGACGTACTTGCAGGATCTTGAATCGCAAACGGCGGCTCGCAGCCAGTTAGAGGCGGAGCTTGGTGCCGCTCGGGATATTCAAATGGCCTTGCTGGCCGGTTCTGAAGGCCGGGCTAGCTTGGCCAGCTCAGCATTTGCACTATGGGCAGAGCTTACACCGGCTAGTAAAGTCGGGGGTGATCTTTATTATTGGTTAGAGCGTGATGGCCGTCTACTTGCTGCGGTCGGTGATGTGAGTGGCAAGGGCATGCCCGCTGCTTTATTTATGGCCAAGACCTTATCGTTGCTATCGGCTTTTGGTCACCAATATGAACAGCTTGATGAGCTTTTAGAAACGTTAAACAAGGAGCTAAGCCAAGATAACCCAGAGTGTATGTTTGTCACGCTTTCTTTACTTGAACTCGATTTACAAAGTGGTGCATTAAGCGTGGTTAGTGCAGGCCATCAAGAACCTATTTTACTGGCGGATGACTGCTTGCCTTTAGAGCTGGATGGTGGCCCAGCCATGGGTCTTTATGAGGGGGCTAAGTACCCACTTAATAAGTTTGATTTAAAGCCAGGCTCTCAGTTGATCCTTTATAGTGATGGCTTAGATGAAGCTTTTGATACGCAGAAGCGCTGTTTTGGCTTAGCCGCTATGTTAGACGTTTTGGCTCAAGTTCAGGGGGCTTCAGTAGCGGGTCTTGGTGCTGCGCTATTAGAAAAAATAGCTCAGCATTCGCAAGGAGCGCTGCAAAATGATGACCGAACCCTGTTGGTTATTGAGTGGAAACCACAAGTGTTTTTTGTGTCTAAGCCTTTGCTGAGTCCAGGTTTTTCCTTACTTGAGGTTGATCCTGAGCATTATTCGTTAACGACATTATTAGCCCAAGTCGATCATTATTTACAGGAATTGACGGTAGACTTGGAGGTAGGCTTTAGATTGAAGCTTATTGTCGAAGAGCTCTTTTTGAATGTACGTAATTATGCCAAATCACCAATTGACCTGCTGCTTGCGTATCATGACAATGAGTTCTTGCTTGAGTGTAGGGACTCTGGGCCTGAGTTTAACCCTCTACAGTATCAGCGTGCTGAGGCAGCTGAAGGTGAGGTGTTAATTGGTGGTCTGGGTATCGAGTTAATTAAAGAAAGTGCTGATACATTAAACTATTGTCGGCAACAAAATAAAAACATTATTAGTTTGAGTTTGCTAGCTAATGTAAATAGAGCAAACTGATCAAAGGAGAAAGGTTGTGCCTCTTACAAGTAAAGTTGATTTAGTGAATGAGCAAGGTGTATTGCGTGTGCATTTAGGTGGAAGCCTAGATGGAGATACATCTTCTGAATTAGACGCTCTGGTTGCAGAGCAAGACTTAGCTAGTTTAAGTACCTTGGTGTTTGATATGGCTGAACTCGAATACATTAGTTCGGCTGGTTTGCGGTCAATTTTTATGGCGCTGAAAAAAATGCAGGGCCATGGTGGCCGAGTTGCAGTTGTTAATCGCAAGGCGCATATCGAAAAAGTTTTTGATATTGTGAAAGCCATTCCCGATCTACAGATTTTTGCTAGTTGGGGTGAAATGGATGCGTATTTAGATGCAATGCAGAACCAGCAGGATTAACTTTAACTTCAGATGCAGCGTCTAGTTTGGGTCTAAGGGCTTTAAGTTACCCTTATCTTTAACCTCTTCATACATATGTTGATGAAGCCGGTTGAGGCTTATTGTAAGCGAACATGCTAATAATAAGGTGCTGATACAAAATACAACTAAGCCTAGTGTCATCGGTGAGATACCGGGCTCTAGGTTTATGATTCTTTCCATATCCATTTTCATGCTCATTGCCGCCATGCCGGTATAGTGCATGCCGCAAACCGCAAGCCCCATAGCGATAGCGGCGATAAATTTATGGGAGCCGTTCTCGAGCTTAAAAGCCAAGTACAGAGCGATTGTTGCCGCAATAATAGCGATAAGTATCGATAGAATGAGAAGGTCTGTACGGTAGTGCATTGTGCCCGCCATAATCATCGCTTCCATGCCCATATAGTGCATGGACGTAATACCTAAGGCGGTAATAAAACCCGCAGCAGCCAAAGCGGCATTTGAGTCTGGGGCCTTGCTAAATATGTTGATGCCTAGGCCGGTGAGTACAACGGCAATGATCAGAGAAGCAAGGGTGGGGCCTAGGGCATAAGCGATTTCAATCTCGCTGTTATAAGCGATCATACCTATAAAATGCATGCTCCAAATGGTTCCGCCTAGACAAAGAGCGGATGCATAAATCCACTTGTTGCGCGCTTGTTGAGGCCTTAGGCGAATAACATGCATTAATTGCAGAGAGGTATAAGAGCCAAATACCGCAATAATAAAAGAAAGCGCTACTAAAAAGAGGTTGTAGCTTGCGTGTATAAGCATGGCGTAGCCTTCCTGCTACTTCTTATTTGTATTCTTTCCTTATAGCTTAGTTTTTTAGCGCTTGCTTAAGGCTAGCCTCGTTATGGCGCTAACCTTAAGTACAGAGTGCGGGCGGAACGCTAATACTTTCCTTGTTTGCTTTAGTTAGCAATACCCTTGTGGCGTAAAAAAGCTTCTGGACTAACGTCGCGGCCTCTAAAGTTTTTAAACAAGGTGGCTGCACTTTGGCTGCCGCCTTGGCTGAGTATGCATTGCAAAAAACGTTGCCCTGTCTCTTGGTCAAATAGGCCTTTTTCTTCAAAAGCAGAAAAGACATCAGCACTGAGGACTTCGGCCCATAGATAGCTGTAATAGCCCGCTGAATAGCCACCTGCAAAAATATGACTAAAGCCACATTGAAAACGGTTCCATTCGGGAACCTGAATGACGGCGACTTCTTTGCGGATTTGGTCGAGGCAGGCTTGCACACCTTGGTAGTTGTCGCTGGAAAAATGGCGATGTAGCTCCATATCAAATAAGGCAAATTCAACTTGTCTGACCAGAAATAAGCCGCTTTGAAAGTTTTTAGCTGCGATCATTTTTTCAATGAGCTCATCACTTAGGGCTTCCCCTGTATCGACATGAGCACTGAGTTCTTTGAGTACAGGGGCTTGCCAGCACCAGTTCTCCATAAGTTGGCTAGGTAGCTCAACAGCATCCCACTCTACGCCTGCAATACCACTTACAGAAGCAAGATCCATTTGAGTTAGCATATGGTGTAAGCCGTGGCCAAATTCGTGGAAGAGGGTGGTGACATCGCTGTGGCTAAGTAAGGCGGGTTGTTCTGCGCTTGCTGGATTGAAATTACATACTAGGTAGGCAACAGGTAGTTGCAGGCCATTTGCGGTTTGACGGCGTGTGCGACAAACATCCATCCAGGCCCCACCTCGTTTGCCTTCACGGGCATATAAGTCGAGGTAAAAAGCGGCGATTTTCTGGCCGTCTTTTTCAATGTCAAAATAGCGCGCGTCTTCATGCCAGAGCTCAACCTCTTCGCTGCGTTCTATGACATCAATGTTGTAGAGCTTGGAGGCTACTTGAAATAAGCCCTGTAGTACTTTTGGAAGAGTGAAGTATTGGCGGATCTCTTCTTGGCTTACATCGTATTTAGCTTGGCGAAGTTTTTCACTGTAATAACCTATATCCCAAGGCTTTAGCGTTTTTTTCTGATAGTTGGCACTTACCCACTGTGTTAGTTCTTGTAAGTCTTCTAAGGCTGCGGGTTTAGCTTTGTTGGCGATATCACGTAAAAATTCGCATACTTGGTCGGGGCTTTGAGCCATTTTGGTGGCAAGGCTGAGTTCGGCGAAGTTATTAAATGAGAGCAGCTGGGCCTGCTCATGGCGCAGTTGCAGTGTTTCCTCAATAAGCGGGTTATTGTCCCACTTATTTGCGTTGGGGCCTTGGTCTGAAGCTCGGGTATTGTAGGCTTGGTAGAATGCTTGGCGTAATTCGCGTTTATCTGCAAAGGTCATGACTGCCACATAAACAGGGCCGTCTAATGTAAGCACCCACCCGTCCAGCTCTTTTTTTGTGGCTGCCGCTTTGGCCGCTGCAATAATACTGTCGGGTAAGCCTGCCAGTTCGCTTTCATCGTCACAGTGGTAATGCCAGCCTTGAGTCGCATCCAAAACATGATTACTAAATTGGCTGCTTAACTGAGATAGCTTGGCTTGATTGTCGGCGAAAAGTTGTTGTTGCTCCGACTCTAGGTCGATACCACTTAGGTGGAAATCTCGTAGGGCGTGTTCAATAGTAGTGAGTTGAGCTTGGCTGTAGCTATTGGCCTCGCTGCTTGTTTTTAGGGCTTGCCAGGCTTGCATTAACTTTTTGTTTTGCCCCATACCTGTGTAATAGGGGCTTAATAAGGCGAGGGCTTGCTCATGAGCATCTCGAAGTTCATTACTGTTACAAACAAGGTTTAAGTGGCTGACGGGGGACCAAGCTTGACTAAGTTGGTCTTCACGCTGTTCTAAGGCTTCGGCAAGACTTTGCCAGCTAATAGATTCTGGCGAATCCAGCTCACTTAGCTGGCTCTCTAAAGCCGCATTGTTATTTTGAGTGAGGGTCTGAACAGCCTCAACAACTTGTGACGCTTTAATGGCCTTAAATGGAGGCAGGGTATGGGTTTCTAATAGGACGTTGTTTGTCATGAGCTTCTCAATCAATGAATGTCGGCAGGCTTTGTTTGTAAGCCACTGCTAATAATGCGACCTAAATTTGTTATTGCAAGTCACGGTGTTCTAGCTGCTGACTCTTCTTATTGAGTAGCCCTAAAGTTAGACAGCCTTGATATGCAGACTATCGTTATAAATATTCTTTCTTGAACAGCGTATTAATTAGTTGAGTGACAAGCAGCTAATAGGTAAGGGGTGAGTATGAGTCGTGTGCTTATTGTTAGTGCGAATGAGGTTGAATCTGAACAGCTTAAAAAGTCAGTTGTTGGTTCAGAACTTTGCATTGATGTGCTACACAGCGAAGCAGAATTGGCCGTTTACCTCTCTATGAATAGCCCTGATTTTATTGTTTTGGGGCAATCGATAGCCATGCAAGATGTCAATTTGGATTCTGTAAGCTCAATAGCTAAAGGCACTCCCATCTTCAATACTTTTAATTGCAGCGCTATAGCTAAAGACTGTGATGAAGCAGCATCTTCAAAGCCTCAGCGTTTCTTCTCTGAGCAAAGCTCGAGCTGGTTATTACCGTTATTGCTGTTGTTGACATCGGTCTTATTGGTGGTTGATATGGTTAATGACGCCTATCAAAGCCGTTTACAGTTGGCGCGCTTAGATGCGCAACACGAGCAATTACTGATACAGCATGATGGTACCCAGCGATCTTTGGCCTTGGTTGCAACAGGCGTTGTTGATGCGAAAGTCACAGCTTTAAAATTATGTGAGCATAAAAGCAAGGCGCATGAGTAAGCGCTTTTACTGCTCTCTACGTTTTGGCAGGAAATAAACCGTACAAGATCTACACTGAATAAAGATCTGTCGTGGCCTTTTAATGTTAAGTCGCGTTTGGCTTTGACAGTTTGTATATGTCGAGGAGGCGGTGATGAGTGCTAATTATTTGGTTGTCGATGCGTTTAGTGATTCTGTTTTTGGTGGTGTTCCAGTTGCAGTGTTTACCGATGCTGGAGACATATCTTCAGGGCAGTGCCAGCATTTGGCTGAGGAAATTATGCCAAGTGATACGGTGTTTATTGACTCAGCTGAGGCGAGTTCAGGCTGCTATGGCTTTCGTTTTTTTAATGCGCAGGGCTCTTGCGGGGCTGGTGGTCATACGATTATTGCCGGTCTTGCTGCCTTAAAACATGTGCATGGTGCAGGCGCCGGAGCTAAATTAGAGCAAGTGAAGATCGATGCTGGTGATAGTAGCTTTGAAGCGGCGATTGATACTGGGGAGCACAAATACCCTTTTCTTTGGCGTCAGAGCCTAAGTCCCGAGTTTGATCACTTTGTACCTGATATTGCGGACTTAGCTCGTATTATTCGTGTGAATCCTGATGATGTGAATACGACGAGTTATCAGTGTTTTATTGCTGCCTGCGGTTTGCCCTATCTTATTATTGCGTTGAAAAGCTATGAGGCTTTGAGAGCGGCTGAGTTAAATACGACAGCCTGGGCCGAATCATCGCTACCAGAAGCGCTGGTTGATCGTATCTTATTGCATGTGCCAAGCACAGGGGGCTTGGCGGCTGACTTCCATGCTCGTCTTCTACGCCGTGGTGACGCGGCTCATGCCGACCCTGCTATAGGAGAGGCGATGCCTGCTTTTGCCGCTTACCTTTGTGAGCATGAGCAAGTTCCTCAAGGCACACACAGTCTCACAGTCATGCGTGGGGAGCTTAATAAGCGGCAAAGCTTTATTCATCTAGATGTAGAAAAAGGTGAAAGTGGCGCGCTTAGCTTGCGTACAGCAGGTGATGCTGTTGTATCTGCTAGCGGTGAAATTGTGAATATCTAGCATGTGCTTATGCTAGATATGGTGGAGCTAAGCGAGGCAGTTTTATAGCATATCTACCCCTATTTTTCGGTTTTCAAAAGCGGGTATTTTCTTATCGTATAGACCTTAGGCCTGTGTTGCGGGCAGTGTTAAAGCCGTTGTTGTGTTAAGTTTACTTGATCTTGTAACTGTACACATCCTAGGTGTTTTTGATGTCAAAAATAGATTCCGCTGACCTTGTTAGTGATATGCCAAATGTCGATGCTGAGTGTTTTCAGGCGATTGATTTGGATGCGCTTAGTGAGCGCGTAGCCACAGGCTCTAAACCTAAGATTCTTTTACTTTATGGCTCGTTAAGAGAGCGTTCTTTTAGTCGTTTGGTGACCGAAGAAGCGGCAAGAATATTGACTACACTCGGCGCCGAATGCCGAACCTTTAATCCAAGTGGATTGCCGCTACCTGATGATGCGGAAGCTGATCACCCCAAGGTTGATGAGCTGCGCTCTTTGGTTTTATGGTCTGAGGCCATGGTTTGGTGTAGCCCTGAGCGTCACGGTGCGATGACCGGTATTATGAAGTGTCAGATAGATTGGATTCCCTTGGCTTTGCAGGCTGTGCGACCAACACAGGGTAAAGTGTTGGCGGTGATGCAAGTATGCGGTGGCTCACAGTCATTTAATGCGGTTAATCAGATGCGTATACTCGGGCGCTGGATGCGCATGTACACCATCCCTAATCAAAGCTCGGTTGCCAAAGCGTGGTTGGAATTTGACGATAATGATCGTATGAAAGCCTCGTCGTATTACGACAGGGTGTTTGATGTATGTGAAGAGCTACTAAAGTTCACGCATCTACTGCGCGGTAAAGTTGGTTACTTAACTGATCGTTACTCTGAGCGTAAGGAAAGCGCTGAGCAATTTAGAAATCGAATTGATCAGCGCTCTATGTAGAGTGAATAAGCCCTGCTAGAGAGGCTGGGGCTGATTAAAAGTGAACGCTCATTTGTACTTGGGTTGTATCGGTGGTGTCGGCTGAAATATAGGCGGCACCAACGGAGAAACTGGGGGCAAAATAGTATTGTGCGCTAAGGTTAAATTCTGTTTCTGCGCCTTGGGCATAGTTGATCTGGCTCCCTGAGAGACCAAGCTCTAAGTCGGCAATTAAGACTGATCGCACACCTAAGGTTAGGACAATGCCGTCATCACTGCGATCAACCACACCTTCTAGTTGGCGATTAGCATAACCTACCAAGCCATATAGATCTGTTTGTTTCCAAACGTTGAAACGACCACCTGCTGAGATATTTAGGTTTTCAAGCTCAAATTTATCTTCGCCAATTTCATCTGTGGCGCGTTGATAACGAATATAAAGTAGGCCGCTGTCATTGATACTGCTTGCGCCGGCAATGCCTAAACCTGAGGGGCGGTAATCGCTGTTATTCTCGTTATCACTGACATTTTCATAGCTAAATTGGAGAAAGTCCCAGCTAGGGTCTTGAGCGTAACTCTGGCCTGCGATAGAGAGCAATAGTGCGGCAGAGGCAAGTTGTTTTATGTGCTTCATAGTTTATCCTTAACGGTCCTTGTGTGGCATTGTAGCAACTCATGGCTAAGTTGTTCAGTGTGTTAGATAGATTAATCTTGGAATAGGCCGCTTTGGCGTAAATAGTGAGAGGCTTAAGAAGTAAGATTTAGTCATTTGTATGTAGAAGCTCCGTTTGCACTGCTTATTAAAATGTTAATGTAGGTGTGTTTCTAAGCTCTGTTTAAGTATTAATTGTTAGAGATTTAAGATGGATAAAAAAGAATCCTGCGGTCAGCGTCTTCTTATTGATTGGGGCACAACCAACTTTCGAGCCTTTGTCGTGGATGCTGAGGATGAACTCGTAGACTCCTTTGCAAGTGAGCGGGGCTTATTGAGTGTGGAATCTGGTGCTTTTTCCTCTACCTTGCAGAGTTTGCTGGAAGAACATTTAGCTTCATACAAAGCCATGCCGATACTCATGGCAGGTATGGTTGGTTCCTTAAAGGGCTGGGTGAATGTGCCTTATGTTTCAAGCTCGGCCGGTGCTGCTGAGTTGTCTGCCGCGGCACATGCTTTAACGTTACCTTGGGGCGCCAAAGCTTACATTATACCGGGCCTTAGTCATGAACCGGAGGCAGGTATTTATGATGTTATGCGTGGTGAAGAGGTTCAATTAATTGGCTTGCAGGCTTTACTTGGCGAAAATCAGTTAAAGGTTATTTTACCTGGAACGCACTCTAAGCATGCGTTGATGTCTCAGGGCCAGATTAATGCTTTTAAAACCTATATGACAGGTGAGCTATTTTCTGTGCTAAGTAAGCAAATGCTTTTTTCTCGTGACTTAAACCAGGCAACAATTGGCTCATCGGATAGTGCTTTTTTGCGTGGTGTGTCAGAAGGGTATTGCTCTGAAGAGTTAATGGCCGTGCTATTTCGTTCGTGGACGCATCGCTTGTTCAATAATCTAAAGCCCGATGAGGTACTCGATTATTTAAGTGGCATGTTAATTGGTGCAGAATTAAAAACTATTGGCACTGATTTACATTATGTTGTTGGTGGGCAGTCACTCTGCCAGCGTTATTTATTAGCTGCCGAGCACTTAAGCTTACTGTGCCAATACTATAGTGGTGATCAGTGCTTTTTGGCGGGCATGAAAGTTTTATCAAAGGAGCGTTTTGATGCTGAAAAAGCTTGAACTAGAAAACCACCTACCGCTTATTGCCATTTTACGTGGTATAGAGCCCGCAGAGGTGCTTGATGCTGCCAAAGTTTTAACTGAAGAAGGGTTTACGATGATTGAAGTGCCCTTAAATAGCCCCGAGGCGCTTAACAGCATTAAATTACTTGCCGATAGTTATGTCGATACCGACTCAAATAAATATTTAGTTGGTGCGGGTACGGTAACAACCTTAGCCGAGGCAGAAGCGGTCATCGATACTGGGGCCAATTTAGTGGTGACCCCTAATTTAAATATTGACGTGATAAAAGCTGCTGTACAGGCTAATTGTGTTTGTTTTCCCGGAATTGTCACACCTAGCGAGGCCTTTTCAGCATTGGCTGCAGGTGCAAGTGGCTTGAAATTATTTCCTGCGTCACAAGTAGCTTATGCTGGTTTTAAAGCCTTAAAATCAGTATTGCCTGTAGGAACTTTGTGTTTTCCTGTTGGTGGTATTAATGCACAAAGTGAGAGCATGAAGCCGTGGCTTGATATTGGTGCTAATGGTTTCGGTTTGGGTGCAGCCCTTTATAGTGCGGGTATGAGCATGACTCAACTTCGTGAAAATGCAGCAAGCTTTGTTGCCGCATTGAACACAGCTCGTTAATACTCCTATTAATAACTGTGTTAATTAACGACTAATATGCTTTGAGCTAGTGATGATATCCAATACTGATTGCACCAAACTGTGTATCAGTTAGCTGCCCTTCAAATGTATCTGTTCCGCGCATCATTGCAAATGTTGCGGACCAATCATGCCACGTCGCACTTAAACCGATACTCGCTATTGCCTGCTCATTAATTAAATCAACTGAATGGCTGTCTTTAAATGTATTGCCATCAATGGTGATATCGTTAAAGACATAAAGCGCGTGCATGGCAAACTGAAATTGCCATTGGAACTCTGAGCCAAAGCGCGCGGCTGAGGTGTTGATAGAGCGTGCAGGGTCCGGATCAACATACGCGTAGGTTTCGGCAAGTGAGTCCCCTAGGCGGAAAATCAAACCTGTACCAATATCACTGCGCAAGTTACCAAGACCACCAATAGAGTAAGAGCTGACATCAAAAAAGTCGGAGTGACTCGCATACAGGCGTCTTGTGTGTTCGGCATCTAAGCGAAACACAGCTTCGTTCTGTATTTGATGATCCCAGCCCATTGGCTCCGTGCCATTGGTGATGTCGTGAATAAATTTCTGGGCCTGCTCGGCCATAGCGGCGGGACCAATAATTCCCAGGGTCAAACCTCGGCTATTCGCGATCTTGTTGTCGTACGCTCGAGAACGAGTATTCCATAAAAGTGTGCCGGCATAAGGTCGGTCGTCTTCCACTAATTCACTGGTTTCAATGTTGTCAGGGGTATACATGCCTTGAGCAAGGCCATAACCAACAGCAAACTTGTCAGCGTGTTTGCCATAAAGACCCAGCTTAGAGTTGAATCCCTTAATCCATTTAGGTGCGGGTTGCTCTTCTAGTTTGTCATACGAACCGTAACCCCAAGCGTATGCAACACCATTGGTAAAACCGTCGTCACTAAATGCGAATAAATCATTTTCAAAAGTAAACGCATACCAGCGCTTACCTTCTTTGTTATCGTCTTGCTCAGACTTATCTTGGCTCAGCGCTGAGGTACATAGGCCGCATAGGCTTAATGATAATAATAGTTTTTTCATGGGTATCACTTGGGAATAAAAAAGGGCATGTATGTATGCCCTTTTTCGTATGTAGATTGACAATAAAGTATCATACTTTCCCTGCTCTGGAGCCCCCGTGTTTACTGGGCAGGCTATAATGTCGATTTCTTAAAGTATCATACTTTGCGCGATGAGAGCAGGTACTACTCTGATTTTGGGTGACATTAAAGTTTCATCCTTTTCTTGAGTCTTAATATAAATCAATGGCTTAGTTGTCTATGCAGTGGTTCCATCAGGTATTTATTTTCTGCAAGGGCAAGTGGCAGCACCTATTTTAAGCCATTACTTTATAGAAGATGGCCAAGGGTTATTTAGCTTTATCTGTTTCACCTTAATTCACCGCCTCATGATTAATTCATCGGTGCGCGGTGAATTAAGGTGAATCTTTTGAGTTTGTGGGTGCTTGTATTATTTTACCGTCGAACTTCTCTATAAGCTTAACCTAGTTTAGAGCTATAAAAAGTAGGGAAGGCAAGCTCTTAGGCGTGAGCTTATTTTGTGCTATGCTGTACATATATACAGTTGTGTTGTTAGAAATTATGCCTGTTTTCATCGCCCACGATCTTATCCCAGAAGAGCCTAATACCAAGCTTCACCGCTATGCCCTGTACAGCTCAAAAGTACCCTGTGGCTTTCCTTCGCCTGCAGATGACTTTAGTGAAGAGACACTCAATCTCTCGGAGTACCTGATTAAGCACCCAGCATCGACCTTCTTTGCGCGGGCCGAGGGGGAGTCTATGCATGGCGCGGGCATAAACGACGGCGATCTATTAGTGGTGGATAGAGCTCAGCCCTATGTTCAAGGCGCTATAGCAATTGTCAGTGTATGCGGTGAATTAACCTGCAAACAACTCGACTTAAAGCAACAGCGCTTACTGGCGGCAAACTCTAGCTTTCCTCCCATACCCATTACCGAAGACCTTGATACCATTATCGAAGGCATTGTGATTTGGGTGATCAAGAACACGATGCAGGTATAGTTGTGTTTGCTTTGTGCGATCAACGCTCTTTCTACGCTAGTTGTGAAACGGTGTTTCGTCCTGATCTTCGAGGAAAACCCATCGTTGTCTTGAGCAATAACGATGGCTGCGTTGTCGCTCTTAATCAGCAAGCCAAAGATTTAGGTATTCCGTCATTTGCCCCATTCTTTAAGCATAAAGCCTTGATTCAAAAAGCGGGAGTCGAGGTCTTTAGCTCGAACTATGCCCTCTATGGCGAGATCAGCCGCCGCATAATGAGCACTCTTGAATCAGAGGTACCAAGCCTAGAGGTCTACAGTATAGATGAAGGGTTTTGCGATTTTACTGCTGTGCCAGAGGGGGAGCTTAAGCCATTGGCTCAGCACCTACGTCAGCGCGTATATCGTGAGCAGAGAATTCCTATGGGTGTGTCAGTTGGATCTACCAAAACATTAGCGAAGCTCGGTCAGTATGCCGCCAAAAAAATCCCAAGCTTAAATGGCGTTTGTATTATCGAGAACTTACGTCAGCGTATCTGGTTAAGTGAGCGGGTACCTGTTTCGGAAGTCTGGGGTGTGGGGCGGAGGCTGAATAAGAAACTTACGGCGATGGGTATTCAGACTGCTGCACAGCTTGCAGCTATGTCGGAAGAACAGGCTCGAGCTTTAAATGGTGTTTGCCTAGCTAGAACGATTAAAGAGCTAAATGGCCAGTCGTGTATACCGATGGAGTTGGTACCTGAAGTGCGGCAGACCGTAGTTTGCAGTCGAAGCTTTGGAGAAAAAGTCACATCTGTAGATGACCTGAAAGCCGCTGTCGCTAACTTTGTTGCTCGAGCATGTGAAAAACTTAGATCTCAAGAGCTATATGCAGGGCGCTTGAGCGTGTTTATTCTAACTAGCCGTTTTGATGCGAACGTATTTGCCGATGAATACAGCGAAAAGATACCTGGTGGAAGTAACGACAGTCGCAGAATCGCAAACCTTGCATGCCAAATAGTTGAGCGCATTTACAAAGAAGGTTATCGCTACGCCAAGGCGGGTGTAGGTCTTATCGAACTACGCCCAGCAAGTAGCTGGCAGGGCGATTTATTTTCCATCGAGGAAAATAATAAAAGCGCCGCACTTATGCGTATTATGGATGATATTGATAAGAGGTTTTCAAGGGGCACAGTAAAGTTAGCACGACAAAAAGCGTCACAGAAATTTGCAATGCGCCAAGAAAGATTGTCGTCTAATTATTTAACACAATGGTACGACATACCTAGTGTTAAGTGTAAGTAAACTTAACGCAAGTTTTGTAGGGTACACCTTAAAATAGTACGACAATCGGAAAATGTAACTACGAAACCTGACAAAAAAATGGAAAATGCTTGGAGTGTTCTGCTCAAGTTAAACCGGACACTTTCCTAAAGGAATTTTCATAGGTAATTGGCGACATATCGTTGTTAGCGGTATGCAGCCTGTCTAAATTGTAATATCGCATATAAGCTGCGACATCGTTTTTCATGTGCTCTCTTGTGAGCTGTGGCACTTTCAATAGCCAATCATACTTGAGGCTCCCGAAGAGCCTTTCCACTACCGCATTATCCCAACACGCGCCTACGTCACCCATGCTAGCTCGTATACTATAACTCGCCATCAGCTTGCGATAGTGCTTCTTAGTGCCCCATCCATCTGAACCCGTTTCTACCTCTTGTATGCCAACTCTAAGCCCAAGCAGGCGCCATGCATCCCCGATGTAGTTTTTCAGACCCTTGGCGTGAAAGAGACTTTTTAAATGGTGGTGTATCATAGTAAAACACTCGATATAGACGCTTACGCGTAAGAATGGGGGTGCTTTTACTTTATTAACGAGATCGATGATGTGATTAGCCGTAGCTGGGTCTGGGTGTTCGCGACTGCTTAGCTTTTGTTTTGTAAAGCCGGCATCGATCAGGGCTGCAATTTCATTGGTAACGAGCTTGAAGAGGGTGCCAGAGCCACACGCTGAGGGCGTACCCCATTAATAAGTCACGTGTGGTTGGCATTTTTTCGGTTGGTCGAAAATGACTATGTGCCGAGGATAGCTTGATGTAGCTTAAGTGTTCAAGTTATTTTAGGGTTTCGGTGAGTCGCTTAAGCATCCGAATGGCTGTCCAGCAGCCACTGTGCATGATCTTGGTTATCTCGGTGCTTCGCGTAATCATTTCCAGGGCGAATCCTACTGGATTGCGTTGGCGCCTAAGTCCTTTAAGAAACGAGGCCTACCTACATCATTTGTGGAGAATAATGATGATGTTGAAAAAGCTCTGCTTTCATCATCAATTGTTAATCTCAAAAAAAGCAGTGGCGCAAAATCTTCTAGTCAGAAAGATCTTATGAAATACGTCGATGAAGATTGGGGTCTTATTAGTTGACAGATCAATAGCATTGCCCCTCAAATAGTTGTGTGCGGAAAAACGTGGCCATTAATTTGTAACAAGCTTGTTAATAAAGTCAAAGTTAGTGACCGCGCATATGTTTCTAATAAAATCATATATGTAAACTTCTGGCATCCATCTAATAGATCATCAAGCGCTATGAGCTATTATGCACTTTGCGCTATTGTAGAAATGGCAATGAAGGCGAAACAAAGGGCTTTAGAACTTGAATAAAATAACATTTGATAAATTACTACAAGATGTGGCCAGCGATGGATTGGGGATTGATTATGGGGCACCGATTACAGATCTTGAAGATATTACGTTTGTTGAAGGCTCCTTGAATCTAAGTTTTGTTGATGATTACAAGTGGTTTTTACAGACATATGGAAGCCTCCTTATTTCGAATACCGCTTACTGCGGAATTGAGGCTGGAAACCCTAAATCAGATGCAGAAGGAACTGTCCTAGGAGAGACCCTGGCATTTCGTAAGCTTCATCCTAATTTAGGTCACAACTATTTAGTGCTTATTAATGAAAGTAATGAATGGTGGGAAATCTTGGACAATAATTCTGGCGTGGTCTATTCCTTTGACCCATTTGACGGTGATCTGCAAAGAGCAGCAAATAACTTCGAGGAATATTTAATTCTGAAGCTTAAAAGATCTGCGGGAATTTTTGAGTGATTAAAGGTGGCTTAGGAGTATTATAAAGGCCTTCCAAGTTAACTTTTATTGCTTTCGCCGTCAGGGGGATCAGTAGAGGCAGCCTGAAAAGACTATAGCAATCCTAAGGCTATAAAGAAGGCTTATCGATTGCTTAAAGAGGAGGCTGGGCTACCAAAGTGGTGGCTCAAGATGCTATTCAACCAGCTTACACGGCACTTCACTAAGTGGACATGCTTTTGAACTGGGTCTTACGTGTAGTAGTTCAGGCCAAATCTGAGCTACTACACCTTACGTTAAAGCATAAGCTTGAGAAAACATATAAAAAGCCCTTTTAAACACTACATTAATGGTAGGATTTAGCGCCTATCGATGTTTTAAGTCCTCTATATGTCGGCCTGACATCGCCCTTTTACAATATTAACTGCCAGCTAGTTCAGACCTTAGAATTAGCACCGATTCTGGTGCATCAATACCTATCTTGGCTTGCCCGTTTTTTGAACTAAGGAGTTCAATAACAACGAGCCCATTATTAGTATGAAGCTCAATTTGAGAGCTATCTTCCGAGGAGTCTTCGATATAGGGTTTTCGGGTTAGAGTTAACATGCGTGCGTCCTTGCGGCTTGTTTAGGTTACGATTAGTTTAATATAGTTGAACCTGGGGTAAATAGGGCTTCAAAACAGAATACTAATTATGATTTAGGATTTCCCTCCCCAATAGACTTAACGGAATCACATTCCTTGGGTATCACGAAAGCAACAAAATCCCTACCAAGACCGCTTTCTGGTTGGTTTTCTAAAGCGGTGGAGAAGCTGGTGTTATGAAAACCTATAGGAATGATCGGCCCCCAGACTTCGGCATTTCCAGTAACTCCTGTATATCTACCTCCAGACGCGCTACAAAAGCATTGTCTTGGGTTGTGCATCAGCTTAACAACGTCACCACAATCTCTACACAGTATTAATTTCATATCATCCTCAATAAAACATCTGGATTGATCTTTAATAAAGATTTGAAAGCATAGTAATCAATACTTTTCACGCATATTATAAGCGTAGCATGAGTCAAAACTGTCACGCATTCCTCTAGTCGATTGATCAAATGGTTAGTCGATAGCGTTAAGGGGGGAGATGCTAGTGATTCTCAATATCCATTTCCAATTACCGTTGTAAATGGCGCCTATTTTGCGTTAGAGATAAAGGTTTATCGGATCTATATTCATATATTTTTTGAAGTACCACATGTAGCTGATAAATAGTGAAATGAAAAGCATGGGAGATCCTCGACAATTAACAATAAAGAATGAAAAATAACGTATGTAATGCAAAGGACATGTGGAAAATGGAATACGATCACGGTAGGCGAGTAACTCCGGAGGTCTGGGAGCTATCTCCCCTAGATCTGTCAATTTACGAATACGAGAGAAAATGTAAGGACTTTTACTGCCGGAAGGCAAAGCCTGAGAATGAAACTGAGGCGCAACGAAAAAGCCGTCTAGGTGAGCTAAAGACTGCAAAGAGTCAGCTAGATCGCGAATTCAGTCGCTTAATGGCGCTAGTATCTGTGGAAGAGCAATTAGAGAACTACCGCAATGAATTTAGTGACCTTAAGACACCTCAGAAACTGAGGGCGATGGACAAAGAAGCTCACCACCCAACCGATACCCTTGAAACAAATTTGCGACTCGCGGGACGAGCTCAGCCTAGTCCACGTTATAGTGCACACCACATTGTTGAGGGAAAGGGTAAGCTGGCTGATACTAAGAGGGTTAGGTTACACCTAGCGAAATACAATATACGTATAAATGACCCAGATAATGGTGTTTGGATGCCAATGACTGATGATGACCGAGGTCATTGGGCAATGCCGAAATGCCCTCCTCATAGTAGAATTCATACTAAGAAATATGAAGAATGGGTTAGAGATGAAGTGATAGGCCAACCTTCAGAACAACATATCCGGAATAAACTAATTTTCATTCGAAATGAGCTTAAGTATGGCCGACAACCTTTGAGTGTAACTACAGATGCCTACAATAAAAAATTCGGGTTAGCACCATGATCTATCGAATACACTTCAACTCTGAAGCATACAAACAGTTCGACCTGAGCGAGCTTGATCTATTTGATTCAGTCGAACGATACATGGACTGGGATGAGTTCGAAGTAATAACAACTAAAGGCGGTAGCTTTGATGGAAAGTGGAGTGACTGCTCCGCAACATGGATGGATTCGATTTCAGATGAAAATATTACACCAGATATTGCTGTATGGGATCGTAGCCGCTGGTTAGTTCTTTCTGAGAAAGCCTACGAGGCCTTAAATGGAATACTTACCCCCTATGGTGAATTTCTGCCTATAACAATCGACGGTACTCCTTGGCATGTATTTAATTGCCTAAATGTTGTTGATGTCGATCACTGCCGAAGTAAAGCATCGTTTGAATCCGGCGTGTATTTTGATGTCAGTGAAATACACTTTAAAGAGGGTGTAGAGAGTGATCAATTGGTGTTTACCACTGATTATACCCAGCGCGGAATTATGTATTGCTCGGATACGTTCAAAACTTTAATCGAGAGTACCGAGTTAACAGGGTTAACTTTCAACAAAGACTTAACATCTTTTGAGTCTTAGGCATTGACTGGAAGTCTGAGTTTTAATCATGTAGCCCAAAAGTTAAGATTCGCATTATCTATGAAAAACAAAATAGCGCACACGAAACCGGAGCCAATAAAGAACACGAGGCTTCTCTCGCAGCGAGAGTACATTGATCTCCAATCTAGTGGCGCCCCAGTCAAAATTAAAAAGTCATACTTCGGTAGAGAATGCCAACAGGGTCGTAGGTCAACTAGAGAAGTTTAAAAAGTAATTAAGGCGATTCATGGGAAATGCATCGTGAGCCAAACAGAAAATCTCGAATCCACATCTGAAGTTAATTGAATTGCTTGTATTCAGTGGGGGTATGTCCGTCTATCGTGCAGACGGTGTGAAAACCTAGCACACGTTTCCAATTGATGGAGTGCCGCTTGTGGCCGGTTATCGTCTATTTCTAGGCGTATACCAGTCAGACTGAAATCACACTTAAGCATTCTCTGCCAACTCTAGCGCATCATCCACTTCTATTCCCAAGTAACGAGCTGTGGTTTCGAGCTTAGTGGCCTGAGCTGTATCTGAATGGCACGTAAGTTCTTTGTGCGTCGGTATATCAGCGTAGCTTTGGTGCACACCTCAATGAGTGAGTTCAGTATTCAGTAGGATTGAGCCCGATCTCCGTAATCCACATTTCTACAAGATGAGGATAATGGCAAGTGGTGATATGAGGGAGTTACTAACTGGGTTTTTAAATAGGTAATCGTCTCTTTTTTGCCCGGATTTATCGATCCATTCCCTCTGTTTGTTACGTGGTTACTCTGTGATTTCGAATTGTACCGTCTGCTACATTTTTTGGTGGAGAACTATGGAATGTTTGATATTTGGTTGCCATGTGTGAAATCTCTTATCTGGAGCTTTATCGTGTCGTAACTCTGAAGCTTACTGTCGAAGGTCAGGTTAAATAGAGCCAAATCTATGACTTTTTAGCTAGCTTGAGGCAGATACGGATGGCACAGAGCACCTTAAGCTTTAGAGGTGGTTTTTGGTACACTAGCTTGCCTTTGTTCAAGGGTGTATGTCTGTTTGGAATGTGGGTAAGATAAAGCATTATAGCTCCTCTGTGTTATGCCCTTTGTACTTAATATTGCTGGTTTCTATGGGCACTATTCGACCCAAAACAAACGTTGGAAGTAGCCTTCATGGCTGATTAATGTGTCGATAAATGCGCAACGTTTTACTTAACCTCTTTTTCTAGGATCTAATATGTCTATAAAAAATGTTGTTGAAAAATTGTTCTACGACAATACAAACTATACGACTCCTGATCAAGCTACAAACCAAGCTAGTTCTCTGGAAGCACTATCAACAGATTTATATACTGATTCTAAGCGGTTTATCTATGAACTTTTACAGAATGCTGACGACTCACCAGAGCAGGGCTCGACGGTAAAAGTTTGGATAAAAAGAATTGGTGAGACATTAATTGTAGCCCACTCAGGTAAAGCTTTTAATGAAAGGGACGTAAGAGGTCTGTGTAATGTAAACAATGGTACAAAGAAAGGTGATGCCAGCAAAACCGGCTATAAAGGCATCGGGTTTAAGTCAGTATTTGGTCAGTCTAAAGAGGTCACAGTTTACACAAACGATGAATATTTTAGATTTGATTCGTTCTTTCCTTTTACTTGGCAATGGGGTGAAAAAAAAGAAGATTGGGAGAGAAACAATAACCGTGAATTCATTCCCCCTTGGCAGATAATACCTATATATACGGAACATGGGGATGTTTTAACTCCAATTCATCAATATCTCCAATCCATAAATGCTAAGGTTGCCACAATAATAAAGCTAGATGACACTAGAGGTACATTTCAAGCGGTACAGGAACTTTCAGAAAATGTTGATATGTTCCTTTTTTTAAAGAATATTGATGAAATAAATTTTGAAGTAAATGGACTCTACAAAATAGAAATAAATCGATCGGAAAATAGTGGTGTCAAGTTAATAACCAATGGGGAGGTTGTTGCAAGGTGGTTGGTAAATACAATAGTTCTTGATGTCCCGCCAGAGCTTACTTCTGATCTAGAATATGAAAGAAATATACCAGAAAAATTGTTGACTGCTAATAATATTGAGCTAACTTTAGCTGCAAAAATTGGTGAAGATGGTGTTGCGGAACTGGAAGCAAGTGAAAAATTAATATATTCCTATTTGCCTACAGACGAAACAAAATATCAATTTCCCGTACTGGTAAACACTAGCTTTTTGACCAATGCAAACCGTGAGCATCTTCATGTCGATTCTAAATGGAATCAATGGTTGTTTAAAAATATTGCGATTGAGATATTTAAATGGATATCAATACTGGTAGTAGGTGAAGAAAAGTTCCAAGCTTATAGATTAATCCCACGAGAAGTGATAGCTGACGAACTGGGCCGGCACTTTAATGAAGGCGTCAATGATGCCATAAATACTGTGGAATTTGTTTTAACAAAAAACGACGGTTTAGTAAAAGTCTCGGACACTATTGTTGACTTTACATATCTGTCTGAGAAACAATTTGTTGGCGAAAAATCAATAAAAAAGGCTTTAAGTGATCTTGACGGTGCAAGAGTGATCCACTCTAAGTACTTTATGATAAATCATGGGTTTGGAGGTCGAATAAAATCACTAGGAGCTGAAAGCTTTGAATGGAAAGACTTACCTAAGCTATTAAAGTCTAAGAGCTTTTCCTGCCTTCATTCGATAAATAAAAACATAGAACTAATAAAGCACTTAAAATCATTGTCTTTAAATGATTCAATTGGCGGAGTGTCAGATGAAATTCTTAGGGGGCTGCCATTTATTTTCGACCATAGAAATAGGTTAAACAAACCAACAGAAATATATTTCCCTACTGCAGATGACAACAACTGGGATGATCCAGGCGGTGAGCTAGCATTCTTACATATAGATATACAAAAATGGATCTCATCAGTCCCAGATATGAGGGCATGGATAGAGCAGCTCGGTGTTGTTGAAAAAACTGATGTCAGCTTCATTACTAAAACAATAATCCCAAACTCAGAAATCTATATAAATAGAAAAAATGCTATCCAAGCAATACGAGACCTCTTCAATCTATATAAAAAAGACGAACTTAATTCAAATATACTCGCCCAGCTCTCTGATTTGAAGCTACTTACAAACAACGGGAGCCTTGTAGCTGCAAAGAAATGCATTCTTTCTAGTTCCTATTCTCCTCGCTTAGAGATTGAGTCCGTATTAGGAGAAGACGTTTTTGTAAGCAAAATGTACATGGACAATTCCAGGGATAAAGATGAATGGAAAAGATTTTTTAAGTTCTTAAAGGTGTCTGATGGCATATCTTTGGTCACTCATGAAAAAAAGTCATGTAAGACCGTATTAGTAGCTAATGGATTTAGAGAGGGCTACTTCAACGAAGATGACAAAAAATTCAAGCCTTTCCTATCAACTTTTACTGGTGATGAATATAAAAATCTCATAGTTCTACGCTTCATCCACCAAACCATAAATAATCATCCATTATCGAAACAATACTGGCACGACGTAATCAATAACCACTCTTCTTCAGAACTCTCAAGTCCTGCCACAACATTTTGGGGTAATTCTAGAAAACTAGGCCGAACTACAGGAGATTTAGTAGAAAACTATACCCAATGGGTTATTAAGAGCTTATGTGTAATACCTGTAGCAACGAAAGAGTGCAAACGCTCATCTGAAGTATTACTCAATACAGATGAAATAAAAGATTTAGCTGGCGAATACTTGCCTGTTTTTGACGGTGTTGAGTTATCTGACGATTGGAGATCATTTTTTAAATTTAGATCTAAGCTTGAGCTGTCAGACTACTTAGAGTTGCTTAGTGAAATATCTTCTGATTTATCAGTAAATGAAAAGGTTAAAGAAAGTAACATTAATAGGGTTCAATTAATATACAGGCAGCTATTGGATTTGAGTGGTAATTGGGGGGAGATGGATCTAGAGGTTATTTCGGAATGGTCTTGTTCAGGACTACTACTGAATACTAAAAATCAGTTTTCAAAATGTACGTCTACAAAATATTTCATAGATGGTAATGATGCAGTATTTCAGGGGTATTATGAGTTTTTAAATATTGGTGCTGAGAATAAACAACATAGCAATATTGTTGTGTTTCTGAATGCATTTAAGATCACCATTCTACGGCAGAGTGATTTTAGGCTTGAATCCTATAAAAGTGAAGATGGGAAGGAGCTCATTGCAAGACTAGAAAGCTCGCTTCCATTCTTTAAGGCTTGGGTTGAGAATGAAAATGATGACCCTGACACTTTAACCTCATTAAAATTGCTGGATGATAGGTTTTCTTTGTTGGGTATTTATGAAGCAGAAGCGATTCAAATAACATATAAAGATCTAGGTTTTTCTAAGAGCGTCAATGTTCACCTTGATGGGAGCAAGCTATTTGTAACTAAACCATGGGAGAGTAATAAGGTATTTCTGCAACTTCCTAGCGTACTTTGTCGATACTTTGGTTTGATTGGGCATGATAAAAAACTTACCTTTCTTTTGCGCTCTGAAACTTGTGAAATTAAAGAGTGCTTTGAGCAAGAGAGTATTGCTTTTCCGGTAGATGTCACCTTAAGAGATGATAAAATCATCAATGAGTTTTATAGTACAAAAATACAATCTTCGGACAAAGTGGTTAAAACTTTTGATGAAGTTAAAACGGCTATTAGTAATGGTACATCACCGGACTTTTTTCATATTTCTACTTCTGATTATCAAAAGCTCGTATTTGTAGAGGGGTTGATCTCAAGGGCTGTGAGTCGTGTTATTGAATTTTTAGATAAACTGCATGAATATGACTGCGCAAATCACTACGAAATAGCCCCTAGTATCATTGGTGGTGTAACTAAGAATGGGAGAGATATAACCGTCGTTGCTCGGCCATCAGATAATGATGCGGTACTTCTATATTACACTTCAGAATTTGATGTTCTTGAATATGTTGATTCTGAGTTTTGGTGTGTGGATGGTACGAATGTACCTCAAAGAGTAACGATTGGCCATCTGTTGAGGATGACCAAAATTAATAGAATTCCGATAGCAAACTTTAAGTTTGAAGACCAAGAATTCGAAGAATTTGTCAAAAAGAAGAAAACAGTTGATTTTGAATTTGATCCAGTTCCTTCATCTCCATACAAAATTGCTCAGACTATTTCTTCATTTGCTAATACTGAAGGCGGAGAGTTGGTGTATGGCATAACCAAAAATGGAACTGAGAATCAGCTTTTAGGTTTGAGTACGGATTTTAGAATGGATGAGATCACAAGGGAAGCTATGAAGATGATTTCTCCGTTACCAGCCATTACTTACAATTGGGTTGATCTAGGGGGGAAACGTATTTTTATCATTAAGGTCAAAAAGTCAAATGAAGAGTTGCTAATTAGAGGTCAAAAATATATTAGGGACGGCTGCCAAACAAGAGTTGAGGGCGATGATTTTTCTTGTGCTATAGAATCTTTAGCTGTTTCAGGTTACGAAAAAACCGTAGCTATTATTATTGGAATCGAAAATTACAAGCCGAGAGGGTCCGGCCAAGTTCAGTCTGTAAAGTATGCAGAAGAAGATGCCTTATTATTTAAAGAAATACTTCTTAAGCAGTTTGAAGTTGATGAAAATGATATCTATATGTATATTAATGAAAACGCACTGAAGAGTGATTTGGAATATGGGTTAAGTGGTCTATTTCATTCTTTATCAGAGAATGATCGTCTGGTTTTTTATTACGTTGGACATGGGTTTCATAACGGTACGACAAATTATCTTTCAACATATGATACTCATATTAATAATGTAGCTGAAACAGCAGTTTCTCTGCGTAAGATTTTACTTGACCCCTTGTTGAATTCGAAATGTAAATCTGGCTTGGTATTTATCGATGCTTGCGCTAAAAGTTTTAAAGATGATGGAGAAAGAGCATTGATATCAGATTTAGATGGTGACGACTTTCAATTGTTTAAAAGTGACCACCCTCATTTTGCTACATTTCTATCTTGCCAGCCAGGACAAAGTTCTTATTCTTGCGATGAGTTGAGGCATGGGATCTGGACTTATTTTTTACATGAGGCGCTTAGTGGTCGAGAAACTGAAGTGATTAAGTCTAGCAAGTATATCACTGATAGAAAGCTAAGCGATTATTTAACAAAATGTGTATCTTTCTACGCAAAAGATAGACATGATTTTGAACAAAACCCAAAAGCAATTTTAGATTCAACTTGTGAGAATGTATTAGTTGAACTCTAAATTATTGTGATAATTATGTTTTAATGTATAAACTTTGTATCCTGTAGGCACGTCTTAAAGTGCATTGTCAACGTACGTCGAAAGAGTGTGAATATAAATCATTTTGTTCTTGCTCTTACTGCAACTTAAAGAAGCTGAGGAGGGCGCTCCCTGCTCCCTAGTGGCTTCAGCTTAAATAATTATTTTTTGCATAAAACTTAATCAATAATATAAAAATGCCAACAAAACGAAAACTATGGCCAATGGATGGCCACACAGCCGGAAAGCATCTTGTGTTAAGAGTTTATTTAAATGCTTGGTTCGGGATACTATCCAACAGATTTGACCAATTGCTTTTTGTTGATGGGTTTGCGGGCCCTGGGGAATATAAAACTGGTGAAGACGGCTCTCCATTGGTTGCATTAAAGGCTGTCATTGAGCACACTCACAGTAAAGTTCAATCAACAAAAATACGCTACATATTTATCGATTGTGATAAAGCCCGTCTAGAACATCTACAAGCGAAAGTCTTTGCAGAAATAGATGACATACCCCCAAATATACGAATAGATTTCTTTTGTGAGACCTTTGAAAAGGCAACCGATAAACATATCATTCCAGCTCAAGAGGGCCTCTTGGGGAATCCTTGCTTTATCATGATAGACCCTTTCGGAGTAAACCAAACCCCGCTCAACGCTATAACAAAAATAATGTCATTCCCTCGCACAGAGGTGTATATATCTCTCATGTACGAATTTATTAATAGGTTTAAAAAACAGCCAGAATTTGAGTCCTCTCTTAACATGTTGTTTGGCTGCACTGATTGGCAGAAGCACTCACAGATAGATGATAAAGAGGCTAGAAAAAAAGAGCTCTATAAGCTTTATAAAAACAAGCTAAAAGAAAGCTGCGCTAAGCAGGTAGTTCATTTCGATCTATATAATGGCAATAAACTAAAATACGGAGTTTTCTTTGCTACTCAAAATATACTCGGAAGCCAAAAAATAAAGGAGGCCATATGGAAGGTTGTGCCAAAGGGAGATTTTGCATTCCGCTCTGAAAACAACCCGCAGCTAAATATAAATATAGAAAAACCCAATTTTGAGCCGCTTCAAGAAATTTTAATTTCCTACCTTAAAGATAGAGGCTTCGTTAGCATCAAGGAGATATTGGAGTATATTGACTCAGATTCAACAGAGTTTCATCGAGGGCACGTGAAGGCAAATGGGCTCAAAGTTATTGAAAATAAAGGCGAGCTAGCTGTATCAGTAAAACGAACACTAAACAAACCACGTAGAGCATTAACGTACCCCGACGACTGCCTAATAATGATCGAGTGATCTACCCCGCCTCCCAAAGCTGACCTACATTTAATAATAATTCTGCCAGCAATTTCTCTCTTTCTGGAGTGCCATCCCATAAGCGCCCCAAAGCATCCATCAACATCTTGCTTTCTCTTGGGTCTGCAGTGCTGCGCTCTACGCAAACATGCTCACCAAGGCGGCGGAGCTTGGGGCTATAGTGTTTCCAGTCGGCCCTAAATGCCCTTGAGACCACAGCCTGACTTACACCCGAATCTTTTGCTAAATCTTCCTGCCGGATAGATTTCTCGCTCAAATGCTTTTTAACAGCAGATTGCAAGGCGCTTTTATCGATCACTGTATTCGTATATTCGCTTAATGTAGAATATACGAATACTATTTGATATAGTTTTACCTGTCAAAACTCATTAAGATGTATGTATACCTATACAGGAAAGTCTGATGGCCACAAAAAGTAAAATCGAATGGACAGAACAAACCTGGAATCCCGTAACAGGCTGCACTAAGGTATCACCAGGCTGCAAACACTGTTACGCAGAGACAATGGCTAAGAGACTTCAGGCCATGGGTACAGTAGGGTATGAGGGCGGTTTCTCTAAAATCTCCTTAATGGAAGATAGGCTTCAGCAACCCTTATCTCGTAAAAAACCAACAATGTATTTTGTGAATTCTATGAGCGACCTTTTCCATGAAAAAGTCCCCTTCAGCTTCATTGATAGAGTCATGAAAACCATCAACCAAACCCCCCAGCACGTATACCAAATACTTACAAAAAGAGCAGGACGGATGAGGGAGTATTTCGAGTCTAGAAGAGTTCCTGACAATGCTTGGCTTGGTGTCTCAGTGGAAGATAGAAAATACGGCCGACCTCGTATCGCTGAGCTACAAGCAATAAAAGCAAAAACACGGTTCTTATCAATTGAACCGTTACTTGAAGAGCTAGGGCAAATACGCCTCAAAGGCATCCACTGGGTTATTGTCGGCGGTGAATCAGGGAAAAAGGCAAGACCCATGGAAAAAAAGTGGGTTCTTCAATTACGCGATCAGTGTGACTCTAAAAATGTAGATTTTTTCTTTAAGCAGTGGGGGGCTTGGGGGCAGGATGGTATTAAAAGATCCAAAGCTGCGAATGGTCGATTATTAGAAGGTGTTACATGGGACATGATACCTGCTATCAACCTATGACAAATGAGACTTTAAATTACACGTTTACTACTTGGATTCACATACCTTTCATGGCAGGATAAACAACCATACAAAGTAAAGGGAATTATAATGGGGACGCAAGAAGATAAATATCAATGGCAAATAGGCTCCCCACCGCCAAGTCTGGATGAGCACAGCCAAACAAAACATAAAATTACAACAACATACCTAAAGCAGTATATCGACATCTATTTTCAGCGTGTCCAAATTGAAAGACTGGACTTGCACTTGGTTGATGGGTTTGCTGGAGGTGGTAAATATATAGATCTGCATACTGGAAGTATGGTTGACGGCTCCCCCTTTCTCGCACTAAAAACACTTGAAGAAGCTATTGTACGAGTCAATATCGAGAGGAAAAAAACCAGAACGATAAACTGTAATTTTTATTTCGTTGAGAAATCCCTTGAAAGTACTAACTACCTAACCCATGAAATAAAAAATTCTACATTCAACAGCGCTTTAGGGTCAACAATTCACTGTCACAACAATGAGTTTCATCGATCCTTACCCGGCATAATTAAACAAATCATAAGAAAAAATCCCCGCACACAACGAGCAATATTTTTGCTTGATCAATATGCCTACAAAGATGTTCCCCTTAATTCAGTTGCGTCTATTTTCAATGAACTAACTGATCCTGAAGTAATACTCACATTTAATTACGATTCATTACAGCGATACATCTCAAATACACAGAATATGAGAACCAGCATGAGAAACATTAACCTAGAATCTCATATTGCCTGGGATCGAATTCAGGAGTGGAAAGACACTGGACATTGGCACTCATTAATTCAAGAACAGCTAGCGGCAGCAATAAAAGCTGCATCTGGCGCACCACACATGACCCTATTTTTTATCAGTGGGAAACGAGGGGATTCATCTCCATATTGGTTAGTACACTTATCGAAAAAATATATCGCACGTGATGTAATGATGAAGATTCACTGGGATCATGCAAATGACACGATGGAGTTTTCACATTACCTCAATGAGGGGTTCTTCCAGATTGGTTATAGGGCCTACGAAACGCCAGGTCAGAGTTCATTTGAATTTTCAGACCATAAAATACTATCAGATGAAACCAAAAAACGATGTATAGACAAACTAAGTACAGAAATACCTAAAATAATCTACGATACTTCAGGGCCAATCATCTTTAGCGACCTTCTTGACCAATATGGAAGCCTCACTCCAGCATCATCAAGCGAGATAAAGGAGGCACTACAAACCGCAATAGATCAAGGTGAAATTGAAGTTAGAGGATGCAAGGGCGAGCGCAGATGCAAATCTACTAGAATAAATAATAAAGACACCCTAACCTACAAACAAAGCCAGCTTTTTATCTAGCTATAGCAATCTCCTTATAAAAAAAGATAGACTAATAAGTGACGTCGAGGGAACATTGAAAGAATATAGCGGGGCAGTTTTTTTTATAGACATTCTTGGGGTTGGAGCATTAACGAAAGGTGAAATCAGAATTTCAGATGTGGATTATTCTGCTCACCGATTCAAGTTTCAGGACAAGCATTCTCAACATCATTTCTGTGCAAAAATACTTCTTAAATTCAGAAGAGTTCTTATAGGCCTAACGGCAATAAATAAAGGAATAAAAGTAGCTCAATTATCCGATTGCGCCTTCATATGGTCTGAAAATCCAAATTTAGTCGTTAATGCCGCAAGAGAGCTAATGTGGGAATGCATCCTTGCAGGGATTCTATGTAGAGGTGGTCTAGCATATGGACAGATTGTAGAGCCTGATAAAATTAACACAAAACTAGGGATGTTTATATGTGGAGGAGCCGCAACTGAAGCAGTTCAATTAGAGTCATCCGGAAAGGGAGCTCGAGTTTTTATAAACACCGAACTTCCTGGAAAACTAAGCTCCATACCTTCAGATGCATTCACTCCAAGAAAGAGCCTTATTGACTTTTCTATTGTAGATGAGTTTTTATGGTATAGGTATCCCGACCGCATAACATCAAGACTTGACTATATTCCAGTCAACCCACTCCCTGCGCTACATAAAATAGCAAAGGCTATTGCAATGCTTCAATACTCACCAAAATTTTTATGGAACTCAGCTTCTCAACACGGTTTACTTCATCTGGCTTGCACTATTGAAGTCATGTCTAAAGAAACTGAATACTTTTGCAAAAATTTAGGGTTAAAATTTGAGTGCGAAAACATCATGGTAGGGTGCAAAGACAGAATCAAAGAGCGATATAAAGAGAGGAGCGAGGATATTTGCAAAAAAATATTCAACTCTTTTAAACAAACTATTACCAAAAAATTAGAAGCTAATATTTGATTTTACCTATCACATGCAACTTTAATTCGGCACAGTTAATCAATACTTCGCAAAGAACCGAAAGTTATATCCGCTTCGTACTGATTCAGTGATTCACTAGAAACTAAACCCGGAATCAATAATGTTTAGAGATATATTTGGTCTTAGTCACGATCTCAATGTAGCTGTTTTAATTTACACTAAAAATAAAACCTTTATTGGTAAAGGTGAAATTATTATAAGAAACAATAAGTTGCCAGTGCTTAATTTTAACGAACCAATAACTAAGGAGGTAACTTTTGATGATGTATTGTATGCATGCTCTCATAATGAAACATGGTATACACTTTTAGGCTGCACTATGTATAGCCTTAGCAGCATATACCCAAGCATGATCATAAAATCTGATTTTCATACAGGGATGTTTAAAACGATAAAGATATCCCTTCAAGGGATATCACAGTGGTTCGACAATAGTAAACACACTCAAATAGGTGAAGATAAAATAACCAAGCACCTAAATACCAATAAATTTAACACGTCAATAACCGACGACGACCTCGGTAGAATCTCAGTTTACTCTGAGAACCATTGGCTTAAAGAGGAAAGGAGGCAGGGCGATTTTATTATCACCCAAAAAACAACTATCGCTATCGATGCAACGGATACGCCGTTTTCTTACAAGAGTGTCATTAATTATATTCATATGATTAAGAATTTACTGTCGATCCTAATTGGATACCCTCTTCACATTGAACACTGTTTAGAGGTGGTCGGCAATAAAAAGTTACCTATGTACTTCTGCAATTTTCAGGAAAAATCGCAACCTATAGAAAATCAAGATAGTTGCCTTACTCCTCCAGCTTATCTATTTTCAGGGGATAGATGGAATGTCATTTTCAAGAATGCATTTGAAAACAACAAAGATAATTTTATAAATATATGGTCCAGACTACCTGGGCTATCATCTTTCTCCTTGTACTGGGAATATGAGCTACTAGCTTGTGTATCACTTATCGATAAATACACAAATGTTTTCTCATTAAATACTGATGAGAGAATATCGAGCAGAAAGTTCTCAAAACTTAAAAAGCAATTACGGAACACAGTAATAGAATACGCCGAATGTGACGATGATATATGCCTGAACTCACATGTCATAGATAGTATAAGAAATCAAATAAACCAACTAAAAAACACAAGATTTTGTTCGTTTAAATCATCCTTTGACTTTACATTAAACAGTATGAGCGATAAGTTTGTTGGAGTGTTAAATCTTTCCAGTGATGACCTCAATCACTTAAAGAAGCTGAGGGATAAGATCGCCCACGGTGACACGCCGTTGACAAAGCACAAAGACAATCTGAACTATGAAAAAACTCTACAAAACAAACTTCTTATTCTTCTTTATTGTTGGGCATTTAAAGACTTGGGAATTCCAGAAAAGGATTTCATTTTATTTCTGAATAACTGGCAGCACCCAATGATATGGTCCTCCTCACTCGATCAAGTCAAGTTAGATAAAGCTATCGGCCATTACACCTTCTTGCAACTCAATAATAATGACTTTATTGACGCGAAAAGTGTTGAACTAGGTGTGATCATCCTTGAATACATCAATACTTCAAATAAATATAAATACAGAAAAGACCTAGTGGAAGTAATAAAACCCTGGTATTTAGGAAAAGATGAAAATCGATCTAGAAGTATAGATGAACACCTTACAGTTCATGTGAACACAGATAATATACACACCTTAAGTTATCTAGGCTCTGTCTATATTGAAAATAGAGGTCAATCATTCCGCACTCATGGTGTATGTATTTTAAACCCTCCTAATGAGATGATTGATAAGAGCAGATGTTGGAAATATAACGCTAAAGAAAGAAAATGGGCCAGACCGAATAGTTAAATGTTAGCAATGTTTCCTGTAATTACTCACAGCTACCATTGCCTTATTATTGAAGCGGTTATCTTGATTAAACGTCGTACAAAACTAACCAACAGTTTCTGAAATGGTCTAGACCATGCTCACATAGCAGATCCTAGAAAAGATTAGACGGCGAAGACTCACCTCCATCACTTAAACTCACCCAGCCTGATCCCATGCATCTTTGCATATCTTTTCAATACTTTCACTACAACTTGTAAGAAGTAGAATATAAATAATGCATAGCTGGCTCACTGATGAATGGGGCTTTTAAAACACTCATGACACATCATTTACTTGCTAACCACCTTACTTCTAATACTCTCCCAGATCGGACTGAAGTTGTTACAATTATAACACCGAAAATTAGATGTATATCTGGTCTTTGGTGTTCAAAAGTGCACCGGTTTAGAGCGGATGCTTTAACAAGGTTACATTCTGAGAACCTTTGATACCGCCCTCTCCATCCACGATTTTAGGGAGTCCTCGTCGGTGAGTATTTTATTATCTGGATGCCCTAAATATTCACATACAGATGTCGATTTGGTTATTCGTTTTTTCTTCCAGCTCATTGCTTTAAGGCCTTCATTTTTATGGTTACTCATTAGTTCAATAAGGATGGTTTGGAGTGCTGTGTTTGTGTTTTTCGGTCGGAAGATAAGAGTCGATAAACTTTCGTGCTCTGAGTTTCCTTCCTTATTTGTCCTGCAGGATAGTTCAATCTCGAGTACATGAATGTTGGTCGATTTATCACGCTCGATAATTGCGTGGCAGTATTGTCTTGCTCTTTGATCGATTAGATGGAGGCTACGACAACGTACTTTGGGTACTTCGCCGATTTTCGAAGTAATTGCCCAGTTATGTTCCTCTTTGAGCATGTCTAGCATCTTCATGAAAAGAGCTAGCTTTTCTGAGGGTTGAACCGGATTTGGTGGTGGGAGGTTGTTGGCATCTGCTCTGGAGTGTTTTCCTTTGTCATCTCCTTGCTGAAAACTGCCGTTCTCACTCTGTTCCGGCTCTTTCAATTCTTCTGAATCGTTCTTTGGTGGTAGGTTTTGGACCTCCGGGGGGCGGCGCTGTGTTTCAAAAACCGAGTCAAAACTTAGACCACTGCCAGACATATTTATGAGGTGTCTGCGTTTTTCAGCTTTAGGTTTGTTATCAGGATCCAGTTGCTTAGGCTTTTCAGTAGGGCGCTTCTTTTTTGGAGGCTTGTTCTCGCTGGGTGATAGTTCTTCGTTTTCTAGATAGATCTTATCGTCCGGGTGAGAGAAATACACTTTGTCGAGATCGGGCGCCTTAAGGCCAGCAATAGATCTAATTTCTCGGATGAAAATGTGTTGATGGTTGTCAACCTTACTATAAAAACCTGAATATGAAATTTCACAGTTGCTTAAATCCGGCGGTGTGAAATCAAAAGACCAGCGGTAGGATCCGTCGTTCAATAGTGTGTTGGTATTGATAGCAGGGAATATTGAGTTGAAGCTATTTTCGATGGACTCATCAAATAGTAACCATGTGAAGAAATTTCTGTATTGAGGGTTGCTTAAATATCCAACTGGTATATTTGAGGAAAGCTCAATTTCTCCTATTCGGTTTCCTGACCAGGATCTTGCTAACTGCCAGGTATTTCCCTGATACGCTGCTGCACGTACACACTCTGCTGAATGAAAAAACAGTGCACGAGCTAATTCATACAATGGCAGCCAGTAGGTTTTTTCGCCTTTTGTTATTCGATATACCTTGTTGTTCTCGAATTGTTCGGAATAGTTCTGTGAGCGTTTGAGCTCATCAGGCAGGTCGGTGAAGCTAGCTTTCTCCCAAAGCTCCTGTTCGGGAAGCATGGCTGTTCCTGTCCACCCCTGAGTTTTATTGGCTTTTGAGTTGGTTGGAAAAGTTAATCCGGAGATTAAGAGTGGTAGCAGGTCGATAGGAAAGGATTTACGAAAATGTCCTTTTTCTTTGTTGTGGAAATAGCAGACTACTTTCCAGCCCTCCCCCGGCCTACGAAACCAGTCTCCAAGTATGAGCAGCTTGGAGTCAGTGGGAATGTTTTTGAGTGAAATGTCGTCAATCATTTCTACTATGATAGGCCTTTTGTTTGTAGTTGAAGTATCTCGGTTTCAATAGTTGGTGTTAGCAACTCCTTCCGAATGTTTGCCAATCTGAGTAGGCGCCAGCGCTTGATTTGTTGATGCTGGCCTTTGATTACTTTGTAGGCATAGCGTAAACGGTAAAGCTGATGCTCTTCAACAGACTCGGCATGCTGCTCTAACCAGTTTGAGGTTAAAGGAAGGTCTTTTAGATGCTTTTCGATTGAACTGGCTCGGGGCAAGGAATTGATGAGCTGTGCTTTGGTTATACGTTTACGTTGTGGTTCGGTCATAAGCTTTGCAAACACAACTTCTAGAAGGTGTGCGTTTTCTTTGTCCCAAGAATTGTAATCGCAGACAAAGCGCTTATTTAAGTTTTGCCTCTTTTGGGGTTTGTGATGTTCTAGCCAGCGACGGTCATTTCGGTACAGCCAAGAGTAGGTTGCGCCTCCATGTTGTTTGGCTCTTAGTGCCTTTACTCCTAGTTTTGGGTTCTTCTCTATCAGGCTAAGCCAGACCTTTCTGTACTTGCTAGAGTCGTTTATATCTCTTGTTTTTTTTATGGTGACGGGGCGCCCTTGCGCTCCTTCCACTGGAAGCTTGGCTACCTCTTCGACTATTTGCTGAATGGGAGTGCCTGGGATTAATGATGTTATTACTAGTAAATGTCTTAGTGGATGAAACGATTTTCGGTGTTTACGGAAGATATCAACAAGCCAATGTTGATCGTGGTGGTTTTCAAAGTGGGGGGCGAAAACAGAGCCGGTCCATAAAGATCTTATCCTTTCATAGAGCTCAATATGTTGAACCCTACTTTTTTGTATTAGGTCGTGTTGGCTTGCCAGTTCTCGGTAGAACAATGTCCAGCGATTCGTCCCTAGTCCTCTTAGGCTTCCCAGAGTGAGTAATTCTGTGTATCGGAGATAAATCTGTTGTTCAAGCTTGCTGAGCTGTAAGTGCTCGCTGGGTGCGGTGATTAAAGTTGAGGTGGCAGAGTAAAAACAGTGCCTCTCTTTAGGGTGAAAAGGTACTTCTGACTGTTTGAGAAGACATGAGTGAGCTTTACAGTAGTCTAATCCGGGCAATTGGTGTTGTCTTAGCCAGTAGGCCTCCCCGAGGGTTGATAATTGTTCTTTCAGACATGTTGGGCAAAAACGAAACAATTCGACTTGCTTTATAGCGCTGGCAGCGATGCCTGTGCGGGTATGAATGCTATTGCCCCGGTTGGAGCACATAGCTTCCGTTATCTTTCCTGCCTGCGTGTTTGATAGGAATGGTAAATATATTGGGGCTAGGGTGTAGGAGCGAATAAGTTCGCAAGCATCGACTGCCCATATAGCTTGAAGGTTTTGTGTTAGGGCCTCTAAATGGCTGGGTAAATCAGGGATGGCCGTTGCCGTTGGGGAGGAGAATACCTCTCGTACAACGGCTCTGTGATTTGTCTTAAGGCCAGTGTGCAGCGCATAGCGTGCCACCATGCTGTAAAGCAGTTCGTCTGGATAGGGCGTAGGAAAATAGCCCAGCATATTATCCTGCTAGCAGCTCGTTCACAGGGTAGCTGATACCTTTCCCTTGTATCTCTTCATACATCGAACCGGACTTAGATGCGTGCATCTTCCTTAGGTCGTCATCTGCGAGCTGACTCCAGTTTTTGCGGTTGGTATAAACTGGCTTAGCATTACTCTTAGTGCTTGGTGTTTCTTCTGACTGTGTAAGTGCTGTAGTGGCTATTTGAATGATCTGAATTAGGGTGAGCTTGGGGTCTTTAGTGAGGGCGTCAGAGACAAGTGGCTTGGCAATGTCTTCAGCAATTCCCATGGCTACAATCGCCTTAATAGCGGAGTTGGCTATATTTGTTCCAACAGGGTCTCCGAGCTCAACTTGAGATGGCTTTTCTATTGGCTTTGCTACGAGCTGGTTGACCGCATTGATCATATCGCTTTCAAACTTGGGGAAAACCAAGTCATTGCAGTCTTCAATTTTTCGCTTGTTTCCTGAGCGAAGAGCTTCAATCATCGGTTTTACAATTGAAAATTCATCTTCAAATACTTGATCTAGTAGCCCCGGTGATAGTGTCTCTTCCACCGGAGAATCAGCCAATAGGATCGCTCTTGATTGAGCGAGGCAAAAAAGCTTAACAACAATATCAGGGACGCCTTGGCTTAGTTCGTATAGTTTATTGGTTAGCTGTTCATCGCGCTCAACTATGTTCTTTAGCCATTGGAACGGCCAAAGCTCTTCTAGAAAGTCTTCCCAGCTTTCATCTTTCTTTAGTCGGTCCCAAACGACGCTGCCATCTCCACTAGCGCGGCGAGCTTGTCTAAATTCGTTTGAAAACAGTCTCAGGGCTTTAGGTGTCCCAATTAAGACAACCGATACCTCAACGACGTTCACTAGCGTTACTAGAAAATTAATCATTTTCTTCTCGCCACCACTCTTAGCAAGGCTCATATGCTGAAACTCATCAATAACAATAAGGCCAATTGCGTGTATTAGACATAGGTCGGCTACGTCGGCCATCATTTTGGAGATGGTTGGTCGGCCTGATGCGTACATATCCCGGTAGTTGATGTTTAGGCGGCGCCCTAGTGCTATAAAAAAGCTTAAGCAAAAATCGGATAGAGAGCCGTCGTGAGGGCAATCCACTTTCAACCAAGGGACCTGAATCATGTGAAGGTCGGGGTGATAAATAACTCTTGGGTAGGTATTCAGAACGATATTAGTTGTAGTGGACTTACCCGCGCCGGAGATTCCTGCAATAGTCATTGAGGATGCTGGAGAGTCGACTTCGTCATGAACGTAGGCTGTTAGGTCTTTTTCCTGGATTAAGCCCCGAATAGAATTAAGTTTTCGTTTGAACGTTGCTTTATTTGGGTTTCTATTTAGATAACTGCAACGAATTAGCTTGGATAGCTTCTGCTCAATGACAATGTGTGTTGTCTGAGGTACAAAAAACTCTCGAGTAAGTCGGTTGATGGCATGCGCTCTAATGTGGTTTGGTAGGTTGAGTTCCTCCTGCTGGTAGGTAGGCTTTTTCCCAAGAGCCATGGCCGCTTGAGCAGGGCTCATTATTTTTGGCAGGGCGGAAATTAAAGGGTTTTCAGTATATTCAGGTAAGCCTTGATCTTTATATTTTGCTTCTGGGAAGGCGTTGGGTTTTGAGTCAGCCATTTGGGCTAGTCCTCTTTCAGCAGGTTTTTAAGATTAGGCAATTTGAAGCTTTTTTTCTGGGGCTGGGCTCCGTGTATTGGCGTTACTGTTGCTGAAGATTCTTGAGGATTAGGTGTGCGCTCTGCGGTTTTCTTGTTACGTTCACGCTGCCTTTCATTTCTCTTATTCTCTGTAATTCCCTTTCTGCGCTGTGACTTTTGCTTTTGGGTGTAGCTCGGCTGTTTTTGCTTTGACTCCTCTTTAATTTTATCTAGCTCGTTAGTCAGGTTTACTGCCCCAGAGCGTTTTCGGAGTTTTGAAGTTGCAGCAACGTCCAAGCGTATATCTTGCGCGCGCCATAACTCCCATACCGTGATATTGGCATACGCGCGACTTCGTGAAGTTAATTGTGCTGGAATGAAGTCGGAATAGGAGTCGGTGTGCCTCAAGTAAATTTGGTTGGTACTATAAAGGTCGTAAGCGACGGTTACTGTTTTTGGGCCTCGGTAGTTACCTTCAAACCAGCCCCACTCTAAAGCCTGTGAACAACTGTAGTAACAGCCAAATAATTTGAGTCCATGTTCGGTGATAGTAGCCTTGGTGTGAGGTAATAAATTTACCTTAACTAATTCAGGGTTGGGTCTTCGTAATAGGCCGGTTCTATTTTGTATTCCCCAATTCCAAAGCTCTACAGGGATTCTGGGTAAATCCAATGGTACGCCAGAGTCAATATCATAAGTGCGGATCTCATGGTCGTTAAGGTAGTGCAAGACAATTTTTATCATCATCTTGGTGAATTCTTTTAGGGTTAGTGTTCCGTCTAGTCGGTAGTCCTTTCCATGGCGCTTTTTACCAATTGGCTTTTTAGTTACATAGCTCTCGACGAAGGGTTTCATGGATGCTTGTACAGTTCTAAAGTAGCGTTCGACCACACCTTTCCAATCTGCTCTGTACGCTGGTGTATTTTGAATTTCTACGTGAAACGATTCGCTTAAAACTTCTACGTGGCGGCCAAGCATTTCACCCTTATCGCCGATAATATTTTCAGGAAGTCCATGTATTGGCCACATTTCTTCTGTGATTTCTATTCCGAATTCAGCACAGTACGCGACTTTATCGGCCATGGTGTTGCCTAATGATTCCATAGCGCTTACCCAAGAGGCGTTTTCTAGGCCAATGTACATTCCAGCTATGCCCCGACTAAAGACGTCTACAACAAAGTACAAGGTTGGTCGGCCTATGATTTCAGAGCGATCTTCTTCTGAAACGAGATAAACATCAGCAATGGTGGCATCGATTTGATAGAGATAACCGGGACCAGGAACTTCAGCTGTTGACGTGCCAAGGCTGGGGCTGAAGTCTTTTAAGTAGTTAATCTCACCTTCTCTTTTTTTAGTTACCTCAAGTGGTGTGTACTCTCGCTTGTAGAAGTATCTAAATTGTCGCTCGGTTGGAACGTTGATCAACTTTTTTGGTGTACAGGGGAGTTTTATCCCATATGCAATCAGTAGTTGATTGTAGGCGTATTCAAATTCGTATTGGTCTTGGTTGAGAAGGCACTTTTCGATACAAACTCTGAATAGTGCTTTTATTTCATTGGTGACCGGTATTCCCTCCCCTAGAGCCCGGGTTCTAGGTGCTCCACTTCGTTTATCTTTGAAGGTTCTTGCTTTACCGGGGGCGCCAGAGTTCTCGTACCGTCCGCCAAGGGTATTTTTACATTTTCCGAACTGCCAATACTGCCTTAGCCAGCGATACACGGTTTGTTTGGTTGCTCCGGATATAAGCATCGCTTCCTCTAAGAGTTTGCCTCGATTCTTGCGATTGTAGATTTCCGGTTCTGAGTACACAGCATCTTTGATTGCTGCCCATGCTCGTTCCTGAATCTTCTCTGACTTTGACTCAGGTTTTGGTGGAGTCATGCTTATTTTTTCATAGGGGTCATCAATAAGCTTTAAGTCAGTACTTGCGAGTAGGTGTTCGAATTGCACCTTACTTTCCACTTGAGGCAGCGCTTTTGGATCGTCGATGTCGATCCAAAAGACCGCTTGGCTGTTACTCCATAAAATGCGAATTCGCTTTTCATCCCATAAATAGACATCATTTGGCATGAACATATTCGATATCCTCATTGAGCCAGTAGTCTGATGGACTGATGTGCTTGGCCTTTAGCTTTGTATGGGGTTGATTATGGATGTCCCATAGAAAGGCATTTTGAGCGGATAAGTGCCGGAAATACTTCAGGTTTGTTCCCGGTTTGAGCTTTAGTCTGGAATCGAGCTCGGTTAAAAGTGGAGGGAGTTTTTCTTCTGGCTGAGCGTCCAGCGTCTTAACGATATCTTTAAATACAGTTCTAAGGGATTCGGCGTCGAGTTCATAGCTATGCATATGGGGGGCAAGCCATCGTATGTTTTGTACCGTAATACGTGGCACCTCATGCTCGGTAAATATGAACCATTCCACGCCTTCGTTTTCCCAAAAGCGTCGCTCCAGCTCCTGCTTTTCGATGGTTCTTTCGTCCTCAAGGTCTTGGGTATATTTTACGGATATTGCTTGGCAGGAGTGCTGGCCGTTTATTTCAAAATCGACGAGCAGGTCTGTTGTCATTATCTGGAGGATGGCCTTGTGGGTGGGGTGCTTGATACCAAGGCGCTTAGCTATGTTGATGGTTGATTCTGGGTTTAGTGGGAACTGCTCACGAATGTCGGTGACGGTGTGATTCCAGTCGAAGAGGAGGAAGGCTGCGAGTTCTAGGTCAGAGAGGAGATGGACTACACGATTGTGAGTTAGGGAGGGCCTCCGGTGAATACGGCCTTTGCTGGGGACGTCTCTGACGGTTAGGAAGGGTTTGTAGTCTCTGCCAAAGCCATCGCCGCGCTTCTCCTTCTCCAGCCGCTTGATGATAGCTGGCTCGAGAAGCCCTTTTATTTCACGGGGTTGAGGATTGAGGAATGAGGATCTTTGCCGCATATAGGCCATCCGCGCTCATATTTTGATCAAGTATAGCGCGGAATGGACTAAAGTATGAAACTTTATTGTTTAGGGTGATACTTTATTGTTTGTATGACACTTTATTGTCAATCTACATCGTAAGATTAATTTGGCTTAGCGTTTATTCAACCGTAACGCTCTTAGCGAGGTTTCTCGGTTGATCGACATCCGTACCTTTAATAATCGCAACATAATAACTTAGTAACTGTAAGGGCAGGGTATAAATAATAGGGCTTAACCAATTGTTGGCACTAGGTACGTTGATGACACGCATCGTGTCGTCGCTTTGAAACTCGGTATCTTCATCGGCAAAGACATAGAGAACGCCGCCACGAGCTCGAACTTCTTCGACATTGCTGTGAAGTTTTTCTAACAGTTCGTTATTGGGGGCAACCACAATAATTGGCATATCAGCATCAATTAAGGCGAGTGGTCCGTGTTTAAGTTCACCGGCGGCATAGGCTTCTGCGTGAATGTAGCTGATCTCTTTTAATTTTAATGCACCCTCCATTGCGATCGGATATTGATCGCCACGGCCGAGAAATAAAGCGTGATGCTTTTCCGCAAATTCTTCGGCAAGGGTTTCAATCTCGGTATCAAGTTTTAGGCTTTGCTCAATAAGGGAGGGCAGCTGTTCTAAATCGCGGCGCAGGTGGCTGCAATCGCTTTGACCTTTGGCTTGTCGAATGGCACACACTAACATGGCAAACGCAACTAGCTGGGTGGTGAAGGCTTTGGTCGAGGCGACTCCAATTTCTGTACCCGCGCGAGTCAAAAATGCGAGATCACTTTCGCGAACCAGTGAGGATCCGGCGACGTTACAAATAGCGAGTGAGGCTAAAAAACCGGGTTCTTCTTTAGCTTTTCTAAGTGCTGCGAGGGTATCTGCTGTTTCTCCACTTTGGCTAATGGTGATAAGTAGCGAGTTTGCAGGGGTAACACTTTGGCGATAGCGAAATTCTGATGCTATTTCAACTTGGCAAGGGATGCCACACATGGCCTCTATCCAATAACGTGCAACCATACCGCTGTGGTAACTGGTACCACAGGCGACAATTTGTACGTTTTGTATTTCCGCTAATAAATTCTCTGCATTAGCACCGAAACTCTGTATCTGAACGCCGTTATTATTTAAGCGGCCTTCTAAGGTGTCATTAACAGCTTGGGCTTGCTCATAGATTTCTTTGAGCATGTAGTGACGATAGGGGCCCTTGTCTCCGGCGTCATAGTCAACGTCACTTTCGTGAACGTCTCGTTTCACTTCAAGGCCATCTTCATTAAAAATGGTGACGCTGCGTCGAGTAATTTCGGCAACATCGCCTTCTTCTAGGAAAATAAAGCGGCGTGTAACAGGTAAGAGGGCCAGTTGATCCGAGGCGACAAAGTTTTCACCTATGCCCAAACCAATGACAAGTGGGCTGCCAGATCGGGCAACAACAATTCTATCTGAATCATTACTGTCAAAAACAACTGTGCCATAAGCACCTTCAAGTTCTTTAACGGCTTTTTGCGTGGCTTCCACTAAGCTTTCGGAATCTTGAAGTTTTAAGTCAATTAAGTGAGCAATGACCTCCGTATCTGTATCGGAGTTAAAGTGGTAACCCTGTTCCTGTAATTCTCGTCTTAAGCATGTGTGGTTTTCAATAATACCGTTGTGTACTAACGCTAGGTGCTCGCCACTCATATGGGGGTGTGCATTTATTTCACTGGGTTCGCCATGAGTTGCCCAGCGTGTATGGGCAATACCTGTACCGCCACGTATCTCAGATGATTGATAGGCTTGCTCTAGCTCTTTAACTTTACCTAGGCGACGTAATCGCTCGATTTCTCCGTTGTTTATTACGGCTAAACCGGCGCTGTCATAACCGCGATATTCTAAACGACGTAAACCTTCAATAAGGATTTCAGCTACATCGCGTTGGGCAACACCGCCAACTATTCCACACATAATGATTCCTCTGTTGCAATCAGCACTTGGCTGCCCTGCTTAGTAATTTGTTGTTGTTGCTCTGGACTTAGTCCGGCATCGGTGATGAGTATGTCAACCTGATCCCAGCTAAGTTCTAAATTAGGTATTTTTCTATGGCTTTTCTCTGCTTCAGCTAGAACGATCACTTTTTCGCTCACGTCGGCCATGCAGCGGCTTAAGCCGGTAAATTCGTTATAGGTAGTGGTGCCACGTTTTGGGTCGAGGCCGTCTGCTCCTATAAATAACAAGTCAAAGTTGTACTGCCTCAGCATGTGTTCTGCTTGCTGACCCTGAAAGCTTTCTGAGCGTTGGTCCCAGGTTCCGCCGCTCATTAAGATCGTCGCTTCGTTCTCAAGTTCCCTTAGTTGTGAGGCGGTCGATAAGCTATTGGTCATAATCACGAGCCCTGATACTTGGTCTAAGTAGGGTAATAAAGCGCTGCAAGTGGCACCACTATCAATAATGATGCGGCTATTAGGCTTTATTAAACTAGCTGCTACTTGGGCGATCGCTTGTTTATGTTCGCAACTTCCGTTATCGAGGTGTGCGCTTGTGGACTCATGTGGCAATGCTTTTGCTCCGCCAAAGCGGCGCAGCAGTAAACCTGCGTCTTCCAGTACTGCAAGATCTTTACGAATGGTGACAGCAGAGCAATGGAAGTGTTTGACAAGTTGTTCCACGGTTATTTCACCGAGTTCATTGACGTACTCGATGATTTGGTGGCGGCGCTGCTTAGTATTTCGTTTATGCATAAAACGAAAGATATAGCTCTTTTAAGTTTCGAAGTGAAAGATAATTGTAATCGCTTTGCAACAAAAAACAAGCTCGGGGCCGTTTAGGGTTATTCCTCGCCACTCTTACTGACGTGTTTGATTAAGCGATTTTTTAAAGCCGTAGGGATGTTTTTAATGATCAGGCTATCGCTCTGTGCATCGTAAACAACGGCTTCGCCTAAGCAGCTTGAGGCAAAGCTCATGCTCATTTGTTCATTGCGGCCACTGATACGGACAAAATTTCGCAACTGGCTTTTGTCGGGAATGATCTCTTGTTGCTCAACGCGTGGGTCTTGGCTTGCAAAGTTAGAAAAGCGCGGGCCAGGTTGATAGCTATCGACTTGTTTGCGGCCTTGTTCAATCTCTTCGCTGAGCTCGCTAATGTTGACGGACTTGCCTACTTTATCTTGCTCTAGGCAGTAGTCGACGACTTGCTTACGGGTTACAGCGGCTTCAACAGGCGGCAGCTTTTCTGCAAATTCATTCACTACTTCAAGAAACACTTCGGTTTCTTTACTGGTATCACGCTTATCGCTAAAGCCTATGGTGTTGCTAAAGTGATCGCTTACTTCTTTCTCTCCCCTCGAACGAACTAGTATCAGAGGAGTGTCGGTGTGGGCTTCGTCACTTTCTAGCTCGCTCAGGTTGAGCTTGGCGCTTAAGCCTAGGCTTTTGCTATCAAGATAAAGGCTTGGTTCGAGTGCAAGTTCATTATTTAGAAAATGGGCGCTTTGGTGCTGTACTGTAAATACGTAAAGCAGTTCTTCGTTTTGCAGCTTTTCATGGGCAAAGATGACAAAACTTTCGAAGAGGCTCTCGCTCTCATCAAACTCGGTTTTGAGTTGTTGCATGAGTTTTTTACAGAGGCTGTTAAAGCTCTGTTTTCCTTCACGCCAATCTTTGATCCATGCTGCTGTCGGGTGTCGAGCACTGTCATCACTTAAGCGGCCGTATAATTTACCGCTGCGCTTAATCAGTTGCTGTTTTAGCTCTCGAAACAGTTCATCAACACGTCCATCAATGGCCCAGTCATCATGAAGAGACAGCAGTGCGGGGCTGTCAGGTTGAAGACGAGAGAAACTTTGCGCGGAAATAGTTTGTAAGGCCATAATTGAGATCGGTCGTGAGCTGGGCGGGGGATTATCCCTCAGCAAAAGGCGAGTGTCAGCCTCTATCTCATATCATGTTTAAAGAAGAGTGCAGGGGGGATTTGAGTTGCTCGGTTCTAGCTCGCGTTGGGCAGAGCTCAAGGTTATTTCTTGAGTTGCCAGATCCCGCTTTTGTCTTTGCATAGAGTAATGTTGCCATGGCCTTTGACGATGCTCTGTGGATGAATCTCTACATCGCGGCACTCTCCCTTAGAAGAGCCGTGTATTTCTTTTAAAACAATATAGCCGTGATGACCACTTTGTGGATTAGACCAAGCCTCGCTAGAGCCAGCATCAGGATGAAGCATTAACTTATTCATAGCTTCAATAATGGCCTGTTTATCATCGGGGTCTAAACCGCTGCCAGGTAAGATGGCTTCACCTGCATTTTTGGCCATTCTAAATGGTGTTTTAATAAGTCCGGTAAAAAAGCCTTGTACAGCCGCTTCACTTGCATTTTTTCCAACCTGATCAGCACTGGCTACGATGCCCTCAACACGAGTCAGTGTTGGCGGTATACTTGCGCGAATGTCGGCGCTTTCTTTAAGTATTTGTGGGGCTAGAGTTCTATAACCTTGGCTTTCTTCTATGATGCTAGGCAGACTCTTTCTAACAAGCTCGACCTCTTTTAGTAGGCTGGGTAGTTCGGCCCTTAAAGCGGCGCTCTCAGCTAGTATCGGCTTAATATTTTGCTCAACCGCTTCGACTTGTTTAAGAATGGCGGGGATTTGTGTCTGCACACTGTCTATTTGCTTGAGTATGTCTGGTACTTGTTCGTTGATGGCATCAACACGCTTAAGTATGTCGGGTATTTGATCGTTTACTCGTTTTACTTCCCCTACAACACCCTCAATGGTTGCGCCGCTGTTATCTAAGCCGCTCAGTATCAGAGGTAATTGCTGACTCACTGAATGCACGGTCCATGAGAAATAAGCGATGGCGGCGGCAAGGCAACTTACTGCACCTGCAATCGCAAAACGGCTGTTAGTTGACGTGCTCATTAACGGTTCTCCAAGCGGTTGTAGTCAAAGAGCCCGTATTCAATTGGTGTTTGTTTTTTGAGTGCGCTGTGTAATTGATCACTGATTTGCCAAAAGTCTTTATTGGTTCGGCGTATACCAAAATCATCAACCAATTTTTGATAATCCTGCTCTGAATGTAGTGAGCGGGCTCGTTCTATAAAGGCACTTAACTCACTCAGTTCAACTTGAAAAAGCGCGTTAGGGTAGGCGCCGATAAGTCCGGGAGCAATACTAACGGTGTTTTCTTCAGGAGCAAGAGTACGCCCCTCTCTAAATAGGCTTGTCAGTCGCTCGTGGGCATTGTTGCGAAGCAGGGTCGCCCACCAACTTTGTTCATTGTCTCGTATTTGAATAAAGCTTGTTTCTGCAAAATATTGGCTGAGTAAACCGTTGGCGAGATGAAGTTTTTCAAGTTCACTGCGTATATTTAGAGGCAGCCTATCCATGGAAAAGCTGTGATCAAGACTGTCGTTTAAATGCGATTGCAGTTGAGCATAAAGCGCTTTTTTTGTGTTCTTCTCTGGAAGACCTAGCTTGATCATAATGTTGTTTTTGGTTTCAGAATCAAGGTATTCCAATACGGTATCATCGGCACCGCGATACCATTCGGCCAGCTCTTCGCTGCGCTGGGGTTCGGGTAGCAGCATTAAGAAGTTGCCTTCGCCTTCCATGCGCAAGAAATCCATAAACATACGTGTGTAAAGCTGGTGGCCAACATTGCCGTAAACATCGTAGCCAGCTACTAACAAATAGTGGATTCGCTCTAATAAGTTGTAGCCTATGAGCCAAGAGGTACGTGGCGCAGGGCCAATAAGGCCTTTCTCTACCGTTGCAGTATCAAAGTGGCGGAATATGGTGAGAGCGGCATTATTGTTGCCCTTTCCGTCCCAGACGATGTCCATGCCGGTTTCAGGTATTTCATCGATATGGGCTTTAAAAAACTGATCGTAAGCATCTAAGAGTTTACGTTGTTTTTTTGAGTAACGACGCCAGCTGAGAGGGTCGTAAATATCGCCTTTAGCGTTGGGCATCTCAAACATGTCGGCGTTTTTTGCAGTGAATTCGCCTAGTTGTTTTTCAGGTTTTGCCCCAAGGTCAGGGCTAACAAAGAACACCCAAAAATGATCACGAATAACATTAAGCGCAACTTGGCCTCGGCATACAGGGCCTTTAATAAAGTTCATAATTGTGAACTGGGCTTCATCGAGCAAAAAGCGATAACGGCTGGTTTGAGGAATTTGGGCAAAGCTTTTAAATGGGTTGCCTGCAACTTCGAGTTCGTAGCTAGGAAGCTTGTTGACTTCAAAGTCCAAATTGTAAAACCACGTTCGCCAGTTGTTCTCTCGCGTATCATCTAATAAATAGGGCAGGTGGGTTTTGGCTACTAGTGTTTCGCGTACAGGGGTAAAGCGGTAGTAGACTCGATTTACTTTTGGGTTGCTATAAGGTCGCCTGCTAGCAATTTCGTCTAAGGTCTCGCCCGGGCCTGTATGCGAGCGGACCAAACGATAAAATTGGGTATTAATACCCTCGTCTATAAAGTAGACGTGGGCAAGAAACAGGTGTTCATAGATATAGCGAGCAACCAGCTGCTCTTTTAGGCTATCGCCATTAATAAGCTGTTCCCACTGGGTGATTTTATTTAATTGTTGATCCGCTAATGGGGGGCGCTTGCTGTGCAAGGCGCCTTGTTCAAGCCAGGTCTGGATAGTACTTTGCTCTTCTTCACTTAAACTCGGTAGTGCATAGGGCATACCCCAGAGCGGGTTCTTACGCTCGAATTTTGCGTATTGATCCGCAGTAGGGCATGTATTCGCTCTATCTATACCTAGAGTAAAGTCATCACTTAGTAATTTATCCGCGGGTAAAGGATGGCGTTTTTTTAGTTGTAGAGCTCGATACATAAGGCTGGCTTGGCGATTGGCTAGCGGTGTTTGCATATGCTCATTTAAAATGGGGTAAAAGTCTTTTTCACGCCATTGCTGCGTCGTTTGTGCGTCTTCAAATAGGCGCGACAAAGGTGCGGGTTTAAGTCTGGCTTGATCGTAAACAACCTGTTTACTACCGCCGCGATCTATCCCTTCGGGGGAGCCGAGTTTGATTTGGCAGGGGGCATCGTAACAGCCATGACAGACAACGCAGCGGTTGTCGATAACAGGCTTGACCTCAGTCCAGAAATCGAGGTGTTTGTCTGTAGGTAGAGCGCTTACTTCGCGAACTTGAACCTGAGCAGGGCCAAATAATTCGTCGAATTTTACGATACCCAAGCTGGCACAAGCGGCCAGCAGGGTTACGAGAATAACGGGGATGCTTTGTTTCATTGTGTCCCCGTAAGATCTTTAGGGTTTAGTTAGCGGCCCCTTGTTGCGCTGCAAGGGAACTCATGGTGCTCTTTAGTTTATTTAACCAAGAGTTGATTTCCAAGTTAATGTTACGCGAATTATTCACTGAATCGTTACGCTGCAGTTGTTGGCGATCTCCTATTTCTCTAGCATCGGCTAAATAAGCGACTAATTCACCGGTTTCACTGTCATAGAGTTTGGCGTTCATAAAGAGCCCACCAACGCTATAGGTCCATACACTTCCTCTCATTGCGCGATTATTACCGGTGTCAGGTGAGGCGGTGGGAATGAATTTGGTAAACTCAAAAGAGACCGATAAGACGTTTTTACCGGCTTTATCTGTAAGAGGGATGGGGCCATCGCTGGGGAAGTTACTGGCCACACGATCGGCAAAGCGTTTTTGTAAGTTTGCTTTATCCTCTTCTGTTACATCCCACTTTTTATCGCGCATCTCTAAGCGGCCCTGATTAATTTCTAGATTATCCAATTCTAGTGGGTCAAATTTAACTGCCTTAAAGCGAGTTAAGTCTTCACCATCACGTAGGTAAAACATCTCAAACTGACTTTTATCTACTTTGGTCATACCAGCGTAAGGCCCTTCACTGATAGGACTATCGCTAACAATTGGCTCTGGAGTGCTACAGGCACTAACGATAATAAGGCTAGCGCTGAAGACAATAGGTGCTAGGTGTTTTACTGATACTAGAAGTTTCAAGGGGACTAGACGTTTCATGAGCAAATCCTTGTCATGTGCAGACATGAGATATTGTTATTGTTTGAGTTTCTGTTGCTAAGTTCTCTATTTATAAGTATTAAATAGTAACTTAGGGAGTGACATCTGTGTCAGTAACGAACGAGAGTGACAGTGATAAAACGCTTTGAGAAAACTTTATTTGTGATGTTAGGGCTGGCTTGCTGCTAATGTTACCTAGCTTGGCCTCTTAGGAACAGTAAGTGGGCTCCAAATGGCACTCGCCTACTGATTACTAAATAGAAAAAGGATAGAACGTGGAAGAGGCGCTAGCAGTAGTTACCCCCTATTTTACTTTGTTTCAGGGTGGAATAACGGCTGCTAATAATGACCATGGTCATTATGCCTCCCTGAACTAAAGCAAAAACGGCGGCAAATAATAAATAATCAGTGGCTTGTAGTACTGAAATGGATATAAGTGCTGCAATAGCTAGGTTTCTTACTGGAAACTCGATCATGATGGTTTTTCCATCACGCGGTTCGAGTTTCAGTATCTTAGCTGTTAACAGGCCTAAGCCCATCATCAGCAAGGTGAAAATAAGTGCTGCCCCAAGTAATGCTAACCCTGTGGTTTTGAGCAGTTCTAAATGAGAAAAAAGAGCTGCTAGAATAATGGCGATGATGCCGACAATACTAATCTGATCAAAACGACGATTGTTTTTATTCACCCAATCGGTTTTTTTATGGCGCACTAACATACCTAAGCACACAGGCAGGCATAAAAATAAAGCTAACTGCAAGGCAACCTTGAGATAAAAACTGCTTGCCCCTAGGTCGAGCTTTGAGGATATCAGTAAGGCTGCCAATACAGGCATACTGATTAAAGCAATAAGAGATGCTATGCCTGTAAGGGCAACAGAGAGCGCGGCGTTGCCATAGGCAAGACGTGTATAGGTGTTTGAAACAGCGCCAGCAGGGCAGATAGATATAAGCAAAATACCAATCTGAATAGGCTGAGGAAGTCCGCTGAACTGGCATAATAAAAGTGCAATACCCGGGATAACGGTTATTTGAATGAAGAGGATGCCTGCAAATGATCTTGGTTTAGAGGCGACCAGTTGAAAGTCTCTAATACTAAGGCCGGTGCCAACTATAAACATCAATACGAAGGCGAGCAGAGGTATAAGTAACTGAAAAATACTGATCAAAATATATCCTTGGCTTTTTTAAGGGTATTGCTCGGGGTTTCATGAAAGCGCTGCTTATAATGCTGGCTAAAGTGGCCCATATGTTGGAAACCATATTTCAGTGCAAGGTCGGTGATGCTGGCATAGTCCATATTTTGTTTGGACTTATGCATTAGGTCTTTACGAATGGCATCAAGTTTTAGATTGCGAACAAATTGTGTGGGGCTACAAGCGTGCACTTTTTGAAAGCTTGTGCTTAAGCTGCGTTCAGAAACACCGGCTGCTTTAGCTAAGTCTCCAGCACTTATTGCTTGCTGTAAGTGCATGCAGGCGTAAGCTTCTGCGCGTTGAACTTGCCAAGCACCAGCTTGTGGCTGGGGCTGTTTTAGTTCGGCGCTGTAGTTGTGTGTTTGCTCCTCTAATAGCAGCGTGAGCAAGCTTAGTTCTAAGTGATGTGCGGCTAAGGAGCGAGGCTTACTAAGGAGCCCCTGCCGATTTACATCGTCAACAATCAAGCTCAAGAGACGTAATAGGCTCTGTCCAAAATCACAATTTAAATTAAGCTCAACTTCGAAGCGCAAATCCTGACTTAATTTTCGACCCAGTAGTTTTTCTAGTTCTGCTTGAAGTTGGGCTTTGGGGAATCGAACATTGAATAATTCACAGTGCTCTGGAATCCAAATGTCGTGTTCATGGCCTGCAGAATAGACACTGGCTTTGCCTTTGCTTATTACGTGGGCGTTGTTCTCCATCGTAAAACGGAAGAAGCCGCTTAGTGGGATTGCTAAGGTGAAATAGTCTTCGAGGCGGCCTCCTTTGATCTCCAAGCCTTTAAGGGTGCCTTGGCCTATAAGAAGCTGGTTTGTGCTGGCTACAGAAATATCAAAATTAAAGCCGTTACGACCTATACGCTGTAAGCCTTGATGGGGGCGCCAGGTGTTTTCTAAGGCTTGGGCTGCTTGATCAAAGTCGTGTGTCTGCAGTACATGGTGGTTCTGTAATTTAAAGTGTTTTTTGTGCATAAGGCTCGCACCCTTAACAGCGAGTAATAGCATAGTAATGAAACTGCTTTGTCTTCAGCAAGTCCTAAATCGGAATTATTTTTGTTGTATTTCCGAAATCGGATTGCACTATGCTGGGGGGAACTCTAATGTTGAGGCTCTTAGAAGGGGGTTGGGATAGTGACCTTTCATGTCAAAGATAACTTCAACTTAAAATCTAAAGGCTTTAGGGCTCACCCAGAATGGGCTCTCGATTGTATTTGTTCGATTAAAACTTCAGGTTAATGTTTTACATATTTTGTGTGTTGCTTGGCTATCATCACATAGCCCGCACTATGCATGTTAAGCGCCTTCCGGAAGGCGAGTACTGTATTTATTGGTGTTTTTTGAGTTGGGGGACAAACACGTTTCCTTTCAGTTTTAGTGGATTTAGGCTAAGAGACATAAGCATTAGCCAATCTTTTAACAAAATGGAGTTAGATATGAAAAAACAAAAGTGGATAGGTATTGCTGCTGCATCGCTTTTTGCCTTGCTCGGTGCTTCAGCGTCAGCCAAGCCTATAGTGCATGATGCGGAATATCAGGTTTTGTTGAAACAGCACGGTGAAGCATGGGCCGAGGAAGATTTAGAACTGGACAAGCGTTTAGCCGCTCTAGAAAAGAAATACGGTAAAAAACCCAATATTATTCACTTGATGTGGGATGACTCAGGTTATGGCGATGTGGGAAGCCCAATTCTGACTCGATTGCATGGTATCGATACACCCAATATTGCGCAAATGGCTGAAGAAGGGTTGACCTTTACCCGCATGTATACCGAACCCTCATGTACTCCAACTCGCGCAGCTGCTTTAACGGGGCGCCATCCTATTCGCTCGGGCATGTTTCAGGTTATTTTTCCTATTCATGGTTTAGGTTTACCCAAACAAGAAGTAACTATTGCTGAAATTCTTTCTAAGAATGGATATAGCACTGCTTTTTTTGGTAAGGCCCATCAAGGTGATATTGAAGAGAGTTATTTACATAACCAAGGTTTTGATGAAGCGTTATTTTCAACCTATAACCAGTTTGCGTCTCAATTCTTTAATGAGACAGGCGAAATTTCACGTATGACCATTGGTTACTCTGAAGATCAATGGGATCAGCATGGTTATGCGATTGATAAGGAATTCCGCTACAAGGGGGAAGATATCGTCTGGGCGGTTGAAGGTAAGAAAGGAGAGCCTGGTAAGCGTTGGAATAAGGATTTATCTGTAGAAGAGCAGCTCCGTTTTACTGATGAAACTCATGCTCGTTCACTTCAATATATTCGTGATCATGCTAATGATGAAAAACCATTTTATTTGGATTACTGGTTTCATGGGCCTAATTTTGTAGAGAAATTTACCGATCGAGGTCGGGAAGCTAACAGTGCTCGTGATAATGCGTTTGGCGATTTTGTTGAGCATATGGATGAGCTGGTGTCAGAGGTTATTGCCGAAGTGAAAAAGGCGGGAATCGAAGAGAACACGTTGATTATTCTGATGGCGGATAATGGCCCCATGAAAGAGATTTTCCCAGATGAGGCATTCCAAGCGATCTTCTCTGGTGGTAAAGGCTCATTCCTAGAGGGAGGCATTCGTGTACCTGCCTTTGCTTGGTGGCCTGGGACCATTGAGTCAGGCTCAGTTGCTGGTGATATTCTGCACGTAAGTGACTTGTTTACTACGTTCGCTCGTTTAGGTGGTGCTACAGACGATATTCCTAGAAACCGTGTCATTGACGGGATTGATCAAACCGCGCTGCTATTAAATGGCGATGGACATAGCCGAAGAGATTATGTTCACGTATATGCAGGTCCGAATTATGCTGCAACTGTAAAACAGCAATTCAAACGTCATTGGATGTCGTCACGTCCTGGGCTTGTCGGTAAATCATTTTTTGATCTGTACAAAGACCCTCGTGAAGAAAAAGGCATGATGGGGCAGTTCTTATGGGCATGGGAGCCTTTTGATTCAATCAAAGGTCGTCATGAAGCTCAGATGAAAAAATACAAAAACACGCCTCCCAGAAAAGCTCCTGTCTTTACTGGTCTCTCGAATTACAGTCCTAAAAAATAAGTATTGAGGCCTTCTTATGAAGGCCTTTTTTATATCTGTATTAAGGAATAAAGATGAAATACATGGCGTTTTTTTTATTTGTATTGGTATTTGCAAGCCCTGTTTACGCGGACAAACCGACATCTATTAAAGTAGCTGGGTACAAGGTAGATCGTGTTCGGGCGCTCTTCGATGGAATAGTTAAGATCGATGGTGTAGAAGCTAGCTTTGAGCAAAGAGCGATTGGCGATTTAAATACAGAAGCTTTTAGTGGTGGCCAACGTTATGATATTACAGAGATTGGCCTTCATCCGTTTATTTTGGCTGTAGCTAATGATGGCTTTGATGACTACCAATTATTACCTATCTATCCAGTTAGGGTGTTTCGCCATAAAAGTATTTTTATTCGTACGGACAGGGGGATTAAAAAACCACAAGACCTGAAAGGGAAAACCATTGCTACCGCAGGTTTTTCTTCAACCTCGCTAACTTGGATTCGCGGGATACTAGAGAATGAATACGGGGTTAAACCTTCCGATATTCATTGGGTCATATCACAGCAAGATTCGTCAGCTGTGGCTGTGGGTAAGGTATCGAAAAACGAGAGCCTAGTACCTAGGGGACTCGACGTTAAGCTTGGCCCTGAGGGCATGAGTGAATCCGACTTATTGGCAGAGGGGCTGGTTGATGCTGTGTTTCATGCTGCAGAGCCTAAGGCTTATATTGATGGTCACCCTAAAGTGGCTCGTCTCTTTACTGACTCTGTAGCCGTCGAACAAGAATATTACAAAAAAACGGGTATCTTCCCGATCATGCATGCTGTTGCAGTGAAAAGGTCCTTACTTAAAAAGCACCCACGCTTAGCTCAGCGTATTTATGATGCCTACAGTGAGTCTAAGTTATATGATTTTAAATCTATGGACCTGGGTTGGGCTTTTAATAGTGTTCCGTGGTATCCGCAGGCGCTAGAGCAAACTCGGAATACGATGGGCAATGATTTTTGGCCTTATGGTGTTGAGAGAAACAAAAAAGCTCTTGAGGCACTCTTAGAGTATTCTTATCATCAGGGAATGAGTAAGAAACAACTTAGCATCGATGACCTATTTGGTGAATATCAAGAATTAGTTTTCAGCCCAAGTAAATAACTCGGATTGAGCTCATAAGGCTAGACGCTTGAGTGGCCATTCTTTCAAATAATTTGTAAGTGTTAATCTATGAGAATGAAGATTATTAGTGGTGTTTTTTATAGCGTTGTTTCTTGCGCTTTGTGTGTTGCCGTGTGGGCCGATGAGCCTGAGCTTCAAGATATGAGTGATCCGCTTGCAGTCTATACTCAAGCAGGAGCAGGTTATACCAACCAGGGCCTTAATATTAAATTAGGCAAGTCTTATGATTCTGGTGTGGAAAACCAGATGGCCATGAATATCATCGAGATTAAGGGGATCTATGGCGAAGCTTTAGGTTGGGATAGTGGTAACAATCCTCGTGATAATAGTGTTGATTCTTTTCGTTTTCGAAACTTTAAAGTGAATACGACAAATGGTCGCGGTGCTCAAGTTGATGTCAGTTACTCTCTTAAAGAAAGTGCATTAGCGGAGCGCTCGGGTACAGCCTCTTACTCGTTGATGCAAGCTTTACCAAAGCTAGGCCGTTTTCAGTTTTACCCGCTACTGGGGGGTGGAGTAAATTTTGGTCTTAATATTGTAGAAGATGATGGCAGAATCGATAGTGGTTATTCTGTCAATGGGGCCTTTGGCTTAGTAGGTATGTATAGTAAGTTTGATGTTACAGATAAAATCTGGCTGAACTACAATCCGTTCTGGTTTACAACGCTTTCTGGGGCAACAAATTATCAAGAGAATGCTTATGGGCCAGATCAAAGTGATTTATTAACACACGAGTTTGCTGCAAGTTATCAGTTTACCCCGCGTTTTAATTTACGTTATTTTGCTAATTGGACTGAGCTAAACGACTTTTCTGATGGTAATCACCGCTTAGAATTTAATTACCAGATATAAAAAGGCCCGCTTTATGCGGGCCTTAGCTTGTGAGTTTAGCTACACGTTATTTATTAACTAAGATTTTAATCATTTAAGGTGATATTAACCCTATCCAGTTTACCGTTGTAAATAAAAGGCCCTTCATAGAGTTTGCTTACTTGAGTGCCGGTATCGCGACCTATATCAAAGGTTTCGGCTAGTGAGTAAGTTGAAATGTGCATCTTAGGCATGGTGACTTCATCGACTTTTTTTCCATTAACATAGAGTTCTCCAGTACCCGCAAAAGGCCCTGAGCGGGTGAACTTAAATTCAAAATCGTTTATGCCTGCTTTAAGTTTTGGTGATTGCATTTGGTAATAAACACCGTCTAAGTAGTTGTAATCGTATTTCAGGCGGCTGTTTTGAATGAACATGCTAAAGCCTCCTGTCATACCACCCACCGCGACAATGACCCCTTCGTCTTTGCCGTTATAGTCAATACGGGTTGTGATTGTATGGCTTCGGTCTTTTACTGGCGCAGAGGCTTTTTCGGCTATGCGCACAGCGCCAGGCCAAAAATAAACAAATTCTTTTTGGTCGCCAAAAAGTCTGTCTTGTTGTGATGCTAAGCGTTTGATCATATCGTCGTAGAGAGGGAATACATTGTATTTCCACGCTTCTTCTTCAAAGATGGCTTTTAGCTCTTCGAGTTTTTCAGGCATTTCATCGGCGAGGTTTTTACTCTCACTGAAATCTTCGGCGACGTGGTAGAGCTCCCACACATCTTTATCGAAGTCTAAGGTTACGTTGAGCTCCCACGGCATACGATTTGCGTGAAGGGTCACGGCCTTCCAGCCATCAACCCAAATAGCGCGGTTGCCAAACATCTCATAGTACTGTCGCTTTTTAGCGTTAGGTGCATCGGCATTATTAAAACTATAAGCCATAGAGGTGCCATCCATGGGTTGCTGCTCTATGCCGTGATAAGTCTCAGGTACTTCGATGCCGACAACATCCATAATTGTTGGCGCAATATCGCTAATGTGATGGTACTGATTGCGAATTTCACCACGTGCTTTAATACCTGTTGGCCAGCTTACGATAAGAGCATCAGCTTGACCGCCACGGTGTTCACTTTGTTTGAAGTATTTAAAGGGAGTATTACCCGCCATAGCCCATGCTGCATGATAGTGCGGATATGTATTGGTTCGGCCCCAGTCTTCAAGGTGGCGCATATTGGCTTCAAAAGGAGTTTGTAAACCATTAAGTACATAGGTTTCGTTAAAGGTGCCGGCTAGGCCACCCTCACCGCTAGCCCCGTTATCTGAGGTTACAAAGATAAGCGTATTGTCGTATTCGCCAATGCGTTTGAGCTCATCTACAACACGTCCAATTTGCATATCGACATATTCAAGCTGGGCAGCAAAGACTTCCATTTGGCGGGCATATAGCTTTTTCTCATCGGTATTAAGACTGTCCCAAGCGGGTAGCTCGTCGATACGCGGGCTAAGCAAGGTGCCCTCAGGAATAATGCCAAGCTTAAGTTGTCGCTGATGGATTATTTCTCGTGTTTTATCCCATCCCATGTCGAATTTACCTTTGTATTTATCAAGGTAGTTATCAGGTGCATGGTGAGGGCTGTGCATAGAGCCGGAAGCCCATAACATCATTAAAGGAATATCGGGCTTGATGCTTTTATGACCGGTAATGTAATGAATGGCGCGGTCAGCGAGGTCTTTGTCTAAATGCTCACTTTTGCGATAGTGCTCGGGGGTGTGGTCGTTCCACATAACCGGAACAAACTGGTGAACGTCGGCGGCCATAAAGGTATAAGCATGGTGGAAACCTTCACCACTTGGCCACCTATCAAAGGGGCCTACTTGGCTTACTTCGTAAAGTGGTGTGTGATCCCATTTGCCCAGCGCATAGTTCACATAACCGTGCTCACCTAAGTAGTTGGCCACTGATTTGGCCGATTCCGGCATAACAGCGTTGTAACCGGGAAAGCCCATAGCCGTTAAGGCGTGTGAACCCAAGCCTATACTGTGCGGGTTGCGACCGGCCATAAGTGAACCACGTGATGGTGAGCATAAAGCCGTGGTATGGAAGTTGTTATAACGCAGGCCATCTCCTGCAAGCGCATCAATGTTAGGTGTTTTGATTAAGCCGCCAAAGCTTTCTATATGAGCAAAACCGGTGTCATCCAGTAGAAAGATAATGACATTAGGCGCGTCTTTAGGGGGCTCAGGTTCTGGAGCCCACCACTCTTTTGATTCTTCATAACGCTCAGCAATCACACCACCAAAACCGTCGACATGTTTTATGCGATTGCCCTTGGCATTGGTACTGTATGTGTTGGCGCTGGTTGCGCCTTTATCTGCAGCAGTGTTTGTTTGTTCGGCGGCGCTGTTGGTTTTATCGCCGCAGGCACTTAAGCCTAAGGCAAAGAGGCCGAGTAGGGCGCCTCGTTTAACAGTGGATAGGGGGGAGGGCTTCATAAGCGGATTCCATGCTAGATGATAAGTTGTTTGGCTTTTACGTAAAAAACCGGCTATTGGTTTAGGGCTTATTGAGAGCACTTAATGGATCTACATTTAAGTGGTTGCTAGCTGACTGGCCGTATTCCAATACGACAAGCTGATACTAGCTCTTTTGTTGGTTTAATGCATAGCTCACTGGTGATTAGCTGGGCTTTTCCTTTGTGTGGTGATGACAGGGCCCGCACTTTGTCTTAGCATGGTCTGTTACTAGCCTCAGATGGAAGTTCTGTGCTTGCCAAGTACAGTTTGCTCTAAAGGAAATTCCCTATGTTACGCCTCACATCTCTTCTTTTTTGTTCAGCATTTGTACTTATTGTTAGTGCGTGTGGCAAAAAAGAGCCAGAACCCATAAAAGACATCATTAAACCGGTTAAATTTTATACGGTCGATAGCGCCGATACTGTTAGATTTGAATACCCAGGCCAAGTAAGCGCTGCCCAAGAGTCGACGATGGCGTTTGAAGTGCCTGGGCGCATCGTAAATTTCCCGGTGGTTGAGGGGCAGGAAGTTAGAAAAGGTGATGTTCTAGCTCAGCTTGATTTGCGTGATTATGAAAGTAATTTGGCCGCAGCTCGCAGTGAGTATGACAGAGCTAAGAGTAACTTTAATCGCGGTGAAGAATTGATTAAAGGTCAATTTATTTCGCAAATGGACTATGACAATTTACGTACCAGCGAGAGTGCCGCCAAAGCTAATTTAGAACGCTCAGAAAAAGCCTTAGAAGACGCCACCCTACGCGCACCTTTTGATGGCATGGTTGCGAAGAAAATCGCGGATGACTTTGCCAATGTGCGCGCCAAACAAGATGTTTTACTGCTGCACAATTTAAGTGATCTTGAGGTGGTCATAAATATCCCTGAAAGTGATTGGGCTCGTGTTGAACGTTCACGCCAAGGCGAAGCGCGTAATGAGCTTGACCCCCATGTTCAAATTGCGGGTTTTCCAAAGAAAATTGTGCCTGCTGTTGTGCGTGAGGTATCAACCACAGCTAATCCGACTACTCGAACCTACGCCATTAAGCTGGCTTTTAAGTCAGAGGGCGATGAGATGATTCTTCCGGGGATGACGGCAAAAGCTTATGTGGATTTACCCAATCTGGTTCAAGGTGTGGCCATGCAAGTGCCGGTGAATGGCGTAGCCTATGACTCCGATGGTAAAGCCTATGTTTGGCTTATTGATTCAAGCCATGTCGTCTCTCAGCAGTTTGTTGAAGTCGGCCAGCTAGTGAAAGGCAATATTGAGATATTAAGTGGCCTAAAAAATGGTGATGTGATTGCAACATCTGGTGTACATCATCTTAAAGCTGGCGCTCAAGTGCGTGAGTTTAAGTAGGGGCTACTTGTGAATATTGCAGATTTTTGTATTCGTAAATCAACCGTTACAGCAGTTATTGCTGTATTGATGTTGCTAGGTGGCTTAAGTGCTTTTAATAGCATGAGCCGTTTGGAGGACCCTGAGTTCACCATTAAAGACGCTTTAGTGATTACCCCCTATCCGGGCGCAACAGCTCAGGAAGTTGAGCAAGAAGTAACAGACGAAATTGAAAAAGCCATCCAGCAGATGGGACAGGTCGATGAGGTTGTCTCTAAGTCAGATCGTGGTTTAAGTACTATTACCGTGACCATGAAAGACAAATACGATAGGGCTGCCTTACCGCAGGTTTGGGATGAGTTACGCCGTAAAGTTGGGGATGCCCAGGGAGAGCTACCACCTGGCGCCGTTTCTTCGATGGTAATTGATGATTACGGTGATGTTTATGGTGTGTTTGTTGCCATTTATGGTGATGAATATAGTTATGCTGAGCTTAAAAAAGTTGTTGATATGCTGCGCAAGGAATTATTACTTGTGCAAGACGTCGCCAAAATTGAGACTTTTGGTGAGCGTGAAGAAGTTATGTATGTCGAGCTCGATCGCGAGCGCATGACCCAGCTAGGTATTCCCCCCAATACCTTGATTAATTCTCTGAAAAGTAAGAATTTAGTGGCCGATACAGGTCGAGTTAAAGTGGGTACCGAATATATTGCGATCCAGCCGAGTGGTGTTATTGGCTCCAAGGAAGATTTTGAAAATTTATTAATTAGCTCGGATGGCAGCGCGCAGATTTATTTAAAAGATATTGCGGTTGTACGCAGAGACTATAAAGACCCTCAGCAAAGTATGATTCGTTACGATGGTCAAGAAGCCATCGGTTTAGGAATTAGTACAGTCAGTGGTGGTAATGTTGTTGTTATGGGTGAGGCCCTGCAGGAGCGTGCAGAAGAGTTAAAGAGCAGGATTCCTTTAGGGATTGAGGTGGGAATTATCTCAATGCAAAGTGAAGCGGTCGCAACAGCAATTAAAGGCTTTACTAGCTCATTACTGCAAGCCGTTGTGATTGTTGTGGTTGTGCTTTTGTTTTTTATGGGGTTACGTTCAGCCCTCTTAATTGGTGCCATTTTACTGATTACCATTGCTGGTAGTTTTATCTTTCTAGCGCCGTGGGGCGTAGCACTTGAGCGTATCAGTCTTGGTGCACTTATTATTGCTTTAGGTATGCTGGTCGATAATGCCATTGTGGTGGTAGATGGCATGCTAATGAAGTTACAACAAGGCGTAGAACGGCGCCGTGCTGCCAGTGAAGTGGTTGCCCAAAATGCCATGCCCTTATTAGGGGGAACCCTCATTGCCATCTTGGCTTTTGCCGCTATCGGTACGTCTAACGACAGTACTGGTGAATTCTGCCGAAGTTTATTCCAAGTTGTATTTGTCTCTTTATTACTAAGTTGGGTCACTGCTGTGACGATTATGCCTCTCTTGTGTGTATGGTTTTTAGAGGCACCTAAAAAGTCAGAAAGTGGTGATGCCTATGCCGGAGGGTTTTATAGCAAGTACCGCCGCTTTTTGGAAATGTGCATACGCCGTCGCCGCTTAACGGTGATAGCGGTACTGTTGGTATTTGCTTCTTCCTTGTGGAGCTTTAAATATGTTGAGCAGAGCTTTTTCCCGCCCTCAACTCGTCCCCAGTTAATGCTTGATATCTGGCTGCCTCAGGGTTCTCATATTAATGCCACTCGTGATACGACAGAGCAAGTTGAGCAGTATTTGCTCGGGCGTGAGGAGGTGACTCATGTGAGCTCTTTGATTGCCCAAGGTGGTTTACGCTTCTTATTGACTTATACGCCTGAAAAGCTAAATTCGTCTTATGCTCAATTAATTATGGATGTTGAGCCCGAAACGGATATGGACCAGCTTATTCTTGAGTTGGAGGCTCACATGCGTGAGAGCTATCCAGACGTATTGGCTTATGGCTCTAAATTTATGCTGGGGCCAGGTTCTGTCGGTAAAATTCAGGCGCGTTTATCTGGGCCTAATGCTAATGAGTTGCGTCGTTTATCGCTGCAAGTTGAAGAGATTTTATTAGCTGATAGTGATAGCAAGTCGGTGCGTACTGATTGGCGTCAGCGCGTGAAGGTTGTTAAGCCTATTGTTGCTGAAGAACAAGCTAATCTAAATGGTATTACCCGTACGGACATAGCCGAAACAATAAAAGAAAATTTCGATGGTGTTCAGGTAGGGGTTTATCGCGATAATGATTTATTATTGCCTATTATCTTTCGAGCGCCCGATGAGCGCCGCCGAGATGTGTCTAGCTTGAATAATGTTCAAATTTATTCCAATGCGACACATAAATTTATCCCCTTACGCCAAGTGGTTTCCGACTTTGAAACATCCTATGAGGATGAAATGTTGTATCGGCGTGATAGAAAGCTAACTATTACGGTGTTTGCAGATCCTACACTGGGGCAAGCCAGTGCGCTCTTTAAGCGTGTTAGACCGCAAATCGAAGCACTTGAATTGCCGCCAGGATATACCCTTGAATGGGGGGGGGAGTATGAAGATAGCGGCAAGGCCCAAGCCGCTCTTGCAAGCAAGTTGCCTGTCTTTATTCTTATGATGGTGGTGATAACCATCATGCTGTTTAATAATTTACGTCAGCCTTTAATTATCTGGTCTTGTGTTCCTTTGGCACTAATTGGTGTTACCTATGGTCTATTAGGTGCGCATCAGCCTTTTGGTTTTATGGCTCTGCTTGGCTTCTTAAGTTTGATGGGCATGCTAATTAAGAATGCGATTGTATTAATTGACCAGATCAATATTGAAAGTGCAGGGGGCAAACCTTTGCATGAGGCGATTGTGTTTTCGGCTATTAGCCGTTTAAGGCCGGTGAGTATGGCTGCGTTGACGACCGCTTTGGGTATGGTGCCTTTGCTCTTAGACGCTTTTTTTGCAGCGATGGCGGTTACTATTATTTTTGGTTTGATGTGTGCGACGGTTCTAACCATGGTTATAGTCCCTGTTTTATACGCATTAATTTACAGAGTTAAAGCAAGTCCTGATGGAGGGATGGAATAAAATGAATAGTCTTAAATTTGCTCTTGTATCGCTACTAATGGTGCTTTTAACAGCGTGTAGCAATGCCCCTAGAATTCACTCCAATACCGAACCGGATTGGAATTTTGCTGACTATAAGAGCTTTAATTTTGTACCGAATGCAGGCCCTGAAGAGGCTGAGAAATATGATAGTTTCACTTTGCGCTACCTAAAAGACGCAATAGTGAAAGAAATGGCTGCCCGGGGTGTAAAGCAAGTTGAAGAGGGCGGAGATGTCATGGTCAACTTCTATATACACACCAAAGAAAAGGTCAGCACCACAAGCAGCCCTTCTATGTCTATGGGTTACTATGGCTATCGCGGCCGCTACGGTTATAGCTACGGCATGGGTTATGGCACTGATACGACTGTGCGCCAATACACCGAAGGCACCCTCAATATCGACGTAGTTGATACCAAAGAAAACAAATTGGTTTGGGAAGGTATAGCCATTGGCACTCTCAGAGAGAGTGATAAAGGCGATGTGAAAAATGTTACCTATGACACGGTGTCACGTATTTTCCGCAAATACCCAGTGCCGGCTCCAGCTTCAGCTAAATAGGCAGAATGATGAAGATCTCTTCTTATAAATGGATTTTAGTAGTCGCTGCCTTGGGCAGCGCTGCGCTGCCTGCTCAAGCTTCAAAGAAATATGAGTTTTTATCTCGCTCTGTATTTGGCTCTTTTAATAAAGAGGATACAGATTCTTTACGTAAAGCTGTCGGTGAGATGCTTGATCACAGTGCTGATCGCACCGTCAGCTATTGGGAATCTAAAGACGGTTTGCAGGGGCGAATGAAAGCGACGGTTTCTTATAAAAGTGACGGTTTGCCTTGTCGCCGAGTAAAGTTTGAATTTATTAATAAGCAACAAAGGCGTGAACGTTACCAATTTGATCTGTGTAAAAATGAAAATGGATGGAAAATAAGAGAAACACCTCTGCGTTATTTTACTCAGTCTGATTCACAGGCCCTGGAGTCTAATATTACCTATACCTTAAACGATGAAGCTATTGGTTTGCCTCATACATGGAAGGCTCCCAGTACTGGTGTTGGTGGTGTGGTTGTGGCTGAAAAGGTGCAAACTTGGCAGGGTAAAAAGTGCCGTGCGGCCGCACTGAGTGTATTTGATAAAAAAGATAGGACGGCCAGTGGCCGTTATGTTTTTTGTTTTACCGAACGAGATGGTTGGACACGCTCTATAGAAGCGGAACAAGCTTTAGCAAATTAAGGTATAGGTTATTTGAAAATGATTAAAAGAATAGGTTTAGTGGTTGCTTCTGTATGGGCTTTAAGTGCGTGTACGCAGCCTGAAGAAAAAGCGCCAGTGCAAACAACGCCAGCGTATAAAAATGAGTACTCAGCGGTATCAACTGTCAGTCCTGATTTTGCTCCAAAGCCTGGAGCTAAAGTAGCCTGGTATAGAGATGTCATCATTGCTGATGAATTATCTCCTGTTAAAGTAAAGCCTGATACCACCTTATGGATTCACAGTGAGCTTAATAAACAGCTTACCGATCATGGTTATACCTTGGTTAATAATCATGATGATGCCGATTATCTAGTAGCCGCAGCGATTATTTTAGATAACAGCCATAAGGCCGATCGCATTCAACATCTTGCACAAATCTTTCCCCACTTGAATACCCACTCAAGTCAGGATCACAAAGGTTCACTGATTATGGTATTGACAAAACCTGGCTATCAAACAGCGAACTCACTGATGTGGCGCAGTGCTGTGCAAGCTTACGTACTTGGCGATAAAATATCTGCTGAACAAAGCAAAGAGCGAACTAAGGCCTTCATTCAGCGCCTAGGCGCAAGTATGCCTTCGGTGCCTTCTAACTAACTATAAATAACTGTGAACAAACAATGAAAAAACTATCTCTTTTGGGTGTGCTGTTTAGTGTCGTTTTAATGCAGGCCTGTTCTTCCAAAGACAAGCTTGAAGTAAGCACGGATTACCAGTCTTTTGATTATAGTGGTGTAAAAACCTATCACTGGTATGACGGTGATGATACTGAGCAGCATGCAGCAATGACGAGTATTGCTCATGAGCGAATTAAGTCAGCCATTGATGTAGAACTTGCCAAAAAAGGTTTCATTGAACGTGCTGATGGGGTCTTAGAGGTGAACTACAGCGTCAATGCTCGAGATCGTGCCGACGTTCATAATTATCAGGTCTATGATGGTATGGCTCCAGGTTTTACTTGGAATCGTGATGAAGGCGGCAGCTTTTTAAAGACACGTGAAGAGTACACAGAAACAGAAATTGAGAACTACCGCGAAGGTATCTTGATCATTGATGTGCTTGAGGCGACTGGTAACAAGTTACTTTGGCGCGGCACTGGTAAGCGTCGTTTACCTGAGGTAATGATGAATAAAGAAGAGCTTGATCGTGTAGTTAAAGACGCTGTAGCAAATATCTTGGCCGATTTTCCTCCCAAGCCATAAGTTCTTCTATTGACGTTCTACGCCCCAAGTTGTTCACCGCTCTTGGGGCTGTTTCTTATCTTAGGGTATTCACATTGCTAGCTGCTTAGCCACGCTTGGCGTACCATAACAACTCCCTCCTCTTGATATTCTTTTATGCAAGCCAAATTTACTCAGGGCTCCATTATGCGTCACATCAGTGTGATGACGCTGGCTTCTACAATGGGGCTCTTAAGCCTATTTCTGGTTGACCTTATCGACATGTATTGGTTGAGCCTATTGGGGGAAATAGAGCTTGCTGCGGCTATTGGTTATGCCGGATCGATTTTGTTTTTTACCCTGAGTCTTTGTATTGGTTTAAGCATCGGTGTGGGCGCAACGATTTCACAAAGTATTGGAGTGGGGGATAAAGTCGCAACTCGCCGTTTGGTGGGTAATGTCTTTCTGGCGATTATGATGATCACCACCCCAATTATGATTGCTGTGGTGCTGAGCTTACCTATCTTACTGAGTGCTTTAGGTGCAGAGGGGCGAGCGCATGAGCTCGCTCTAAGTTATAGCTCGGTGGTATTGCCGAGTATGCCACTGATGGCAGGGGCAATGGCTGCCAGTGGCGTCATACGTGCTTTAGGTAATGCTAAAGAGGCGATGTATCTGACCCTTTTAGGTGGTTTGGTCAATGCTGTGCTTGACCCTATTTTAATTTTTGCTTTGGATTGGGGGATAGAAGGAGCTGCCTGGGCTACTGTTCTGTGCCGTGTGGCTATGTTGGCTTATGGTTATTATTTGGTGGTTCACAAACATGAGCTATTCGCATGGCCTTGTCGTGCTTCGTTGAAGCGAGATTTTCGTCATTTTTCAGAAGTGGCTTTACCAGCAGCATTAACCAATTTAAGCACGCCCATTGGTGTTGCCTATGTCACGGCGACAATGGCGGCTTTTGGTGATTCCGCGGTTGCTGGTAACGCGATTGTTAGCAAAATCCAGCCTTTGGCCTTTGCGGGCTTATTTGCGCTTAGCGGCTCTGTTGGGCCTATTGTGGGACAAAACCTTGGAGCCTTGCAGTTTGATCGTATTAAGGAAACGTTAAAGCAGAGTGTGGCTTTTGTGTTGGTGTATTGCCTGGTCGCTTGTGCGCTGCTCTTTGCTTTAAGTACCCCTTTAATCTGGGCATTTAATGTCTCTGGAGAGGCCAGTGAGTTGATTCGTTGGTTCTGTTGGGGGCTATCAACCATGTTTGTCTTTAATGGTCTAACTTTTTGTACTAATGCGATCTTTAACAATATTAAGCTGGCACATTGGGCGACAGCAATGAACTTCGCTAAAGCGACTCTCTTTACTATGCCTTTTGTCTATGTTGGAGCTAGCATGGCAGGGCCGGTGGGTATTTTGATAGGTCTATGGGTGGGCTCGGCAATGATTGGTTTGTTGGGCTTGTGGGTGGCTTGGTATCAGGTTAAGCACTTGCCAGAACGCACAGCGGCCAAGAAAGCCTAGTTGTTGTCGGGCCTAAAGAAGCGCCTGTTGGGTTTTAGCAGGGCCAAACGTTTAGCTTCGGCCCATAAAGTAAGTTTCTACTCAAAGCTTGTTAAGTGGCTCTATGATTAGAACTTAGCGTCACGTTTCTTGGTGGTTTGTTCGAGAGCTTCGTTTTGTTCTTCGCTGTCAACTTGTCCCTTCTTACGAGGCTCGGCATCACCTTCCCAACGAGCTAACTTGCCATCTTCAAAAAATACGGTGAAGTGCCACTTGCCAAAGTCCTTGTCACCACGGCGCACATTGTAGAAGTAGTCCCAGCGATCTGGGTTAAAGGTATCCTCTACTAGCGGGGTGCCTAGAACATAGCGCACTTGGTTTTTGGTTTGGCCAATTTCGAGCTGATCGACCATATCTTGTTCAATAAAGTTACCCTGCATAATCTTCACCTGGTAAACCCAAGGGAATTTAAGGTTAGAACACGCACTGCAGCTAAGGATAATTAAGCTGATCAGGGTGAGATTGAGTCTTTTTTTCATTTAGGGCTTTCCGAAAGCATGCAGGCCGACGATAATACTGTGCTTTATACACACTTTGAAGCCCACGGAGCATCAAGATGGCCGCAGAAAGCCAAGAACTGAAAAAAGTTGGCCTTAAGGTAACTTTACCTAGGGTTAAAATCCTTCAAATACTGGAGAATTCCGATACCCGTCACATGAGTGCGGAAGATGTTTACAAAGCATTGTTGGAAGCGGGTGAAGATGTTGGTTTAGCCACGGTATACCGCGTACTCACTCAGTTTGAGAGTGCAGGTTTGGTTGAACGCCATAATTTTGATGGTGGTCACAGTGTCTTTGAACTTGATCGTGGCGACCATCATGATCACATGGTTTGTATCGAATCTGGTAAAGTAATCGAGTTCCACAATGAAGATATTGAGCGTCTTCAGCATGAAATCGCAGAAACGGCAGGTTATGAGATAACCGGTCATAGTTTGGTCATCTACGTTAAGCCTAAAGCTTAATCAAGGCTCAATACAGTGTTTGGGCGCTGTATTGTTTAAATTCAGCCTAGCCAAACGTATCTTTCGGACATTGTAGGGTTTGGTTGGGCTTTTCTCTTGTTTCACACCCTTTCTATATCCATTTATAGACGATTAAATATAAAGCCATTCCAAGAAGGAGCCGGCCCGATGTTTAAAAAAGGACTTGCCAGCATCACCTTGCTAGCGCTATTCCTCACTTCATCTGTTTTTGCCGAAGAGCACAAAACTCAGATCTACCATAGTTACCAAGACATTTTGGTACTGTACAAGCAATACAACTACACACCAGAAGCGTGGCAAGCTGGGGTGCGTGAAGCTCCGCGCCTTTATTTCACCAGTATCCCTGAGTCGTGGAGCAGTAAAACAAGCAAAGAAATTACCGTGGCGAATAAAAAACGCTTATTTTTCCGCGGTTTAGCTCCCTTGGTTCTGCGGGCCAATGAGCTGATTATTGAGCAGCGTAAGCGTTTTCTGAGCTTAACTAAGTCAGATTTTAAGTCTCTGAAAGAGAGCGATAAGCAGTGGTTGCTTGAGCTTGCTCGAAGCTACAAGGTGCTCAAAACGGAAGATATTAGCTTGGGAGCTGAACAAGCCGCTGAATTGGCAATCCGAGTTGATGTTATTCCAGTTAGTTTGGCCTTGGCTCAGGGCGCAGTAGAAAGTGGTTGGGGTACTTCACGTTTTGCCACTCAGGGTAATTCACTTTTTGGTCAGTGGACTTGGGGTGATCACGCCATGAAACCTTCCGAGCAGCGCAAGCACTTAGGTAATTATGGTCTGGCCGCGTTTGAAAGCCCGCTGCAAAGTGTGGTCGCCTACATGCAGAACTTAAACACGCATGCGGCTTATCAAGCTTTGCGTGAGATTCGCAGTAAGTTACGCGCGCAAGGTAAAGAGTTAACGGGCACGGCTTTGGCAAACGGGTTGGTGAAATACAGTGAAAAAGGCCAAGAGTACGTAGAGCTATTACATTCGATGATACGCCATAATCACCTAGCGGCAGCTGACAGTGCGAGTTTGACCGATATGGAGCCCATCTACTTGGTGCCAGCCAAACACGGTCAGTGAGTCCATATATTGGGCTAAGAAAAGCAGCGTGAACATACAGGGTGTGGCGCTGCTTTTTTTATGCTTATAGCGTTTGCTTTTTAGCATTGTAGCTAAGCCTAAACAGAGCTTAGCTTTTAGATTTTTTAGTCATAAATACCTTATTCTTCTTGGCTCCTAGGAATACCGCTTACCCTCCAGCCCCTATGGCTATTGGCCTCTATGTGTAGACCTTATCTTTTAAGGTTTTTGTGTGGCAGCAAATATTGCTTTTACTGTAACAGTTAAAGCAAGCGCCACTGGCTGCACTATACTGGCAACTAGATAATAGGGATGTGGAGATATGACATCATGGATGTACGTTACGCTTGGCCTTTTAATCAGAGCCAAATTCGAGTGCACGATACCCATACTGAAGCCTACGCCCGTTGGTGTTTTAACCAGCTAAGTGACTCAGCAACCAAGATCCTGCGTGATACCTCATGGGTCTTTTATATCAAGAATCAAAGTTGGTTAGAGCCGGGGCTTGCGCAGATGTTTGCCTACCACCTTGAGCCTATGATTCCGCGCATGCATATTGCTATTTTGAGAGGCAAGCTGGAAGCGGAATTACCAAGGCCTGGGCATGTCGCGGATCAGTCCAAGGTAATAGGTGCTGCCATTTGTGAGCTAATCGAAAAGGGAAAGTTAAACGGTAGCCATCTGCTTGATCGTGTAGAAGCAAGTAAACACGGAGAGCCTGATTCTCAGCAGGCTCGGGGCGCATATTGGTCTAGCTGGTAATCTGCGCACTGCTCTCGATAAAGGCTTTGATGTCATCAAGGTCTTTTTGCATCATTTTCTTCATGCTGCCCTGAATAAAGATTCCCATCAGTGATGAAATCAAGCGCATTATCAGGCTATTTGCCGAACCACTAAACGACATGCTCAAAACAGTGAGCGCACCCTCTTGTCTGACAGACATTGTTGATAGATAAATGGCACCACAGTTTTCAGCCCTCGTACGGTAGTAGCTATATTCTTCCGTGTCTGTAATCCACATTGTTTCCGTTGATTCTTTACCGAATATTTGGCGGGTTTCTTCCCACTTTAGGCCAACTAAGCCATTTTGAGGCCGCTCAAGGACCTTTGTATTGATAATGCCGCTGATTCGATCGGCGCAGTGTTCAAAATCGGTAATGGCTTCCCATACGGTTTTTATTGGGCTGTTGATTTCAGTTTCTACTTTAATATCCATATGGGCTCCATCTATTAGGATGCTAGCTGGTTCTTAGTTAAAGCGTTAATACGTTTTATCTTAGTGCCTTTCCATCGTTTGTATTTGGCTTTTGCGGTCATTTTCTTGTTGATTGAAGGCATTGTGAGCATGCCTTTGGTAATGTCGTCTTGAGCCAATTAGCGCGAAGTACTAAGCGTCGTTTAAAGGGAATTGTTCGGCTAGAAAAGCCATAAACGCATTGATTAATACTGACTTACTTGTTGCTGATCGATAGAGGGCAAAAATTTCGCTTGTTTCCCCTTCTGTCATGCTGCACCGCCACTCTCCCAAGCATGTTTGCAGTTGGCCCGAAGCAAGCTCTTCTTGAATCAGCCATTTCGAGCACTGGGCTAGACCTAGGCCATCTTTGGCAGCCTGTATGACGGCCGTTCCTCCTAGTGAAGAAAGTCGGCCATTAATTGCTATCTTTTTCTGTTCTTGGTCGGAATGTATTGTCTTAGCTTTATTTGTTTTTTTTCTGAAATACCAATAGTTTCTCTGTTTTAGTTTGCCGATTTTTAGGCAGCTGTGATGGACAAGATCTTCAGGTTTTTGGGGGGAGCCGTTTTTATGCAGATAGTCCGTACTAGCAACTAAAATAGTCTCATTGTTTAACAGTTTTCTTGCTTTTAAGCATGAGTCTTGTGGTTTGCCAATACGTATTGCTATATCGATGTTGTGTTTATTTAAGTCAATAACGTGATTATCTAAGGATAAATCGACATTAATATCTGGGTAGCGATGCAGAAAGTGTTTGAGTTTTGGCGCTAGTAAAACACGGCCAAAACTCTCAAAGACAGAGAGGTGGAGATTGCCTTTAATGTTAGAGCTTTCTTCTTTGAATCTGTGTTTAAGTCTATAGGCTTGCTCTAATAACTCATTGGCCTCATCGATAAATTGCTCACCATGCTCAGTGAGCATTAAGCTGCGCGTGCTACGTTTTAGGAGTACGGTGCCTAGTTCCTTTTCAAGCGTGCTTACTTGGCGAGTTACTGACGAGGTTGCAAGGTTTAAAGCGCTTGCAGCTTTTGAAAAGCTACCACACTCAATGACCTTTAAAAGAATTTCAATACCTGAAAGCACTCGCTTACTCCTGTTCGCCTTTGCGTATTATGCAAATGTACTTTGCATAATAGTCGTATTCAGGTTTTTTGAGCAATGCTTATGATGCGGTTGTCTTTCACAAAATAGAGCTAAGGCTTATTAAAACAGGAGTATAACTATGACAGCGCGAATTACTTTTAACGAAGTTCCATCAAGTATTTATCAGTCAATGTCTGCGATAGGTGAAACCGTACACGGTAGTGGTTTAGATAAGGGGCTGTTAGAACTTGTCTGTGTCTATGTTTCAACTGACTCAAAATGCGCCTATTGTATTGATATGCATATTAAAGAAGCCCTGCATGCAGGAATAGAACTTAATAAGCTCTATTCTGTTTGTGTGTTTGACAGCGTCGACTATTACAGCGACTTAGAGCATGCATGCTTAGCTTGGGCAAAGTTCCTACTAGAGTCTGGTAATGAGCAACAGGGGCAGGAGCTTTATCAGCAGTTACTTAACTTCATAAGCCAAGAAAACATTGCCATTTTAAGCTTGGCAATAACGAATATACATTCGTGGACAAAGCTAATGAAGGCTTTTGGTATTCCTGCTGGTGATTATCAAATAGGGCAGTTTTCTTAAGTTTCTTTTAGGCGAGAATGGCAATATACATTTTTTCTGAGTTTATTTATCTTGATTTTTGTTAAGAGCAACTCCCTGTTTAAGTATTTTAGACAGGGCCTCTTCTATAGTTGGGTATTGAAATTGGTAGCCATTATTGATGGCTTTTTCTGGTATTACTTTTTTCCCAGAGAGCAATAGCTCTACACCCATTTGTCCAAAAATAAGTTTGATCACAAACGATGGTGTTGTAAAGAAACTTGGCCGCTTAAGTGAGTGAGCTAGAGCATGCGTAAATTCACTATTATTAACAGGCTTGGGGGCAGTGCCATTAACCGGACCACTTAGTTGCTTGTTTGTTATGCATAACTCGATAATGCCAATAAGATCAATGGCATGAACCCATGGCATCCATTGTTTCCCTGTTCCTATTTTACCTCCTAGTCCTAGAGAGAAAGGAGTAAGCATTTTCTTTAATGCGCCACCGTCATGTCCGAGCACGATACCAGTTCTCAAAAGACAGGTTCGAATACCGAGTTCTGTTGCCTGTAGGGCAGAAGCCTCCCATTGCTGGCAAAGGTAAGAGGAAAAACTGTGATCGTTTCGCCCTTCTTCATTGATAGCTTGATCGCATGAATCAATACCATAATATCCAATCGCCGAGCCACTTATAAAAACTTCGGGTTTTTGTTTAAGGCGTATAAATAAGTCAATAAATTCTTGTGTGCTTGAAACTCTACTTCTAAGTAGCTCTTGCTTTTGAGCATTACTCCAGCGTTTATCGGCTATAGGTTCACCCGCAAGATTGATGGCTACATCACATTTATAGGTATCTGGCAGTTCAGTCAAATCTTGGATAAAGTGTATTTCATCTTGCTCAGAAAGACACTTAGGCGCTTTAGTGTATCTGGTCTTAATAAGCAGAGTGTGGTTTTTGACTAGCTGTTTGCATAGAGCACGGCCTATAAAACCAGTACCCCCTGAGATTAGTATATTCATGGCTTTCTCTATATTTCACTTATGTTCTGAGCACCTAATACATAGTACGTATGTAGTGGGTTTATAGATCTCTGCCTTCTTGTTGTAGTTTGCACGAGGTGGTTTAAGTTGGGACCTAAGCATATTAATAGGGTGTTTATTGGGCGCGCTGTTAAGTGAAAAAGAGTTATAAGTCCTGTAGCCTGTTACAACTTGGCCACACTCTAGCGTAGTGGCTTTCATGTTCTATGTTAACGCTAATGGCACTTGGGGTAGCTATACAATGACCAATAATGACGTGCTTAGGCGGCTTCGTTATGCTCTGGATTACAATGATGAGAAAATGCTTAAGCTTTTCTCCTTGCTCGGTGTAGAGGTGAAAAGAGCTCAGCTGTGCAGTTGGATGAAAAGCAACGACGATGACGATTATCAGAGTATGCAAGATCGTGAGCTTGCTATCTTTCTTAATGCTTTGATTGTCGATAAGAGAGGTGCTGTAGAGGGCGGGCCACCTGAACCCGAAAACAGGCTCAATAATAATCTCATCTTACGCAAGTTGAAAATTGCTTTTAAATTGCAGAGTGAGGCGATGATCGATCTGATTCAGTTGGGCGGCTTAAAAATAGGGCCTCATGAATTGAGCGCTTTTTTTCGAGCAAAAAAACATAAGCATTATCGTGAGTGTAAAGATCAGGTGTTAAGGCGATTTTTACAAGGCTTACAAGAAAAACTAAGACCTAAATCTGAGTTTGTTTGGCCTGATCTTAAAAAGTGATTTAAATAGATTTTCTAAAGTGAAAAAATAAAAGTAAGAGGGGTAGATAGGCTCCCTCTTACTTTGTACTTGTTTTAGTGACGCTGATCTGGAGGAAGGGTAGAAGGGTCTTCGGTATTAAACAAGGTTGCTTCAACTAAGCCGCTTGCACCAAGATTGGAGCTTGCGCCAATATTTACAAATGAGCCTGTTAGGGTTGATCGTTCAGCTGCATCTAATGCGCCATTGCCATTATCATCAGTGTTAAATAAGTTAAACGTTGATAGACCCTGACGAGATACGGTGAAGTTACTGAAGTCATTACCGTCAATTTCTAAATTTCTAAACGCTAATGCAAAAATACCGCTACGAGCAGAGCCGTAGAATACGTTATTAATAACCTTAACGCCGACGGTTGCGTCTGCACTGTTTGCATTACTGCCGTGGTCTTGGAAAGGTAAAACGCTAATCGCCTGATTGTTTTGATCCCCATTAACCACTCGGTTGACAGCAACAGTGTTGTTTTGCACGGTAACATCACGGGACATATGCTCAACATTAATACCTGATGAGAAATCATATTGATCACTGGTTGTACCAATGGTTTCAACATAGTTATGTTCGATACTGACATCGGCTACTTTGGCGACGGCAATTGGAAATTCGCTTGCTCGAACTGGGTCAGAGGAAGCTTGGCCAGTATTATGAGAAATAACACCGCCATTAAATTTCGTGATCAAATAATTGTTGGCACCACGATATGCTTGTGTATTTGTCGGAAAACCTGGTGCCTCATACGCATTAAAGCCATCGTTGCCTGCATCAATCTGCACGCCTACTTGCATGCTCAGTTGGCCCGCATCAACAAAGAATCTATTTTCCTTAATTATTAATGAACCAGCACTTTGGTAATACAAGCGTTGTCCGGCTGTATCGTAGAGATTGGTTGATGTTGGGTTGAATGTAGCTAATGAGGCGTCGCGAGTCAGGTCTATCCCTTTGTTTAGGTTGCGAAAGGTGCTTTTCTGCACACTTAAGTTAGAAGGAATAAGGCCTTGGTTGCGTAATCCAGCAGTCGCATTCATCAAAGTTACGTTATAAAGGCTAAAGTTATTTGAGCGTGTTGTGCCTTTATTATTCATTTCTACTAGCGTGTTAGAACCATTGCGGTTGTTGCCATTAATAGTTAGGTTGCGAAGTACAACATTGTTAGCTGCTATAACAAAAGCAGGTGTAAATTCTGCATAGGCTCCGCTTGTTGGCACGCTGTGATTAATGGTTTTACCGTTACCTTCAATCGTGATGGACTTAGTAATCGTAATGGCTTCTTGGTAAGCGAAGTTGGCTGACAAAGTAATAACATCACCGGCATTTGCGTTGTTGATTGCGCTCACTAAGGCGCTACGACTTGCGACGCCAGCAACGGGCTGATTGTTATCACTGCTTGTTTGAGGGGTAAAGGCAAGGCGTGTTTCACCGCAACCACTCCACATAACAAGGTTTGTGCCGTTGGCTGGATTTGCCGAACCTCCATTGGGGTGTACACACATGTTGCTGGATACTTGTTGCATGCTTCCGGCTACGCTTCGGTTGAAACGCACCCGGTCGGCAAAATCACAGCCATCCCACAAAACTAAATTAGTCCCGTTCTCAGGAATACTGGCGCCGCCAGGATGTACACATTTATTAGAGGGTAGGTGCTTAATGCTACCGCCTGAGGTCCAGCTAAACTGAGATGCAAGGCCTGAGCAACTGTTGCTAAGTACAACTTTACTACCGTTAGCAGGGCTGGCTGAATTGTTCTCTGTGCTTAAGCACATGCCCGACGAGTGCCCTATCGTTTGGGCTTGAAGTGAAGACGATATAACCGTGCTTAAAAGCGTAAAGCCGGCGACAGAACAGAATAAACGAAAACGACTAAGTTTTGCTTGCATGGGACACCTTATTTTTATTGAAGCTAAATTTATAGTGCAAGCCATCCCTGGGAACTCTGATATAGAACCTTAAGTAGTAAATGGTAGGAAGGTTATAGCTATATCAAAGGCGCATTATTGGTTGTGTTTGTATGTACTGTCAATGAAAAACGCGCCACCATGATGCATGTGGGAATTTAAGTATCAAACTGCGTCAGTAACACGACGCCTTGTCTTATTCGAAAAAGTAATAAGTGGTGTTTTTCAGGGTAAGGATCAAGAAAAGTACTTCGTTACTACTGGATATGTTCTATAGCTTGCATTCTGTGAGGAGAGATTTACTAAGCTTTGATGGGATGATCTAGTGCCTATAGATTTATGCCCTCTATTTTATTGAGGGCATGTTTCATTTTCTATTATGGGTTTAATACTGCTTTTAATGTTAACGGCGTTTAACAAGTGTGCCAGCGCTTTTAGGTCGACTTTTGGTTTTTTCACCGTTGACATTGCGACCATCGCGATTACTAGCTTTGCTGTTGTTGCTGGTCGTTTTATTGCTGCTATTACCGCTGCGACGTTTATGACGGCTGCCAGTTGGCTTTTGGCCGTCGCGGTGTTCATCGCTATTACGATGATTGTCTTTGCGTTTTTTATTGTTTGTAGCATTTCGAGCAGGGCGGTTTCCTTGCTCTTGTGTTCGGTTTTCGTTAGTTGATTTTGGCTTTTTCGGTTTTTTTATTTTTTTAGGTTTAAAATTAGCTGTTGATGCTGGCAACTCATGCGAAGGTTCAAAGCCTGGCTCGTACTCACGATCAATAAGCTTACCTATTAAGCGTTCAATATCGACAAGCAGTTTATGTTCGTCAGCAGCTACAAGTGAAACGGCTTCACCTGTGGCTCCAGCACGACCTGTTCGGCCTATGCGGTGAACATAGTCTTCTGGGACATTAGGAAGGTCATGGTTAACCACTTGCGGTAGTTGGTCGATATCAATGCCGCGAGCAGCAATGTCGGTGGCAACTAATGCACGTATTTTTAAATCTTTAAATTCGGCCAGTGCGCGTGTGCGTGCGCCTTGGCTTTTATTGCCATGAATCGCGGCCGCCTGAATACCAGCTTCAATTAATTGTTTTGTTAATTTGTTGGCGCCGTGTTTGGTTCGGCAAAAGATGAGTACTTGTTGCCATTGATACTGTTTGAATAAGGCGATAAGCAAGCGGGCTTTTTGTTTTTTATCAACGGGAACCAACCATTGTTTAACGGTTTTAGCCGCCGCATTGCGAGGTGTTACAGATATTTCTACGGGATTGCGCACCATGGATTTAGCCAGTTCTCGAATTTCTTTCGAGAAAGTGGCTGAGAACATCAGGCTCTGACGTTCTTTAGGTAATACTTTTAAAATACGTTTTATATCGTGAATAAACCCCATATCGAGCATGCGGTCGGCTTCATCAAAGACCAATACTTCTAATTGCTTAAACTTAACGGCGTTTTGGTTGTGAAGGTCGAGTAAACGACCTGGTGTTGCAACCAAGACATCAACACCACGGCGTAAGCGCTGCATCTGAGGGTTGATCTTTACTCCGCCAAAAACGACGGCTGAGCTTAATTGCAAATGCGCACTATAGTGGGCAACATTTTCTGCTACTTGGGCTGCAAGTTCGCGTGTTGGACATAGGATAAGGGCGCGAACTTGGTTGGCCGAGGCGCGTTCACCACGGCTTAGTCTATCGAGAATCGGCAAGCTAAAACCTGCTGTTTTACCTGTGCCTGTTTGTGCTGCTGCGAGTACGTCTCGACCTTCCAGTACCGCCGGTATAGCCTCGGCCTGAATAGGGGAAGGAGTATCGTAGCCTTGGTCTTCAACAGCTTTTAATAGTTCGGCTCGCAGGCCAAGATCGGCAAAGCGTTTGCTCACATTTCATCTCGATAGGGTAAAGGGGCGCGCAGCATACTGGAATGCTGACGCAGGCGCCATGATTAGTTTGTTTTTTGTACGATTTCTTGAGGGCGGGCTTGTTGGTGGTAGCTGTGGGGGCCTGCTCTTGATGAACACCAATACGCCATTGGAGCAAGGAGACCTTTGGCCCCCTATTATCTCGTACCTTGTATCAATGGCGACGATAGTTGCACTCTTAATATGTACGTGCATGTGCAACAGCCTAGTTGTGCAGTGGTTATAAGCCTTAAGCAGGACTGTTATTCTATATTAGGGAATACAGTTCTCCAGTCGTTTTTCATGTTAATCACTGTCCAGTTTTTTTCTTGCGCTTCAAGTAATGCTTTATCTAGCTTACCAATGCTTGATGTTTTGTCGTAAGCCCATTCTCTTTGGGCGTCGGTATGATGCACCAATACTTTTAAGCTTAAGCCTTTACCTGCATCAGTCCATTGCAGCATTTGATGGTCACCATCGGAATTGCCAAAGGCGGCAATAGGGCGGCGGCCTATGTGGTGATTTATTGCTAGGGGTTTCCCCTCTTTATCATCGATAAAATTAATCTCAGGTAGGCGTTGAATGATCGGTTTGCCTTCCTGCCAGCTGAATCCTGTTTTGATTGAGCTGCCAATAACTTGCTCTGGAGGAATGCCATAGACTTCTTCAGAAAAGACTCGTATAAATTCAATACCGCCACCGGAGACGATAAAGGTTTTAAAACCTTTGGAGCGCATATAGTTCAGCACTTCTAACATGGGCTGATAGATCATGTCTGTATAGGCGCGTTTGGTCGTAGGGTGCACACTGTTACTCAGCCAGTTGCTGACTTCGAGTTTAAATTCTTCCGTGCTCATACCCGCGTGAGTGGCCATAAGCAGAGTCATTACCGCTTTCATACCGCCTTTTTCAAGAGTGGCGATGTCGCCCTCGAGTGCTGCTTTAAAAGGCTGAGTGTTCTTCCATTCAGGGTGCTGAGAGGCCTGCTTTTTAATTTGGTCCAATACAAAAAATAATTGAAAGTACATGGGCTGTTCGGCCCAGAGGGTGCCGTCGTTATCAAATACAGCTATGCGCTCGCTGACGGGCACATAGTGTTCTGAATCCGAGTTTGTTGTTTGTTCTACAAATTCAATAATTTGCTGTTTGCTTGTGTTGTTGTTCCAGGAGGGTAGAGCATCTGTTTGTTGCTCTTTGCAGCCGAGTAAAACAAGGCTAAGTGCTAGTGCGCTAATAATTCTAAGTGCCATTAATAAGCTCCTTTTATTGAGTGCTAAATTCTTAGGCTGTAAATAAAATCGGCCCTGGTGGGGCCGATTAAGGTGCTAAGAGCTATTAGTGTTTCATCATCAAGCGGCGAGCTTCTTGCTCTAGGTCGGCGTAGGCTTCGCCTTCAACCGTAACAGCAACACCTTGAATTTCACCGCCGGTGAAACGTCCGGGAGAATTGTACTCTTTACTTACGGCATCGCCGCTGTCGTAACCTACACATAGGCCGTCACCGGAAAGAGTGAACTTACCGGGCTGGGTACGCATAGAGCCTTCAGCAACAACTTTGTCGTCTATGTAAAGTTTGGCTTTACCAATAGACTCTTTATGTTTACCGGTAGACTCTTTAATAAACTCAACACCAACGGTATAGGTGCCAGGTTTGAGTTTTTCTTTGCTGGTGAACTTCTGCTCTGGGTCTATACCGAGGAAGTTGTACACGTAGTTAAGTTTGCCGTCTTTAATAAACAAGCTGTGGCCACCAAAGCGTGAACCGTGAGCGAAGATCACACCTTCGCTGTCTTTAGTGATTTCGACATTAGCCAATATCTTATAGGAGCGACCGCGAACATTGGCGGCAACACCTTCAGGCACTGGGGCTGTATCTGGGTAGTAGATATGGCGCTCACGTGGTTTCTCAGTGGTCGGTCTATAGGTGAGTAATTGCTCAAGCGGAGTTCTGTCATCCAGTGGCAATACTAAGTTTTCCTGAGCTTGTTTAAACCATTCCTTTTTTAACTCTTCGAGTTTTTCAGGATATTTGGCGGCAAGATCGGTCGACTCTGACCGGTCGACATCGACGTGGTAGAGCTCCCATTTATCGTTTTCAAAGTCGCCTTTGCCAAAGGGGGCGTGAACGCTTGCTGCTTTCCAGCCATCTTTCCAAATACCGCGAGTACCAAACATGCTGTAGTACTGAACGTCTTTTTGGGTTTTGCCGTCTGGTTTGGCGTCGAAGCTGTAGGCCATAGAAACACCGGCAAGTGGATACTGGGGAGCGCCCTTAAATACTTGTGGCATTTCCAAACCGGTTAGTTCAAGAATGGTTGGTACGATATCCGTGCTGTGGTGATACTGATGACGCAATTCACCGCGCGCTTTAATGCCTTTAGGCCAGGAGATTACCAGTGGATCACCGGTGCCGCCTGCAAATTGAGAGTAGCGCTTAAACATTTGGAATGGTGAAGAAAAAGCTGCAGCCCAGCCAGTAGGATAGTGGTTGTAGGTTTCAGGGCCACCGAGTACCTCGAGGTACTTCATGTTTTCTTCCATTTTATCTGGCCAGCCGTTAAAGAATTTGTTTTCGTTAACCGAGCCGTTTGGTGTGCCTTCACCCGAAGCGCCGTTATCGGCAGCGTAAAGAATAATGGTGTTTTCCAGCTGTTTGCTTTTTTCTAGGTAATCAATAATACGGCCAACTTGGGCGTCGGTGTATTCAGAGAAACCGGCGTAAACTTCAGCCATACGGGTGAAGAGTTTTTTCTGATCGGCACTTAGGCTGTCCCAGGCGGGAACCATGTCCGCAGCATCGGCCAAATCTTTTGGCAATGGGTTAAGTGGCGTCAGCTTGGTATTTTGAGGAACGATACCGCGCTCTTTCATGCGGTTTAATACCCATTCGCGATACACCTCATAACCGTCATCAAATACGCCTTTATATTTATCGGCGTAATCTTTAGGGCTGTGGTGAGGCGCGTGGTTGGCACCTGGGTTAAACCAAAGGAACCAAGGCTTAGATGGGTTCGAGGCTTTTTGGTTGCGAATCATCTTAATGGCTTGGTCGGCCAAATCTTTACTTAGGTGGTAGCCGTCTTCTGGTAGATAAGGCTGGTCGATAAAGTGATTATCTTCAACCAAGTCTGGATACCAGTTATTGGTTTCACCGCCTAAGAAACCGTAAAAACGGTCAAAGCCTTGCTCTAGAGGCCACTGCTTGCGGCTCGCACCTTCAGAAACATCGGTTTCTGGAAGGTTGTGGTTTTTACCAATCCAGAATGTGCTCCAGCCATTTTCTTGAAGGATTTCGGCTACGGTTGCCGTTTCTTCGGGGATACGACCGTGCTGGCCGGGGAAGCCATTAATGCCTTCAGAAATAGAAGCAAAACCATTTACGTGGTGATTGCGGCCGGTTAATAAAGTAGAGCGGGTTGGCGAACATAGAGCCGTTGTGTGGAACTGGGTATAAGTCAGGCCGTTTTCCGCGATCTTGTCCAGGGTCGGCATATTGATGGCGCCACCATAGGGGGACCAAGCTGCCATGCCTGTATCATCGTACAAAACAAATAACACGTTGGGGGCATCCGATGGAGCCGCTTTGGGCATATAAGGTTCCCAGTCAGCTTTGGATTTGCGGATGTCGATGTCGATTTTGCCTTTAAACTCTTTTGCGGCTTTTTCGGCCGGAGTAATAAGGGCGTCGGAAGTGGTGAGCTGAGTATTTTCAGCTTTTTCTACTTCCTTTACGGCGAGTTTTGTTTCTTCTTTACAGGCGCTCAGGCTAAGGCCGAGCGTCGCGGCGATTGCAGCGACTAAGAGGCGATGCTTCATTGGTCCATCTTCCGTGTGTAATTGATGAAAGAAGTTGTTTCTATTTAAACAAGGGCTGGCAGCTTAAATAGGCGATGCACAGTTGTTTGCTTTTTGAGCAAATACTGCATGCACAGATTGCCTCGCAATGCTCTCAAGCTTTTGTGACGGGGTCTAGCGTAGACTTGGGCGCCAGAAAAATAATGGCGCGCTTTTTTCTGTGTGTTGGGTTTTTACTCTACTCTTCTGTGATCTAGTGCTGTTTGTTAAATAGGCACTGCTCTTGTAGGGGCTTAAATGGAAAAGGAATAGAAGGAAATGCGCTTAGCGGGGCTGACGTGCTGCTGTTTGTTTTTACACTAATCTAGGGTCAAAAAATCGGCCCCGCAGGGCCGATGAGTATAGTTATTAATTAATAAGAACTTAGTGCTTCATTAACATGCGTCGGGCTTCTTGCTCTAAGTCGATATAATCCGTGCCTTCAACTGTGATGCCAACAAAATCAATGTTGCCGCCTTTGAAACGACCCGGCGATTGATATTCTTTACTAACGGCATCGCCACTGTCGTAACCAATACACAGGCCGTCACCGGAGAGTGTGAATTTACCAGGCTGGGTACGCATGGGGCCTTCAGCAACAACTTTGTCGTCTATGTAGAGTTTGGCTTTACCGATGGACTCGCCGTGCTTGCCACTAGACTCTTTAATAAACTCAACACCGAGGGTGTATTTGCCGGGTTTGAGTTTTTCTTTGCTTGTGAACTTTTGCTCCGGGTCTATGCCGAGGAAGTTGTACACGTAGTTGAGTTTACCGTCTTTAATAAACAAACTGTGGCCACCGAAGCGCGAGCCGTGGGCAAAGAGAACACCGTCACTGCCTTTGGTGATTTCCACATTCGCTAAGATTTTATAGGAGCGGCCGCGAACATTGGCTGCAACACCTTCAGGCACGGGGGCGGTATCCGGGAAGTAGATAAAGCGCTCGCGTTTTTTCTCCGTTGTAGGGCGATAGGTGGTTAGGATTTCAAGCGGAGTTCTGTCATCCAATGGTAAGACCAAGTTTTCCTGAGCTTGCTTGTACCACTCTTTTTTCAAGGCTTCGAGTTTTTCGGGGTACTGCGCAGAAAGGTCGGTGGATTCAGATCTATCTTCTTCTACGTTGTAGAGTTCCCACCTGTCATGTTCAAAGTTGCCTTTACCAAAGGGCGCGTGCATAGCAACGGCTTTCCAGCCATCTTTCCAAATTCCGCGTGTACCAAACATGGTGTAGTACTGAACTTCTTTTTGGGTTTTGGCATCGGGAGTGGCGTCAAAGCTATAGGCCATAGATACACCGTTAAGCGGGTATTGAGGAACACCTTTAAATACTTCAGGCATTTCTAAACCGGTTAACTCAAGAATGGTTGGCACAATGTCGACACTGTGGTGGTACTGGTGGCGCAGCTCTCCGCGCGCTTTAATGCCTTTAGGCCATGAGATAACGAGTGGATCACCGGTGCCGCCTGCAAATTGTGAATAGCGCTTAAACATTTGGAAAGGTGAAGAAAATGCAGCAGCCCAGCCTGTGGGGTAGTGGTTATAAGTCTCAGGGCCACCCAGCACGTCGAGGTACTTCATGTTTTCTTCCATTTTATCTGGCCAGCCGTTAAAGAATTTATTTTCGTTAACAGAGCCGTTGGGCGTACCTTCGCCGGAAGCACCGTTATCGGCAGCGTAAAGAATAATGGTGTTTTCCAATTGTTTGCTTTTTTCTAGGTAATCGATCATTCGACCAACTTGAGCATCGGTGTACTCAGAAAAACCAGCATAGACTTCGGCCATACGCACAAAGAGTTTTTTCTCGTCGGCGCTTAGGCTATCCCAAGGGCGAACCGCATCATTGGGGTCGGCCATATCTTTAGGCATGGGATTAATTGGCGTGAGTTTGGTTGTTGCAGGTACGATGCCGCGCTTTTTCATGCGCTCTAATACCCACTCACGATATACCTCATAACCGTCATCAAACACGCCTTTGTATTTGTCGGCATAGTCTTTGGGGCTGTGGTGAGGGGCGTGGTTGGCGCCAGGGTTAAACCACATAAACCAAGGTTTAGATGGGTTTGAGGCTTTTTGATTGCGAATCATCTTAATGGCTTGGTCGGCCAAATCTTTACTTAGGTGATAGCCGTCTTCGGGCATATAGGGCTGGTCGATAAAGTGGTTGTCTTCAACCAAGTCGGGATACCAGTTATTAGTTTCACCACCTAAGAAGCCGTAAAAGCGGTCAAAACCTTGTTGCAGAGGCCAGGACTTGCGACTGGCACCTTCGGCGACATCGGTTTCTGGAAGGTTGTGGTTTTTACCCACCCAGAAGGTACTCCAGCCATTTTCTTGAAGCACCTCGGCCATGGTGGCCGTTTGCTCTGGCAGGCGACCATGCTGGCCGGGGAAACCGTTAGTGGCTTCAGAGATGGAAGCAAAACCGTTGACGTGATGGTTGCGCCCCGTCAATAAAGTGGAGCGGGTTGGTGAACACAGGGCGGTTGTATGGAACTGGGTATAGGTCAGACCATTTTCGGCAATTTTGTCGAGGGTCGGCATATTAATAGCGCCACCATAAGGTGACCAAGCCGCTAAACCGGTGTCATCGTATAACACTATCAAAACATTGGGCGCATCACTCGGAGCAGCCTTGGGCATGTAGGGTTCCCAATCGGCTTTGGATTTACGGATGTCGATATCGATTTTGCCTTTAAATTCCTTGGCCGCTTTTTCGGCCGGAGTGATTAAGGCATCGGAACTAGTCAGCTGGGTGCTTTCAGCTTTTTCTACTTCTTTTACAGCGAGCTTTGTTTCTTCTTTACAAGCGCCCAGACTAAAGCTGAGCGTCGCGGCAATTGCAGCGACTAAGATGCGGTGCTTCATTGGTCCATCTTCCATGTAGTGTGATGACATGAGCTTGCACTATCTAAACAGGGGCTTAGGGTTTAAATAGGCGGCGCCCATTGTTGCTTATACGAACAAGTAGCGTATACACAAACTGCCCAGCAATGCTCTCAGGCTTTTGTGGCAGGGTCTAGGGTTGAAGTGCGTGCCAGAAAAATAATGGCGCGTTTTTCGTTCCGCAGGCTTGGATACAGAGCCTTAGTAGCTCTGTAGTTTTAGTGGTTCCTCGTCGAGAGCAAAGTGTTGTTCTTTAAGTTCATTAATATGCTCGGCCCAGTAGCGCTCGGTATTAAACCAGGGGAAGGCTTGAGGAAAGGCTGGGTCGTACCAGCGTTTTGCGAGCCATGCGGCGTAGTGCATTAAACGCAGGGTTCTTAAGGGCTCGATTAAACGAAGCTCTGCGCGATTGAATTCGTGAAACTCTTCGTAACCTTCTAAGAGCTCAATAAACTGGCGTGTTTTTTCTTCGCGCTCGCCATTGAGTAGCATCCATAAATCTTGAATGGCGGGGCCGGAGCGGCAGTCATCGAGATCGACAATATAGAGAGAGTCCGGCCGGCTAATAATGTTACCCGGGTGACAGTCGCCATGTAGGCGAATACGCTGGTAATCGTGCTGGCTAAATTGCTCAGAGAGTTTTTCTATAAGCTGTTCGCTAATAGCTTCATAGGCGGCTCTTAAGCTGCTAGGTAGCATATCTGAATTTAATAGAAACTCGCGGCTATTGCTGGCGAAGCTCTCAAGGGTTAGCTCAGGCCGACATTGCATTGCACTGGCGGCGCCAATGGCATGGATCCGGCCGAGATGCTGGCCCAATGTATAGAGCGTGTCGAGATTATCGAGTTCAGGGGCGTGGCCGCCTTTGCGCTCAGCTAAAGAGAAACGATAGCCTCCGTAGTGAAACAAGCTTTGGTCGTCGTGTATTACTGGGGGAATGACGGGGATTTCAGCTTCGTGCAATTCAAGGCTGAACTGGTGTTCTTCGAGAATTTGCTCATCGCTCCAGCGCTCGGGCCTGTAGAACTTGGCGATTAGAGGTTGCTCGTCTTCAATACCCACTTGGTAAACACGATTTTCGTAGCTGTTTAACGGGAAAACACGCAAGTCGCTTAAGTAGCCCAGACTTTCAACCGAATCGATAACTTTGTCGATACTGAGCCCATCAAAAGGAGGTCTGGCATGGGCTGAGGTGTTTTCCTCTGCTGGTGTTTGGATCTCAATGTTGGACACGTGTTTTTCCATCTCGCTTAGGCTGTTCAACATTATCACTGTTCGTGCTCTTAAGTGCCATGCTTGTCTTAAGCACTATTGTTAGTACTACCTATACTGAAACGTAGATTACCTTACTAGATAGGATCTTGACGTTAACCTCCTTGCCGATATAGAAATGTTCCAGCGGTTTAAGCGCAGCGTAATTGGGCGCTGTATCTGCGTGGCTGTGTGTTTTTTAATAGTTGTTCCGTCTGTGGTTTTGGCTGCAGGGAATTCTACTGCGGTCGATGCCGAAAAAACGATTAATAAGCCTAAGGTACTTAAAGTTGCTATTTATGCCGATGGTGGTACTCATCGTGGGCACTTGCGGCGATTAGTTAAAGAGTTTGAACAGAAAAACCCGAATATAGATGTGCACTTAATGGCGACACGCGGCATCGGGGAATACAACGACAAGGTTGAGTACTGGATTCGCTCAGGTAGTGGACCTGATTTAATATATTGGTACGGGGGCCAGCGTTTAAACCAGTTTGATCGTAAAGGCAAAGTCACTGATTTAAGCGCCTTCTGGTCTAAAAATAATTTACATAAAGACTTCCCGCTTGCCCTTCGTCAAGCATCCATGCATAAGGGCAGAATGCTAGCGATACCCATTACTTACTACTTTTGGGCTTTGTATTACCATGAGCCGAGTATTAAGGCGATGGGCTTGGACTTGCCTACAAACTGGGTCGAGCTTATGTATGGCTGCACGAGTTTGCGCGAGCAGGGCATTGATCTGTTTACCTTTGGTTCACAAACGGCGTGGGCCACGCATGGCTGGTTTGATTATTTTAACCTTCGGGTCAACGGCTTGGATTTTTACAGGGGTTTATTGGCCGGTAAAATTGCTTATACCGATGTGCGTGTTCATACCGCTCTCTCATATTGGAAGCAGTTATTAGAGTCGGATTGTTTTAACGCCAACCACGGCTCTTATAATTTATGGCAAAGCTTCCCTAGAATTTATCATGGCCTTTCGGCCATGAGTTTGATTGATGGGGTACCACAGGGAACAGCTCAAGAGCGTCGGCAGGGGCTGCGCTTAATGCCCTTTCCATCGATTGTTGAGGGCATTCCTCGTTATACTGTCGCGCCTGTTAATGTGTTTTTTGTACCCGCTTATGTCGAGCCAAGCCCTGAGTTAGACACATTACTGCTCTATATAGCGAGTGCCGACTTTCAGAGTGAATTTAATAAAAGTATTTTTAGGCCTCCTGCTCATATTAAGGGCAAAACCTATGGTGATAGCCGCACACAAGCAATGCAGGATGCTATTCGAGATTCAGCGGGAGGTATTCAGTACTTAGATCGGGATACGGAGTACGCTTTTGCTAAAGAGGTGCCAGCCATATTGGTGAGCTTTTTAGAGCATCGAGATATTCATCGTACGACAGCACAGCTGGAGGCTTTGCGCCAAAAAGTGTTTATTGAGACGGATAAATAATATGGACTGGCAGAAGATTTACCGCTGCCAGTGTTTCTGCTACTTAATCTCGTTGCTTGTCTCTAAATCCTGCTGACAAATAGCCTAGTAGCCGCTAGGCGCTTTTTAACATGGCCATTGCGTGAGCGAGGCTTTGCTCCGACGCAACATCGCCACCCATCATGCGAGCTATCTCAACGACTTTTTCATCGTTATTGAGTTGGTTTAAAGAGGAGTTCACCGAGTCTTTGGCTATGGTTTTCTCAACTCGTAAATGTTGATGGGCTTTACTGGCTACTTGGGCCAGATGGGTCACACATAGCACTTGGCCTTGCTCGCCTAACTCGCGTAAGAGGTTGCCGACGATATCTCCTGTTGTCCCGCCTATGCCGACATCAACTTCATCAAAGACCAAGGTGGGGATGGTGGAGGTTTGAGCGGTGACTACTTGAATTGCCAAACTGATTCGGCTTAATTCTCCACCAGAGGCAATTTTACTAAGCGCTTTAGGGGCTTGGCCGGGGGTGGTGGAAATTAAGAAATGAACCTGTTCATTGCCATTGCAGTGTGGCTTTTCATCGAGTTCAACAAGTTCCACAACAAAATCGGCGTGGCCCATGGCGAGCTGGGCGAGCTTGCCATTGACGGCGCGGTTTAATTTCGTGACAGCGCTTTGGCGTTTACGGCTGAGTTTATCTGCTAGTTTTTGGTAGTTTTCTAAGTGTTCACGCAAGGCCTTTTCAAGGGCTTCAATTTGTTCGTCCCCACTTTGCAGCTTCAGTAGCTCAGCACTGAGTTGCTGGTGTAAGGCACTGAGTTCTTCGGGCAAAACTTTATGTTTGCGGGCGACATCGTAGATGCTGCTTAAGCGCTGCTCAATCTCAGGTAGCCGTGCTGGGTCTAGCTCATTGCTAAATTGTTCGCGCTCAATGTCTGCTTGGGCCTCTTGGCTGTTGATCAGGGCTTGTTCCAGTAAAGATTGCGAGTTAAGTAAGTGCTCACTTTTTTTTGGTAGCTCAGTGAGTACCCTCAAGGCGCTATGTAGCTTAGCAAGTAAGCCGTTCTCATCATCATTACAGAGTTCATTAAGGTATTGGCAGCTCTGCTGAATGGACTCTAGGTTGGCAAGTTGGCGTTGCTCTTGTTCTAGTTCATTGAGTTCGTTTTCACCAAGGGCGAGTTGATCGAGTTCTTCAACTTGGTAGCTAAGCAATTGGAAGCGAGCATCAATCTCATCGCTTTGGCTTTGTAAGTGTTCTAATTGCTCTTTACAGCTATGCCAGTGGAAATAGGCGCGTTTCACTTCTTTTACCAAGCTTCGCTGCTGGCCAAAAGCGTCAAGCAGGCGCTGCTGAGTTGTATTTTTTAGCAGGCTTTGATGTTCATGCTGGCTGTGAATATCGACTAGCATGTCACCTAGCAGTTTAAGTTGTTGAAGGGTGACGCTTTGGCCGTTTATAAATGCGCGAGAGCGACCTTCGCGAGTGACTACTCGGCGCAGCAAGCACTCGTCCTCATTGCCTAGCTCTTGCTCGCTTAGCCACTTACCAATAAAAGGCAGCTTGCTTACGTTGAAGCTCGCTTGAATGTCTGCCCGCTCGGCACCATGACGTACCTTGTCGGCATCGGCTCTGTCACCGGCCACCAAACCTAGGGCATCGAGCAAGATGCTTTTACCTGCGCCGGTTTCACCAGTCAGAGCACTTAGCCCGCGCTTTAGTTCAAGCTCGAGTTGTTCGACAAGTGTGAAGTTGCTGATTTGTAGGTGGGTGAGCATGTCAAATTCCCTGTATGTGCGAACAGATGTGTTTATTTATACAGTACTTTTTGTAGGCTTGCCAATAGTCTGTTTAAGTTTTCTTCAATTTTTACCCTTGAAGCGTGAATCAAAGCCCCCATATAGGCGCCAGACCTTAAGAAACTGCTATGAGTTCGGAGTAAGTACGTGAGTAGCGAAGATCAAAAAAACGACGCTGTTGAAGAACAGGTTGAGTTAGAGCAAGAAGCTGAAGTTCAAGCTGAAGCTGACCTTAGTGAAGAAAGTAGCCCAGAGAATGATGCGGCTGCAAAAATTGCAGAGCTTGAAGAGAAGCTAGCCCAAGTGCAGGAAAATGCCTTGCGAGCCGCAGCTGAAGCTCAAAATGTTCGCCGACGTGCAGAGCAGGACGTTGAAAAAGCGCATAAGTTTGGATTGGAAAAATTAGTGAACAGCTTGTTACCTGTGGTGGATAACCTGGAGCGTGCACTCGAAGCCGCAAATACAGAAGGTGCGGATGTTAATGCCTTGAATGAAGGTGTTGAATTAACGCTAAAAACCTTCCATGACGCATTAAAAGGTCACAAGGTTGAAGCCGTTGCACCGGAGGGCGAGCCGTTTGACCCTAATTTGCATCAAGCAATTTCTGCTGTGCCTAGCCCTGATGTTGAGCCAAACACTGTGCTTAATGTGGTGCAGAAAGGTTATACCCTGAGTGGCCGTCTAGTACGCCCTGCGATGGTTGTTGTTAGCAAGGCCGACGCTTAAGCATTTGTTAAAGCCCCCTTGAAAACAGAAAAAATGATCCTATATATGAGCCAAGCTTAACGCTCCGGTCTCATTAGAGAACGAACAGATTTGAATTTAGCAGTGCGCGCAGCGCTCTGCCCCAGTAAGTGGAGATTGAAAATGGGTAAGATTATTGGCATCGATTTGGGTACAACCAACTCGTGTGTATCGGTACTTGAAGGTGAAAAAAGCAAAGTAATTGAAAACGCAGAAGGCGATCGTACTACGCCATCAATTGTTGCGTTTACTGATGAAAGTGAAGTATTAGTTGGCCAAAGCGCAAAACGCCAAGCGGTAACTAACCCTCAAAACACCTTGTTTGCCGTTAAGCGTTTGATCGGTCGTAAGTTTAAAGACGATGTTGTGCAGAAAGATATCTCAATGGTTCCTTACACCATTGCTGCTGCCGACAACGGTGATGCTTGGGTAGAAGTGAAGGGCGACAAAAAAGCGCCACCCCAGATTTCTGCTGAAGTTCTTAAGAAAATGAAAAAAACCGCTGAAGATTATCTTGGCGAAGCAGTGACCGAAGCGGTTATTACCGTTCCTGCTTACTTTAACGATAGCCAGCGTCAAGCAACTAAAGATGCAGGTAAAATCGCCGGTCTAGAAGTTAAGCGTATTATCAATGAGCCAACTGCTGCGGCACTTGCCTACGGCATGGACAAAGCCAAAGGCGATCGCACTATTGCTGTTTACGACCTTGGTGGTGGTACTTTTGATATTTCTATTATTGAAATCGCTGACGTTGATGGCGAGCACCAGTTCGAAGTATTGGCAACCAATGGTGATACCTTCTTAGGTGGTGAAGATTTTGATTTGCGTTTGATCGAGTACTTGGCGGAAGAGTTTAAATCTTCTAACGGTATTGATTTACACAACGATCCACTGGCGCTTCAGCGTCTTAAAGAAGCGGCTGAAAAAGCCAAGATCGAGTTGTCTTCAAGCCAGCAAACAGAAGTGAACTTGCCTTATATCACTGCTGATGCCACTGGACCTAAGCACTTGGTGGTTAAGTTAACCCGCGCCAAGCTTGAGTCTTTGGTTGAAGAGCTTGTGACTCGTTCACTTGAACCATTGAAGATTGCTCTTAAAGATGCAGATCTAAGTGCCAGTGAAATTGACGATGTGATCCTTGTTGGTGGTCAGACTCGTATGCCTCTTGTTCAGCAAGCGGTCACTGACTTCTTTGGCAAAGAGCCACGTAAAGACGTTAACCCTGACGAAGCGGTAGCAATGGGTGCTGCGATTCAAGGTGCGGTATTAGCTGGTGACGTAAAAGACGTATTGTTGTTGGATGTAACGCCTCTTACTCTTGGTATTGAAACCATGGGTGGGGTAGCGACGCCATTGATCGACAAAAACACCACGATTCCTACTAAGAAATCTCAGGTGTTCTCAACCGCTGACGATAACCAGTCGGCTGTGACTATTCACGTTGTTCAGGGTGAGCGTAAGCAAGCTACAGGGAACAAGAGCTTGGGCCGTTTTGATTTGGCTGATATTCCTCCTGCTCCACGAGGCATGCCGCAAATCGAAGTGACTTTTGACATCGATGCCAACGGTATCTTGAATGTAAGCGCTAAAGACAAAGGCACTGGTAAAGAACAGAGCATTGTCATCAAAGCGTCATCAGGTTTAAGCGATGATGAGATCGATTCAATGGTGCAAGATGCTGAAGCCAATGCTGAAGCGGATCGTCAATTCGAAGAATTGGTGAGTGCACGCAATACCTTAGAAGGATTGATCCATGCAACGAAGAAGACTGTTGAAGAGGCGGGTGACAAAGCTACAGCAGATGAGAAAACTGCCATCGAAGCTGCAATCACAAAAGCAGAAGAAGTAGTTAAGGGCGACGACAAAGAAGCTATTGAAGCGGCAACCAAAGAGTTGACTGATGCGTCTGGCTCTTTAGCTCAGAAGCTTTACGCAGAGCAAGCTCAGGCAGGTGAAGGCGCTGCTGAACAAGCTGCAGATGCTGGTGCAGAAGCAGCTGACGACGGTGTTGTTGACGCTGAGTTTGAAGAAGTGAAAGACGACAAGTAAGTCGTTAAGCAAAGCCTAGGCGGTAACGTCTGGGCTTTTTGCGTTTTAGCTTTGCGCCGAGTGGCGCAGGGAATAAAGATAACAACGCGGGGCTTGCTCCGCGTTTGTTGTAATTGAAATAGACAGAAAAGTTTGTAGCACCTATGTCCAAGCGCGACTATTACGAAATACTCGGCGTCAGCAAAGACGTCTCGGAAAAAGATCTTAAAAAGGCTTATCGCCGTGTGGCGATGAAGCATCATCCGGATCGCAACCCAGACAACAAAGAGTCGGAGGAAAAATTCAAAGAGGCTTCTGAAGCCTATGAAATTCTTTCGGATTCTCAAAAGCGAGCCGCCTACGATCAATATGGTCATGCGGGTGTTGATGGCCAATCTGGTATGGGTGGTGGCTTTGGTGGCGGCGGAGCCGGTGGTTTTGGTGACATCTTTGGGGACGTATTTGGCGACATCTTTGGTGGCGGCGGCGGTGGCGGTCGTGGTGGCCCAGCTCGTGGCTCCGACCTGCGTTACAACCTTGAATTGAGCCTTGAAGATGCTGTTAAAGGTAAAACCGTAAAAATTAAAGTGCCTACCTTGGTTGCTTGTAAACCTTGTGACGGCAGTGGTGCGAAAGCGGGCTCAAAACCAACAACGTGTTCAACGTGTGGTGGTCACGGTCAGGTGCGTATGCAGCAGGGCTTTTTTGCTGTTCAACAAACTTGCCCTACCTGTCGTGGTAAAGGCACCATCATTAGTGATCCTTGCACTAGTTGTCATGGTCAAGGTCGAGTAGAAGAGACTAAAACCCTTTCGGTTAAAGTGCCTCCAGGTGTTGATACTGGCGATAGAATTCGTTTGTCTGGTGAGGGAGAGGCTGGCGCTGATGGTGGCCCTTCCGGTGATCTCTATGTGCAAATGCATGTTCGTGAACACGAATTTTTCCAGCGCGATGGTAAGAACCTTTATTGTGAAGTGCCCATTAGTATCTTTGATGCCTGCTTAGGTGGTGAGATCGAAGTGCCGACCTTGGATGGTCGAGTGAAGTTGCGTATTCCAGCAGAAACACAAACTGGAAAAATGTTCCGTTTGCGTGGCAAGGGCGTCGGTTCAGTTCGCGGTGGCGGAGCTACCGGCGATTTGATGTGTCGTGTTGTATTAGAAACACCGGTTAATCTCAATAAAGAACAAACCTCTCTTGTTGAGCAGCTGCGTGATTCAATGAAAGGTAAAAAACACAGTCCTCGCCAGCATAGTTGGTTTGAAGGCATGAAGAATTTTTTTGGTGATATGAAGTTGTAATTTGGCTTTGGTGCAGGCGAGTATTCGGTAGTACTTCTCGAGACTCGCCGTGAGCCCTTCCGTGGGGGCTCAGCCGCGCCATCCATGGCGCAGATGGTCTCGCTAAGTACTACCGAATACTCGCCCGATACAAGGTGCCAATTCCAACTTGCATATCACAAGTGGCAGAGAGGACTCGGCAGATGCGTCGAGATTTCGCTACTATTCTTCATTCAAATTTAAGTCCTTGTTTGTTCAATGTGTTTTGAACTGGCAGAGAAATACAAAGAGCGGTTCCGGCCAGTTGGGCTGGACCGTCTGCCGCATGGATGCGGCGGCCGAGCCTATAGGGATGTATTCACGGCGTGTCCAGACAAACTGTGCCGGTACTGCTCCGAAGCACTTATCCACGCCTAAGATTGATCTAACTTGCACTAAGTTGGTTGAGAAAAAAGATGACAACAAAAATTGCAATTGCCGGCGCTGCCGGTCGTATGGGCCGCATTTTGATTGAGGCGGTACAGAATAATGAAGATGCTGTTCTCGCGGCCGCTATTGATAGGCCAGACAGTTCGCTTATTGGTGCCGATGCCGGTGAAGTGGTTGGTCTCGGTAAGCTTGGGGTTGCCATCAGTGGCGACCTTGCGGCCGTCATTAATGACTTCGACGTATTGATCGATTTTACCGCGCCTGTTGCCACAGTTGCCAACGCAGCGCTGTGTGCTGAATACGGAAAAGCTATGGTGGTTGGTACCACTGGCTTTAGTGACGAAGAAAAAGCCGAATTCAATACAAGTTTGGCTAAGATCCCAGCCATTGTGGCTTCAAACTACAGTACCGGTGTAAACCTTTGCTTTAAGTTACTCGACATTGCCGCGCGAGTTATGGGCGACGTCAGCGATATCGAAATCTATGAGGCTCATCATCGTCACAAGGTTGATGCGCCTTCTGGTACGGCGCTAAGCATGGGTGAAGTAGTCGCCGATGCTTTGGGCCGCGACCTCAGCAAAGTTGCTGTTTACGGTCGTGAAGGTCAAACCGGTGCGCGAGAGCGCGATACCATTGGTTTTGCAACTGTGCGTGGTGGTGATGTAGTGGGCGATCATACAGTGAGCTTTTTGGCTGACGGGGAGCGGGTCGAGATTACTCATAAGGCCTCTAGCCGTATGAGCTTTGCCAGTGGTGCTGTTCGCGCTGCGGTGTGGCTGGCCGGTAAAGAGCCAGATTTGTACGACATGCAAGACGTTTTAGAGCTGCATTAGCCTTATTGTAAAGCCCCAGCCTTGTTGGGGCTTTTATCTGTTTTTTCTATTGGGTTTAAAATGGCCCAGCCATTGGTTTGTTGATTGATAAAACCATTGTTCTCGTAAATTTCTCTGATTAAGCCTTGTTCCCGCATCTTATGTACGCCGTTATTCATAATGTGGATAAGGCGCTCACTGCTGGGCGCCTTTAACGAAATACCAAATGCGCGAATATCGTGAATAACAATTTTTACCCCCTGTAGGGGGTAGAGATCGACACCGCTATAACGTACAACAAGTTCGTCATTGTTGGGGAATTCGTGCAAGGTAAAGTCTCCCCTGCCAACACTCAGCATTTTAATCATGGAGTCGTAGCGTATTGTTGAAATGCTACTTGGCGTAAGCTCATTTAATATGCGCCAGTCGTGATGCCATGAGCGAAGGGTTACACCAAGATAATTATTTAGCGGGTAGTGCTGGCCTTTTTGTTGTTGTAGGGGGTGATTCTTGGTGGTGTATATGCCTTTTTCAAACTCACCAAGCCGAATAGTTGCTTCAGTTAGGTGAATTAACTCGGGGTTAATGTCTGAGGCCCAAAGGCTTTGGGCGGCGATATGGGCTTTGCCATCTTGTAGCATTTGAATCGCACGTCCGTAAGTGGGGGACGGAATGAGTTCTAGCTCGGCTTCTACACCTTCCATCTTTAATGACATGCAAATTAGCAGTAACTCGACAGCTGCTCGATCAAGGTTGTCCTGTTTGGCTAGCTCGTTACAAAAGTCCCTCTTGTTGTTTATTTTGTGTCGCTCAATGGTGGACACATTAGTGGCAATCTTGAGCTGCAGTTTTGATTGATAGGGGGTCTTATTCTGCTGTGCGTCAACTTGGTTGAAACTGAACAATAGGCATATGAGTACCGTCACTGCAATCCACAGTGGGCGGGAGTTCATCGGTGACGTCCTGTGTACCCAAGCAGTAAGTGTTGAAAAAGCACACACAAATAAAGTGCCTCAAATGGTGGGGCTTACCTAAGCTAACTATAGCAGGATCTAGGCTGGCGACCAGCCTTAGCTGCCCTGTTCTAGAGGGCCTGGAAGCTTCGCCGGTAGTTTGCCGGAGTGCTATTAAAGGTTTTTTTAAACTGCCTATGAAAGTAGCTCATATTCCTAAAGCCCACGTCGTAAGCAATGGCTTCAATACTTAGCTCGCTGCTCTTTAATAGGTTGCTCGCTCGATTGACTCTGTATTCACTAAGGTAGTGGCTGAAGGGCTTGTCCAAGCTGCGCTTAAAAAAGCGGGCGAAAGAGCTTTGGGTCATGTTACACAGCTCACACAACTGCTCTATTTGAATGTCTTGTTGATAGTGCTGTTCTACAAATTGCAGAATCTTTTCGATGCGTTCGCTGCTATTGGCGTTGATACTTAAGCTTTGGCCTTCACTTAGGTAGCTGTAGTCACTATTGGCTAGGCTTTGAAGTATGCGAAGTAGGGCTATCAAGCTATCAAAAGGGGGCAGAGAACAGAGCATTTCTAGTTTTCGGCCAAGCTCCTCACTGAGGGTTTGAGAGAAAATAAGACCTCTATCGCTGTCTTTAAGCAGCTTGTTTATTCGTGTTAACTCAGGTTGTTGCAGCCAGTCTTTGCCAAGCAGCCCATCATCCCACTGTGCAAAAATAGACTCAACTCGGCCCGCCGTTTCATCACTTTTCCAGCAGTGAGGCAACATACTACCAACTAAGACCAGCTCCCCTGATGCAAAAGGTCTAATGCTATTGCCGACATAGCACAGGCCTTCACCTTTCTTAATGTAAGTCAGTTCCCATTGTGGGTGGTAATGCCAGGGGCTATTAAAGCTCTTAGCTTGATAGTTTCGGCTGTAAAAGCTTTGTTGCTGACCTGCGGCGATGTGTTCGTATTGGGCTTTCACAATCTACTACCTATAAGAGTGTATTGAATCTGTTTGACCGAAATCAAATATACAGAATGGGTGACAAAATAGTACATAAACTTGGCTGAATAGTATTAAGTTCTTTGCCTCTTGCTCCTCTAATCTAGCCGCATATTCAGTGCAACTAGCAAGAGAGAGTTTGACGATGTGCTTTGATGTTGTAGTCAGCGGCCTAAATGTAGTGGATCTACTTTTCACTTTACCCGAGCAGGTAAAGCGAGACAGTAAACACGAAGTTGAATCTATTTTGATTCAAGGTGGCGCACCTGCGGGTAACGCGGCAAGTGTGATGGCCCAATTAGGAATGAAAACCGCATTCCTTGGCAATGAGGGTGACAATGTATTAAGTGATATCGCCAAGCGTGAGTTACAGCGCTGCGATGTCGACACCTCATTGATGTTGAAAAAGCCCGAGCACAATCCTGCCGTTGCTTTGGTTGAAATCGATCCGAATAACGGCGAACGCACCGTTTTTTACAGCTTAAATCAATACGCCGCCCTTGCGCCGAAAGATATTGATGACAGATGGCTGCGCGACACCAAGTTGTTGTTTGTCGACGGCTACGACAGGGCTGGAAACATTGCTTTGCTTAAGCGCGCTCGCGAACTTGGTGTCCCTTCTGTGCTCGATGTTGAAGCTGGATCTCGCGAAGAGCTACTTGAGATGATCCGCCTTGGCAGTCACGCCATTTTGCCTCTGGAAGCAGCTGTTGCGATTACAGGTAAAGAAAAACCTGAAGAGGCCTTGGTTGAGCTGGCTAAAAATAGTGATGCGCAATTTGTTATTACCGACGGCGCCAAGGGTTCCTGGGCTTGGTTTAACCAGGATGTTGTCTACCAAGGCGCTTACAAAACCAAAGTGGTCGATACCACAGGCTGTGGTGATAGCTACCACGGTGCCTATGCCTATGCCCTGCTCAACGGCATGAACATTAAAGAGCGTATGCAGTTTGCTTCTGCTTACGCGTCCCTTGTCGCTCAGCATATTGGTGGTCGTACCTTCCACCCCTCAGCCGAGCAAGTCTTTGAAGTAATTAATCGTAACGAATTGCTGTAATTCGCCTGGAGTAAATTATGAGTGTTGATTTTTTAGCTAGAGTGGGCGTCGTCCAAAAACAAATGGACGAGCTGGTTACTCCAGCCCCAAGTAAAAGTGATTGTGCCATTGGCCTGCTTGGCCTTGGTTTGGAAATGCATTTTGACTGGGACCTTTGTAAAAAAGCCTATACAGAAGCGGTAGCCGCAACTAAAGAAGTTGTTCCCGCTGCGGCGACTTTGCTTAATGCCGAAGAGCCTGTGCAAACCAAAGAAGATGTATTGGCTTTATTAAATGAATATAAAGCCAAAGGCATGACGGGTTTGATTATTTATCACGCCTCATTTATCGACGGTGCTGTTGCTCTGGCGGTTGCGACTTGGTTAAAAGACAACAATATGCCGGTGCTTAGTTGGGCGCACACTGAAATGACTGGCGGTAACTTGCGCGCTAACCGTTTCTGCTCACAGAACTTTATGCTCAATGTATTTAACAATATGCAAATTAAATACAGCTGGGTGTTTGAAGACATAGGCACCGATGCGCTGAATGAAATTTTGAGTCGCTATTGTCGTTCACTACTTGCTAAGAGTCGCTTAAATCAAGGCAAGTTGTTAATGATCGGTGGCATGCGTGTACCGGGTTTCTACGACTGTGAGCTCAATGAAATGAGCATTGCTCGCCACTTTGGTTTAAGTGTCGATAGAGTAGATCTGGAAGAACTCTGGCAGCACGGTGAAAAATTCACTGCAGAGCAAATTAATCCCATTGTTCAGGCTTTGATAAATTCTGAGCTCTGTGATGAAAACGAAGTTAAAGAAAAAGAATTGTACTTGAGTGTGCGTTTTGCTCTGTCAATTGCTGATTACACTCGTAGTGGTGGTTATCTTGGCATAGCCCTGAAAAATTGGCCTGAATTATTTGACCGCTACGGTATTGCTGGTGACGGCGCCGGTGGTTTGGTTCAGGACTTGGGTATTCCAGTTGCAGATGAAAGTGACATGGGCGGTTTGTTGACCATGGTGACTTTTAACGAATTAACGGAAGGTGCTGGTCTGCCTACACTGATGGATCTTAGCTACTTAAATGCTAACGATAATAAAGTGGGTATGTGGCACTGCGGTGGTACTGCAACACGTTTATTGCGCCAGGGCACCAAGTTCCAAATGCGCAACCACAGCATACTCGACAACTTCGATGAAGAAACCAGCTGCGGCATGATGCTGGAATTCCTACAGGAAACCGGCCCAATCACTGTTGCTAAATACCAGTACCCTCACGCTAGCAAGGTTATGGCTTTTGAAGGCGATATTGTTGATTCGGAAATGCGCTTCCGCGGTTCTTACGGTGAGGTCGATCCTAAAAACTGCACTACTAAGTCCGTTATCAATACTGTACTGACTAATGGCCTCGATCATCACTGGATTGTTGCCCGCGGCCACCTACTTGAAGATCTGCGCGAATTTAACCACTGGATTGGTGTAGATGAATTACCTATTTTGGATAGCGTCACTAGTGGTCGCAGCCAGCCTAAAGACATGAACTTCTAAGGAGAAGACAATGACTAAACCATTAGCTGAATTACTTAAAGATTACCGAGCTCAAGGTCGTTGCCTATCCGGTTTTAATGTCAACGATATTTACGATATCCATGCAGTTGTGGAAGCAGCTAACCGCCTTGACCTTCCTGCCATGTTAATGACCTATGGTCCTGTAGTTGAATTAAATAGCTCTTACCTATGCCGTAAAATGGCAGATGGTTTTGAAAAATTGGCAAACAACAAACTCTATTTGCACCTTGATCACTGCTCTGATGTTGACTTGTGTAAACAGGCCATTGATGACGGTTACGACTCGGTGATGTTTGATGGCTCACAAATGCCATTGGCTGATAATATTCGCGGTACTAAAGAAGTTGTAAATTATGCTGCTAGTGCTGGTGTTCAGGTTGAGGCCGAAATTGGCAAAATTATGGGCCGCGATGTGGTTGCCAAAACTGAAGATGACTACCTCGCTGCAGTTGCCGATGTAGTGGCTTTGGCAGAGGAGGCCGGCCCGGATTCAATTGCTGTTGGTATCGGAACCGCTCATGGTTTTACTCCAACAACGCCTAAAATTCATTTTGATCGCTTGCAAGAAATTGCCGACGCGGTAGTTGCGCCTCTTGTGCTTCACGGCGGCACAGGTATTCCTGATGAAGATATTCAGCGCTCTATCACCATGGGCATAGCCAAGATTAATATCGGCACCATCGTACATACTACTTATATGCGTGAAACTTACGATGTGATGAGTAAAGACGTTGCCGGTGCATATCCTCCTTTTTTAATGAAGGAAGTGATCCCTAAAGTGGCCGATGTTGTTTACGACAGGTTGTGCGCGGTTAATAGCATAAAGAACGGCTAAACTACTTTAAGTGGTTTTATAGTAGTTTTATATAGAGCGCGCTGAGTCTAATTCAGCGCGCTTTTCATTTTTGTCAAAACAAGTAGTTGATGCCAAAGAGTGCAGACCAAGCCTGTTTGCTTTTGACGAGTGACATCTGTGATAAATCGTCGCTTAAGTGTTGATACTCACTGAGTTGATATAAAGACCAGTGTGCGGAGATGTTGTAGATAAAATTAACTCCAGTTAAGAACTCGGCGCCCGATTTGGGGGTGTCACGGTTTATTAAACTAGGGTGGCTTAAAAGATACTCGGCTTTGTTGTTGTCTAAATATCGTGTGCCTACAAATGGCGTGGTTTGTAAGTTTTTGTATTGCCATAAATAACGATAGTTTAATGAAATTTCATGGCCGTTGTAGGTGTCACTAAGGTCACTTTGTGATCGCAAAACAACATGACCCCAGTTAGAGCCAAAGGCAAAACCAAAACCCGCCATGGTTGCATCATCTTGATTTAGTTTCTTATCAGAATATTCGCTTTTAAGATGCTTATAAGGCGCTTCTTCATACGCGAGGTGAAGTGAACTATACCAATAGACATCGTCTTTGCTGTCTCCGGCAAAGTACATGCCCAGCTCACTGCCATCTATATAAACGTATCGCCATAGAGCGGTAATGGCTGGAAAGTACTCACTGTTACTTTGTTTGTAGTAATTATTCTGCAGCTCAGCATAGGCGCCTAAATAGATACACGGCGCTGTGTAATCTTTGGCCGTGCCAGCTAGAACTTGCTCACATGTTTGGCTAAAACTTGTATGGCTAAAAAATACACTTGCGCCAATAAACAGGGGAATTGCGGTTTTCATGCAAATGGCTAACTAACTGTAAAAGAGAAACCTTAGTGTAAAGTTCCCGTGCAGCTATTTCTGTTCTTGCGTTGTTGGCTTATTGTCAGTGTCGGTCAGTGGCCATTGTAAGCTAATCTTGAGGCCACCTAGCTCCGACTTTTCTAAGCTTATCGTTCCGCTGTGAAGGTCCATAATATTATTAACTATGGCAAGGCCTAAGCCGCTGTTACCGTGATTGGCATTGCGGCTTTGGTCTGCTCGAAAGAAAGGGCGCAATACTTGTTTATATAAGTGAGTAGCTAGGCCAGGTCCGTCATCTTCAACGTATATATTTATATGTTCGGTAGACTCTAGGCATGTGATGCTTAATTGTTGTTTGCTGTAATGAAGCGCGTTGTTAAGAATATTGCTGAATGCGCGTAAAAATAAACTTCTATCTGCATATACGAATGTGTTCACTGGCACGTTTAAATCGATATTAAGCTTGGGATAAAACACGGCTCTTTCTTCGATAAGTCGCTCAAGTTCTGGGCGAATATTAATTTTTTTACAGTCGGGTTTTGAGGTTTCAAAGCTTAGTTTTGAAAACAACAAAATTTCATCGATTAGACTCTCAAGTTGATCTAGATCCGGGTCCATGGCTTCAAGCTGCTTGATGGTGTTTGTTGGCTCTGTATCAGAGCGGGCAATATCAAGAGCAAAACGCAGACGCGCAAGCGGTGTTCGAAGTTCATGTGCAGCGGCACCCATCATCACTTTTTTGTCTTCGAGCAATTTTTGTAATTGATCTGACATTTTATTGATGGAGCTAGCGAGTTGGTTAATAGGCGCTGGGGCAGATTCATTGGCTCTATTGTTAAAGCGCCCTTGGCCTATCTCTTGGGCGATATTGGCGATATCCTTTAATTGTCGCTTAATCGGCTGTATTAAATAAAACATCATCAAAGCTAGCCCTAGCAGTGTAAACACCAGCAAGGTTAAAAGCATTTGGTTGTAGGGCTGATCAAAATTGGTGTTGGGCTCAAATACTAAAGCTTTGTTCTCTCTATATGAAGGGTAGTAGACGTCGACTTCACTCTGAAATAGGCTTGCGCGCAAGGCGACATGCACAGAGTTTTGTTGCAGGCCTTTACGTACATCGTCAGGCAGGGTGTTTAGGTCGATTTCGCTTATTAAAAATGGATAATCGTTTTCAAGATCGCTAAAGTCTGGCGCCGTATTATGGAGTTGGGCCTGACTTACAATGCTTTTTTGTAGACCTAAGGTCATTCGCAAATAAGCTTTGGCTTCAGTTTTTGTATAGAAATCGGATAGGTAGAGTGTTGCCGCTGTAAGGGATACGGCACATGCTAAAACGGCACCGAGGTAGAAGCGAAAAAATAATTTAGTCATCACTGCACAGTAAATAGCCTTTACCACGAATGCTTTGAATATAGCGATGGGGGCTTGTTTGGTCGTTTAGCTTGCGTCTTAAGGTCACTATGCGTTGGTCTATAGATCTATCCATGCCGTCATAACTAATGCCTCGTAATAAGGTGAATAATCTTTCTCGGCTTAATATTTCTCCTGCACAGGTGATAAGTACTTTTAATAGTTCATATTCGGCATCTGTTAATTCAAGCCTTGTGCCCGCTTGTTCAACATAACGCTTGTTTAAATGTAAAACGAGATCGGCCACTGACAAACTATTACTCGCCGATCCATGCCGGCGTAGTAAGGCATTAATCCTCGCGTGCAATATATGAGGTCTTAACGGTTTACAGAGATAATCGTCTACGCCTTCGTTGAGAGCGCTGACTTCATTGATGTCGTCGTCGCTGGCGGTGAGCATGAGTATAGGGGCACTAAAGTCGGGGCGCAGTTGGCGGCAAATTTCTAAGCCGTCGACATTGGGTAACATTAAATCGAGAATAACGAGTTGAGGTTGCTTGTCTAGAATGCCGGTAACGGCGAGCGCGCCATCGTGGATGGCTTCGACTTCAAAACTTAGGCTGCGTAAATAAGCACAGATCAGATTTGATAGGCGTGTGTCGTCTTCGACCAAGATAATGTTTATTTTGCTGTTTGCTGTTGTGCTCATAATCTTGTTTCCTCATTTTTTTGAGGTGGCCAAGTGCGGAAGCTAAGTAATAAAGGGATCAAGATTAAGGTGATCAGTGTAGCAAAAATTTCCCCAAAAGCGAGAGAGGTCGCTGCAGGGATTAAATACTGGGCTTGCTCACTTTGTTCACTGAGGATGGGGAGTAAACCGGCGACCGTGGTGACTGTGGTAAGAAAGATAGCCCTCACCCTACTTTTGCAAGCCTGAACTAGGGCGTCTTTGTTGCCTTGTTCGCGTAGTTGGTTGCAGCGATTGACTAATACTAAGCTGTCATTAACGACAATGCCAGATAGCGCAAGCATGCCGAAGAAAGATAATACTGACAGTGGTAAGTCCATAACGTAGTGGCCAAGCAGGGCGCCAACAAAACCAAAGGGAATGACGGACATGATAATAAAAGGTTGTAAATACGACTTTAGAGGAATAGCCAATAAACCGTAGATGAGCAGTAGTGCAATGAGCAGTGCGTGTTTTAAACCATTGGATATCTCATCTTCTTTAGCGAGCTCTCCGGCACCAATAAGCTCTAAGCTTGGGTCTTGGCGTTTTAATTCCTGCCATAGCGAACTGTCGATGATGTTTTGATAAACCTGTTTGGCATTGGTTTTGTCCTTATCTATTTGAGCTTGAACTTGAGCGCCGTAACGCAAGTTCTTTCGCCAGAAGTACTGAGGCACATAATTGGCTTCAAATTCGACCACTGAGCGAAGGGGCACAAACTTGCCATTGCTTAATGCAATATTGATTTTTTCTAAATCGTGAATATTGTCCCTGTGCTGTTGGTCAAATCTTAGATAGGTCTTAACACGCTCATGCCCCCTGCTATAGCGCTGTAATTCAAGGCCTCCATAGCCATCGCCAATGTGGCGGGCAATATCTTCAAGGCGCAAATTCAGAGCTTCACCTCGTTCATTTAGACGCAGCTTTAATTCAGGTTTTAACGCCTGTAGGTCACTGCTAACACTGCTGACTTCGGGTAGTTGCTTTAGAATATGTTGTACGGCCTCAGCGGCAGCATTTAAGTCGTTAATGTTTTCACTATACACTTCAAGTTGAAAACCTCCGGCAGTCTCTTCGCTTGCGCTAAAGCTGAGTTTGTAGACGCCTTCGAGTGGCGCTAGATTTTTTTGCCATGCATGCATAATGGCCAAGCTGCCAATTTTTTTAGCCTCTGAGCTCAGTTGAGCATATAGTTCAGTTTCATTACCCACCGATGCAACCATTACTTTATTAATGGGTGCCTGATCAAGTGCATGTTCAAGTATAAGTTTCTGGTTGAGTTCCTTGGCTGCATGGGTGATTTTATCTGCATTGCTCAAGTTCATAGAAAAAGGACTTTGACTGTCTGAACTCATTTTGATTGAAATAATATTGCCCGGTATGGAAGGGAAAAACACACTGCGGATATGTCCCTTGTCTAACATGGCGATCACTAATATGAAGCTACAAAAAAATAGACTTAAAGTCTTTATGCGATTGTTGAGGCACCAGCGCAGGGAAGGTTCATAATAATGGTTAGTGAAATAATTTAGTTTGTCGTTTAAATATTTTCTTACTTGGCCTAAGTATCGACTTAATATATTTTCATTGTTATTTTTGCCGTTACTGTGAGCTAAGTGTGATGGTAGTATGAATTTGCTTTCAATTAATGAAAACGTCAAAGCAAGTATGACTACAATAGAAAAACTACCGAGAACTTTTCCAAGTGCACTGTCTAGCTGGGTTAATGGGAAAAAAGCAGCAATGGAAGTCAATACGCCAAATATGGTTGCCGTTGCAACTTGGTGTACACCGTGTTCGGCTGCGGCAATGGGGTCTTCTATTTGTTGCCTCGCTTCGTGTACGCTTTCTCCAACTACGACGGCGTCATCAACGATAATGCCCAGTACAATTATTAAACCAAGCGTTGTGACATCATTAAGCGAATAATCCATAAGCGGTGATCCGATCATGGAAAAAACACCGAGCACACTGATAGGAATGCCAAGTGCAACCCAAAACGCTAAACGACTCTGTAAAAACAAGCTGAGTATGATAAAAACCAAGATCAAACCTTGCCAGGCGTTACTGCTTAACATGTTTAACCTTTCTGTAACAAAGGTGCTTTGGTTGGCCCAGACTTCAGCTTGAATATCTTCGGAGAGAATGTCTTGGCTGCTGCGGATGAGGTTTTGAACATCTTCGTTTAGATCGATGATGTTGCCTTTCTGTGAAATCGCTATTTCAAAACCAACGGTGCTTTTTCCTTGGAATAGAACTCGGACATCCTGATCATTAAAGCCATCGTTAATCTCCGCAATGTCTTCTAGGCGAATTATTCGGCCGCTTGCGGGTATTTGCACGGGGATCTTGGCAAAGTCTAGTTTGTATTTGGCTTGCTTATCTGCACGAAGTTGTATGCGTGAATGCTGTGTTTTTATTTCGCCACTTCGGTAACGCTGGCTTCCTTGGGAAATAGCAAGGGCAACATCGTTAAAGCTAAGCCCTAAGCTTTGTAGCTTTGCGGGTGATACGTCTATGGATACTTCGTAGTCTTTTTGTCCCCATTGGTTTATTTGGCTGACTTGATCTAGAGAATATAATCGCTGTTTGAGTTTCTGTGCGGCTTTTTGTAAGGCTTGCTGATTAACATCACCATATATTTGTACGATTAAAGCGGGATAATTAAATTCAAGTAATTGAAGCTGGGGTTTCTCGGCGCTGCTTGGCAGGTTACTTAAGCTATCTATCCGTAAACGAGCGCCTTCGAGAAGCTTTTCGACGGGATAGGAGTCTTGTTTTTTAAGTTGCAGAATCGCCTGCCCGTCTATGGCAATGCTGGTGATAAAGTCCACCCCGGCCAAGCCTTCAAATGCTTGTTCCAAATCGCGATTGATACTTTGCTCAATCTCAGCGGCACTTGCTCCGTAATCAACGACGTTAATTTCTATCGTATCGGCAGGTAGTTTCGGGAAGCCTTCAATTCTGATTTCGTTGAGATTTAATAAGCCTATCAACATGATTGCAGCCATTAAGAAATTTGCTGCAACTGGATTGCGAATAAACCATGACATGAGTTTATTCATTGGTGACCGCCTTGAGCGTTAAGGTCTTGTTTGTGGGGTTCTGCTAATTGGCCGTCAATGAATCGTGCCTGTGGGTAAAGCACTAACTCTATGGATGCTTGTTTTAGCTCGGGTAAATACACGTAGCTGTGATTTGCGTCTTTAAATTTACTGATTGCGGGGCTGCTTCTTAGGCGGCTGTGTTTATCGAGCCACCAAATCAGGCTGTTTTTACTGAACGCTGAATGCGGGATGGCCCAAAGATCTTTGTGTTCGATGCCTTCAAGTTTTACGTCAACCCAAAGACCGGCTCTTGGTGCAGGTGCTGATACTTGATGCACTTTAGTGCTATCAAATTGAAAAAATAAAGAGCGAAGCTGAGTGTCTGGGTCGAGTTGCTGCGCTGCATTTTCTAATGTTATTGGCCACAAGGTATTCGAGTTAGAAATAAAGGCTTTGAGTAACGACTGGGGTGGGTGATCTGCGAATAGTTGTTGCCACTGTCTGGGGCTGAGTTGTAGTTCCAATTCAAGGTGCGTATTGGCGCTTATATGTATGAGCTCTTGTCCTTCATCCAGCCATTCTCCGAGGCTGAGCTGGCGCTGTGATAATTCGCCATCAAAAGGGGCTTTAAGGTCGGAATAGCTTAAACGGCGCAGCGCATAATTTAGTTGAGCTTGTGCGCTTTCAACTTCTGCCTGCGCTAGCTTTAATTGACTGGTTTTGCTGACTAAAGGGTCTGTCGGTACTTTGTTGTAGTGTTTTTTCCAGTCTTCTATGGCTCGCTGGGAGCGTCGCTGAGCTTGCAATAAACTGAGCTCTGCTTGAGCGAGAGCTACGTTAGCCTGTTTTAGTTCAGCCTTAAGGGCGCTGTTCTCTAAACGAATAAGGCTTTGCCCTTGCTGCACTTGCGCGCCATTGTTGAATGCTGGACTAATCCATTCCACTTGGCCTTCAACAAGGTTGTGCAATTTAGCTTGTTGATTGGGTTTGAGGTAGCCGTTGAGGCTTAGTCTCGCTTTGTGGCTCTTTTTAAATATGGTTTGCGTGCTCACCAGAGTGGCTTGCTGTGTTTGTTTTATCGCTTCTTTGGGTGAGGGCTCGTCTAAAGCAATCAGCGCCGTTAATAATATTAGCAAGGCTGAGCTTAGGTAAAAAAGATGGATGGGGCGTGGTTTTTTCATAGGCTTATCAATGTCACTGGTGCATACCTGCTTGGGCGATTTTGCTTGTTACTGCTTATTGGGCTTATGCCCTGTCAGTAATATAGAGATTTGCGGGCATCGTTTCCGTCAGCCATGACTATGAAATGTCAGCCTTTGTCAGCAAGGCTTGTAACTGGGTTTGCTGGCAGTACACACTGCTTAAGCAATAGAGCTGAGTTCAAAAAAGGAGATCTTATGCCAAGGCTGAGTGAGTTCGTTCGAAAGACATGCGCAGTGCTCACAGGAGTGCTGTTGTACTCGGCTGTCTATGGAGAGCCGCATGGAGAGCAGGGCGGCCAAAATGATGTGCCAACTAGCTTGCAGCATTGCGATATGTTTGTTGAACAGCTAATGAGTGCTGACGGGGATGAGATTGGCTATGTCAATTACTGCTATCGAGAACAAGGAGCTGAGATCATTCGGGAGATGTCCATCAATATTCGCTGGGCTTTTTATCGTTATCGTTTGCATAGCATCGATCATGCGTTCTACTCGAGCGGGGGCCTTCAGCGTTTGCGTTCCCGTATTGATGAAAATGATTCCGAAGTTGCATTTTTATTAGAACGCTCCGATCAAGGTTGGCATTTGCAGAGTCATTATGATGCTAAGCGTGAAAGTAACGTGATTGCGCAAGCAGAGCATGAGGTGCTTGATAGCAGATTGTTCTTCCGCTTTTTACTGAGCGGCAAAGATAAGGCGAGGTTTACGGTGCTCGATCTTGATGACTTTAGTGTCAAAGATGTGGATTTATACCGTGTAGGAAAAGACCTTGTTAAGGTCGCTAATGTGCAGTACTCATGTGAAAAAATCCGTGTCGATACAAGTGCTAAAAACTCCGTCTTTTGTTTGATGGAAGTAAATGGGCGCTTATTCCCTTTGTGGGAGCAGGGAGAAGATGATGGCGAAGCGTATCTCCTGTCTACAAAGCGTCTGAATTTAGGTGCTTATAAATTATAAGGGGGGGGCTGTCACTGCTTCCACAAAAAACAGGTTCGTTAGAATTGTGGGGGAGTAATGCTGTTCCTGCCCTTGTTTGCAAGCTTTAGTTTTACGTTGATAACGTTTTTATTGAGGGCTAAGAACGACTTTTTAACCTGGGTCAAATTTCTGTGGGGCTGAAAAAATAGTACATATTTATCGTTTTTGTGTACTTAAAGTGGGTGCTTGGGCCTTGTTATAGTTTGTTCAAATCTTGATTATTTGTTCTGCAAAAAGAGATGGTTGTCAGAACGTTAGATACAGCATTACTAACTTACAGGAGAGCCATATGAGCGCCGATTTACCTTCAGCAGCCCGCGTTGCCGTACTTACCGAACTGAGAAAGTTTGAACTCCAAGAGTTCTCGTTGCCAGAGATTTCCGATGATGAAATATTGGTGAAAGTAGAGGGCTGTGGTGTTTGTGGTACGGATGTCCATGAATATAAAAATGACCCCTTTAAGATGATTCCCGTCGTGCTTGGCCATGAGGGTACGGGGGTAATTGTTAAGCTCGGTAAAAATGTAAAAACCGATACTGTTGGCAATAAAGTTGAGCTCGGCTCTAAGCTTATTACCAGTATTATTCCCTGTGGCGAATGTGAGCCCTGTGTGTCTATGCCTGGGCGTACTAATATGTGTGAAAACATGGGTTGTTACGGTCTGATGGGGGAGCAGGAGGATAATAAATTTAATGGCTGGTTTGGCGATTACCTTGTTCTTAAAAATGGCTCGACCTTTTTTAATGTCAGTGAATTTAGCCTTGAAGAACGCATCCTTATTGAACCCGTAGCGGTGGCTGTGCATGCTGTCGAGCGTGCAAAAACCACTAACCTATTGAACTGGGCTTCTCCGGTATTGATTCAAGGCTGTGGCCCTATTGGTTTGTCGATTATTGCGGTGCTCAAATCTATGGGTATACAAACCATCATCGCTGTGGATGGTCAAGATGATAGGTTGACTATTGCTCAAGACTTGGGAGCGAACCATGTTTTGAATTTCTCCAAATACGAATCTCCAGAAAAACTTGCCGAGGCCGTTAAAGACTTAACAAATGGTCGTGGAGCTAAGTTTGCGTTCCAGTGTACGGGAGTGCCTGCTGCGGCGACCAGTGTTTGGAAGTTGATTGCTCGTGGTGGTGGTTTGTGTGAGCTGGGTTTCTTTGTTGATAATGGTGAGGCGGCTGTTAACCCTCATGTTGATATCTGTAACAAAGAGATTACTTTGGTTGGCTCTTGGGCGTACTCGCCTGAAGATTATCCAAATGCGATTGCCTGTATGAAAACAATCAAAGACATGGGCTTGCCGATTGCCCGACTGGTGACTCATTCCTTCCCGCTTGAAGAAATAACCGAGGCGGTAGAAACCAATATCCGCATGGAGGGAATTAAAGTTATCACAGTGAACAGCTAGAGCTGTTTCTTTGGCGTGCTGGCAACAGCGCGCCTGTTTTACCCTCTGCTCTTATTTAAACTATTTAGTTTTTCTCCTTGGCAAGGCTTCTTTCTACTCTTATCTCTTGTAGAATCGCCGCTAATCTTATACTTAATGCTTTTCGGGAATGGAGTCGCAGGGTGGCTATCGTACGCTTCTTTAAGAATCTTAGCGCTTTTCAGCGCGTTATCATTGGTTTGCTTTTGGGAATTGCCTCGGGTCTGTTTTTCGGTGAGGTGATGGGTAAGCTCGAAATTATTGGTAATGCCTATGTGCGCTTGTTGCAAATGACGGTACTACCTTATGTACTGGTTAGCATTATTGGCGGTCTTGGCCGTCTCGATGCGACCACAGCGCAGAAAATAGGCATGCGCGGTGGTTTGGTCATTTTGTTTTTATGGTTGTTAACCATGCTGACGTTGCTGACCTTGCCTTTAGCTTACCCTGATTGGCAAACAGCAGGCTTCTTCAGTGCGAGCATGCTCGACCCTAAGGCCGATTTTAATTTTCTCGATCTGTATATTCCTGCGAATATTTTCTATTCCCTGTCGAATACCATTGTGCCTGCTGTGGTGTTGTTTTGTTTGTTGATTGGCGGGGCCTTGATCACCGTAAAGAATAAAGGGGTGCTGCTCGATTTAACCACTAATGTTAGCGATGCTCTAATGAGGGTGGCTTCACTGGTTGGTAAGTTGGCGCCTATTGGTATTTTTGCGATTTCAGCTTCGGCTGCAGGTACTTTGGACCCTGAGGAACTTGGTAAACTGCAGGTCTTCTTATGGGTGTATCTACTTGCTTGGTTGATGCTGGCTTTATTGGCGATGCCCTTATTGGTGAAGTGGTCGACCCCGTTTTCTTATCGTGAGTTGATGCGTAATGCCGGTGAGGCAATGATTACCGCTATGGCAACCGGTACAGTTTTAGTGGTATTACCGATGATCGCCGAACGCTGTAAGGAAATGATTGAAGATAAAGGCATACAAAACAAAGAGACTGATTCCGTTATTGATGTTTTGGTGCCCACGGCATACAGCTTCCCAAGTGCTGGCACCCTTATGGGCTTGGGTTTTATTTTATTCTCGGCTTGGTATGTGGGTTCGCCTCTGGGCTTGGATCAATACGCCTCTTTTGTCGTGATGGGAGCGCTATCTGCTTTTGGTAGCATGGCGGTCGCTATTCCTTTTATGTTGGACTATTTTGGTCTTCCTGCTGATCAATTTCAGCTTTATTTATTGGGGTCGGTTGTTACCGCGCGTTTTGCCACGGCGCTGGCTGCTCTACATGGTTTTGTGGTAACTCTCTTGGTTGCTGCTGCGGTGAAGAAGCACCTGAAGTGGCGCAACTTATTTCAGGCTATGGGTATTCACTTAGGGCTGACGGCGGTGTTGATGATAGGGGCTGGCATTGTTATGACTAAAGCCATTCCCTATAACTACACGGGTGATAAAAGCTTTGAGGCGATGCGCTTAACCAATAATCTCGTTAAGGTCCACAAAGAAGAGCCACAAGCTCTTACTGCTGAGCAATTGGCGATGGAAAGGCTGGCCTTGATTCGTGAGCGAGGAAGCTTAAGAGTAGGGTATTTCCCTGATCGTTTACCTTTTGCTTTTCGTAATGAAAAGGGCGAGGTGGTTGGTTTTGATATGGAGCTGGCGCATCAGTTAGCTTTGGATCTTGATGTTGAGCTTGTTGCACACCGTTTACATTCTAGTGTTGATAAGGCTGTAGAGGCTTTGAATAACGGCACAATAGATTTGCTTCTAGGTGGGATAACCATCACGCCTTTGCGTGCTACTCAAATTAATTTCACTGAAGCCTATACCTATCACAGCATTGGTTTGGTTGTGAAAGATAAACGTCGTGAAGAATTCCGTGAACGCTCAGATATCTTAGAAATGGAGGGTTTACGCTTAGGCATGCCTAAGGCTCGTTATTTCCAATCGCCCATTCATGAGCTTTTCCCGAATGCTGAACGTATTACGGTTGCAGGTCCACGTAATTTCTTTAAAGGCGGTGAGGATGAAAGTGTTGATGCCTTTGTGTATTCGGCCGAGGTGGCTTCAGCTTGGACGGTGCTCTATCCAGAGTACACCGTGGTGATACCTGAAGGGGTGAATATGAAGGCGCCGGTGGTCTTTGCCCTGCCTAAGCAGGATATTAGCTGGTTAATCTATATGAATACGTGGTTGTCTTTGAAGCGTGATGGCGGCGCTATTGAGCCTATCTACAATCATTGGATTTTGGGCAGAGATCCGCAAAAGGTGACTCGCCGATGGTCTGTTGCTGAGGATGTTTTTGGCTGGAATCTGTAGCAGGCGTCACTAGGGCTCTTAGTTGTACAGCTAAGAGCCCATTTATGCTGGGGATTATTTACTTGAGTTTAAGAGGAATGCGTTTGTGCTCTGCATGGCTTCTTGATAACCAGCTTGTAGGGCTTTAATGGTGTCGGGGAAGGGGCTGCCGTCTCTTTCATCCATAAATACTTTTTTGAATTCAGTGGCTAGAACAGCAACATTGTCGAAGTTGTTGTGGCAGTGAGCGGCTAGATTGCCTTTGCCAAAAAACACATCATTTTCTTTAGCATCTATATCTAAGTTCTCGACCTCGATATTGTTGAGCTGCTTCAACCAGTGGGTGATAACAGGGCGCCATTTGCTGTCTGTAATGGTTGTTGTGCCTAAGTTAAAAACCGGTGTGCGCTGTTCTTCAAAGCGGCGCCAGTTATAAGAGTGGGTGTCATAGACAATACAGTGTCCAAAGTCTTCTAACAAAGCTGTAACAAGAGCGGAGACAATACGGAAGAACTGGCTGTGTTTATTGAGGCTTGCTTGTTTTTGGGGCTCAGTTAGTGGTGTTTTCCAAACCTCTTTACCCCAGGCGCTTTCATATACGCAGGTCTCAGGGCCTCGATTCAGGTCGTATTCGTAGCGTGAGTCGTGAGCAATAAGGGTGATGGCTTGCTCAGAAATAAAGGTTCCAGTGTGTGGATCTTCTTCAAAATAGCGTTCTTGCTCGCTAAGTAGGCAGTTTTGCTCTAGCTCTTGGCGAAGTTTACTGCCATTGTGAATGGCGGCTGCAAACATAGGTTCATAGCGGTCAATTTTGATGCTAAATGCCCCCGAATCTATAGTCGCGGCAAAACTGTGGCGTTGTTTTATCTTCTCGCAAATCTGCTCTTCGCTTAAGTGCATCAATCTCTCCTTGTTGGTTCTCGCTTGGCTATGTGGTCGTGGCAGGTTAGCTTTGTTTGAGCTTGCTCGCAATGTGTTGACGGGACAATGGCAATGCCTAGGCTGCCGTTTTTTCACTGTATGATTCTCATAGACTCAAGCTTTAAATTCGACTAAAATGCCGCCCCAGCCATATGTGCGTGCAGCCTTTGGCCAGCTTTATTGCTTGGCAGTGATAGGCCCCGACACAACAAGAACATTCCAAGCGAGGAGAAGCAAAGCTTCTGCTCGCTTTTTTACAACAGTCTTACGAACAGCAACTGCATAAAAGCAGAAGCGTGCTTAACTTAGGAAAGCCAAGGTGGCTAGCTCCTGAGCACACCAAGCGCGGCTCTTTCGTTCGGCCTGTTGTAAGCTCGGGTAAGTACACACGGCACTTCTTTTTAGCATTCGGCGCGGAGGAATTTTACTTGGCCTCAGAGCAAGTAGATCTCAGTTATTTTAAGCGTGCGCAACGTCGCGAGGCCCTATTGGTCTTGGCAGATGGTAGCGTGTTCCGTGGGACCGCCATCGGCGCAGATGGTCAAAGCGTAGGTGAGGTGGTATTTAATACCGCAATCACTGGCTATCAGGAGATCCTTACAGATCCCTCCTATGCGCGTCAGATCGTGACCCTAACCTATCCTCATATCGGCAATACCGGTGTGAATAAAGAAGACGAAGAGCGCGATCAAATCTGGGCGGCTGGCCTAGTGATTCGCGACTTGCCAGAACTGGCTTCGAACTTCCGCTGTGAGCAAACCTTGGATGCTTACCTCAAAGAGCACAATATTCTTGGCATTGCCGATATTGATACTCGCCGCTTAACTCGTATCTTGCGAGATACTGGCGCACAGAGTGGCTGTATTTTAGCGGGTGATGATTTAGACGAAGCCCGCGCGCTTGAGCTTGCTAAAGGTTTTACGGGCTTAGCCGGTATGGATCTAGCCAAAGAAGTGAGCTGTAAAGAACAGCATGTTTGGGACGCTGGTAGCTGGCAGCTTGGCCAGGGTTTCCAAGGGCTACCTGAAGGTAAGCGCTTTAACGTGGTTGCTTACGATTTTGGTGCAAAAGCAAATATCTTGCGCATGCTCGTCGATCGCGGTTGTGAATTAACGGTGGTTCCTGCTCAAACGCCAGCGGCTGATGTCCTAGCCATGAACCCAGATGGTATCTTCCTAAGTAATGGCCCTGGTGACCCTGAGCCCTGTACTTACGCCATTGAAGCGGTAAGTACCTTCCTTGAGAAAGACATCCCCATTTTTGGTATTTGCTTGGGCCACCAGATCTTGGCTTTGGCCTCCGGTGCACAAACCGTGAAGATGAAGTTTGGTCACCATGGCGCAAACCACCCTGTGCAAGAGCTTGAGTCTGGTCGTGTGATGATCACCAGTCAAAACCACGGTTTTGCTGCCGATGAAGCTACTTTGCCTGCGAACCTTAAAGCGACCCACAAGTCACTGTTTGATGGTTCTTTGCAGGGCATTCATCGTGCTGACAAGCCTGCGTTCAGCTTCCAGGGGCACCCTGAAGCGAGCCCTGGCCCGCACGATGCGGCGCCCTTGTTTGACCACTTCATTGAATTAATGAACGAACGAGCCTAAGAATACAGAGCCATGCCTAAAAGAACCGACATAAAAAGCATTCTTATTATTGGCGCTGGCCCGATTGTCATCGGCCAGGCCTGTGAATTTGACTACAGTGGTGCTCAGGCTTGTAAAGCCCTGCGCGAAGAGGGTTACCGAGTTATCTTGGTGAACTCAAACCCTGCAACCATCATGACTGATCCAAGCATGGCCGATGCGACCTATATCGAGCCTATCACTTGGCAGACGGTTGAGAAAATTATCGAGAAGGAGCGCCCTGATGCGATTCTGCCAACCATGGGTGGTCAGACGGCGCTGAACTGCGCACTTGCTCTACATGACAACGGCGTACTCGACAAATACGGCTGTGAGTTGATCGGCGCCAAGCAAGATGCCATCGACAAAGCTGAAGATAGACAGCGCTTTGATAAGGCCATGAAAGACATTGGTCTTGAGTGTGCACGTGCGAAGATCGTACACACCATGGATGAAGCGTTTGAAGTACCTAAAGAGTACGGCTTCCCTGTGATTATTCGCCCAAGTTTCACCATGGGTGGTTCAGGCGGTGGTATCGCCTACAACTGGGAAGAGTTTGAAGAGATTTGTACTCGCGGTCTAGATTTGAGCCCGACCAACGAGTTGCTTATCGATGAAAGTTTGCTTGGCTGGAAAGAGTACGAGATGGAGGTGGTTCGTGATAAAAACGACAACTGCATCATCGTCTGTTCGATTGAAAACTTCGACCCGATGGGGGTGCATACTGGCGACTCCATCACCGTTGCTCCAGCCCAAACCCTGACGGACAAAGAATACCAGATCATGCGTAACGCCTCAGTGGCGGTACTGCGTGAGATCGGTGTTGAAACCGGCGGCTCAAACGTACAGTTTGCGGTGAACCCAAAAGACGGCCGTATGGTTGTGATCGAGATGAACCCGCGTGTGAGCCGTTCATCAGCCTTGGCTTCTAAAGCGACTGGTTTCCCTATTGCTAAAATCGCCGCTAAGTTGGCGGTGGGTTATACCCTCGATGAGCTTCAGAACGACATTACAGGTGGTGCGACTCCGGCCTCCTTTGAGCCGAGCATCGACTACGTTGTGACTAAAGTGCCTCGTTTCACCTTTGAGAAATTTGGTGATGCTGATGCGCGCCTAACCACACAGATGAAATCTGTAGGCGAAGTGATGGCGATTGGTCGTAATTTCCAAGAGAGTTTGCAAAAAGCTCTGCGTGGTTTGGAAGTGGGGTCTGCAGGTTTTGAGCCGATAGTTGATCTTGAAGACGATGAGGCCTTAGTTAAGATTCGTCGCGATTTAAATACCCCTGGTGCCGAGCGTATTTGGTATGTCGCCGACGCCTTCCGCGCCGGTATGAGCATCGATGAGGTCTTTGAGCAAAGCGCCATTGATCGTTGGTTCTTGGTGCAGATTGAAGACATCATCAAGGCCGAAAAAGCGCTCAGCTCTATGGGTTTAAGCGACCTTGATGCCGACATTATGCGTCAACTTAAGCGCAAGGGGTTCAGCGACAAGCGCTTAAGTGAATTGCTTGGTGTGAGCGAAAAGAACCTGCGTGAATTGCGCCACAAGTTTGAAGTTTTCCCTGTCTACAAGCGTGTGGATACCTGTGCAGCTGAGTTCTCAACGTCTACAGCTTACATGTACAGCACCTACGACGAAGAGTGTGAGTCCAACCCTAGCGATCGTGACAAAATCATGGTGCTTGGTGGCGGCCCTAATCGCATTGGTCAGGGTATTGAGTTTGATTACTGTTGTGTACACGCGGCTTTGGCTGCGCGTGAAGACGGTTTTGAAACCATTATGGTTAATTGTAATCCTGAAACCGTTAGTACCGACTATGACACTTCTGATCGTTTGTACTTTGAGCCAGTTACGCTCGAAGATGTATTGGAAATTGTTTATAAAGAAAACCCCAAAGGTGTGATTGTTCAGTTTGGTGGTCAAACGCCGCTTAAATTGGCAAATGCCCTACAGGCTGCTGGTGTGCCGATTATTGGTACTAGCCCAGAGGCTATCGATCGCGCAGAAGATCGTGAATTGTTCCAGCAAATGATTGAGCGTTTAGGCTTATTGCAGCCTAAAAACGCCATTGTGCGCTCAACAGAAGAGGCCATTCATCAGGCTGAAAAAGTAGGTTACCCGCTGGTTGTTCGTCCGTCCTATGTACTTGGTGGTCGGGCAATGGAAATCGTCTACAACGAAAAAGAGCTGCGCCGCTACATGACCGAAGCGGTTAAAGTCAGTGAAGATTCGCCGGTGTTGTTGGATCACTTCCTTAACAATGCGATTGAAGTTGATATCGATGCCGTCAGTGACGGGAAAGATGTTGTGATCGGTGCGATCATGCAGCACATTGAGCAATGTGGTGTTCACTCTGGTGACTCAGCATGTTCATTGCCTCCTTATAGTTTGGATGCCGATGTGCAAGATCAAATGCGCGAGCAAGTGCGTAAGATGGCTGTTGAGCTTGGTGTCGTTGGTCTGATGAATACGCAGTTGGCTTATCAAGACGGCAAAATCTATGTGATCGAGGTGAACCCTCGCGCCTCACGTACTGTGCCTTTTGTTAGTAAATGTATCGGTACCAGCTTGGCGAAAGTGGCGGCTCGCTGTCAAACGGGTATGAGCTTGGCAGAGGCCGGTTTCACTAAAGAAATCGTACCTGAGTTCATGAACGTTAAAGAAGCGGTTTTCCCGTTTAATAAGTTCCCTGCAGTTGACCCGATTCTCGGTCCTGAGATGAAGAGTACCGGTGAGGTAATGGGCACTGGTGATACCTTCGCTGAAGCTTTCTCTAAGGCACAGATGGGGTCTGGATCGGCATTGCCGTCTGAAGGCACCGCATTTTTAAGTGTGCGCGACTTTGATAAAGACGGCATTGTTGTGATTGCTAAAGAGCTTCACGACTTGGGTTTCAGCATCGTGGCTACCCGAGGCACTGCGAAAGTTATCGAAGCGGCTGGCATTGACGTTAAAGTAGTAAACAAAGTGACGGAAGGTCGACCTCATGCTGTTGATTTGATTAAAAATGGCGAAATCCAATTAATTATCAATACCACGGAAGGTAAAGCAGCGACAAAAGACTCTGCTTCTATCCGTCGTGGTGCAGAGGCGAGTCACGTTTATTACACCACCACACTTGCAGCGGGTAATGCTTTGTGCATGGCTTTACGTTTTGGTCAAAATCATACTGTTCGACCTTTGCAAGAGCTGCACAAGCTGGTTGAAGAATAAGGAATCATTCTATGCAAAAGTATCCTATGACAGTTGTGGGCGAAAAGGCTCTTCGTGATGAGCTTGAAAACCTCAAAAAAGTAGTGCGTCCAGAAATTGTTGCTGCCATCGCTGAAGCACGTGAGCATGGCGATTTGAAAGAGAATGCCGAGTATCATGCAGCGCGTGAGCAACAAGGCTTCTGTGAGGGGCGTATTCAGGAGATTGAAGCTAAGCTCAGCACGGCGCAGGTGATTGATGTGACTGCCATGCCTAAAACAGGTCGTGTTATCTTTGGTACTACAGTTGATTTAATTAACTGTGAGAATGATGAAGAGCTTACTTATCAGATTGTAGGTGAAGATGAGGCTGACATTAAAGCTAATAAAATCTCCGTGACTTCTCCAATTGCGCGTGCGCTTATTGGCAAGGAAGAAGGTGAAGTTACGGTGGTGCTTGCTCCAGGCGGTGAGATTGAATACGAGATTGCCGAAGTGAAATATATCTAGCTTCAAAGGTTGTCTTAAAGCACTTTGTTAGGCTTTGATTAATCCGGTACTCACGCTTGTGGCTACCGGATTTTTTATGCCTGCTCCTTCGCTTTAGGCTCTTCGGCTAAGGCTTTTGGTTCAGACGCTGAAGGGCTCTATTGCTAGGGGAGTAGGGTTAATGTCAGTCGCAGTGCTATCCGTAATAAGTATTAGAAAAAGTACTAAGGCAATCGACATATTTGTGAAGGCCTGCTCACTGCTCGGCGGCTGAAGTCATTTAAACTGAGCGCATTCCATAGCCAACGTATCCGATATGTTTAAACAATTATTCTTAATACTGTCATCGCTCGGCCTCTTGTATGTCTATGCAAGCGTAGCGGAGGCAGAGCCTAAGCAGCAAAGTACGTCTCTTGAGGTGATCGACTCTTATCTAGAGATGCATACAGGGCCAGGTCGAGGCTACCCCGTATTCTTTGTGGTGGAGCAAGGTGACAAGATTGAAGTATTAACCCGCCGGCCAGATTGGTATGAAGTTCGTAGTGCGGGCGATAAAGTGGGGTGGGTAAAAGCCTCTCAACTTGGCCGAACCTTACAGGCAAGTGGTGAACCTGCCGATTTGCCTTCGGTTGGTTATGGTGATTACGTTAAGAATCGCTGGCGAGTAGGTATGAATGCCGGTTTGCTTAGCGCAGAAGAGCTAGATGATGCTCAAACCTTTAATGCCACTTTAGCTTATTACCCTTTGAGTTATTTGGGGGCTGAACTAGAGGCTGGTAAGTTTTACGGTGACGAAGCTAGGGGCTCTCAATTAGGACTTACGGCCGTCTTTGAGCCTTTCCCTTTGTTTAAGGCGACCTCAAGTTGGCGAGTCTCACCTGCTTTCACTTATGGCTTAGGGCGTACAGATTTTTCCGTTCAGCCGCGACAAATAACAGGTGATTTAGATAGTGCTGATCACTCAGTGATGGGCGCACGTTTGAATGTCTACCTCGGCCGTAATTTTATTATGCGTGGTGAATACCGCACCTTAACCCTTGATACCAACGACAAAGAGGAATTCGACACATGGTTGTTCGGTTTCAGCACGTTCTTTTAAGTTTTAGCTTATTGCTTGCAGCGCTATCTGGCCATGCCCAAGATGCTAGGCCGAATTTGGATAATGAATTATTTGAGTTTGGTGTTGATGCTGGAGTACTCGCTATACAAGATTTTAACACTGAGTTAGCTGCAGGTTTTAATGCGACTTTCCACGGCTCGGAAGACTTCTTTTTGCAGTTTAATTACCTAACTGCGGATGCCGGTTATAGCGCCTTTGAAAATAGTCAGGGCCCTTATTTTGAAGGGGATGATCGCCGTTTTACTCACTACGATCTACTGCTAGGTTATAACTTGCTGGCTGGAGAGCTTTACCCTAGTGAGGGGGTGAGTACCTTAAGTAATCTGTATCTTGTTGCGGGCGTAGGTAATAATAGCTTTGGTGGTGAAGAAAGTTTTGGCGCAAGCCTCGGTTTGGGCTACAAGCTGGGCCTGACTAGGCGCTTAAATTTGCGTTTCGATTTTCGTGATCATATCTACCAAAGTGACTTGATTAAGAATGATGCCACTACCCACAATACTCAATTAAGTATTGGTATTGGTTACTTGCTCTAGTGCTTCTTTAAACGAGTGGTAGCTGTGTCTTAGTGCTACTCTTTATTCTTATTCTATTCATTTCTTGTGTTCCCACTCTGCTCTCTTTAATCCTTTTTGCTTGCTGTTTTTCAGGGGATGATGTTGGTTGCGAAAGTGGGTATGTGCTGAGTGTCGTTTAGCTGTTCTAGGTGACTCTGAGCTTATAGTTTTTAGCGGCCGGCCTCAGATGCGAGAGGCATTCGATGGTTTTCGTGGTCGAATTGGGGGGCTTTAAAGATTTATGTTGTGTATTGGCCAGCCACTTAAAGTGACTGGCTTTTTTGTGTCTGTACGCAGGGCTTAGAACAGGGCATTTAGGCCAAAAGAGGCTTCTATGTTCTGGGTCAGTTTGCTTTCACCCAAGAAATCACGTGTAACGATATGGTCGCGCATACGCAAGTCTGCACTTAGCCAATCAGTTAATACGAGTTTGTAGGTGGCACCAATAACGGCTCCGGTGTTGGTTTCACCTGCAAAGCTACTGCTCTCAACGCCAAAGTCAGCGTAGAGGTGAGTATTGAATTTGTGAGAGCGGCCCAAGAAACTTCGACCTTGTAAAAATTCGTAGCTGCCAAGAAGGGATAGGTATTGAAAGCCGGAATCTCGGTCTTCGACGAAGTCACCACCAATAACCTCTTCAAAAGAAGCTTCTGCAGCGGCAGACTGGCCGTACTCTACATTGATACGCCACTTATCATTAATGTGGTAGCTTGCGCTGAGGCCCAGTAAAGTGACCGTATTAAAGTCTTCAAGCGAGATAAAGCCTGCGTAGCCACCGAGCTCAAAATGCTCATCGTCAATAGCAGCGCTTTTTATTTCTTGAGTCTTTTTTACTGGCTCAATGATGGTCACTTCTTTGGGCTCTTGTCCGGCTTCGCCAATGGTTTGTGCTTGCGCGAGCGTTGTTGCAGAGCTCATAACAAGCAGGGTGCTTAGTAGTTTTTTCACAGTATCAAGATCCAAGGGCTGATAGAGGGCCGCTTTATAGCTGCCAGTTTACAGGTGACTATATCAAAGGCCGTTGATCTTGCGGCTTGATGAACTGCACAAAAGTGACGCTTCACATGCTTTAGTACCAAAAATGGTATTAGTGCACATTCGTTAGATGTCATACTTCAGAGCGTGAACGGCTTCACACCTGTCTTTTTAATGTGTTTTATTTTTAACCAGTAGGCGTCAGAATCCACCACCTGCTCCTTTTGCATTAGATTAAGTGCTTAGGTGAGCAAGAGAAACCAGATTTAACCTAGGCTAAGCCTCCGTACGATAGGAGTTGCCCAGTTATTACAACCACCAAGACCTATTTATGATGCTTAATAAGCTATTTGCGACACTGTTTTTGTCATTGCTCTGCTTGGCAGTGCAAGCTAATGACCAAGCTTCGGCAAATTTACCTGCGAATGATAAAGAAAACCTTCGCGAAATAGAGAAGCTATCGAGTGATATCCAGAACCTTAAGCTCGGTGTGATTGATCTCAATAAGGAGCTTCTCGAGCTGGAAGAGCAGCTGCTTTACCCCTCTAGCACTAAGTACACGGTGTTTGTTTCAGTTACTGGTGGTCAATTTTTCACCTTAGAAAGTATCAAGTTTAAGCTAGATGGCAAGCTTGTTGTGACTCAGCTTTATGATCAGCAAAAGCGTGATGCCTTAGTTCGTGGCGGCATTCATAAATTATTTGTTACTAACTTAAGTGAAGGCAAGCATACCGCTACGGTGTTTTTTACGGGGCTAGGCCCTAATGCTACGCCTTATAAGCGAGCTGCCGAGTTGAGTTTTGAGAAGTCTGTGGGTCAGGGCTTTTTGGAGTTGGTGATTAAAGATAATAGCTCTGCCTTAGAAGCAGATTTTGAACTGCGTCAGTGGTAGCAGCGGAGCATAGACATTGCTTATAACGAACTTAATTCAGCTCCTTTATCCCGTATTGATACGCATAGTGCTTATTGCAGTCATTGCTTTAACGGTGTGTTCTAGCGCTTATGCTCTGAGCAAAAAAGCAGAGAAAAAGCGCGAAGAGCTTTATTACGGTACGGTTTTATTTGAATTGTATCAGCGTGATTTTTTTAATGCGCTTATTAATAATGCTCAGGTTGAATCTGCCCAAAATAGATATGCGGTCAATGAAGATGGTCGTCTGCTTAAAGCTGGTATGCAGCTAAGCTACGGTTTACCTGAGAGTGCTCGCAGCATATTTAAACAAACTTTAGATCATAGTGAAGATCAAGTCGTTCGCAATGCCGCATGGTATTACCTTGCTAAATTGTATTATGCCAAGTCGAATACACCTGCTGCAAAAGAGGCTCTTTCTCATATTCGCGGTGCAATACAAAAAGATCTTCATATCGATTATCACTACCTAAGCTCTCTTATTGGCGGTGCTGGTGATCATTTGGATAGCAGTCGTGAGGCGCTAGATAGGCTTAAAGATGAACTGCCTGAATATCCTTATTATCTATTTAACTTTGCTGTCACTGCGCTTGATGAAGGGCGTGTTGAGGATGCTCGATCACTTATGGCCGAGGTTCAAACTTACGCTTATTTAGGTGAAGAGTATGAGGTACTTGCTGATCGTGCTAAGCATGGCCTTTCTATTGTTGCGAGCCAGCAAGGAGATCTTGCTGAGGCGTGGCGTCAATTAAGTTCAGTTAGAACAACGGGCTTATACAGTAATCGCGCTCTGCTCTCATATGCATGGACGGCTATTAAACTTAAGCAATACAAGGCAGCTATACCCGCCTTGCAAATATTAGATAGTCGTTCAATTGCTTTGCCTGAAGTGCAAGAGTCGAAAGTATTGTTGGCTCATCTTTATGAGCAAGACCAGTTGCCACGTAAAGCCTTAAAGCAAAATATTGTTGCTGAAAAAGAATTCGCCTCAGGCTTGTTAATGCTTGATGAGGCAGAACGCATTATTAATATGAAGGATGTTCCCAAAGAGTTTATCGCTAACTTAAATAATATTGTTAGAGAAACAGACTGGTATGGAGAACGCCCAGAGGTTGATTATAGAAAACTTACTCCTTTTCTAATTGACCTATTAGCGGCTAATAATTTTAACGAAGTATTGAGAGAACTTGGGGATCTATATTCAGTGCAAGAAAACCTTGAATATTGGTCTTTGCAAGAAGAGCAGCACCTTCTTATTTTAGAGGAATCTAAAAAGAAAGATTTTGATGCTAAGACGCGAGAGCATATTAATGATAGAGACAAGCTTGCAAAGCAATTGGCTCGCTTGGAAAAAGAACAGCGTTTATTGTTGTTGTCGCTTGAACAAGACGAGCAAGATCGTTTTGAAGCCCTGCTGGGGGCAACGCGAACAGAGTTAGAGAAAGTAAATGAGAGAATAAGGCTTGTTAAAGAAATTGAAGAGCCCTATAGGCCTCCGTCGCATTTGGCTCCTGAAATCAAAATAAAACAGCAACAGATACGTGAAAAGCTAGCAGTCACTAATGAGCTGGTCGAGCGTCTTGAAGTTATTGTTCGTGCACAGGTTAAACATGAATTAAGTCGCCACCGTTCGCGCATGACTTATTATCAGGCTCAGGCTCGGTTAGCAAAAGCCCGTCTTTATGACGCCACTTTGCAAGATCTTAATAAAGCTAAAAAACGTGTAAAGCAGCAAGCAAGTGAAGTAGGAAAACAATGATGAGTAAATACCGTTTGCTCTACATAAGCATCATGGCCTTAGGGTTAAGTGCTTGTGGTGGTAATACAAAAACCTTAGGGCAGCTTGAATACGAGCCTGAGGAAGAACAGGAAATCGAATTTGAGGCTTTAAGTCACGAACAAGTTCGAGAAGAGTACAAAGAATTATTGGATGTTTTTGAGGATGAGAAGCTAAAAGAGAATATTGAACGTCGTATTGCCGATGTGTATATGCTTGAAGGTGCTCAAGATCAGGCCGAAAACACACAAGATGCGAGCTATTACGTTGATGCAATTAAAGCCTATCGTAATATTTTAGAGCGCTATCCAAATAGCCCCGATAATGCAGAGGTCTTATATCAGTTAGCTAAAGCTTATGATATGGAGGGGCAGCAAGATGAGGCTCAGGCCATGCTTGAGCAACTGGTGAGCCGCCATCCTACTTATGCTAATAATGCTGAAGCGTACTTTAGGCTAGGTGATATTTATTTTAGTCATGAGCGCTATAGTGACGCCGAAAAAGCTTATCAATCGGTAACAGAGATAGGCGGTGGCAGCATTACGCTTAACGCCCACTATATGCTTGGTTGGTCCCAGTATAAACGCTCGCAGTTCCGCGCTTCTGCTCGCAGTTTTGCCTTTGTGCTTGATAGCCTGCTTGGCGCCAATGAAGGCACGGATCAACTTGATAAAAAGCAAGCGGCTGTTGCCGAAGATGCCATTCATTCTTTAAGTCTAGCGTTGGATAAAATTGGCGGTGCCGATGCCATCGCCAGCTTGGATCAGTTGGATCAAAAAGTTTACGTCTGGCTAGTTTATGAAAAGCTTGGCCAATTTTATTTTGACAAAGAATTGTATGAGCAAGCTGCTCACAGTTATCGTGCCTTCTTGGATAATAATGCAAACAGTAAGCGAGCCCCTGCTTTCCATGAGAAAATAATTACTACCTATGTCGATGGTGGTTTCCCTAAGCGCGCCTTAGATGAGAAGTATAATTTCATTAATCGTTTTGGTATTTATTCTGAATATTATAAAGAGCATGGCGCCATTGATTCGACCTTGGCATCACTTAAGATCTATTTGGACGAACTAGCTCGCCACAACTATGCGCAAGGCCTTGCGGCGGGTAAAGCTGTTGAAGAGCTTAAGCAGCAGAAAGATCTGGATGTAGACAAAATTTCAGAAAGCTCGGAGAAAGAAAAATCTAGCTTCACTTTGGCCGCCACGTTTTATGGCCAATACATCGAAACCTTTCCCGATGATGAACGTATCGATGAGGTTATCTTCTTGCAGGCAGAGGCGTGGTTTGTTGCGGGTCGTTATGACTTAGCCGCTAAAGGTTATGAACATGTTGCTTATAACCCTAAAGGATCAAGTGCAAAACAACATGCAGCTGATGCTGGTTATGCCGCCATCATCGCTTACCAAAAGTATGTAGAAAGTTTGAGCGATAACAGTGAAGAGAAAAAGCAATGGCAGGCGAGTGCTGTTGATTCTATGTTGCACTTTGCTGAGGTTTATCACAGTGATGAGCGTTCGCCTGGGGTATTAACCAATGCTGCAGAATATCTATTTGGTTTAGATCAGTATCAGCGTGCCATCGATATTGGTTTGAATTTATTGGATGGTAACGAGCAATTGGATCCTGAACTGAGCAAAACTGCTCTAGGTATTGTTGCGCACTCTTACTTTAAGTTAGAAAACTATGAGCGTGCTCAGCATTTTTATTATGAGCAGAGAACCTTTGTTGATTCCGAAAGTGACGAATACAAAGCTATTTCTGAACGCTTAGCGTCAACCACATATAAATTATCAGAAACTCGTTTAAACGAAGAACGTGCAGACGAAGCCATTGCTGAATTGTTAAAAATTAAAGCTTGGACGCCCAATTCTCCAGTGCGAGTTATTGCGCAATATGATGCTGCAACCTTGATGCTTGAAAACAAATACTGGGATAAAGCCATTGTTGAGCTGCAAGAGCTTAAGCAGCTTTTCCCTAAGCATGAATTGGCGGCAGAATTCCCTCGCAAGCTTGCCTTTGCTTATCGTTCAAATGAACAATGGGCTGAAGCTTCAGAAGCCTATATGTTTTTGTATCAGCGCGATAAAGATCCCGAAGTACAGCGAGAGGCTTTATTTAGTGCCGCAGAGATGTTTGAGGCAAATAAAGATTACGAGACAGCCATTGTTAAGTTTCGTCGTTATGCATACAACTACGAAGATCCTTTTGATGTAAGAATGGAGGCTCGTTACAAATTAGCCTCGATCTATGACCAAGTTGGCGATAAGAATAAATCGTTATATTGGTTGCGACGTATTATTGATGGCGACAAAAAAGCTGGTGATCAGCGTACCGAGAGAAGCCGCTGGTTAGCTGCTTGGGCCCATATGGAATATGGTGATTATTTTGCTTCTGAATTCCAGCGTAAAAAATTACGTCTGCCGTTAGCGAAAAGTTTGCCACTTAAGCAAAAGGCGATGGGAGATGCGATCTCGCGTTACGAGCAGAGTGCCGACTTAGGCTTCCTTGAGTTTGTCACTCAGTCAGGTTACAAAATTGCGGGTTTATATACCGATTTAGCCGATTCGGTACAGCAAAGTCCTAGACCAAGAGCCTTAAAGGGTGGGGATTTAGATACTTATAATAATGTACTGCAGCAGCAGAGTCAGCCTTTAGTCGATGTCGCCATACAGTTGCATATGGCGAATGTTGAGCGCGCTTGGCAAGGTTTGTATAACACGTGGATCCAGAAAAGCTTTGATCAATTAAAGCAGCTGAACCCTGAACGATTTAATAAACAAGAAAGCTTGAGTAATTATGGTGAAGAAATCCGCTAAGCCTTGGCTTATTGTTGCAGCCGTGGTTTTTTTACTTGGTTGCAACAGCACGCCCCAAAAAGATCAGCTTGACCCTGAGCCTAAAGCAGAGTTAATGGTCAGCGAAAACTATATTCCTGTTGTACAGAAGGATAAAACCGGCTTGCCCGTGCCTTATGTGGCTGCGCCTAATCCTTATAGCGGCCAAAAAGGGCGTATCGATAAAGAGGCAATCGTTCAATTTATTGATGCCCAGCGTGCTTATAGTGCCGGTAATTACGCACAAGCTAAAATCATGGCGCAAAGCTTAACCGTGAATTACAAAAAGTTGAGTGGGCCTTGGGTATTGCTTGGCGATATTGAGCTTGAGGAGAAGCAGCTAGAAGCGGCAGAGGCTGCCTATGCGACAGCCATCATTGTTAATCAAGACAATGTAAATGCCTACCTTAAGCAGGCCTTGGTTCAGCGCGAGCAGGGCGAGTACCTTGAGGCTCAAAACACCCTGGTTGAAGCTTTACAAAGTTGGCCTGATTTCCCAGAGGCGCATCTTAACTTGGCGATTGTCTATGACTTGTACCTGAACCATCCTATTCGTGCGCAACGCCACTATGAGGCCTATCAGTTTTTGACTGACGCTAAAGATGCCAATGGACAGCGCTGGTTAGAAGAAATTCAGGTGCGCACAGGCTTGCCTTTGCAATTACAGGTGGGGGATGATCAGGCGCCCGAAGTGGAGTTAGGTGATGAGTAAAGCCGCACGTTTTTTAGCTTTTTTGCTGGTTTTTTCTTCAGTTGTGAGCTTTGCCGCAGACGAAGAGCCCGAACATTTGTTAAAAATCGAATCAACGATAACAGGCGACAAGGAACAGCCCGCCGTAAGTTATTTTGTGCCATGGCAAGAAGTCGGAACGCCCGATAAATTGCAGTGGCAAATGGATGAAAAATACGACGATACGTTAAACAAGGCAGATCGAGATATCATGCTGCGTTCTATACGTATTTACGACCAAATGAATATAGAAAACCCAAACGCTCAACCTTGAGCGGCGTAGATTTAGGTGTACTACACCAGGAGCCCTTAGCATGACTGACATTTACAGTATGATCGTAAAATTCTTCCAGGATGGTGGTTTTTTCCTTATCCCAATCGGCATAGTGCTGGCTATCGGTATAGTCATCTGCATTGAGCGCTGGGTTTTCTTAAGCGCAGAGAAATTCCGCAACGCCCGAGCTTTTCAAGAGTGGTTACCGCTATTACGCACCACCGATCTTGAAAAAATGCTGCACTTTTCGCGTGAGAGTACGGCGCCAGTTAGCCGTATTATCGGTTGTGGTTTAGATATGATGAAAGTCAGTGATCAGCGTGCTGATATCGAAAACTCAATGAGTGAAGGCATATTAGAAACCTTGCCTCGTTTAGAGCAGCGCACAGGTTATCTTGCGGTATTGGCTAATGTGGCCACACTGCTGGGGCTACTTGGAACGATTATTGGTCTTATTGGTGCGTTTACTGCCGTTGCTAGTGCGGATCCTGCCGAGAAATCTCGCATTCTTTCTGAGTCTATTTCAGTTGCAATGAATACCACTGCCTTTGGTTTGATTGCCGCGATCCCTCTGTTGGTGATGCATGCAATTCTTAAAAACAAAACAGCCAAAATCACCAACGGTTTAGAAATGGCTGCGGTTAAGTTCTTAAATCTAATGACTGTGCATCGCATGATTCAAAGTAATAGCCCGCGTATTGCGGCAGAACCACAAACAGCTATTCCTGCTGATTTACAGAAGTTACGTGATAGTGGTGGCGATGCGGCCGATGTGGCTAGCGATGCGGTAATGGCTTAAGCGAGGCTCTTCCCATGGCTTTAAAAAAACCAGCCCGGGCCGAGGATGACGCCGAGCTTGATGTGACCGCCTTTCTCAATCTGATGATTGTGTTAGTGCCGGTATTACTATTGAGTATGAGCTTTGCAAATGTGACAGTACTTGAGTTGCGCCTACCAGAGTTAACTGGGGGCTACAGCGAAAGCACCACGGCACAAAGTAAGCTTGAAGTTGTTGTTCAGCCTGAGGGTATTAATGTGTACTTTCCGGAAAAAAGATTGATCAAACAGATCAGTGCTATTCAGGAAGGTGAGCAGCTTAGTTACGATTATGACGAGTTATCGTTAGTGATGCAGGCTATTAAGCAAGAGCACCCAGATAAACGCGACATTGTTATTAAGCTTGCTAAAGATACCGATTACCAAAATATTGTGCAGGTAATGGGCGCTGTGACCAGCTTTAAGAGTGTGGTGGTTAGCTCATTGGTCGAGCTTGAGCTGTTTCCAGAAATATCACTGGGAGATGCCACATGATCGGTCAAAGTTTATTAATGAGGCGCGGTAAAGATGAGCTTGTCGCCAAGCTTAGCCTTATTTCCTTGATGGATATCTTTACTATTTTGGTGTTTTTCTTGATGCTGAATTCAGGCGAAACACAAAATATCGAAGTGATGAAGGTAGTGGATTTACCTGACTCTTCGGCAGGTAAAAGCCCGCACACTGATTTAATGCTGTTTGTAAGTGAAGATCACTTGATCTTTGATAAAACAGAAATAGCTGAAGTGAGCGAGATTCTCAAAGATCCGAAAAAGCCGATTGAGGCTTTAATTACTGTGCTGCAAGAGCAGAAGCTGGTGATGGGTGAAGACGAGGTGGCTCTGCAAGAGAAGATTGGTCATGCGATCACGATTCAAGCTGATAAACATGTTGATTATGAGCTACTAAAAATTGTGATGGAAACCTGTCAGACTGAGAATTTCCGCAATATTTCATTAGCCGTGAACCGAGTTCAAGATATTCCTCTTGGAAGCCCTGCCGCTGCTGAGGCTTTGAGTGCAGATTTGGCTTTGGATTTTGTTCCTAATAAGGGAGGAGAGGGCTAATGAGTACGATACCTATGCCTGCAAGCCCTTATGAGCCAATGGCTCTGGAGCTTGAGCTACCTTGGGTAGCTGACGAGGAACGCGAGCGTAAATTAAAACGCAATATTCAGCGTACCTGTGCAGCGGTTGTATTAGTTTTTACCGTTTTTCAGTTTCTGCCTATTTTTTCCGAGCCGGAACCTACAGAAACCGTGGTGAAAACGGTACTGATACTGGAGCCGAAAGAGATTCCGACACCTGAACCTGAGCCCGAGCCTGAAATAGAGCAGCCCAAGCAAAAACCTGTGCAAAAATTAGCAACGCGCAGTAAGGCCGCTCCGGGTAAAAAACAGCAAGACAAGCCGAGTGTTATTGAATCTCAAGGGCTTGATACCTTAAGTAGTTCACTGGCCTCATTGAGCTCAGCTGTAGATCTGCAAAAAATGCGTAAGAAAAACGTCAGTAGCTCGGTTAATGGCACCAAAGCGCAAAGTGCGAGCTCTCGCCTAGGGGCTGATAGTGTTACTAAGCGTAGTGGTGGTGTCATCATTGATGAAAAAACCATGCGTAACAACGCAGCTCAGCTTAGCTCTCATCAGGCGACCTCGGTGGATGGCTTGGATTTAAGTTCGGGTTTAGTTAGTTCGAGTGATAACTATGGCGAGCTTCGCAGTGGCATGCGCGATATGGAAAGTGTGCGTCGAGCTTTAGAGGCAGCTAAAAGTCGAGTTTATGCTCACTATCAGCGTGCTTTAAGTGAAAACCCAGATCTTGCTGGTAAGTTTCGCTTTCAGTTAGTGATCGAGCCAAGTGGTGTCATTAGTTCGCTGTCATTGCTATTAAGCGAGCTCGACTTAAGCAGTCTTGAGCAAGATATTCTCTCGCAAATTAAACGTGTTAACTTTGGTGAAGAGGATGTGATTACCACCAAGGTTGAATATACCTTTGTGTTTTTGCCAAGCTGATCAGCTTGTTGATAGGCAGGCCTATAAAGGCCTGCTTTTTCTGTTTTCTTCTCTAGGTAGTACCTTCCCTAATGTGCTGTTCATGTTGCTTGTTTGATTTTTAATCGATTAATGGGGGTCTGCTCACATTTAACTCAAATTGCTTAACCGTTTATCGATCAGAGCCTTTCAGCGGAACTGCATCTCATTATTTTTTTGCTCATGATGGCAAAATTCTCAGTCTAAAGATTTAGTTTTTGTACTGAGACTCTGGACCTCACTATGAACAAGCAAACACGTCGTTATTTATCTCTTATTGGCACCGCAGCTAGCCTTCAGTTGTTAGTCGCTTGTGGTGGCGCGAGCTCAGGCTCTGAAAAAAGCGCAGGCCCTGATGCCAGCCTTAGTGGAGACATTACTTCCGATACTCCTTTGGTGTATGTAAAGCGAGATATTGATTCTGCACAGGAAGCGAACAATAAGTCCTTGAAAACGAGCCTGCAAAATGAAGCTCAATCGATACAGGACAGAAGTTCACCTTATGAGCGTACCGGTGGTGCAAAGTTATTACTTCAGGCCAATGTTGATATCGATGCTGGTGTGAGTGATGTTCTAGCAGGCTACTTTGGTTCTAGTGATTACGACGTTAAAGATTTAAACGTAAGTGCTGATGGCAGCACCTTACTTTTTGCTGCTCACGGTCCAGAGAGCAGTGAAAGCCATTACACGTGGAATATTTATAGTTACGATTTTGCCACTAAAGAGATTCAGCGCATTATTGTTAATGACGGTGTGGCTAACTCAGGGCATGACACCGCTCCAGCTTTTGCGGCTAATGGCACCATTGTATTTTCTTCTGACCGCGCAGCTGGCAACCCCGATAGTGAGATCGATCGTTTTGTTGCAGAAAATGATAACTGTGTGAAAGTTGGCCCGCCTCAGCGTCCGTCTCTACTTCATAAGATGCATGTAAATGGCGATAACATTGTTCAGCTCACCTTTGGCAATAATCACGACTTGACAACCACTTCGCTTAAAAATGGAGAGGTTGCGTTTGTGCGTTGGTCGCAGTCTTACGAAGTACTCGAAGAGTGTAATGGCGTGCGAGCAAAGTCTGTGCTTTCTAAAGCCGGTGATGCTCTTTTTGCAGAGACCATTGAACCAGCTCTTATGTCTTCGGCTTCAATGCCTGCAGGTATTCAAACTCCGACAACCTGGGATTCTGAGCAAATTTGTAATTACACCATTAGTACTCCTATTGGTGCGGCTCTAGCTAAAAATAATTACACTGTATTACGTATTAACCCTGAAACAGGGCAGCTAGATCAGCTCTATGAAACCGTAAGTTTGAATGCCAGTGATGCAGGCTTTATTGCTATCGATAAGCTTGTACAAGCAGAAAATGGTCATCTACTTGGTTTGTTGCGTCACAAGTTTAGTGATCAGCAAGGCGGTAATATTCTAGAGTTTCATGCTCCTGGTACAGGCAGCAGCGAATATATTTTTAATGAGTTAGCACCGGAAGCCTTCATTGATGGCAGTGTGAATTTGTACCCTGGTCAGTTAAGCGATCCAGGCTGGTACAGTGCCGTTTGGCCTTATCGTGACGGCTCGAGCCGAACAGTGGTAAGTTGGTCGAGCTGTACCTTAAATGATGATGGCATTAGCCGTTTCTGTAATATGGGTGGCGAAGCCGGTGATGTAGAAAGTAAATACGGTTTATGGGTTTATGACGCTGAAACTGACAGTCAATTGCCTTTAGTGCCAGCAAGTAAAAACACCGTATTTAGTGACTTAGCGATTAGTCGTCCTCATAACGGTGCCCCTTGGCCTTATCGTCCTTTTAAGCTGGGTTATGTTGATAATGATGAAGGCAGTTCATTAATTTGCCGTAACCCAGGCGTTGACCCCAGTCCAGAGCCTAGCTCTATGCCAAGTGTGATGCCAAGCACGGTTCCGGGCGTCACACCAAGTGTTGCTCCAAGTACCATGCCTAGCCCAGGTACACCTGTTCCTGTTGTAACACCTAGCCCTGTTGTGACTCCGAGCCCTGTTGTGACTCCGAGCCCTGTTGTGACTCCGAGCCCTGTTGTGACTCCGAGCCCTGTTGTGACTCCGAGCCCTGTTGTGACACCTAGCCCGGTTGTAACACCGAGCCCAGTTGTAACACCGAGCCCTGTCGTGACTCCTAGCCCGGTTGTAACACCTAGCCCGGTTGTAACACCTAGCCCAGTTGTAACGCCTAGCCCAGTTGTAACGCCTAGCCCAGTTGTAACGCCTAGCCCAGTTGTAACGCCTAGCCCAGTTGTAACGCCTAGCCCAGTTGTAACGCCTAGCCCGGTTGTAACTCCGAGCCCGGTTGTAACGCCGAGCCCGGTTGTAACTCCGAGCCCGGTTGTAACGCCTAGCCCGGTTGCGAGCCCTTCACCGTCGCCAGAGCCGAATAATGCTCCTGTGGCTGATGCCGGCGATGATCTTAGTGCCGTTGTTCATGAGACGCTTAGTTTGGATGCGAGTGGTAGCTCGGATATTGATGGCGATGTTCTGAGCTATAGTTGGGCTGTTGTTACAACACCAGCTGGAAGCACGGTTCAGCTAAGTGCGACAGATGTGATTCGCCCTACAGTGACCCTAGATGAGGCTGGTACTTATGTATTTTCACTGATTGTTAATGATGGCGAGCTCGATTCACAAATTGATGAAGTCACGGTAACAAGTGCTAATGAAAATCAGCGACCCATTGCTGATGCGGGGGACGATCAGGCTGTTACTTTAAATTCGGAAGTGATGCTTAACGGTTCGAATAGTTATGACCCAGATGGTGATGCCTTGAGTTATCACTGGCAGCTTGTAAATGCACCTTCGGATTCAAACTCTGTACTTGTTGGTGCGGATCTAGCAATGCCGACATTGGCCATAGATGTGCGTGGTAGTTATGTGCTGCAGTTGATGGTGAATGATGGTGAGTTAGATAGTGAGTTAGATACGCTAACGCTTAGTACTTTAAACGTAAAACCCGTCGCTGTTATTGATGATATTGCCGAGGAAGTTGATGTTAGTACTGAGCTCAGCTTTAGTGGTCTAAATAGTTACGATGATGATGGTGACACTCTAAGCTACAGTTGGAGTCTGCTGAGTCAGCCTGACGGTGCAAGCGCTTCTCTTGCTCATGCAACAAGTGCTGAACCCAGTTTGCAGCTAGCGACTGAAGGCGATTATGTTGTACAACTTATTGTCAGTGATGGCCTTGATAATAGTGATGCGGTAACGGTTCGCTTTAGCGCAACCAGCGAGCCTATCGCCTGTAATGTCAGTGATGAAACTACACGTTTGCTTCCTGTTACTTTAAGAGACTTTAAAGCCAGCCATCCTGACTTTGAATATGAAATTGGTTCAGAGAAGGGCATTGTCACCGACATGCTCGGAGCTGATGGTAAGCCTGTCTATGCCAAAGAAGGGCGATATTCAAAGACAACCAATGGTCGTGCTGAATTTGATCAGTGGTATAACACGGTTGAAGGAATCAACATTCCGTTTACCCACAATCTAAGCCTGACACGTGAGCCTGGTTCTAACATTTGGACTTACTCTGACTTCGACTTCTTCCCTCTTAACGGTGAAGGCTGGGGTAATACAGATGGTTACGATAAAAACTTCTTCTTTACTTTAGAAGCGAACATGCAGTTTGATTATAACGGTGGTGAAACCTTTACCTTTGTTGGTGATGATGACCTTTGGGTGTATATCAATGGTCATCGCGTGATTGACTTAGGTGGTGTTCACGGCGCTGAAACGGCAACGGTTACCGTTGATAATGTGGCTGCAGAGTTAGGCCTGGTTATTGGTGAGACCTATAGTTTTGACTTGTTCTTTGCCGAGCGTCATACCACTCGCAGTGAGTTCCAGTTTGAAACCAGTATTAACCTTGAGTGTCTTGAAGAGTAAGTTGTAACTGGATGTAATAAGAGCCCGTACTTAAGCATATTTACTGCTAAGTGCGGGCTTTTTTGTATCTACGCTTCTGATAAGCTAAGGTAGAACTAAAGCCCTTACCGTCATGGTCGAAATACCTATTAAGCAGTTTGATCGCTTAGTGAGTATTTAGCGTAAGAAACTGTAAGCAAAAGCTAAGGTCTATAAAGATATAGGCGCTGGTAAATGGCCTACGATTTGCAGCTTTATGTTTAAGTGGTAAAAGTGATGGTAATTTGGCAAGGACCTGCCGCTTGCAGGTAAAGAGCTTTGTCCAAAAGCCCAAGGAGTGTGTGATGACAGTCCAAGCAGCACAACAAGCTTTATTTCTCAGCGCAAAGGATTTTGACGCTGAGCGTATCTCTTTATTTGGCGCCTTAGATGAAAAACAGCTCAATGAACTGTGCGCCTACCTTCATGTCGAACAACACAAAGCGGGCGACACCATCTTTTCTCAGGGCGAGCCGCCTAGTAGTATTTATGTCTTACTTGATGGTCGTGTGGACTGCGTTTTTGATAGTGAAGAACTGCACACCCTACAAGCAAGCTTAAGTTACGGTGACGTTTTTGGTGAAAGCGCTTTTATTGGCATTCAACCCCAATCTGGTACAGCTAAAGTGACAGCTGCTGCGACTCTCTTAGTGCTTGATCGTGATGCACTTATGGCTTTGCATGATAAAGATTTGGAGCTGTTTGCCTTGCTTATTATGAATATGGCGCGTGAATTGGGTCGAAAATATCAACAAAGCTTACTTGAGTAGCTTCTGTAGTTAGTTTTTGTTGCGGCCTGTCTATTTGTATATCTTTATTTGTTTTGCTTATCTGTATTCATGTTTGTGTATTGGGTCTTGTATAAAGAATCGCGTACACTTGTCTGTGTTTATATTTCGTGCCATTTTTCTAATACCCGTTAGGGCTTTGTTGCTTTAGTGCTTCTTATGCGTTGAAGACTCTTAGTGGGTTAAAGACTCTATGCCCGCTCGACTCAGGATGAATCTGTGAAGCTTACGTTTGTTGTTGCCTTTCTCTTAGCTGTTTTAAATTGCTCTGTATATGCCGAGGAGCAGATTAACCTAAAGACTATTTCTGATATCAGTGAGAATGCTGAACAGATAGAGCAGAGCTTAGAGCTTGAGCGTGACGACCCAGGTCGAAGTCCCTTATCTGCGATGTTGAAATTACGTGCAGCAGCAGTTGAAGGTGATTGGGAGCAAGCGTCCGAATATATTGATATGCGCTATTTGGATAAAGACGTTGCTGCTTTAGGTGGGCCTGAATTGATTCGTCGTTTGGCCCTTGTCTGGAGCCAGCAAAAAATTGTAGATCTTTCTACCATCAGTTCAGAGGAGGAGGGGCATCTCGATGATGATTTACCTAATTACAGAGATTTATTGGGCGTATTAGAAATCAGTAACGGTGAAGTACCCGTTTATATTCAGCGTATTCCCTATGCTGAAGGTGGTAAGGTTTGGCGTATATCCAATGCGAGCTTGCAGAAGGTTCCAGTACTGTGGGATGAATTTGGTTACCCACCTTGGGTTGAGCGTTTAGAGCAGCACCTACCTGCTTTTCAAATTTGGGATATGCACAATTGGCAGTTTGTTGCTCTGGTTTTACTTTGTGTTGTTTTATGGTTTGGTTTGGCCCTTTTAGCTCTGCCGCTAAAATTTGTACGGATAGATGAACTCTACCGTGAGCCTTATGAATATCTTGTACGTTATGGGTTTCGCTACTTTCTATTTTTAAAATTGCTGCAAGAAGGCGTTTCACATTTAGGTTTGTCTTTGCGTGCAAAGGTTTATGTGAACCCATCAGTATTGCATTATTTAGCGATGGTGATGCTTGGCTTGGTTGTTATTGAGCTTGCTGCTTCTATCTACATTCGTAAAGGTGATAAAAATCGTTTCTCTGTTGCGGTAGCTAGACCCTTAGCGACAACGCTGAAATTTGTTTTTGTTTTTGTCTTGGCTTTGGTTTGGCTGAAAGCTGAGGGCTTTAACATTGGTGCCTTACTTGCTGGTTTAGGTATTGGTAGTTTGGCCGTTGCGCTTGCGGCTCAGAAAACCTTAGAGAATGTCTTTGGCGCATTTACGCTCTACGTTGCTCGCCCTATTAAACCAGGTGATTTTTGCCGTTTTGGTACAACTTTGGGGGTGGTAGAAGAAATAGGCTTGCGCTCCACTTTGATTCGTAAGCTGGATCGCACCTTGGTTTATATTCCCAATTCAGAATTTGCCTCCAAGCATGTTGAAAACTACTCCTCTATTGATAGACGGCATTATTACCGCAAGTTAAGGCTGTCATTAAAAGCCAAACCTGAGCAGTTGCGATCTTTATTGGCATCGTTAACTGAGATGATGAAGGCCCATGAGCAAATTCTTGATGATGATTTGCGCATTCGCTTTGAGGATATCAGTGAAGATGCTTATGTTGTTGTCTTAAATGCTTATATCAACGTTGTAAAAATTGATGAAGCCAAAGCCATTACCGAAGATATTAATTTGCAAATATTAGAGGTAATTGCGGAGCACGAGCTGGATCTGGCTTTGCCCGAGCGTCGAATATTGCTCGAAGGAGAAACTGCCAATATAGAGGTTTAATTATTCCTACCAATGCTTGATCGAATCTGGGTAGGTATCTCTGTCTTCCTTGGAGGCGAGTTCGTTACACTCGCCTCGCATTCTTAGTGATGGGCCTTTGCGCACCAAGCTCATAATCCAAAACCCTTCTCTGCAATAGTGGTTTTCTTCGATCTGACGTTCGGCTTCATCTGTCATTTGTGACAGTACTTTTTTATAACGACGCTTAGGGCTTGTGGGCCTGCTCGCCTGTTCTTGCTGTTGCTTTTTAGATTTTTCTTTTGCTTCGGGTGGTAAATAGCGTAATTCAAAGTGTTTTAAACCGGAGTCACTCATTCGGGTTAGAAACTCACTATTTTCACTTAGTTCCTGGCCAAAATTACTGCAGGCGCTGAGGCAGAGTGTGCTTAAGGCCAAAATAAGGCTTGGTTGCTTAAAGTGTTTAGTCTTCATTCTTCTGGAATTCGTATTTATAGCCCGCCCCATAGATTGAGTGGATAAGCTGTAGTTCTGGGGCTGCTTCATTCAGTTTCTTACGCAGTTTTTTAATGTGGCTATCAACCGTTCTGTCGCTCACGATACGATAGTCGTTATAGATGCTGTCCATAATATAGGAGCGAGAAAAAATATGGCCGGGTTTATGAAATAACAAGCTAAATAAAGCCATTTCGACGGCGGTTAGTTGTAGTTCATTCCCCTTTACTACAACGCAGAGGCGTTGCTCTTCCAGTCTAATCTCCTGGGTGTATGGCTCCTCATGTGCCTCTAAGCGCCTAAAAATGGCTTTAATGCGCGCGATCAGTTCTCTAGGGCTATAAGGTTTACATATATAGTCATCGGCGCCAATTTCCAAACCTAACAAGCGATCGACCTCTTCTGTTTTAGCCGTCGCCATTATGATAACTGTGTGCGGGCTGTGTTGCTGGAGCTCGCGGCAGAGTGTTAAACCATCTTTACCCGGTAGCATAAGGTCGAGAATGGCTAAATCTGCTTGGTGCTCTTCAAACCATTGTGAAGCGATGGCCCCATCATTAAGCACCGAGCAGCTAAAGCCAGCTGCTTCGCAATAAGATTTAATGATGTCGGCAAGGGTGCTTTCATCTTCAACAATAACAATGTGCTTGCTCATTTTATCTTGCTCATTTGTTGCGGATCAGCTTGGTAATTTAATTAAGATGGCTAAGCCTCCAAGCGAGCTCGCTTGTGCTTCGATACTGCCACCATGGTTTTCTATGATGGTTTTACAGAGTGCAAGGCCAAGGCCGGCACCTCCACTAGCTCGGCTTCGAGACTTTTCTACGCGGTGCATACGTTCGAATATTTTCTGTAGCTCGTGCTTGCTGACGCCGGGGCTGCTATCTTCACAGAGAAGTTCTATGTGGTCGTGCTGTCTTTTTAACGTCCACTGTATGTGGCCCGGCGCATCGCTGTAACTGAGGCTATTACTAACAAGGTTATTGAGTACTTGCTCGAAGCGCTGGGCGTCGATGTTACAGCTTAAAGGCTCGTTGTCTGTCAGTAGGCGAAATTCAAAACCCTGTTGGCTGCAGCGCGAAGCTTGGCTTTGTTTGAAGTCTTGTAAAAGCACGTCGATATCCACACGTTCACGTCTTAAACTAAGTGCTTGAGCGTCGCCTAGAGCAAGAGTGAAGATGTCATCGATCAGTTGCTGCATCTGTTTGATTTGTTTATTCAACACACCTAGGTTGTCGCTGTCACTAGGGCGCACGCCGTCAATCATTGCTTCAATTTGAGCTTTGAGAACTGACACAGGAGTGCGCAGTTCGTGGCTGATATCTGCAAACCATCGCCGCCTCAGCTCTTCGCTTTGTTCCAGCTGCTCTACCATGCTGTTAAAGCTAGTGCATAGGGTGCCGAGCTCATCGCTGCTTTGATAGTTCAGGCGAACACTGAAATTCCCTTGCCCAACTTCTTGAGCTTTGACTTTGATTGCTTTGAGAGGCTTCGTGAGCCAGCGAGCAATGAGGGCGGCAATTAAGGCGGCGGCAAGGGTAAGGCCTAGGCTGGCCCAGAGAAAAAAGTGTAATTGCTTAAGCAAAAAGCGTTGCCCGCTTTTACGTAAGATGGTTTTGGGGGGCTCGTAACTGATCCAGCCCACTATTTTATTCTGCGACTCAACGGCTAGCCATTGAATGTCGTCGGCTGGCTTGGTATTGCCGCTAATATACTGCCGCTCGCTGTTATAAAGGGTGAGGCTGCGCGCAAACGCTTGCTGGTTCTTTTCTATGTGAGGTTCACGCCGTTCGGGTGGTTTGGCCTTGTGGGGCTTTTTATCGTGGGGCCTAGGTTTGGGTGGCCTATGAGGAGGCGCTAGGTTTAAGCTGCGGCCAACGACTTTTTGCCACAGCGGAGGTTTGTGCTTAAAGGGGGCAAAGGAGCCGCGCTGTTCGTAGATTTCAGCAAGTCGATTACTAAGGCTTGGCAGTTGTTCGGCAGCAGCCTGTTGGCTGTAGTGAATAAAGCGTTTTTTTAACTGTAAAAAATTAACGCTAAGCAGTATTGCTAACAAGGCAATAAGAGGGATGGCAATGGCAAGCCATAGCTTAAAATGGATGCTGTTGAACTTGAACACGTAGCGGGCTCTTATGGATGTTGTGCCCAAGGTAGCCGTTTTTCTTAACTTTACGCAAGGCTTAAGCGTTAGCTTGCGCAAAGTTTCCTTATTCGGCTGAGGCCTGCTTGGCCTAGCGGATATTAGAGGTCTTGATATTGCTTTTGTTTGATTCTCGGTACATCAGCGCAACCTTGCCAATTTCTTGAACAATTTCAGCGCCGGCCTTACTGGCGGCCTCTGCACAAATGGTTTTTCGAGCCTCTCTATCGCCAATGGCGAGCTTTACTTTGACGAGTTCGTGGTCTGTTAAAGCGCGATCAAGTTCGTTTTGAACACCTTCACTTAAACCGTTTTCAGAGATGGTGACGACAGGTTTAAGGTCGTGGCCGATGTTGCGATAGCTTTTTATGGTGTCACGAGATAGAGGCACAGGCTTTTCCAGAAGTTATAGGTGGCGAAATATGCTATTTTAAGCCTTTAGTGTTTTTTGATCCATGCCTGATGTATAGAGGCTAGCTAGTTAATGTCCAAATCGAGTAAATCTAAGAGTTCAAATCGCTGGATGCAGGAGCATTTTAGCGATCAGTATGTCAAACAAAGCCAGAAAGATGGTTATCGCTCACGTGCGAGTTATAAGTTACTTGAGTTAAACGATAAGGATCGTTTGTTTCGCCCTGGTATGTCGGTTGTTGACTTGGGGGCGGCACCGGGCGGCTGGTCACAAGTTGCAGCGAAGCTGGCGGGCCATAAAGGTTCTGTGATCGCATCAGATATATTGCCTATGGATTCTCTCGCGGGAGTTGAGTTTGTACAGGGCGACTTCACTGAAGAAGTGGTCTACGAGCGTTTGTTAGACGTATTAGGTGATAATAAATGTGACCTTGTAATTTCAGATATGGCCCCCAATATGAGTGGAGTAAGTGCTGTTGATCAGCCCGCTTCAATGTATTTGGTGGAGTTGGCCTTAGATTTTGCTGTGCGAACCCTAGCGCCAAAGGGCGGTTTTGCTTGTAAAGTTTTTCAGGGAGAGGGCTTTGATGATTATGTTAAAGCTTGTCGCGAGAGCTTTGCGACCGTACTTATTCGAAAGCCAGATTCATCTCGAGCGCGTTCACGCGAGGTGTATGTGGTTGCAAAGGGCTTTAAAGGTTAAGGCAAAGTAGGCGATTCGTCTTTCTTTGAGTACAACGTATACTTACTATGGCACGCTAAGGTGTATTAGTAGTAACAAATTAAATGGTTGGTCCCAAGAGGGCCTCAGGTAAAGAAGAAATATGGCTAAGAATTTGATGCTCTGGATGGTGATAGCCACTATCTTGTTCATGGTTTTTCAGAACTTTAACGAGCCCAAAGCTAAGTTCCAGATGAGCTATAGCGAGTTCATCGAACAAGTTGAGCAAGGCCGAGTAAGCCGTGTTGACGTCGACGACCGAGTCATTCGTGTGACCGCTGATGGTGGTGAAGACTTCTCTGTTGTTAGGCCTCAGATAACGGATCTAGATCTGATGCCTTTGTTGCTTGATAACAAGGTCGAGATTGTTAGCAAGGAACCTGAGCAAAGCAGCTTGTGGCAGCAGCTCTTAGTCGCCAGCTTTCCTATTCTTCTTTTTATTGCTGTGTTTGTCTTTTTTATGCGCCAGATGCAAGGTGGCGCTGGTGGTAAAGGCGGCCCTATGAGCTTTGCTAAAAGTAAGGCGCGCATGTTGGGCGAAGATCAGGTTAAAACGACCTTTGCCGATGTTGCTGGTGTCGACGAAGCCAAAGAAGATGTACAAGAGTTGGTTGAATTCTTAAAAGACCCTTCCCGCTTTCAGCGTTTAGGTGGACAGATTCCTCGTGGTGTCTTGATGGCAGGGCCTCCAGGTACGGGTAAAACCTTGCTTGCTAAAGCCATTGCTGGTGAGGCTAAAGTTCCTTTCTTTAGTATCTCGGGTTCCGACTTTGTTGAAATGTTTGTTGGTGTGGGTGCTTCACGTGTGCGTGATATGTTTGATCAGGCTAAAAAGCACAGCCCTTGTATTATCTTTATTGATGAAATCGATGCAGTAGGTCGTCATCGTGGTGGCGGTCATGGTGGTGGTCACGACGAGCGCGAGCAAACGCTAAACCAGTTGCTTGTTGAGATGGATGGTTTTGAAGGTAGTGAAGGTGTGATTGTCATCGCTGCCACTAACCGCCCTGATGTGCTTGATAAAGCCTTATTACGCCCTGGGCGTTTTGATAGGCAGGTATTTGTTGGCTTACCAGATATTCGTGGTCGTGAGCAGATCCTTAAAGTTCATATGCGTAAAGTACCTGCAGATGACAATGTTGAAGAGTCGATTATTGCGCGTGGTACACCCGGCTTTAGTGGTGCGGATTTGGCGAACTTGGTGAATGAGGCAGCTCTTTTTGCTGCTCGTTCGAATAAGCGCTTGGTTGGCATGGAAGAGTTCGAGCGCGCTCGTGACAAAATCTTGATGGGTGCAGAGCGCAAATCAATGGTGATGAACGAGAAGGAAAAAGAAAATACGGCCTATCATGAAGCGGGCCACGCCATTGTGGGTTATCTAGTGCCAGAGCATGATCCCGTGCATAAAGTCAGTATTATTCCGCGCGGTCGCGCTTTGGGTGTTACTCAGTACCTGCCAGAAGAAGATAAGCACAGCCACAGCAAGCGTGCTTTGGAGTCTATGCTTTGCTCTTTATTTGGTGGTCGTATTGCCGAAGAAATGACACTTGGCGTTGATGGTGTCACCACCGGTGCTTCAAATGACATTGAGCGTGCTAGCCAGTTGGCTCGTAACATGGTCACTAAGTGGGGGTTAAGCGAGAAGCTTGGGCCTGTTCACTATGGTGAAGATGAGGGGGCTTACCCAGGTACAGGTACTCAGCAATATGGTGGCGAGACAGCCAAGCTGATTGATGATGAAGCGCGTCGTTTAATCGATGAGACTTATAAGCGTTCAGAAGAGATTCTTGCGGCCAATAGAGATATTCTCGAGGCGATGAAAGACGCCCTTATGGAGTATGAAACCATCGACAGCGATCAGGTTGAAGACTTGATGCAGCGCCGTAAGGTTCGCCCGCCGCGTGATTGGGGTGAAGGCCAGTGGGGAGGTTCTAATGATGCCGCTCCTAGTGCTGAGGCGGCAAATGCTGAAGATGAAAAGCCCGTCGGTGGGCCCGCAGAAGAAAAATAAATAATGTAGGTAAGGCCAGCCTTTGCGCTGGCCTTTTAGTTTTTCATGTCTAATTTAATTCAGTCGGCATTTTTTTCGCGCCCTAGGATTATGGCGGTTTTAAATGTCACTCCAGACTCTTTTTTTGATGGTGGTCGCCTTTACGGTTCAAGCGCTTCGGGCTTGGATCTAGATGCCGTATTAATGAAAGTTGAGGCCTTGCTAGAAGATGGGGCTGATATTATTGATGTTGGTGGCGAGTCAACTCGTCCAGGTGCGGCCCCAGTTAGTGAAGAAGAAGAGCACGAGCGTGTGCTGCCGGTCGTAAGGGCCATTGTTGAACGCTTTTCGGTGCCTGTTTCTGTTGATACAAGTACTGCTTCTGTTATGGCGGCTGCGGCACAAGAAGGCGCCGCATTAATAAATGATGTGCGAGCCTTGCAGCGCCCAGGCGCAATGGCTGCGGCTGTCGAAAGTGCTCTGCCTGTCTGTCTGATGCATATGCAGGGACAGCCTTCTAGCATGCAAGAGGCTCCTGTTTATGAGGATGTGGTCAGCGAGGTGTTGGCATGGTTCGACAAGCGAATTGAGCTTTGTGTTAATCAAGGCCTGAAAAAGCAAAATATTATTCTTGATCCGGGTATTGGCTTTGGCAAGCTGGATGAGCATAATCTCGCCCTTTTAAAAGCAACGGACCAGTTTGTTGCGAAGGGGCACCCCGTATTAATCGGTGTTTCAAGAAAGTCGCTGCTAGGTCGTTTATTGGGCCGGGAGCTTGATCAGCGTCTCGCTGGTTCTTTGGCGCTTGCCTACGACGCATTGAGTCGAGGTGCGACAATTTTACGAGTTCATGATGTTGCTGAAACAGCCGATATCAGAGCGATATATGAATTTTTACGCTGAATTGTTGTTCGGCGCATAGGCAGGACTTATGTCTAGAAAGTATTTTGGCACGGATGGAATTCGTGGTCGTGTTGGTGATGAGCATGTTAACCCGCAGTTTTTGCTTCAGCTTGGCTGGGCGGTGGGCAAGGTGCTTGGTCATCATGGCTCACATAAACCCGGCGCTGTGTTTATAGGTAAAGATACTCGCATTAGTGGTTATATGTTTGAGTCCGCCTTAGAGGCAGGTTTGATTGCTGCCGGTGTTGATGTTGGTTTACTTGGTCCTATGCCAACACCGGCCATTGCATATTTGACAAGAACCTTCCAGGCTAAGGCCGGCATTGTTATTAGCGCATCGCATAACCCGTTTACCGATAACGGCATTAAGATTTTTAATGGCAGTGGCACTAAATTGGCCGACGAGTTGGAATTAGCTATTGAGCATCAGCTTGATCAGCCAATGGTTATGAGTTCTGCGTTAGGTAAGGCTCGACGTATTGATGATGCTGAAGGGCGTTATGTTGAGTTTTGTAAGGGCTCTCTACCTTGGGGTTTTAACCTTGAAGGTATGAATATCGTCTTGGATTGCGCCAATGGTGCAACTTACAGCATTGCCCCTAAGGTGTTTACTGAGCTGGGGGCTCAAGTCACAGTTATAGGTAATAAACCTGACGGACTTAACATTAACTTCGAGTGCGGCTCGACTCACCTTGAGGCCTTGAGTAAAACGGTCATAGAGAAAGGGGCTGACTTAGGTATTGCATTTGATGGAGATGGTGATCGCGTCTTATTTGTTGACCACCTAGGTCGTGAAGTTGATGGTGATCAACTCCTCTATATTATTGCTAGTTATCGTCAGCAGGGCGATCAAGGTTGTGAGGGCGTTGTCGGAACATTGATGACCAATTATGGTTTTGAGCTTGCTATGCGAGACTTAGGTATTGGTTTTGAGCGAGCGAATGTTGGTGATCGTTATGTCATTGAGCGCATGGCGCAAACAGGTTGGTTGATCGGTGGGGAAAGCTCTGGTCATATCGTCTGTAATGACGTAACCACCACCGGTGACGGTATTATTGCTGCGTTGCAGGTGCTTAATTCGTTGCGTGGCCGAGATATCAGCATGGCGGATGCTTGTGCTGAGCTTAGTATGTTCCCTCAGTGCATGATCAATGTGCCCGTTGTTAACCGTGTAGACCTCAGTAAGAATGAGCCTGTTTGCAGTGCAATTAGTGCTGTAGAAAAAGCCATGGCTGGGCGCGGCCGAGTGTTATTGCGTCCTTCGGGTACTGAGCCCGTTATTCGAGTTATGGTCGAAGGTGAAAACATTGATCAGGTCAATCAGCTCTGTGAAGAATTGGCCGAAGTGGTTGCTAAGGCACTTGCTTGATCGTTTTAATTGGCGCTTGTAAGTAATAAGCGCTTCCCCTACAATTGCCGCCCGCTTGAGCATGGGTGTGCCCATGAAGAGAAAAAGGAGCTGTAATGCGTCGTCCTACAGTTGTTGGAAACTGGAAAATGAATGCCAGCTTTGCCCAGACTACTGAGTTGTTAGCAGGTTTGAGTGAAGGTTGGTCTGGAGTTCACAAGGCCGAGGTAGCGGTTTGTCCTCCTTACCCTTATCTTGCCAAAACGGCAGAGTTGCTTGAGCAAAGTAACATTGTTTTTGGTTCTCAGGATGTAAGTCAGCATGAGAGCGGTGCTTATACCGGTCAGGTAAGTGCTGATATGTTGCTGGACCTAGGTTGCAAATATGCAATTGTTGGTCACAGTGAGCGTCGCGAATACCAGGGTGAAAGCTCTGAGTTAGTAGCGGAAAAATTTGAAGCGGCCATTAATAAAGGTCTTACTCCGATTCTTTGTGTTGGTGAAACGCAAGCAGAGCGTGAGTCAGAGCTTACTTTTGATGTGGTTGGTCAGCAGCTACGAGCGGTTATTGATCGCTGTGGTTTAGAGGGTGTTGCCAAAGGTGTTGTTGCTTATGAGCCTGTATGGGCCATTGGTACTGGACTTTCAGCAACGCCAGAAATGGCGCAAGATGTTCACGCATATATTCGTGAGGTGCTTGGGCCTGAAGGTGAGCAAACCGCTATTCTATACGGCGGTAGTGTAAAGCCAGATACGGCGGCGGCACTTTTTGCTCAGCAAGACATTGATGGCGCATTGGTAGGCGGAGCTTCGTTAAAAGTAGAAGACTTCTTAGCCATTTGCCGTGCGGCTGACTAAAAGCTATTGGTAGAGACTGATGGAAAATTTGATATTACTTGCACATTTACTGGTTGCCCTAATCATCATCGGTTTGATTTTGATGCAGCAAGGTAAGGGTGCAGAAATGGGTGCCTCTTTTGGTACCGGTGCTTCGCAAACCTTATTTGGTGCTACAGGCACAGGTAATTTCTTTGCAAAACTTACTGCTATTTTTGCATTTGTCTTTTTTGTTACGAGCTTTAGCTTGGCAATTATTGCTAAAAAACAAAGCTCAATTAGTGATGAAATTAATCTACCTGCTCTGCAGGAAGCTGATGTTCCAGTACTCGAAGTTGAAACTGCTCCGGCAAACGACGTTCCAGTGCTCGAAGTTGAAGAAGTTCCTGCTCCGGCTCAATAGTTGTAGTGCAGAATATTAATAGTCGCTTCGGCGGCTATTATACCCCTTTGTCCAAGTGGTGAATGGGTAGATGAGGTGCAGGATGCACAAGTGTCACGGAAGCAGGATGCAGAGAGTGACAACGCCTAGCGTGTCGGGACCCCCTCCGTGCGCATAATAAGCGAAAAATATCTAGGTTTTTGCCCAAGTGGTGGAATTGGTAGACACGCTATCTTGAGGGGGTAGTGGCGCAAGCCGTGCCGGTTCAAGTCCGGCCTTGGGCACCAAATAAAAAGGCTCTTCACGTAAGTGAGGGGCCTTTTTTCGTTGTTGCTGGTCGAGCTCTTTGCATAAAGGTCGGACTTGTCTCCGGGGTGGTTTGAGGCTTCCTGTTTCTCGATTATGCCTCTCGCTCCTATGGGCGCGCGCAGGCTCTTGTACCCATGATCGCTTTCCTGTGTTTTTGTGGGCGCCCTCATAAAAAGGTTCTTTATGTAGGTGGGCGGGCTTGGTTCTGTGGGGCGGTTCTCTGTGCGGGGGTATGGTTTGCTGTCTCGCTCACTTTGCTTGTTTTTGTTTTTGAATTTGGTTCTCGGTTTTTATGTTGCGCTACTATCTAGGCTTTGTGTTTGGTTTAAGTGCCTCTGCTTGTCTGCTTTTAAGGCCCTTAAAAATCTAATTTCATTCTTATTGAAATAAAAACCAAATAAGGCTTGACCGCTATGGGGCCTCTCCCTATAATGCGCGCCTCGCTTGAGACATGTCTCTCGCGACGTTGGTGCGGGGTGGAGCAGCCTGGTAGCTCGTCGGGCTCATAACCCGAAGGTCGTTGGTTCAAATCCAGCCCCCGCTACCAATTTTTTTGCAAGCTATATGGATAGTAGCTCGCAACTGGCTAAAGTTATTTTTATTAGTCAGGTAGCCCAGAATGGATCGCTGCGAAAAAAAGCGCATTATGAGCGCGGCGAAAAACCCCTATATGGGGTTTTTTTGTACCTGTTTGAAATGTAACCAGCGAATTTCTGTATTAGAATGAAGTGCTTTTTGTTAATACAGCGCTTCGAAGAATCTCTAATGGGCGCTTAGCCCATTTTTTGTTTGTCATATATGCATATGAGTTCAATACAAACTGAACTAGAAACACTGATAGAGCCAGTCGCTGAAGCGCTTGGCTGTGAACTGTGGGGTTTGGAATACCAAAGCCACGGCAAGCAGATTATGCTTCGCATTTATATCGATAAAGAAGGCGGTATAGGTTTGAAGGACTGCGAGTCAGTCAGTCGCCAAGTAAGTGCCGTTCTTGATGTCGAAGACCCTATTACTGGAGAATATACTTTAGAGGTATCTTCTCCAGGCACAGATAGACCCCTTTATAAATTAAAGCATTTTGAAAAATATGCTGGTGCAAAAGTACGTTTACGATTGCGCATTGCATTTGAGGGGCAGAGAAAATTTTCCGGCCTGCTTAAAGGCGTCGAGGGAGATGAGGTTGTGCTTCAGGTTGATAAGGAAGAATACATTCTTCCTTATGAATTAATTGATAAAGCCAACGTTGTCCCCACTTTTGAGGATTAGAGGAAGCTCGATGAAAAAAGAAATTCTGTTGGTCGCAGACGCTGTATCCAACGAGAAAGGTGTAGACCGAGAAATTATTTTTGAAGCGATTGAGCTTGCCTTAGCTACGGCAGCCAAAAAGCGCTACGAAGAAGAAAGTAATATTGAAGTCACGATTGATCGCGATACTGGTGATTATGAAACCGTGCGTACCTGGGAAGTGGTTGCCGATGACGTACTGGCTGAATTGGGTACGCAGCTGACAACTGAAGAAGCTGCCGAAGCTGATTCAAACTTAAAGATTGGTGACATTCATAGCGAAGTGATTGAAAACGAAGACTTTGGTCGTATTGCAGCGCAAACGGCCAAGCAAGTAATCGTACAAAAGGTTCGTGAAGCAGAGCGTGCGCAAGTTGTCGAAGAGTATCGTGGACGCCTAGGTGAAATTCTTGCTGGCTCAGTTAAGAAAGTGACCCGCGACAATATTATTGTTGATCTTGGTGGTAATGCAGAAGGTCTACTTCCTCGCGACCAGTTAGTTGGACGTGAAGTGTTTCGCATGAATGATCGAGTTCGCGCAGTACTTAACGAAGTTAGCCCAGAAGCACGTGGTCCACAGTTGTTTTTAAGTCGCGCTGTTCCTGCAATGTTGGTCGAGCTATTTAAAATTGAAGTGCCTGAGATTTCAGAAGAAGTTATCTCCCTTAAAGGTGCAGCTCGTGACCCAGGCTCACGAGCAAAGATTGCAGTATCAACAAATGATGGTCGCATCGATCCTGTTGGTGCTTGTGTTGGTATGCGTGGTGCACGTGTACAGGCAGTTTCAAATGAGCTTGGTAATGAGCGTATCGATATTGTGCTTTGGGACGATAACCCTGCGCAATTTGTTATTAACTCAATGGCTCCTGCTGAAATTGAATCCATCGTTATGGATGAAGAGACCGGCGCTATGGATATTGCTGTTCAGCAAGATAACTTAGCGCAAGCAATTGGTCGCGGTGGTCAAAACGTACGTTTGGCTTCTGAGCTTACCGGTTGGAACATCAACGTCATGAGCGTTGATGCTTGGGAAGAAAAGCAGCAAGCAGAAAGTGGCGACTTAATGAGCACCTTTATGGATGCGCTTGATATCGATGAAGACGTTGCAGGCGTTCTTGTTGATGAAGGCTTTGCATCTCTTGAAGAGGTGGCTTATGTGCCAATGGAAGAATTCTTAGCCATTGACGGCTTTGATGAAGATATCGCTGAAGAATTGCGTAACAGGGCTAAAGACGCCCTCTTAACTCAAGCTTTAGCAACTGAAGAGCAGGCAGAAGGCGGGCAGCCGGCTGAAGACCTGCTTACTATGGAAGGCATGGACGAGCCTTTAGCTTTTGCTTTAGCGGCAAAAGCGATCTGCACAATGGAAGATCTAGCAGAGCAGAGTGTCGACGAGTTAATGGAGATCGACGGCATGACTGAAGAGCGCGCATCGACACTGATTATGAAAGCGCGCGAGCCGTGGTTTGCGTAAGTTTATGTAAACAAACGCCCTTTAACCGAATAAAACCAGAGTAGGTAAGAAAGAATTTATGGCTGACGTAACAGTAAGTGAACTCGCCAAATCGGTCGGCACCTCAGTCGATCGTATTCTGTCGCAAATGAAGCAGGCAGGCTTAACGCACACTGCTGCCGATGACTTGGTTTCTGATGAAGAAAAGCAGACCTTGTTAGGTTTCTTAAAAGCAAGCCATGGTCAAAGCGCAGAAGCCCCAAAGAAAATTACGCTTAAGCGTAAAACCACCACGACCCTTAAAACAGGCAGTGGTGGCTCACGTAAAACCGTTAATGTTGAAGTGCGTAAAAAGCGTACTTATGTGAAGCGTGATCCAGCGGAGCTTGTTGCAGAAGCTGAAGCGGCCGCAGCTGCAGAGGTCGAAGAAACTGCTAATCTAGCGCCGGAAGTTGAGGCTGTAGAACCTGAGCCTGTTGTTGAGCCTGAGCCGGTAGTAGAGCCAGAACCTGAGCCGGAACCCGAGCCTGAGCCAGAACCCGAGCCTGAGCCAGAACCTGTTGTTGAAGAGCCCGTTGTTGAAAAAGAAGCGCCACCTAAGCAAGAAGCAGTTGTTGGTGCTTATAGCGATGATATCGAATTGCTGCGTCAGCAAGCGGCTGCCCGTAAAAAGGTAGAAGCTGAAAAAGTAGCTCAAGCACGTAAAGATGCAGAAAAAGCGAAGCAAGATAAAGCCGCTGCTGATAAAGCGAAAGGCGCTAAGCCTGCTGCTAATACTGCTGCAAATAAAGGTGCTGAGAAAAAGCCTAAGCATTTAAAAGCTGCGCCAACACCTGCTGATAAAGATGAAGAGAACAGCAAACACCACAAAAAAGCGGGTAAAGCTGTTAAGAAAGTTGCAGGGCCTAAGAAGGTTAAATCAGCTCTTGATTACGCTGAAGATGCAGAAGAAGTGAATGAAGTTCTGCACATCGATAAGCGCAAGAAGGTCACTTCTCCTAAGCCTCGTAAGCAAATTAAGCTTGCTAATCAGCACGGCTTTAAAAAGCCAACAGGCAAGATTACCTACGACGTGGAAGTGCCTGAAGAAATCACTGTGAGTGATCTCGCTCAGCGCATGAGTATAAAAGCTGGTGAAGTGGTTAAGACCCTAATGAAGATGGGTACCATGGCCACTATGAACCAAAGCATTGATCAAGAAACAGCGCAGTTGGTTGTTGAAGAGCTTGGCCATAATGTCAAGCTGGTTAGTGCGACTGAAGTTGAAGACAAGTTGGCTGAGTCTGTGCAAGACGTTGACAGTGGTAGTCAGCAAGTGACACGTGCGCCTATCGTTACGGTTATGGGACACGTTGACCACGGTAAAACCTCACTGCTTGATTATATCCGTGAAGCAAAAGTTGCCTCTGGTGAAGCGGGTGGTATTACTCAGCACATTGGTGCTTATCGAGTACAAACTAGCCACGGCGAGTTGGCCTTCTTAGATACCCCTGGTCACGCCGCGTTTACCGCAATGCGTGCTCGTGGTGCCCAGTGTACCGATGTGGTTATCTTGGTTGTTGCAGCCGACGATGGTGTGATGCCGCAAACAGAAGAAGCTGTTCAGCACAGTCGTGCGGCCGGCGTGCCTATGGTTGTTGCTATTAACAAAATGGATAAAGAGTCTGCAGACCCTGATCGTGTTAAGAACGAGCTGTCTGCGAAAGAAGTTATCCCAGAAGATTGGGGTGGTGATACTCAGTTTATCCCAGTATCGGCTCATACCGGTGAAGGTATCGATGCTTTATTGGAAGCCGTAGCGCTTCAGGCTGAGCTGCTTGAGCTTAAAGCGCCTGTTGATGTTCCTGCTCGTGGTGTGGTGGTTGAATCACGTATGGATAAAGGTCGTGGTGCTGTCGCTACCGTTCTTGTTCAAGGTGGTGAGCTTAAGCGTGGTGATATCTTGCTTGCAGGTCAAAGCTTTGGTCGAGTGCGTGCGATGATGAATGAGCGCGGCGAGACGGTACAAGAAGCTGGCCCATCTACGCCGGTCGAACTACTTGGTTTGGATTCTCCGCCGCAAGCGGGTGACGAATTCCTCGTTGTTGCCGATGAGCGTAAAGCGCGTGAAGTGAGCCAGTTCCGTGCAGAGCAAGAACGCCAAGACAAGCTTAAGCGTCAGCAAGCGGCCAAACTTGAAAATATGTTTGCAAGTTTTGACGGCAGCAACGTTGGTAAGAAAGTTTTACCTGTGGTTGTTAAAACCGACGTGCGCGGTTCACTTGAAGCTATTTCGGCTGCGTTAATGGATCTAGGTAATGATGAGGTTCAAGTAAACATCATTGGTGATGGCGTAGGTGGTATCACCGAAAACGACGTAAACCTTGCCTTAACGTCTGGCGCTATCGTACTTGCGTTTAACGTACGTGCTGATAACAGCGCGAAGAAATTAGCCGAAGCAGAATCAATTGAGATTCGCTACTACAGCATTATTTATCAGCTTATTGATGAAGTGAAATCTGCGCTTTCGGGCATGCTTGAACCAGAGCGTGTTGAAGACTTCTTGGGTTATGCTGAAGTTCGCGACGTATTCCGTTCACCTAAGTTTGGCCAGGTTGCTGGTTGTATGGTGACTGAAGGCACCGTATTACGTAACAAGCCTATCCGTGTATTACGTGACAACGTTGTTATCTTCGAGGGCGAGCTTGAATCACTACGTCGCTTTAAAGATGACGTTAACGAAGTGCGCAACGGTATGGAATGTGGTATCGGTGTGAAGAACTACGACGTTAAAGTCGGCGATCAGATCGAAGTCTTTGAAGTTAAACACGTAGCGCGAGAGCTTAGCTAGTGGCACGTGAGTTTAAGCGCGCAGATCGCGTAGCCGATGCTCTGCAGCGTAGTATTGCTGAAATACTGCGCTCAGAGATGCGTGACCCTCGCATTGGTATGCCTAATATCAATGCGGTTCACGTACCTAACGATTTAACGTCGGCCAAAGTATTTACCACCTTTATTGGTTTGTATGAGCAAAAAGACATTGATGCTGCCATTGATGTGCTTAACGAAGCCGCACCTTATATTCGTACTTTAATCGCTAAAGACGTAAAAATGCGTATCGTTCCACGTGTCTTTTTTGTCTATGACAAAGTTGCCGTAGAAGGTCAGAAGCTTAGTCACAAAATCGATCAGGCCATTGCCGCTGATAAGCGTGTTGACGATGATCTTGAAGAGCAGGGCGATAAGGCTTAATGGGGCGTAGACGTAAATTTGGGCGCAAGCTCGATGGTGTGCTAGTTATCAATAAACCGGCAGGTGTGACCTCTAACGGTATATTGCAGCGCGCTAAGCGGTTATTCTTTGCCAATAAGGCTGGCCACACCGGTGCTTTAGATCCTTTAGCAACGGGCGTATTGCCCCTGTGCTTTGGTGAGGCGACTAAGTTCTCACAGTATTTACTTGATGCCGATAAAGCCTACCGCTCAATCTTTGAGTTAGGGGTGGTTAGCGATACGGCTGATGCTGATGGCGACATATTGCAAGAAACCAGTGCGGCACAAATCACCCAAGCTGCGGTCGAAGAGGCCATGCAAGCGTTTCGTGGTGAAATTGACCAAGTGCCGCCTATGTATTCAGCACTTAAAGTAAATGGCCAGCCGCTTTATAAATTGGCGCGTCAGGGCATTGAAGTCGAGCGCAAAGCGCGTACAGTAACCATTCATAGCTATGAGCTTTTAAGTTTTGAAGCTGGTGAGCGCGCTTACGTCGAAGTAGAAATTCACTGCACCAAAGGCACCTATGTGCGCAGTTTAGCTGCCGATTTAGGTGAGGTTCTTGGTGTGGGTGCTAGAGTTAAAACTTTGCATCGTATCCAGAGTGGGGCGTTTGATGAAAGCCAGGCTTTGGACTTAGATGAGCTGGAAGCCGAGCGCGGTGAGCAGCTTGCCGAGGTGCTTGATTACCACCTTCAGCCTATGGATGCCCCGGTCGCTAGTCTGCCTAAAATAGACTTAGACGAAGATGGCGCATTCTACTTTGGCCGCGGCCAACGTTTGATGGACATTCGGGTCTATCAAATTGGTGATGAAGGTGATACCGTGCGCGTTTTCGAAGAATCAGGACGTTTTCTAGGTCTAGCCCAGATAACGGACGATGGCTGCTTGGCGCCAAAGCGTTTAGTGGTCTAGATTCAGTTCTTGTTGAGCTGAATTGAACAACGACCTGCCTGTAAATATGCACGGGTAGGCCGTAGAGCCCAGCATGATTGTTTGTGCGATCGGCTGGTTTTGCATATTCACAGTAATTTTAGAGGTAAAGCTCCATGGCATTGAGCGCTCAAGAGAAACAAGCAATCGTCGCTGATAACGGCGGCCAAACTGGTTCAACTCAAGTACAAGTTGCTTTGTTGACTGCAAATATCAACAAGCTTCAAGGTCACTTCGCTGATCATAAGAAAGACAATCACAGTCGTCGTGGTTTGATTCGTATGGTAAACCAGCGTCGTAAGTTACTTGATTATCTTAAAGGTAAAGACCTCAGCGCTTACGCCGAGCTGATCAAAAAGCTGGGCCTGCGTCGCTAGGAACCGGAAATGCCCGCCTTGCGCGGGCATTTTTTGTTGTTTCATCGGGAAGTTCTGAACAGGGTTTTTAAGGCCAGTTATAGCGGCTTAACTAAGAGCACTGCTCAGAGCTTCCCAGCTTTAAAATTAAATATATAGAAGTAAAAGTAAAACTGGAAAAGGGCAAAATAGTGAATCCCGTTAAAAAGCAATTTCAGTACGGTAATCAAACCGTAACTCTAGAGACAGGGCGTGTCGCTCGTCAGGCTACTGGTGCAGTAGTTGTAAGCATTGGTGAAACTACCGTACTTTGTACTGTGGTAGCCGCTAAAAGCGCCAAAGAAGGTCAAGACTTCTTCCCGCTGTCTGTACATTATCAAGAAAAATATTACGCTGCCGGTAAAATCCCTGGTGGCTTCCTTAAGCGTGAAGCGCGTCCTTCTGAAAAAGAGACTCTGACTTCACGTCTAATCGACCGTCCTATCCGTCCACTGTTCCCGAACGGCTTCCAAAACGAAGTTCAGGTACTGTGTACCGTTGTTTCAGCTGAAAAAGACATCGACCCAGATATCTGCGCGATGATCGGTACTTCTGCAGCGTTGGCTATTTCTGGTGTTCCTTTTGCTGGCCCAATTGGTGCGGCACGTGTTGGTTACACTCAAGAAGCAGGTTACATCCTAAACCCAACTCACAGTGGCTTAAAAGAGTCTGAGTTGGACATGGTTGTTGCCGGTACTAAAGACGCGGTATTGATGGTTGAATCAGAAGCTTCTGAGCTTCCTGAAGACATCATGCTTGGCGCTGTGCTTTACGCTCACCAAGAGCTACAGGCTGTTATCGAAGCCGTTAACGCCTTGGTTGCTGAAGCCGGTAAAGAAAAGTGGGTTTGGGAAGCACCAGCTTCTAACGACGCACTTATCGCCCAAGTTAAAGATGGTTTTGGTGCTCAAGTAGCTGAAGCTTATCGTATCACTGACAAAATGGCTCGTTACGCTCGCTTAGGCGAAGTTCGCGACGCAGCTGTTGCTCAGCTTGCTTCTGAGGAAGTCGATGCTGACGAAGTGAAATCTGTATTCTCTAAAATCGAGAAGCAAACCGTACGTCGCGCAGTTATTAACGGCGAACCTCGTATTGATGGTCGTGACAACAGCACCGTTCGCGGTTTGGCAGTTGAAGCTGGCGTTCTTCCTAAGGTTCACGGTTCAGCTTTGTTCACCCGTGGTGAGACTCAAGCATTGGTTGTTGCCACGCTTGGTTCCGCTCGTGATGCACAAATCATCGACGCCCTTGAAGGCGAGCGCAAAGACCCGTTTATGCTTCACTACAACTTCCCTCCTTACTCTGTAGGTGAGTGTGGTCGTATTGGTGCAACTGGCCGTCGTGAAATCGGTCACGGTCGTTTGGCTCGTCGCGGTATTGCCGCTACGCTTCCTAGCCAAGATGACTTCCCTTACACCATTCGTGTAGTTAGTGAGATCACCGAATCTAACGGCTCAAGCTCTATGGCTTCTGTGTGTGGTACTAGCTTGGCATTGATGGATGCTGGTGTACCTGTAAGCGCGCCTGTTGCTGGTATCGCCATGGGTCTTATCAAAGAAGACGACGGCTTTGCAGTATTGACCGACATCTTGGGTGACGAAGATCACCTAGGTGACATGGACTTTAAAGTAGCTGGTACTTCAGCTGGTATCACTGCTTTGCAGATGGATATCAAGATCGAAGGCATCAACGAAGAGATCATGACCATCGCTTTAGAGCAGGCTTTGCAAGCACGTTTGCACATCCTTGCTGAGATGAACAAAGTGATCGATGCGCCTCGTCAGGTTCTTTCTGAAAACGCGCCTCAGTTCCACCAGACTAAGATCGATCCAGACAAGATCCGCGACGTTATCGGTAAAGGTGGTGCAACCATCCGCGCTATTACTGAAGAGACTCAGTGCTCTATCGATATTGAAGACGACGGTACACTTAAGATCTATGCTCCAGACGGCGACTGTTTAAGTGCAGCGATTGCTAAAGTTGAAGAAATTACAGCTGAAGCTGAAATCGGTGCAGTTTACGACGGTGTTGTTGCTCGTATCGTAGACTTTGGTGCCTTTGTTACCTTCCTTCCAGGAAAAGACGGTTTGGTTCACATCAGCCAGATCGCTCACGAGCGTGTTAAAAGCGTCAGTGACTACCTAGAAGAAGGTCAAGAAGTAAAAGTTAAGTGTCTAGATGTAGATAACCGTGGCCGTATCAAGCTTTCTATTAAAGAATTGCTAGATCCGCCAGCGGCTGAAGAATCTGCTGAAGACGAAGCTCCAGAAGCGTAATTGCCCTGTTGTTTTAAAAAGCCCGCTTCTGCGGGCTTTTTTATGTCTGTAAGAAAGTTGATAATTGAGATGCTTATTACCCTGCGCATTTAGACAACATCGATTTGCTGAAAGTAGACGAGAGCACTAGCAGCATATGGCTATATGGATACACGCCGCATCTCAGTTGTTTTTAGCAAATTCATGTTTTGCACGGTATTGATATTTCCGTCGACCTTTCCTGTTTCTGAGAAATGTATGAACAAATTTGTATTAACGTTTTTATCCTGTTGTTTGTCAGTGCCAGCGCTGGCCGTTGAAACAGGTGAGAACACAAGTGCTGACGACTACGAGCACAAACCTAAAATTGAATTAGGTGTGGCCCTTGGTGCTCAGTATCTAGCCGACTACCGAGGCTCAAAAAGTTACGGCGCCAAAGCTCTGCCGGTGCCGTATTTAATTTATCGCGGAGACCGAATTAAAATTGATAGGAAAGGCCTGCGTGGAGAGCTCATTAAAGAGCTCTACTGGGAATTTACCGTTAGTGGTGAAGTCGCTCTAAGTGGCGGCCGAGATGACAATTATCTACGCCGCGACATGCCCGAGCTAGATTCCACCTTTGAATTAGGTCCTTCATTAAATATCGCTCTCGATGGCAATGTGAATGACGACGGTTGGGTATTGCGCATGCCTGTGCGTGGTGTTTTTGGTGCAAGCCTATCCGGAGTGGAATACGTGGGTTATGTCTTTAACCCCAAAGTCACCTGGACCAAAGAGCAGCACGAAGAAAAAGATTGGCGCTACTCCACCTCCTTAGGTGTGACCTGGGCGGATGAAAGTTACCACGATTATTATTACCAAGTGGATGACGAGTTTGTCTTGCCCGATCGGCCTTATTACAACGCCAAAGCGGGTTATAGCGGAACTTACTTTAAAAGCTCTATTACTCAGCGCCGAGGCCCTTGGCGTTATGGTATTGCTTTGCGCTACGACAACCTAAGCGGAACCGACTTCGCACAAAACAGTCCGCTAGTTGAAACCAATGATTATTTTGCAGTGAGTTTGTTATTGGCTAGGACCTTTTGGACAAGGTAGTTCGGGGCTTACTTAGTGCCTCTTCTTAATTAGACCGAGTAATTTGCCAGTATCCTTATTATGCTCGTCTTAGCTTCCGCTAAGGGTTTTAATTGTGGTGATTATCTGGAAATTATTTCCTTGTCCTGAACATGAGTCTCCGCCTGCATGAGAGAGGGTGGCTGTAAGCGCTAGGATGTGCAGTAGGGTTATATGTTTCATATGGCTCCTTTCTTCTTGAGTTTGTACTTTTCTACTGCTTATTTTTATGTTCGATGTTTTATAGTTTTGCTAATTAAAGTTCTTATGAATAGTACTTTGCAGACATATTGTTAATACTATATTGGGTGTGTCGTGTCTGTTGTCTGATTGGCGTTTTTTCTTATATAATCAGATTTTCTAGGAAGGCTTGACGATCAAGGTGTGAGTGTTAATCAAAGAGCATGTTTTATGTTTTTGATTAAGATCAGGCAATATTTGTAGGGTTAGTGTTCTATTAATCTTTCTCTCCCCTTTAGTGTTTTGAAGCTATATCCGCTCTTATATTCCCCACCATAATGGACAACCCTGTTATGCCGAGCTGGTCTCACTCCCGTTTGATAATACTAGCCTTTTGTGGGTTTTTATTCTCACTTAATGCTTATGCTGTAAATTCTCCAAATGTACCTACATTTGATAGTGATGGAGATTATATAATTTCTTATGGTGGGGACAACTATATTGCTGTCCCTGAAGAAAAAGCTCCGGGAGGTGCTTGGGGAGGTATTGCAAATACATACCCAAGCCCGGATAGGCTTACTAGTATCGCAATTGATGACCGATTGCCCGGCATTTATCAATACCGGATGAGAGTTGTTTATGGCAATGGTGTTGGAACATATAGCCCTGTTGTTTCAGTGGAGGTTAGAGATAACTTGGGACAAGCTCCTTCCGTCAGTTTGGGAGGGGTGCCACAAGCTCCTGTTCTTTCAACGAACGGTTTAGCAACAACAATTACTCCAATATCTGGTGCTCGTTTTGAATCTGAGGGCATGTCTGGTCGAGATATTATTTACGTTGCACCACCTAATGAACACGGTATATCGATTAACGAGTTTTCAGATTTTGGTGTGACTTCCCCGCTCTTTATCTCTAATACGCCCAGTTATGACCGCGTCACTGGTGAAGCCATTTCGTCAGCTAAAACTATTGTTTTCTTAGTGCGTGGTGCCAACCTTTCCTCTGTGATTGATATTGTTGGCCCAGCTTCAGATCTCGTGTTTATAGCAACAGATTCAAATATGCTGGCTTGTAATAATTGTGAGATCAACAATGTCCTGCGCCTGTCATTGCTTTCAAGTGAGGGTAAGAATATTCCCTCGGACGCATCCGCCCTTGGTATATTTGATTCCGGCCCGGCTCGGATATGGCTAAAAGGACTTTATGCACCAGGAGCTATTGGTTTAGATGTTGTTGCACAAAATATAACGATCAATGGTGTGGTCGATATCAATCAGCCTGCAATGAAGAATATAAGTGGAGCTGATATTGCCTACAGCGCAGTTCCTCATGGTTCTTATAAGTTGGGTACAGGAGCTATCGATGTGGTCTCCGGCGGGTTTACATGGGAATACGAATACGCTTCTATCGTAAATCTTACTGGTGATGGAGAGACATTAATTAATGGGGTCTTAAAGGCGCCAAGAGTTAGTGTTAGTTCAGCGGGAAGTTTATTTTTTACAGGTACAGTAGATAGTCGCGTCGATGCCTTGAGTGGTGTCAGTTATAACGGTGAAATTAATCTGCCTAGCCCTGGCGTGACTTTACAGAGTTTGTCTCTGGGGGGGCGGGTTGATGTTTCAGGGCGAATTCTAGATGAGTCACACCTAGTCATTCGCTCGGCTGAGAATGCAGTACTTCGTAGTACAGCAAGAATCACGACGCCTAAAGTACAACTAATCGCGCGTGGGGCCATTAATAATTATGCAGATTTAAATGCACCAGTAGTAGAGATGGCCTCAGGCTCATTTACCAATGAAGCTAATGTTTCGGCAACAAACAGAGTATTTATAACGACAGAAGATACATTGGTCAACCAGTATGGAGGTGTGATTCAAGCCCAGTTGATTGAGCTGGAATCTTCAGGTGGTGTTGTAAGAAATGGTTCCAGAACCCCTTATCGAACGCCAATGGTAAGCTTTAATGGAATGTTGAACTTGGAGAGCTCAGAGTTTTTACAGGCTTTCCTCGCTCCCAATTCTATGATTGCATCTTATAACTATAACAGTACTGAGTTGGGGGCTTTTTATCTCGTCCCAAATAAAGTATCCGTTGTACAAAGCTCTGCGCTTACTATGGCAAGTGAAAATACCGCACACATAATCGGTCGTGATGTAAAGATTAAAGCCAAAGCGTTTGAAAATATAAACCCTTATTACTCTCGACTAGGAGAGGAGCAGTCTGCGGTTGAGTTAGATCGTAGACGTATTACTCAGGTTGCAGTTTTAGCAGATAACGAACTGGCTATAAGTGGCCCTGTTAATAGTTCTAATATTGCTACAGCAGCAGAATATATCCTGAACGCTTCAGCTATTTTATTGCAAAATGGACCTGATGGTATTGTCAATATTAATACTAAGCGTTTAATTAATCAGCGCTATCGAGTAGCTACGTATTTAACATCGAGTTTTGAAGAGCTCAATAAAGAGTATTGGGACTACGTTCAGTCGACTAAAGAAACCTATACGACAGTAACGGCTGTTTATTCACCTCCTGGATTTTTCTCGTCAATGGGGGCGGTAAATATACGGGCAAGCCACTTCTTTGCCAACATGCTTGGCTATGTAGAGTTTTTTAAAGGTGGCGCTTTAACTTCACCACTATTAAAAAGCGTAGGTTTAGAAAATCAAGGTATTAGCGAGCATAGTACAGCGGTTACTAATGATGCAAATGCAGGTGGTACACGCAGCATTGTTAAGAATCCTAGAGAGCTGGACGCCTTGTTTTCTATTGGAGGAGGATTTGACGCTGATCAATCAATTTATTCTGCAGAAACAATAAATCCATTTGAATATTTATTAAAACAAGCCTCTAACGAATACAGAATTCCTAGTCAAACGTCTAAAACAACTACTTATTATAGTGAAGCTTATATAGGCGCGCAGGGGAATATTCCAGGGAAAACTACCTTGCAGTCGCACAAATACAATGGGACGGCATATCGCTCTAGGGGGGTTACTCAATACGGTTGGGACTTTAATATGGGGCAGGCTATTAATACTGGTAGTGTGATTTTGAATGGAATAAAACAAACTACTTATACAGATACGTATTACGATGAAGATGAGGAGCTTAGTGGTCTGAATGGGCGAACTGTTAATCATGGGAGTCCTTCCGATGTTGATACAACACCATATACTGTGGCCGGTACAACAGGCGAAACAAAACAGGTGTCTGTTTTCTCATTGATTAAAGGATATTACAGCTCGGTAAAAGAGAAGTTTACCGCCGTATTTGATGAGTTTGATTGGTGGGGGCTGGCATCGTGAGTAAGGGAAACAATAACGTGAATATAGTTGCCAAAGAACAAGGTTCTGTGAGTAAAAAAATTATTAAACGTATAACCGCATATGCATTAAGTGCACTTGTGCTCATGAACCCGCTCACTCCAGCGCTAGCCCAAGTGCTTAATACACCAGTGATTCAGAGCGACTTTGCAAGCAACCCAATATACCTTGATGCAAAAAACTCAAGTTATGAATACGAAACACCACATTATTTGGAGTGGTCGAGCAGTGGTTTAAAAAGCTCGGAGTGGCTATATCAGGAAACGCTTAAAGCTAATTCAGATTTAATCAGCCCTACTACCTACGTGCCTATCGCAGTGGGCGATATCACTACGTTTATAACAACCCATAGACAGTATGATTATGTTGGCACCGTATCGGCACAGGCCCGTTATGTACGTACACAAATACAAGCATTACTTGGGCGAAGTATAAAAAGAGAATTCAGTAATGAAGCTGCCCAGTTAGATGAGCTGTATTCAAATGCCTATGACTATTTAAATAATGAGGCGCGGCCGCCACATGTGAAATATGGTGTGCCTTTAAGCCTAGATCAAACCGATAGTGGTTTAGGTAAAGACATGGTGTGGCCTGAGCTTAGAACGATTAATGGTCGTTCGGTTATTGTGCCTATTGTTTATCTCACTAAAGAAACCGTTAAAGATCAAAAGATCACAAGAAACACAAATGAAATAAGTGGTTGGGCAAACTTTGAAGCGTTTGATGCAACTAATGTTGATATTAGGACTGCTCGTAATACATTTATAAATGCTACTCAAGGTATACAGTTTACGAACTCCAGATTGACCGGTGAAGGCAACTTAAAAATTGTTGCAGGCGGAACCTTTGATAACGCATCAAGCATTATAAGTGCTAACGGTAACTTAGATATTTCTGGGAAAAGTATTCATAACCATACTATCGTATACCGTTATGATCTGGGTTATGAGCAAGGGACTTCATACGGCACGATCGCCAGCATTAACTCGACTGATGGTAGTATTACTTTAGAAAGTACAGTTGAAGATATTAAAATCCTTGGAGCAAAGGTCTCTGCAAATGAAGGCAGTGTCACTTTAAGCTCAGCTGGCGATATTGTTGTTGCTGGCTTGCCTATCTTTAGTAGTAGTTCATCTCGTTATGGTTCGGCGCAAGAGAGCCGCTCTGCTACCTCATATTTACAGTCTTATATTACCGCTGAAGATACCATCGAGTTAATGGCCGCTGGTAAAATATTAATTGATGCTTCTGAAATAATTTCCGACTCTGGGCATATTAGTTTGTTGGCCGGGATGGGGATAACTGTCCAGGATCAGTTGAGTTCAACGCAGAGTTATTATCAGCGGGGAAGTGAGACTGAAGAGGCCTACAAATCGGTTGCTATTCGATCTTTCTTAGATGCGGGTAAAGGCATCACTATTCGCAGTGAGTTTGGTGATATTACTTTAAGGGCTGCTGATATTACTTCGGTGGATGGTACCAGCGTATCTGCTGCAGGCGGTGCGCTGAAGTTATTGTTGGCTAAAGAAAATGATCATTATAGTTACAGCAATGTAAAAGAAAACTTGTTTACCACCTCAACAATAAATCGTGGTCATACACGCGAAACAGCAGTTTATAACAGTATTGTTGGAGGCTTCTCGGTTGAGGCAGCACAATCAATCCATATTCAATATGGAGGTAAAGAAGGCTTAAGCCTTAAAGATCAGGTCGATGCATTTCAAGAAATTGAGGGCATGGAATGGGTTGCTGATCTCTATTATGACGAGACAACGGGTATTGATTGGGAAGAAGTAGATGTTGTTTATAAGAGTTGGGATAAGCACGATACCTCACTGAATGCGGCAGCTATGGCAGTTATTGCCATCGTGGCTGCAGTAGCGACGATGGGGGCTGGTGCGGCTTTGGTAGGAGCAGCACATGGTATGACAGCCGCAGCGGCTGCAACCGCGCATGCAACAACAGTAGCTGTTACGCAGGCGGCGGTAGCTTCTATGGCGACCTTGGCTGCTCAAGCTTCCGCCAATGCGGCGGTAAATGGAGAGAATCCATTGGAAGTGTTTGAGGCCGCGTATGAGTCCATTCTTAGTGAGCAAGGTGCAAGAACGATAGCCACCTCCATGGTAACTGCTTGGGCTATGAACCAAGTTAGCGCCGAATTCTTCACTGAAGTTGATGTAAATAAAGTAGATGATTCATGGCTGTTTTCAGCGCCAAGAGAGTTATCGCTTACTGGCCAGGCAACTCAAGCATTTGCTAATTCTGTGGTGTCGGCGGGTGTGCAAACGGCTATTAATGAAGGTGATTTCTCTGATTTTGGCGATGCTCTAGGTCAAAGCATTGCAATGACTGCTGTCAATACGATAGGTCAGAAAATGGCTACGGCTATTGGTGATGCCGCAGAGAATGGGCATATTAATACCGCGATTCAATATGTTGCGCATGCAGGTGCAGGCTGTATATCGGGTGTTGCTAGTGCTTCTATTTCTGAGGGTGAAATAGATTCCAATATGGCTTGTCAAAGTGGAGCAGGTGGCGCTGTGGTGGGCGAGTTAGTGGGGCAATATTACAGTGAGGGCTTAGATGAGGATATGTTGGAGTGGGCTAACGAGGCTATAGGGCCCGATGGAGCCCTTCCTCTTGACGAGGTTATGTATCAGGCGGATTTACTCGTTGCTCGTGGTGCAGATATGGCTAAGCTGTCGGCTGCTGTTTCAGCATTTGTTGCTGGTATGGATGTGAATATTGCTGCAACTGCTGGATACACTGCAGCACGTTTTAATGCTCTTGATGACAGGGAAACTCTTCTGGCTGAGAAGGTTTCCAGTGGGTATAGATGGCAAGATGAAGAGGGTAAATGGCATTTTGGGAGTACTTACCCTAATGGCTACGATGTAAAAGAAGATCCCGATCTGGTGGCTAAACTGGAGGCCGCTGCAGCTGTAAAGTCGGAATCAAGAGCTCGCCACTTAGATAAGGAAACGGCATGTGCTATGAGTGGGCAGTTTAATGGTCAGCCTTGTGCCTGGACTGAGCCGGTAGGGTTTGATTTGGATACGCCAATAGTTTTTTCAGAAGGAACTCCAGGGCAGCAGGGAATGTTGGGAGCACTAAATTTTCTGGAAGATTTAGGGGAGGCTGTAGAGAGTCTTGGGGCGTTTGCTTGTGATATGACTGGGTGCTCAACTGTAGTTGAAATTAAGCGCATATCTGGGGGAGGGGCAGTAAGTTACGAGACTGTGTTGCTTGCAATTCCGATTGTTGGCAAGTTTGCGGGTAAGTTTTTTCTAAAGAGTAGTAACCAAGTTACAGATCTTAATAGCCCCGTTAATCATTATGGGGTGACTAATGAAAGTAAGGCGTTATTGAAGCGTCAGTTAAAAGCCCAGGAAGAGTCTGTAAGGCTTGCAAATGGTCATGCGTTTAAGCATGTGACTGACGATGGATACTTTCCGTTTGTTGAGACAAGGGAGGAGTTTGCAAAGCATATCGAGAAAGTTATGACATATCCTACTCATCAACGGCTTGCTAATGGAGGGCGAGAATATTTTTATGATCTTCCTACTGAAACATTTGTTGTTTTAAACCCTAGGGATCCTGATGGCGGTTCAGTATTTAAAGAGACTTTAGATTATTTTATTAATGAGCCGTAAGGGAGGCTTCATGATAGATGTTAATCCAACAAATCTTCGAAGTAAGATTGCGCTTGTTTTACAAGACCTGGAGTCTTCTGGGGACATAGTTATAACGACGGCGTTACCAAATTTAGTGGTAGACAAGTTGCTTTCTTCTATTGGTGGTGATGCCTTGTCTTTGCTCGGAGATGATGAGTTTTATGCGGTATTAAGTACGATAAACGCATTAATTCATGGTGTTCAACTGAATGAGCATGACTTCCCAAATGTTATAGGGCTTAGTAAAGAAGAGATGAGGTCTGTACAAAAAAAGTTGATTGAATTAAGAGGTAATAACTAAATAAAAGGGACCAAGAAAATAAAAGCACGAAAATAAAAGGACACCCACTAAGTTGTCTGTATTTTATAATTTGGTCTAGTCTTCAGTTATTCTCAACTAGCTGATGACTAGATCGTATGACCAAAGCGCGCGAACAACAGATATGTTTAGATGCCACGCCTTACTATCACTGCGTTAGCCGCTGTGTACGTAGGGCGTTTTTGTGTGGTAAAGATCAACTAACAGGCTGTGATTATGAGCATCGACGTTTGTGGGTAGAAGAGCGTATCCTTATGCTTGCCAAGACCTTTGCCATTGATGTTTGCGCCTATGCGGTGATGTCAAATCACTACCATGTGGTGCTACGGGTTGATAAGGCGCAGGCGCTTAGTTGGTCAAATAAAGAGGTTGTTGAGCGTTGGCACTGTATTTTTAAAGGTAATTTGCTTAGCCAGCGCTTTATTCGAGATGAATCGCTCGATAACGCTGAAATGAGTGTTTTAAAAGGGATTATCGAAAATTGGCGTGAACGCTTATTTAGCATAAGCCAGTTTATGCAATTGATTAATGAAGGTGTCGCTCGCGAAGCTAATTCCGAAGATCAATGCACTGGGCGTTTCTGGGAAGGTCGTTATAAAAGCCAGGCCTTATTAGATGAAGCCGCATTGGCTGCTTGTATGGCGTATGTTGATTTAAATCCTATCCGTGCAAAGATGGCTAAAACTCCAGAAAGCTCAGATAATACAAGTATTAAACGCCGAATAAAAAAAGCTAAATCGTCCAACTCTCCGAACCAAGCCCGACAACAACCAGCCGATTTACTTGCCTTTGTTGGCAATCCGCGCAAAACAATGCCTAAAGGCTTGCCGTTTCGACTGCAAGATTATATAGAGTTAGTTGATTGGACGGGTAGGCAGGTTCGTGTGAATAAGCGTGGGCGTATTTATGATGATTTGCCTAATATATTAGAACGTCTCCATATTGATCAAAACAGATGGTTAAGTGTAACTACGGATTTTGAAGTAAGATTTAAAGGGCTTGTTGGTCGAGGTCATGTAGTTAGAATATGTGCAGAGCAGTTTGGCCTTAAACAAGCTTCTGGTGTACGTAGTTGCAAGGCCTTATTCGGTTCTTAGTGTTTACTTGGTTTAGCCTATCCTCACTTTTAGTTTTTCTCTTGCCTGAAATGGAAGGCTAATTTCTCATGTCTATTCTTTGGTAATCTTATAGATCTGGTTAACTCTTATACGCTATTATTACGGCTTGCGTCATATTTTTTAAGTAATAACAAAGTGGGTGCCCTGATGTAGTTACATATCTTGCTGCTCTTTGGAGTGTGTAGGTTTTAACTTTAATTGATCATCTGTATTTTGTTTTTTTAATGTAGATAAATAAAGGTGAGTTATAAATGGCTAGGTTACTTGTTGTTACTTTATTATTTTTTGGTATTTCGGCTATAGCAGAAACAGGAGAAGTGAAAGGTGTTGTTGAATACGTTCGTATTCATGATGGAGAAGTGCACCCAAGTTGGTCGCCCCCAGTATTTTGGTTTACTTTAAAAGGGGTTGCCGAAGTAGGGGAGTGCGGTACATGGAAGGGGCGAGCCCTTTTTGCTATGGATAGTAGTGAAGCATATTCGATGGCTTTATCTGCGCATATGGCAGGTAAAGAAATTGGTGTGCATTATGATGATTCAAAAAGAGCAGCAGCTTCACATTACTGCAAAGCAACATATATAACCGTGGGCTCGCCTGTTCTTTAATCTCGTTGTGTCTTGCTTAAGCCGTTTATTACTGAATTGGTAGAGTAAAGATCTAAGGTGGGTTTTTATGCAGTGTTTTGTGACCAGTGTTTTGAATAATTGTACTTTGGTCTTATAGGGAGTGTTATGAGAAAATTGATATTTCTAGTTGTTTTGTCTTGTGTTTTGAATGTATCTAATAGTTATGCGGTAACTCATACATGTAAGTGCACAGTTAATCAATTGCATGCTGGATTTATTGGTGGTACAGGGAATAGCTCTAAATCAAAAATAGAGTGTGGTAATGGTGTATCGTACTATATCGGAACTTTTGATAATGAGCTGGTTAGAGTTCGGCACTCTATGGCTCTTGCCGCACAAATGGCCAATAAGCAAGTTGTTCTTCAGTATTATAGCTCGGATGGAGCAAAGAGCTGTGATGTGGCTTCGTCTAATTCAACAGTCTTTCCCGATGGTATGTACATAGAGTAGCGATAGCACGCATTTATCCATGCGTGCTATCGCTACTAGCTTTCTAATACGTTAAGCCAAATATAGCGAGATATAAGGAATGTTGTAAGTGCGAAATAGTTAATATCTTTTTATGGGTATGCTTTATTTTCGAGTAAGCAAGGAGTGCTTTGTTATTAAATTTTATCGTATGTTTTTTCGCTTCTCTCCCTCCTTGTTTGTTTGGCTGAATTACTTATTGGTCGATATTTTCGATTGGTAGGTTTTTTTGATTGTGTTTTGTGTGATTAAAATATTAAGGAGATGTTTGTGAAGAATCTGTTGGTTTTTTTCTTAGCTTGTTCGGTTTCTATCGCTTCAATGGGAGTGCATGCCAGTGGGGCGGGGTTAAAAATTGAGCAAATATATTACTGTAGTAGTGATTTTGCTCTTAAGATGAGTAATGGGGAGTGGTATCTCGTGCAGAAGTCTAGAGTGGGTGAGCAAAAGCTTTCTCATTTCTTGTCAATGGCAATGTTTATGATGGCTTCGGGTAAGCGAACTGCAAATGTATATCCGGGAGAGCCTATATCGTGGTGTGGGTCAAATAATATGAAGCCTATTACCATTCTAAGTGTTCAAAATTAATGTGTCTGTATGTTTGTTTTTTTCTCGTAATTTGTTTGTGCTGCTGAGGTTTAATCTTAGTTATATTTATTCTCTGTTTAACTTTGTTGGTTTTTTTGTATAGAGAGTGTGTCGTGTTTTTTAAGAGATGTTGTTTTGTTTTTTTTGTGGTGTTCTTTTCGTTTAGTGCTTTTGCTGATAAGTACACATCGCCAAAGAAAACCTCTAATGTTGAAGTTAAAGGTGTAGAAGTGCTTTCTAATGGTGATTTTCGTATCACTTCTAAAACCTCAATGATCGGGTCTGGGTGTTTTGAAAATGAAACTTTGTTTAAGGTTTATGCAAAAGATGATTTAGGTTCTGAAGGTGTAAAGAGCATGTTGAGTGTGGTTATGCTTGCATATTCACTTAATAAACCTATCCGTATCAACCATGACGATAGTCCTAACTGCTTGGTTGATTCTATTCAGATGTAATATGTATATAAGGAAGTTGTATGTTTTTTAAAACCATAGCGGTGCGTTGTTCTATATTGATGCTGTTAGTAGTTTCTGGAGTTGCAAGTGCAGCATCTAGAATGGTGATTGATGTTGTAGAAGTGGGTCTGTCAAAAAATACTAACAGAGTATTTATAAAAGGCGATCAAACTGCTGAAGGGACGAGCTGTGAAGATGGGAAGGTATACTCTATGCTGCTAGAGGGGCCGGAAGCGTATTTGTTTTACTCTGCGGCTTTAACGGCTATGAATGAGGGGCGAAAAATGCGTGTTCAGTATGAGCAAGACGCATGTATCAATGGTGCTGCAAAAGTTGATGTTTTTTGGAATTTATAGGTTAAGTTGTTCAGGGTGATTAAAATGTTAAAACGTATTTTTTTACTTTTTTGTTTGCTTCCTTGTTTTGTTTATGCTGATTCTTGGACGGGTAAAGAAAAGGTAACAGTTATTTATGCCGGTTATAGTGGCTTTATTCTGTTTGAAACAACAGGTGCAATTATCAATCCAGCTTCTTGCCCAGATGCTACTAAATATGCTTATGAAGGTAGTGAAGGCGAAATTAATCGAGTTCTTTCAGTGCTATTAGCTGCGCAGAAAAGTGGTTCATTGATAAAGGTTGCGGAAAGCTCGAGTCAATGTGGTACTGGTGGTGTGGCATTTTTATCCGGTAAAGTGGTCGCTTCACGCATTGCCGCTTATTAACCTTTCGTGTTTTATGACTTTGTTATTTTTCTATAGTAAGTATTGCTTTGTTTTATATTAGATGTGCTTTGCATTGGCTTTTGTATGTTTGTGATATGCCTTGGTGCCATTGACTGCAATAAATTTATTTAAAAGGAGTTTTTATGAAATTTTGTTGTGTGTTGTTTTTGCTGTTTTTTAGCTTTAAATCTTATGCTGGTTACAACGCTAATATAGTTGGCAAGGTAACCCATGTGCTTACTTATACCTATACCAATCATATACTGATAAGGCTAGAAAATCAGCCGTCCTCTCACCCAGCTTGCCAGACGGACTATTTTTCTATCGATGCATCAACACCTGATGCAACTAGGCAGCAGGTCCTTTCCCGTTTACTTTTAGCCTACGCAAGTGGTGAGCCAATTAATATTGGTTATGATGCAGAAGGTGGTTGTTCCCATGGTCGTATGAAGGTGTACCGGGTAGGTTGATGGGGAATCTAAAAAAGCTTAAGTGTGATGCGTTCAGTACAACAGCGTGTGCCGGTTTTTCGTTGTTGTACGGTTGTCGGTTATTATCTAACTACTCTTAATATGCTTCTGTATGCGCTCGGGTTGTTACTAAGGTACGCAGAAGCTGGTGAAGTCGTATGCAATAGTGTCCTTTGTTCCTGCTGTTTTTTCAGAAAGTAATGCTGCAATCATTTGACTTCTTCTTGCTTCAGGCGTGGTTCCATCAATAGCGAAGTAATCTTTGCTTGAACATGCATCCACAGGGATTCCTGGGCCTTCAAGCTTTACTAGCACGGTGTCTGTCGTAGCATAAAAATTTATGTGGGTTATTTCGCCAGTCAAGTTGTGCCAGGCAGCATGAGTGTTTAATGATGATGCTAGAAGTAGCATGGTTGCTATTTTTTGTACATATTTTTTCTCATTAAGGAATGGTTGGGAAAGGATATGGTCATTTAATTTGTAATGAATTAAATTTTTTATTGTATAGGTGTTTGGCACGTAATAGATCTTTGTTTGTTGGGCCGGGTGTTATAGTTAGGTGGTCTTGTTGTTTCGGATTAATGGTTTCATTTAGGGGGATGTATGAGGTTTTTATTAAAGGTTTTTAGCTTTGTTGGGCTTTGCTTGTTTTTGGTGGCTTTAAAGGCTCACTCTGGTACCTGTGAAAATGTAGCGGATTTTTACGATCCGTCTGGGTGTTCAGTTGATGCAAAAGAGTCCTATGTTGATTTTGGTTCTTTAGATGTAAAGATAGTGCCTGCTGATAACGGGGCTAATCTGAATAGAATTCTCTATGTGGTGGGGCCCTACGATTTAGATTTTTCCGAGGGATTAGAACCGCTGGGGCTAGGTAATATCCCTCGGGATTTGCTAGATAAGGCCAAGGCTTCAAATGTCGATGTTGTGTATTTTGATTTTTCTAATAACAATGAAGATTATCTTCAAAATAAAGGTTTGGCCTTAGTTCAAGCAATAAAGAAAATTGAATCGCTTCGTACTTCTAATCAGGAAGTGGTGTTGGTTGGTTTGAGTTTGGGCGGCGTTGTCGCTAGGTATGCGCTGACTACTATGGAGCAGCAGGGGGTGGTTCATAATGTAAGCCATTATATTTCATATGATTCTCCTCATTTAGGTGCGCATGTTCCTCTTTCTCTTCAGTATGTTCCAATCTTCCTAAGAGATGCTACGGAGAGAGCCAAGGCTGATAATACAGGTTGGTTATCAGACAAATTGATGGATATAGGTGAGTGGCTTGTTGATGATTTCGCTTTTAACCATGATTTACTCTTGAGTGAAACGGCTCATGAAGAGTTGAGAAAAGCTAAGTCGACTATTACCACAGCGCAGCTTTTGATTACTGAGAGTATTGATTCGAATGCAGGCAAGCAGTTACTTATACAAAACAAACTATATGGTAATGAAATGCATTCTCTAGGGCTTGCGCTTCAGGCTGAGCTGGCTGCTTTGGGCTTTCCTAAAAACACAAAAACTAATTCCGCCATCGCGAATGGTTCAATAAGTGGAGGGTATCAAGCCGGGGTAACCGGTGATAAGTACTTATATTATAAGTCTCACTCAGATAGTGTTAATAGCTATAACAAGCTTTGGCTGAATGTACACCAAGCGCGTCCGAACTCAGGTCCTGTTATGTTTTGGGGGAGGATGGATTACCAAGATGCAAGCGAAGAATTGTCGTTTGGTGACGGAACGGACAAGTACGAAAAAACTATCTATTGGGAGTGGGCGCCTCATTTAGATGACATCCCTTGTTCGACTGTAGATGTACCTAAACAGCTTGGTGAGCGATTAGGTGATGTGCTTAGTGAAACATGGCCAAATCCATACAGTGATGGAATTGAAGTGCATCGAGAAAGCTCGTGCTTTATACCAACATTAAGTGCTTTGGCTATTAATACGGTTCCAGTTGACACTGTTTCCCCTGTTGACTTATCTCAAAGCCCCTTTGACGTGGTTGTTGCTAACGGTGTAAATGATTTTCACATGTCCGAGTATGGTGTGGGTGGGGCAATGTCCAGCAATATTAGTGATTTATATGATATGGCTATTAGTGATACTTATAACTATCCATGGCTTGTTCCTGTTATTTCTTTAATTCTTAATTAGAGTTTTGGCTATGTAAGGTCTTTTTGATGGTAATGACTCCTCGCATGCTTGTATGTTTTTTACTGACTTAGGTGTTTTATGAAGTTTATTTCTGCGTTCTTATTTCTTTTTTTGTCATTTCAATCTGTAGCTGACACGCAAAAGTTTTGTGGTCCTATCGATACATTTAGAATATGGGCTAATGGTAATGATACCTATGGTATTTGGGTTGAGTATGAGGAGAATCCTTCTTTGTGCCCAGGTGGATTTTATTTAAAGCATGACTCAAATAATAAAGATTATGTGATGAGTTTTCTTCTTGCAGAAAAAGCTCAAAATAATAGGGTATGTATTCAGGCGGTAACGAGCTCCATGAATGGTAGTCGTTGTAGGATTAATTACGTTTACAACCCCTAGTTGACGTAGTTTCTATGAAAGCGGTGAGCGCGCCTTTGAATGCTTTTCTTAGGCGCGTGTTTGTGTTTAATAGGTTTTTAATTGAGGTTGTTATGGGGTTGTCTCGATTCTTTTTTCTCTCGACTATTTTAAGCGTTTTTTTAAGTGCTTGCTCTGGCTTTCCCGGTGAAAAATCGATTAAAGCTGATGTCTCTATAGCAGAGCCGGATCGCATTAGGTTTTCTGGTAAAGGTGCTGGGGCGGGCTTAATGCTCAGTTCATCTATGGGCGCCATGGGTATCGCCATTGGTGTTGCGATAGATGAAGGCATCGCTAAAGAGATTGATGCTAGCGCTGTTAAAGCGGGTTTTAGTGCTAAAGACGAAGTTTTGTCGGCGCTCAGTCAAACCAGTATCGGCTATGTAAGCGGGTTTAGTCTGATAGTAAAAAAATATGGGTTTACTTTAGAGCCTGGTAGTGATGATCAGATGTATGCTTACTGGAGCTTAGAAACTAACTTTGATGATGGGGGGCGTTCGTGTGAGTGGCTCAGTGATAGAGCGGCTTCCACTATTTCTCTAGATAAATCTAAGGCGGAAGCTGATGAAGTAAAGCAGGCCTTAAAGTTGGAGTTACAAGCATTATTAGTTAAAGTTGATCAAGCGTCTGGGCGTTGCTAGTAAATACTTATTATGCTGTTTTTGAGTGTTGCTCGTTAGCTTGCTGTACTGTTTATTTTTTTATAGTGTTTAAGTTTGTTGGTGTTTTATGAAGTATTCTATTTTCTTGGCTCTGGTGCTTAGCAGCTTTTCTTGGGCTGAATCTATCGTGATTGGTGATACAAATATTACTCGTATATTGGTTAATGGTGGTCAAGATTCACCTAACTCTGGAGTGACATGTTTAAAAGTGAGTAGTGAATTATCTGCTGAGTGTTCAGGTGGCTATGTTGCTATAAGAAATAATAATAGCGCCTTACTTTCAGCAGCTCTTCATGCTAAAGCTACAGGAAAGAATGTTTGGTTTTATTACAGTGATAATAGTGGTGATACTAATCACTGCCCTGGTGTTGTATTTACACCGTGCAGTGTTATAAGTATTGGTTTGAAGTAATCATAGTGACTTTTCGGCTTCTTGTCTCATTGCTATGAGTTGGTGTGGTAGTTATGTGTTAAGTATGGCCTGTAGGTTTATAGCGTTTTTAACTTTCGGAGGATGGCGGTGAAACTATTGTTGGCATTAGTTTTTTTATTTGGAACATCATCGGTACTGGCTGCTTCTTGGTCTGGCGAGGTTGTAATGATTAAAGCTATGACGCCCTCTGAAGCTGTTCTTTTTCAGCTTTCTAGTGAGTTAAAAGAGCCTGCGCGTTGTAATGAGCATAAGGCTTACGCTATAGATTTAAGTGCGCCAGGCGGTATGGCTTTGTTTGATCTGGTTCGTCATGCTTATTTAAATGGACTTAGAGTCGAGGCTGAAAGCTTAAACACCTGCGCTGTGTTTTGGAAAGCTGAAGGGGTGAAGTCGATAACGTTAAAACGTTAGATCTGTTCAGAAGATCGGAGCTTATTGCCCTATTGTTCTCATGCTAAGGGGGTATACATAACCAAAACGTCTTAGCAGTTTTTTTTAATAAATTAATACCCTTTCTATTCACTTTACTATCGGCGTAAGCTTGCGGATTAGCGTTCTATTTTGTTTGGCTGTTCTTGGGTGATTAACGCCCTATTTTTAGTCGCTACTTGTCTTATAGGGTGATGCTTTATGGCTATTAATACTATCGGATCAAATACGCTTACACAGACGGCGAATAATATCCAGCAGACTTCTGAGCGTATTGCTTCTGGCAGCCATATTAACTCTGCCGCAGATGATGCCGCTGGCTTGGTTATTTCCAATCGTTTAAGCACGGAGATCCAGGAACAATCACAAGCGGGGCGCAATGCGAATGACGGTATCAGTTATTTGCAGGTTGCTGGTGGCGCTTTTGAAAATATTACGCAAGGCCTTGATCGCATTCGTGAATTGGCTTTACAGGCATCTAACGGGGTGCTGAGTGAATCAGATAGAGGTGCTTTAAATACAGAGGCTCAAGAGCTTAAAGCCGAGATCCAAAGTAGTGTTAAGAACACCAGTTTTAATGGGCAGACTATTTTAAATACGAACCAAAGTGTCAGTATTGTTTTAGGCAGTGATGAGGGTGCCGAAATTGACATTAGCTTGGCTAATTTTGAGCAAAGCTTAGAAGAGCTTGATTTCGAAAACATCGATCTTTCAAGTGTGGCTTCGGCCCAGCAAGCCCTTAGTATTGTTGATGATGTTCAAACTGAGGTGGATAACTCTAACTCTCAAATTGGCGCTCAAACTAATCGCTTAGAGTCTTCGATTGATGGCTTGTTTAGTCGTGAGTTAGAAGCGGTAAGTTCGCGCTCACGGATTCAAGATGCCGATCTTGCTAAAGAGATCTCTGAGCTAAGCGCTAATCAAATTCAATCTGAAGTGGCTATTGCGCTTAGGGTTCAGGCTAACGAGCAAGCTAAAGGTGTTTTACGTTTACTTGGTGAGTAGCGGTTAAATTAATGAGCCTTAATATCTGCGCCTTGCTCTTAGCCATTATCTCGTAAAGAATTGGTCCCACCTATTAGCCCTTAAAAGTATCTAGTGTTTGTCTGTTGGTGCGTACTAGGCTTTGCTTTACTTAGGGCTTCGCCTTGAGTTTTTTTGAAGGCTTTCACATATTCTACGAATTTTATTATTTTAACTATTAATCTGTGCTTATTTGCACTTTTTGTATGCATTAAGTTTGTAGTATGGATAAGTCGTATGACTTTCATGCAAACTTTAAGGATAAAAATAATGGAAAAGAAGCTTGTTATATCGGATATTTGTCATCGTAGACGGCTTAAACCTATCACGGCGCTTGTAGGCCTAAGTACTCTGTTGTTTAGTGGCGTAAGCAGTGCATTATCATGTGATGTTGATTACACAATTACTAATGAGTGGAATAGTGGCGCGCAAATTAACATTAGCATTAACAATACAGGTATTGAAAGTATTAATGGCTACGAATTGCAGTGGCAACTCGGTGAAGGTGAAACGTTTGCTAACGGTTGGAATGCAAACTTTAGTAATAGTGGTAAAAATATAGAAGCTGCTAATAAATCAAATTCATGGAATGGGCGAATTGCTGTTAATGGCAGTTCAAACTTTGGTTTTCTAATAAATAAAAGTTCATCAAAAGCGGTGCAGGTAAATGAGTTTCGTTTAAATGGCGAGTTGTGTGGCTCTTCTGTCATGCCAAGTCCTGAACCAAGTGTTATACCTAGCCTTACTCCGACTCCTAGTCCTTCACTAAGCCCAAGCCCTGTGTCAAGTGTAAGTCCTTCGCCTGTCATTAGCCCCTCACCTGAATCTTCACCAAGTCCTATCCCTTCAAACTCGCCAGAGCCTGCAGGCATTACAGCGCATGTTGCGATAGAAGCAATGGGCAAAGGTTTTAATTTAGGTCAAATGTTTGAAAGTGATCAGCATCCACGTACGTTTACGGCAGCTAAAGCAAAAATAGATGCCTATTATGCTTTAGGGCATCGAAATGTACGTATCCCCATCACGTGGACGGAAAGTATTGATGGCTCGAATCTATTAACAAGTGCTAATAATGGTCAAATTAATCGTCAACACCCTCGTTTAGCGGAAATTACAGCAACCATTGATTACGCCCTGTCACTATCGGGTATGCATGTTGTTATTAATGCGCACCATGAAAAGGGGCTTAAGGATCAAGAAAATGCGGTTATGCTAGAGCGACTCTGGAGTGATATTGCCGATTTATATATTGATAGAGATTACCGTCTGACTTATGAAATTTTAAATGAGCCGCATAAATCTACCGGTAGTAATGAAGGTATGGACCCTGCCGCTTTACGTGATATGACGGGTAAGGCCTATCGTAAAATTCGTGAACTTGATCCTAAGCGTATTATTTTAATCGGCGGTAACCGCTGGTTTGGTGCTCACGAGATGGCTGAGACTTGGCCTCATCTTGATGACGTGGGTAGAGGTGAAGATCCTTATCTGATGGCTACCTTCCATCACTACAACCCCTGGTCTTTCCACGGTAATCATCAAGGTGATTACAACGATAACTGGACTGATAGCCATATTTATGAGCCCATGGATCTTATGATCCAGTGGTCGACTAGTGTGGGCAATAATATGCCGATTTATATTGGTGAGTGGGGCAGCGGCTGGGGCTCGCGTTATCAAGCGATGAACTGTAATAATATTCGCTACTGGTATCAAAAGTTTGATGCGGAATTTGCCTCTGAAAAAAATCAGGCTACGGCCGTTTGGGATGATGGTGGTTGGTTTAAGATTTTTGATCACGCAACGAATCAATTTGATAATAACTTATACCAGTGCATTGATGGTCAGTGTACTTGGGAAGAAGGTGGGCAGCGTTTTAATAGTGGCTGTGACTAATCTTTAACGATTTAGTAAGGCCAGAGAACGAAGATTTTCTGGCCTTACTTGTTAATTTCCTAGTAAATACGCTAGTAATAAAGTAGCGCAACCAATAACTAAGCTAATTAGAGAGTTTGATCTAAATTTTTTGCTTGCTATAGCAATGATCAAACCGCTTGTTAGGCTAAATAAGAGGCTTAAACCAAAGGCAAAGCTTAGGTACCAAAAAAAAGGCCCAGCATAGCTTTTGTGGATAAGCAGTAAACTTTTCCAAAAATCATGTTCAATTACTTCCAGTGTGTATTCACCAGGATCTTCAGTAGGGAAGAGAGTGATGGCGCCTTTGTAGCTATACCAGCTTAACCATTTTCCCTCTTCGTTATAAAAGTCGGTTGGAAAAGGGCCTAGTTTATTTTCTTTAATAAAAGGCTCGAGCTCGGCTTTAACTTTAGCTTCGTCGATGGGCCAGGTTTTATTCTCTAGTGTAAAAGGTTGATGTAATAATTCACTTTCTTCTCCCTCATAACCGAGCATATAAACAAGCCCGGTAGCTAAATAAAGTAGAGCAATAGGAAGAAAAAAACAGGCGATGTAGCTGTGTAAATGCATCCACAGTAAACGGGTTTTTGATCTCATAAAAAATAGGAGCAGCACCGTTTGGGGCGGCACCACTCCTTAAACCTTTGAAGGAAGAAGTTTAGAAGTTTAGAAGTTGTAAGTTACGGTTGCGCGTACATCGCGGCCGGGCTCATAAAGGCCTTTAACCATATTCCAGCCAGGTACGCTACCGTAGTCGGCAACACTGCTTTGGTCACGGTAGTGTTCGTCAAATAAATTCAGTACCGCTAAGTCTACGTTGAGGCTGTCGCCAAGAGGTTTCCAGCGTACAAATATGTCGTGCACTTGGTAGCCGGGCTTCTCAACTTGCTGAATATCGTCTATCCAACCTATTTCTTTGGCTCGATAAAGTGTATTGACGGTGATGTCTTGGGTGTAAGTGAATTGGTATTCAAATTCCCATGCTTCAGAAAGAATGTAGCTTGCACCTAAGTTCCAAGTGTCCCCTCGGCTGTTTGCCAGGCCAATCTCTTCGTAGCCTTCAACATCGTGGCCGTTAAATTGTGGGTCTTCTTTACTGTAGTTAGCTGTTACACGCAGTGAATCCCATTGGTATGCTGCTGCAAGTTCTAAACCTTGGGTTTCGAATTTACCAGCGTTTTCATAATAAGTACCACGGCCAATTTGATCCATAATCACATCGGTGATTTCACTTTGGTAAACCGCCGCACTTAAGAAAAGGTTTTCGTCGGCGTACTCAATACCAAGTTCGGTATTGTTAACTTTTTCTGGCTCAAGGTTAGGGGCGATAATACTGCCCTCTAGGGTGAAACCATCACCGACTTCTTTACCGCGCATAGCTTCGGCGTAACCGATATTCATAGTCACATATTCGTTTGCTTTAAAATTCAAACCAATATTGGGGCTAAAGCCATCACTCGAAACTTTGGTATCGGTCCCGGGTTCCAAAGCAGCTTTTTTCTGGTCTAGGTCGTAGTTGTCGTAGCGCACACCGGCACTAAGTAATAGTGCATCGGTGATGCTCCAGTGATCCTGAATGTAGGCGCCCATTACGGTGCCTTCTTCGGAGTCTTTACTTGCTGGGTATAGACCTTTGCCGTCGCCAGTGCCTGTGACTTTATCTTGGCGGTAGTCCACCCCGTAGGTCAGGCTGTTGCTGCCAAAGCGTGAGGTATTGCGAATATCCGTACCGATGGATTCAACTTTAGCACTGTAGGTACCCCAGTTTTCTGGGCCCGTATCTTGAGCTAAAGTCTGCTCGGTGTAATAAACGGTCGTTTCTAAATTAAGGGCTTGGTTGGGGCTCAAGCTGTAATTAACAACACTGGTTTCGCGTTGAACGTCCATCGGGAAGAAATTGGTTTGTTGGCTTGGGTCCCAATTAGGGCGCTGAGCGTAGTCGCCACTTTCATCTCTGTTTTCGTAGCTTAAACTCAGGTGTTGGTGATCACCAATACCACCATCGGCTTTAATAAAACCTAAGCGCTGTTCGGCACCAGTTGCTTTAATGTCATCGCCATTGCCATCGACCATGTCGTCGCTATTTACTGCTACATAAGAGCCGAGTATGCCCCAGCTATCACCTAAACGGCCATAAAGTGAGGCTACGCCTTTTCTGGAATTACTGTTGGAGGCGTAAGTGGCTTTGGCTGTGCCACCGAAGGTGCTGTCCTCAGAAAGTAGGTCGGAAGCGCTTTTAGTTTTAAAGCGAATGGCACCACCAATAGCACCTGCACCACTGGTTGCTTCACCGGCACCGGCTTGTACTTCCACCTGCTGTAACAACTCAGGTTCAATGTTTACCCTGCCTATGTGGTGGAACATCGTGCTCGTTTGAGGTGCGCCATCAACTGTTACGTTTAGGTAGGTGTCTTCCATACCGCGCACATAGACTTTTTGTGCAACACCTAAAGAGCCGCCTACCGATACCGATGGAATGTAGCGAAAGATGTCACTAAGGTCGATAGCTTGTTGCTTTTCAAGCTCTTCGGGAGTGACTTCGGTGTTGGTCATACGGCCTACGACAATGACTTGCTCAGTGATTTCTTTGTCATTTGTAGTTTGGGTTTGCGCTAGGGCCGAATTACCCCAAATAATTGCAGTAATAGCGGCGCTTAATGAAACCGCTGCCTTTTTATGTAAAAGGTAAGACATGAATGTTCCTTCAGTGTGAAGTTAGCTATAAATCTAATTGCGAATTATTCCCATTAAGGCTTTGTTGGTACAGCACTGTTGCATTTGTTACATATGCAACAGTGCTGTTACGGCTTAAATTCAGGGCGCAGAAAATTTTTCGATATTTATACTGATGTGGGTAATAAGTCTTATGTGTGAATCAAAGTGCTTTAGGTAGCTCTATAGAAATACACAGCCCAGTAGAGCGGCGATTACTTGCATGAATACTCGCACCAACTAGGGCGAGTTGGCGACGGGCTAAAGCGAGACCAAGACCAAAACTGGAGTTGTCTTGTGAGCGGGCTTTATCGACACGAAAGAAGGGTTCAAAGATGGATTCAAGCAGGTTTTCAGGAACACCAGGGCCGCGGTCTTTTACTCTGAGTAGGTAAGTACTGTTGGTATCGCTTAGTGACAGTTCCACTTTTTTGCCATGTGGAGTAAAACGTAGGGCGTTACGTAGCACATTCTCTAAGGCTTGACCTACCGCTCTATGGCTGCTGTTTTGTAAAATTGCATGTTTTGGAAGTTGGCAGTCTATTTCTTTGTGAGGAAATTCGAAGTGAGCATCGTCTACAATTACATCGCATAGATCAACTAGATCTAATGTTTCTTTATCGTGTTCCGGTGTTTCATTTTCTAACCACGCCAAGCTTAGGGCATCATTAACCAAGCGCCTTATATTTTTTGATTCGCGTTCAACACGATTTAAATTTACTTTACTGTTCTGCTTTTTTTGTGCGGCGTCTAAAGCGATGTCCAAGCGAGTAAGTGGTGTACGTAATTCGTGGCTTAAATCGGCAATAAGCTGACGTTGATTAACTAATTGTTTACCAATATGGGCCGCCATTTGGTCAAATGTTTGAGCCAGCTCGCTTAACTCATCGTGAGGTCTAAGCATGGATTGACTTGCTCTTACATCATAATTACCGCGAGCAAATTCTTTGGTCGCTTTTTGTAAGTGGCTTAAGGGCTGCATAATATAAGCGTAAAGACGGATAGCGAGTAGGGCAAGTAAGGCCATTGGTAAAACAATATGTAATAACCAGCGTGTTGTCTGCCAATAGGTTCCGGGGTGCATGCGCTCGGGAAGCTGGATTAAAAAGCTACTCTGTCCTTGGCTAAAGGGCACTTCCATAACAGGGCTGTCTTTGAAATGTAGATGAATTTTCCAGTCGACACTCCGGCCGAAATTATAAGCTGTGTAGCGATCACGGTTTAGTTTATCTCCGGCTACTAGCTTTATGTTATGTTCCAGAACAGCAGCTTGGCTTTGCTCCTGTTGCTCAAGCTTGAGTAACCATTGTTTTAGTTTTTCGTAATCTCCACTTAGATATAATTGCTCCGCCTCTAAACCCCAGGTCTTTAATTGCTGGCGATCTTCTTCGGCTAATAAGCTCATGTCTTGCTCTGCTTGTATTGCCAAGAGGTTGATTACATAAAAGAGCGCAACAATGCCCGCAGCAAAGAACAAACAAAGCCGCCAAAAAAGACGACGACTCATATGTAGCAATACCCTTTTCCGTGAATGGTTTGTAGTTGACCTTGCCAGCCTATTTCATTGAGCTTGCGCCGAATACGGCTTAGATGCATATCCAAGCTTCTGTCGTAAGCGCCAAGGTGACGCTTGAGAATTTGTTGGGATAGATAGGCCTTGCTTAGTACTTGCCCTTGGTTGATACCAAGTTCCCATAATAATTGAAATTGTATTTGGCTAAAATTAAGGTTGATACCGTTAAATATGGCACTTTGTTGTTTTGAGTTTAATTCTAGATTGTGAAGCTCTTGTATGAGTTTATGCTCGATTTCGCTTGTTTGACTTCGTCTTAATAAAGCTTCAATACGAAGTAGCAGTTCGGTACTGTTAAAGGGTTTGCTTATATAGTCATCCGCACCATTTTGCAGACCAAGAATACGCTCTTCTTCAGCCCCTTTGGCTGTGACGATAATGACAGGAAGTTGGCTTTTTTTTCGCAATATATTTAAGGTGCTTAAGCCGTCTCGCTTAGGTAGCATTAAATCTAATAACAACATTTGATAGCGATTATTCGATGCAAGAATTAAAGCCTCGTCACCATCAAAACAGCTGTCTACACAGTAGCCGGACTCCTGCAGTAATTGGCTCATTTGAGAATTTAATTCAGGGTCATCTTCGGCAATGAGAATGTGTGCCGTCGTGGCGCTGTTTGTATTAATGCAGGACAGCATTGGCTTTTTCATCTTGGGCGAATAGTACTTTAAGCCAGACGCCTGCTTTATTCAGGCATAAACTGTTCATTTTATTTAGTGCTTTAATATAGTTTTGGCTAACTGTACTGCCAAGTTCTTTACGTAATTGCCAAGAGTGAAGCTTCACTACAGAGTTAGAGGTGTTGACCTGCTTGCAGCGTCTTAAACTGTAAATTAGCTCAATACTTATTCTACAAAACTGTTGAGCTAAGATGCGTTTGCAGTTTTCACACTGGTTACTTGAGAGCTGTTTTTCTAGAGCACTTAGGCTTTCGCTATAAAAAAGAACGGCTGTATCCCAGTTATTTTGTTTTAAATAGTGCCGAGCTTGTTTTAAGTGGGGCTTGTAATTTACTTGTTGCTTGGGCTTTGGGCTGATTATCTGATGATGTTGGCTTAACATATTAAGCAGCCTCGATTTCATTAAGTTCAGCTAATAATTGCAGTACCCAGCGTTCTATTCGTTCATCTGTTAAATCAAACTGTTGGTCATCATCAATAGCTAATCCACAAAATAGGCTGTTATCTTCATTGACGGCAAGAGAGGCGGCGAAGTCATAACCTTCTGTTGGCCATGCGCCAATAACCCTTGCCCCACTTTTTGCAACTCGTTCATACAGCCAGCCCATAGCATCTACAAAATAGTCGCCATAGCCTAGTTGATCACCCATGCCGTAAAGTGCGACGGTTTTCTCTTTAAGTTGGCAGCGCAAGATGTCTTGCTCGAATTCTTCCCAGTCTTCTTGTATGCCGCCAAAGTCCCAGGTTGGTATGCCCATGATAATAAAATCAAACGTCTCAATCTGTTCAACGCTGCAGTCGCTAACATTTATCAGCTCTAAACTAAGCCCGTGCTGTACAAAGGCATCGGCTATTTTTTCGGCCATTTCTTCGGTGTTACCTGTGTCAGTACCAAAGATAAGAGCGCAATTTAGGTTCATGGGTATTCCTTTGTTGTTTACTGGGTGAAGCTGTTTCTCTGTGACTAAATAGACGAAGTTCTAGGGCTAGCCTGTTGTGACGAGTAATCAATAAGTTTGAGGAGTACTAACATAAGCCCCATTAAGCCGAGCCCTAAGGTTAGGTAAATAAAACTACTTTGCGTGTTGATGCAGCGTATACATCAGTGAGCTTGTGGTAAGCGCAAAGAAGCTAGTGAGCAAGAGTTTAGGCCGGTAGGTCATAGGGCGTGAATAATACATGCAAACAATAATGATTCGCATTATGCTTTTGTGAGTCTAAGGAGTCAAGTTATACATGGAGGTTCGACACTCAAGTCTTGGGTGAGGGGCATAAGTCGTGTGTGAGCTTCTGCCTTCCGCGGTCTTTTTGATATCGGCTAATGTGAACGACAAAATCGAAGTTAGGATAGCTGCCCTTATATGGTCGACTTTGGCAATCTTGGGGATGGGCTTGCAGTGAAAAAAACGAACTTAAAAATACACGATAGAAGCTTTGATTCTCGCCTGTTTATGGGGACGGGAAAGTTTGGGTCTTTTGAGCAGATGAAGCACGCCATTGCTGCTAGTGCGACGCAGTTGGTCACCCTAGCTTTCCGTCGGGTGAATCCAGATAAACCTGAATTTGATTTAGCCCGAGCCTTGATCGATTTGGGGGTCGATTTATTACCCAATACATCAGGTGCAAGAACGGCCGAAGAGGCTTTTAAAATCGCCCTGATGGGGCGTGAGATGTTGGGTACCCAATGGCTTAAACTCGAGATTCATCCTGACCCTCGCTATTTATTACCCGACCCCATTGAAACCTTAAAGGCCTGTGAGTTATTAACCGAACAAGGTTTTGTTGTTCTGCCTTATTGCAGTGCTGATCCAGTTTTGTGTAAGCGCTTAGAGGAAGCGGGGGCAGCGGCAGTGATGCCTTTAGCCGCACCTATTGGTAGTAATCAGGGCTTAAGCACCTTGAGTATGTTGGAAATTATTATTGAGCAAACACAGGTTCCGGTTGTGATTGATGCGGGTTTGGGGGCGCCTTCACATGCGGCTGCAGCTATGGAGTTAGGCGCTGATGCAGTGCTTGTTAATAGCGCGATTGCTGCAGCTGGAGACCCCATTGCAATGGCGGCGGCATTTAAACAGGGCGTAGAGTGTGGTCGAACGGCATTTGAAGCAGCCTTGCCGGCTGTTAGTCGGCAGGCGGTTGAAAGCAGCTCTTTAACTGCTTTTCTTGAGCTGTAGGTGCCAGTGTGAGTTTTGTAAACGAATTTGAAAAGCACAGCTGGAGTGAATTAAAAACACGTATCTATAGCTCTAGTACCGCTCAAGTTGAGCACGCTTTGTATAAAAAAGGTAGGCGCAACTGGCAAGACTTCCTAGCTTTGATCTCGCCTGCAGCCGTAGATTATTTAGAGCCTATGGCCCAGCTAAGCCAGCAGCAAACACGTAAGTGTTTTGGTAAAACCATTCAGCTTTATGTACCGATGTATTTGTCAAATAAATGTGCTAATCACTGCATTTATTGTGGCTTTAGTATTAAAAATCGATTTAAGCGTCGTTCTTTAAAAGACGGCCAAATTTTAATGGAGGCCGAAGCTTTAAAAAATCAAGGCCATCAACAGTTGTTATTGGTGACGGGAGAGACAATTAAGATTGGCGTGGATTATGTAGCGAATGCGCTTGATCTTCTGTCTCCATTATTTAGTTCTGTCAGTATAGAGACCCAGCCTTTTGAGCAAGATGAGTATGAGTATCTAAGAGCTAAGGGCTTACATGGTGTCACTTTGTATCAAGAAACATATAACAAAGAACGTTATGGCGCTTATCACCTAAGTGGTAATAAAGCTAATTTTAACTACCGTTTAGCATCACACGATCGAGTGGGGGCCGCGAGAGTTCATAAGATTGGTTTGGGAGTACTTCTAGGCTTAGAGGATTGGCGAGTAGACAGTGCGTTTGCTGCCTTGCATTTAACGTATTTAGAACGGCAATATTGGCAGAGCCGATTTAGTGTTAGTTTTCCTCGCTTGCGTAATGCCGAAGGCTTTAAACCTGAAAATGAAATCAGTGATAAGGAACTATTGCAGCTGATCTGCGCGTATCGTTTGTTTAACCCCTTTGTGGATCTGAGCTTATCTACCCGGGAGTCACAACACTATCGTGATCATGTATTTAAACTAGGTATTAGTAGTATGAGTGCTGGTGCAAGAACTTCTCCTGGCGCTTATAGCCTAGAAAATGAAGAGCTGGAGCAGTTTGAGATTTGTGATGAGCGCAGTGCAAGTGACGTAGCTACAATGCTAAAGCAAAGTGGCTACGATGTAGTTTGGAAAGATTGGAGTGAGGCTTTTATCGGTTTGGATAACGAATCAGCCACTGGTGTTTAAGATTGCTCTTGTTTAATAAACGGTTTCAATAGGTGAATGTAATAGACTTTAAGAGTTAAGTTAGTTTGTTAACTGTTTTAAGATGCTTTGCTTCTGTTCAGGATTAAGCACATTTGTTGTTTCTATTGCTATTCTCGCTTGGGCGGGGGATTCATTCGCCCAAGATTTGGCCGCTTGCGCTAAATAGTTTTTCCTGCTTTGAGAAGATATGACGTTCTCAGCATATTTAAAGGCCAGCTGTGGCCGCTTACGTAAGTTAGCGTTAATAGCAGCTACGCTTGCGGCTTCCCTTTGTGCACCATTGCTAAGATTTTGATACCAAAGTTCAAAGTCATTAACATGATCTTGGCGCATAAAAGCGTTAGCTATTTCTTGTACGACGATAACTTTGTTTGATTCATTAAATTCAGATAGTCGCTCGATTAATAAATAGTGATCGTGGTTGGCAATATTACTCACTGTAGCAACTAAAACATCGCTGTTAGATTGAAGGTTGTTATCTGCTAAAACATAGTCTAGAGCCGCTTCTGGAATGCCTTGCGAAGCCCAGTCGTTCATCACTGTTGAGAGTGCAATCGCGCGCTCATTCCCTTGAAGTGTTTCTGCCCAGTCTAGGGCGCCATAGATATCTTGTTGTGCTAAAGCATTTGCAGTAGCAGAAATGAGTTGGTTTTTGTTATCGCTTGCATTAAGTTTTGTCACGAGCAATGCCGCACTACTTGGATCTTGCTGAATATATTGGTTTATGGCCCGATTATATAGCTCTTGTGTAAGCGTATTGGTTTGTTGTTGATCTAACCAGTTAAGTGTGGCGTCAATATTTAGTTTGGCCCAAGCATCAATGATGCTGCTTAGTAGGTCTCCTCGTTCATCCGCACTGTAATGTTCATTTAAACTCTGTAGTGCTGCTTCTGGGGCGCTGTGGGCATAGCTATGATAATAAGCTTGTGCCCAATAAGCGTGCTGCTTGTGTTGTTTGTTCTGTTGAAGCCAGTTCTCTATAAAGTTATTTTTATTTTGGCCTGCCACAGCCATAAGTACAGGTATTAGTTTTTGCTGTTCTTGATTGTTTAAAGTGAGTAGGTGTTGTAGGGCTTCTTCTGGGGATACTTGTGCCCACTCAGCAATAGAGATGTTTAGTATGGAGTCGTTTAAGCTGTTGTTCGGTGCCTTGTTTAGTTGAGTTATCTGTTTTTTTATTTGTTTGGCACTTTTAAATACGGGTTGATGGTGGGCTTTAATTGTTAGGCCGCTAGATTCTTGTAAACTTTTGTTGTAACTGTTTGTGCGCTGATCACTTGTTGTGTTGTTGATTTTGGATTGTGCAAACGATATTTTTCCATTGGGGATTAGATCACTATTTTTTGAAAACAAGGTTGCGTGACATAAAAACCCCAGTGTGAAGCAGGCCAGGGTCAAAATGCCTAGTTTCCATGTTTTAATATTGAGTGATCTTACTGTGTTCATACATGTTTTTAAGGTTGATGGGTATAAAAAAAGTAGGGCTAAATCGGCAGCTAGAAACAGCTTATTATGAACGGTTGTTTAGCCACCGTTCTAATCAGTTTTTAGGCTGCCGCTTATTTGTACTTTGTCTTAAGAATTAGCTTGGTTTAAATGCTGCGCTTAAACCAAGCTAAACAGGTTAGTTACTAATAATCCACTGTTGGTTGCCGTTACCGCTATTCGATGACCATAAATAGACATTCTGGCCCGCAGCGCCACCGTTATTGCCATCTATCGAGTAGGCACTGGCGTTACGTTTTTCTAATCTATATTTGTTATTGCCTAGGGCTATCTTTTTCCAGTGTTGGTTATGGTTGTTATTATTGCAGGTCCATAGATATAGGTTTGCAAGATTAGAACCGCCATTGCCTCCATCGATACAATAATTGGTGCTGTTTTTTTGGTAGCTGTAATAGCCATTGCCACGGTCTATTTCTAGCCACTGCTGGTTAATGTTATTGGCGCTGTAATTCCAAAGAGCAATGTTTTGGCCGTTGCTACCACCATTTCCTGCATCAAGGGCGTAGTTGCTGCTGTTTCCTTTTCTTAGACTTACGAGATTAGAGTCGCCTCCATTGGAGTCGTCAGAAGTGTCATCATCTGAGCCGTTATCACAAGGGCTTGTACCACACATACAAATACTATTTGCACTTGCACTGTTTTTACAATCGTTGGCTAAGTTGCCATAAGTGGCTTTACATTGGGCGGTAGTATTACATTGATCGACTAGTGGCGTAGATCCTCCGTTAGTGCCATCTGACCCATCAGAACCGTCCGAGCCATCGGAATTTTTATCTATTAGCTCGTAGGTTTTAATAAAATCAAAATAAGAGGTATTAATGCTGTTGTTATTTAAGTCGGCGACTGTGGGTAGACCCGGGCCCCAAGTAAACGGTTCCATATCAAAAAACACGTACATGTTGTCGTTAAAGTTGGCCTTAGGTGTAACTCGGCCTGCCTCTACGCCATCGCGATAGAAAATAACGGTCTGCGCGTCTTTCCACCACACACCATAGGTGAAGTAGCTGTCTGCATTGCGTGCTTTATTAGGATTGGTGTAGTGGCCAGGGGTGACTTCGTCTGTTGCCCAGTTATTAGTGAAGTAATGGGTATTGCTCATCATGGTGTAATCAAGATAACGCCAGCGGTCATTTTTTACGGTACCGTAATTTTCAATGACATCAATTTCACTGTATGTCGGCTCTTGCATCCAAAACGCAGTGACAGCAGATAGATTTGCAATTTTAACTCTTGCCTCAGAATACATGCCTTTTTTAAAGGCTTTTGTTTTTGAGGTGACAACAGGCGCCCAAATCCAGTTGCCTTGTTGGTTTGAGTTTTTAACCGTCATTTTTAATTGTAAGTGGCCATTGGCTACAGAGACATTATTGCTGTTGTACTGACTGGGCTGTCTGCCGTTCCAATAAGGGTGTTTTTTTTGCCACTTATTATTGTCAAAGTGATTAAAGTCATCGGATAGATTGTTAACCGTTTGCCACTGTTTTCCGTTGGGGGCTTGAGGCAAGCTGAGCGCGCTATGGCTTATAAGTAATACGAGTACCGATATTAGATATTTCATGGTAATTCCCTACTATTTATTGTTTTTAATAAAGTAATGAGATGTATCCAAGAATGGATGCTTAGCTACTTCTAGGGCTCTAAGTAGCAGTCTTTATATTTTAATAGGCTATTTTGGAGCACAGCTAAGTTGCCAGCATAATCTACTTAAGCATACGATCCCACGTGAACGTGAAGGCTTCGTGAGTCTAATCACAGATTCCTCTTATGGGTTCTTGGTACTTATAAATACAGGCTTTAAATTTAGTACTTTATGGTTAGTGTAAGGCTTGCTAAGAATAATCAGAAAGCAGAATGAGGGTGGGGGGGAAGTAAAGGCAAAGCAAGTCGTCGTATATTTAAAAACAGCGACCTGCTTATTGTTGAACCTATTAAGCTTGAATAAACGTTAAGGCCGCAATCGCGACAAGAATGGCTGTAATCGCACTGGTGTCAATGGAAAGGTCGCCAGGCAGGGTGTAATGGCAAATGGCTGCAGCGCTAAGGACAAGGCTTGCGAGTAGCTTTTTCTTAAATCTCATCCTTTTTTGCTGCTTGTTAAAGGCTTGGCTTGCTGCTTTAAGTTCCGGTGCTATACGTGTGAGCTCTTGCCCTTGTTCTAAACTTTGCACAAGCATGGCGGGAATAGCCGGAGCCTTCTCTAACCATTCTGGTGCGTTGTACTTCAGCTCTTTGTATAAGTTTTTAACACTGTATCGTTGCTTAATCCATCTTTCTAAAAAGGGGTGAGCTGTGGCCCATAGGTCAAGCTCAGGATAAAGCTGGCGCCCTAGACCTTCAATATTCAGCAGGGTTTTTTGCAGTAGTACTAGTTGGGGTTGCACAGGCATTTCAAAGCGTTGGGCTGTTTTAAATAGGCTAATTAATGCCTCGCCAAAGCTAATTTCTTTAAGTGGTTTTTGAAAAATAGGTTCACACACAGAACGTATTGCGCTTTCAAATGCTCCTGCTGAAGTATGAGAGGGTACCCATCCGCTACTAATATGTAGTTCGGCTACTTGGCGGTAATCTCGTCGGAACATGGCAATTAAATTGCGCGCTAGATAGTACTGATCTTCACGACTTAATGAACCACAAATAGCGCAATCTATACCAATATAACTAGGACTTTGTTGTGCATTCTCGCGAGAGACAAACACATTACCTGGGTGCATGTCCGCATGGAAAAAGTTATGGTCAAAAACTTGTGTGAAAAATACTTCTACTCCGCGTTCGGCCAGCATTTTCAAATCGGTTTTTTGGGCTTTTATTTGCTCAATATCATTAACGGGAATACCGTTGATACGCTCCATGACCAAGACATTATTTCGACACCAAGGCCAGTAAACCTCAGGAATATAAAGAGTGTCGTCGTCTTCAAAGTTACGGCGTAGCTGTGAGGCATTGGCCGCTTCTTTCATTAAGTCGAGTTCATCAAGTATGGTGAGCCTGTAATCTGCGACTACGTCTACGGGGCGTAACCTACGGGCATCTTTACTTAACTTTTCTAGCCATTGGGCAATATTGGCTAAAAGCTCGGTGTCTCTGGCAATGGTTTGTTCTATACCGGGGCGCACGACTTTGATAACAACGGCTTGCCCGTCTTTTAATTTTGCTTCATGCACTTGTGCGATGGATGCCGAGGCAAGTACTTCGTGCTGGTAGTCATCAAATATTTCTTCAACTTTTGCTCCGAGCGCTTGTTCTACTAGCCGCTTAAATTGCTCTTGGTCGAAGGGGGGTACTTGATCTTGTAAACGACTTAATTCTTTAACTAAGTCGTGCGGCAATAGGTCGGGGCGAGTCGAGAGTAACTGGCCAAATTTAATAAAAATAGGGCCGAGTTCTTCAAGCGCTAAGCGTAAACAAACTGCGCGATTGTGTTTGGGTTTTGGGTAGAACTTTAAAGGTAAAGTCAGTAGGCGCCAGCGCAATTTATTCGGCTGAGGAATTAAATCAAAAAGTCGGTATTTCCCTATCGTATGGGCAATACGAATAGAGCGGCTAAAACTGCGCACAGTTAGTCCTTTTTATTGTGGTTAGCCAATTGGCTGGTTAGCTGGTGTAAACGTGCTTCTAAGCGTTCGGCATCACGGCGCAGTTCATTAACTTGGCTTTGGAAGTACAGCACTTCTTCTGGATGAGGTACAAGCTGCCACTCGGTATGAAGTAATTGGGCAAAGTGAGCCTGAGTCTCTACTAGCTTAAAACTTGGTAGTACTTGCTTAAGTGTTTTTAAGGCAATGCTTAACGCAGAGCTTAATTCTGGGCCTAGTTTGTCAGAGGCTGCATCTTGCCAGTCGATGTCTATATCGCTTACTAGATCGGCAAAGGCTTGCAGTAGGGCGATATCACCTTGGGCATGAACGCCACTGCCCGCTAAACTGTGTTTAGCTTCGCTGGCAAGCTTCTGGAATTGCTTTAATTCACCCTTTAAACACAGGTCTGCCTGTTCAAGAAAGTCTTCGTTGTCAGGTAGGAGGGCAAGCTCGCAGTAGGATTCAGATATTCGCAGGCTGATAATAAGCTGCTGATCACTAATTACTAAACAGCAGCGCTTGTGTTTAAGTTGCTCTAGACGTTTAAGGCTGGCCGGATCGTAACGTAAACATTCGTTTATCGCTTTTTCTATTATTTTGGCTGCCAGCGCCAAAATACTCGGGTCTAATAGGCCCGCTTTTACGCTCACGCTTTAATAGCCTTGTGTAGGGCGACGATACCGCCGGTCATATTGTGGTAGCTACAACTATTAAAGCCTGAGTCGAGTAGCATTTGTTTGAGTGTCTCTTGATCGGGGTGCATGCGAATACTTTCAGCGAGGTATTGATAGCTTTCTGCATCGTTGGCAACCAATTTACCCATCATAGGCAGAAGGCGGAAGCTGTAAGTGTCGTAAATTTTTTCTAAGGCTTTGTTTTCTGGCTTGGAGAATTCGAGTACGAGTAGTCGGCCGCCGGGTTTTAAAATACGTAACATTGAGCGCATTGCCAGTTCTTTGTCTGTGACATTACGAAGGCCAAAAGCGATACTAATACAGTCAAAATAATTGTCTGGGAAGGGTAGGTATTGGGCGTCTGCCTGTACATAGGATAGATTGCCAACAAGCCCTTTATTAATAAGCTTGTCACGGCCAACCTTAAGCATGGATTCATTAATGTCGGCCAAAACCACTTGGCCTTTCGGTCCAACTATACGGCTGAACTTCGCACTTAGGTCGCCTGTGCCGCCAGCTATATCAAGTACTTTTTGGCCGGGGCGTAGAGCAGAGCTTTCAACGGTAAACATTTTCCATAGTCGGTGTACACCACCCGACATCAAATCATTCATGATGTCGTATTTAGCTGCAACGCTGTGAAAGACGTCGGCCACTTTAGCGGCTTTCTCGCCTGCGTTGACGGTCTCGAAGCCAAAGTGGGTTTTTTCTTGATCTTTCATGCTGTTGCCCAAGTAAATTTCTAGAGGCGCTAGTTTATTCGTCTAGAACACTTTGGTACAGGCTTGGCTTTGATTCAGGCCCGCTTTGTTGGTGCTTTGGGAGGGCGGTGGTGTTTGGCTTATGGCTGAAACTTAATGACTTGCACTCCGCTTAGTTCTTGGCGGCGCTCTTCGGCTTCGACTAGATAATCGCGCCATAGCGGTTCTTGCTCTAAGCAAAGTTTGCGCAAATAAGCCCAGCTGTAAATGCCACTGTCATGGCCATCATCAAAAATCAGGCGCAGGGCATAATTCCCTTGCCGTTCGATATCGGAAATATTGACTTCGTGCTTGTCGAGAGGCACTTTTTTTTGTCCCGGGCCATGCCCCTGAACTTCTGCGGATGGGCTTAATACCCGCAAAAGTTCGGCGCTTAGACAATAACTCTCGGCGCCATAGCTTAATTCAAGCTCGGCGCGTTTAGAGTGTAAGGTCAGCTTAGTGGGTTTCATCAGAGTTTGTGCCCTAAAGAATAAAGCGGCTTAGGTCTTCGTTTTTGGCGAGTACCTGTAGTTGGCTTTCAACTTTTGCTGCATCGATGATGATTGTTTCATCACCTGCCTTACATTCAAAGCTAATGTCTTCGAGCAGTTTTTCCATGACGGTGTGCAAGCGACGTGCACCGATGTTTTCAGTGCTTTCGTTTACTTCAAAAGCAATTTCAGCAATTTTGCGAATGCCGTCTTGGCTAAATTCAAGCTCAATACCTTCGGTTTTAAGTAGGCTCTGGTGTTGGGTAGTTAGAGCCGCTTTAGGTTCGGTTAGGATGCGCTCAAAATCATCTGGGCTGAGGGCTTCTAGTTCAACGCGAATTGGTAGGCGCCCCTGAAGCTCAGGGATGAGGTCGGAAGGTTTGGCAAGGTGGAACGCGCCCGAGGCAATAAACAAAATATGATCTGTTTTTATCATGCCGTGTTTGGTTGAAACGGTGCAGCCTTCAATAAGGGGGAGTAGGTCGCGCTGTACACCTTCGCGGCTTACATCGGCGCCAGAGCCACTTTCGCGTTTACAGACCTTGTCGATTTCGTCGAGAAAGACGATGCCGTTTTGTTCTGCTGATTCAATCGCACGCGCTTTAATATCGTCTTCATTAACGAGTTTGGCGGCTTCTTCTTCGCTGACTTTTTTAAAGGCTTTGGCGACACTCATTTTTGACTTTTGAGTTTTGCCTTTACCCATATTGCTAAACATATTTTGCAATTGGCTGGTCATGTCTTCCATGCCCGGAGGGGCCATGATCTCTACGCCAACGGGGGTGGCGCTAAGTTCGATCTCGATTTCTTTATCGTCGAGTTGGCCTTCACGCAGTTTTTTACGGAAAAGTTGACGGGTGCTGTTATCGCTTTCAGCTTCTGTGCCGCGAGCAGGAGGTAGGAGGGCGTCAAGAATACGTTCTTCAGCAGCTTCTTGAGCACGGAATTCTACCTTGTTTATTTCTTGTTCGCGCAGCATTTTAATGGAGCCATCGACAAGATCGCGCACGATGCTTTCAACATCGCGACCAACATAACCCACTTCGGTGAATTTGGTCGCTTCTACTTTGATAAATGGGGCGTTGGCAAGCTTCGCTAAGCGGCGGGCGATTTCAGTTTTACCAACGCCGGTCGGGCCAATCATTAAAATATTTTTAGGGGTGACTTCAGCGCGTAAGCTTGGCTCGAGCTGCATGCGGCGCCAGCGATTGCGCAGGGCAATGGCTACGGCTTTTTTGGCGCTGTTCTGGCCAACGATATAACGGTCGAGTTCGTGAACAATTTCACTTGGAGTCATCTGGCTCATGTAATGCTCTGCCTAGTATTCGAGTTCTTCAATGGTGAAGTTGTGATTGGTATAGACGCAAATATCGCCGGCTATGGTCAGGCCTTTTTCAACGATGTCGCGAGGGTCTAAGTCGGTGTTGTCATATAGGGCGCGCGCGGCACTTTGGGCAAAGGTGCCACCGGAGCCGATGGCCATTAAGTCGTCTTCGGGCTGAATGACGTCGCCATTACCACTGATAATAAGTGAGGCTTCGGCATCGGCGACACAAAGCAGGGCTTCGAGTTTGCGCAGGGCTCTGTCGCTGCGCCACTCTTTGGCGAGTTCTACCGCTGCGCGAACTAATTGGCCGCCGTGGGCTTCAAGTTTTGCTTCAAAACGTTCAAATAGGGTGAAGGCGTCGGCGGTACCACCGGCAAAACCTGCGATAACTTTATCTCTGTATAGGCGGCGCACTTTGCGTGCATTGCCTTTCATAATGGTATTGCCGAGGCTGACCTGGCCGTCGCCGCCGATGACAACTTTGTTGCCTCGGCGTATGGAAAGAATGGTGGTACCGCGATATTGCTGCACTGCAGGGCCCTTTCAAAAGTGATTCTAGTTTGTGATCTTGCTGCAGAAGTGGGGGCCCGGTTTTATTTTTCAAGCTTTATCGAGCGCTATTTTTTTATCTCACGTTTTAGAGTGAGGTAATCAAGGCGGTTATCAACTAGGGTTTGGCGGGCCTTGGCGAGCTTGCTTTTATTACGATAAGGGCCGACAACAACTCGGTAGCGTGCTTCACCACTTTTAAGTTTGCTGGTTTCAATAACAGCATCCATATTCATGAGAATAAGCTTGGCGCGTAACTTATCGGCATCACTTTCTTTGCGGAAGGAGGCGACCTGTAAAAAATACTCGTGGGTGGCTGCTTTGCTTATTTCAGCTTCAGTTGGTGCTTGGTACTCTGGTACTTCTACTTGTTGCTCTTTTAGGCGGTCGTAAAACTCAAATACGGGCTCGCTGACGTCATCTTTGATGTTTTCTATTGGTTTGCTTATTTTTTTTGTGGCCTCAGGTAGCTTTTCGGTGATGTCCTGACTTTTAAAGCCATTGAGCTGAACTAGAAACATAATAAACATGCCCGAGATAAGGCCTGCCAAAAACCAAAACCATGAGGGTTTTTGGCTTTTTTGTGTGTTGCGCTTGGCGTGGCTAGTACGTTTTTTAGTCATGTTTTGAAGGGCCTGTGCTAACTTTTTGCTGGCGTATTGCAATGGCTCGGCATGCTAGCCTATGTGCTTCAGCTTGTGAACGACACTTTACTCAAAAACTAGGTTGGTTTCTGTTTAGTTCGATTCTTGGGGGTCTATATCTAGGCTCCAGCGCACTCTTTTACTTAAAGCGTTGTTTTCAATGGCTTCTACCAAAGGGCTGGTAATTTGTCTGAGCTGAGTGCGACTCTGACTCTTGATAAGCAGTTGAAAGCGATATCGGTCTTGTATGCGCTCCATTGCGCAGGGCATGGGGCCAAGTAGGCTGTGCTCCGCCGAGGGGGGATTATTGCGTTGGTATAAGGCGGCGATGTGCTCTAGTAGCGCAGTGGCATTTTCAGGTCGTTTACACTCCGCTTTAAATAGTGCTAAGTGGCTATAGGGGGGCATGCGGTTGTGTTGACGCTCAGCCAGTAATTGCCTGGCAAAGTTGTAATAGCCTCGCTGGCAGAGTAATTGTAAAAGCGGGTGTTCGGGCCTGTGACTTTGCAATAATACTAGGCCGCGCTCTTGTTCTCGCCCAGCTCTGCCGGCAACTTGCATTAAAAGCTGCCCCATTTTTTCCATGCCACGAAAATCTGGGCTGAGGAAGCCTTGGTCGGCGTCGGTGATAATGACCAAGGCAAGGTTTTTGAAATGGTGGCCTTTGGCGAGCATTTGTGTGCCCACTAAAATACAGGGTTTGCCGCTGTGAATACGTTCTAGGTTTGCGGTAAAGGCTTTTTTAGAGCGGCTGCTGTCTCTGTCTATTCGAATAACGTCACTATCTTCAAAGAGGCGATTCAGCTCCTGCTCTATTTGTTCTGTACCTATGCCGCGACTTTCAAGTTGATCGTGTTGGCAATTTGGGCACTGTTGTGCGGGCCTAGTGCGCCAATCGCAGTGGTGACAATGCAGCCGGGCTGGCCTGCTGTGTAGAGTCATGCTGGCTGAGCATCGAGGGCATTCACTCATCCAGCCGCAGTGGTGACAAAGCTGTACGGCGGCATACCCTCGACGATTCTGAAAAACGAGAACTTGTTTACCTTGGCCGAGTGTTTGTTTTATCGCGGTTAAGCTTTGTGCGCAAAGCCCCGCTTGTTGAGGTTGGTCTTTTAAGTCTAGGCAGCGTAACTCTGGTGCTTGAGTGCCGGCGGCTCGCTGTTTTAGAACGATATGCTGGTAGTGTTTGTTTAGTGTTTGCTTGAGTGTTTCTAAGCTCGGTGTTGCGCTGCCCAATACGATAGGGATGTTTAGCTTGTGAGCTCTATAAACGCAAAGGTCTCGCGCTGAATAGCGCAGGCCGTCTTGCTGCTTGTAAGAGTTATCGTGTTCCTCATCAACAATAATCAATCCAAGTTCTTTCACTGGGCTGAGCGCAGCTAAGCGTGTGCCGATAATAATACGGGCATGGCCGTTTTTTGCGTCGAGCCAGTTACGCGCGCGTTGAGCTTCACTAATACCGCTGTGTAATTCCACAAGTGGGCTGTTAAAGCGGCTGCGAAAGCGGCCAACGGTTTGTGGGCTTAGGCCGATTTCGGGTACGAGGATAAGTACCTGCTTATCTGCTTCGAGTGCTTGCGCGCACAGTTGCAAATACACTTCGGTTTTTCCGCTACCGGTAGCGCCATGTAATAAAGAGGCCGTTGCTTGCTTGAATCGAACAGCTTTGACGGCTGCTTCTTGCTCGCTATTTAGCTTTAGGTGTGGTTCTTTTAAGAGCGTGCTGCTATTTACGGCCCTTGCTTGTGCTTCGCATTTTTCTATCAGTTTTTTGTCTGTCAATGCTTTAAGAGTGCTGGTGTTGAAGCCGATTTCTGAGCGCTGCTCATCTAAAAAATAGTGGTGCTTTTGTAGATATAGGAGGATTTCTTGTTGCTTGGGGCTGCGCTTTAGCGCTGTTTCGGGCAGGCCTTTACCTTCTGTGGTGAGTTGCCATTGTTGGCTCGCTGTTGGTGTTTTACCTTGTCTTAATTGTGGGGGAATACTGCTTTGCAGTACTTCACCTAGAGGGTGTTGATAGTAATGTGTCAGCCATAAGCACAATCTGAGTAATTCCTCAGGTATGGCCAGTTCAGTGTTGTAGCAGCTTTTAAGTTCTTTGAGTTTAGTGTGGTCGTAGTTGTTTTTATCTGTCTTCGGGATAACAACTCCTACCAAATCTCGACTCCCAAAAGGAGCGAGTACTAACTGACCAGTTGTGGGGGCGGCTTGGCCTTTGGGGGCGAGGTAACTAAAACTTTGGCGTAGGGGCACTGGCAGTGCAATCTCGACGACATTGGTTGGGGCAATTGACTGCATTTTGGCCTATTTACTTGCGGTTTATTTCTGGTACTATCCGCGCTCCTTTTAACCCGTAACCAGTAGTTGCGCGGTGCCCAACTTGAGCTTGGGTGGCGGCGTACAAATCGTGGGGCGTATTATGCAAGCAGATATTCAACCAAGCTACGGTGAAATGACAGCAACTTGTAGCTGTGGTAACACCGTTCAAACTCGTTCGACTTTGGCAAAAGACATTCACATTGATGTATGTTCAAAGTGTCACCCTTTCTATACCGGTAAGCAGAAAGTTGCTGATAAGGGCGGTCGTATCGACAAGTTCAACAAGCGTTTTGGTCGTCTTTCGGCGAAATAAGATCTGCTTGTCAAGCTGCCGAATTCCTTCGGCAGCTTTTGTTACCTCTCTTCTAGAACAACTCTTCTGTAAATGTTTCTAACGCTGCTTCTGGCGTTTCTTGGTTATCTTCGCCGAATTCGGGTACGTTTTCTGCTCTAAAGAATTCGAAGATCGCATCGGGATCTCCTGTCCGTGCACGCTTCCCAGTTTCTGGGTCTATTCTCACCGTTACAATACCTGTAGGTTGTTTGCGGGCTTTATCAGGGCTCCCTTGTAGTGCTACGCGCATAAAATCCATCCAGATGGGAAGTGCCGCACTGCCGCCGTACTCTCGGTTCCCTAAAGGACTGTTATTGTCAAAGCCAACCCAAGCTGTTGTGATGACATCGGGGTTGTAGCCGCTGAACCAGGCATCGGTAGGGCCGTTAGTTGTGCCGGTTTTACCTGCTAGGTCATTACGCTCTAAGGCTCTTGCCCTGCGCCCAGTACCTCGTCTAATGACGTCTTTGAGCATGTCGTCGAGGATAAATGCCACTTGGGGATCGAGGATTCGAGGGGCTTCTGGATAATCAGATGTTTCGAGCCAGCCTAGGCTTCGTTTGAGTTCGACAGGTAGGTCGAGCCAGTCGTGCCATTCTTCAGCTTCGGTTGGGCTTTCTTTACTTGCTTGCTCTTCATGTGGTGCACTACTGCATTCTCTGCACACAACTTGTGGTAAGGCTTCATAAATGATCGTGCCATCGGTATCGGTTATGCGATCAATCATGTGAGCGTTAACTTTAAAGCCACCATTGGCGAGCCCTGCCCAGGCAGTTGCCATATCAATGGGTGGTACCGCGTGTGTTCCTAGGGCAAGGCTGAGATCTCTAGGTAGCGCTTTGGCATCAAAGCCGAAGCGGGATACGGTTTTGATGGCTTTATTGATTCCTAGTTGTTTGAGTATGCGAATACTTACTAAGTTACGGGATAGATAGAGCGCTTTACGCAAGCGAATATCGCCAAGAAATTTATTGCCATCATTTTTCGGGCGCCACGCGCCTTCAAGCTGCTGGTCATCGAAAACGATGGGGCTATCATTGATTAATGTGGCTGCTGTCATTCCGCTCTCTAGCGCGGCGGCATAAATAAAAGGTTTGAAATTCGAGCCCGGTTGGCGGTTAGCTTGTGTCGCTCGATTGAAGTTGCTTTGATAGAATGAGAGTCCGCCTACTATGGCCAATATACTTCCATCATTGGGTTTGAGTGCAACTAAAGCCGCTTGTGCTTCCGGTACCTGGCTCAACTGCCAGCTCTTGTCTTTCTGTTGTTGAATTCTTACAACATCGCCTATTTCAAATAATTCATAAATTGTTTTAAAGGCTGGGCCTGTGGTGCTTTCGGTAATGTAGGGGCGTAGCTTATTTAAACCTTGCTCCCATACGAGTTGAACTGTCTCCCCCTTTTTGTTTAACAGTTCTACTTGCTGTTCGTTGATATCGGTGACAACAGCTGGCAATAATCCCACAAAGTCACTTATTTCTTGCAGTTGCTCAAGCCATTGGGCATTGCGTTTCTCGGGTGGGAGTTGAGTGTCGTCTTTGTTGTTTAAGTTTTGCTCCGCTCCTCTCCAGCCGTGGCGCTTGTCATAAGCGAGAAGGCCCTTGCTTACGGCCTTTTGTGCGGCAACTTGCATGGATGCATTAATGGTTGTGTAGACTTTGTAGCCTTCGGTATAGGCTTTTCTTCCATATGAGCGAACAGCTCGATCTCTTGCCATTTCTGCGACATAAGGGGCTCGAGCGTCTAGTTGGCTGCCGTGATATTTCGCTGTAACAAGCTCAGTGGTTGCAAGCTGATAAGCGTCTTTGTCGATTTTATTTAATTCGAGCATGCGTCGAAGTATCCAGTTTCTTCGTTCAACTGCGCGTGTAGGGTTAACAATGGGGTTTTGTGTTGAAGGCCCTTGAAACAGTCCAGCAATCATGGCTAGTTGGGCTAAACTTAGGTCGCTAAGGCTTTTGCCGTAATAAACTTCTGCGGCGGCTTGTATACCGTAGGCGCGTTTTCCCAAGAACATGTAGTTGACATAGAGTTCTAGGATTTCGTCTTTACTGAGTTCGCGCTCAAGTTTGAGTGAAAGTAAGATCTCGTTGAATTTACGAATGAAGTTTCTGTCGAGAGAAAGAAATACATTGCGAGTAAGCTGCATGGTCAAGGTACTGCCGCCGCTACCTCTTTCTCCGGTCAGTAGTAGCTCGGTTACTGCACGGGCAAGGCCTCGGAAGCTGACGCCGTTGTGGGAGTAAAAATCGGCATCTTCAGCGGCTAAGAGAGCATCGATAAATGGCTGAGGAACTTCATTAAGTGTGACGGGCGTTCGTCTTTTTTCGCCGAATTCGCCGATAAGTGCACCGTCAGACGAGTATATTTGCATCGGAGTTTGCAGGCGGACGTCTCGAATTGACTCGACACTGGGTAAGCCAGGGCTAAGGTAAAGGTAGATGGCCGCGAGACCTAATACACAAGCGGTGGAGGCCAGTAAGGCAAGGGTTGCAAGGGTTGTAAGCAATTTTTTGTAGTTGGAGTTCATGTGCCTTAAGGGCCAAAGTGAGAGAGACTGCTCATTATAAAGCTTTTTTTGTGCATTATTTAACTGTGCTGCCGTTGCAGCCAAGAGTTAAAGTGCTATAACATGAACATAAGCTAAGTATCCGAAATAGATAGAAAAAATGGGCGCTCTAGATTTTCTAAGTAAAAAACACAAACCGCTGATTGGGCTGGATATCAGTTCCACTACCATTAAGCTGTTGGAGTTTAGCAGGCATGGTGGAGGCTATCGCGTTGAAAACTACGCTGTAAAGCCACTTCCACCTAATACTGTTGTTGAAAAAAATATCAACGAGCCAGAGGCCGTTGCTCAAGTTTTAAAGGCGCTTGTTCAGTCCGCGCGCAGTAAGACGAAAGACGCTGCGGTTGCTGTTTCGGGATCGTCTGTGATTACTAAGTTGGTTGAAATGCCCGGTGATCTAAATGACGAGCAAATGGAGGCTTATATCTCCACTGAGGCTGATCAATATATTCCCTACCCTCTTGAAGAGGTTGCTCTGGATTTTGATGTACAGGGGCCTTCATCTAAAAACCCCGATCAAGTCGAAGTGTTGTTGGCTGCTTGTCGCAGTGAGAATGTCGAAACTCGCGTAGCGGTTCTAGCCGAAGCAGGGCTTAATCCAAAAGTTGTTGATGTTGAAGCCTACACGATGGAGCGTGCTTTTGAGTTGATTCGAGAGCAGCTTGAAGATCAGGATGAGCAAGTGGTCGCTGTGCTTGACATAGGTGCAACGATGACAACGCTCAGCGTTTTAGTTGATGGCTCGACGATCTATACGCGTGAGCAGCTATTTGGCGGCAAGCAGTTAACAGAAGAAATTCAGCGACGCTATGGTTTATCTGCCGAAGAGGCCGGGCTTGCCAAGAAGCAGGGGGGGCTTCCAGATGATTATGAGGGGGAGGTGTTGGAGCCGTTTAAAGATGCGGTTGTTCAGCAGGTGACGCGCTCGTTACAATTTTTCTTTTCTTCAAGTCAGTACAATGATGTTGATCACATTATTCTCGCTGGTGGTGTAGCTGCTCTTGATGGACTGGCCGGTTTGATTGAGGAGAAGCTTGGAACGCCAGCTACTGTAGCTAATCCATTTGCGAATATGTCTATAGCTTCTCGTGTGAATTCAGCTGCGTTAGATGGCGATGCTCCTTCGCTAATGATTGCTGCAGGCTTGGCTTTAAGGGGGTTTGAGTAGCGATGGCGCGTATTAATTTATTACCTTGGCGTGAAGAGCTACGCCAAGAGAAAAAGAAAGAATTTCTTACCCAGCTGGTTGGGGTTTGCATCTTTGTGGCACTGGCTTGTTTTCTTTGGGTGCAAACTGTTGACGGTGCTATTCAAGGGCAGGAAGCCCGCAATAAAATGCTTAAAGATGAAATTGCTGGTTTAGAAAAACAAGTTGAAGAGATTAAAGAGCTCAAGAAGAAAAAATCTGAGTTAGAAGCGCGTATGAGAGTGATTCAAGACCTTGAAGGTAAGCGCTCTATTATTGTTCATCATTTTGATGAGTTGGCGCGACGTATTCCTGATGGCGTTTATTTCACTAAATTACAGCGCAGTGGCGGGAAGTTTTTTGTTTTTGGAGTGAGTGAGTCGAATCAGCGGATATCGGCTCTAATGCGAAGCCTTGATGAGTCTGATTATTTTTCGAGCCCTAATTTAAAGTCGGTAGTTGCGCGCCCTGAGCTGGGAGCTCAAGTTGGTTTTTTTGAAATGGAGCTTGAGGCCAGCTTGCCTAGTACAAAAGGGGGTGAGAAATGACTGATGTCGCTAAGTTTATCGAGCAGTTACAAGAGTTTGATGTAAACGACCTTGATTTTAATAGGGTGGGCGTCTGGCCCTTGGCTGGCAGAATATTTCTTTGTGTGCTGGCATCTCTGGCGTTGGTATCCGCTTGTTATTTTCTTGTGGTTAAAGATAAGCAGTTACGCCTCGAGACCGTCTCCTCTCAGGAGCGAGGTTTGCGTTCGGATTTTGAAGCCAAGGCGCATGAGGCTGTGAATTTAGATACTTACAGGGCTCAGATGGTCAAGATGGAAGAGGGGTTTGGCGCCTTGATAGCGCGCCTACCCACTAAGACTGAGGTTCCAGGCCTGTTAGAAGATATCGATGACAAGGGGGTCGAGAGCCGTTTGGAGATTAATCGCATTGCTCTTCAGGAAGAGGTTGTTTCCGATATTCATGTTGAACTGCCCATTCGAATTGAGGTTGAAGGTGGCTTTCATGAGTTTGGTGCTTTTGTGAGTGGTATTGCTGGTATGCCTAGGATTGTTACTCTTCATGATTTTTTAATTGAGCCTGCGACCAAAGATAAGGCCGGTTTGTTAAAAATGCAGCTTCAGGCTAAAACATATCGCTACAAAGGAGAGGAGTAGGTTATGAGAACTGCATTCCTTTTTATATTATTTGCCGCGTTGTCTGGTTGTGATTCTGGGGGGGGAGACTCAGATTTGAGAGGTTACATCGCGCAGGTTAAGGCAAAACCAGCGGGTCGAATCGAGCCTATTCCAACATATCCACCTTATGAGAGCTTTATTTATGCATCGGCAGCATTACGCAGCCCTTTTGATAAGCCTGTGGATATACTTAAGAGGGTTTATCGCTTATCTGCTGCGGATGTAAGCCCTGACTTAAATCGCAAAAAAGAATTTCTTGAGGGTTTTGATGTGGCCAGTTTAAGTATGGTTGGGACATTGCAGCAGGGTGATAATTTTTGGGCCTTGGTTAAGGATTCTTCAGGGGGGATTCACCGAGTTGATAAGGGGGATTACCTGGGTTTGAATCACGGTAAGGTTGTAGAAGTTGATAAAACAAAAATAGAATTGATTGAGGTGGTGTCTGATGGTCTTAGCGGTTGGGTTGAGCGTCCTCGGATACTATCTTTAGCGGAGAAGGACTAACAATATGTTTAAATTTATTGTCAAAGTATGCGCCCTTTGGCTTTTGGCTTCTGTGCTATGTGCGAGTGAGCTTAAAGATATTCAGTTTGCGGAGCTTCCCGGAGGTAAGGCTGAGATTATTATGGTCTTTGATGAGGCCCCTTCAAGCCCTAAGGGTTTCTCTATTAATCAGCCCGCTCGAATTGTGCTTGATTTTGCCGATGTAACTAATGCTCTTTCTCAAAAGAAATTCCCGGTAGATGTTGGTGGTGTTAGCAGTGCGGTTGTTGTTGCAGGTGGTGGGAGAACTCGCTTAATTGTAAATTTAGATACTGTTGCTCCCTATACTACACGTATTTCGGGAAACAACTTGATTCTTGATGTTGGCGCTAATAATGATGCTGTTGTAGTGGCATCTGCAGTTGCGCCCTCTATGAATAAGTCTGCAGAAAGTAATTCTACAGAAACTGGCTCTACGGAGTCGGTTTCGGCCGTTTCCTCTGCAGGTAAAGCGGTTCGTAATTTGGACTTTCGGCGTGGTGATCAGGGTGAAGGTAAGGTCATTATTTCTCTTTCTGATTCTAATGTTGGCGTAGATATTGAAGAGGTTGCTAGTGGGGTCGAGGTGCGATTCTCTAATATGGCTATGCCGATGGAATTGCGTCGCAAATTGGATGTCCTTGATTTTGCAACGCCGGTAAGCACACTTGCTTCCTCTCAGGATGGACGGGATTCTGTTGTTCTTATTGAGGTTTCAGGTGACTATGATTATTTGGCTTATCAGGCAGATGATGAATATGTGGTTAGCGTTAAGCCTCTAACCCGTCGTGAGCAAGAGGAGAAGGAAAAAGCATTTGCTTATACAGGTGAGCGTCTCTCTCTAAACTTTCAGGATATTGAAGTCAGGTCTGTGTTGCAGTTAATTGCCGATTTTACTGAGCTAAACTTGGTGGCTTCGGACACAGTTGCGGGAAGCATTACTCTTCGCTTGGAGAATGTTCCTTGGGATCAAGCCCTCGATATCGTCCTTAAGAGTAAGGGCTTGGATAAGCGCTTAATAGGGAATGTCTTAATGGTTGCGCCTGCAGCAGAAATCGCAGAGCGTGAGCGTCAGGAAATTGAGACTCAAAAGCAGTTGGAGGAGTTGGCTCCATTAAGAACTGAATATATTCGTATTCGTTATGCAAACGCTCGCGAGTTGTTCCGTTTGTTTGTTGGTTCTGAGGGCGGTGGCAGTTCTGGTGGTTCATCTGGTGGTGATCAAAATACTACGGGTAGTATTCTGTCAGAGCGCGGACAGGCTATTGTTGATGAGCGAACCAACTCAATTATTCTGACCGATACGGAAGATAAAATTTTAGCCTTTAAGTCGTTGATTGATCGAGTTGATATCCCTATTCAGCAGGTCATGATTGAGGCGCGTATTGTGATTGCAAATACGGATTTTCGTCGTGAGCTAGGTGTTCGGATGTCGGGGGACTCTGTTGAGACCTCAAGTACTGGTAGTCATAAATATGAATTTACTGGTCGCATGGAGGGTTTGACCAATGCTGATGGTTGTGGTCCTGAGTGTAATTTTATTGATAGCGATGGCGATGGTATTACTGATGATGAGCGAAATACACTTACATCGAACTTAGTTGACCTTGGGGTGTTTAATCCGACCGGCGCTTTTACCGCTAATGTTATTAGCTCAAATTTCTTATTAGGTTTAGAGTTGAGTGCTTTGCAGAATAGTGGTTTTGCCGAGATTGTTTCTCAGCCTAAAGTCATTACAGGCGATAAGCAGCAAGCTTCTATTGAGTCTGGTACTGAGGTGCCTTATCAGGAAGAGAGTGCGAGTGGTGGTACAACAACTGCGTTTAAGGATGCGGTGTTGAAGCTCGATGTAACGCCTCAGGTAACACCTGATGACCGGGTTATTTTGGATTTGGTGATTAATCAGGATAGTATCAGTGAGATTGATACTGCCAGTGGTGTGCCCGTGCTCGATAAAACTCAGCTTGAAACGCAAGTCTTGGTAAGTGATGGCGACACCGTTGTTTTGGGTGGTATATATACGACTGAGAACATTGAGGGGCAGGAGAAAGTGCCTTTGTTGGGAGATATTCCTTTCTTGGGTGTGTTGTTCCGCCATGATATCCGTCGTGAGCAGAAGCGAGAGATTCTTATCTTTATTACTCCTAAAATCATGTCTAACGATTACGTGCAATAGTGAAAGCTCGAACTGTTTTATTAGTCGGCCCTATGGGGGCCGGCAAATCAACCATTGGCCGCTTATTAGCGGCCAAGTTGTCTTATGAATTCCTAGATACAGACCATGTTATTGAGGATAAAACTGGCGCTGATATAGCTTGGATTTTTGATGTGGAAGGTGAGCAGGGCTTTCGTGAGCGGGAAAACCAGTGTTTAGCTGAGTTGGTGTCTCGACCACAAACTGTACTTGCAACTGGTGGCGGTATTGTTTGTCGTGAGGATAATCGAGCGCTTATCTCTGCCGCTGATGTTGTCGTTTATTTGAAGGCAAGTGTTGAGCAGCTACTTGCTCGAACTGCTAAAGATAAGAAGCGTCCTCTGCTGCAGGTGGATGACCCGAGAGCGAAAATAGTCTCTTTGTTGGAAGAGCGTGCCCCTTTATATGAAAGTGTGGCAGACTACAGTGTAGATACTGATGGCAGCGGCCCACGCGCTACAGTTCAAGCTATTTTAAAATTACTTCAAGCATAGTTGTGCCTCATGAGAGAGTTGCGTGTCGATCTTGGTGATCGCAGTTACCCTATTTTTATTCAGTCTGGTTTATTAGCTAATACCGATTTATTGGCTAGCTATCTAAGCAAGCAAATACTTATTGTTACTAATGAGACTGTCGCCCCTCTTTATGGGGAGGGTTTGAGGGTCGCCCTAGCTACTAGGTCTGATTTGACGGTCGAATTATTGGCCTTGCCTGACGGTGAAAGCTATAAGAACCTCGATACCTTAAGTTTGATCTTCGATCGTCTGCTCGAGCTTCGCTTTAATCGCAATGCGACACTACTTGCCCTGGGGGGCGGAGTAGTTGGTGATATGTGTGGCTTTGCTGCAGCTTGTTATCAGCGCGGTGTCAATTTTGTTCAGGTTCCTACTACGGTTTTATCTCAAGTAGATTCCTCTGTTGGTGGGAAGACAGGGGTTAATCACCCGCTGGGCAAGAACATGATTGGGGCATTTTATCAGCCGCAAGCGGTTCTGATTGATTTGGATGTGCTTGATTCTTTGCCATCTCGCGAGTTGTCTGCAGGCTTGGCGGAAGTGATTAAATATGGGCTTATCTATGATGAGTCTTTTTTTGAGTGGCTTGAGGTTAACATGCCGAAGCTGATTGCTTTGGATAAGACTGCCTTGGAATATGCAATTGAAGAAAGTTGTGCGATTAAGGCTCGGGTTGTTGCGCAAGATGAGCGTGAAGGGGGGCTTAGGGCGATTCTCAATTTAGGGCATACATTTGGGCATGCTATCGAGGCGCATCAAGGTTACGGTAAATGGTTGCATGGTGAGGCTGTTGCGGTTGGCATGTTGATGGCGCTTGATTTAAGCGTACGTCTAGGCTGGATTGAAAGGGCTGTGCTGGTACGTGCTAGGGCTTTAAATGAGGCGGCGAATCTGCCTGTTGATGGTCCCAGTAACATGAGCCCAGATGATTACCTTGGCTATATGGCTGTTGATAAAAAGGTCTTGGATAAGAAGCTGCGTTTAGTGCTGCTGAGTGAGCTTGGTAAGGCTTTGGTGACAGAAGATTTTGATCATGACAAGCTGTTGGCGTGCTTAAATAGCTTTTGCACGGAAGTGTAAAGATCATGACCGGCGGGCATGAACAAACTGTCGAATACTTCTCAACCCCTGCGCTCGCGGGGGTTTTACAGCAATTAAAACATCTCTGTTTTTTTGGTTCAGACGTTCTTCTTGTCGAAGGCCCCACTTTTTCAGGAAAAACGGCGCTTAAGCAGGAGCTTTCAAGGCAGTTACAGTCGCAGGACTCTGAAGCGGTACTGACTCTCGCCTGCTGGTCCGCTGTGGCTGGGCTTGAGCTTGAGCATGTTGTTTTTGAGTTGCTGGATTTGTTAGGTTTGCCTAAAGCTCAGAGTGCAGGGCAGGGCTTACAGTTCTTGCGCTCCTTTATTCAGAGTATATTGAGTGAGCAGAGGCTAGTTGTCATCTTGGTGGATGATGCTCACCTGTTGTCTGATGAGGTGCTCAGCGCTTTGCTTGGTGTATTGCAAAGTAGTACAGCAGCCTATGGTTTGCGCTTTGTGCTGTTTGCCGAGCCTAAGTTCTCTCGTAGAATAGACGAGTTCATTCAGTTGGATCTTCAGGCCTATGATTTCCATTTGCCGAGTTTTTCTGTTGATGAATTACAGCGCTTTCTAGACTTTAGCTTACCTAGTTTTTCAGATGTTGCAGATAAGACGAAATTGTCTTCGATTTCGACACTTTGGTCGCATTCAAAGGGGCTTCCCGGTGTGGCTTTGTGTGTGGCAAAAAAAGAGCTTGAAAATCTACAGGTGGAGCTTGCTGGGGCAGGCGGTAAGAGAGGCTTTTTGCCGTTGATTCATATTGTCGCTCTTTCGCTATTGGTTGCATTGTTGTTGCTCCTGTTTTTATATCGAGGCGCCCAAAAAGAAGAGGGGTCAGTAGAGATTGAGATGTCACCAGGGCAGTTTGAACTTGAATCGCCAGCGCGTTTATTGGTGTCCCCAAGCCCTGAGGTGGTGAATGATTCGGCAGAGCAAGTAAGTCCTGAGCTTGTGCTTGTGGAATTAAAGCCTTCGCCGGAGCCTAGTTTAAGTCAGATTCCTACTGACATGAGTCCATCTGCGGAGCAGCTTCCAGAGCAGGCTGTGTTGGAGTTCGTCTCAGACTCTCAGCCCACAATGACTTTGAGTGATGATGAGCAGTTACTTTTGTCCTTGGATGGTAATTCTTATGTTTTACAGGTGTTTGCTGCGGGTGAGCTGGCCAATCTGAGGCGTTTTTTGGCGAAGGCGAAGACACCTAATGTCTTAAGCTATAGGCGTAAAAGGTCTGGAAAAGCCCCTTTGAATATTGTGGTTATAGGCCCTTATGAGGATTTAACAAAAGCAAAATCCGCTCTAAAATTGCTGCCTGAACACTTTCGGCAGTCTGGCGCATGGCCTAAAAAGGTTGATCTCGTACAGCGAGAGATTACCGATTTCTCTGGCTTGTAGCCTATTTCGGAGCTTTTGGTGCATCATTGGTGGCCCTGCTTCTGGCGCGCTTATCTTGCCAAAATTCCCACTTGCGGTTAATATTCAGCGCCATTTTTACACTAGCCCCTCTTCTCTGGGGCTTTTTTGTCTTGGTGGGCCGGAAGGTTCCGGTAATATAGTTAGAGCTGCATTGTCCGCAATGCACGGTGTCCAAGTAGTGCGCGTTCCCTATGATGAAAGCAACTGAAAATAAAACTGGTTTATACCGGTTAGATGAATTCAAAGATAACTGCGGTTTTGGTTTGATTGCCCATTTAAAAGGCAAGCCTAGCCACGATCTATTAGCTAAAGGTATTGAGTCATTAACATGTATGACTCATCGTGGCGGTATCGCAGCAGACGGTAAGACCGGTGATGGCTGTGGCTTGCTTATTAAAATTCCCGATAGCTTTATGCGCAGAGTCGCAAAAGATGAGCTGGGTCTTGAACTAAGCCCTAACTACGGTCTAGGTGCGTTTATGCTGCCCAAAGACCCAGTTGCTGCTGAGCTTGCTAAAAAAGTGATTGCTGAAGAGCTGGCAACGGCTGGTTTGGCTGATGTTCATTGGCGTACTGTGCCAACGGATGACAGCTGTTTGGGGCCTATTGCCCTAGAAAGCTTGCCCGATTTTTTCCACGTCTTTATCAATGCGAAAGATTTTGAGCTAAAAGACCTTAACGCTAAGTTGTTTGTCGCGCGCCGTAAGATAGAGATTCGTCTTGCGCAGGACGATAACTTTTATATCGCTAGCCTCAGCGCAACGACGTTAAGCTACAAAGGCTTGATGATGCCGGTGGACTTACCTAAGTTCTATACGGACCTTGCCGATGAGCGCTTGGAAACCGCTATTTGTGTATTCCACCAGCGTTTCTCTACCAATACCTTGCCTAAGTGGCCTCTGGCTCAGCCGTTTCGCTTAATTGCGCACAATGGTGAAATTAATACCATTATGGGCAATCGTAACTGGTCCGTGGCTCGTACAGCAAAATTCCAGACAGATATCCTACCGAACCTGCACGAAATAACACCTTTAGTGAATCGTACAGGTTCAGATAGTTCTAGCTTAGATAACATGCTTGAACTGTTAATGATTGGTGGTATGGATCTACATCGAGCAATTCGTATGTTAGTGCCCCCTGCTTGGCAGAATGTTGAGAATATGGATGCTGACCTTAAAGCGTTCTTTGAATATAACTCGATGCATGTTGAACCGTGGGATGGCCCTGCAGGCCTTGTAATGACAGATGGTCGTTACGCGGTTTGTACGCTTGATCGCAATGGTTTACGCCCTTCTCGTTGGGTTATCACTAACGATGACATCATTACCGTTGCATCTGAAATTGGTGTTTACGACTACAAGCCTGAAGATGTTGTGGCTAAAGGTCGTTTAGGGCCTGGCCAAATTCTCTCCGTTGATACTGAAACAGGAGAGCTGCACCACACCGATGATGTTGATCGTCAGCTTAAAGAAAGTAAGCCTTATCGTAAGTGGTTGGCAGAGCGAGCTTTACGCTTAGAGAATCATCTTGAGGCCGATGCGTCTGAGAACGGTTTGACTGAAGATGAAGTCGAATCAGCAATGAAGCTTTATCAGATTAGCTTTGAGGAGTGTGATCAGGTATTACGTCCTCTTGCCGAAGCGGGCCAAGAAGCGACCGGTTCAATGGGGGATGACACTCCTATGGCCGTACTTTCTAAAAAGCAACGTTCGATCTTTGATTACTTCCGCCAGCAGTTTGCTCAGGTGACTAACCCGCCAATTGACCCATTACGTGAAGCTATCGTGATGAGTCTTGAGACCTGTGTTGGGCCGGAGTTGAGTGTCTTTGATGAGACAGCAGAGCATGCTGATCGAGTGATCTTAACAAGTCCAGTACTAACGCCAGCTAAATATCGTGCATTAACCACTCTAGATCGCAAGGGTTATAAGTCAGAGAGCTTTAGTCTGCACTATGACGCTAGCAAGTTGAAGTTAAAGCAGGCGATCGAGCTATTGCTTGAGACTGTTGCTGAAAGTGTTAAAAATGGTACAAGCATTGTTGTGCTTAGTGACGCAAATCCTGATTCAGGCTTGCTACCTATTCCAGCGTTAATGGCTTGTGGTGCTGTTCATCACCACCTCATTAAAGAAGGTTTACGTTGTGACGCCAATATTGTGGTTGAGACGGGCACAGCTCGAGACTCTCACCATGTTGCAGCGCTTATCGGCTTTGGTGCTACTGCAGTTTACCCGTATTTGAGTTATTACGTTTTCAATCGCTTGATCGAAAGTGGTGAGCTTTTGATTGATGCCGGTACGGCTTATAACAACTACAAAAAAGGTATCGATAAGGGCTTATTGAAGATTCTTTCTAAGATGGGGATCTCTACCGTTGCATCCTATCGTGGTGCTCAATTATTTGAAGCGGTAGGCCTTAATGATGATGTGATTGACACTTGTTTTTCTGGCACGGCTAGCCGAGTTAGTGGTGCTAGCTTTGAGTTGTTAGAGGCTGATCAAAAAGCCTTGGCAAAAGATGCCTGGAAGAAGCGTAAAGCCATTAGCCCTGGGGGGCTGCTTAAGTATGTACACGGTCAGGAGTATCACGCTTTTAACCCAGATGTTGTTCAAGCTTTACAAAAAGCAGTGCAGAGCGGTGATTATGCCGCATGGCGTGATTATGCTGGTTTGGTCAATGACCGCCCCGTAGCTACGTTGCGTGATTTGTTAAAGTTCCGCAGTGAAGTTAAAGCCATCCCTCTTGAAGAGGTTGAGTCTGCAGAGTCTATTGTTCGCCGCTTTGACTCCGCAGCAATGAGCTTGGGTGCTTTAAGTCCTGAAGCCCATGAAGCGTTAGCGGAAGCGATGAATACGCTAGGTGGCCGCTCAAACAGTGGTGAGGGTGGTGAAGACCCTGCTCGTTTTGGTACCAACAAAATGAGTAAGATCAAGCAGATCGCTTCTGGTCGTTTTGGTGTTACGCCTCATTATTTAAGCAATGCAGAAGTGTTGCAGATTAAAGTTGCTCAAGGTGCTAAGCCTGGAGAAGGCGGTCAGCTACCAGGGCAGAAGGTAAATGAATTAATCGCAACCTTACGCTATAGCGTACCTGGCGTGACGCTCATTTCACCGCCTCCACATCACGATATTTATTCTATCGAAGATTTGGCTCAGTTGATTTATGACCTTAAGCAGGTGAACCCTAGCGCTCTAGTTAGTGTGAAGCTCGTAAGTCGCCCAGGTGTAGGTACGATCGCGGCAGGTGTTGCAAAAGCGTATGCTGACTTAATCACGATCAGTGGTTATGACGGTGGTACGGCTGCGAGCCCACTTACCTCGATTCGTTACGCAGGCTCTCCATGGGAGCTTGGTCTTGCGGAAACGCATCAGACTTTACGTGCTAATGATTTGCGCGGCAAAGTGCGTGTGCAGACGGATGGTGGTTTGAAAACGGGTTATGACGTTGTTAAAGCCGCTATGCTTGGTGCGGAAAGCTTCGGCTTTGGTACAGCACCGATGGTTGCCTTAGGTTGTAAATTCTTGCGTATTTGTCACTTGAATAACTGTGCGACAGGTGTTGCTACTCAAAACGACAAGCTGCGTGAAGAGCACTATAAAGGAACTGTTGAGATGGCCATGAACTTCTTCCGCTTTGTAGCAGAAGAGGCCCGTGAGTGGATGGCTAAATTGGGTGTGCGCTCTATTGATGAGCTTGTTGGTCGTGTTGATCTGCTTGAGCAGGTTGAAGGTAATACTGCTAAGCATCAGCGCTTAGACCTAAGCCCTATGCTCTACACCGATGAATTACTTGATAGTAAGCCTCAGACTTGTGAGCAGCCTCAAAATGACCCATTTGATCAAGGGTTAACTGCCGAGCACATGGTTGAAACCTGTTTGTCTGCAATTGAAAATAAGGCTGGTGGCGAGTTCGAATTTACAGTAAATAACTGTGACCGAAGTATCGGTGCTCGATTAAGCGGTGAGATTGCCAAGCGTCACGGTAACCAAGGTATGGCTTCTACGCCTATTAAGTTGAAGCTTAAGGGTGTTGCAGGTCAAAGCTTGGGCGTGTGGAATGCCGGTGGTTTGGATATTTACCTTGAAGGTGATGCTAACGACTATGTTGGTAAAGGCATGGCTGGCGGTAAGATTGTTTTGAGTCCTCCACAGTGTTCAAGCTTTAAAACTAACGAAACCAGCATTATTGGTAATACTTGTCTCTACGGAGCTACAGGCGGTAAGTTGTTTGCGGCCGGTCGAGCAGGTGAGCGCTGTGGTGTTCGTAACTCGGGGGCTCACGTTGTTGTTGAAGGCGCGGGTGATCACTGTTGCGAATATATGACTGGCGGTATGGTGACTGTACTGGGTTCAACTGGTGTGAACTTTGGTGCGGGCATGACCGGTGGTTTTGCTTACGTACTTGATGAAGATAATGGTTTTGTCGATCGTTATAACCACGAGTTGGTGGAAATTACTCGTATCAATACTGAAGCGCTGGAAGCGCACCGCAATCATTTGCGTTCAGTTATTGAAGAGTTTGTCAGCGAGACTGGCTCTGCTTATGGGCAGAGTATTCTTGATGATTTTGATAACTTTATCGGTAAGTTCTGGTTGGTCAAACCCAAGGCCGCTAACTTGGGAACTTTGCTAGAAAGCGTTAAGCAGCGCGGCGAATAAGCACTGCTTGCCAGCTAAAGAGTAAAAGAGAATAGGTTGATAGTTATGACTGAACGTTTGAAGAACAACTTTCAGTTTATCGATGTCGGTCGTAAAGACCCGTCTAAAAAAGACGTCGGTGTACGAAAAAAAGAGTTTGTAGAGATCTACGAGCCGTTTGATAAAGATCAGGCTGCGGAGCAGAGTCATCGTTGCTTAGAGTGCGGTAACCCGTACTGTGAGTGGAAATGTCCTGTGCACAATTACATTCCTAACTGGTTAAAGCTAGTCAGTGAAGGCAATATCATTGAAGCTGTTGAGTTGAGTCATGAGACCAATTCGCTACCTGAAGTGTGTGGCCGCGTATGTCCTCAAGACCGTTTGTGCGAAGGCGCGTGTACGCTTAATGATGGTTTTGGTGCTGTAACTATTGGTAATGCTGAGAAGTACATCACCGATACGGCCTTTGCTCTTGGCTGGGAACCAGACATGAGCAAGGTGGTGAAGACTGATAAGCGCGTTGCGGTTATTGGTGCTGGGCCTGCGGGTTTGGCTTGTGCCGATGTCTTGATTCGCAATGGTGTTACACCGGTTGTGTTTGATCGCTACCCTGAAATTGGCGGTTTGTTAACCTTTGGTATTCCTGAGTTCAAACTTGAGAAAAACGTGATGGCTAAGCGCCGTGAAGTTTTTGGCAAGATGGGCGTTGAGTTTCGTTTGGAAACCGAGATTGGTAAAGACGTTAGTATCGAAGAGTTATTGACTGACTTTGATGCTGTCTTTATGGGCATGGGTACTTACAACTATATGAAAGGCGGTTTCCCTGGTGAAGATTTGCCTGGTGTTTACGACGCCTTGCCTTTCCTTGTTTCTAATGTAAATCGCAACTTGGGTTTTGAAAAAGACCCTGCTGATTTTATTAGTGTTGAAGGCAAAAAAGTTGTAGTGCTTGGTGGTGGTGATACCGCGATGGACTGTAACCGTACCTCTATCCGCCAAGGTGCCGACACCGTAAGTTGCGCTTACCGTCGTGATGAAGCAAATATGCCTGGTTCTGTGCGTGAAGTACAAAATGCGCGCGAAGAAGGCGTTGAGTTTTTGTTTAATCGTCAGCCTATTGCCATTGTTGGTGAGAGCAAGGTTGAGGGTGTTAAAGTTGTAACGACACAACTGGGTGAGCCTGATGAGAATGGTCGCCGTCGCCCAGAGCCTATTGCCGGCTCAGAAGAGGTTCTTCCTGCTGATGTGGTGCTTGTGGCCTTTGGTTTTAAACCAAGTCCGCAGCCTTGGATGCAAGAACAGGGTATCGAAATAAACAATTGGGGCGGTGTGGTTGCACCAGAAGAGCAAGAGTTTAAGTTCCAGACCACTAATCCTAAGGTATTTGCTGGTGGTGATATGGTGCGCGGTTCTGACTTAGTTGTTACTGCGATCTGGGAAGGTCGTGAAGCGGCTCAGGGTATCCTCGATTATCTGGATGTTTAATCCCTGATTTGATTTTCTAAGCGCCCCTTTCGAGGGGCGTTTTTGTATGAGTTATTTGATAACGGTATTTCGGTCGGGTGAAGGCAAGGGCTTTCTCGGGACGCCGTGAACCCGTCCATGGGGGCTTGGCCGTGGCATCCATGCCACAGACACCCGTTCAAGCTCTTGTCTTCGCCCGACCTAGTTTTGTGCCGATTTGCAGCATCGATAGTTCGCTCTATTGTTTCGACTGTGTTGCATTTTGTTTTGGCACATAGGTAGGTGTTGTAGTGATATTGCTTTGACTGGCCATCTGCGTCATAGATGACGCGGTTGAGCCCCCAAGGATGGGTTTACGGCGAGCCAAGAAAAGTAATATCACTGCAGCGCCGGAATGTACACTTCCTGAGCAACTGGCTGTTGGATAGCAATGACTGAATTAAAAAATGATCGTTTCTTAAAAGCTCTGCTGCGTGAGCCAGTAGACCGAACTCCTGTATGGATGATGCGCCAGGCTGGGCGTTATTTGCCTGAGTATCGCGCAACTCGTGCTCAAGCGGGTGATTTTATGAGCCTGTGTAAAAATACCGAGCTCGCCTGTGAAGTGACCTTGCAGCCTCTGCGTCGATACCCGATTGATGCGGCGATTCTGTTCTCAGATATTCTCACGATTCCCGATGCAATGGGTTTAGGTTTGTATTTTGAAACAGGTGAGGGGCCAAAGTTTAAAAAACCTTTGCGTAGCGCTGAGGATATCGAAAAGCTCGAAGTGATTAAAACGGCTAAAGACCTAAGTTACGTCACTGATGCGGTTAGCATGATTCGCAAAGAGCTAAATGGTTCAGTGCCACTAATTGGTTTTAGCGGCAGTCCTTGGACTTTAGCTACGTATATGATCGAAGGCGGCTCAAGTAAAGATTTCCGCCGAGCTAAAGGCATGCTCTATGATCAGCCTGAATTAGCAGAGCTGTTATTAGATAAGCTGGCCGATTCGGTTATTGATTATCTGAATGCTCAAATTGATGCTGGCGCGCAAGCGGTGCAGATTTTTGATAGTTGGGGTGGGGCTTTGGCTCACGATGCTTATCAGCGCTTTTCTTTAAAGCCCATGAAGAAAATTATTGCAGGGTTAAAACACGAAAATGAAGGTCGAAAAGTACCAGTTATCATGTTTACCAAAGGTGGTGGACAATGGTTGGAGAGCATGGCTGATGGCGGTGCGGATGCTCTTGGTTTGGATTGGACGACAGATATAGCATTGGCACGTCAGCGTGTTGGCGATAAAGTGGCTTTACAGGGCAATATGGATCCAGCGGTATTGTATGCGAGCCCAGAAGCCATTAGAGCTGAAGTTGAGCGTATTTTAAAAGCTTATGGTCAAGGTACAGGCCATGTCTTTAATTTAGGGCATGGAATCACGCCCGATGTAAAACCAGAGAATGCGGGCGCCTTTTTTAATGCTGTTGCTGAAATGTCCGAACTATATCACACTGTATAAAAAATAGGCTAAAGCCAGCTCGACAGAAGGCTTACTGGCATTATAATAAACGATTCGGCTGGAAGAAGGCTAAGAGGATGTGTTTCTGGGGCTTTATTGCCTCTTTAGCGCCTCCTTGTTAAGACTGAGGTGGGTTTTGAAAGCAGTAAAGCAGATAAAAATTGATACCAATGAGCTAACTATTGGTATGTATGTATCTGGCCTCGACAGGCCTTGGACCCAGACGCCGTTCCCACTTCAGGGCTTTTATATTCGCGATCGCGAAGAGATCAAACAGCTTAAAGTGCATTGTAATTATGTTTATATCGATGTACTTAAAGGCTCTGCCCCCGTTAAAACCGATTTGCGAAAGCTTTCGAACATGGGGGTTAAATCTAAGAAAAATTTGCGAGCAGAGAGCTCAGCCACTGCTGTTAGTGCGAGCCCTATTCGCGTTCGCGATGATGTCTACACCGAAATTACTCCTATCGGCCGGGAAATTGGTGAAGCCAAAGCCTTGCATCAGCAGGTTTACCGCGCAGTAGGTACTGTGCTTAGCCAAGTTAATGTGGACAACCAGCAGGTACCCATTAAAGAAACTAAGCGGGCGGCTTCGGCCATGGTTGATAGCATTGTGCGAAATCCCGATGCTTTTACGTGGTTAGCAAAAGTAAGAGAGAAGGACGAGCACACCTATAGTCATGCCGTTCGTTCCGCGGTATGGGCGCTTCTATTTGGTCGTCACATAGGTTTACCCAAGCCGGAGCTTGATGTATTGGCTATGGGAGTATTGTTAAAAGATATCGGTAAAACTCGTTTACCTCGAAAGCTTATCGAGGCAACGGAGCGTACAGCAGAAGAACAGCGAGAGTATGAACAGTTTGTTGTTTATGGTCTTGATATTCTCAAGAAATTACCAGAAGTTAAACCTCGTGTTATCTCCGTTGTAAAAACGCATTGTGAACGTGTTAATGGCAGTGGCTTTCCTTCTCACTTGCGTGGTGACAAGGTGCCTCTTTTGGGGAAGATTGCAGGCATTGTGACTTTTTACGATGAAACAACCAACCCTCGGAATAAGAATCCCCTGTCGCCATCTAAAGCTGTATCCATGTTATACGAAGCTCGTGGAACAGGCTTTCAAGATGATTTAGTCGTAGAGTTTATTCGAGCTATAGGTTTGTATCCAACGGGCACCCTCGTTGAGCTTAATACGGGTGAAGTTGGTGTTGTGGTTGAGCAAAATTTTGAGCGGCGTTTAAAGCCAAGGGTGATGGTTGTATTAGATGCAACTAAGCAAGAGTTATCTACTCCACGTTTAATCGATTTGTCTGAAGATGAAAAGCAAAAAAGGGCAATGATAGACAGTGGTAAATATGTGGCAGGTGAAATTGAGTATGTTGAAATATCTCAAGATTTAAAGCCGGGCACTTACAATATTGATATCACTAATATTCGTGATGAATATATTGAAAGCACCCAAGCTAAAGGCTTACTTGCACGGCTAAAGGAAAAACTTTTTTAGTAAAGTCGCTACCTTAGGTTGGTGGTTTTATTCTGCGAGAGTCGCAATGGCCTCGCCCATTTTAATCGGGCTGGATGCCTTAAGATCTGCTTCCCAATTAAGTGTCTTTTCTGGGTATAATAAAATCACGGTTGAGCCAAGTTTAAAGCGCCCCATTTCTTCGCCTTTCTTAAGTTCAATGCCATCGTCGTAGCTTTTGTGGCTCACTCCTGACTTTGATGGGGCTATCGTACCGGCCCAAACAGTTTCTATCGAGGCAACAATCATTGCTCCGACTAAGACCATAACCATAGGGCCTTTTTCTGTATCAAAATGGCAGACTAAGCGCTCATTTCTTGAAAACACGCGCGGTACATTTTCAGCTGTGATTTGGTTAACCGAGAATAAATCACCAGGGATAAAAGTCATTTTTCTTAGCTTGCCATCTACTGGCATATGCAGGCGGTGGTAGTCTTTGGGAGATAAGTAGATGGTCGCAAACTCTCCCTCTTTATAGGTTTCAGCATCTGAGTCGCAGGCTAACAACTCTTCGCAGGAATAGGTTTGGCCTTTGGCTTGAAAAATTCGCCCTTCTTTAATAGGGCCTAATTGGCTGAAAGCGCCATCGGCAGGGCTTGTGACCTTTTGCTTTTCTTCTGCAATTGGGCGAGCGTCGGTATCAAGTGCACGACAAAAGAAATCGTTAAAGCTTGTATAGTCTTGAGTATTTTTACGTTCTGCTTGTGCGAGGCTGATACCAAACTTCCATTTAAATATATTAATAAACGTGCTTTTAATAAAACCGATTTCGCTGGCTGCAAGTTTGCCTACGACTCGAGATACAAAGTGCTGCGGCAGTAAATACTGCAGAGCGATAAAAAAGTTTGTCATTATTGTTCCACCGGTGTGTCGGGATGGTTACCCCATTCATTCCAAGCGCCGTGATAGGCTTCAATTGTTAAACCAAGTGTTTTACCTACTAAGTAAGTAAAACCTGAGCGATGATGACCTTGGCAGTGGGTGATAATTGTTTTGCTGCCGTCAATGCCTAAAGAGGCTAAGTATTCTTTAGCGTCTTTGCGAATAATGAGGCCATTATTGCTATCCATAAGCTCAGTCCATTCGCAGTTAATTGCGCCGGGCATATGTCCTGCTTTCGCGGCAAGGGCTCGTGAACCATCATATTCTGAAGGGCTGCGAGCATCCCAAATACAGATGTTTTGTTTCTCTAGCCCCTGTAAAATATTAGGGATTTCAATTAATAGGTCTTGATTGACGTCGATACTAACTGCTTTTTCTGGGCGTTGATTGATATCGGTCTCAAGTGCGAAACCTGCTTTGTTCCAAGCGTGTAGCCCGCCGTTTAGGTAGCGATAGTTGCTGTGACCGATGACATCAAGCGTCCATATAAAACGCCCGGCCCAACCGCCTCCTTCATCGTCATAGACAATAAATTGAGTGTCTGAGTCTAGGCCAAGCATTGAAAATACTTGCTCGAGTTGTTCTTTGGCGGCAATTTTCCCTGGAATAGGAGGCTGTCCCCAAAGTAGGGCCTGAAAAGGTAAGAATACCGCCCCAGGTACGTGGCCGTTTAGGTAATTTTCACGGCTACTTAAATCTACTATGCATATATTGGATGCAAGGCCTTGTTCGATTTGGCGTTGTAGTTCTTCAACGCTAATAAGAATGTCTGAAGCGCTCATCGATTTTTGATTCCACTTTGAGTTTTAATGGTTACATCATTTAGCTGTTGCAGGATAAGTTGGTAATTTGCGTAGCGTTCGCTATTAATTTTACCCTCATCCAGTGATTCTTGTACGGCACAGCCGGGCTCACCTTTGTGTTTGCAGTCTCGAAAGCGGCAGTGTTGAGCCGCATCAGCAATTTCAGAAAAGGCGTCTAAGATTTGTGAGGCGTTGGCGTGCCAGAGTCCAAACTCTCGAATACCTGGTGAGTCGATTAATTCACCGCCATCGGCAAATTGATAAAGTTGGCTGTGGGTTGTTGTATGGCGACCTTTAGCAGCCGCTTCACTGAGCTTGCCTATACGTATTTCTTTTTCTTTTGGTAGTAGGGCTTTAATAAGTGAGCTTTTCCCCACGCCACTCTGTCCAACAAAAATACTGGTGTGTTCTTTTAGTTTATCCGTCAGCAAGCTTAGGTCTTGACCTGTTTCAGCCGAGACTTCGATGCAATCAACACCTAGATGCTTATAGCGAGAAATAAGCTGTTTCAGTTTGTCTTGCTGCTCATCTAATAATTCACATTTGTTTAGTAAAAGGAGTGGCTGCAGCTGGTGCAGTTTGGCGGCTACTAAATAGCGATCGATTAAAGAACTGTGAGCTTCAGGTTCAACAGCAATGCAGATGACCAGCTGGCTGACATTGGCGGCAACGGTGCGCAATTTGCCGTAGCTGTCCGGTCGCTGTAGCTCACTTAAGCGCGTGTGAATGCTCTCTAATACTCCCGTTTCTTTGCCTTCGCGCCAAGTAACGGTATCGCCGGTAACAGGATCGAGGTTCGCGCGCAAATAACAGCGTTGGATCGTTTGTTTGCCCTGAACCAAAACTTGGGTACCGAAGTTTGCGGTTACGCGGCCTTCTTGCAGGGGGCCAAGTTCACCATCCTCAGGTAAAACGACGTTTTTAAGTTTTTTTTCTGCTCGCTGCTCGGCTATACGTCTGCGCTGTTGCAAGCTTAATTTACGTTTAGCCATGAGTGTTGTTGACTCCAAGAGCATGAATTTGCGGCTTATTCGCGGGTGTAGCGCTTGTGCTCGTGAAGATAGGAGGCATACTTGTTACTATTGCAGTGGTGGAATACCGCATTATACCCAATGGAGTAAGCTTTCGTTATGGCCCTTAGTGATACAAACCTAATTTGGATAGACCTTGAAATGACCGGGTTGTTGCCAGAGCGAGATCGAATCATCGAAATAGCAACGATTGTTACCGATAAAGATTTAAATGTTTTGGCTGAAGGCCCTGTCATTGCTGTTAATCAGAGTGAGCAGGCGCTGGCTGCAATGGATGAGTGGAACACCACTCAGCACGGTAAATCGGGTCTGACTCAGCGTGTGCGTGACAGTAAAATAAGCTGCCAACAAGCAGAGCAGGAGACGATTGCTTTCTTAGAAAAGTGGGTGCCAGCGGGTAAAAGCCCAATTTGTGGCAATTCCATTTGTCAGGATAGGCGCTTCTTAGCGCGTTGGATGCCCGATCTAGAGTCGTATTTTCACTACCGCAATTTAGATGTGAGTTCCTTGAAAATCCTTGCTCAGCTCTGGGCACCTGACGTAGCGACGGGTTTTAAAAAGCAAGGCACTCATTTGGCCATGGACGATATCAAAGAGAGCATTGCTGAGCTCAAACACTATCGTGAGCATTTATTGAATCTCGCTTAATGGCGTTTCGCATAAGTTATATTACGCGCCACTTTATATTCCTAAGTCGTTTTTGACTGTGCTCAAAACTGGTCCAAGCTAATAAAGAGAGTTCTTTATTTTGGGAGTGCCGTGTTATGACCACCAGTGAGCGTCGCAAAGGCAGTGCAGCTATTCCTCTTAATTTGGGGCAATTTTTAAACGATGAGCAGCGGCAAACTTTAAGCTATTTAGAGGGCTTTGGTTGGTCGCTCGCTTTTATACGGCGCCCTCTGTTTCAAAAGCCAATGGTGATAGTGCGCAATCCTGATTCAGATGATTTTAGTATGCTGGAAGTGGATGGCACCTTACTGGAACAGCCCGATATTATTCTTCGGCATTAGTGGGCCGATCGGGCCAGTAGGCCATCTCTTCTATTTTATTGCTGTTGCGGGCTTTGCGCTTGCGCCTTTTGCCGCTTGCTTGGCGCTCTAGCGCCCAGTTTATATGTTCGGCAACAAGTGGGCTTACTTTACCGAGAGCCTGCTTAAGTGCTTCATCGATACGAAGGTCGGGCTCGGCATTACCAAGAGCAACAGCAATATTCCTTTGCCATTTCTCATAGCCTGCGCGGCGAATGGCCGATCCTTCGGTATTTTTCAAGAATTCAGCTTCCGTCCAGTTAAAGAGCTCTAATAGCTCTTGAGCAAATAAATTGCTTCGAGGTTGGAAATCACTCTCTTTGGTGGTGGCTGCATCTTTGTTCCATGGGCAAATAAGCTGGCAGTCATCGCAGCCATAGATGCGATTCCCAAAGGCTTGTCGTAATTCCTCGGGAATGGGGCCGTCGTGTTCAATGCTTAAATATGAAATACAGCGTCTTGCATCAAGTACCCAAGGTTTAATAAACGCATCGGTTGGGCATACCTTTAAACACGCTTCACAGTCACCGCATTGATTCTTGGCTTCATGCTCGTTAATAGGCAGGGGAATATTGGTAAACAGCTCTCCCAGAAAGAACCAACTGCCATCGTCTTTATTGAGTAGAAGGCTGTGCTTGCCTGTCCAGCCAAGGCCTGCTTTTTGCGCCAAAGGCCGTTCTAGCACCGGCGCACTGTCAACAAAGGCTCGGCCTTGAGCTAGATCTGGCTCGGCATGTTCTTCTACATAATGCTCGATATTTTTAGCCAGTTTGGCTAAGCGCTTGCGCATCAATTTATGGTAATCACGGCCAAGGGCGTAACGGCTTATATATGCTTGCTTGCTGTTTTTAAGGTTGTCGATAGGCTGGGTATCTGCCGGCAGGTAGTTTAGACGTACGCTAATTACTCTGCAGCTACCAGGTACAAGCTGAGGTGGGTCTAAGCGTTTGTCTTGGTTCTCTGCCAGCCAAGCCATTTCACCGTGGTAGTTTCTTGACAGCCAGCGCTCAAAAGCGTGTTTTTCACTGCTTAAATCAAGATCACAGACACCGCACTGATTAAAGCCGAGCTCTTTGCACCAAAGATGGATTTGTTGTAGCAAATTATCATAGAGTTTAGGGCTAAGCTGCATAGTTGCCAAACGACTTTGGGGCTGATGATAGGCTGTGTATGATACTTAATGTCTAGCAGAAAGGGAGAAAACTGTGTTGCCACTAGAAGTGAATTTTCCTTTATTTAGCGCAGAGCAAGTGAAGCGTTTAGATGCGGAAGCAATTCGTTTAGGTACGCCAGGCTTTGTGTTGATGAAGAGGGCGGGGCAGGCACTGTTTGATTTAGCGTGTAAGCAGTGGCCGGCTCATAAGCAGTTTGTTGTTTTGTGTGGCGCCGGTAATAACGGTGGCGATGGTTGGCTCTTTGCTGCTTTGGCTCATGTTCAGGGCTTTCAGGTTCAGCTTTATTATTTGAAACCGCCAGAAGAGTTAACTGCTGAGGCAAAAGATGCGGCGGATTTTGCTTTGGGCAAGGGCGTTGATGCTCGTGAATTTGATTCAAGTCTTAACTTAGAAAATACAAAAGAGCTTGTTTTAGTTGATGCCTTATTGGGTATTGGTATAAACGGGCTTTTATCGGAGCGCTATAAGTCGGCGATTGCTTGGCTGAATTTGTGCGCGATCAGTGCAAATAGTGCTGGTGATGATGTGAAAGTGTTGAGTGTTGATCTTCCTTCGGGGATAAACGCAACGACGGGAGAGTGCAAAGAGTTAGCTGTTAAAGCCGATCTCTGTCTAAGTTTTATTGGTCGTAAGCAAGGTCTATATACCGCAGATGCACCCAATTACTGCACGGAGCTTCATTTTGAACAGCTTGGTGTTGCTGATTATGTGATTGAGGCTGAAACTCAAAGCCAGGCTCAGTGTCATTATTTAATGAATAGAGTTGACGCTGGGGCTTTAAAGCGAGCGCCTGTATGTCATAAAGGACGTTTTGGTCACATTGCTGTTGTGGGTGGTGGCTCAGGTATGAGTGGGGCTGCTCTGTTGGCAGCTGATGCTGCATTGCATGCAGGTAGTGGCTTAGTGAGTCTGTACAGTCAAGAAGAAACTCTGCAAGCGGCCAGACAGCGCTTACCTGAATGTATGAGCCACATAATCGATTTTGAGCCTGATCCAAAGGGCGAGTATTTTAAGCGCTGCAATGTCCTCGTGGTGGGACCGGGCTTAGGGCAAGATGAGTGGGCTCGTCATGCATTTAAGCTTGCTTTGTCGGCATCGCTTCCATTGCTGCTTGATGCTGATGCGCTTAATCTTCTTGCTGGCGCACCTGTAAAGCTAGGGCGAGCTGGTAAGAGCTGTGTTATAACGCCTCATCCTGCGGAAGCTGCGAGGCTATTAGCTACGACAGTGCAAGTCATTCAAGCAGATCGTTTTGCAGCTGCTCGAGCTTTGGTTGCACGTTATGATGCGGTTGTTGTATTAAAAGGGGCCGGTACTTTAGTTGCCTGTTCCGATAAGATTTGGCTTTGCCCTTTGGTTTGCCCTTCGTTAGCGATAGGTGGTGCCGGTGATGTACTAAGTGGTGTCATTGCGGCCCTCTTGGCTCAAGGCTTAGAGGCTGAAGAGGCTGCTCGTTTAGGGGTGTGGTTGCATGCTAGTGCGGCTAAGTACTTTGAAGGGCAAGTTGGTGTAATAGGGCTTAAAGCCGGTGAACTACCCGGCATTATTAGAAAGATGGTAAATGAACTTCTCTAGTTATTTGGATAATGAGCAAGCGACCCTAGCTTTTGCAGAGCGTTTAGCGAGCGCTTTATATAAGACTATAAAGCAGCGGGCTCAAGGTTTGACCGTATACCTAAACGGTACGCTCGGTGCAGGTAAAACCACACTAAGCCGAGGGGTGTTGCAGGGCTTGGGGCATAAAGGGGCTGTTAAAAGCCCAACTTATACTCTCGTTGAACCCTATGAATTTTCAGACTTATCGGTTTATCACTTCGATTTATATCGTATGGCTGATGCCGAAGAGCTTGAATACATGGGGATTCGGGATTATTTTGATTTACCAAGTTTGCGCTTGATTGAGTGGGCGCAGCGAGGAGAGGGGGTGCTGCCTGAGGCCGACCTTCTTATTGACTTGGTCGTGCAGCTGCCGGGACGTACTGTTACTATACAGGCCAATTCAGAAAGTGGCGCTCAGCTACTTGAACAGCTGGGCACCTAATAGCAACGATGAGAGCAACGTGAACAGGGCTTTAAGACAAAGAGTGGTGATGCGCCTACAGTGGTTGTGCATTCTTGCCTGCTTCTGCTCGGCTGAGCTCTATGCCGCAACGGTTGATGGTGTGCGTCTGTGGCGCTCCCCTGAGTCTACGCGCCTTGTTTTCGATCTTGATGCTCGTGCCGATCATAATATTTTCAAGCTGAATAATCCTAAGCGTTTAGTTATTGATATTAAGCGTGGTCAGTTTGACGCTAAAACAAAAGACCTCAAACTAGAGGGAACCCCTGTTCAGCGCATGCGCTACGGAGCCCAAAACGGGGGGGATTTACGTATTGTCTTGGATTTAAAAGAAGACGTTAAGCCTCGTAGTTTCTCACTAAAGCGAGTAGGCGATAAACCTGATCGTTTGGTTGTCGACCTTTATCCGGTTAAAAGGCATAAAGGGAAAAGTGTTGATGCTATTTTGCCGAGTGAAAAGTCTAAAAGTCGTCGTGATGTTGTTATTGCTATTGATGCGGGGCATGGGGGCGAAGATCCTGGAGCCATCGGCCCGAAAAAACTCTACGAAAAACACGTAGTGCTTAAAGTCGCTAAAAACTTAGCTAATGTTATTAATAAAGAACCTGGTTATAAAGCAGTGCTCGTACGTAGCGGTGACTACTTTCTTCCCCTTCACCGTAGGGCGGAAAAAGCACGAGAAGTGCATGCAGACTTGTTTGTCTCTATTCATGCTGATGGTTTTGATAATCCTAAAGCTCGTGGTGCTTCGGTTTTTACCTTAAGTAGGCGAGGTGCCTCAAGTAAGATGGCTAGTATCTTGGCATCGAAGGAAAATAAGTCTGACTTAATTGGTGGTGTCGATCGAATTAAACTTGGTGATAAAGAAGAGCAGCTAAAAAAAATCTTAGTGGATTTAAGTATGACCAGCTCGCTTGAGGCGAGTATGGATGTTGGCTCTCGAGTCTTAAAAGAAATGGGCAAGGTAACCCATTTGCATTCAAAACGCGTGGAGAGTGCAGGCTTTGCTGTACTTAAATCGGCCGATGTACCTTCTATCTTGGTTGAAACTGGTTTTATAACGAACCCAACCGAGGCGCGAAACCTTAACTCCTTAAATCATCGAACTAAATTAAGTAAGTCGATTTTTAAGGGCATCAATAGCTATTTTCAAAGTCGGCCCCCAGCGGGAAGTTATCTCGCATGGAAAAAAGGGGGGAATAGCTCCACTACCTATAAAATCGCAAGCGGCGATACATTGAGCGCTATTGCTAAACGCTACAATGTCAGTGTCGCCTCCATTAAAAAAGCCAATAAGCTTTCAGACTCGAGCATTCGAGTTGGTCAAACACTTTCTATTCCTGCCTTATGAGTCTTAGACGTATTAAAAAATTGAGCCCGCGACTGGCAAACCAGATCGCGGCTGGAGAGGTTGTTGAGCGCCCAGCTTCCGTTATTAAAGAATTAGTTGAAAACAGCATTGATGCTCAAGCGTCTCAGATCGATATCGAAATTGAGGCCGGTGGTACGAAGTTAATGCGTGTACGTGATAATGGCAGTGGTGTTGCTAAAGAAGACTTGCCGCTTGCTCTTAGTCGGCACGCTACCAGTAAAATTCATATTTTAGATGAGTTAGAAGCGGTTGCATCTTTGGGTTTTCGTGGCGAGGCTTTAGCGTCAATTTCTTCAGTTGCTCGACTGGTACTGACCTCGAATAATGGTGAGGAGGATAGCGCTTGGTGTGCGCGTGCCGAAGGTCGAGATATGGAGGCCGAGGTGAGCCCAGCTGCGCACCCGCAAGGAACAAGTGTCGAAGTAAGGGATTTGTTTTTTAATACTCCCGCTCGCCGAAAGTTCTTACGTACAGAAAAAACGGAATATAATCGCATTGAAGATATTCTGAAAAAGCAGGCCTTATCTCGTTTTGATTTAGGCTTCTCCTTAAAGAACAATCAGAAGGTGGTGCATAACTGGCGACCAGCTTCTGCACGTGCAGAGCAAGAAAAGCGCGTTGCTCAGATTTGCGGTAAGACCTTTATCGAAAATTCATTACATGTAGACATAGAGCATACAGGTTTACGTCTGTGGGGCTGGGTTGCCTTGCCGACTTTTTCTCGCTCTCAAGCAGACTTACAACACTTTTTTGTGAATGGTCGCGCTATTAAAGATAAATTGGTGAGCCATGCTATTCGTCAGGCTTATCAGGATGTTTTGTACCACGGTAGGCACCCAGCTTTTGTTTTATATTTGGAGCTTGATGCCTCGGTTGTTGATGTCAATGTGCACCCAACAAAACATGAGGTGCGTTTTCGAGATAGCCGTTTAGTTCATGACTTTTTGTTTCGTTCTTTACACAAGGTGCTGGCAGATGTGCGCCCCGATACAAGTTCTGAGGCTGAATCGACATCGCCTGCTATGGCCCTGGAAAATATTCCTCAGCAGGGCTCGATTGCGTTTCGGCAGCTACAAACTCAAAGTGAGTCAGGGGTTAATGTTGGGGCCTCTTCGTCACAACCGCAAATTCCAGTTAATTCTTATTCTACCGCTGCCGTTGCAGAGCAAGTTAACGCCTATCGCACCTTATTAAATAGTGAGGCAAGCGCTCCTTTTGTAGAAACTGAGGCTAGTGCTTTGCGCGCGAACTTCGAAGAGCCCGAAAAAGAAAATGAAGTGCCTCCGCTAGGATTTGCTATTGCTCAGTTAAAAGGTATTTATATTTTGGCTGAAAATGCTCAGGGTTTGATTGTGGTTGATATGCATGCAGCCCATGAGCGTATTACATACGAAAAAATGAAGCGAGCGTTTGATGAGCAAACTGTGCAGAGTCAGCCTTTATTAGTGCCACAAAGTATTGCCGTCAGTGAAAAAGAAGCTGATTGTGCCGAGGAGAATAGCACTGTTTTTTCAGAGCTGGGTTTTGTTGTTGAGCGAGCAGGGCCCGAAACGTTGGTTGTTCGTCAGCTGCCTGTGATATTGAATCAGGCCGATGTTGAGACTCTCATTCGAGATGTGCTGAGCGACCTGTGTGAATACGGCAATAGTCGACGTATTCGTGAGCATATCAATGAGCTCTTGGGTACGATGGCTTGCCATGGTTCTGTCCGTGCAAACCGTCGTTTGAGTATGGCTGAAATGAATGCCCTGCTGCGAGATATGGAAGCGACGGAGCGCAGTGGTCAGTGCAACCATGGGCGGCCAACTTGGGCGGCGATGTCACTAAGCGATCTCGATAAATTATTTATGCGAGGGCAATAATGGCGTCGTCAGCTAAGCCATTGCAAAAGCCTGTTTTGATCCTTATGGGGCCAACAGCCTCTGGTAAGACAGCGCTTGCAGTTGAGTTGGCTAAGCAGCTTGATGGGGAGATAATTAGTGTTGATAGTGCCTTGGTTTATCGTGGCTTAGATATTGGTGCCGCTAAACCCGATGCACAAGAGCGCCAAGGTGTTGTTCACCACCTCATTGATATTCGTGAGCCTCATGAACAGTACAGCGCAGCTGATTTTAGCGCTGATGCACGAGCGTGTATTGATGATATTCAGACGCGAGGCAAAGTGCCAATCTTGGCCGGTGGTACCATGCTATATTTCAAGGCCTTACTTGAAGGGCTTTCCAAAATGCCTGCGGCTGATCTTGAGCGGCGTGCCGAGATTGAAAAACAGGCGGCTGAACGGGGCTGGCCAGCTATGCATGCTGAGCTGGCTGAGGTAGATCCAGAAACGGCGGCTCGTTTGCACCCAAATCATAGTCAGCGTATAAGTCGAGCCCTCGAGGTATGGCGTTCAAGCGGCAAAGCCTTAAGCGAGTGGCAAAAAGCTGATGGCCACGGTCTGCTAGACGAGCAAAGATGTGTGCAAATTGCTATTGCCCCTGGTGATAGGGCTGTTTTGCATCAGCGCATTAAGCTGCGTTTACAGCTTATGTTTGAGCAGGGTTTTATGGAGGAGGTGCAGCAGCTGCATCAGCGGGAGGATCTGCATCTCGATCTGCCCTCTATGCGAGCGGTGGGTTACAGGCAGGCTTGGATGTATTTAGATGGCGACTACACTTACGAGCAGATGCTAGATAAGGCGCTGGTTGCAACTCGGCAATTAGCCAAGCGCCAACTAACGTGGCTTAGAGGTTGGCCAGCCGTTAATTGGCTTGATACACAAGCCGAAAACGGCGAAATGCGCACAATTGATGAAATTGTACGCCTTAGTCTGTCTATTTACGCTAAAAGCACCTTATAATGTATTTATCGGTCACTTTTTCTGACCGGCTGCTATGTTGTTTTTATTGGAAGGCCTCTCTACCAGTATTTTGGTTGTTGTAGCGCTCTTCATTTTTTGATTTCCCATAAGGAGAATAATCATGTCAAAAGGGCACTCGCTACAAGACCCTTATCTCAATGTGCTGCGTAAAGAGCGCATCCCTGTTTCTATTTACTTGGTTAATGGTATCAAGCTGCAGGGCCAGGTTGAGAGCTTTGATCAGTTTGTCGTTCTTTTGAAAAACACCGTTAGTCAAATGGTTTATAAGCACGCCATTTCTACGGTAGTCCCTTCTCGCCCTGTTCGAGTGCCTATGCTGAACCCTGAAGGTGGCGTAGACGAAGAAGTCGGAGGCTAAGCAGAAAAGCCTTGTTTTTTGATAGACCCGATTCAGGTGAGCTAGCGGTGCTAGTTCACCTGGAGCTTAGTCAAACCGCACTCAATAATGATCCGAGAGAGTTTGAAGAGCTCGTTTTATCTGCTGGCGGAGACCCCGCTGACTTTATTTCTGGCCAACGAGCCAATCCCCACCCTAAGTTTTTTGTTGGAACCGGCAAGCTTGAAGAATTACAGCAAGCGGTTATTCAACACGAAGCTGAAGTGGTTATCTTTAATCATGAATTAAGCCCAAGCCAAGAGCGCAACCTTGAAAAAGCCCTAGGCTGTCGCGTATTAGACCGCACGGGGTTGATCCTCGATATTTTTGCTCAGCGCGCGCGTACCCATGAGGGTAAGCTGCAAGTCGAGCTTGCTCAACTTGACCATATGAGTACGCGCCTTATTCGCGGCTGGACACACTTAGAGCGCCAAAAAGGCGGCATTGGTATGCGTGGCCCGGGTGAAACTCAGCTGGAAACCGATCGGCGTTTACTGCGGGTACGTATCAAGTCTATCCATAAACGTTTGGATAAGGTACGCAAGCAGCGAGAGCAAGGGCGCCGGGCTCGCTCGAGGGCCGAAATTCCGACACTATCACTAGTGGGATATACCAATGCTGGTAAGAGTACCCTGTTTAATCGTATAACGGATGCGGCTGTTTACGCTGAAGATCAGTTGTTTGCGACGCTTGACCCGACCATGCGTAGAATTGCTGTTGCCCAAGTGGGGGCTGCGGTACTTGCCGATACGGTTGGTTTTGTTAGTAACTTGCCACATAAGTTGGTTGAGAGCTTTAGGGCAACCTTGGAAGAGGCTGCTAATGCAGACTTGCTTTTGCATGTTGTTGATTACGTTGATGACGAGCGCCTAAGAAATATGGAGCAAGTTAGCGAGGTGCTCGAAGAAATTGGTGCTGGCGATCTTCCGCAGTTGATTATTTACAATAAGATTGATTTGGTTGAGGGGTTTAAGCCCAAACTAGAGCGAAATGCTCAGGGTAAACCAGCCGCGGTATGGCTGTCTGCTCAGGAAGGGCGTGGCGTTGATTTGTTGCTTGAAGCGATCAGCGACTTACTTGCTGAAGATGTTATTCATGGCAAGCTTTCTTTAAAGCCCCAGCTGGCTCGTTTTAGAGCAAAGTTATTTGAAAATAACTCTGTCTTAAATGAGGATTATCTGGATGATGGTAGTTCTGCTTTAGAAGTGCAGATTCCTTTAGCTGACTTAAACCGTATACTGGCGTCGGAAAATATGAAGGCAAGTGAGCTACAGTTTGCGGAAGCCTCGCTAATGGCCAAACTCGCTAAGCTGGATCAAGAAGAAAGTTTTTAATAAAAGGTGTTGGGTATTGTTCTTACCTGACTTGAAACTCTGGTTAGTGACCAAATATAGCTAACTTAAATAAATTGGAGATGAAGCATATGGCTTGGAATGAGCCGGGTGGAAACAATAAGGACCCCTGGGGTGGTGGCAATCGTGGCAATGATGGCCCGCCGGATCTCGATGAGGTGCTAAAAAACCTTCAAGATAAAGTAAGTTCTATTTTTGGCGGTGGCTCGGGTAATGGCTCCAGTAGCGGCCCTGTTGGTGGTGGCAGTAATAAGTTAATTATCACCATTGTGTTAATTGCTTTTGGTCTTATTTACCTTTACGCAGGTGCCAGTGTGGTGAATGAGCAGGAGCGAGCTGTTGTCTTGCGCCTAGGTGAGTATAAAGAGACAAAAGGCCCAGGTTTCCGCTGGAATCCTCGTGGTATCGATCAGGTGTTTGAGGTCAATGTGACCAAGGTTGAGCAGTGGAGTACCACTGAACAAATGCTAACCCATGACTTAAATATCGTAGATATTAATATCTCGACCCAATACGTTATTAGTGATGCGCGTGATTATGTCTTGAATGTCCGCGATCCCGATAGCAGTTTGCGTCAAGCGACCAACTCGGCTCTGCGCCATGTTGCGGGTTCCACTGCAATGCACGAGATCTTAACTGAAGGTCGTGAAGCGGTTGCATCAGAAGTGCATCAACGTCTTCAAGCCTATTTGGATAATTACCAAACCGGTATTCAGATTGTGACTGTCAACATCGAAGAGAGCCGCCCGCCTGCTGAGGTTCAAGCCGCTTTTGATGATGTTATTAAGGCTCGAGAAGATGAGGAACGTTACAAAAACGAAGCTCAAGCCTATTCAAATGGCATCATTCCAGAGGCTCGTGGTCAAGCTCAGCGCATGATTGAAGAAGCAACTGGTTATAAAGAAAAGGTTGTTGCTCAGGCTGAAGGTGAGGCTAAGCGCTTTGAATACTTGCTAACTGAATACAAAAAAGCACCAAAGGTAACTCGTGAGCGTTTATACCTTGATGCGGTACAGGAGGTTATGCAGAACAGTTCCAAGGTACTTGTTGATGTTGAAGGTGGTAACAATATGTTGTACCTGCCTTTAGATAAGATCGTTAATAGCGCGCCTAAAGCGGCGTCTGGCCCTGCAATGAGTGAAGCCAATGTAAGTGATTTGGCTGATCAGGTGGTTCAAGATCTTATTGATCGTGGTGTGCTTAGTACCTCACGTCGTTCAAGTTCACGAGGAGTTCGTTAAGATGCAAGGCAAGAGTTTAGGTTTTGTAATTTTATTGGTTATTGTTGCCGTTATTGGTTCTAACTCTCTCTATATTGTCAGTGAATATCAGCGTGGTGTTCTTTTACGTTTAGGTAAATTGAACAATGCCGATATTCAGCCTGGCCTGCATGTGAAGATTCCTGTTATTGATCAGGTGCGAATCTTTGATGCGCGTATTTTGACTGTTGATTCACGCCCTGAGCGTTTCTTAACGGTTGAGAAGAAAAGCGTTGAAGTGGACTCTTTCACTAAGTGGCGCATTCTTGATGTGGGCAAATACTACACCGCCACAAACGGTGAAGAAGATCGAGCTCAGCGTCTATTAAGCCAGCGAGTTAATGAGGGGCTTCGCAACCAGTTTGCACAGCGCACTTTGCAAGAAGTGGTGGGTGGTGAGCGTGACCTGTTGATGACCGACTTGGTTGAGCAGTTAAATGAATTCACCAAGACTTCTTTGGGGGCTGAAATTATCGATGTGCGTGTTAAGAAAATTGATTTGCCTGATGAGTTGAGTGAAGCGGTATTCCGTCGTATGCGCGCAGAGCGTGAGCGTGAGGCTCGTGATCATCGCTCTAAAGGCAAGGAGCAGGCTGAAATCATTCGTGCTGATGCAGATCGTCAAAAAGCGGTGCTTGAAGCTCAAGCTTATCGAGATGCAGAGCTGCTTCGAGGTGAGGGCGATGCAAAAGCGACGGCTATTTATGCAGACGCCTATAACAAAGACCCAGAGTTTTATGCCTTTCAGCGTAGTTTGACTGCATATCGCAACTCGTTTAGCTCGAAAGAAGACGTTATGTTGGTTGACCCTAAAAGTGATTTCTTCCGCTACTTGAATAACGCGACAGGTAAGTAGGGCGAAGGTTTGCTCTTTTAGTGTTCAAGCTCTTAAAGCGTGATAGAATAAGGAAACCGGCTCACATGGGCCGGTTTTTTTGTGCCTTGAATGTCAGAGGCATGGTTCAATCGTACTTGCTTTCAGCTTAGCTGTGCTTAATTGAGCCAGCACAATAGGGCTTAAGCCCCTAAAAATTAGACTCGTATGTGGATAGAACTGGCTAGCGCTTTTTGTTTGGTATTGGTGGTTGAAGGCATTATTCCCTTCCTCTACCCTCAGCGCTGGCGTTCCTTGGTTGCTCAGTTGGCTGGCATGGATGATCGCCAAATCCGTATTATTGGTCTGATCAGTATGCTGCTAGGTGTGGCAGTACTGATGATTATTCGCTAATTGCGTTGGTTTTTACCTTCATGAAAAAAGTAGATCGCTGGCTATTGCCAGATGCCATCGAAGAAATGCTGCCAGAACAGGCCTCTCAGGTTGAAGCCCTGCGCCGCCGTCTGGTGAACTTATTTAAAGCTTGGGGTTATGACTATGTTATTCCTCCCATGCTCGAATTTACCGATTCCTTGCTTGCCGGCTCCGACGACGATGTCGAGCTGCTAACGTTCAAACTGACCGACCAGTTAAGTGGCAAGATGTTGGGTTTGCGTGCTGATATCACCCCGCAGGTCGCTCGTATGGATGCGCATAGCTTAAAGCGTGAAGGCATCAATCGCTTATGTTATGCCGGTCATGTTTTCCACACTCGCCCTAAAGGGCCTCTGGTTTCACGCACACCTATTCAAGTGGGGGTGGAGCTGTTTGGTGAGGCTGGCGCCGATGCAGATATAGAAGTGATCGGTTTGCTGATTGCCACTCTAGAAGAAGCCGGTTTGCCTGAGCAGTACGTTGATCTTGGCCATGTGGGTGTCTTCCGAGCCTTAGCTGAGCATGCAGGCTTGAGCTGTGAGCAAGAGGGCGCACTGTTTGAGTTGATGCAGGTGAAGGCGCTTAGTGAAATTGAACGCTGGCTTGAGATCGAAGTCGCCGATGAAACTCAGCGTCAGTGGTTCCTTAAATTACCCAGCTTAGCCGGTGATAGTTCAGTTCTTGATGAGGCTCTGGCGTGTTTTGCGCATGCTCCGGCAGCCGTGCTTAGTGCAGTGAATGAATTAAAAGTCGTTGCCGACGCCCTGCAGCAGCGCTTCCCTGATGCCAAGCTCTACTTCGATCTAAGTGAATTGCGTGGTTATCACTATCTTACCGGTATCGTTTTTGGCGCATCTGCGCCGGGTGTTGGTGCATCCATTGCTAATGGCGGTCGCTACGACAGTATTGGTGAAGTCTTTGGGCGTTCACGACCTGCTACTGGTTTTGCGGTAGATTTAACCGTTGTTCGCCAGCAGGTTGACGCTGCCGCTGAGCAAGTCACAGGTATTTTTGCTCCACAGTTTGATGCCTCTGAGTACTGGGCTGAGGTGCAAGCTTTGCGTGCTTCTGGTGAGCGTGTCGTGTGTGGGCTGGGCGGTCAGCTTGAGCCTAGCGCTCATCAAAACTGTAATCGAATTTTGCAAAAGTCCGATACTGGCTTTTGCGTGACATTGTTAGAACTTTCTTAAGAGAAGAACTTGAACATGGGTAAGAATGTTGTCGTACTTGGCACTCAGTGGGGTGACGAAGGCAAAGGTAAAATCGTTGATTTGCTGACTGAGGAAATCGCTCACGTAGTGCGTTTCCAAGGTGGTCATAATGCTGGTCACACACTCGTTATTGACGGCAAAAAGACCGTTCTTCACCTTATTCCTTCTGGGGTATTACGTGAAGGTGTGACCTGCTACATCGGTAATGGTGTGGTCTTGAGTCCAGAGGCTCTACTTAAAGAGATTGCTGAGCTTGAGGAGCAGGGTATTCCTGTTCGTGAGCGTTTGAAGCTAAGCCCTTCTTGCCCGCTTATCCTGTCTTATCATGTTGCTTTGGATCAGGCGCGTGAAGTGGCTCGCGGTGCTTCCAAGATCGGTACCACAGGCCGTGGTATTGGCCCCGCCTATGAAGATAAAGTTAGCCGTCGAGGCTTGCGTCTTGATGATATGAAAGATCTTGAAGGCTTTACAGAGAAATTGCGTGAAGTACTTAGCTTCCACAACTTCTCGCTAGAGCATTATTACAAAGCCGAGCCTATCGACTTTGATACCTTGCTTGCCCAATGCATTGAAATGCGTGAGCAATTGCTGCCTATGATGAGTGATGTAACAGGCACTTTACATAGCGCGCGTGAAAATCAAGAGAGTATCTTGTTTGAGGGGGCTCAGGGCTCCTTACTTGATATTGATCACGGTACTTACCCCTATGTGACTTCGTCGAATACCACTGCTGGTGGTGCTGCAACCGGCTCAGGCTTTGGGCCTTGTTATCTTGACTATGTACTTGGTATTACGAAGGCTTATACCACTCGTGTTGGTTCTGGGCCTTTCCCTACTGAGCTTGATTGTGAAGTGGGTCAGCACTTGGGTGTTAAAGGGCATGAGTTTGGTGCTACTACAGGTCGCAAGCGTCGTACGGGTTGGTTTGACGCTTTGGCGGTTAAACATGCCGTGCAGATTAACTCTGTTACCGGTATCTGCTTAACTAAGCTTGATGTGCTTGATGGCCTAGAAGAGATTCAAATTTGTACTGGTTACCAAAACAAAGCTGGTGAAGCGATTCCTGTACCAAGCTGCAGCGAAGATTGGGATAACATTGTACCTGTCTATGAAACTATGCCTGGTTGGTCTGAAACAACGTTTGGTGTTCAGTGTCGTGAAGACTTGCCTCAAACTGCGCTTAACTATATTGCCCGTCTTGAAGAGCTTGTAGGTGTGCCTGTCGATATAATCTCAACTGGCCCAGATAGGGTTGAGACCATTGTTTTAAGGCACCCATTTGAATAGACCTTAAACCTTGCTAGAAACCCGCTTAATGCGGGTTTTTTTGTTTTTATAGGAGGATTTTTAGTTATACAGGCCCTGAGCGCCTACACTGAAGCTAGGTGTAGTATTTGTACTGGTGCTTTGGAGTCAATATGGGTGCGGAACGGCGGCGTCACCAGCGCTTCGCGATAAAATGGCAGGCGAGAGTTATGTTGATGGATCGCTCCATCTATGCTGTGCCCGTAAATGATGTGAGTAAGGGCGGCGTTTCTATTCGTTTTCCCAATATGCTGCCCTTAAACTCGCAGGTAAATATAGAAATATTGATGCCCTATCGAGGTGAGATGCATGCAATAAGAGCTAAAACTTGTGTCGCTCACCATGCTCTTCTTGAAGATAATAGCGCTAAGCTTGGTCTTAGATTTACTGAGATCGGTCGTGAGCATGCACACTTATTTAATAATGTATTGCAGGAACTTCTAAATAGCCTCGGTTAATTTTTCCTTCCGCCCTTGAAAACCTTCAATTCAATCTTATTTATATATTACGGCCCGGGCATCTAAGTATGGCGGGTAATTTTAATCGTATTGCTTCTTTGGAGAATATGTATGAATGCTATTGATTTAACACCTTTATATCGCAGCACTGTTGGTTTTGATCGTGTTGCTAATATCCTAGACTCGGCGCTTAGAACAAGCCCTAGCTCAACAGGCTATCCGCCTTATAATATTGAGGTGACGGGTGAGAATGCCTATGCAATCACTATCGCTGTCGCGGGTTTTGTTGAAGCTGAAATTGATATTAATGTTGAGAATGGAAACTTAAGTGTTTCTGGTAAAAAGCAAAAGCTGGAAGAGGGGCGTCAATACCTGTATCAGGGGATTGCAGAGCGCTCTTTTGAAAGAAAGTTTAACCTAGCCGATCACGTCAAAGTTGATGGCGCTGATTTGAAAAATGGCTTATTAACTATTTTTCTTACTCGGGAAATTCCTGAAGCAATGAAGCCTAAGAAAATTAAAATAAACAGTATTAATTAATAATAAAAAAGCCCGCAAAGCGGGCTTTTTTATTTGTGTGCAGTGGTTTTAAAAACTCATTTTTATACCGGCATGTAAGCCTTCATCAAATTCATGAGAGCCACTGTGTTTATAGTCTGCTTCAAGCTGGCGAAGGCCGCCGTATATTGCGGCATTTTCAAATAAAGCCCAGTTCACGCGTAAATTAAAATCACTTAAGTTTTTAAAGTCGTTGTTAACAGTAATGGATGGAGCAAAGAATAAATCACTGCTGATGCTAAGGCCATCTACCCCGGGGATTGCAATGTTAATGGTTCCGCCTAGGGCGAGTGCAGTGATGGCATCGTTGTCAGTATCACCGTAATAAATCTTGCCGCCTAGACCGCCTTGAATTGCCTTATTGCTGCCTATATCTCCGTAAGTCCACATGCCGGCATCCACAACATAACCTTGATCTTCGGTAATGAGGGTTTCTGCCGAATAGCGAATGTTGTTACTGGCGTGAGTGGCGTCAAAGCGAGCGTGAAAGGTATCGTTGCTCAAGTCGATGTATAGGTCGTTAGCAGCGGCTTGGCTAGCAGCTACTAATCCTGAGCATAAAATAAGTGCGTGTTTGAACATATGTGCTCCTAGGGTCGTGTTCTCAGCGTGGCTTATTGTTTTGCCGCGCATTCTAGCATTCTTGCTGCTCACATTGGCCTAGGCGTATAAATTAATATGCTGGCATTTAGGTATTTTTGATCAAATTCTACACTCTAGGCACTTATTGCTTAGAAATCCCTTACAATGTGCTTAAAGCCGCCCAATAGGATGTGCACACTTAATGACAAAACAAGACCGTTTTGCAGAGCGCGAAGCGCAAAAATACGATAACCCCATTCCAAGTCGTGAATTTATTCTTGATGTCTTAGAGAGCTCCGAGGGGCCTTTAAGCCATAAAAAGCTATGTTCGATTTTGAAGCTTGATGATGACACCGCGATTGAGGCTTTACGCCGGCGTCTAATTGCCATGGTTCGAGATGGTCAGTTAATCAGCGACCGCAAAGGTGCCTTTGGTCGCGTTGATAAAATGGATTTAGCCAAAGGTCGAGTGCTTGCTCACCGAGATGGTTATGGCTTTGTGCGCCCTGCTGATGGTGGCCCCGATGTGTACCTGACCAATCGCCAAATGCGCAAAGTATTTGATGGCGATGAGGTGTTAATACGCAAGGGGCAGACTAATTTCCGCGGGCAGGTCGAAGGGCATATTGTTGAGGTCTTGGTACGCAATACGACGGAGCTTGTTGGGCAGTTGATGCTTGATGGTGCTTATGCCTTTTTAGTGCCAGATAATCCCAAAATTTCAAATGACATCATGCTAGAGGATGATGGTGGTGCAAAACCTGGGCAGATTGTTGTTGCTGAATTGGTGCAGCAACCGGGTAAGCACCAGCGGCCCTTGGCGCGAGTAAAAGAGGTACTGGGGAATCATTTGGCGCCAGGCATGGAAATTGATGTTGCCATTCGTTCTCATGGCATTCCGCATATTTGGCCACAAGCGGTGGATAAACAGCTTGAGAGCATGAGTGCTGAAGTTAAAGAAGCTGATAAAGCAAATCGAGTCGACCTGCGTGATCTGTCCTTTGTGACGATTGATGGCGAAGATGCTCGTGATTTTGATGACGCCGTTTATTGTGAGACAAAGTCGTCAGGTGGTTGGCGTCTTTATGTAGCAATTGCCGATGTTAGTCATTATGTTGAATTAGGCTCAGCGTTAGATGAGGAAGCGCAAAAGCGTGCGACCTCCGTCTACTTTCCTCGCCAAGTTGTGCCAATGTTGCCTGAGCTACTTAGTAATGGCCTATGCTCGTTAAATCCTTTGGTCGATCGTTTGTGTATGGTCTGTGAGATGACTATTAGTGCTTCTGGTCGAGTGAGCGGTTATAAGTTTTATGAAGCGCTTATGCACAGTAAGGCTCGCCTCACTTATACCGAGGTTGGCAAAGTACTGGAGGAGCGCGCTGGTAAGGCTGGTGGTACTCCTACGCGAACAAAGTTGAAGGCTTTATTGCCAGGCTTAGATTGCCTGCATGATCTTTATTTATGTTTGCATGGGGCGCGTGCGCAGCGTGGAGCGATTGAGTTTGAAACAGTCGAGACTCGTATCGAATTTGATGAAGAGCGAAAAATCAAACAGATTGTTCCAGTTCACAGGAATGATGCTCATCGCCTAATTGAAGAATGCATGCTAGCCGCCAATGTCTGTGCGGCAAAGTTTTTAGAGCAGCATAAGCTGCCGGCTTTGTACCGAGTTCACGAGCCGCCCAAGGCGGAAAAATTAGAATTACTGCACAGTTATTTGGCTGAGCTTGGTTTGTCTATGCCGGCACGTAGGGTTGTGCAGCCAGCAGATTACCAAGACGTTATGCAGCAGGCCAAAGGTCGCAGTGATGCCCATTTAATTCAAACGGTTATGCTGCGCTCAATGAATCAAGCCGTATATCAACCGGATAATTTAGGTCATTTTGGTTTGGCCTATAAAGCATATGCTCACTTTACCTCACCTATCCGGCGCTACCCTGATTTATTAGTGCACAGAGCGATTCGCAGTGTGATCCGCTCACAGCGAGAAAGTCGTTATGTGCGCAGAGTTGATACGGCCACGCATTTAAAAACGCAAAAAATATACCCTTATGATGACGCGGCCATGGATGCTTTGGGTGAGCAGTGTTCAACCTGCGAACGTCGGGCAGATGATGCGACACGAGATGTAGTTAGCTGGCTTAAGTGTGAGTATCTTCAAGAGCGAGTTGGTGAGCATTTTGATGGGGTCATCACCGCAGTGACGGCTTTTGGCCTGTTTGTGGAATTAAAAGATCTTTATGTTGAAGGTTTAATTCATATTACGGCTTTACCGCAAGATTATTATCACCACAGTGCGGTTCAGCACCGTTTAACGGGGGAGCGCACAGGGCGCACTTTTCACTTGGGTGGAGAGCTTCGTGTGCAGGTTGCTAGGGTGAACTTGGATGATCGAAAAATTGATTTTGATCTTGTCGAAGTTGGCAAGAGTAGAAAAAAGGGGAGAGGCGCTAAGCCTAAAGGCGTTTCAGCTAAGCAGGTGGTGGAGCCTGCAGAAAAGAGAATGCCAAGAAAGCGGGCCGCAGCGGATAACACTAAACCGAAGCTAGAAGAAAAAACAAAACGTAAGCCTAAAGCGAAAAAGAGAAAAAGTGCGACCGCGAAAAAGAGCGCGGCGCCAGATCAAGGTGCTAGCAAGAATAATGCTGGGCCTAAAAAAGCGAAGAAAAAGCATTCGCAAAAAGTTAAAAAAAGTGGCGCTAAGCCTAAACCTAAAAAGAATTAAGTATGACAACTGAAACTGCATTTGGCTTTCATGCCTTACAAGTCATTGTAAAAACCGCCCCAGAGCGCATTAAGCAACTATACGCTGCGCAGGGGCGCCAAGATCAGCGTATGCAGAAGTTACTTGCCGCTTGTGAGAAGGTCGGTATCAGGCCGCGCTGGTTAGAAAAAGATGAATTAGATCGTTTGTGTGATGGTCGCCACCAGGGCGTTTTTGCTGAACTCAAGCCCGGTAGAAGTTACGGAGAGAAAGATCTCTATAAATTAATCGAGGGTTTGGGTGGCCCAGCGACGGTACTTGTCTTAGATGGTGTTACCGACCCTCATAACTTGGGTGCCTGTTTGCGAACTGCCGATGCGGCAGGTGTGGATGCGGTTGTTGTGCCTAAAGATAACAGCGCAGGTTTAACAGAGGTCGCAAGAAAGGTGGCCAGCGGCGCCGCAGATACAGTGCCTTTGGTGTCGGTCACCAACTTGGCTCGTTGTCTTAAAAAGTTACAAGAATTGGGTATGTGGATAACTGGTACGGCAGGTGAGGCAAGTGAAGAGTTGTATCAGGCTGATCTAAGTGGTTCTCGTGTGGTAGTAATGGGGGCTGAAGGTAAAGGCATGCGTCGCTTAACGCGTGAGTGTTGTGATAGCTTAGTTAAAATCCCCATGGCCGGAGAGGTCAGTAGCTTAAATGTCAGTGTTGCTACTGGTGTGATTCTTTTTGAGCTGGTGCGTCAGCGGAAAGTACTCTAACTGTTTTTCGGCTCAATTTTATTTTAGTGTTTTCGGTTCGCCCAAGGAGAGGTCGGTATGAAGGTCGCAGTATTTAATTCGAAACCCTATGACAAAGAAAGCTTTAAGAGACATCACACCGAGCATCTTTTAAGTTTCTTTAGCCCAGGCCTAAGCGAGGATACCCTGCCTATGGCGGCGGGTTTTGATGTGGTCTGTTGCTTTGTGAATGACAGAGTTAATGCGGCTGTCATCGAGGGCTTGGCTGAGCTGGGGGTGAAATTAATTGCTCTGCGTTGTGCGGGTTTTAATAATGTCGATCTAGAGGCTGCTAAGCGCTGCGGATTATTGGTGTGTCGCGTGCCTGAATATAGCCCCAACACGGTTGCTGAGCATGCCGTTGCTTTAATTCTGGATCTCAATCGCAATATCCATCGCGCGTTTAATCGTATTCGAGAGAATGACTATAGCTTGCAAGGGCTGCAAGGTTTTGAGGTTAATGGCAAAACAGTTGGGGTTATTGGTACAGGCACGATTGGTTATACTTTTGCGCGAATCATGAAGGGCTTTGGTTGCAAGGTGATTGCCTATGACCCCCAGCAAAATGATAGGTTTAAGAGTGTGGGGGACTATGTTGAGCTTGAGCAGTTGTGGGCGCAAAGTGACATCATTAGCTTGCACTGCCCTCTGGTTGCCTCAACCTATCATTTGGTCAATGTTAATAGTATTCCGTTAATGAAAGACCGTGTCATGTTAATCAACACCAGTCGAGGTGGTCTTGTTGATACGCCAGCGGTTATTGAGGGTTTGAAAAGCGGCAAGATAGGTTGGTTGGGCTTGGATGTGTATGAAGAAGAGGCGGGTTTGTTTTTTGAAAACTACAGTAACCGCATACTAACCGACGATGTGTTTGCGCGGCTTTTAACCTTCCCTAATGTGGTTGTCACTGGTCATCAGGCCTTTTTTAGTAATGAGGCATTGGAAACCATCGCTCAAACCACGCTTGCTAACATTGATGCGTTTGCCAAAGGCTGTTTGCCGGAAAAGAATACCGTTAGCTTGTAGCTTGTTTATCTGTGTTAGCACTATCTGCTTGCATTTTGATCGCCTCAGCCCTATAGTACGCCGCCCCTTTTTCTAAGGGGCTACATTCATTCACTCCTTGCTTCACCGCACGCACGGGAAGCTCGTTATCCGAAAGGAGAGTTTATGCGTCATTATGAAGTTCTATTTCTGGTCCATCCAGACCAGAGCGAGCAAGTGCCCGGTATGATCGAGCGCTACTCTGAGACCATCACTAAAGATGGTGGTAAGATCCACCGTCTTGAAGACTGGGGTCGTCGTCACCTAGCTTATAGCATCAACAAGATTCACAAAGCTCACTACGTGCTTATCAACTGTGAAACTAATAACGAAGCGTTGGAAGAGTTAACTACCAACTTCCGTTATAACGATGCTGTATTACGTCACTTGGTTATCCGTACTGATGAAGCGATTACTGAAGAGTCGCCAATCATGAAGTCGGAAAAAGAAAGCCGTGAGCGTAAAGTACGTGCAGAGCAACGTGCACAAGAGTCTGATAAGGCTCCTGCACCAGCACCTGCCGAATCAACTGAAAGCACTGAAGGAGAATAAGACATGGCTCGTTTTTTCCGTCGTCGTAAGTTCTGCCGCTTCTCCGCTGAAGGTGTTAAGCAGATCGACTTTAAAGACCTAGATACTCTGAAAGCTTATATCTCAGAGACGGGCAAAATCGTTCCTAGCCGTATCACTGGAACCAAAGCTAAGTATCAGCGTCAGCTCGCTACTGCGATCAAGCGCGCTCGTTACGTTGCTTTGCTGCCTTACACCGATAGCCACGACCGGTAATCGGCACGTAAGCAGAACAAGAGCGTAGAACTATGTTCAAGGCCTTAGCCGCATTTGTAATGCGGGGCCGCATTCAGGCCATAGTCATTGCCTTAATTGGAAGCTGGATTCCTTTTGTTTCCCAGGCGGTACTTGGTTTGGTCACTCTCAGAAAGGGGTGGCAAGAAGGATTAATAATTAGCCTTTGGGCTAGTCTGCCAGCATTTATTGCTTTATGGCTAGGTCAAGTGGCTGCACCTATGGCACTAGCAAGCATCGCCGTCTTTTTTGTCGGTTTTATGGTTTGTTTAGTGTTGCGCCAGAGTATTAACTGGCCGTTAACCTTGGCTGCAAGCTTACTGTTAAGTGGGCTTGCTGCAGTGCTGATTACGGCAATGCAACCAACGCTAGCGGCGGATGTCAGCGCTTTTTTCTCGACCTTGCTCGAGAGCGATGATACTCAGTTAACTCCGGAGCTTCAGGCTCTAACGGATGGTTGGAGTCAAATCAGCGCCAGTGGCTTAATTGCTTACTGGATAGCGGTGAGTACACTTTTGGGTGTTTTGCTTGCTCGCTGGTGGCAGGCCCTGTTGTTTAACCCCGGTGGTTTTCAGCAGGAGTTTCACGGTTTGCGCCTCAACCCTCAGTTTGCGCTGTTGTTTGTTGTGTTAACGGTTGCCATGACTGCAGGAGGAGCCCAGCTTCAGTTTTGGAGTGGTTTGTGCTCTCTGCCTTTGCTATTTGCGGGGCTGGGATTTGTGCACTGGTTTGTTGCAAAAAAAGGCTGGAATACAGGTGTGTTGGTGGGCTTATACATGGCCCTAATATTGATCCCCTTAAGCGCTCTGTTGTTGATGCTGCTGGCACTGCTTGATGCAGTGTTGGATTTAAGAAATAAGTTAAATACTAATCAAGCCTCTTAGGTCTTGGTTAATTAGAGGAAACTCCTATGGAAGTTATTCTTTTAGATAAAGTTGGTAAGCTGGGAACAGTTGGCGACAAAGTAAGCGTAAAAGCTGGTTTTGGTCGAAACTTTCTTATCCCTCAGGGTAAAGCTATTCCTGCAACTACAGCAAACGTTGCTGAGTTCGAAACACGTCGCGCTGAACTAGAAGCAGCTGCTTCTGATAAGTTGGTTGCCGCTCAAGGTCGTGCAGCTCAACTTGCAGAGCTTAACGTTGTTATCGCAGCTAACGCAGGTGATGAAGGCAAGCTATTCGGTTCTATTGGTGCTCGTGACATCGCTGAAGCAATTACTGCTGCTGGCGTTGAAGTGGCCAAAGCTGAAGTTAAGCTACCTGAAGGTACTTTACGTGAAGTGGGCGAGTACGATATTAACGTACAGCTACACGTTGAAGTGACTCAAGTTGTTAAGCTTGTTGTAGAGGCAGAGTAAGTATAAGGCGCTAGCTAGCTGGCGCTTTATACTCAACTCGTTAGAATAAGGCGCTTGTTGCCTGGCATTGCCAGTGCGGCCAGCGCCTTATTTTTTGCTGGGATCAATCAATGTGTAAACCAATGGATTGCGGCACTTATGCCTAAATATAACCTATGCCTGATAGCCCGCCAGATACAGAATATCTAGACCTACCAGAGGCCGAAGCGCCTCAGGATACGGAAACCAAGCTGCCTTATTCTCTAGAGGCTGAGCAGAGCGTGCTTGGTGGTTTGATGCGTGATGCAACGCATTTTGACTCGGTAGCTGAGGTACTGAGCGAAGAGGACTTCTTTAAGCAGCCCCATCGCCTTATTTTTGCCTGTATGCTGCATCTGATTGAGGCCGAGCAGCCCTTAGACGTCATTACTATCTCCGAGGCTTTAAGTCAGCGTGAGGAGCTTGAGCTCGTTGGAGGCATGGCTTATCTCAGTGACTTGGCGACAAATGTGCCCGTCAGTGAAAACGTCGTAGCCTACGCCAGCATTGTGCGTGAAAACGCGACCTTCAGGCAGATCATTACTACTTCTACTGAAATTACGCGCGCGAGCTTTAACCCTGCAGGCCTTAGCTCAGAAGATTTATTGGCTTTAGCCGAGCGTCGCTTTTTAGAGGTAAGTGAGGGGCGGCCAAAAGAAGGTGGTTTCTTATTCGTAAACGAGCTACTTAAAGAATCCTTACAGAAAATTGATGAGCGTACGAAAAATCAGGGCAACATAACCGGCCTTGCGACAGGTATTGATGCGCTAAATGACAAAACCTCGGGTTGGCAGCCTGGTGAATTAATTATTCTTGCTGCGCGACCTTCTATGGGTAAAACAGCACTGGCTTTGAATTTTGTTGAAGCAGCCTTGATGACTCAAGAGCAGCCTGTGCTTATCTTTAGTCTAGAAATGCCTGCGGATTCGTTGGTGATGCGGATGATGAGTGCCATCGGTCGTATTGACCAAGGTGGCATGCGCTCAGGTAAGTTGAATGAAGACGATTGGCCTAAGCTCGATTTAGCGGTACGAAAATTAAAAGATAAAAAACTCTTTATTGATGATACGCCGGGCTTAAGCCCTGGAGAAATGAAGGCGCGTACACGCCGTATTGCGCGTGAGCATGGCAACCCTGCGATGATCATGGTCGATTACTTGCAGTTGATGAGTATCAGCGGTTTTACCGAAGGTCGTACTCAGGAAATCTCTGAGATATCACGTGCGATGAAAGCCTTGGCGCGAGATTTTAAATGCCCCGTTATTTGTCTATCCCAGTTAAATCGTGGTGTGGAGCAGCGGCCCAATAAGCGTCCTATGAGTTCAGACTTGCGAGAATCAGGAGCGATTGAGCAGGATGCCGACGTGATTATGTTTATTTATCGCGATGAATATTATAACGAAGACAGCCCTGATAAAGGCATTGCTGAGGTGATTATCGGTAAGCAGCGTAATGGTGAAACGGGAACGGTTAAAGCTGCGTGGGTGGGTAAATATACTCGTTTTGAAAACCTTAGCTTGGACTATCAGGGCATGGAGCCTTAAGCCTGAGGGGCTGCTGCATTAATTAGTATAAGAGGTGTTTGCAAGTACAAGAAAACCTCAGTAAGCTCGAAAGATCAAATTGATTGTATTTATTGGCATGTTGGTGTTGTCTGGTCTTGTATGGAAATAAACCCTCGTTTAACAATGTCTCTTTTGAGTGTGGGTAGTGAAAAGACGCCAGTTATCGTTATAGATGATTTTATGACAAGCCTCGAAAGTGTACGTAATCAAGCTTTACAAGCAAGTTATGCCACTCCGCCTAGGGGCTTGTTTTACCCGGGGCTAACCTCTCCCGTGGATGGTGCATATGGTAATGCTTTATTGAGGGCGATAGCTCCGATTTTTCACCGAGAAGAGTTTAATGTACCTCGAGGCCTTACTTTATACCCTGTTGATGGTATTTTCTCTTTAATCACTACTCAGCAAGAAGACTTGAGGACGCGTCAACGTCTCCCTCATTTTGATCGGCCTAGTGAGAATGCATTTGCAGTTTTGCATTATTTAAACGAGGGGGAGTTTGGTGGTACAGCTTTTTACCGTCATAAGCCTTCTGGCTATGAGCGAGTCTCAGAATCGCGTGTCAGCATATTTGAAGAGACTTTGGGGAATTTTCTAGGTGAAAACGGTGAGCCAGAGAAAAAGTATTTTACGGATTCTAGTGAGCACTTTGAGCTATTGGATGTGGTTCCCTATAAGCAAAATAGATTAGTGATATACCCATCTAATGTATTGCATTCGGCTTATATTAAAAACCCAAGTCGTGATGTGAATAGCTCTCCAGTTGAAGGGCGTTTAACTGCTAACTTCTTTATTACTTTTGCTTAAAATGCTGTTATGAGTGATTAAGAGCAGCTTTGTTGTTGCTTTTGCCATTCAGTTTTTAGCTCTTCGGCACTGATATCATAATGTTCGTTTAGGTAGTTAATGTGATTAACCCGATCACTACGGAAGTGTCGAAAATCACTTTTAAGCTCACACCAAGCGCAGATAATTCTCGATATATCAAAATAAGCAATCATAAATGGCCATATTGTGCGTTGGCTTTTTTCGTTTTTTGCATTGAGATAGTCGATTCTGATTTTTTGCCTATTTCGGATGGCATCACGCAATTTACTCATATCGAGCTGGTCTTGTAAGACTTCGTTATAGCTTGGCGCTACGTTTTGCTCGTTGAGAATATTGGTTTGAAGGTTTTCTGGTACGACTTTTTGAAGTTTTTGAATAAGGCTCAGTGAGGCTTTGTTTAGGCTTGAGTCGCCTCGTTTCGAAACCCAGTTTACGCCTAGTAAAATAGCATCTAATTCGTCTGGGGTTAGCATCAGCGGTGGTAGTTCAAAGCCGCTTTTGAGTACATAGCCAATACCCGGTTCACCTGCAATAGGAACATGTTGGTTTTGCAGTTCGGCAATATCTCGATAAATGGTGCGTACCGATACCTCAAATTGCTCGGCGAGCTGCTTCGCTAGTACAGGTTGTTTGGCGCTTCTTAATGCTTGAATAATATTAAATAGGCGGTGGGTAGGACGCATAGATACTTAGCTGGCTAGTGGTTTCAGTGTTCTTTGAAAGCCCGGTAGCTGGCTCACCTTCTCATACCAGACTTGTAATGGGGCGGATGGCTTTAACTCACCGGCAATAAGTAGTTGATGGACATTGGTAGCAATGCTTAAGTCGGCAATGCTCATACTCTTACCTGCGACATAGCTTTGATGCCAGAGTTGTTCGGTTAGATGCTCTATAAACGGTTCGAGCTTAGCTCTTATTGAGCTTACAGTAAGCCTTTGCTTGGCACTAGGTGTTAAAAGTTGTTGCCAGAGAAGCTCTGATACCAAAGGAGATAGTTGGCACTGGTTCCAGTCTAACCACTGGTCTATCGTGGCGCGAAGCTGATGGTCTTCTGGGTACCAGTCGTTCAGTTGATGTTCTGAGCAGATAAGGCGCAAGATAGAATGAGATTCGCTTAAGAGCTGTGATGCTGTCTCCAGCGTTATTAATTGATGCTTGGGATTTAGGGCTTGTAATTCAGGCCTTAGCTGCGGGTCTTCTACTTGCCTAATAGGTGCGATGTTGTAATGGAGCTGGGCTTGTTCAAGTAATACAAATACTCTACGAGCGTGCTGTGAATAGGGGAAGTTGTGTAAGGTGTACATCTTGTTCTCCTTAGGCCGGTGTTGTTGCTTCCTTGCTCACAAGCTTAACAGCACACTACTGACACCTAATGTCAGTAGTGTTTCTAGAATATGTGCTCAGCAACTGAAGAATTAGCTATTCAGGGCCTACTTAGATCAAGCCAATGGCTGGCTAATATTGAAGCAAAGCTCAGGTAAGGATAAACTCCGCGCCATTATTTCTTTAGTGCTTCGCCTATGCATGTATTTCACCACGTAGACTCGGTGCGCAAGGCTTTGGCCAAAGCTCGCCAAAGTAAACAGCGTATCGCCTTTGTGCCCACAATGGGTAATCTTCATGATGGCCATTTGGCCCTTGTTAAGCAGGCGCAAGCAGAAGCTGACATTGTTATTGTCAGTATCTTTGTTAATCGTTTGCAGTTTGGCTTGAATGAAGACTGGGATAAGTACCCGCGTACCCTAGAGCAAGATATAGCTAGGCTTGAGGCGGTCGACTGTGACATGTTGTTTTGCCCAGATGAGCATGAGATTTACCCCAATGGCATGGGGGAGCAGACCCGTGTGGTTGTGCCAACGATGACCGATGTGCTTTGTGGAGCTTCACGACCAGGACATTTTGAAGGTGTGACAACCGTTGTTAGCAAGTTGTTTAATATTGTACAGCCTGATATAGCTGTATTCGGTTTAAAAGATTTTCAACAGTTAGCAGTTATTCGGCGCATGGTGGAAGATTTATGCATGCCAATAGAGCTACATGCGGCACCGATTGCACGCGAAGAAGATGGCTTGGCGCGCAGTTCGCGTAATCGTTACATAAGCCAAGCTGAACGCCCCAAAGTAACCGTATTGTATAAAACCCTGCTGTGGATAAAACAGCAGGTGGAAGGTGGTTCGAGCGCTTTTCGAGAATTGGAAAAACAGGCAGCAGAGCGTCTAGCTAGCGAGGGATTTCGCGTGGATTATTTTAAAATCTGCGAAGCGCACAGCCTCGAGTTGGCTGCCGATGACGATGCCGAGATTTGTGTGCTCGGTGCAATGTATACTCAGGCCGCACGTTTGATCGATAATGTGTCGTTCACACGTAAACAGATGGCCCCAACCCAATAGGAAAGCTATGGATATTAGTATGCTGAAAGGCAAACTCCACATGGCCCGCGTTACCCAAGCTGAGCTTTGGTATGACGGTTCCTGCGCTATTGATGAAAATCTTGTAAAGCTCGCAGGTTTAAGAGAATTTGAGCGCATTGATATCTACAATGTCGACAATGGCGAGCGTTTTACGACCTATGTCATTCTTGCCGAGGCCGGTTCTGGTACGATTTCAATGAATGGTGCAGCTGCACGTAAGGTGCAGGTCGGGGATCGAGTCATTATCGCCGCTTACGCTCAAATGAGCGAAGCTGAAGCCGATAGCTTTGATCCTAAGCTGGTTTATCTTGGCGAAAATAACCAAGTAGAACGTACAAGCAATACCATTGCCGTGCAGTGTGCCTAATTGGCACATTGTGTTTAAATGAAGAAATCGCGGCGCTTCTTGTTGAGGCGCAGTTTTGTTATTAGGCTTAAAGGCTGGTAACAACGCAATTAGCAACTGACTTTAAGTAAAGGAATCCGATATGGCTAAAGCTGAACGCATGTTTGTGGTGGTAGACCCTTCAAGTAATTCCCACCCGGCATTAGAGCGAGTTATTCGCACTGCTAAGTTGCGCCCAACTCTTCCGGTCGTCAAAGTATTTGTCATCGTTGATAGTGAGGCGGTTGATACTCGAGCGATTAACGATAATTTATGTCGTGACCAGAGCTGGTTTATATCGGAAATTCGTGAGCCTTTAGAAGAAGTTGGCGTTGAGTACAGCATTGAAATTAGCTGGTCGAGCGAGTGGCAAAAAAGTATTTTGATGAGCTCAAAGCAGTTTGGTACTGATCGTATCTATTTGCCGGTGCACGAGAGAACAAACAATAGCTCTCGCTACTCATTTAGTGAGTCTAAGTGGGATCTATTAAAAACGGCAGAATGCCCTGTGGTTCTAATTCAGCCACAAGCGACAGAGCAGCGTAAAGTGATCTTGGCGGCGGTTAATATTCAAGCCCTTGATGATGCTCAGCGAGAGCTGAATAAAAGTATTTTGCACTGGGGTAAAGAAGTTGCCGATATGTACGGTGCTGAGTATCACGTTGTGAACGCCTATGTTGATTCGATGAACTACCCAGACCGTGGGCGTTTAGCCAAAGAAACTGGTATAGAGTCGACTCACATTCACGTAGAAGCGGGTTATACCGATGAGAGCGTGAGCAGAGTGGCCGAACGCATCAATGCTGACTTGGTTGTGATGGGTACTTTAGGTCAAAACGGCATGATTAAGTCTCGCCGAGGTAATACCGCTGCCCGTGTTATCGCAGCTCTGAAGCAAGATATTATGGTGGTTAACCACTAAGGCGATACACTACAGTTACATCGGGGCCGGCATGACGCTAGCCCCACACCCTCTCGGCCTTTCTGGCCAACCCCTAAGAAATAAAAATAATGACGGAGACTAAGAGATGAGTCATTCCGAGCTATTCCCTGTGCCTGCAAATTTCGCTGCACAGGCGCATATAGACAAAACGCAATACGATGCGATGTATCAGCGCAGCATAGATCAGCCCGAGTTATTTTGGGCTGAGCAAGCGCAGAGTTTTCTGACATGGCAACAGCCCTGGGATGAAGTTCGCAGCTTTGATTTTCACAAAGGCGAGGCTTCATGGTTTAAAGGTGCCAAGCTCAATGTCAGTGAAAACTGCATAGATAGACACCTAGCCACCCGTTCGCAGCAAGTAGCTATTATCTGGGAGGGTGATGACCCTGACGATGATCTAGAGGTCACTTACGCAGAGCTTCATCAAGAAGTATGTAAGCTTGCGAATGTGCTAAAGGCACGCGGGGTTAAAAAGGGCGATAGGGTTTGTATTTACATGCCGATGATCGTTGAGGCAGCGTATGCCATGTTGGCGTGCACACGCATTGGTGCAGTACACAGTGTTGTGTTTGGCGGTTTCTCACCCGAGGCTTTAAAAGATCGTATTTTAGACTCTGACTGTCGGTTAGTAATAACGGCTGATGAGGGCGTACGTGGCGGCAAGGCCATTCCTCTTAAAGCGAATGTTGATGCGGCTGTGGCCCAGTGTAGCAATGTACATAGTGTGTTGGTGGTTAAGCGTACTTCGGGTGATATCAATTGGAATGACAAAATAGATTGTTGGTATCACGAGCTTGTAGAGCAAGTAAGTGCTGACTGTGCTTCTGAGCCCATGGACGCGGAAGATCCTTTGTTTATTCTTTACACCTCGGGTTCAACAGGTAAGCCCAAGGGCGTTTTACACACCACAGGTGGCTATTTGCTTCAGGCCGCGATGACTCATCTTTACACCTTTGATTATCAAGATGGAGAGGTTTATTGGTGTACTGCCGATGTGGGTTGGGTAACGGGGCACACCTATATTGTCTACGGCCCACTAGCCAACGGTGCTAAGACCTTGATGTTTGAAGGGGTGCCAACCTATCCTGATGCCGGTCGCTGTTGGCAGGTGTGTGATAAACACAAGGTCAATACTTTCTATACTGCGCCAACCGCTATTCGAGCCTTAATGGGGCAGGGAGATGACTTTGTTAAGAAAAGCTCTCGCAGTAGTTTGCGTTTATTAGGTACGGTCGGTGAGCCAATTAACCCCGAAGCTTGGCACTGGTATCACACCGTAGTTGGTGAAGCTCGTTGCCCTATTGTGGATACCTGGTGGCAAACCGAAACGGGCGGGCATATGTTAACGCCTCTGCCTGGTGCGACAGCCTTAAAGCCCGGTTCGGCAACCTTGCCTTTTTTTGGTGTTGAACCTGTGCTACTAGATGAACAGGGCTTGGAAATAGAGGGCGTTGGTGAGGGTTCACTTGCAATTAAAAGCTCTTGGCCAGGCCAAATACGTAGTGTCTACGGTGATCATCAGCGCTTGATTGATACCTACTTCAGTACCTATAAAGGTTATTACTTTACCGGTGATGGCGCCCGTCGAGATGCAGATGGTTATTATTGGATTACGGGGCGGGTAGACGATGTGCTGAATGTCAGTGGCCACCGTATGGGCACGGCGGAAATAGAAAGCGCCTTAGTTTTTCACCCTAAAATAGCAGAAGCTGCTGTAGTTGGCTGCCCGCATGCAATTAAAGGGCAGGGCATTTATGCCTATTTGATGTTGATGGATGGCGCTGAAGATGACGGAAACTTAAGTGCCGAGCTTATTGAGCTATGTAAACAAGAGATAGGCCCTATTGCCAAGCCCGATTTGCTGCACTTTGCACCGGGCCTACCTAAGACTCGCTCGGGTAAGATTATGCGTCGTATCTTAAGAAAGATTGCTGCCAATGAGATTGATACCCTTGGGGATACCTCAACGCTGGCGGATCCTGCGGTGGTTGATGCCTTAATTGAAGGGCGTCTGAATAAATAGTGTTAGTTGCGCTCTGGCTGCAGAGCGCAACTGTATTTCCCCCTACTTGTCGCTAGAGTCCGGTCTTGCCCGCAGAGTAGCTTTCTCAAGACACCGTAAACCCAATATACGCAAGCACTTTCATGTGCTTGCCCATCGGGGCGGCTAAGGGCGATATAAAGTGCTCCAGGCATTTTGTCATGGGGGCTGCACAGCGACACCCCTGTCGTGGAGCCTTGCTCAGGCTACCCTACAGCCAAGTCCTAGTACCTAAGTAAGCTTCATGGTGTATTACTCCTTGATTCTTCATTGCTCTGTAATTGTCTACTGTCTGTTGTCACATCTTTGGCGTAAACTTCAGTAGAAGAAACTGGAAAAAGGAGCGCATATGACAAATAGAATTAGCGCACGTGTAGTACCTCAAAAAGCCCTAGAAGTTCTATCTCAGATCGAAGTGACTCGCCTAGAAGCAGCCAATAAGGGTAATTGTTACGAGACTTTTCGCCGCTGTGCTTTGGCCGTATTAAATACCGGCTCGGATACCGATAGCACCAAAGAAGTTCTGGATCTTTATAAAGATTTCGACATTAAAGTAATCGCGCAAGAGCGTGGCATTAAGCTTGATGTTAAAAATGCACCGGCCAATGCCTTTGTGGATGGTGAAATGATTGCAGGTATCCAAGAGCATTTGTTCTCGGTATTGCGTGATATTGTTTATATCAATAATGAATTACAAGAAAATCGTGATATCGATTTTGGAAGCTCGGAGGGGATTACCAATGGTGTTTTTCACGTATTGAGAAACGCTGGTGTATTAAAGACCGATCAAGATCCGAATATAGTTGTATGTTGGGGGGGGCATAGTATCGGTCCTGTGGAGTACGATTACTCCAAAGAAGTGGGTTACGAGCTTGGGCTTAGGCGTATAGATATTTGCACAGGCTGCGGCCCGGGGGCCATGAAAGGTCCAATGAAAGGGGCAACCATTGCACACGCCAAACAGCGTTTTGAAGGTCGTTATATTGGTATTACTGAACCTGGGATTATTGCGGCTGAATCTCCTAATCCGATAGTTAATAAATTAATTATCATGCCTGATATAGAAAAGCGCTTAGAGGCTTTTGTTCGGGTCGGTCATGGTATCGTGGTTTTTCCTGGTGGTGTCGGAACCGCAGAAGAAATTCTGTATATATTGTCTTTGCTATTAAACCCTAAGAATCATGCCAACCCCTTTCCTTTGGTTTTTACTGGGCCAAGTTCATCCAAAGCATACTTTGAAAAAATAGATGCATTTATTGGTCTTACCTTGGGTGAAGAAGCGCAAAAACGCTACAAAATAATCATTGAAGATGCGCCTGCCGTTGCTACTTATATGAAGGAGCAAATGAGTGAGGTTCGAAATTTTCGCCGTTCAACTCACGATGCCTATTACTATAATTGGGTACTTGATACAGCTGATGATGTTCAGCAACCTTTTGAACCGACGCATAAAGCTATGTCGGAACTAAATCTGCATCTCGATCAAAGCCCCTATGACCTAGCTGTTAATTTACGTAAAGCCTTTAGTGGTATTGTTGATGGCAATGTAAAGGAGCACGGTATTCAAGCAATTGAAGAACATGGGCCTTATGAGCTAAGTGGTGATCAAGAGATAATGAAGCCTTTAGCGTCGCTGTTGCAAAGTTTTGTTGATCAAAAACGTATGAAAATACCAACTACGGAATATAGGCCGTGTTATCGAGTTGTAGAATAAGGCGATTTTATGTCTGAAGATTTTAATAGCTTATTAGGTGACGAGGCGGATGATATTCAGCCCATTAAGGTTGAGGCTAGGGTACAGTTAAAAACGTCTAAGCCAGACAAACAAACTGTCGCGCTTAGACAAGACCAAGCCTTGCATTTTACGGAAAATGAGCAAGCCTCAGATCCTTTAGCGAATTCTGAAATGATCATGGTTGAGCCGTTGTCATTGTTGGCTTTTCAGCGACCGGGAGTTCAGCACGGTGTTTATAAAAATCTGCGCCTTGGTAAATACAGTATTGATGCAACTTTAGATTTACATCGCATGACGGTGGATGAGGCAAGGCAGAATATTTATCGTTTTGTCTTAGATTGTTTGGATAATGACGTACGTACAGCTCTTATTACCCACGGTAAGGGGGAGGGACGAGCAACGCCGGCCATGCTTAAAAGCTGTGTCGCTCATTGGTTGCCTCAAATAGATGAGGTGCTTGCATTTCATACCGCGCAAAAACAACACGGTAGTTACGGTGCAACTTATGTGTTGCTAAAAAAGAGTGACAATAAAAAACAATTAAATAGAGAGCGCTTGCGAAAATAGAGCTTGTCGTGTTTTGTCTTTTGCGTATGCGTAAATCTGGCTTAGAATAGAGCATATCCTAAGCATTCAAACTTTAAACCTAAGTGTACATACCTATTAAAATGAAAAAGTCGATATTAGCTTCAGCCATTCTAAGTGCGGCATTTTTAAGTGCCTCTCATGCTTACGCCGCCTCTGTAGAAACAGGTATGGCCCCATCTACAGGTTTAACGTATTCGGGCCATACTGGCGCCAATAATTTATATAACCCTGCTTCAGGAGCACTGCAGCGTACACAGATGAAATCGAGTGATGCTTTTGATTCTAGTTTTAATATTGAGTTTGGCGCTGAATTTGGCAACATCGATGAGCTATTCGATAAAATAGATCAACTATCAAAAAGCCTCACCGAAGGTAATGGTGGTGATGGCGGTAGCAACGGTGGTGGTAATGACGGAGATGGAGGCAATGGCGGTGGTAGTATTGCTCCCGATTTGCCGGACATTGATATAGATAATCCAGAGCTTGAAGCTTTATTAACCTCGGTTGCTGCAAATATTGCAACTATTGCCGGTGTGGTTGGAATTGTTGGTTCAGAAGGTTATACCGTTGTGGATGGCGGTTTTGAAATTCCCGTTTTAATCAATAAAGATATTTGGGGCGGCAGTCTTGCTTTTAAGTTTAGCTCGCAGGTTCAGGTTGCTGCAATTGGTGTCGCGCAACCTATCAACTTCTCTAAGGAGCAAGCTCGCGCTACATTACAACAGTTAAGAGATTTAGACTCTAGCTCGGGAAGTACTACTTATGATTTAAGTGGAGGCGCAATGCTGACTGTAGACCCCTCTGCTGGCCGAGTCAGTTTAAAGATGAATAATGACAGTACCTTGTTAACAAAAGGTGCGCGTGCATTACAGTTAAGGGCTGCGTACTCACGCATGATTTCTGAATCAGATAAAGGTCGTTTATACGTTGGTGTGGAACCGGCGATTGTGCATTTAGGGCGTTCTAACTTAGCCACTCGTATTGGTGATATTAAAGATTCAAAAGAGTTGCTCGAAGATATTAGTGATGCGGATTACGTTTATAACACCGGTGTGACTGCGGACTTAGGTGTATTCTGGGATGCAGATATTTATCGCTTAGGTGCGGAGTTATCTAATTTGTATGAGGCCGAGTTTGAGTTTGACCAAAACAACAGTTCGAGTATTAATGATAGCGGTGTTCAGCGCCAATTAAATCAAGAGCGTGATTTTAAGCTTGAGCGTCAGTTGCGTTTAGAGGGTTCCGTTTTTACACCTAATCGTCGTTGGGTGGCTAGTACTTCGATAGATACCAACTCGACAGTTGATATGATGTACAAAGAGAATCAGTGGTTTTACCTAAATGGTTCTTATCAGCCACAAAACACGTGGTTGCCCTCAGTGCGCCTAGGTTATTCTGAAAACCTTGTCGGTTCTGAGATTCGTATGGTCGGTGCGGGTACCACCTTATTTAAATACTTTAATCTAGATTTATCGACCTCTTTGGATCAGGTAACTATCGACGATACCAGTCTTCCCCGTGGTTACGATATTAAGGCGGGGGTGAAGGTCAGTTTTTAATTTTAGAAACTGTTATCCCGCTAGAAACTTTGCCCAACCATAAGCCACATACCGGCTTGTTCATTGGATACAGCAAAGTCTAAGCGGCCAACCATGGTTGAAAAGTAAGCTCGTAAACCTACTCCAATATCTTGATGCATGTCTTGGAGTAGCCTTGTATTAAAGTCGCTGTGAACTCTTCCCGATTCAGCAAAAGCGACGACCTGCAGCCAGTCTAGATTAAAACGGCGTAATAATTTCCAGCTGTCTGCAGGGTTCCAATCTAAAGTGTGCCGATACTCTGCCGCCAAATATAAAGCCGCCTTATCGCTAAAACGGTTACTGTCAAAACCACGCATTCTGTCAAAACCGCCTAGAGTGGCGCCTTCTCCATAAATGGGAGTATTGCTTAAATAGCTTTCGTCACCCTCTGTATGAACTTGCCATGAAGGTGAATAACCAGCCCAAGCGGTTACTGCGAGGACGCGTTGTTTTGCTCCCAGGCCTTGTCCTAAGTACATGTATTGGCTGTGCTCGGCCTCAATAAAATCCCAGGTGCTTTGTTTAAGTGGGCTGTTGTCACTGGTGTAAGCAATGAACTGTTTGGTACCGGTTGACGGGTTGGCAGGAAAATCACTGTTGTCATAGTGAAAGCCTAGTTGCCAAGAGGCTGACTTTGCGTCAAGCCGCCCTAATTCGGATTCGTATATTTGTTCTCGCCACAGGCGCCTTAATAAAGCGACACTGACACCTGATGTAAGCGGGTTCCAGTGTCCCTTGCGTGAGCTGTCTGAACTTAATAAACCGCCACGTGTTTTATATTCCATCCAGCCCTGTTTTTTAGCTGAGCCAATGGGCAAGACAAACTCGAGGCGTACATCCATCCAGTTGTTTTGTCCTTGGCTTTCAATAAAAAGCTCATTGCTGGAATCGTTTGAACCTGGGCGTGCCTGCTCTGACGGCCAGCGGGTTTCTTGCGGAAGTGCGTAAGCTTTTAATTTTGGATAGTCGCCGTACATGCCTAATGCACTCAAATAAAGGCGGTCAGTGTAAGGCAGGCGAAAATCATTAAGCATAACGGCGTAGGCTTCGGAATCACCACCAAAAACAGTTGCAGCAACGGTCATTTGCGGTTGATAAAAGCCTTTACGTACATAACCAAGGCCTAAGTTGGTTCCCATGCTTTCCGTGCTAAAAGCATAAGGAATCCATAGCTGGTGACCAAAACCTTCGTCTTTTTCTTCGCGCTCTATTGCAAACTTGGTGCTGGCTGGGCTTGCTAGCGTTATTGATGTGTTTATTAAAGCCAGCGCTAAAAGTGTGAATATGCTTATATGTCTGGGCATTGGATGCGAGCTTTAAGAATAGAAATCGCACTTTATCATGCTTGTTTCTTTGATCAAAAAGCCTGCGCTGTTTTTCTTAAATCGGTATGAATCAGTTGTTTCCCAAATAGCGTTTTGCTTTATTCGCTTTAAGCTTCGTAATATCACACATACATAAACCGTCTAAGCAGTCACCGAAGTCAGGGTCGACACTAAATACTAAGGCTTGAAAACCGCCTTCTTCAAACAAGGCTGCGTATTGTTTAAATAATACCGGCAGTTTTAGCTGTCGTTCTTGAAACTGTTTTTGCATGTGTTCGAAGGCGCTTATGCGATCCATGTTTTCAAACATGGCGTTAAACGCTTGCCAGTGATCACTTTCTATTTGATAAGGGTGGTGGGCACTTGCTAAAGCGTGTTTACTACTGTGATAACGCTGATAAAAGAACGCTAACATATCCATTAGTTCTTTGGGGTAGTCGGCACTCATGCTGACAGGCCCAATTAAATAACGAATGTGTTGTGATTTTGATAGATAGGCGCCGATGCCTTGCCAAAGGTAATCGAGGCTGGCTTTGCCCCAATAATTTGGGTTTACAAAACTGCGGCCTAGCTCAATCCCTTGCTTGGCGTAGTCTTCGAACTCACTGCTGTAGCGGTATAGCGACGCTGTATATAAACCCTCGATGCCTTTATCTTTAATTATTTTTTCACCTTCACCTATGCGGTAAGCGCCAGCAATTTCTAGGTTTTCTTGATCCCACAAGACAAGGTGTTTGTAATGGTAGTCATAAGTATCTATGTCTGCGCGGCGACCTGTACCTTCTCCAACTAAACGAAAAGCAAGTTCTCGCAGCCGGCCTATTTCCTTTAATAACACGCTGTCTTTATTGCAGGATGCTAGGTAGATACGATTGCCGTCACGTGTTTGTCCAATCAGCTCATTCTTTTTTAATTCTGCTTGAATGGCTTTTCTATCTTGGGGGTGGGCGATGGTTCTAAGGGTTTCAAACGTTGGGTTTTTCTTTTTTTTGCCCAGTTTATATAAATGCCGGTGTAGCCGCTTTACTAAGGTTCTATCGGTTAATGCCTCGCTTTCCAGTGATTTTCTGGCAATCAGTTCACCAACAGAAAAGTGAATGCTGTGGCTGTGTTTGTTAAACATTTCACGCGCTAATAAAGCGGTGCCTAGTGGTTTAAATAGCATTGATGCGCCATAAAATAATGCTGAGTTATGGGCATGTACACGTATAGGCAAAATAGGTGAGTTTGTACGGCGGGCAAAGTTTAAAAAACCAGGTAACCATTTGGGGTCGCGTATGCCTTTAGGCCTTGCTCGGCTAACTTCACCAGCGGGAAAGACAATAACAGCTTCGTCGTTCTTGAGCGCGGTCACTGTGTTTTTATAGGCTCTTCGGGCCGAATTTGAGCCCATATTATCCAAGGGGATAATGAGATCTTTTAATGCGTGAAAACTGCTGAGCATGTCGTTGGCAAGGATGCGAACATCAGGGCGAACTTCGCTAACAAGCCTTAGCAGGGCAAGGCCATCTAAAGAGCCAATGGGGTGGTTGGCAATAATAACGACTCGGCCACTGGCGGGGATATTTCGGCGTTGATTGGCATTGACGCTGTAGCTGAAATTAAAATAATCGAATATCTCATCAATAAAGTCGATGCCTGAGATACCGGGGCGATCATCAAGAAACTGGTTGATTTCTTTTTCTCTAATCAGCTTGCGCAAAAAAGCTAAGGTCGGTTTGCGGATAAATGCATTTTTGTTAGCAAAGGCGGGAAACTTATTGTGAATAGCTGCTTCAATGTTGATCATGGCGTACCTGCTACAATGCAATCGCTGGGCAGCGGTAGTGCTGCCATTTTAGCTGCAGGCTAGCTCGTTAAGATGACACTTAGATGACCTTGTGGTGATGCTTATATGACAGCTAATTTTATTAAGCGCGTTGAGCGCTTGGTTGTTGTTTTAAACTGTGCATTTGTTTTTGCAAGAGTTGAGCGTAGGGCGGTAGAAATTCCGCGATAAGTTGGCATTGAGCGCTCTCATCACCGTATTGTAAGAGTGCGACTCGGCCGTTTAGGTCTTGGTGGCTAAGGGTTGATTCATCTACGGCTAGACCAACAAAGGGCATGGTTGCACTTTCGAGCTTGTGGTCATCAAGGCTAATTTGTGCACTTAAGTCGAGCGGGACACGGTCGAGTATGCCGCATAAATCGAGTAGTAGCTTTGCGCAGCATGCCGCATTAAACAAAGCCTGTTCTTGTTCATTGGCTTTTACTTCAATTAGGTAACGGTCGCTGTGCCAGCGCCAGTTACAAGCGCCATAAAGAGCGCCTATTGTGTTTAAACGCTTTTCTAATAACTTAAAAGTTGAGCGAAATACACTGCCGTTTAACTGATTTTGCAATACCGCGACATTCTTAATGCGCAATGCCACAAAGGCACTTTGGTTTTGCTCAATGATATGAGACACGTTTGTTTGCTCAAATATTTCGTCATCTTCATTTTGCTCTACTGCTTGTGACGCTTTTTGGCTGTCTATATCTTTACTAATCGTGTCTGTTGGTGGAGGGCTGACCATGACGGGTTTGGGGACCCATACGAAATTGCGTGAGCGATAAATATTATTAGCGGCATAAATAAGGCAAAAGCTTGCGAATAAACCTAGCAGAGTTGAAAGCGCACTGCTGGGTTGGTTTGGCAGTACATAAAGCTCTACGGCTCCGGCGATGCTGTCTTGCAGGGTAATAGCTTGCTCAAAGCGCAAATGACCTTCAGGGAGGTCATAAGAGGCTGGTCCTGCCTGCACTAAAATTTGGTTTTCTGCGCTGTGTACGGCAACACGAAGGACCCTAGGTTGTGTCGCCATAGCCTGTACAATCGCTCCGAGGCTCACTAAATCATTGGCAAAGGCTGGAGCAATGGCTTCGCGTGCTGTTGCATTAGCTAAGGCTTGACCGTAAATCTTACTTTGATCAAGTTCGCTCTGTTGCCACTGTAGGTTTATAGACAAGAGGCCTGCGATCAAGCCAAAACCTAGGCCTAAGGCAAGTATGCTGGGGCGAGAAAAAGGGCTTTGAAGTTTAATCAAGATGTATCCGTTCTATGCTAGCTTGGTGGTAGAGATTTGCCATGCTTGAATCGTTATTTAAGAACCTTGCTCTGCGCTTCACTGCGCTGGCGCGATATCCGCTATAATGGCCTACTTGCTTACTAATTAGAAGTCACCACTGTGCGCGAACTGTTATTAATATCTTTGTCTGGTCGAGATAAGCCAGCTTTGACCTCCCAAATTACCTCTTTATTGGCCGAGGCTAATGCCGTCATCTTGGATATTGGCCAAGCAGTCATACATGAAAACTTAAATCTGGGCATGTTGGTCGAGTTACCCGATGCCGATCACAGTGGTGATGTGGTTAAGAAGGTGCTCTTTTGTGCGCATGAGCTTGATATGCAAGTGCGTTTTCAGCCTGTAGACGAAGATTCTTATGAAGAGTGGACGGGGTTACAGGGGAAGCGCCGCCATATCATCACTTTGTTAGCAAGGCAGATCAGCGCTGAACAAATTGGAGAGCTGACTCGTATCATTGCCGAGCACAACCTAAATATCGACAACATCAGCCGTTTAAGTGGGCGAGTCCCTATTGATGCTCATAGCGGCAGCGCCTGTGTGGAGTTTACCGCTCGCGGTCATGTTGAAGATCAAGCGGAGTTACGTGCTCAGTTTGCCGAGCTGGCTAGTCGCCTTGATGTTGATATTGCTTTCCAAGAAGACAATATGTTCCGTCGCACACGTCGTTTAGTGTGTTTTGATATGGACAGCACTTTAATTGAAACAGAAGTGATTGATGAGCTGGCAAAAGCGGCCGGTGTTGGCGATCAGGTGATTGCCATTACTGAAGCTGCAATGCGCGGTGAACTGGATTTTCAGCAGAGCTTCCGCGAGCGAGTAGCTTTGTTAAAAGGCTTGGATGAAAGCGTGCTTGAAGGCATTGCCGAGCGTTTACCTGTTACCGAGGGCGCTGAGCGTTTAATTAGTACTTTAAGTAAGCTTGGTTATAAAACGGCTATTTTGTCTGGTGGGTTTAATTATTTTGGCCGTTATCTGCAAAACAAACTCGGCATTGATTATGTCTATGCAAACGATCTCGATATTGTCGACGGTAAAGTTACCGGTGAGGTGAATACGCAAATTGTCGATGGGCAGCGCAAAGCGGATTTATTGCGCGAACTCGCTGATAAAGAGCAAATTAGTTTAAAGCAGGTGGTCGCAGTTGGAGACGGCGCTAACGATTTGCCAATGTTGAGTATTGCGGGTTTAGGCATTGCTTTCCGTGCGAAACCATTGGTGAGGGCCGAGGCTAAAAATGCAATATCGAATTTAGGTTTGGATGCGATTTTATATTTAATGGGTTTTCGCGATAGAGAGATAAGCCACTCAAAATAGAGTCGTATAAAGCTTCAGTAGTTACTTGTTTTATATTTATAAAAAAGCCCCGAGTCAGTAATGGCTCGGGGCTTTTTTGTGGCACTAACACTAAGCCTGATTAGGCTTCAGCTTCTGCCTTGCGGCGCTGACCGGCCTGTACTGCGGTTAATGCGATGGTATAGACAATGTCATCTACCAATGCGCCGCGGCTAAGGTCGTTCACCGGTTTATTTAAACCCTGCAGCATTGGGCCAATACTGCCAACTTGGGCTGAACGCTGTACAGCTTTGTAGGTGGTATTACCCGTATTTAAGTCAGGGAAGATAAACACGGTTGCTTGACCGGCAACTAAGCTTTCAGGCGCTTTGCTTTTAGCTACACTGGCAACGGTTGCGGCATCGTATTGCAGAGGTCCGTCGATCAGTAGGTCAGGGCGTTTGGCTTTCGCAATTTTGGTTGCTTCGCGCACTTTTTCCACGTCGGTTCCTATGCCACTGGCGCCGGTGCTGTAGCTGATCATCGCGATCTTAGGCTCAATGCCAAAGGCGGCTGCCGAGTCACCACTTTGAATGGCGATATCGGCAAGTTCTTCTGCACTTGGATCTGGGTTAACTGCGCAGTCACCGTAGACAACCACTTGATCAGGTAGGCACATAAAGAAGACCGATGAGGCGATCTTGGCATCTGGACTGGTTTTAATTAACTGTAGTGCAGGGCGAATGGTGTTTGCCGTGGTGTTCACAGCACCGCTGACTAGGCCATCAACCTCCCCGATTTTTAGCATCACCGTGCCGATCATGATGGGGTCTTCTAATATAGAAAGCGCCATCGGAGGAGTAAGACCTTTGTGTTTACGCGCTTCAACAAGTGCATCAACGTAATCTTCGCGAATAGCTTTAGGGTCTTTTAGCTCGATGTCGTCAGGTAGCTCGATGCTATGCATTTCAGCTATGTGACGAATTTGATCTGGGTTGCCAAGCAAGACACAGCGCGCAATTTTCTTGCGGTGACAGGTAGTCGCTGCGCGAATGGTACGAGGCTCTTCGCCCTCTGGTAGCACAATACGACAGTTTTCTTCGCGGGCGCGTTCAACTAAATTGTGACGGAAAGCCGCAGGGCTTAAACGCACATGGGTATTGGTGCGCACACGCTCAGCTAGCCAGCTTGCGTCAATGCGTTCAGCGACATAGTCCATCACTCGGTTAATACGCGGAATGTCATCACGTGGTACGTTGATGCTCATTTGGTCGAGTTTACGCGCCGTATGAATGGTGTTGTAGTTTGTTAATAAGACAGGCAGTCGCGCTTCAAAGGCGGCGTGGCACAGCTGTAAAATCTCATCCGACGGGCGCAAATTACCTGTTAATAACAAGCCTGCTAGAGGTACGCCGTTAACAACGGCCATGCCGGCAGCTATCAGCAAATCATGACGATCGCCAGGAACAATCACCAAGGTGTTAGCTTTAAGTGAGTTCAAGCTATTGGCAATGGTTCTGGCCAAGATGCTGACCGATTTCACTCGGCGCTCCATGCGCGCTTTGGGATTTAAGCTTTCTGCACCTAAGTGGGCGGCGATATCGGATACACGCGGCGCCATAGCCGATGGATACCAAGGCACTTCGCCAATGCAGCGAAAGGTGGGTTTATCAAAAATCACTAAGTTTTTGGCAATGCTTTCCACGGTTTGTGGCACTTCAACATCGTCGACAACCTGAATGGGAGAGGCGTACTCTTCAGGCGCACCAACCTTGTTTAATACGCAGCCAAGTACTTTTTGTTCGTCAGTTCCGCCGTAATAGTTGGCGGTCATATCGATATGGCGATTTAAGTCAGCAAAGCTTTGGTGGTTCTGTGCGGCAACTAAAATGACATGACTGTCTAAGGTGCGAGCCAAGGTGGCATTTATACGAGCAATAAACGGAGCGTTATCTTGTGGTACTAAGCCTTCAACAACTAATACATCGACGTCTTTTGCGGTGTTTTGGCAGAGCTGGACGACGTCTTCCATCAAGTCTTCCATTTCGTTACCGGCCATACGCTGTTGCGCTTCGCTCAGTAGAATGGGAGTCGGAATATCCATTTGCTGTGTTTCATTTAAAAACAGCAAGGAGGGGTCAAGAACATCGGGGTTGTCAGCGTGTTGGGCGATGGGTTTACAAAACCCCACCTTTAAGCCGACCTGATCTAAGGCGCGTACTAGCCCTAGGGTGGCAGAGGTAAGGCCTACATTGCTACCGGCCGGAGCCAGAAAGAAACTTTTAATCACGGTTGTACTACTCCCCTATCAAACGTGCAGTGTCTTGTGCGATTGCCCACTCTTCGGCGGTGGCAATAACCACTGCGCAAGTGCTTGAGTCGCTGGTAATGACACCGTTGTTATCGCTGCCATGTTTGCCGTTTTGCTCGGTATCGAGTTCAAAACCTAAGATTTTTAAATTGTTCAAGGTGAGTTCGCGTACGCGCACTGCATTTTCGCCAATGCCACCGGTGAAAACCAGTGCGTCTAGTTTGCCAAGAGGCATGGCCAGAGCGCAGATGCTTTTGGCTAAGCGGTAGCAGAATAATTGCACGGCTAGTTCGGCTTGCTCATTACCTTCTTCGGCAGCGTCACAGAGGCTACGCATATCATTGCTGAGTTCAGATACGCCTAATAAACCGCTCTTTTTATTGAGCATGTCAGTGATTTCATCAATGCCAATGTTTAAACGTTGGGCCAAGAATTGATGCAGGCTAGGGTCGAGGTCGCCACTGCGGGTGCCCATCACGAGCCCCTCAAGCGGGGTCATGCCCATGGTGGTATCAATACTGTGTCCATTTAAGACGGAGGTCGCTGAACAACCGTTGCCTAGGTGCGCGGTAACAATGCCGTGTTGGCTAGGGTTTAAGCCCAGCTGTTTAACGGCCTGCTGGGCAACGTATTTGTGGCTGGTACCGTGGAAACCGTAGCGACGTACGCCGTGCTCTCTGTACAGTTCATACGGCAGGGCATAGAGGTAAGCTTCTTTGGGCATCGTCTGATGGAAGGCTGTGTCAAATACTGCAATTTGAGGCAAGCCCGGGAAGAGCTTTTGCATTTGCTCAATGCCCAATACATTAGCTGGGTTATGTAGTGGTGCTAGATCGTTACAGCGCTTAATTTTATCGAGTACAAGATCGTCAACCAGTACGGAGTCGTAGAAGTACTCACCACCGTGAACAACTCGATGACCTACGGCGCTTAACCTGCTTGCAAAGCCTTTGTTTTCTAGCAATTGAAGCAAGGTCTCTAGGGCTTTTGCTTGATCAGCGCCCGCTATGGTTTGTTTATCTTTAACACCTTCGAACTTCCAGCTAAGTGCGGCTTCATCATCGTTCTGACCGAGTCTATCGGCCAAACCATTCATAAGCTCTTGTTGCTTGCCTAAGTCGAAAAGGGAAAATTTTAGTGAGGAACTACCCGAGTTTAATACGAGCACAATTGAATCGGCCAAGGTCTTACCTTCATCTCTGGTTGGCTGGGGGTTAGCTACAAGTTTAGAGCTTATCTGTTACCGCCGCTTGACGGAGGTCAAGCGGCTTGAAGCACAAAGAAAGACTGGCCTGTAGACTTAGCTTTCCATGTCAAAATCGTAGTCCATATTCTCGGCAGGAGCTTGCAAGTAGTAGCCCTGAATATAGTGCACGCCACTTTGCCACAGCTTACTCAAGAGGTTCGCGCTTTCAACAAGGGGCACGATACTGATTTTGTCTTTTTGGTGCAGTTCACTAACTAAGTTATTGAGTGTTGCTACACCTTCGTCGTTATCTTGCAGGTCTTCAGTAAAAGAGCCATCAATTTTGACATAGCTGCTATATACCTGCTCTAAAGCCTTAAATGGATTTAAGGCGCAACCAAAGTGATTAATACTTACGCCGCAGCCTACTTCTTTTAGGGTGTTGGTGAAGTTGCTAGCATCATTCAGGTGATCGTTAATATCTACTTCATTTAGCTGGAAGATAATGGAATCGGTAGGCAGTTTGGCGGTTTTAAATACCACGCTTAACCACGGTATAAGGCTCTCATCAAGCATACTTTCTTTGCTTAAGTGAAGAATGAGTACGGTGTCTGAACCGCTCTCTCGATGCTTAGCTAGGGTCTTAGTCGCTTCTAAGATAACCCAGCGATCAATACGTGTTGTTGCACCAATACTGCTTGCATGGTTTAAAAACTCTTTAGGAGAAATTTCTTCACCGTTGTCATTTAGCATGCGCAACAAGACTTCATAGTGTTCTTTCTCGGCCCCTCTCAAGCTTAAAATGGGTTGGAATAACAAGCGGAAGCGGCCTTGCTCAAGTGCCTTTTGGATATCAAAACTGGGCTCACCATCGCTCTCTTGAGTGACCAGTGGCGCTTCGTACAGTACGGCAACAACGTCGTTATCCTTGTCGTTTTCAATGCGAGCTTGGTCAAGTGCAATAATACTGTGTTCGACCGGCAGTTCGGCTTTACTGCTGGTTTCGTTGATAACGGCAATACCAATGTGGAAGTTAAAGTGCAGTGTTTTACCTTCAACACTGACCACGTGGTTTCTAAGCTCGTGACCAATTTCGTTAGCTCGTTCTTGCGCTCGTTGTGCTGTAATTTTAGGCGCAATTAAAATAAAGCTGTTATCACCGTAGCGGCATAAAACATCCGTTTTTTTAACAAGGCTTTGGGTGTGTTGAGCAATAGCGGCTAGGGCTTTATCGATGGCACCAACACCAAGTTTGGCTGAGACCGTTTCTTGAAAATTATCGATACCAATATGCAAAACGGCGGAGTTAAATTCTTTATCTGCGGCTTTACGTATGCAGGCATTTAACGCTTCGGTCATATAGTTTTTGTTGTATAGCCCTGTTAGCGCATCTTGATTTTTATATTCTTCAAGTTGGGCCTGCAGTTCCTCGCTGTCACCGCCTTTCTGGCTGTGATAAATCAGCTGGATACAGCTTTCTTCATCGTAGACATCTTTGTTGATAGAGAAGTTAATGGGTTTTTCTGTGCCGTCTTGCTGAATTAAGTGCAGCTCCATCTCTTTAACTTCTTCTTCATCTACTTTAAGCATAAAGTTTTTGAGGAAGCTTTTAAGAGTGTCATGCTGCTTAGCCGCGACAATATCGATTACCGGCATGCACTCAATATCATCTCTATCTTCATAGCCTAGTAACTCAGCAAAGCTTTCGTTGGCGTAAAGAAACATACCGTCTTGAACAAAGGCGATAGCATCACGGCTATTATCGAGTAGTTGTTGATTGCGTTGAGCTAGGGTGTTAAAGCGCCGTTCTGCTGTGCGTCGTTTTTCTCGATCGCTGCGGTTACTCAGCTCTCGATCGATAACGAGTAATAAGTGCTGATCTTCATCGAGCTGAACGACATCTTTGGCCCCTATTTTTAAGCCTTCTACTGAAGGCTGAGAGCCCTCTTTATCCGTCAGCATAATCATCGGGATATCTTTATTCTGGCGTCGTATTATCTTAAGGGCTTCAATAGGACTTAAATTTTCAGAGTTCTGTGTGGCGATAACCAGATCCCAAACTTTTTCTTGCAGCAGTTTGGCTAGGGCTTCGGAGCTTTCGGCGTGAGTTGCCCGTACAGAGCGCCCTGCATTTTGCAGCATACTAATTAAGCGCTCGGCCTCTTCCGCCGAATCGTTAATAAGCAATAAACGTATGGTTGGTTGTTGCATTGTTATTGGGTTCTTTTGTTAAGCTCTAATTCTTATTTCCGTTTTAGGCTAAAGCCTTTACCACTGGGCTTTTTTGCTTGGCGCCGGCTTTTGGTTTACGCTTTTTTCTAAAACTTGGAAGCTAAATTGTTGGACTGTGCTTGTTGAAAATAAGCAAACATCTAATTTTGCTAGTGTTGTGTGTTCTTTATCTAGCATTTTTATCCTGTCGCCGGCTTGAAACGGAGCGCTGGCTGTCAATATCGTATTGCTTTGTTGATTACTAAGTGGTGTTGCTGGAAGAAACAAGGCCCGCATAAAATCAGAATAACCGCCCATGTCGTAAGTCTGAGCAAGTCCACAGGGCTCTATCTTCTCGCTGAGTATCTGTATGCCTAGCAAGCTGCTATGGCGACGTTGTCTAATCCATCGAACTACACCAACTTGCCATAGACGCTTGTTAAGTTCTTTTAAACCGATCACGTCTCCAGCCTGAAGTTTTAACATTGACTCGCCTTTCCACTCTAAACAGTAACCACCTTGGCTAATGTTAGATATGTTGAGTCGAAATAGAGGTCGTTCTGAATGTTTAGTTTCAGTTGTAAAGGCATCGCCAGGGGTGAAGCTCATCGCTTTGCTGTCGAGCTCACTTTCACTGTGGTTGCTGTTTATAAAATCTTCAAAACTTTGATTGTTATTAGCGAAATAAAGGCAGTCACTTAAACCTATGCAAATATCGGCACTCATTTGCGTTTGGCGTCGATCGTGGCGGCGCTGTACTACGCCGCCCCAGCAATTAAGTAAATGCTTAAGCAGTGCCGAGCTTACAGTGGGGCTGATACTTAAACCGCCTGCTTCTTGTTTCTCTTCACCGTCTTGTTCTTGTTTGGCTATTTGATTGGTGATGCTGCGTAGATCTAACTCTAACAACAGTTGTTCTTGCTCAGCTTCGTTGGCCCGGCTTTTATAGTGAGGCCCAGCATCTGCCTCTAGGTTTAAATATAAAAAACACTCGGAGTTGTCGCTAAGGTCGAGTTGAAAGCGTGCTTGCTTGGCCCAGTCGCAAAAGTCATCGTAAAGCGCGCTGATATCGTTTTGAGTAATTTGATCCGGATGGGCTGAGGCGAGTAGCACACTGCGCAGATAATTATTTTGTATGCTGCTGAGCTTGGTTTTGTTTTGAATATTGTCGTTAACGCGGTGGTCGAGTAATTCAAAGGCATCTGCGCAGCGAAATAAACGGTGCATCGTTAACCAAATCCCTTTGGGGGCTGGCGTATAGAGTTGCAGGCCGCGCATGATAATCAGGCCTAAGCCGGTGATCGCGCGGTGGAGGCAGGTGGCGAGTAGTTCTCGTTCCTTTTCTTTGAGCTTACGTGCTTGGCTTAGCTCTTTTACGGCTAAACAATAGCCATCGACCATGTGCTTTTGCAGGCTCTGTGCGATGACAACGCTGCGTTGAGCTTCTTCGCTGAGTGGCATAGCTTGATTTAAGAACGCTTTACCTAAGCCCGTGATTGTATGCTGAACGTAGGGTCTTAAGCATTCTAGCATTTCAACGCGCGTACTAGTTGTGCAGCGTAATTGATTGATTTCGGGTAGGGCCGCATAGAGTAGTGCGCTGGTTTTTTCTACCTGCGAGGGGCGCAGTAGACTTGCCCAGTCGGCTACGCGCTGGGCTTTATAGCTGGAGCAAAAACTTAGCTTTTTAATGCTCTGTTCGGGCAGTGTTATCTGGCTTAAAAGATCTAAGGGCTGCACCAAAACGGATCCTGTTGTTGTGCGTCAATAAAAGTCTATCGGTCAGTGTACCCAGTATAGCCGTGTAATATAAAACACTGCATCTGTTATAAAGGGGTTTTAGCTATTTGGCCAGCCTCTTCTTTGACCAGTTTGGGTAGAAGATAGCCTGAAAGTTTGCGTCGCATCTCTTGATAGATGACATGGGCGTCATTGCTGTGAACAGTGAAATGAGCTGCGCCATTAACTTTATCTAATATATGTAAATAGTACGGTAAGACCTTGTTTTTAAACAAGCTGTGACTTAATGCAATTTGTGTTTCTGGGCAATCATTCACGCCGCGTAAGAGCACAGCCTGATTGAGCAGGGTGATATTGGCACTGTGCAGGTAATCCAGCCCTTGCTTAACGCATTCATCCAGCTCTTGGGCATGATTGCAGTGAATAACCATAATAGCTTGTAGGCGTGTATGACTTAAAGCCTTTGCCAGTGCTTTTGTAATGCGAGAACTGAGCACAATGGGAATGCGGGTATGCCAGCGCACTCGCTGTATATGCGAAATGGCTGCAAGTTGTGATAAGCGAGTACGAATATGTTCATCGGTCATTAGCAGGGGGTCACCACCGCTAAAAATAAACTCATCAATCTCTGGGTGTTTGTGCAAGTAGTCGAGAATGTCTAGCCACTGTTGCTGTCCACAACGATTTTCCTCGTAGGCAAAGCTGCGTCGAAAACAATAGCGGCAGTTGATTGCACAGCTTGAGGTCGCGATATGTAAAACCCGATTTTTATATTTGTGCACTAAACCAGGCAGTACATTGAATTGCTGCTCTTCTAAAGGGTCGTCACTAAATCCTATTTCACGTTTCAGTTCTTCGTTAAGAGGCAGTATTTGCCGTAATAGTGGGTCATTAACTTGGCCCTTTTTTACTCTAGCCAAAAAGCTTGGGCTTACTCGCAGAGGGAAGAGCTGACAGGCTTGTTGAGCTGCGGCTAATAAATTGGGGTCGAGTTCTAAGCGCTGAATGAGCTCTTTTGGATCGCTAATTAAGTTCTTTAACTCTTCTTGCCAAGTGATGACGTTTTTTAGAGGGATGGCGCTTTGCAAAGGGTATTCTCGCTTGAGATTAGTGAGCTTGCTGTCAAAGGTTGTTGCTTAGTGCTTGATGGATGGGGGATTCTAGCCGGAGTTAGTCAACTCTTCACCTCTTGCTGTACCTGAAGCCCAAAAACTGCTGTACTAAGGCACTTTAGTTCTAGTCTAGCTCTACTCTTGGGCCCAGTTGGCTGCTCTTTTGTCAGTCTTAGTAGTTATCTACTGGGGGTGGGCAAAACAGTATAGGGCCTAGTGGAAGAACGTCGTGACTCAGTTAAGGAGGAAATCAATGGTGAAATTTACGAAGCTTGTGTTTATCACTAGCTGTTTATTGACCGTAGCTTGCAGCTCTAGTCAAGATAAGGTCAGCACGGATATACAGGCGACCAGTGTTGATCAGCGTTACCTTTGGAATCTTACGGAGCTATATTCAAGTTCTGAAGCGTGGCAACAGGCTTATAGCAAGGCTCAGGCTGATATCGAAGCCTTAAAGCAATACAAAGGAAGCTTGAAAAATGGCAGCAATGCCATGCTCACCGCTAACCAAGCAATGAGCTCAGCTTATAAAGAAGCTGTTCGCCTACTTGTTTACGCAACGCTTAAGGCTGATGAAGACACTCGTATTGCTGCCAATGATGAGCGCCGACAATTAGCTCGCATGCTTATGACCGAGCTAAGTGCGGCTACTAGCTGGTATAGCCCTGAATTACTAGCCTTAGGTGAGAGCAAGGTGAAGGCTTATCTTAGTGAGGAGTCTAAGCTTGAGCCCTTCCGTATGAGTTCATTGAATACCTTGAGGCAAGCGCCGCATATACGTAGCACTGAGGTTGAGCAGGTGCTGGCCCAAACAGGAAAAATGTCTGCCGCCCCACAAGGAATTTATAGCACTCTGGCGAATGCCGACATGCCCTGGCCTGAAGTCGAATTACCCAGTGGTGATTTAAAAGTATTAAGCCAGGCTGGTTACGGCTCTTTGCGTAGCAATCAAAGTCGTGAGCTTAGAGCAGAGGTCTTTAACGAGTTTTGGTCGACCTGGATGGGCTTTGAGGCCACCATCGGGGCAACCTTAAACAGCCATTTGCAGGGGCTGGCTTTTACTACGCAGGTGCGCGATTACGATAGCTCCGTACAGCGCGCATTGTTTGGCGATAATATGCCTGAAGCTGTTTATTACACTCTTGTTGAAGAGGTGAACGCAGCCTTGCCAACCTTGTATCGATATTTTGAGTTGCGCAAACGTATGCTTGGTATCGAAGGTGACATGCACTATTACGACATTTACCCACCGCTGGTTAGTTTAGATAAAGAGTTTGATATTGAGACCTCCATCGATTTGACTCGGGAAGCTCTGCGGCCACTTGGGGCTGAGTACTTGCAAGCCTATGACATGGGTATCGAAGGTCGCTGGATGCATGTTTATCCTCAGCCGGGTAAGCGCAGTGGGGCTTATATGTTTGGCGCTGCTTATGATGTGCACCCCTATGTTCTGCTTAACCACAATGATGACTACGACAGCGCCTCGACCTTTGCTCATGAATACGGCCATGCAGTACACAGCGTCTTAAGCAATGAGAGCCAGCCTTGGGAGATGGCGGATTATTCGACCTTTATTGCCGAAACAGCCTCCATTATGAACGAGATGCTCTTGCAAGACTTAATGGTGAATAAGGCGCAAACAGCCGAAGAGAAGCTGTTTTATTTAGGTAATGGTTTAGAAAGCTTACGTGGCACTTTTTTCCGCCAAACGATGTTTGCTGAGTTTGAGCTTAAAGTGAACGAAGAAGTGGCCGCAGGTAAGGCGTTAACGGGGGAGCGCTTTAGTGAAATCTATTTGGACTTGCTCAAGCGTTATCACGGCCACGACCAAGGCGTGATCAAGATCGATGACCTTTATGCAATCGAGTGGGCTTATATCCCTCACTTCTACTACGACTTCTATGTCTTTCAATATGCGACCTCTATTGCTGCAGCGGCAGCCTTAGCCGATAAAATTGGTGAAGGTGATGAGCAAACCCGCGATGCTTTTATTACTATGTTGAAGGCCGGAGGCAGCGATTACCCCTATGAGTTAATGAAAGCGACGGGTATGGATATGGCCAAGGCTGAGCCTTATCGCGCCTTAGTTCAACGCATGAATACGATCATGGATGAGATGGAAGCTATCCTCGATCAACAAGCTAAGCCTTAGTTAGCTGTGATCAAGCGGCTAGCTGTTGTATCATGCCGCTTTTTTTATGGGCGATCTAAGCATCGCCCCTCATGTATTTAGAAAGAGGTCCTCATGGCTTACTCTACCAATGAATTTAAAAATGGCTTAAAAGTCATGCTCGATGGCGACCCTTGCGCCATTCTTGATTGCGAATATGTAAAGCCGGGTAAAGGCCAAGCTTTTGCTCGCGTGCGTTTAAAAAACCTTAAAACCGAACGTGTTTGGGATCGTACTTTCCGCTCGGGTGAAAACTTAGAAGCTGCCGACGTGATGGATAGAGATATGGAATACCTCTACAGCGATGGCGAGTTTTGGCACTTTATGGAGCCAGATAGCTTTGAACAGTATCAAGCTGATAGCACCGCTGTAGGCGAAAACTACAAGTGGTTGCGTGAGCAAGATAAATGTATCGTTACTTTGTACAACGGCGCCCCCCTTTCTGTACTTCCCCCTAATCATGTCGAGTTAGAAGTCACAGAAACAGACCCCGGTCTAAAAGGTGATACCGCGCAAGGAGGTACCAAACCTGCGACTCTAAGCACGGGTGCGGTAGTAAAAGTGCCTTTGTTTATCTGTGAAGGCGAAGTGGTGCGTGTTGATACTCGCACAGGTGAATATCTAGGCCGCGCTGCTAAATAAGCCAAACTTAGAATTCTTTCTCAAGGCCCTGCCAATTGACATTGGTGGGGCTTTTTAATACCCGTCTGTTAGGCGCCTTGTTTCTTATGCCTGAGCACTTATAGCGGCTTGTACTATGCTTCAAAAATAGTGAGTCATATTTGGGCCGTAACTCATGTCGGGAGTTAAAACTATTGGGGTTTATACCCCTCATCTTCAGGGATTTTTCTTTGGTGAGTTAGTTAGTCAGTTACAGCAGTACAGCCTGATAAAAGGCTATCGTTTTACGGTGATTAAAACTGATGGCTTTGCTAACTACCACTCTGCCCTACATACAGAGCATATCGATTATGTCGTGATTTTACGCAACGCTGTGCACCCTGATTTTGCCAAATACTTGCTTGATGAGGGCAAACAGGTTGTTTCAATTGCTTATGACTACTTCCCGCTAAATATACCCGTCGTCAGTAGTGATAACGCTTTGGGGGTGGAGCAGGCCTTTAATTATCTCTTGCAAAAAGGCCATAGGAAAATGGCCTTTGTTGGAGACTTATCACAATACGATGTACGCAATCGCTACGAAGCTTTTTGTGATCAGCATGGAATAAATGACTTTGAGTTGGATGAAAATCATATTTTCTCTGTGCCTAATACCTTGGTCTCAGGCGGTGCGAGTGCTGCTGAGGCCTTTATAGCAAAGCGCTGTGATGCAACAGGGGTGATATGTGCTTCCAGCCTAACTAGTATTGGCTTTAGAAGACAGCTTAAACATCTGCACCCGTGCCCTGATGATATTGATGTTGCAGGCTTTGAAGCCATTTCTCTTGTGCCTATTGCTCACCCTGAAATAGCGATGGTTGATTTAAATTTACATCTATTTGCTTACAGTGCGCTTGGCGTATTAGAGCGTTTAAATCAAGGCAGTACGGTAGAACATCATCACTTAATAGAGCCCAAACTGATTAGCCCCTGCTCTGAATTTATGCAGGCTGACCAAGCGTTTTTAGCTACGAGCACGGAGCTTGCCGAGCTGCATAACGCAAACTATATGAAAAGCGTATTGAGTAATCTCGATGAGTGGCCAAAAGAGATCGTAAAAAGTGAGCTTGATGATCTGATGATGCTAGCGCCAATGTTTGAGAAACAAATGCAGTTGGCGTGTTTAGGTCGTTTTACTTTAAACCAAGAGGGAGGCGGCTTTGTTAAAGTAAGTAAAGTAATGACGTCTTTTGCGGTTCGCAGTGTGGATGAAGGCGATGCATCCATGAAGTCTAAAGTGGAGGCTTACCCTCCTTACAATGTCTTTGGGAATAATGAAGAGTGTGATACCTGTGTGCATATTCCCATCATGCTTAAGTCTCGATTATGGCAGGTGTTGAGCGTTTATGGTTGCAGTAAGTTAGGAGAGGGAAGCAGTAGTTTTTCGGCTTTTTGTAATTATATGGAGGCCATCGCATCGCAGTTGGCTATGTGTTCATGCATAGAGCACAAAAATGAAACGCACGAAAAAGCAGAGCCTGTCGATGATAGGCCAGTAGGTCATATAACGTGGCAGCTTGATAGTAATGAAAGCCAGTGGGATACCAATGCTTTAGCAATGTTAGGGTTGTGTTCGGCGCTCGAGCAGAGTGTTTATCAAAATATGGATTTAACGGACAGGATTCATGCCGATGATGATGCAGTATTGCGAGCTGCTATTGTTGCGGTTAAAGACGAAGCTTTTGATTTACGAGTACGCCTTATGCATAAAAATAAAAGCTACGTTCCTTTACAAATTCAGGGCGCCTATGATGAAAGCTATGACAGTGTCGCCCTTCAGCTTCGAGCTCTAGGTTAGCTTTAAGCTTATGTACGAGGCCAGTAACATACAATTATTGTACGGCCTGCTTTTACTGTTAATCATCAGTGTGATGATTAATTTGTATTTTTTTAGTAACCGCCTTTCTGCATCATCCATTAAAAAACGTTTTAAAAAAACACTTCCTTTAGAGATTAAGAAGTATTTATCTAGCCAAGAGGAGGCCAGCAAAGACTTTAGTCGGCACTTACAGCGTAAGCACCTTAATAAAAAGGCAATGCGCCTTAGGCAGGCTTATTTGTGCATTGAGTCAAAAGCAGTTGATCAAGGTATTGATAGCTTAGAGTACTGGAACCTGATCAATGCCAAGTTATTGTTACTTTTGGATGTTCTTGTGCCAGCTAAGGCAAAGGTTTGTGCAAAGCAAATTAGGGAGAAAATTACAAAGATTAAGGAGCTAGTATCAAAGTCTGGTAAGTCTAAGTTCGCAAATAAAGCCATAGAAAGCTTGTCAAATTTCGAGCAAGCTTGCTTAGATGATGCAAGTGATGAAGTAAAGCTTCTTTCTCACTCTAAAAAAGTCGATGCCCTGTTAGAGAAGTTAGAAAACGCAATGCAGAGGCGAATTGAGAATAGCTCTGATATTCATAAATCCTACTCTATTACTAGCCATAAAATGCTGAAGCAGCTAAGAGGGGCGATTGAGGAAGGTGAAAAGAAAGTTGATGAGATAGAGGAGCATGGTGCTCCTCCTATTGATGTGTCTAGTTTGCAAGAAAATAACAAAAAGATGCGAGATGCCGTTAATAAGTGCCGGCATCAAGTTTATAAGATACAAGAAAACAATGAAAAGGTTGATGCGGGTGTCATTAGTTATAGTGATGATGGTTCAGAACAGTCATCTCAAGATGACTTATATGATCTTTCTGAGCAAATCCAAAAGGAAAGTGAAAAAGAGATTGATCGCCTTAAAGGTGTAGTGCGTGACCAGCATAATGTCATTCTTGAGTTAGAAGAGAGTTTAGGTAGTGTGCAATCTGAAGTGGCTCCGGGGGAGGTTGAGTTATTTGATAGTAACACAAAGCCAACAAATGAAGGCCTAGGGGGATTAAAAGCAAGCCTTAAAGATGCCGAGAATTGTATCTCGACCCTAGAGAAGGAATTATTAACTCTACGTAAGAAGTTAAGTAAACAAAAAGAGTTAAGTAATGAAGAGGTCTTAGCTGAACCGCTATCTGAAAATTCATTAAAAACGCTTGAGCAAAGTGTCAGTGTTTTAGAAAAAGAAGTGGCTGGTCATAAGCAAGCTGAAGAACGAAGCTCTTTAATGATGACTTATGTTATGGAGTGTTTAGATGCCGGTTCTATAGAAGATGTCTCTTTATCGATTTATCAAATATTAGCAGATCTTGGTTGGAAGGTTGGGCTTATTGTGAAAGGGGATGGTCGCAGCCTAGAAATAGACCCTGAGTCGTGCCTCAATAATAAAGAAAAAACCTTAATTAAAAATATGCAGATTGATGAGATAGATTCAAGCCATGCTAAAAATGTAATTAAGTTTAGGCACGTCAATATAGCCGGTAAGTTACAAGAGTCAAATGATGGCGGTGCCGATGCTAAAGAGGTTCTTCGTCTGATTAAAGCTTCCGATAAAATATTAGAAAAAATGAAAAGTGGTCAAGGGCTTAAAAAAGAGAAAAAACGTGTTGAAGAGGGTGCCAATCTTGTTAAGCGCTTAGCACATGAAGTAGATACTTCGATTGAAAAAATGTGTACTAGAACTGAACAAGAACTCACCAGTAGCTTTGGTCAAATACAAGATCTTGCTCGAGCAAAAGGCTTAAGTGCTAGTCAAATTGCTTCTTTTAAAAGTCTTGAACAGCAGGCGATTTCTGTTGTAAAGGCTGAAAACACAGAACGCCTGAAAGTGAAAAAGAAATTTCTTGGGGTATTAAATAAGTTGGAATCTTAAGCGTTTCCATTATGTGGGCCTATTGTATAACCATGCTTTTAAGGTGGTTATTTGCTCTGCTAGTTAAGCTATGCTGTTAAGAGGTATTAGGCTTTCTGTGGTCGTTACTGTTAAGGAACTATCTATGAAGCCTAAAGAACAAATAAGGAACTATACGAGTGACTGTTATTCAAGCCTTAAGGGCCGACGACCACCCAGCATGGCCTATATTAATTGTTGATGACGATGAGCAGGTTCATGCCTCTACGCGCTTTTCTCTTAGAGCTTTTCATTATGAGGGCGGTGCTCTTGAATTCGTTTCAAGCTATTCATGTGCTGAAGCTAAAGAGCTTCTCTCTAAGCGGCATGATTTTGCTGTAGCGCTTGTTGATGTACAGATGGAAACTAAAACAGCGGGACTTGAATTAGTCGAGTGGATAAGAGACGAGCTTGGCGAAGAGCAGATGCGTATTGTTTTACGTACAGGCCAGCCGGGCGAATATGATCAACTCTCTATTGTCGAAGAGTTTGATATCAACGATTATAGAGAAAAAAGCAGCTTGACTAATAAAGGCTTGCACACGCTTATACACTCGTCCCTTAAAACTTATTGTGATTTAGAGTTTATTAACTCTGGACGCAAAGGTTTAAAAGAAATTGTATCGTCTTTAAGTGAAGATATGAGTTATCGCTCGCTTAAGCATTTGTCTCATGGGGTACTTGAACAACTCGCTGCATTATTACATACAGAGTCATGTCTTTTTTACAGTGAAGCTATTGTTCGAAGGGCAGATTATTCTGAATTAGATGGTTATGTTGTTGCTAGCACTGGAGATTATAAAAACCTACAAGATCAGCCCTTTTCTTCCTTATATGATGCGTTATCAACCCCGAAGGATGTATTGGATTCGGTTTTAAAACAGGGGTTAAAGAGTGTTAGAGATAATGTGTTTTTAGGAGGTTATATAACCCCGGGAGGACATAGAAGTTTAATGGTGATAAATACGCCAAAAGAGCATAAGTTAAACCCTGTTAATATTGCACTTATTGATATATATGGTTCTCATGTGAGTATGGCTTTTGAGAATATTGCTTACCGAGATGAGGTTAACCGCTCTCAAGTCGAAATGCTTTTTCGGCTTGGTGATGTTATCGATTCTTGCTCTAAAGATACGGGTAGTCATGTACGAAGGATGGCACTGTCGTGTCGAGCCATTGGAGAAGCAATGGGTTTTGACGCAGCGAATCTTGAACTACTCTATAAAGCCTCTGCCTTACATGATGTGGGTAAAGTCGGTATTCCGGTTGAAATATTAAACAGAGATGGGCCTTTGCTAGATGATGAGTGGGCCTTGGTAAAGCAGCACACAACTTGGGGGGCAGAAATTTTTGCTTCTTCTAACTCGGAGCTATTTCGCTTGGCGGCCAGCATTGCTTTAAATCACCATGAAAATTGGGATGGTTCTGGTTATCCTCAAGGCATCAAGGGTAAAGCGATTCCTCTTGTAGGGCGTATTGCGGCTGTTGCTGATGTGTGGGACGCACTTGTTAATAAACGCTGTTATAAAGATGACTGGGCTTACGAAGATGTGTTTGATTTTCTACTGGAAAATAAAGGAACTAAATTCGACCCAGAGATTGTCGATGTGGCTCTATCTATAAAAGATGAGCTAATTACTATTCAAATGGATGACTTTGTGCAAGCCGATACTTAGGTGTTGGTTTGCACTTGCTATTTTGGTTAGACCTTAACTTTGTACTTTAAATCTTTTACTTCATCTCCGCACATGCCTCTAAAACCCCACTGGTAAGCTTCTTGCTCTTTAATTGTTATTTCTATATCGATCGGGCTAATGTGTAGCTCTTGTTCAATTTTGCTAAACAGGGTTTTGATAAGTTGCTTTTGTGTTTCAATTTTTCTCCCAGCCATCATGTTAATTTCTATCACCGTGTAGGCGTCACTGCGGCCACCTGGATAATAAAAATCTTCTTTTGACATTGGAATAAAACGATGGGCGCGCTTATCTTCGGGCAATCCCAGCACTTGAGTCATGCATTGTTGAATGGTGTCCGATAACTTGGTTTTTATCGGGTTTAACTGTTCTTTAATTCCATATATAAGAATCATAAGTGCTCTACTTAAGTTGGCTTAAATGTGCTTGCTTAGCTGATTTTTATGGCGTTTCGGTTTAGCATGGCGGCAACTTAAAGAGGTGAACTATGTCCATATTATGGCAGCCACGGGCAAGCTTGAGTGTGCTTAAAAAACGTGCTCGGATCATACAGACAATCCGGTGTTTTTTTCAAGATCTCGATGTGTTGGAGGTCGATGTTCCTGTATGGGCTGAACACAGCGTTAGTGACCCTTGGTTGGATGCACTTTCTGTTGAGTGCGGTGAGCAGACTTTGTGGCTGCAGACATCGCCAGAATATTATATGAAGCGCTTGTTGGCGGCAGGTTCAGGTTGCATTTATTCGCTCGCAAAAGCCTTTCGAGCCGATGAAAAAGGGCGTTTACATGAGCCGGAATTTACCATGTTAGAGTGGTATCGATGCGGTTTGGATGATAGACAGCTTATTGATGAACTTATTCGCTTAATTAACATTTTGGCTCCTGACTTAGAGTTTCAAAAAAGCAGCTATGCCGATTTGTTTCAGTCGCTGTTTCAAATTGATGTGCACAGTGCGACAGCTGAAGAGCTTGAGTTATTAGCAAAGTCGCATTTAGACATCGATTGGCAGGATGATAAGAGCGGTTGGTTAGACTTGATTTTTAGTCACTTGGTTGAGCCTCGCTTACTTAAGGGGCTTCATGTTGTTTACGATTACCCTGAGTGCCAGGCTGCACTTGCGCGAACGGCCGTAAACAGTAAAGGGCAAACGGTAGCACGCCGTTTTGAATGTTTTATTAATGGGGTGGAGCTTGCTAATGGCTATTGGGAGTTAAGTGATGTGAAGGAGCAGCGTCGCCGTTTTGAGCAGGATAATCTTAAGCGTCACTCTCTAGCTAAGCCTCAGCAGGAAGCGGATCCTTATTTGTTGGCGGCTTTAGATCATGGTTTACCCGATTGTGCTGGGGTTGCTTTAGGGATCGACCGTTTAGTGATGGCGCTGCTTGAATTAGATTCTATTGCTGAGCAGCGCACTTTTTAGCGCTCATGTATAGGCGTTTACTTGATAACAGCTTAATCGCAGTCGCAATTAATATCGTGATTCATATACAGGGCGGGGGCATTACTGCGTGGTACTCCTACTGCTTTTGCGGGTACACCAACAACAGTGGTATGCGCTTCAACAGGGTCTAGTACAACAGAGCCTGCTCCAATCTTAGCGCCTTCCCCAATCTCAATATTGCCGAGAATTTTAACTCCGGCGCTAACTAGTACCCCTCGGCGAATTTTAGGATGCCTATCACCTCCGGTTTTACCGGTTCCGCCAAGTGTCACGTTCTGCATAATAGATACATCATCATCAACCACACAGGTTTCGCCAATAACAATTCCTGTTGCATGGTCAAGCATAATGCCTTTGCCAATTTGTGCGGCAGGGTGGATATCAACAGAAAAGACCATGCTTATATGGCTTTGTAAAAAATGAGCCAGAGAGGTACGGCCACCTAACCACAAGCAGTGAGCTACGCGGTAAGCTTGCAAGGCATGGAAGCCTTTAAAGTATAAAAAGGGAATGCTAAAGCTTTCACATGCGGAGTCTCTATCGTGAATGGCTTTTATGTCCGCCCTTACCGCGTCACTGATACCGCAGTCTCGCTTCATAGCATCTTCGATAATTTCACGAATTTGTAAGGCGCTAATGGCAGGATTAGCCAGCTTATTTGCTAAGTGATAGCTAAGCGCCGATTCTAGGGTGTCGTGATTCAAAATGGTTGCGTGGAGAAAGCTAGCCAAGGCGGGTTCTTGTTCGGCTTGTTCATGGGTTTCGTCACGAATTCGCTGCCAAACAGGGTCTTTATGTTTTTTGGTGGTTGTTGTTTGTACCGACATGGCTTTCTCTCTTTAGGGCAGAGGGTATTATTGGGGGTAAATTGAGATTTTTAAAGGCGCAGGAGGCTAAGTTATGTCAGTAGAAGACTATCAGCAGCAATGTAAGGCTTATGTTGCCGCTAAACAGGAAGCTAAAGCGAGTTTTCCTTTTGGCCCTGAGGCCGAGGTCTTTAAAATTCGAGGCAAGATGTTTGCGCTATGGATGGAGGATTACCAAGGCTGTGTTGCGGTGAATTTAAAGTGTGACCCCGAACAAGCTCCTGCACTAAGAGATGTCTTTGAGGCAGTGAGTGCGGGCTATCACATGAATAAAAAACATTGGAATACAGTAAGGTTGGATGGCTCTTTACCTTTGGCGGAGTTTGTACGACAGCTGGACCACAGTTTTGCCTTGGTTGCGAAGGGCCTGCCAAAAAAAGAGCGTGAAGCACTGCAGAGCTTATACGGGCCCGAGTTACTACGATGTTGAAAGTAAGGGCTTGTGAGCCTGCAATTACAGTCCGTTAGGGAACGCCTTATAGTGTGCCAAGGCTTGAAATTAGACTAAGCGCCATCATATCTAGGCTAAGCGTAAACTCTGGAGGAAATAGTGAAACGCATTGGATTATTTTTAGCGACTAACTTTGCCATTTTAATCGTCGCGAGTATCACCTTAAATTTATTGGGTGTTGGCTCGTACTTAGATGAAAGTGGTACAGGTTTGAATTTACAAGCCCTGTTGATTTTTTGTGCGGTCTTTGGTTTTAGTGGGGCCCTAGTTTCACTGTTTATGTCGAAGTGGATTGCTAAGCGCAGCGCCGGTGTACAGATTATTACTGAGCCCAAAACACCTGAAGAGCGTTGGCTCGTTGAGACCGTACGTGATTTAAGTCAGAAAGCGGGTATTGGTATGCCGGAGGTGGGTATTTTCCCTGCTCAACAGAGTAATGCCTTTGCAACAGGTGCTAGCCGCAATAATGCCTTGGTAGCGGTCAGTGCAGGTTTAATGCATCGCTTTGATAGAAGTGAGGTGCGCGCAGTGCTCGGCCATGAGATTGGTCATGTAGCTAACGGCGATATGATTACTCTGACCCTTATTCAAGGAGTCATTAATACGTTTGTGATGTTTTTTGCTCGTATTATTGGCCATACCGTTGATCGAGTGATTCTAAAAAATGAGCGAGGTCACGGCATAGGTTATTATGTTGCAACGATTGCATCTGAAATTGTCTTGGCGTTTTTGGCGAATATGATTGTGGCGTGGTTTTCTCGCAAACGCGAGTTTAAGGCTGATATTGCCGGTGCAACGTTGGCCGATAGAGCTTCGATGATATCTGCATTACGTCGTTTGCAAGAAGAGAGTAATGCTCATGTGCCAAATCAAATGCCGGATACCATGCGTGCCTTTGGTATTAGTTCGGGTTTTGTGCAAGGTTTTGCAAAGTATTTTGCAACTCACCCGCCGCTAGAACAGCGTATAGCCGCTTTGCAAACATCTTAAGATAAGGCGAGTTTAGCTCGCCTTTTTTACTTTTGATTAGCTGTTAATCGGCCTCTGTATTTTAATTCTGAGCCTTTAAATAGATGAGGCGAAAAAATCAAAAGCCCCGATAGGGGCTCCGAGTATTGAAGTGCTCGACTCGATTTTGTGCTAATGCCATTTATGCTTGCGTTTAAGTCGGCTAAATACAACAAGGCCTGTGACAATGGCTAGAACCATTAAACCATGAGTTAGATCACTAGCGGCGCTGTGTTCTATTTCCGCTTCAATAGGTTGTGCAGCTAAGGCGTGGCTAAAGCTACTTAAAGCAAGGCTAAGCGTGATTATTACTGTGGTTGGAATCCTTTGCATTTTGTACATGATTTCCCTCCGGTAGCACTGGGTAAGTGTTTGGGTTTGAGTGGGTTTTTTGGTTAAAAATCCAGTTAAAACAATAGCCTGTATATATGTTAAAGGCTTAATCAAGCAGTTTGATTGCTGCTGATTGTCTTCACATTCAAGAGTATTTTGAAGGTATTTTCCATCGTAAATTCAGAATAAATAGATTGGAACTTAGGGTCTTTTAAGTACAAATTTGTATAGGCTTTTTCTTGCTTAGTTAAGGGTTTTTATGCGGCTCGTATTTATCAACGAGAGTATGAGTGTTGACGAGTAAGCATGGGCTTACTTCAATGTTTTAGTGCTGAAGTAGAGCGTGTTTTTTGAGTAATCTTATTTTGTTCTTAAAAATATTTGTTTATGTTTGATGCTGATCTCGGGCCTGTTTAAGCTGGCGATTGGGTTTTGGTGTTCTTGCCAAGGCCCAAATTTCTACGCGAGCCGCGCCAGCTCGTTTTAGCTGACGGCTTAGTTGATTGGCTGTTGCCGCCGTCGTGATAAGGTCATCGACGATAGCAACATTTAACCCCCGAATGTCGCGCTTTTTAAGTGTAAATGGCTCTGCCGCATGAATTTGCCGTTGCTCTCGGTTCAGTAATTTCTGTTCGTTAAAGTCTAATTTGTGTTCAAACAGGCAACAGATCTGTAGTGGTATTTCTAGGTGTCGATTAAGTTGCTTGCTTATAAAAGCGGCTTGATTAAAGCCGCGTTTTAAACGCTTTAGCCAGTGTTGGGGCGTGGGACACATAAGGTCGATTTGTTGATGCTTAGCTTTTTGTTGCGCCGCTTGTTTTAGTCGTTGTGCCAATTCTTGGCTTAGCCAGCAACCAAGGCGTAACTGCCCTTTATCTTTAAAGTGATGAATGAGTTGCTTGAGCTCGGCTTCATAGTCAAAAGCACAATAGGCTTGGTCAAAGTTGTGTTGGCCCTGCTGGCACTCAGGGCAAAATGAGGCTTCTGAGTTTAAACGGAGATCACAGCCTAGGCAGGCCTTTGTCGGGCGTGAAAGCTTAAGGCTGCAGTTCAAGCAGAGCGCTTCGGGGCTAAGGCTATGACACAGCAGACAGTGGTTGGGCAGCAGGTAGTGCTGTAGCTCATGTTGTAAGTAGTGCAGCAGGCTGGAAGCCCTGCTTTGACTCTCATTTTTAGACATGCTGTAAACCTGAAGCTCCATTTCGGGTTGACAGGGCGCAAGCACCCTCTTAATGTTCGCAGCTTTAATTCTAGCCCCAAATTCTTGGAGAACATCATGCAAGCTGAGCTTGGCACCGTACGCAGTGACTGGACCCGCAAGGAAGTTGAAGCCTTATTTGCCCTGCCATTTAACGATTTGGTCTTTGAAGCCCAGCGAGTGCACCGCATACACTTCAAAGCTAACGAGGTCCAGGTGTCTACCTTGTGCTCGATTAAAACCGGAGCTTGCCCAGAAGATTGCGCCTATTGCCCACAAAGTGCGCGCTACAACACAGGCTTAGAGAAAGAAAAACTGATGGCTGTTGCGAAAGTGATCGAAGAGGCGAAAGAAGCCAAAGCAGCAGGTGCTACTCGTTTTTGTATGGGTGCTGCATGGCGTAGCCCCCGAGCACGCGACATGGAAATTGTCACCGAGATGGTTAAAGAGGTAAAAGAGCTAGGCTTAGAAACCTGTATGACCTTAGGCATGCTAGATGAAAGTCAGGCTCAAAACTTAGCTGATGCCGGTTTGGATTATTACAACCACAATTTGGACACATCACCTGAATATTATTGTGACATTATCACCACTCGCACTTATCAAGACCGCCTCGATACGTTGGCAAATGTACGCAGTGCCGGTATGAATGTCTGTTCTGGTGGCATTGTTGGTATGGGCGAAGAAGAAAGCGATCGCATTGGTTTAATGCTGCAGCTGGCTAATATGGAGCAGCAACCGGAAAGCGTACCGATCAATCAGCTTGTTCGTGTTGAAGGCACGCCCTTAGCGGAGCAAGAAGAATTAGACCCATTTGATTTTATTCGTTGTATTGCGGTGGCTCGTTTGATGATGCCTAAATCCCATGTGCGTTTAAGTGCGGGCCGTGAACAAATGAATGATCAAACTCAAGCTTGGGCCTTTATGGCTGGGGCAAACTCTATTTTTTATGGTGAGAAGTTACTGACAACTACGAACCCAGAAGAGAATAAAGATATGGCCCTGTTTAAGCGTTTAGGCATTGAGCCTGAAAAATCCCGTGTGCGCGAAGAGCCAAAAGCTGTGCCTGTACCTAAGCTTAATGAGCAGTTTTACGAAGCGGCCAACTAATCTATGCCTATGGACGAGGTGCTCGCCTCAGCACTGATGCAGCGGCAGGAGCAGGGGCGCTTGCGCCGTCGCCGCAATGTAGAGTCAGAGCAGGCGGTTGAGCTGCAGGTAAACGGGCAGCCACTGATTAACTTCAGCAGTAATGATTATTTGGGTTTGGCCGAGAATGAAGAGTTGCGCCTAGCTCTTGCGGAAGCTGCGGGGCGCTGGGGTTTGGGCTCTGGTGCCTCCCACCTTGTTTGTGGACACAGCCAAGAGCACCACTTATTGGAGCAAGAACTTGCTGATTTTGTCGGGCGAGAAAAAGCTCTGCTATTTTCCACAGGTTATATGGCCAACATGGGCTGTGTGCAGGCCTTAGTGGGCCGCGATGACGCTGTATTTGAAGACAAGCTCAATCACGCCTCTTTGCTTGATGGCGCCTTATTGAGCCGGGCTAAGCGTCAGCGCTATGCGCATTTAAATTACGAACAGCTCAATCATCGTCTTAGCAAGTCAGAAGCGAAAAGAAAGTTGGTACTTACTGACTCTGTGTTTAGCATGGATGGCGATATAGCCGAGCTTAACTTGCTCAGCCGCTGTGCCAAAGAACACGATGCTTGGCTCATGGTCGACGATGCTCACGGCTTTGCTGTTCTTGGTCAGCAAGGTCAGGGCTGTACAGAACACTTCAAATTAGATACTCAGCAAGTTCCTATTTACATGGCGACCTTAGGCAAAGCCCTAGGTGGTTTTGGTGCTTTTGTTGCCGGATCTGAGGCGCTGATAGATTATCTGTGCCAATTCGCTCGCCCCTATATTTATACCACCGCCTTACCTCCAGCGCTTGCGGCTGCTAACCGTGTGGCTTTGCGCTTAGTGAAAGAGCAGGGCTGGCGACGTGAAAAACTGAATAACAACATTGCTTATTTTAAGCAGCAAAGCGCTGTTGCTGGTTTGGTTTTAATGCCTTCCGATACGGCGATTCAACCCCTGCTCATTGGCGAAGATAAACAGTTAATGGCTCTGGCTGCGCAGATAGAGAAGCGAGGTTTTCTAGTGGGCGCTATACGTCCGCCAACCGTTCCTGAGGGCACCGCACGTTTACGCATTACCTTGAGTGCCGCGCACAGCTTGCAGCATATTGATGCTCTTGTTGCTGCCATTGTAGAGGGGCGCTCTGAAGTCCAAGCGTCTTATGTGAAGGAGTTTGGGCTTGGCTAAAGCAATCTTATATTTTCTTCCAGGCTGGGGGGCTGACGAGCGCTGCTGGGCTGAGTTAGTTAATGAACTCGGCACTGATTTTGATTGTCGCTATTTAGATCTTCCTTGCGAGCTCGCTGAGCCTGAGCTTATGCTCGAAGCATGGTTGCAACGTACGGTTTCTAATATAGAACCCTGTGAGGCACTTATTGGCTGGTCTTTAGGTGGCATGCTTGCTGTTAAGCTTGTTGAGCGTTTAAGTGAGCAGGGTGATGATCGTGTTAAGCGTGTGATCATGCTGGCTGCGAACGCCAGTTTTGTAGCTAAGCCTGACTGGCCTCTGGCGATGAGCGAAGCGGTATTTTCGGCGTTCTATCAAGGTTTACAGTCTAATCCAGCAAAAACGGCTAAGCGCTTTTCGGCCTTGCAAGCTCAGGGTGGGAGTGAGATAAGGAAAGTGAGTGCTAACTTGAGCTCAATTTCTTGCATTAACAGTGATCAGCAAGAGCGCGCATTAGCTCAATTAACACTTCTTGCTAGCCTTGATATCCGCACGGCTTTAAGCGCCATTAAGCGGCCAGTTTTAGCGCTATTTGCAGAGGGGGATGCACTTGTGCCGATGGCGCTGCAGTCGCTCTTTAAACGACACTGGCCTGGCATACGCAGCCGCTGCCTTTTAAATACAGGTCATGCACTGCAGTTAATCCAAGCAGAGCAAGTCGCTGAAGAGGTAAAAGACTTCCTCGCTTCTAGTGATAGCGCTCAAGTGCGTAGTAAGAAACGGGTGGAAAAAAGCTTTGCAAACGCCTCTTTGACCTACGATAACTATGCCCACTTTCAGCGTGATGTGGCTACTCGGATGCTCAAGTGGGCGCCAGAGCTCTCTACACCGCTGCTGGATCTTGGTTGTGGCACCGCTTATGTGCTTGAGCAAGTGCAAGCATCTCATGATTTAAAGGGCAGTGTGGGCTTAGACCTAGCGCTGCCAATGCTGCAGCATGCCAAAGAGAAACCCGCGTTTACAGACCTTGATGGCCCTTATTGGGTGCAAGGTGACATCGAGTCTTTAAGTTTTGCAGATAAGAGTTTTGCGAGCCTGAGCTCTAGCTTGGCCGTGCAATGGTGTGACGATATTAAGCATTGCATGAGCGAAGCTTGGCGTGTGTTGAATGATGGTGGCCTCTTTTTACTGAGTACACTCGGACCAGATACTTTAAAGGAGCTTAGGTTGGCATGGCAAAGTGCTGACCCTGAGCATGTGCATGTTAACCAATTTCTCGATGCTGATACGGTGATCAATGCTGCGACTGAGGTAGGTTTTGGGCTGGAATTATTTGCACAAGAATGGAAGGTCTTGCGCTATCAGGATCTCGGCCAACTAATGGCAGAGCTTAAGGGCATTGGTGCCCACAATGTTAATCAGGCAGGCAGCTCTGCTTTAACGGGTAAGTGTCGCATCAAAGCGCTTTATCAGGCTTATGAAGAACAGCGTGAAAGTGAAGGCTTACCTGCCACTTATGAAGTGTACTTCTTGTTGTTTAAGAAATGAGTATGAATGCATTTTTTGTTGCCGGTACTGATACTGATGTGGGTAAAACCTATGTAAGCGCTCTGTTACTTAAATCGGCGGCTCAAGCAGGTTTGAGTTCTTTGGGTTTGAAGCCTATTGCGGCAGGTGCAGAACTGGTAGGCGATCAGCTTCAAAATGACGATGCCGAGCAGCTTATGAGCGCATCTTCTATTGAGTTGCCTTATGCTGCCGTGAACCCAGTGTGTTTAGCGGAAGCGATGGCGCCACATCTAGCTGCAAAGCGCGCTGGCGTTGAGCTAAAGTGCGATGAGCTGCTTGAGCAAGTACGGCAAAGCCTTCATCTGGCTGAGGCTGATTTAAGTTTGGTTGAAGGCGCTGGAGGCTGGCGAGTACCACTTGTGCCTGGTTTTGATATGGCGGACTTGGCTAGGGCTTTAGACCTGCCTGTTATTCTGGTTGTGGGTATGCGTTTAGGCTGCTTAAACCACGCACAACTGAGCGCTGAAGCGATCCTTAAAGATGGCTTGAGCTTAGCGGGTTGGATTGCCAACGAGCTTGATACACCTATGCACTGTCTGGATGAAAATATCGAGACATTAGCTGAGTTGATGCCGGCACCCATGCTCGCTAGAGTCAGTAGTGGCGCGCTGTCGCTGGATATAAGTAAAGTGTTAAAGAAGTTAAAGTCTTAGTGATAAACAGTCTTAAAAGGTTGGCATTAAAGACCGTTTCTGGCTGATTTTTAAGCATTAAAGGCGTAAACTTAGTTTGTCAGTAGTTGTAGGTGGAGAGCAGCATGGTTTCTTCTGTGTTAAATGAAGGTGCAAGAGGGCTTGCAAACAGCCAGCGTGAATTACAGCGCGCGGCGAACGATATAGCCCGGGCGAACGTCGGCCCTGAAACCAGCACTAGCCCAGAAACCCTGCGTGACAACAGCCCCACAACCTTGGCCCCTGTTGAACAGACCGCAGAGAGTGAGCGCAGGCAGGACATTAATGAACCCCTGATAGAACTGCGCCGTCAAGAGTTGGTCTTCAACGCTTCTGCCTCGGTAGTTCGTACTGCTGACGACACGCTCGGCACCCTGCTCGATACTCAGGCTTAGCTTGCCCTTAAAGGCCTAAGACTTGAGCCGGCCCGGTGCTGAGCTTTTCATTCAAGCAGGTGAGGTCGCTACTAAAGCTGTATTGTCATGATTAATATTGGCGCTATCAGCAATCCCTATCCTACGTTAGCTAGTGAAGCTCAGCCGGCGGAGCTAAACTCGGTTGGTCGCCACGGCCTCGATTCAAATTTCTTAAGCTCTCGCCCTGTCCCCTCAATTGATGAAACTCCCGCAGCACAGTTAAACAGCAATGCGCCTAACGGGCTTGAAGCAAATCTGGCTCTTGGTAAAGAAAAGCAAGCCTCGTCCGGGGCTGATGATAGTGATCAGCAGCAAGAGCGGCGTGCGGAGCAACAAAGAGAAGCCAGTATAGAAAAACAAGAGCGAGCTGAAATTAAAGAACTTGCTGCTCGAGATCGTGAGGTTCGCGCTCATGAGCAAGCCCATGCCGCTGTGGGTGGGCAATATGCTGGTGCCCCACAATATGAGTTTCAGCGAGGTCCCGATGGTGTGAGTTATGCCGTTGGTGGGGAGGTAAGTATTGATGTTAGTAAAGCGGCAACACCAGAGGAAACAATTCGTAAGATGCAGGTGGTGCGAAGGGCTGCTTTAGCGCCTGCAGAGCCCAGTCCTCAAGATCGCTCAGTCGCCGCGCAGGCACAGGCAACCGAGTTAGAAGCCAAGCAGGATTTAGCTGCTGAAAATAGAGAGCAAAGTCGTGAGTCAAGTGCGGAAGCGGCTCGTTCTGAGAATAGTAATAATGCAGGAAGTGAAAGCAGCAACGGTGTCGGCCAAGGTATTGCAAGTCAAGGTGCCGCTGTTATCAACTCCAGTAATGACATTACGGCTTCTGTTATTAACACGTTCTCGCCCATATTGCCTTCGTCAGCGATCCAGAATCAACTCAATGACTCGATTGCATCAACTCAACTAGAGAGCCGTAATGGTCAGCTTATTGATCAGCGTGTTTAACTCTATTTATCCCTCTTTTGCTTGATATTCACTTTGCTTGGCATAGGCTGAAATTAAAGGTCTTCACTTATTTGGGCTGTTAATCCACTCGCTGAGCGTTGTTTATGTCTAGTTATCGTGCCCCTGTCGACGAGCTTCTTTTTCTCCTATTTCGAGTTTTTAATCTTGAGGGGCACTGCCAGCAGCTCGAAGATATTAACGACGTGGACGAAGCGATGACGTCGGCAATTTTAAACGAGGCAGCTAAGTTATGTGAGCAAGTGCTTGCACCTCTGGATGCTGTTGGTGATAGCGAGGGCTGCCAGTGGTCTTGTGATGGGGTTAAAGCTGCCGCAGGCTTTAAAGACGCTTACCAAAAGTGGTGTGATACCGGTTGTCTAGCGTTGAGTGGTCCTGAAAGTTATGGCGGCATGGCTATGCCTAAGCTTTTATCAGCGGCTGTAGATGAGATGTTGCAGGGCAGTAATATGGCTCTAGGTTTGGCGCCCATGTTGACTGCAGGCGCTTGTCTGGCCATCGAACGACACGCTAATGAGCAACTGAAGCAGCAGTATTTATCGTCAATGTATAGTGGTCGCTGGGCAGGAGCGATGGATTTAACCGAAGCTCATGCTGGCTCAGATCTCGGGTTGATAAGGACCTTAGCAGAGCCTCAAGCGGATGGCTCTTTTCTTATTTCAGGTAGCAAAATTTTTATTACCTGGGGTGAGCATGATATGGCTGAAAACATCATTCATCTTGTTTTGGCTCGCCTACCGGGTGCACCAGAAGGTGTTGCTGGCATTAGCCTATTTTTACTGCCTAAGTTCTTATTGAATGAGAACGGTGGTTTGGGACAGCGGAACCATGTGAGTTGCGGTGGTATAGAGCATAAGATGGGAATTCACGCATCGCCGACTTGTTTAATGAATTTTGATGCTGCTAAGGCCTGGATGATTGGTGAGCCAAATAAGGGACTGGCTTGTATGTTCAGCATGATGAATTACGAGCGCCTTGTAGTTGGTGTACAGGCTTTGGCTGTGGCTGAGAAAAGCTACCAAACTGCCAAGGCTTATGCCTTTGAGCGACAGCAGGGGCGGGCGCCGGTTGATAGTGCAATAGTCGTTCAGTCGAGTTCTGCCAAGCAGACTTTGCTAGCATCGAGAAGCCCAATTGCTGCTCACCCTGATGTTAAGCGCATGGTGTTGGAGATGCGCTGTTTTAATGAGGCTGGCCGTGCCTTTTATCTGTATGTCGCAAAACAGTTGGATTTATGGCGTTACGCTAGCGCTTCAGATCTGCGTGAGCAGGCTGAAAAGCGAGTCGCACTATTAACGCCTGTGGTAAAGGCATTTTTAAGTGACAGGGCGTTTGAGAGCTGTGTGTTGGGGCAGCAGGTACTCGGTGGGCATGGCTATTGCCGAGAGTTGGGGCAGGAGCAGCGTGTACGAGATGTGCGTATTACCCAAATTTATGAAGGCACTAATGGCATTCAGGCTGTGGATTTATTACAGCGCAGAGTAGTGGCTGATTCAGGTGTAGAGTTTAAAAACTACAGCCAAGAGATTCGTTTGGCTGCAGAAGCTGCAGAACCCTCTATTAAACAAGCGGTTCTTGAGCTTATTGATAAACTTGATGTATTGACTGACTACATTTGTGGTGAGAGCCGAGCTTATCTAACAGCAAGTTCGGCAGTCGCTTTTCTAGATTGTGTGGGCTATCTCAGCTACGCCTATATGTATATCTTGATGTTAAAACAGTCAGGTGACGATCAGCGTAAAGCTCGCGCTCACTATTATGTGGCAAAGTTATTGCCGCGAGTACAGGCCTTAGTGGTAAGTATTGAGACTGGAGATCAGCTGCTAATGGAGCTTAGTACTGATGCCCTATAAACGTTAGCTGGTAAGCGTTTTCTTATTCTTCCCAAACCCAGCGTATTGGGTCTCCAAAGTCATCAACGATAAGGCGTTTACGCGGCTTTTTTGTTTTTGTGCTTACAGGCTTATTGGGCTTGTGCTTGCGCGCCTCTAATGTTTTAACCACTTCGGTAAGAGGGGTGCGGGTGCTGCGCGGTTCGTCGGTATGGGTTTGTTTAAACAAGTTTTGGTTGTCAAAGTTGCCACTGGTTCCTCTCGGTACTTGAGTTACATGGCCGCCACTGTTCAAAAAATCTTGAACACTTTGGGCGAGCTCTTCACTTTGCTGGTGTTTGGACTTGTTTTCTTTCATATAAGAGACGATAGCGCCTTTCATTTCCTGTGTCTAAATCAAATCAAGCTGTTAGTACTTTTGTATGGGGGGTATATGAGCCTTGCAGCTAGCAATTGTTTTTATTTGTAGCTACATTACTTCGCATGAAATTAAACTAATTAAAAATACCCTTACTTTGTCTTTTTCTTGCTGTGTGAGCCTTAATTATTACAGCTTTACAGAGCGGATTGGTGTTAAACTGAACAGCGTTTGCCCATCTATTTTAGATGTGTGCGTACTTTAGTACTAGTTTCTAATCAATAAAAACGAATATAAAAAAATGAAAGCATTAGCGACAGACTCGTTTCAGCAGGAGGGAACGGGCTTATCACGCGTTGAATACGCTTACAGGAAGATAAAAACAAATATAACAACTAATACGTACCCATCTGGTTATCAGATCTTGGAGCCAGAGCTGGCTGAACAGCTTGGGGTAAGCCGCACGCCTATTCGTGAGGCTTTGATTCGTCTAGAGGCTGATAATCTTATTCAGCTAATTCCTAGACGAGGAATGCGTGTTACACCACTTAACTTTAAAGACATTGCTGAAATCAACGAGCTTATTGGCTCACTGGTTCTTACTGCTATTCGCTCTGTATGTGCGCCTGCGCGCAATGCAAATTTTGAATACATGAGCCAGTATCTTGCGGAGCTACATACGGCACTTGAATCCAATGACGCCAAAGCCTGGGTTGAAGCTGAAGATAAATTCTTTATCTCATTAATGGCTTTAACGGGAAACTACCGTCTTAAGGGGTTGGCTGTTAACTTTCTTGATCAAATGCGACGTTCAAAATATGTCGTACAAGATTATTTGCTCGAGCGTTCAAGCTATTACGCTTTGCATGCGGATTTATTGCAAAGCTTAAAAAGTAAGAATGTAGCCAGTGCTTTTGATGCGGCAAAGCGTTATCAAAATGCTTTGAATGCGCTGTTCTCCGAAGTGCAGAATAAATACCAAATAAAAGAGTTTTAATTCTGCCGTTGGTGTTTATGTGCTTTCGTTTGAGTTGGGTGGGAAGCGGCTTTCGTTCAGCTTAAGTTTGGCTTTGGTGGCGCTTTCGATATCAATATCTAAGGCGTCAGCCAATAAAAGACTATACATAAGTATGTCGGCGAGCTCTTCGCCGGCTGCTTGCCGCTCATCTTTAGAGGCTTGCTTACTTTGCTCTTCGGTGTGCCATTGAAATAGCTCAAGTAATTCTCCGCATTCAACATTTAATGCCATCGCCAAGTTTTTGGGGCTGTGATACTGGCGCCAATCTCGCTTCTCGCCAAATTCAACCAGTTGTTTTTGCAGCTCTTTTAACACGCTCATAAAAAATACTTATCTTATTTACTTTATAGAAATAAATGTGCGCCTGGGCCTAGAGGGAGTTTAAATGTAGCCCACAGGACAAGTAAGGCTGTCCAGCCAATTAAGAAACTAAGGGAGTAAGGCAGCATAAGTGAAATTAATGTACCTATGCCTAAATCGTTTTTATATTGTTGGGCAACGGCGATCACAACGCCAAAATAAGGCATTAACGGGGTGATGATATTGGTGCTGCTATCGCCAATACGGTAAGCCATTTGGGTCGCTTCTGGAGCTATGCCTAAGAGTAAAAACATAGGGACAAAGACGGGAGCAATTAAAGCCCATTTAGCCGATGCACTGCCAATTAAAAGATTCAGCAGTGCCGCCAGAAAGATAAATGAAATTAGCAATATAGGTTTTGGCAATTCTAGAGCTGAAAGCACACCCGCCCCTTGGATAGCACTGATAATACCAAGCTGAGTCCAGCCGAAATAATTAACAAATTGGGCCGCAAAAAACATCAGTACTAAATAACTCGTCATTGTGGCCATATGTTTTTCCATGGCTTCAACAAGAAAACTGGACTTCCATTTCTGTTTGCTGAACTTAGCAAAGGCGAGCCCAGTGAGTGCGGCGTAAAGAGAGATTAATACCACAATGCCTTGCATAAATGGCGAGCGCAGTAGGCTTCCTGTTTGAGGATCTCTTAGAATTCCATCACTACCTGCGGTTGCGGCAATTAATAAGGCGAAAAAAATTAAACTCACAATGCCCGCTGCTCTTAATCCGCGTTGCTCCCCGGCTACAGCCTGTAGGGCCTTGTGCTTGCCTTTGTATGTAGATGTATCAGAGCTGCCAGAGCTATCTAATTTCTGCGGTTCTGGCTCTTGAGCTAGTAGGTGAACAGTAATCTTTTCAGTAACCCAGGTGCCTATAACAGAGATTAATAAAGTAGAGGCGACAATAAAATAATAATTTCCAGTAACAGATACGTGATAGCTCGAATCGACTAGCTGAGCCGATTCAGTACTAATACCAGCCAGTATGGCATCCAGCGGCCCGACAATAATATTGGCACTAAAACCGCCAGATACACCAGCAAAAGCCGCGACGATACCGGCAATAGGTGGGCGCCCAAGTGCTTGAAAAATAAGTGCGGCAAGAGGAATTAAAACGACATAACCCGTATCGAGAGCAATGCTAGAAAGCACGCTGGCAAGTACCACAAAAAAAGTAACTAAGCGGGCAGGTGCTCTTAAAACAGTGCGTCGCAGTACTGCATCGATTAACCCGCTGTGTTCGGCAATACCAATGCCTAATACCGCTAATAAGACACTGCCAACTGGGGCGAAACTGACAAAATTTTTGACGGTATTACCGAGTATGTAATGCAGGCCTTCAACACTTATTAGGCTTTTAGCTTCTAGTACGTCTGAGCTATTAGGTGCGATCGCACTGACACCTAAGGCTTTACATAACGCTGAAATAATAACAACGCCAAAACATAAATAAATAAAAAGCAGAGTAGGGTGAGGTAGACGATTACCAATGCGTTCAATTCGCTCTAGTACAGAGTTAAGCCATGAGCTTTGTGCAGGGCTATGGGGTGAGTCTGGGGAGGAGTTGTTTGCGGGCATGCCTAGCCTGTTTAATCCGTATAAAGTGCCTACCTTACGAAAAGCGAGGCCTTGTGGCTAGTGAGGCGCTTATGTATTGGCTGTAGAAGGGGGCGAGGCTAATAGAGGCTTGAGTATTGGCGCCTGTGTCAGGGGGCTTAGAAAGTTGCGGCTACTTGCTTAAAGCGGGTAGCCGCAAACATACTTGCCTAGTTTAGTCATTACTACTGGCGATAATGCCCGGTTTTAAGTGGCGTTGGCTTTTTCCTAAACGCTTAAGCCAGTTAACGGCGGCGGCCATCAGCAAGGCAGAGCCAAATAACCAACTTAAAGAAAATACAGGGGTCGTGGTTACTTGGCCAATTTGATATAGGCCTGCTGCAGTCCAGTAGGCTAAGAAACTTGACCAGCCGACAACCAAGCTTGCCCAGAAAGGCCCACTTTCACGATTCATAGCCCCCATCACTGCAACACATGGTGTATAGAGCAGAATTAAAACAAGATAACAAAAAGCGCTGTAGTGGCTAACAAAGAGGTTTTGCATAGCGGCAAGGCCGGTATTACTGACTTCTTGGTCTTCGGCGCTGTCATTAATTGCTCCTAAGCCAAGTGGGTCTAATAAGGCTGCGCCAAGATCACCCGCGTTGGCCGCGATAGACTCAAAGGCCTCTGCTGTTTTTTCTGTTAGTGAGAAATGTTCATCTTCATTGCCCTCTACACCCGCAACATCTTGATAGAGTGCGTCAAGGGTTCCCACGACGGCTTCTTTGGCGAAGATCCCTGTAAAAATGCCTACAGTAGCAGGCCAGTTATCTTCTTCAATGCCTATTGGTTTTAGAGCTGGGGTGAGAGTTTTTCCTATGTAGCTCAGTACGGAGTCTTTGCTGTCTTGGTTGCCAAAGCTGCCATCTATGCCAACTGAATTAATGATGGTGAGCAGGGTCACAACCTTGATAATGGTGCTTCCTGCACGCTTAATAAAGCCACCTAGGCGATGCCATGTGGTCATTAAGGTGTTTTTAAATAGGGGGGCGTGGTAAGCGGGCATCTCTTGGAAAGATGGGCTGATTTCGCCTGAGAACAAGGTTTTTCGGAAGATCCAGCCTGTAAAAACGGCCATCACGATGCCCAATAAATAGAGGCCAAATACGACGAGTGAACCACTTTCGTGAAAGAAGGCTGCTGCAAATAAGGCGTATACAGTAAGGCGCGCACCACAGCTCATAAATGGGCTCATGGCGATGGTTAATAGGCGGTCTTGTTCACGACTTAAACTGCGTGAAGCCATGACAGAAGGCACATTGCAACCAAAACCAACAATCAGCGGCACAAAGCTGTTACCGGGTAAGCCAATGCGTGCCATAAGGCGGTCGACAACAAAGGCCGCCCGAGCCATATAACCACTGTCTTCTAATAGGCTTAAACATAAATACAAAAAGCCAATCACGGGAATGAAGGTGCCAACCAGTTGTATGCCACCGCCGATACCGTCGGCAATGATGGTGCGCAACCAATCTGGACTGCCTAAAGAGCTCATTAAGTTGCCAAGGCCATCAACAAGCAGGGCGCCGAGCAAGATATCAAAGAAGTCAATAAACACGGCGCCAACGTTTACCGCGATCATAAACATCAGATACATCATTAACAGGAAGATGGGCAGTCCCAACCAGCGATTAAGAACAATGCGGTCTATGAGCTCTGATGCGCGTCCTGCCTGCCCCGGCTCGACTTCAACGACACCAGTAGTTTGCTCGCGAATAAAGTGATAGCGGTGGGCAATAGCTTCTTCGCTGCACAATAAGTCTTCTTTGGGGCGAGGGCTTAATTCGGGGTCTGCAACGACGGCGGCAATATGCTGTTTGAGTTCGCTGGTACCACGTTGGCGACTAGCCGTTACAGCAAATACGGGCACACCCATACGTCGTTCAAGTTCTTCTGTATTGATGCGAATACCGTTTTTCTCGGCAACATCCATCATATTTAAAACAATGATGACGGGGGCGCCTAAGTCGAGTAATTCGTGGGTCAATAAGAGGTGGCGATTGAGATTGCTAGCATCAACAATGTTGATCAGTAGTTGAGGTTTGCTTTTCGTAATGAAGTCGCGAGCAATTTGCTCATCAAGGCCCGCAGCTTCGGTATCGAGGCTATAAACACCAGGCAAATCGATACACTCAACTCGACTATCAATGCCTTGTACCCAGCCGGACTTTTTTTCGACGGTCACACCGGCCCAATTGCCAACTTTTTGGCGGGATCCGGTCAGTGAGTTAAAAAGAGTGGTTTTGCCGCAGTTTGGATTGCCGACAAGTGCAATGGTGGGTGTTGTCACACTAGCTCTACTTGAATTTGGTCTGCATCTCGTTTGCGAATACTTAGTACGGTGTTATCTACACGTACTTGCATGGGGTCACCAAAAGGAGCTGCTCGCAAGATGCGAGCCTCGGCGCCAGGTATCACACCAAGTTGGTTTAAGCGTTTACAGGCCTCACCGTTGCTGTTGATAGCGGCGATAAGACTAAGGCTTCCGTGTTGTAATTCGGCGAGTGTCATTGCAATCGATGCTCTAAATAAAAATGGTTCCCATTTATATTACTGCGTCTGGCCGTGTTTTGCCAGAATATTTCTAGTTTAGAGTCGGCATGTAAAACATTGTTTGATTGGGCGCAAGCAAGTCTACTTGCGTATTGCTGAGTGCTTATCTACGGAGGGGCGCTGCAAGGCGCTCAGGCTCTAGAATAGAGCCGAGCGTCGTATTGTTACTTTAGGGCTTTAATACAACTCAGACTCGCCGCCAAAAGCCTCAAGCAGGTCTTTTACAAACTGACTGAGTTCACCGTGCATCAGTGCAAAATCGGCATCAAACAAGGCCGCTGCATCATCGCCTTGCTGATCGGAGGCTTGCTCGATAAGTAATTCACTAAATTTAAGGCTTTTAATGCCAAGCTCATCATCGAGTACAAAATCGATTTTATCATTCCAGTTCAAAGCGAGTTGGCGTACATGCATGCCGGTATGTAAGTGTTGAGTAACCTCATCGGCACTGAGGTCTTGGTTGCGCATACGAATGACTCGCTCGTCTTTACTGGCTCGTAGCTCAACCTGATCACCTAGGGTAAAAGGTGGTGGTGCCGCACCTTCACGCAACCACTCACTCAGCCTCGGTGGAATGGGGTTATGAGTACCAACAGGCACCGCTTTTAAGGAACCGAGGCTTTCACGTAATAAGGTCAGGATATCTTCGGCTTTTTTTGCAGAAGAGGAATTTACGTAAACAAGGCCGTCACTAGGTTTTAAATACGCGTATTCTTGGGAGCTCTTACTCAGGGCTTGCGGCAGCATAGTGAAAATCAGCTCATCTTTTAGACTCTGTTTTTCTTTTCTGCCTACCGGGCGGCCTTCATCTTCGCGAATTTGATGAAGTTTGTTTTCAAGCGCTTCGTTAATTGCAGCACTTGGTAATATTTTTTCTTGGCGTGTCGCACAGACCATGGTGGCGCCACCGTTGACGTGACTAAGCATTTTGCCATTGCGGCCCAAGGGACTGCTCCAGCCATAGCGCTGTAAGTCCATTTTGCCGCAGGGCTCAAACTGCTTGTCTTCGAGTTTGGTGTCGACCTCATCCAGTTCCGGTTTTTCACTGAGGCGATAAAGGCGAAGGTTTTTAAACCACATAGTCGTCCGCTTGTTCTAGCAATCAAAGGGGGCGAGAGCCTAGCGGTGTCGCGGGGATTTGTCCATGCTGTTGTCTTATCTCATTTATCCGTAATTTTTAAAGCTGATGTTCAATCGGTAGCATTCGTAAGATTGAGGTTTTGAAACGCTGCCACCAAGTGCTGTGAGGTTCTTTGTAAAGCGCTGGAGAGCCTTGTTGGTCATGCCATTCTAGGCGTTGATGTTGTTCGTCTAGTTCTAGTTTCCAGGCATTACCCGGTTCTATGCCGCTGTCTAGTACCTTAATAACTTTTTTAGCAAATTCTGGGCTATCAATTAATAGGCCTATTTCAGTATTAATATCCATGGACCTAGGGTCAAAATTATAAGAGCCGATAAACGAGTAACGGCGATCAACGACAAAGGTTTTGCTGTGTAGGCGACTTAAAGCTTGATGACTAGGCTTTGGCCACGTTGATCGTTCTTTAGCATCGGAGCGATACTCGTATAGCTCTACGCCTGCTTGCAGCAATTTTTTTCTATAGTTTGCAAATCCAGCATAAGCAGGAAGCACTTCTGTACTGTTTAACGAGTTAGTTAAAAATCGGATATGAACCCCGTTTTTGTGTGCTTCTTTGAAGCCTGCAACCATGGCATTACCAGGCACAAAATACGCTATTTCGGCCAGCATTTCGTGCTGGACCTCGCCGAGTGTTGTATTGAACTGAGTGGTGACGGTGTTTGGGTCTCCGTCGAATTTATCGCTCGGGTCGAAGATCACATCTATGTGTGCCCAATTGAGTGTATTTAAACCTGAACGAGCCGTTTCTATTATTTTGTTTTTGTCTGTTTCAAGAGTAAAGGGGAATGATAGGAGGTCTAAGGAGGCTTGTTTGTTTATGTCTTCTCTGAGCTTGTTTGCGCGTTCGTCATCCATCTTATGCTTGTAGATACTTTGAATGGGATAAGCCCAATCACTATTCCAGTATTCATCAAAGCTTTGGCTTACTTGGTCGACGACGGGGCCGATAGTTAAGATGTCTATATCACGACTGTTGTAACTGTCTTTTATGCCAAAGTAGTTATCTCCTATATTGCGCCCGCCAACTACGGCAACACTGTTATCGAGCACAAAGAGCTTGTTATGCATGCGATGATTGACTCGTTCAATATCTGTTATGAAACCAAGGTCTTTGGTGTTGCGATCTGTAAAAGGGTTAAAGATTCGGATATGAATATTAGGATGAGTCGCAAAGGCGACCAAGTAGCTGTCTTTAACGTGTAGGCTGAAGTCATCAAGAAGTACTCGTATTCGAACGCCTCTATTGGCGGCACTTAAAAGACGCTGGGCGAGTATGCGACCTGCTTTATCGTTCTGCCAGATGTAGTACTGAACATCAAGGCTGTGTTCTGCTAAGGCGGTCATTTCATGACGTGCTCGAAAGGCTCGCTCTGCTTCATGAAGCAGAACCACACCGCTTTGATCTGGATGCGCTTGAGTGGCCGGTTCGATTATCGTGTTTAATGCGCTTGTGTGTTTAGGAGAGATTTTATAAGAGGGTATACGCTCGACATCTTTAGGCAGGCTAGCGCAGCTACATACCGATAAGATGACTAAGAAACATATCGTGGTGACATGGCACTTATTAGCTATTGCTTTGTAAAAGTGGCTTATTGAATTGCCCATGTTGATTATCGTCACCTGAGGGTATTCGAGTGCTTATAAATGATGGATGTTAACGCCCTATATCTCTTGGGCAAAGAGGGAGGTATAGCTTTATTGGGATTTGTGTAACTAGCTTTTTTATCACTGATGTATTGATTTGTAAGACGACTGGTCATATATTGTATGCATGAGTAAACGAGAAATTAAAAAAGAAGCTATATTGGTCGCCGGTATGGAGGTCATGAAGGCTCAAGGTTATAACGGTTGCAGCGTCAAAGATATTGTTGATGCGGCAAAGGTACCCAAAGGCTCGTTCTATAACTACTTTCCAAGTAAGGAACAGTTTGCACTTGATGCAATTGAGTTTACAGCCTCTGAAGCCCGGACTCACGCCCAAGCCCTATTGGGGGATTGTAGTGAGTGTGCGCTCGATCGCTTAACTCGTTTTTTTCATGCTGGTATTGCTTGTGCTGAAAGCTCCGAGTTTAAAGTGGGTTGTTTTCTGGGCAATATGTGCCAAGAGATGGCAGATAGCTCAGATTCTATTCGGCAACGCTTAGATCCGATCTTAAATGGCAAAACCCGTTTAATCGCTGATGTCATTAAAGAGGGGCAAGAAGGCGGATCGGTTAACGCTGCTATTGATGCAGCTGTTGCTGCCGAGTTTCTGTTTAATGCATGGGAAGGGGCACTGATGCGAGCTAAGGCAGCAAAATCGCGCAAGGCCCTTGATGCCTTTGTTGCCATGCTTAAGCATGTTTTATAGCTGTTTTTTTAAAGCCAAAAACAAGCCGACCGGTCAGTCTGCTTGTTTAAATTAAAGACGACCGGTCACCTATGGAGGGTGGGATGAGTGAATTTGATGACAGATTGTGTCGTACAGCTTGGTATGAGCGGGTGTTACTTGCTTTAATTTCCGTCTTCTCTGTGGTTCTTGCACTAAGCAGTTCCGCAGCTTGGGCGCTTGAAAGAGATCAAGGCAGTTTGATTGATGCACAGGCGCTTGCTTACCACACACCGTGCGAGCGCTGGTCTTTTGCTTATGAAAATGATTTCTTTGTTCCTGGTGGACGTGACCAGGATTACACCTACGGTATGAGTTTTAGCTATCACAGTGATGATATCAGTGGGCGTATGCATAGGCCTTTAGAGCTCATAGATAGCTGGCTTGGTCTTGATAGTGAGCGCTCCAAAGCCCTTGCTTATGAAGCTGGCCTCTATGGTTTTACACCGGAGGATACCAGTGTTGTTGAGCCTAATAATGATGATCGACCTTATGCAAGTTTGCTTTATTTCGCGACATCGTCAGAGCGTATTGATAAGCAGGACCGAAAAGTCTTACGCAGCCAAATTAGTTACGGTGTTTTGGGTTTGGATCTTGTCGGTCAGGTACAAAACGAATTTCACCGTTGGATTGGTAATGAGCAGCCTCAGGGGTGGCATAATCAGATTAGTGCCGGTGGTGAACCTACTGCTCGTTATAGTGTGGCTTTACAGCAATTGATTATCTCGGGTTCGCATTGGGATTTGCGCCAAACTAAAAGTGCCTCCGTAGGTTATTTAACAGAGGCAAGCTGGGCTCTTGGTTTACGTGCGGGTCACTTAAATAGTCGTTGGCACCAATTTAACCCTGACATGGCGAGTTATGCCGAAGCTTCTTCACGCACTAAACTTGGTAAAAGTGAGCGCTTCTTTTGGGCCGGTGTTGCTGTAAAAGCTAGAGCTTACAATGCGTTTTTACAGGGGCAGTTTAAAGAGTCTGCGGTTAGCTATTCCTCTTCTGAGCTGAAGCATATGTTGTTAGAGGCTTGGGCAGGGTATACCCATGGCTTTGAAAATGGTTATTACCTGAGCTACGGGGTGCGTGGGCATAGCTCGGAAGTAAGGTACGGCGCTGGTGATCGCGCCGTGCTTTGGGGGGGGGTGATGCTGGGGCGGAGCTATCTATAAGCTATTGCCAAATATCAGGCCTGCAGCTTAATTTACGGTATTAATATTATAGTTGGCTTTCAATGGGCAGAATGCGTAAAACAGTCGCTTTTACGCGCTGCCACCAAGAGCTATAAGGTTCTTTTTTTAGAGGGGTTGAGCCTTCTTGGTCATGCCACTTAATCTTATTAGCTTTTGAGTCGAGTTCAAGCTTCCATGCATTGCCGGGCAGAACGCCTTCATCTAAAACGGCAATTACTTTTTCAGCAAACTCTGGGCTGTCGATCAATAAACCGATTTCGGTGTTTAAGTCTACGGATCTAGGGTCAAAATTAAATGAGCCGATAAAAGAGAATTGGCGATCAACAACAAAGGTTTTACTGTGTAAACGTGTAAGGGCATTGTGGCTAGGTTCAGGCCAAGTAAAGCGCTCTTTGGCATCTGAGCGGTACTCATAAAGTTCGACACCTGCTTTCAGTAGGTCTTTGCGGTAGCTAGAAAATCCTGCATAAGCGGGTAGAACTTCAGTGCTAGTGAGTGAGTTTGTTAAAAAGCGAATATGAATGCCTTTATCGTTAGCTATTTTAAAGTCGTTAACTAATTCATTGCCTGGTACAAAATAAGCTATTTCAGCAAGCATCTCTTGGTTAACGCCAATTAAGGCTGTTTCAAATTGCGCTGCAACAGTATTGGTGTCTCCACGTAATTTTTCAGTTGGGTCAAAAATGACATCAATGCGAGCCCAATCAAGTTGCTTAATGTTGGATCGAATGCCCTCTACTATTTCTTTTTTACTGCGTATTAAGTCAAAAGGTAAAGAGGCTCTATCAAGCGTCGCCTGTTTTTTTAATTCTTTTAGTATGAGTTTGTTATTTTCTTCGCTGATCTCATGTGGATAAATGTTTTTAATGGGATAAGCCCAATCGCTATTCCAATACTCATCAAAACTTTTACTGATGTCATCTACTACTGGGCCAATAGTCAGTACATCGATATCACGGCTGTTGTAGCTATCTTTTACACCAAAATAGTTATCGCCAATATTGCGTCCACCGACAATGGCCACTTTATTGTCTAGCACAAAAATTTTATTGTGCATGCGCTGATTAACTCGTTGAATATCGGTGATGAAACCAAGCGCTTTTGTTGTGCGATGAGCAAAAGGGTTAAATAAACGCAATTCGACATTGGGGTGGTCCGAAAATGCCGCCAGATAAATGTCATCAATATTTAAGGTAAAGTCATCTAATAAAATACGGACTCGTACCCCTCTGTCGGCGGCGTCTAATAAACGTTGAGTTAAAATGCGGCCGACTTTATCGTCGGACCAAATATAATACTGAACATCTAAAGTATGCTCGGCTAGAGTTGTCATCTCATCGCGTGCACGCAAGGCAATTTCAGGTTCGTGTAAGAGAACAACACCGCTTCGTCGTGGGTGAGCAGCAATAGCTGGGTCAAAAATCTCGCTAAGATCACTGTTAGCATTGGCGGCAATGCTGTGTGATTCGATGCGTTTTGGATCTTTAGGTAGCGAGGCGCAGCCGCTTAATAACACTAATAAGCAGAAAGCAGCAGTGAGCCTTTTAAACATGATTGACTGGAGTTGAAATAAAGCGGGCAAGATAAGATCCGTCTTTTAAAAATTTAAGTTTAGCAATTATCTACGCTGTTCTTCAAAAGGGCGCGTGTTTGGCTTATTCGCCAATACTTAATTGTATCAAGTCTGAAACACCATGGCTTGTGTAGGCTAAGCCGCCATCAGCAAGAGGGCTAGCATCGGACCATGAGAAGCTGTGTATAGTGACTTGTCCAGGTTTAAGGGCCGTGACTAGACCAAACTTATCGACTGTAGCGATATTTTTGTCAGAAGAGCGCCAAACAATCGCATTACGAGTGACATTACAAGGTTTGCGCTGAACGTGTAGTTGCAGCGTATGTCCAACGCTTAAGTGCTTTTGTGTTGCTGTGATACTGAGTGCTTGAATATCAACAAAGGCGTTGGCCTCGAGTACCTTACCCAAATCGTTGTAGGCCTGCTTTTGTTCTTCACTGAGTTGTTTCAGGTCTAAACCGCTATAGCGTAATACTCCCCAGCGAAACTCTTTTACAGTATCGCCTTGTTGCTCTAAGGCATCGCTGCGCAAATCAAAAAAGCGGCCTTTGGGAAAGTGCTGACTGGGTGCATAGCGTTTAAAGTTTTGGTCAAAAGCATATTCAACGGCGCTGGGTTGCTTACGATAGTCACTGTTGCCTATGTACCAGTGGTGAAGGCTGGAGCGCAGGGAGTCATTAGATCCTAAGATTTGAGGCATAAGACTGATGCCGTCGATGTCTCCGTTTGTTTCCAATTCAATTCCAGCAGCGTCAACGAGCGTGGGGAGAATATCGACAACGTGCACTAGGCCTTGGTAAAACTGCGAGCTTAAACCCTTGCTTGCTTTTGCTTGTGGGTGGCTGATAACAAGCGGAATATGGATACCGTTATCGGTATTTCCACCTTTGCGGGCTGGATAGTCTTGTCCTGAGTTAAGGTGATGGGTAAACACCTCTTTAGTGCCATTATCTCCTAGGATGACGACCATGGTGTTATCAAGTAATTGCTCTTGCTCGAGCTTATTAATCACTCGGCCGATGAGCTTATCCATATAGCTGATCATATCTGGGAAATAACGAAAATCATCACCTTGGTGCCCGTTGCGGTTGTGATGAACTTCATCCACTTCATCAAATAATGTTTTAGGACGTGTATCGGGAGTGGGTTTGTGGTCGTCATGAACAAGCAGCATCGGGTAGTAAAGGAAAAATGGCTTGTTTTTATTTTCCTCTATAAAGCGCAAGGCGTGGCGGTTAATAATATCTGGTCCATACCAGCGTCGGCCTGTTTTTGGGTCTAAATCCGTACGGCCTCGATAATCATGTGTTTCGCCGTTAATAACTAAACGTGGATTAATAAAGCGCTGGGTGTCAGAGATAACATCATAAGCAACATAATCTTGCCAGCCGAATTCACTTATATAGCTAAGGCCTGGTAAATCTCGAGTGCCACGTGATTGTTTCCATTTGCCAAAGAGTCCGGTTTTATAGCCTGCTTTAGCAAAAATATCAGAAAAGGTGACTTCGCTATGATGCAGCGACTTGGGTTTGAGGTAGTTGCGTTTATTAAATTTACCGCTCATAAGAGCAACGCGGGTATTTTCACAAAGAGGGTAGCTATAAGCGTGTGCGGCAACAAAACCTTCTTGTGCAAGCTCATCAATATTGGGGGTGCTGATGCTCTGCTTTGAAAAAAGACCGCTATTCTCGCTAACTGCATTAGCTCCGTAGATAGAGACCCCGTAGTGGCTTAAGTCGTCAATTAATATCAGAACAATGTTAAGGGGCTTGTTATTAGCCTTTGTTGTTAGGGGCTCAGGTGTCGTTTCTTTATTGCAGGCACTGATTAAACTTAGCGAGCAAACAAAAGATAACAGTGCGATAAAGCGATGGTGGTGCATGCTTGATTCCCTAAGCCTATGGCAGCATTAGTGCCTAGTACTAAACGCCTACCTGTAGGTGGGCGCTTAAGCTGAGGGAGTATCTTAACTGAAGCCGAGCCTTAACTGAATTTGTTGCAAGGCTTAAGAGTCGCTCTTTGACTTGGCTCTAATCTCTGCGAGCTGACTGTTTAACCAAGCACTGCTTGTTTGTCGCTCTTGGCCAGGGCAATCAATGTAATAAGGTTTACGACTTATGAGGCTGCCGGTGGCGCTGACTTCAATAAACTTCTCTGCCGTATCAATATCTTCGTAAAAATGCTCGTATTTTTTTTGGATATGTTCGACGGCTTCATCGGCATCATGGTTTTTATTGTTGCGGATAAAGCTACAGTCGCTGTGCCCGATAAATTGAAGCAGTTGTGTGATTTCACTTTGGGTTTTGGCGTCGGGTTCGGCAAAGCTAAGTAATGGCGCTGTTAATAAAGTGGCGCTAACTAATAGAACGCCTAGTTGTTTCTTTAATCGAGGTCTTAACAAAGTGCTTAAAGAGTGGGTCATGTTAAATCCTAAAGTGGGCGTGTAAGAAGTTATGGTCGGAGCTATCTACTTCAATTACTCTGCTGTTTTTAAGCTCTAAACCACGATAAAAAATATGGTCTAAAGGCCAGCCGCGAAATGATTTTATCTTTTCTTTCTCAAAAGGTGCAGCGATTAAGCCTAGCTTTTGAGTGCTTTTGGTTAGAGAGAGCATACGTTTTTGATTCCAAGTGTTAAAGTCGCCTGCAAAAATAACGGGGCCATGATGTTGCGCTATTTCTTGCATGACATCATCTAATTGTTGCTCAAAGGCGTCGATACCAAGACTAAAGTTAATCGCGTGAATATTGGCAACCAGCAATTGTTCGCTGCGGTCTTCGATGTTGTAATAAAGGACTAGAGCGGCTTTGGGTGTTTCTAACCACGGTTCGTAATGCCTGTACATGCAGCTTTGTGATGGCTTGGCTGTGGCACTGGTTATCACACCGGTTTGTTGACCGGCACTGATATAACCGGGCGCAAAAATTGGTTGGGCGTGCAGTTCAAGAGCTTGATGTAAGGCCTCGCCATAAGTGGCTTCCTGCATAAGTAGGATGGCGCTTGTTTCACTGGCTTTTTGCAATACCTTATCCCAGCCTAAACGCTTGCCTTTGAGCACATTCCAGCTGCCTATATGCAAATCGCCTTTGGCTAGGCTTTGCTCTGAACGATAGGCTTGGCAGTCTTGAGAGCTGTGCTTCTGCCCCCTTGGGGCCTCTTCTACGATGTACTCCCAAGCTGTAGAGGGGGCCGATATGCTTATTAGAGCTAATAGCGATGCTACGACCTTGTTTTTCAACGGGTCGAAAAGGCGGTTTTTGATTGAAAAATGATCGCTTTTGCTCACGTTAATAAGTTCCCTAGCTTGAAATCATATAGACTGATACAAAAGCGCTAGGTTCCCTTCTCTTTATAGGGGGGCTTTGCGATAATCGCCGCCTTTTCATACCCCTGCCGGAGCCCCCCATGTCCAGAATTGCAACGAATGAGCCGGTCATTATGACCATGCTAATGACCCCGGATTTGGCCAACTTTTCTGGCAAAGTCCACGGTGGAGCTTTGCTTAAATTACTTGATCAGGTTGCTTATGCCTGTGCCAGCCGTTTTTGTGGAAACTATGCTGTTACTTTGAGTGTCGACCAAGTGGTTTTCCGTCAGCCTATTATGGTTGGCGAGATGGTAACTTTCCGCGCCCGAGTGAATTTTGTGGGCAACACCTCAATGGAAGTAGGTATACGGGTAGAGGCAGAAAATATTAAGACCGGTGAGATTCGTCATACCAATAGTTGCTTTTTTAATATGGTGGCGATTAACGATGCAGGTATGACAACCAAAGTACCTCGCCTTAAGTTGGAAACCGATAAAGACAGGCAGCGCTACATTGCCGGTCAGTTGCGCCGCGATCTGCGTAAACAGCACGAAGCGCGTCTGCAAGAAGTTAAAGCAGAGTCGCGTGGCAAGATCGAGCAGCTCAGTGTTGAAGAGTTGGAACAGTACCTTAAGGAAAGCAAATAATGAGAGTTTGTGGTGTAGAGCTTAGTGGTGGTGACGCCATCATTTGCCTGTTAGGTCGTGAAGGTCAGTTATTTGATATTCCAGATTGCCGAGTACGTAAATTGAGCTTGGCAAAAGTACACAGCCAAGAGGATATGCGTAAATTTCAGTTTGATTTTGCCAAGCTGATGCAAGATTACTCGGTTGATAAAGTAGCTATTCGTGAGCGCCCAACTAAAGGTAAGTTTGCTGCTAGTGCAACTAGCTTTAAGATGGAGGCCGCCATACAGGTGATTGATGATCTGGATGTGCTAATGCTATCGCCGAGCACGCTTAAAGAGCTGCAAAAAGAACATCCGCTGCCTATCGACTTTACTGATACAGAGTTAAAAGTATTTCAGCAGCCGGCATTTATTTCGGCCTATGTGGCCCACTATTACAAAGGCGAATAATCTGTGACGCAATTTGCTGATTTGGGTATTCATGAGCGCTTATACAAAGCATTAGGTAAATTACGCTATAGCGAAGCGACAGAGGTGCAAGCGGCAGTCTTCCCTGTTGCCGCAGAAGGTCGAGACATTGTTGTGTCGGCAAAGACGGGTAGTGGTAAAACGGCGGCGTTTATTTTACCTATGCTGGAGCGTTTTCTGGCTGAGCCTAAACCAAATTCGGGAACGCGAGGCCTGATTTTGGTGCCTACTCGTGAGCTGGCTTTGCAAACTCTAAAAGCTTTTTCCGAGTTAGCTGCGTTCACTCAAATTAAAGCCAATCGTATTATTGGTGGTGAATTGTTTAAACACCAAGTTGCGAGTATACGTCGCAATCCAGAAGTGTTTATTGCAACGCCTGGGCGTTTGGTTGAGCACCTAGAAAAAAACAGCATCGACTTTGGCGATTTAGAGTATCTAGTGCTCGACGAAGCCGATCGAATGCTGGATATGGGCTTTGCCGAAGACTTACATACAATTAGTCAGAGCTGTAATCCTCAGCGCCAGAATTTCTTGTTTTCGGCGACCTTTAATCATAAGGGGTTTAGCCGTGTGCGTGCGCAGTTAAAAGATCCTGTTCATATTGAGCTAAGTCCTCAAGAGAAGGTGAATAAGAACATTCGTCAGCGTCGTATTTTGTGTGATGACGTTAAACATAAAGAAAACCTACTTAAAGCTTTGCTGTTACAAGAACAGCCAGAGAAGGCTTTTGTCTTTTGTAATACTCGTGATCAGGCCCAGCGTTTGGGTGAGATATTGCAAAGTGCGGGTGTTAAGACGGGCTTTATTCACGGTGAGGTTAGGCAGAGCGATCGCAAGCAGGTATTGAATCGTTTCCGTGACGGTAAAATTACAGTGCTTGTTGCTACCGATGTTGCTGCTCGTGGTTTGGATATTGACCAGTTAGAGCTGGTGGTTAACTTTAACGTTGCTCAAAGTGGCGATGATCACGTGCACCGAATTGGTCGAACTGGTCGAGCCGATAACCAAGGTGAAGCGATCACCATGGTAGGGTCGAGTGAGTGGAATCGCATGGCTGGCATCGAGCGTTATTTAAACTTCCGCTTTGAGAATATGAGTATAGAAGGTTTAGAAGCTCGTTATAAAGGGCCTAAAAAGCTTAAGGCTTCAGGATCTGCTGCGGGCTCTAAAAAGAAAAAACAGCTTAAGAAAAAAACAGGGGCTAAAAGTGCTGGGGCGAAAAAAAGCTCAGCTAAAAAAGCGCCTAGCCATAAAAGCTCAGCTAAGCCTCGTAAGAATCTTGGTTTGGGGGATGGTTCAAGCCCGCTTAAGAAGCGCTCTTAATATTCTCAGTTCACTAAGCTAGAGCCATTTGGGGTCTAGCTTTTCTCTTTATTTGCAGACATCGTTTTCTAAAAACGCTTCTTAATATCTGCAAGGCCTGTCTTTATTAATAAATTGTTTCTGGCGTTAATAGCACGTTGTTTGGCGGCTATGGTCAAGCTGTAAACTCAGCTCTAGTTAAACTGAGATTAAAGATCAACGTTAAACGGAGCTGACTAATGTCTATCTTAGCAATGATGAGCTTAATCATATTGAGTGCAGTAGGTTTACTTTTTATTGGGGCGCTTGCCCATAGTCGCGAAGCCGAGCCAAGACAGGCTTTAATCCCTGTCTCAGAGCATCGTTATGGCCCGCATTCTCGTACTTCACGCTCTTTGTAGGCGCGTTTCGCTCAGCTAACGAGAGCTATTAATACTGCGAATAAGTAGCCTGCGCTCGGCACTGCTAATGCTTAGGTCGAGTGCCGTTTTAAGTTCACTCTGTGCACTGTGAATGTCACTCATTGCATTAAGTAATTGGGCTTTACGGATGTGGTACTGTCCTTTGTGTTCGAGTTCAGGGCTCTCTTCTAGCAATCTCTCTAATTGCTCAAAGGCCACTAAGGGATTTAGTGTGGCTCGCCATAATATGTAAATACGTTGCAGTTGATTATCTACATTATTATTTTTTACACATAAGGCGTTGTACAAAACCAGTAATTGCGACCAGTCTGTTTCATCGTCATTTGGGCTTTGGTTATAAAGCGCTTCAATAGATGCTTCTAGGTGGTAGCTGCCTGTGTTTCCCGTTCTTAGGGCTAGCCCTAAATAGTGATCTGCTAAAGTGATGGCCGATCTATCCCATAGAGCTCTGTCTTGATCTGCTAGCTCAACCAGTTCATCTCGTTTGTTGTAGAGGGCTTTATCGCGCGCGGATCGGCCTAGTAATAATGATAATAAAGCGGCACTTCGGTCGCAGTCTTCGTGGTGATAATACAAACTTTGGGCAAAACATATGCACTGTTTGCTAATGCCTAGACGTATGTGGTGTTGATGCAGGCCTATTTCACTGTTTTTTTGAAAAATAGTTCTCAGTAGTACCTGTAATTTATAAAGGCTAACGGTGCCAATATGCTTAGGCAGTGCTTTTAAATTACGCTTATCGAGTAGCTTGCGAATGATTTTAATCTCACTGGCGAGAAGGCTACGCTCAATACCCAGTTGCTTAATAATGTATTTACGTTCTAAGGCAAAGCAGAAGTGCAGACATGCTATTAAGCGCTGGCGCTCACTAAGTAAAGGCTCGTGACAAAAGAGCATTAACTGCAGTAGTGGCGTATTGCCCAGCTCTTCGCTAGCAAGCGCGCAGTACTTTCTCTCACTGGTTGTTTGCATGCTATCGACGCAGAAGAGTAGATAGAAAAGCAGATCGTCGGCCTCTAAGCCTTTGCGGTAGTATTCACGAGCGCTGCGTTTGGCACGGCTAAGGCAAGATTGAGCCATGCTGAGTTTCATGCCATTTCTAAGTAATAAGGCTAGAGCATAAGGTAGTTGTTGTTGCAGTGCGGTTTCAAGTTCGAATTGGTTAGGTGCTGCGTTTGGGATCATGTAAAGGCATCTCTATTGGGTATTACTTCCCTGATGCTTTAACTATAGATCAGATATAAAAGACGCAAGCCTGGTATGCATATGCACGCCATTTTGTTTGTAGGAGGGGGGGAGTTAATCACCAATCGTTATCGCTTAATGGCAAGGTTGCTAAAGCTGAATCAGGCTTTATATCTCGTTCTTGGAGCATGGTAATGATGGGGCCTAGCGACAAGGATTTATCCTCACCGCGCTTATATACAGCAAAGACTTGCTGTTTAATCATTGGGCTGTCTTCTACTTGATATAAGGACTCTGACTCTAGGTAGGCTTCAACAAGTGCTCGAGGTAGAAAAGCAGCGCCTTTATGGCTAAGTATGAACTCAAGGGCGATATGGCTCTGGCCTGTATGTAAAACAGGAGCCACTGGCTCTTGGAACAAGCGTGCTTGTTGTAGATTGAAGGCGGTTCCCCAGTCGACAAAGACGTGTCCTAGCTTGGGTACATCTTCAATGTGTCGTCCTTGGCAGTTACAAACCATGATGAGTTCAAGTTCACCGATTACTTGAGATTCAATGTCGCTATTTGCGGGCGTTTCTAGTGCAGCAAACAGGTCTACACGGTTTCCGAGTAGTGAGCGAACTAAGTGCTGTGGGTTATTAATCTCGGTGCGGATGTAGAGGTTTGGAAATTGAGAGGCCATGCGCGGTAACAGAGATTGTAAAAATGTATCCCAGAGGTTTGACGTCCCACCTATAGAAATCTGAGTGTTCTGTTTGGTGGGGACGCCGGCCTCCTGAATGGCTAGCTGCCATCCAGCTAGTAGGTTTTCAGCATGAGGTAATAGGCGTTCACCTGCTGAAGTTAGCAAGATGTTATTACGCTGTCGAATGAATAGTGTTGCGCCAATAAGGCTCTCAAGCTGCTTGATTCTGGAGCTCACCGCTGACTGGGTGAGGTACAGGTTTTCGGCTGCATGCCCGAAATGTCGCGTTTTAGCTACTTCGAGAAAGGTTCTTAGGGTGTCGATATTCATACTTTACCAAGTTCGATAGAAAAAATTGATCGATATCGAGTTTATATCATCATTTTACATACCTTAACTTAAGACTGATACTGAATATAAGGTTTAAACGGCCATTTAAAGTTTAGATTGTTGTTCAGGTTTAAGTCTGTTTTTCAGTGAACACGCTTTTATAGGGGGGAGCACTTTGGTTATTACTTGCGTAGATCTGGTGAATTTACGCTTGAGTAGGCTGAGGTGTTGGAAAAGCATAGGCATGCCTTTTCGAGCTTTTCTCCTTGGAGAGCGGCAAGTGAAACATGAGCAGCAGGGGCTTTTGTATTGATGTGTTTAGGTCAGCGTAAAGCTCAGATACTCTGTGAACGAGCTTCGAGCTTACTGCCTGAACGTTAGTGGCCATGATGAAACCAAGAGCTAACGCTTAATACACGAGGATTAAAACCGACAATGAAAATATGTTTCATCATGTATCCGTGGGATCGTATTTCAGCAGACTCTGATAGCACTCTGCGTTTAATACATGAGTGTGCGGTGCGAGGTCATACGGTGGCTATTACAACGCCAAATAGTCTTACTATTAGAGACAGTGGCGCTCATGCCTTCTGTAATGTATTAAAGAAAAAAGCCAAAATATCTAGCAATGTTCCTACCTTCTATAAGGCGGCTGATTTTAAACGCAGCAAACTGCCTCTTGCGGGTTTTGACGTCATTGTTATGCGTGCTAACCCGCCACTGGATACTATCGCGTTGAACTTTCTAGATTCAGTACGAGAAGATGTTTTTATCTTTAATGATATAGATGGTTTACGTATCGCTAATAATAAGCTTTACCCAGCGTCATTTAGTGGAGAAGCCGCACGCTTTATTCCTACCACTCATGTTTCCAAAAGTATTGAGTATCTTGAACAGGTTTTAAATGAGTCTGAATCAGAAAAAATGATAATGAAACCTTTAAATGGTTTTGGTGGCCAAGGGGTTATTGTTGTAGAGAAAAGTGCTCAGAAAAACTTTCGCTCATTACTTGAATTCTATATAGGTGGTGACAACGGAAATTATGTGATCTTACAAGACTATATTGCTGGCGCAGATAAAGGTGATGTGCGTATTCTATTGCTCAATGGTGAACCTATTGGGGCGATGCGACGCGTGCCTGGCGAGAAAGATAATCGTTCTAATATCCATGCAGGTGGTCGAGAGGAGAAACATAGCCTAACCAAAGAAGAAAAAGCATTATGTAAGGCCTTGGGGCCTAAGCTTGTTCGTGATGGATTGTTTTTTGTTGGGCTGGATGTGATCAATGGTAAGTTATTAGAGGTCAATGTTTTAAGCCCTGGTGGTATTACGCGCATCAATAAATTGAATCGGGTGAAGCTTCAAAAGCAGGTGGTCGATTTTCTTGAGAATGTAGTATCAGCTAGAGAACTCGTGGAAGAAAGAAAAAGCGTATTCCGTAAGGCTATTGAAGATGCAGAAGCTCTCTGAAAAACAAATTATTGCTAAAATATATGCTGGTGAGCTATTTGAATGTGAGCTAGAAGATGGCAGTGTCGAAATTAAAATCGATGCTTATGTGCCAGCTATTTGTACAGCGATACATGCAGGTGGCAAACTGCGCCCCTTATTAAGATCCTTGTGTTTATTAAGTGATGAAGAGCGACGATGTGAAGAGGATACTTATGCTGAGAGCTTTATTCAGGCTATGCCTGTGACTCTGATTACACGTGACTCTCGCTATGAATATGACTTGAATCGCCCTTTAGCTAAATGCATACATAGTAAAACTTGGAATAAAAACCTTAGTAAAAAAGAGAGAGGTAAAAGCATTGATAAACATCAGTGTTTTTACCGCATTTTGGATGCTTTAGTAGGGGAGGTGGAGAGGCGTTTTGGTTCGGCACTTGTATTTGATGTGCACGCTTACAATCATCTAAATATAGACAGAAGTACACCTGTATTTAATATTGGTACAGAGCAAGTCGATACCGAGCGCTGGTTTAGTCTTATTGATAGGCTTCTGAGTCAATTAAATAAGATTAATTTACAAAATTTACCCGTTGAAGCTAGATGTAATAATGTTTTCTATGGTCGAGGGTATATGGTCTCTCATATCAATAGTCGTTTTGCTAATACACTGGTCTTGCCGATTGAAATTAAGAAAATATATATGGATGAGCTTAAAGGTGAACTTTATCCATTGGTTTTACGCTCCTTAAGCGAACAGTTTAAGGGGGTGTTGACTGATATTTCATCGCTCTTTGCTCGCCGCTATACTTCCAAGCGAAAAACCGCCAAAGCGAGCATGTTGTCAGAACAACTAGATCCATTAATATTAAAGGTTGATAGAGCATTATTTAGCTTGGCCAAGGGGCTTGAAACACTGCATTACATCAATCCTATTAATATACAGATTGAGAAAAGGAGCTTCTTAAAATCTAATGGACGTTATGAGCCCGTGTTTAAGTACCGACCATTAGAATTAGATCCGTTCTTATTTAGAAAGTCTCTTTATGATATTCCAGTAGACTCTATTCGTGATCCTAGTATTCAGCGCTTATATCGAAGTGTGATTGATGGTTTGAGTGAAAAGATTGGAATGTTGGTTAATGCTGGCAAACCAGGTTTTTTATATGAATCTTTAAAATACTATGGCGAGCCGACGCCGACTGATGAGGATAATGCCCAATTTCTCTTGCATGCAAAAGATATTGCCTTCAAGAAAGAAGGCTTGGTTAGTGACTCAGAGTTAAAGCAGCGCTTTATTGATGAAGCTAATAAGTATGGTATGAAATGCAAGGTTGAATTCAGCTCAAAGCTGGTTGCGAGCGCGATGGTTTCGAATGCTCGTAGAGCTGTGATGATCTCTAAGGGTTTATCAATGCCAGAAATAGAAGTGCGGGCACTGGTTGAGCATGAGCTAGGTGTACATATGGCAACAACTTTGAACTCAAATGCTCAGAGGCTAAAAGTGTTTTCTTTGGGCTTACCGGGTAATACCTTAACCCAAGAAGGCTTAGCAATATTAAATGAGTACCACTCTGGTAATATGACTTTGGGGCGTTTAAAAACACTTGCCTTACGAGTTGTCGCCGTAAAACAAATGTTAAAATATGGCAGTTTTAAGCACACCTATGCTTATTTACATGAGGAAGAGGGCATGCCAGTGGATAAAGCATTTGGTTTAAGTCTGCGAGTTCATCGCGGGGGGGGCTTCACTAAAGATTATCTGTATCTAAATGGTGTGAGTCGTGCGCTTAGTTTACATAAGCATTGTGATATAAGAAATCTTTATGTCGGTAAAACAGGCTTTGATTTTTTGCCCGTTATTAATGAGATGGTTGAGCGGCAGCTCGTGGAGGCTCCTAAGTACTACCCCGTGTATTTAGACAAGCCGGCAGAAACACTACCTGTCCTTGAATACTTGATGGGTTCCATTCAGGATGGTCATCGAAGCACCGTGTTAGAAAATTTTGCGATCTAGGCTGAGATGGGGTGAACAAGTCTGCTCTTTATATAAGAGCAGACTTAGCTGGTTGTGATTAGGAGAGCTGTTTAGCTATTTAAAGGCTTAACCAACATTGTGGTACCTTCAACAGCGATGATTTGGCACATTTGGCCCTCATCAATTTTAGATACGCTTGTATCTTGTAGGCGGGCATTCCAATCAATGCCGGAGAAACGAATCTTACCTGAATGAGCATCGATATCACTGGCGGCTTTTACATCGCGGCCAATCATGTCGCTACTTGTATCACTGCCTCCACCTGAGTTTTGAAAGTTCTTAAGCGGTTTCCAAAGTATTAGGGCAATAATGCCGGTCACAATGCCTAGAGTGAATAGCTCGATTTCCCAGCCATTAATAATGCCTAAGCTTGTTAGGGCTCCGGTAATAAAAGCCGCAATACCAAAAAACAATAAGGGGCCGCCTAAGCCAATGACGGCCAGCTCGATAATAAGGCTAACCCCACCTACTAGGTAATAAATATGGTCGTGGTGATCCATGGCATATTGCACGATATCCATAACAAAGCCCCTGTATTAAAGTTTCAGGTTGCTTGATACGGCTATAGCTTGAGCAACGGTAGTCGAGATGTTGTCTCCGGTTTTGCCGTCACTCAATACAACGGTGCCTTCGGCTGCGATGGCTTGGTGAGCTTTAATGGCATCCTGGGCAAGAGTTAGGGTTACTGCTGATTGACCTTCGGCAGAACTTGCTTGCTCACCAACAACACGAAGTGCGTCAGCTTCAGCTTTTGCAACGAGTGTGATGGCTTCAGCTTTACCTGCAGCTTCAAGAATCTGTGATGCTTTGCTGGCTTCTGCCGCAAGTACCTGTTCGGCTTTGGCGGCTTCTGCGTCGAGTACTCGCGCCTGCTTTTCACCTTCTGCTTGGGTGATGGCGGCTGTTTTTACGCCTTCTGCAGTAAGGATTACAGAGCGCTTTTCTCGCTCTGCGGTCATTTGTTTTTCCATGTCCTCACGAATGGACTGAGGCGGTGTGATGTCCTTTATCTCGTAGCGGGTCACCTGTACGCCCCACGGTGCGGTCGCCTCCGTCATGGAGCCAAGGATCTTAGCGTTGATGGCATCACGGCTTTGGAAACATTCATCAAGCTCCATTTCACCAATGGCATTACGCATGGTGGTCATTGCAAGTTGCACGACGGACACTTTGTAGTCGGTGATATTGTTGGTCGCTGCCGCTGCATCAGTGACCTTCATAAATAGAATGCCGTCTAATTGCAGGGTGATATTATCTTTGGTGATGGCGGCTTGGGCGCTGATGTCTAAAGATTGTTCTTTTAGGTTGCGATCAGCTGCAATGGTCTGAATAAAAGGCACGATAAAGTTCAGGCCAGCGCTTAGTGTTTTGTCGTATTTACCTAGGGTGTAGACAACATAACCCCGGTTTTGGGGGACAAAATAGATACCCTTTTTAAGGGTGTAAACGACAACAATGGCGATCCACAGCAATGGGCTGCTAATTAAGTCAGTGATAATGGGCATGGTGGTACATCCTTGCTTTATTGTTTGTGAAGCTTGCGTCAATCATCGCACGTAAACGTGCTGTAGATACAGCGGCAAAAGTAAATAAAGGCCGTTGTATGAGATTTAGGCTTAAGCTCAGATTTGGGGCTTAGGCTTAGGCTTAGGCTTAGGCTTTGGCGCTAAGTGCTTGGCCATCAAAGTGAATACCTTGCCAGCCGCTGAGCATAAAGTTGCGGATATTGGCGTGGTCACTGCCTTCTGGGGTCTTTAACACATCGTTGCGATAATAATCACCAAAACAAGCGAGGGTGGCTTCTTTATCGAGGTTTTGCAGCTGTGCAAATGCAAACAACTTACATGAGCCTTCATTTGTAGCCGCCGCATTTTGAGCTTCGCCATTACTAAAGCTACACGGCTGGTAAGTGTAATTGGCGTCGATGACGGCCATGGTATCTGCAAAGCTGATTTGCTCAGGGGTTTGTTTGAGTTTGTTTAAAAAAACGTCGATTTTCATCTGTGGCTCTTTGTCTTACTAAATTGCTGAGCTGTTTATTGTACATGCTAATAAGCGTTATGGGGCTTGTTCGTTTTCTAGATATTTCTTATTCTGACTCGGCATTTTTAGCCTGCAGTTTTCTTATTGGAGAAGAAACTGTTCAGGAATAAAACAATAAGCATAAAAAAGGGATGAGATGAAAAAGATCGTGTTAAGTGTTGTGGCCGTGGTGTTTTTACTCGCAGGTGCCGCGTTTATATTTCTATTTGGTAGTTTTACAGTATCACCTGAAAAGGCGATAAGTTTTCCGCTTGAACAAAGCTCCCACAACTTTTTGCAGATGGATGCAGAGCTTAATGGGCAGCCAGCCAAGCTAATGTTGGATACTGGCGCGACGATGAATGTCATTACCTTAGATTTTGCTCGTGAGTTAGGTATTAACTTGTCTTTTTTGCCTAGTTTGGCGGGCACAGATCATCTAGGTCAGCCGATGTCGGTCAAGTTATTGCCAACGCTGGATATGAGCATGAATGGCAACGATTTGACTTTGTATAAAGTCGCTATAGTCGATAATACCGATATGGGGGGCGCAGGTGTGCACGGGGTGTTTAATCCATTGGCAACCTTTTCAGGCCCGATTGAGATGGATCTGAAAAATAATACCCTAACAGCTTTTCCAGAAACTAAGGTTTTTGATGAGCTAAATACTGAGGCAAATTGGGATGGAAACGTGCTATTTTTAGCTTCGTCCTTGACTGAGGGTTCTGAGGTTTTGGGTTTAGTTGATACCGGCTCATATATTACTAAGTATGAAAAACCTTATATTGAAAGTGTTATGCTAGGTGTTGATGTGAGTAATATGGATCCTGCTGATTTTTCTCAAACACTGCCTTTGACGCAGGCTGTTTACATTGCCGGTGTTGAGCTGGATCTTGAGGCCGTGGGGTTACTCAACAAGGCTAACCATAGCCAGAATATTAATGCGGTAAAAGGTTATATAGGTTATGACTTTTTAAAAGATACCTTAATTAGAATTAACAAAGTTGGCGACCCCCGAATATACTTAGATTATCAGGGGTAAATTAAAGCTAATAAATGAGTGTTAACATGCCCTAGCTCGGCCCTTTGTCGATGAGTGTTATCTACAAAGGGCTTAAAAGAACCTTGACCAGTGCTATCAACTATTGCTGCCTGTATCCTTCCTCTTCTAGGGCCTTATCTGCCGTATCAATACTCTGCTGTTCATCATCCGTAATCTTAGTTTTTTTCCAGCCACCGGCATAAAACCAAGCTAAAGCAATCAGTGCGGTTACGATATTGGTGATAGGGAAAGACCACCACAGGCCCTCTTCGCCCATGCTGGTATGCTTGGAAAGAAGGTAGGCAAGCGGGAAGCGTAATATCCACTGGCTGACCATAGCCAGCACCATCGCATTGATCATATTGCCTGAGGCGCGAAATGCCGCGAGAATACATAGTTGTACCCCAATGCCCCCCCATGACAGACACATAACACGAATAAAGTGGGCTCCTTGTTTAATGACTTCCGCTTCATTGGGAACAAAAAACCACATAATGTGCGGAGCTGTTAAGTAGGCAAGCCCGCCAATAAGGGTGAGAAATAGGCAGCCCATTAAGGTAGCGAGTTTGGTAACTTGTTCGGCTCGCTCTATTTTTCCTGCCCCCATGTTTTGGCCTACAAGGGTCGAGACGGCCATAGATAAACCCATAGCGGGAATCATAACAAGCTGAATAATGTTGGCACCAATACCGTAGGCGGCAATGGTTAAGGTGCCCATCGATGCCACAAGAAAAGACATTACCATTAAGCCAAGGCTGCGAGTTGAGAGCTCAACTGAGCCGGGAAACCCAAGTAGCACGGCTTTTTTCATATAGCTTGGCTGGGGCACTAAATGCTTTAAGCGTAAACGAATACCCCACTTACCTCGCCATAAAACACATACACCAACGAGCGCAGCGAGACTCTGTGTGCCTAGGGTGGCCATGGCCGCGCCTTCTACGCCAAAAGCGGGTATGGGGCCGTAGCCAAAAATAAACAGTGGGTCGAGTATGAGGTTAAGTAAAACGGTTGTAAAAACAATCACTAATGGAATTAAAGTATGGCCAACACCGCGCATAAGGGATTGAAACATTGAGAAGGTAAAAACAAACACAATCCCAATAAACGAGACACGCATAAATTTAAGTGCATCGTTGTAAACGTCTTGCTCAACCCCCATAAGCGTTAATAAATGTGGTGCTAATACTAGACCTATGGCACCGAGAACACTTGAAAGTCCCACCACCATTAATAGAGTTTGTCCGGCGACTTCATTGACCTTATCTTGTCGACCTGCTCCCATATATTGTGCGGTTAAGGTCGTGCCTGCCATGGCTAAGCCTGAGCCAATAGCAATTAATAGAAAGGTAACGGGTGTGCTTACCGATACAGCCGCTACGGCAGCAGAGCCTAGACGACCAACCCAAAAAGCATCGGTAAACTGATAGCAAGACTGTAATATATTGGCGAGAATAATCGGTAGCGCTAAGCTATAAAGCGCGTGAGAAATGGAGCCGTTTAAGAATAGCTGCTGTTGTTTGGGAGTAGTCACGTAAGCAAAGCCGTTTTATTGAGCAAGGCTTATTAAAGCATATTTTTATAGAGACTTAGGTGTTTGTCTGATTGCTTTTAAAGCTCTTAATCCAAGTTATTATTTTCTTTTTACGTAAAACCAGTAATAGCACAGCGAGACTAAAATAGATGCTAGGTTCTATCCAGCCGCTTTTTACTGACCACCAAAAGTGCAGGCACACAAGTAAAATAATGAGGTAAATACTGCCGTGTAATTTTGTCCATTGCTTCCCCATGCCTCTAAGTAGTTTGGGGATGGAGCTAATACTCAGCATCAGTAGTAGTAACCACGCAACAAAACCGACCACAATATAAGTGCGCTGAGTGACCTCTTCGATAATTAGTGACCAGTCGTAAATAAGGTCAAATGCTAGCCAAGCAAAAATATGCAAGCTCGCCCAGATAAAAGCCCACAAGCCAAGGGGGCGTCTTAAGCGCATAAGGGGCGCTTGTTTAAGAAACTTTACAAGGGGCGATACAGCAAGACATAAGAGCAAAATTCGCAGTGCGCCTGTACCTAAAAAGTGAATCAGTTCTTTAACCGGATCGCCACCTAAGGTGCCTGCCGGTATAGCAAAAAACAGCCAAAGCAAAGGCACAAAGCACGCTATATGAGTACATAGTTGTAGCCCTATAGCTAACTGTTTGGCTGTTTTAGAGTGGGCCATATTAGTAGTACTTATGTAAGTCCATTCCTTTATACAATGCGGCGACCTCATCGGCATAGCCGTTAAAGGGTAGGGTAGCTTGGCGCTTAACACTAAGTGCACCACCTGGGCCAATAAAGCGTTCGCTGGCTTGGGACCATCGGGGGTGGTCGTGGGCTGGATTTACATTGGCATAAAAGCCGTATTCACTTGGCGCTAATAAATTCCAAGTTGAAGGAGGCTGCTGTTCAGTTAGGCGAATTTTAACGATTGACTTAATGCCTTTAAAGCCATATTTCCATGGCACAACTAAACGTATCGGTGCGCCATTTTGTGGCGGTAATGTTTTCCCATACATGCCGACAGCTAAGATACTTAAAGGGTGCATGGCCTCATCGATGCGCAAGCCTTCAACATAGGGGTAGTTGATACCACCACCAACTAAGCGAGATTTTTGCCCCGGCATTTGTTCAGGGTCGTAGAGGGTTTCAAAGGCTACGTATTTCGCTTTGCTGGTAGGGGCAAACTGTTTTAAAAATTTACCTAATTCAAAGCCCAGCCACGGGATATTCATCGACCACGCTTCAACACAGCGCATCCTGTAAATACGTTCTTCGAGCTTGTTATTATTCATCCACTGCCAAACATCAACAGTCGCTGGTTTTTCAACTTCGCCTTCTACCGTTAGTGTCCATGGCTCAAGTTTCATGTTTTGGCTGCTCAAAGCAGGTGCCGTTTTGGATGTGCCAAATTCATAAAAGTTATTATGGGTGCTGGCCTTAGTGTATGGTGTGAGTGCTAGGTCTTTGCTGTTTATATCTGGCTGGTAAACCAAGTCTTTGCGTTTGTCGGCCTTATTTTTACTTTCATCATCGGAAAACAAATCAAACAAGCCAGCATGAGCTGGAGTACTTATGGTTCCTACTACGGCGGCCCCCGCACTGGCTCCGGCAAAGCCTAAGCTTTTTAGCAGCTCTCGGCGCTTAAGGTAAGTCGCTTCAGGCGTTACCTCACTTTCTTTTAGGTTCTTTGTCGTTTTCTTTTTGAATAACATAGCTATCTTCTACGCACACCGTTGACCTTTAGTTCAAGTGTATTGCAAATCCTTGTCTTTAGGGGGCGTTTTAAAGAATGCGGACGCTTTTGTGATAAATGAACGGTTTTTTGTTAGTACTTGTTCACAATGTTGCTTTAGTACGCTTAGTACTAAAGAAAGGCATTAAGTCTTCTTTTGGAGAAAATAGCCTCGTTGGAAGCTTAAGTCCTGCTTATAACAACTAGCACTCATCTTTTGGCTTAAGTTGGGGATTAGAAAAAGCCTAGAGAATATGAATTATTCTATTTATCTATAGAAGAGCGTTATCAAATATTTACCTTTCAGAGTCCTCAATTTACGCAGTGGCTTTAATCCGTATAAAAAGCGTTTGAAGCTTGGCAGATACAGGTGTTAAACAGCTCTAATCTGATAAGCATAAAGTATTAAAATAGTAAGTTGCTAGCTATACTGCCTCTCTTTTTCCTGTTTTATCGGAGTTTGTTACGTGAAAAGTCTTCTTAAGGCACTTGTATTGCCTTGTGCCGCATTATTGTGTGCTTATAGTAGTGCTCAGAGTTCAGAGCCGCACACGGATAAGGTGGCTCAAATCGATGTCGATTTAAATGTTGTGCATAGTGTAGAGGGGCATTCTCAGTTTGATCGTAGCAAGTACGTTGTAATGCACTCTGCCATTGCCACGCCCGACTGGGTTGGGGAGGAGGATAAATTATCCTATTTATTTGACGAGCTTGATGTCTATTTTGGTCGTGATAATGGCACCATGGTTTATCACGCAACTCAAATTACCGAAGACCCAAAGCGTCCAGGCTATGCTGATCCCAGAAGTATTGAGATGCTTGGAAGGCGTTACCGTGAATCTTTTTATGGGCGTGCGCTTAGAAAGTTGCACAAGTATGAAGACCATCTGGAGATGATGATTGGCGGCCAGTTAAATCAGCTTTGGTTGGGTAATCATACTGGTCGTGGTGGCTGGAGCTTTGCAAGCAACGATGCTATTGGTGAGTACATGGGGCTTTTTGTTAATGAGTTCTATCGCGATGCAAAACAGCCGTCTTCTAAAGGCCAAAAGCGGCCGCCTTATCTCGAGGTTGTGAATGAACCTTTATATGAGCTGGTAGATGTTCACGGTGCTGAACCTATTGATACATTTATTTTTCATAATGAGGTCGCTAAAGGCATTAGAAGGGTTAACGATACGGTTCAAATAGGTGGTTATACCACGGCCTTTCCTTGGTTTGACCTTGATAACTTTGAGCGCTGGAATGAGCGTATGAAGTTGTTTTTAGATACCAGTGGCGAGCAGATGGATTTTTTCTCTATTCATCTGTATGACTTTGGTTATTTAAAGCGTGATGGCGGTGTTGCTAACTTTAAAGGTGGTCGTATTGAAGCCACCATGGATATGATGGAGCAATACGAGTTATTAAAGTTAGGTGAAATTAAGCCTTTTATTATTTCTGAGTACGGCGGTCGGGACCATAAAACCGAAGAGCAGGCGTGGTCATCGCTTAATGATTGGCAAACAATGAAGTCCTTTAGCCCAATGATGCTGCAGTTTATGGCTAAGCCCGACCTAATCATTAAAGCGATCCCTTTTAGCTTGCCTAAGGCAGAGTGGAGCGGCAATGGTGGTCGTGATTATGCTTGGCGTTTATTAAGGCACAAGGATGAAAAAGAGGGTGAAAAAGGCAGTGATTATGTATTTACTGATATTGTTAAGTTCTACGAACTTTGGTCCGATGTAAACGGCACTCGTGCCGCATCATCTTCTGATGAAGCAGATCTCCTAGTTGATAGTTATATTGACGGGAAAAAAGTCTATGTAATTATTGCCAATGTTGAAAGGCATTCGCAAAGCATTGAACTAAATCTTAAGCATCTAGAGAAATACAGGTTTGCAAATGTGAAGATTAAGCATTTATATTTTGCGAATGGTGAGCCGACTTTAACGGAGTCTGTAGAGAAAAAAATACCTGAGTCACTCACTATTGGAGCTGAAGCCAGCTTAATACTTGAATATAAGTTTCAGCGTACTATTAAAGCCAGTGAGGTTATGTCAGAGCGTAAATATTACGCTTCTAGCTATAAGCAGCCGATTAAAGCCGGACAAGATATTGAATTTACCATTGCCGATGTTAATAAGGGGCTTCATGGCGAAGCACTTCTTCGTTTAAGTTTTGGCCGCGCTCATGATTTGTCGAAAAAGCCCAAAGTTATTATCAATGGCAGTGCCTTAGTCGTACCAGATGATTTTTCTGGCGATGATCAAGAGTTTCGACCACAGTTTTTTAATATGCTCGAAATAAAAGTACCTAACGAACTACTTAAAAAAGAAAACACGGTTGTTTTGAACTTCCCTGATGAGGGTGGTTTTGTAACTACGGCAACTATGCAGGTATTTACATTTAGCTCGGATCTAGCCAAGCCTTAGCTATAAGGATTTTACTATTGAGGTCGAGCGGTTTAGCTTGGCCGTTGTCGTTTTAATTGACGCGTTTATATCTGACTTATCTTTATGGGCACCTTATTTATATGAGGTGCCCCCTTGCTGTATTTCTTTTGGTTTCACAAAACAGAAATATATCAGACATCTATTCGTCACAATTCTTAGCCAAGATGCGGCCCATTAAAAAGAAGCAGTCTTTAGGGGGCAGTATGAATTTCAAACTTAAAAAAATCGCTTTGAGCGCGGCTATTTTGGCTGTACTGACAGCGTGCGGCGGTGATGATGGTGTAGAGGGCGCTGCAGGACTTCAGGGCTTGGCGGGTGAACAGGGTAGTAATGGCCAGAATGGCCAAGATGGCGCTAATGGTGTTGATGGAAAAAATGCCGAAAACAGCAGCATACATTTAAGTCTACTGGGGCGTTATCAGACGGGCGAATTTGATGAGTCTGCCGCTGAAATCGTTAGTTACGATGCTGCGACACAACAAGCTTTTGTTGTAAATGCCAATTCAGGCATGATTGATGTTCTTAGTCTTAGCAACCCGGCTGCACCTGGTCTTGTTGATTCCTTAGATGTCGCGGCCGATATTGCTGGTTTTATCTCCGATTTAGAGCCCGGTGACTTGGGCGCTGCCAATAGTGTCAGTGTTGCGAGTGATTTAGTTGCTGTAGCGGTAGAGGCAAATATCAAACAAGACAACGGGTATATTGCTTTATATGCTACAGATGGCAGCTTTATGAGCGCCGTTGAAGCTGGTGCATTACCAGATATGGTGACTTTTACTCCGGATGGCAACAAGATTCTAGTTGCTAACGAAGGTGAGCCAAACGGCGATTACAGTGTTGATCCTGAAGGCAGTATTACTATCATTGATGTGAGTGGTGATGTCTTATCACTGAGTGAGGCCCAGGTTACACATCTTTCTTTTTCAGATTTTAATATCGGTGCTAGCCGCGCTGCTGAGCTCGATAACGATGTTCGTATTTCTGCCAAAGCAGCTTCAGTCGCTCAGGATTTAGAGCCCGAATACATCACCGTTAATGCCGATAGCACAATTGCTTGGGTTGCTATGCAAGAAAATAACGCATTAGCTCTATTGGATCTGAGCGATAACAGCATCGATACCATAAGAGGCTTGGGTTATGTGGCCCATGAAGTTCTTGGTAATGAACTTGATGCTAGCAATAAAGACGGTGGTGTGAATATTCAGAACTGGCCTGTTCGTGGGCTATTTATGCCTGATTCAATCGATAGTTATGAATTTAATGGCATGACTTACCTTGTTACTGCTAACGAAGGTGATGCGCGTGAGTATATGACCGATGCAGAAGATGAAACGGCATGTACCGATGCTGGTGGTTTTGATTTTGATGATGGTGATTGCTTGCATTATTTAGATGAAATTCGCTTTGCCGATATTGTTGAGCAGGGGGCAAGTGTTGAGCTCGATAATTTAGAGCTATTTGCATCAGACCTAGAAACCTTAGCTGACAATAGCCTATTGGGGCGTCTTAAGATTGTTGCTGATATGGGGGTAAGTTGTGAAAACAATGTATTTTCTACAACGGGCCAGCCAGATGACAGTTGTACTTATGAAGCGCTTTATAGCTACGGTACTCGTTCATTCTCTATTTGGAATGGAGAGACAGGCGCCTTAGTGTTTAATAGCGGCAGCGACTTTGAGCGTATTAGCGCTCAGCGCCTAGGTCTTGATGGCTTTAATGCAAGTAATGATGAAAATGGCGCTGATGATCGTTCAGACGATAAAGGTCCAGAACCTGAGGCAATAGAGGTTGCTGAGTTGAACGGTAAAACCTATGCCTTTATCGGCCTTGAGCGAGTCAGTGCGCTTATGGTGTATGACATAAGTAATCCTGAAGCGGCTAAATTCGTTCAGTTTGTTTCAACTCGTCGTCATGATGTGGATATTGAAGCCCTCGTTGATGAAGGCGATTTCAGTGAAGCGGGTGACTTGGGGCCCGAGAGTATTCATTTTGTTGCTGCAAGTGAAAGCCCTAATGCAGAGCCCTTACTGTTGGTTGGCAATGAAGTGAGTGGGACAACTGCGATTTTTCAAGTGGATGAAATTGTTAGTACCTCTAATTAAATAATAAGCATATGATAACTAGGGCTGCATGACTCTTTCCGGCCTTAGTTATCAGTCAATAAGCTTAATCTGAGGCCTATAATAATTATATACGCGGTTGCTTTCTGTATTGAAAACAGACTTCGAATTCAGCGCCGGGATGTCGGTTTCTATGATCGACTTTAGCGCCCATTGCGCGCACGAGCTCTCCAACTAATGCGAGGCCGATACCCGTGCCTTGCGTTTTTCTGGTGAGTTCATTGCCTGATCGATAGAACAGATCAAAGATGTGTTTACAGTCTTCACTTGCAACACCTGGCCCGTAGTCGCGTACCCAGAAACATAAGCGAGGGCTGTCTTTTCCCTCGCTTGAAAAGCCTAGTTCAACCAGCCTTTTTCTTTGGTTTTTATCGCAGTGATCTGTGGAAAATTTAATGGCATTATCAATGAGGTTGATAGCAATTTGCGCAAATGCATCTACATCAATCAATAACTCTAGGTTTTCTAGCTCTTCTTTATCAATAAGTAATTTGAGTTCAAATTGGCTTTTTTCTATAAGTGTTCTGGTTTTAGATTTAACTAGATCTACTGCAGAAAGTACGGGAGTGTATTCTAATCTTAAGCTTGCGTCTTTTTTCCTTAGGCTGGATAAACACAGAATGTTGGATATAAGTCGTGAGAGTCTTTCCCCTTCGAAAAAAATAAAGTCGTAATAGGTCTCACGCTGCTGGTTGCTGTTGATCATGTTTGAGCGAAGCATGTCGGCGTACATGATAATGGAGGTTAAAGGCGTTTTTAATTCATGGCTCACCGAAGAAACAAAGTTGAGCCTATCTTCATTTAAGCGTATTTGGCGAATACCAAGCTGATAAATAATGAAGGCGCCTAACAATATTAAAAATACAATAACCAAGACTAAATAAATACCGGTGCTAGCACTGGCTCCAAGGGGCATAGCCTCTGTGGATATAAGGATCTTTATTGGTTTAAGTGCAGGGTGAAGCTCATCCCAAAAGATAGTGATGGGAAGTTTGTTTTGTTTGTAAGAGTTGAATTCAATGCTTGGCCCCTCACTTATTTTGGGGGTGTAACTAAGGGCCCCTAATATTTGATCCTTGTAGTAAATTTGTACAAGAGCTTTGCTTTGAAAACCTGAGTTGTTTAGGTACCGCTGAAGCGGATCATATAAAAAGTCCTGAGGATTTAAAATAAATCCTTGACTTAACTGTGCTTCACCTTTCCAAACTTGGCGAGAGAATATTAGCTCACCACTTTTTGCGATAATTAACGTTAGTGGCTGTATTTGAATAAGATATTCTTTAGGCTCTGAAGCTGGTGATGACGATGCTCCGAGCTCCGATGGCAGTTCCGGAAAAGCACCTAGATCAAAAGGTTTAGGGCCGCTTATTAAGCCGTTGTCAACAAGCAAGGCGCGAAGTTTCTTTCTAAGTTTTAGACTCTGTTTAATCTGCTCTTCATCAAAATCGGGGGTGAGCTTATGGGTGAAGTCGAGCAAGCTTTGATTATCTTCAAAGGGTAGAGCGGGGCAGCTAAATATTCCCTGATCATCGATTTGAAAGTAGCCAATAATACCTGGTGTTTTATTAGAATCGGGAACGCCAGATAAAGGCGACATGGTTAGGTATTCTTGCCTGTGTCTGGGATCATCAGATATGTTATAGAAATAATAATCGTTGTAAGCACGGTTTTCTTCGCGCTCTAAGATTGGATTAATATCATCACGTACTTGTTTGATTAGATGCTGAGCGTGCCATACATATTTATGAAACTCTTCCTTTTGGAATTGCTTGTAGCCCCGCTGAATTAAAAATATCATTGGTATCGCAATTGCGATTAAAAAGATAATTATATATAGGCGTAAGCGCCTAATAAGATGCTGGGCGCCAATCTGATTTTCTAATGTCTTTGTTGCGAACATAGTACCTTGAATTAATTGCTTTCTTTACTGCAGAGGCGATAGCCTTCACCACGTACTGTAATAATGTGTATTGGTTGTTTACAGTCGGGCTCAATTTTTCTACGCAGCTTTGCCATGTGAATATCGACAGTACGAGTATCTATATCTGCAGATTTTTTATAGCCCCATACCTCACTTAGCAGTGTTGATCGGCTTACCGCTTGGCCGCATGCCTCTTTTAAATAGAGGAGTATGGCCATTTCTCTACGGGTGAAACTGATATTTTTGCCTTCTAAGCAGCCGCTTAACGTCTTGGGTTTGAGTTTGAGCAAGGGGGATATGTCTAGCTCTTCATCGAGGTCTTTTTTAAGGGTTCGCCTTAGAATACATTCCACTCGCAATACTAATTCACGCACGGAAAATGGCTTGGCGATATAGTCATCGGCTCCTAAAGACAAGCCATTAATGATATCTTGCTCTGAGCTTTTGGCTGTCAGCATGATGATAGGTTGTTCTCGTGAGTGTTTACGTAGTTCATTGCAAACACTAAAACCATCTAAGCTAGGCAGCATGACATCAAGTAGAATGCAGTCATAGTTTCCTGCCAATGCGCGCTCAAGGCCTTGAGCACCATCCATGCATGAATCAACCTTGTAACCATGGAAAACAAAGAGATCAACGAGGCCTTGCAAGATGGCTAGTTCATCTTCTATGACTAAAACTGATGCCTTGTCGCTCATTTGAGTCCTATATTCTAGTATTTCCGTAGGTTTGTAACTGACTATCTTATTGTGTGGAGCTTAACGTTAAGCTCTAGCGCTAAAAGCGATGCTTCAATCTTACCCTTTAAATCGCCATTTTTTGTAAATTTTATGTAAAAAAACGGTAAGTAGATTTTACAGACTATGGCTATTTCACTCACTTAAGTACTCGTATGCTTGTAGTTATTAGGCTTGTTTAGATCAGGGCTATTTAGATTGGAGCGGGTAGGCTTACAGGGAATAACGTGGCGCTATGGACTATCTTGAGCAACTAGAAAAGCATAACTGGATTTTAACCGATAGAGCTGTAAGGGTAATAAGCTCCTTGAGTTTGACTTTGCTTCCAGCGATTTTGACCCTGTTATTATTAGATTGTTTTGATAGTTATCTTATATCTCGTTTTTATCCTGAGTTGTTGCTTGCACAAGGTTTTACTGTACCTGTTAGTCATTTTCTTTTTTCCTTAAATGTATGTTTGAGTATTGCTGTTGTTGCATGTGTAAGTAAGGCTGTGGGAGAGAAAGACTTTGATAAAAGCAGGTATTTGATTAGCCATTCTCTGTTGATCTCTGCTTTCTTTGCATTGTTTGTGTCTTTGTTTTTGTTTAGTGTGAATGACAGACTGTTCGATGGTTTGGGGTTGAGCTCTCTAGAGCTGAGTGCTTTAAAGCGCACTGATACACGAGAGCAAATCACAAGTTATATGTTTCTACGCTATCTTGCGTTTATCCCTTCGCTTTTAAGCTTAACTGCGATATCAGTATTTAGAGCTGTTGCTCAGGTTAAGTTAGCTTCAGTACTGTTGTGTGTATGGGCTCTGTTAAGCATGTCGCTGGACTATTTGCTTGTTTTGGGTTTTGAGCTGGGGCCTTTTAAGCAAGAAGCTATGGCTCTGGTGGGTGTTGGCTGGGGGCACCTGATAAGTAATACCTTTATATGTGTTGTGTGTTTTTACTTATTGCTAAGAAAGAAATATCTGGTTTTTTCTGTGCGAAACTTTGGTTCGAACATAAGGGCTGTTTCTTATGTCGCCCTACCATCGTTTCTAACTAATGTAAGCCTCCCCCTTGTATTATCCGTGTTGACCGCTTTAGCTGCACGTTCTGGTGCAAGCTCGGTCGCTAGCTTTGGTTTGGTTTCTCGGTTAGAGCCATTTCTTTTAATAGTACCGATGGTGTTTTCTGTAGCACTGCCTGTATTTGTTGGTCAGAACTGGGCTGCTGGTTTAAAGGCGCGCACTATCAATGTGGTACTAAGCTGCTTGCATTTTGTTTTGTGGTTGCAGCTGGGGCTTGCTTTTGTTCTATATCTTTTTTCTTATCAGCTTAGTGAGCAGTTTGGTACAGAGCTTGATGTTCAAGTTTTAGTACGTTGTTACCTTATTAGTGTGCCCGTCAGCTTGTGTGGTTTGGGGGTTGCCATCGTCTCTAGCTCTGTACTGAATGCGATGGGCCATTCATTTTCAGCTTTCTTGCTTTCTATTGTTAGAGTATTTTTCTGTGTTTTGCCTTCTTCCTTAGCCGGTTATTACTTGGCCGATATGCCGGGTTTATATGCCGGAATAGCCTTTGGTTATATGCTTTCTGGGCTTGTTTCTTATTGTTTTATGAAAAAAATAATGATCGTAACTAGGGAAGATAAAGAACTGTCGTTTTATAAGTTTGCGCTTTAGTTATTGATCGTTTCTTTGAATAAATTTTCATGAAAATCAACTCCCATATAAAAAGGAAATAACCATGAAAAAAGAGTATGTTGCTTTGGTCGGATTAAGTGCTTTGCTATCTTTTGGTAACCCTGTAGTCGCTCAAGATTGGTCTCTAAATGAGTTTCAAAAAGAAGTTCAGATGGTTATGGATATGCCTCATCGAACGGATGAGGATAGGGCGCGAGATAATAATAGAAATCCCGTTTCTGCGCTTGACTTTATAGGTTTGAAACCCGATATGAAGGTGCTTGAATTTGGCCCGGGTGATGGCTGGTATACAAAAATACTAGGTCCTCTTTTGAAGGATAAAGGAGAACTTTATATTGCGTATAGGAAAGAATGGTTGGATTTTTTAGATCCGTTACTCAAAGAAAAGCCATTGGCATCGGTAAAAAAACTTCCTGTTGATATTAATTGGAGTAATGAGTCCATGAGTTTTATCTTTGGGCGTTTTGAGTTACCGGTTAGAGATGTTGATATGCTCTTATGTATTCGGGAATACCATAACTTTTCGGGTGGGGACCGTATGGTTTTTAATAAGCAGGCTTTTAAGGCCTTAAAGCCAGGTGGTCGCTATGTTGTTATTGATCATACCCGTCGACATATGCAAAAAGATACATATGAAAACTATCGCCGTGAAGACCCAGTGGATGTCATTCTGGAAGCCCAAGCCGCAGGTTTTGTTTTAGATAAGAGCTCAGACATGTTTTACCGAGCGGATGATGAGCTTCGTTATGAAGTCGGTAGGAAAACGGTGGCAGGTAATACGGATCGTTTTACCTTGGTGTTTAAGAAACCTATCTGATCTCTGTGTTTAATTAGGTTTTTTTAAGAGCTGAAGCGTGAAGAAGTCAAGCTTTAGCTCTTATTTTTACGCTTGTTAAAAAACAGAAACGCCTATTATTTAATAGGGCTTTATTATTTTTTTAGTGATTTTTCTAAGTATTAAGGTTAAGTGTTTAAGGGCTTCCTTAAGAAAAAAGCATATGATTTTTTAGTCTTTTGATTTCATTTCTTCTTCGGTTATATTGCCCTTCGGCTAATTATGCTATCTAAGTGATCTTTTAGGCACTTTTCGTTGGCTTCCCTGCTTCACGCTTGTTTTTGTCCGAAGGTTGTCCGGCTGCGTGTCCGCCTTCCTGGTTGTTTAGCTTGTCAATTTTATATTGGCTATTTAGGCATTTTTAATGTTCAAACTAAGGCAGGGTGCACAGAAATTAATATGCTTTGGAATTAAAATTTAAATAGTAAATTATGCGTTTATCGCGCTGCTCTTCAAACTCTCATATTGTGACTTTATAAGACTGGGCTTTAAGGCTTTGATCTTTGTTGCTGATCGAAATACCAGTAATAAACTGTATTTTAGTATTACGGAAACAGAAGTATGAAACACTTATCGTTGTTAGGAATTTTAGCATTAACTATCAGTGCTTGTGGGGGGGGCAGTGGTGGTTCGTTGGCTCCTGAAGCACCTTCTTCTACTCCTAGCCCCAATCAGACTCCTGTTGTAAATCCATCGGTTATACCATCTGTAGCTCCATCAGTATTGCCGTCTGTTGCTCCAACAGTGATGCCATCATCGAGTCCCTCGCAGCTTCCGATAGCATCACCGAGTCCGTCTCCGATTATGTCGTCAACTCCGAGCCCGCTGCCATCTCCAAGTATGTCTTTAGCGCCAAGTCCGTTGCCTTTACCGAGCTTGTTGCCGTCGCCTTCGCCAAGTCCGTCGCCTTCGCCAAGTCCGTCGCCTTCGCCAAGCTTGTTGCCTTCGCCAAGCCCGTCGCCTTCGCCAAGTCCGTCACCTTCGCCAAGTCCGTCGCCTTCACCAAGTCCGTCGCCTTCACCGAGTCCGTCACCAGATAATGATGAGCCAACTACGGCTATGACAAGTGGTCCTTGGGGGCAGGCTTCAACTTGGAGTAATGGTGTTCCAAACGCGAATAAGCGCGCGATTATTCCACAGGGGAAAACGGTCACTCTCTGGGGGGGAAGCTCGGCAGCACATGGTGTTGTGGTTCAGGGTGTACTTAAAGTGGGGGAGCAAGCGAATGCTAATTTTTCACTTGATACAGATTGGATTCACGTGAACTCTAATGGCCGCTTTGAAATTGGCAGTGAAGCTAATCCGTATGATGAAGCTAACTTCACTTTAACTCTTACTGGTGCTGATCCACTGCTTGATTGGCAGATTGAAACAGCCAGCGGTAGCATGCAGGTAAATGATAATAACGGTTTTATTATGGCTGCAGGAGGTGGCCGCTTACAGTTTTATGGTAAGGACAAGCTTAGCTTTACTCGTTTGGCTGCAACCGCAGAGGCTGGTTCAAGTACGATATATGTCCGAAATATTATCGAGCGTAACTACGATGGTAATTACTCCGCGTCGTCAGACGGTAGCTTAAATTGGGAGGTCGGTGATCAAATTGTTATTGCGAGTAGTTCTACTGACTATGCAGATGAAGAGGTTCGTACGATAAGTGCGTTGAGGGATCTAGGTAATAGCAATACGGAAATAACCTTGAATGAAGCCCTAGATCATAGGCATTATGGTGAGAAAGAAACATATGGCTCAGGAGACAATAGTCGCACGATCGATATGCGTGCGGAAGTTGCTTTGCTGAGTCGTAATGTGGTTATTCAGGGGCTAGCATCACAAGATACTGATAACCGTTTTGGTGACCGCGCTCGATTTAATGCGGGCCAAAGCGAAGGTGTTGGTGGGAACATTATGGTTATGGGCTCTGCTGGCCAAGTTACGATAGACAGTGTTCGGCTTCATGGTATGGGGCAAACAGGTCGTTTGGGGCGCTACCCAATGCATTGGCATTTGGCCGGCGATCGCTTAGGTGATGTGTTGCGTGGTGTCTCTATCACTAATTCAAATAACCGTGGTGTTACTGTACACGGTACTCACAACCTGTTAATTCAAGATGTGGTTTTGCATGATATTCATGGTCATGGCTTTTTTATGGAAGACGCTGTTGAAACGGGTAACAGCTTCCTTTCAAATATTAGTTTTGGTATTCATAAAGTAGGCGGAGATACTGCAGCAGAAATTGCGGATCCTTTTTTGGTGGATACCCACGATCACGTAGGTCAGAACCCTACTCGCTTTCTTAACTCGGCAGGCTATTGGATGACTAATCCAGATAATACCTGGATTGGTAATGTTTCAGCAGGTTCAGAAGGCACAGGTTTCTGGTTTCTATTCCCTCAGCGAGCAGTGGGTGCTTCGGCAAATGACCCTCAATATAATGGCGTGCAACCCGATCGAGTTAATCTGGGGGAGTTTTCTTATAACTCTTCCCACTCTTCGCCTATCGGCCTGAACTTTGATCGCGGTAGTGATATTGCTGTGGACGTTGGTGCTACCTTAAAAGCTCGATTTGATGGTGATGCTTATCGTCCAAGTGTCGAACCGCAGGTAGATAATTACACAGCCTACAAACACACCACCGGTATTTACCATCGCGCGCGCACAGGTAATTTCAGTAATATTTTCTTTGCTGATAATTTTATTAGTACCTTTATTACCTTTACACAGCGCATTACCGATACACTTTATGTGGGGCATAGCCGAGGTAATAGTGATCCAAGCCAAATCGTTACCGGTCATAGCTTTTACGATGGTGCGAATACATTAGATGGTTCTCACTTTGCGGGTTTCTCTGCAGCTAACGCGCATATGTTCCGTACAGAATCAATTGCTATTCGGCATACTCATTTTGTGATGCGTAATACCTCCTTTGAAAATGATGGCTCGGCATCTAGTCTTAGCTTTGCTGGCCCGCAAGGTACCTTCTCGAATTACACTGCGATTGGTAAAACAATGCCTTCGGTTATTTTGGATGCAGATGGCAGCTTAACTGCGGCGGCGGGTGGTCGCGCGGGTAGTACGGTTATCGCTGATCACCCTTTCTTTTATGACAGTGATGATTTTATACCCGCTGGTTGGACTAACGCCCGTATTTCCGATGATCGCTATGCGGTGTTCCGCTTGCGTGCAGGCCAGAATCCTAATTTCCGTATTGTCACGCCTGATGGAGATCAAGCGAGTGGGAAGCCTGGTAGTGGTCAATTTGCAGGTGCGAATACCTTATTGAAATTAAACGACGGTGATTATCAGCTGAGTTTTCCCGGTGGGGTGAACACAGTATCAAATGGTTTTGATATCTTATTCTTTATTGTTAACGGTGATAGAAATGGCTCTACGGTTGTTCGATTTGATAATATGGCCGCTGCTTTCTCAATTAATAACAGACCCTATGTTAACAATTTGAGTACTTTACGTAATGCAACTCAAACCTCGTGGACACGCTCAGGTGGCCACATTTACGCTAAGTTTTTTAGTGTTAATCAGGAATGGGAGCGAGTTAATTTTGTGCCACGTTAGGCGATTGAATATTATTGGCCTCGAGACAGTCTAGTGTTTAATTAAAGATTAAAAGCGGGTGAGTCTTTCTCCCGCTTTTTTATTTTTGTTTTACAAAAATCAGTTCATTCGCGTTGTAACCCGCATCAGTTACTTTTTTAATGAATGTTTGTTTAATATCATCGCTTACTTGTGGTGTTCTGGCGAGTAACCAGAGAGTGTTTTTACTACCGGTTATAAATGAGTATTGGTAGTGTTCTTTATCTAAATCAAAGATTATATAAGAGCCATAAAAAGGCCCAAAGAACGATACTTTTAAGTGCCCGGTCTGTTTGTCTTTTGCAAATTTTGCTTTCCCTATGGCGTCTTTCCACTCTTTTTTTGCGGATGAATAACCTCTGTTTTCCACACGAACAGTGCCATCATCATTTATGGAATAGTTTGCCGAAACCTGTTCTAAGCCGCGCTCAAAGCGATGGTCTAATCGAGCTATTTCATACCATGTTCCTAGATATTTATCCAATTCAAAACCGGTAACGGGGGTGATTGTCTTAGGTACCGTAGAGCATGAGCTTAAGAGTAGGGTGCTAAGTAGTAGGTAGAAAATCTTCATTGCTTATGCCTGTTTTTACTTCCTAAAGATAATTCTACGTTATTGATTTGAATTTAGATCTTCTGCTGTCATCAGCCTCTTTTCTTTGTCGTTTAAGTCTTTAGTGTTAACTCGTTTGTATACACACTGCCACCTATGTCACATATTATTCATGCAAACGTATACATCAGTTGCTGTGCTCGTAAAGCTAGACTAGCCTAGTTTTTAGCCAAAAATATTGCCCATTAAATAAGCAGTTTTGTCGATTCTCATTGAGTTACTTACTTGCTGTTTTTAGCCCTTTTGTATATGGGCGAGAACGTGAAGCTCTGGTTTGTAGTTAGTCGAAATCTCAAGTCTTTACAAAGTGGCGTTTTCATTGGGGGTAATCCCAAGTATTGGTGCTTGCAATGCCCGTATTCCCACTCTCTTCAGTGTGGCTTCGAGGCATAAAAATAATAAATAGAATAATTGAGATAAATATGAATATTAAACATAGCTTGTGTGCGGCCGCGCTTCTATTTGTTGGTGGCTCAGTAAATGCACAAATGTATTACAGTGATGATTTCAGCTCCGCGAGCTGGAAAGATAATTACGACATGACGGCCAGCCAAAATTTCAAGCATGTAAATTCTGGCTGCTACTCAGGCAGCTGTATTCAAGTGACGGTACTAAAAGATTCTCACTACGGTGGCTCAGCCAAGTACAAACTTAAAGAAAACTTAGGTTTTGAGCCGGAAGAAATGTATGCCGAATATCGTGTTAAATACAATGACAGCATGAAGCTCTATGGTGGCAAGGCTCCAGGTTTCGATGGCACTTATGGAGAAGCTGGTTGGGGAAATCGCCCAGGCTACGGCACTAAGGGCTGGTCGGCTCGTGGAACACTAAAGGCTGAAGGCCGCTCAGATGTTCGCAACAGCTTTTATATCTATCACACAGATACGGGTAACAATGGTAAAACATGGGGTGATGCTCGTTGGTGGAATGACGATGGCAATATGGATTTTAATCGTTGGTACCATGTTAAGCAGTACGTAAAACTGAATACACCAGGACAAAGTAATGGCATATTGAGGGCGTGGGTTGATGGCGTTAAGGTTTTTGAAAAAACAAACTTTAATTTTCGCACTACTTCCGATTTAAAAATCTACGCTTATTGGATCAATTATTATAATGGTGGTTCTGATGAGGCTAAAGCAACTGGCACCTTATTGATTGATGATTTACGTCTTTATGGTGCTAATGGCCCTGGCAATAGCACGCCTAGTCCCTCACCGACACCTACCCTGCCTGTGACACCGAATCAAAGTGCTTACGTTAATCATTTTATACCTGGGCGTATTCAAGCCGAAGATTATGACATTGGCGGTCAGGGTATCGCTTACTCAGACGCTAATAATGGTAATTCGGGTGGTGCTTATCGCCCGGAAGAGTCTGTTGATGTTCAATCTAGCTCAGATGGTTCGGACGCTTACAATGTTGGCTGGACTTCTGCGGGCGAATGGTTGGAGTATAGTGTTGCTGATATCGCAGCAGGAAACTACGATGTAAAACTTCGTGTCGCGGCCAGTGGTAGTTCTTCAGGTAAGAAATTGATTGCTAAATTAGATGGGCAAACAATTGCTGAGTTTAATTTTAGTGGCACTAATGGTTGGCAAAACTGGAAAACAATTACTTTAAAGAATATCCGCCTAAATTCTGCTAGTAACAAAATATTGCGTTTAGAATTTGAAACGGGTGCATTTAATGTTAACTGGATCGAATTTGTTGCTGCTGCATCTGCACCAATCGAGACAAGCTTTACCGTGCAGGCTGAAAACTTTAGTGCCAGTGGTGGCAGTTATGGTGGTTTTGAGACTTATACAACCTCTTCGGGTGTTGGTGGTATTAATTTTAATCAGCGTGGCGATTGGGCTGATTATGAAATTAATGTGCCAGTGGCTGGTGAGTATCGTCTCGATGCTTGGCTTGCAACAACACAAACAGGTGGCGCCATTGAGCTGTTTGTCAATGGTCAATCGTTGTTAAAAGAAAGTGTTGTTAACAACGGTAACTGGGATCAATTTGTTAAGACCAGCTCATCAGGCTCCGTTTATCTACAGGCTGGAGTTCAGACTATTCGAGTACAAAGCTCAGGTAATTCCAGTACTACGTGGGAGTGGAATGCCGATAAGTTTGTATTTGAAAAGCTTAACTAGATACGCTCTTTGTTAGTGCATTATTAGTTAGAAAAAGAATAGCTAAAAGCTTGGGGGCGCATTTATTGGCCCCTTTTTTTGTTGGTGTTTATTGCGCCTTTAAATTCATAGACTTAAGTATGCGTATTGCCTCGTTTATTCTTTGCTTGGTAATTGGCCCATAGTGACTGTATATCGATACTTGAACGATATGTTTTCCTGAAAAAAGCATCCATGTATGTTGCTGTTTATCGTTAATCCACGCCCTGTTGTTTAGAGTGTCATTACCCTGAGCGACAAATCCCCAAAAACCTGCAATATTTGTTTGCTGTGAAGTACTGATAGAGGCTAGCAGCTGCTCTTTAGCGAGTGCTTCATTTACCTGGTAGACACTGAGTTCCATGCGGTCACTTGAGTTGGGAAAGTAAACAATGGCACCTTGTTGCGTGGTTCGACTCTGCATGGTTACAGGAATACTGATTTCTATGCCCTGTATGCTGATCTTACTATCGAGATTTGATGGCCATAAGAACATATGCAATATCAAGGTAATGCTTATGGTTAGGAAGGAGGCTAATAAGGTGGTTTTAGGGCTTACGCTCTTTTTTAATAATGTGTCTAGGTCTTCGTATTTATGACTTAGAGCTTTCGTTAATGCTAGTTCCATCCTGCGTTGCCTCGCCTGTGTTCATCATGCTCGGCTTTTGAGGTTCGGCCGAGTTAACGAATTAAGTCTAGAAGGCTCATAGGATCTGCGCTACTAATTCCAAGTTAGAGTGTTGGGGGCGAGCTAGGGCTAAGATGAACCGGATCGGCTAGGGCTCTAGCAGCATTCAATATGCGATCTGATGGATCAACACTGCTTGAACAGTGTGCAAGTATGGCGCTGCTTGCCAAGGCAGAGTCTAATGCGAGAGTACCATCAGTACTTTTTTCTGGCATCGCAGTACTTATTCCCTCTACAAGTTTATCAAGGTGGCTGCTATAGCTGATTTTTGTTTCTGCGCTTGATTGCATTACATCAGGGGAGAGTGCCGGTACTAAACAGCTTTGAGATAGATCATCAACATATTCTCTACCTAGGTGAAACTTGAGGGAGTGTTGTGGCCAATCGGTTTGATGCTCCTTTGTAATGCTTGTATCGAGTCGAGATAAGCCTGCATGTCTTTTTCGATCGCTTCTTTAAAAGGCTTTGTTCTTGGAGGCAAAGTGGTCGTAGAAAGCACCTGAAGTCATACTTGCTCGTTTAGCTAGACCATTGATGCCCAGGTCATTGATACCCAAGCCACTAAGGCCTTCTTCATGAAAACCCAGCTCATATGACTGCAAGATATATTTACGTGAGGCTCACATTGCCTACTTTTTTTTAAAATAGATAGTGATCACTATTTATAAATTATAGCTACTTGGTTGGTGAAGGTTTACTCTCGAGGGAGGGCTTGAAAATATGAAGTTAGGACATTGGGAAGCGGTGTTTAGATGCTCATGAACTAGGTGAAAATGACTTTATGATTCCAAGTGTTATTGGCGAAGTTCTTTTTATCAATAAAGAGCTCACATTTACGGGCTTAAAGGTTTCAGCTTTGGCGATTATAGGGCTAAGAGCTCCCTCTTTTATTTTTGGACTTGTAGCAAAAATAACGCAGATCGTACTCAAATATACTAAGGAGAGCTTACCTAAAGGGTGCATTTGGGTTAATGCAGGGCACGCAGTTGATGCGTATTTGGGAGATTACTGGTAGGCAAAACAGCTTGGTGAATTATTAATGCGAGCAAGTGAAGTATGGAGCCTCTCTCGTGTTTTTTGCGCAAGGGGGCTATAGGGTCGGGACTGCATATAAGAGAATTAATACGTTTTTTTACACGTGATACTTCGTAGAAAGAGCTTGCAGAAGTCCGTCGATTTTTACAGTAAATTCCTTGGTTTAAAGGCACTTTGCTAGGAGGATTAAATAGAGAGGAGACTGAAGGTTCGTCGATTTTGTTTGCATTTAAGAGCACCTTCTAGAGTGTCTTCTTTACATACTAGGCATGATTTTGTTTTCCATGTTAACTCCTAATTGGCTCTTACTTATTAGTGGTGTCAGTTAGTCTAACTCTACTTTCTAGTCGCAATTCAATCTTGCTACATACAAATGACCATAATTATATGTAGTACTGGGTTAATAACACTCTGTGAGACTGACATATCTAGTTGACATGAATGGGATTCTTTTGTGATTCCTGTGTGATATTTGGTGTTTACGCTATTACTACCAAACTTAATAAAGGTTTCACGGAATGAAAAATTTAAAGAGTATTTTATCGATATCGCTTGTATGTAGTGTTTTTGCCGTATCTACATGGGCCGAAGTTGTGTCCAAAGTAGAGTTGGGAATTCCTAAATCTGGAGTGGTGGTAGAGGGTATTGGTGTGCCGGGAGTTGACCTAGGTGACACGCGAGAGGAGGTGTTGACGAGTTATGGTGAGCCGACACAGTGTACGAGTGTTGCTTCAATAGGGGATATGGCTTCTTGTGTTTATCGCTTAGATATTGGAGAGCAAGTGTCTATCCGTTATCGAGGGGCTGATGGTCGTGATGCCCAAAATTCACAAAATGATATTGTGCAGTCTATTCGATGGATTGGCATGGATGAATGGATTACTAGCGCCGGAGTTAATTATAACTTAGCTCATAATCATTCCGAGGCTCTTTTAGATGCCTACCCCGATCCTACACTTCTTAGTCGAAGTCATTTTACAGGTGAGATTTCACGCTTAATCGATGTGGCTCAAGGTTTTACTGTTAGTCGCTCGTACAATCCATACTCTAATCGAACCAGTACAAGGCTTTCGATATTCCCTGCAAGGCCTGTTCAATAATAATCGTTCGTTTTTTTAAGCATAGAGTTTCAGGAACACCTGAAACTCTATTTTATTATTTTCTTAGTAAAAAACTATTTTAGTGATGGGGATATAAAGTGGGGTTGAATTATTATAAGGCCTAAATGTCTCCTCTAACTAAAGGCCTTACTTTATTTTTATAAAATTCATGTAATCTTTCATGTAGCTCCTCGCTTAAGTGAGGCAGTGAACTGGCTTTTGCGTTACGCCCAAGTTGCCCCGCTTTTGATACTCCGGCAATGACGCTGGTAACGGCATCATGGTCTAATAACCAACGCAGACAGTTTGTGGCAAGTTCTTGCTCTGTTGGCATTAGACTTTTGAGTTCATTTACTAGCTCTATACCTGTTCTAAAGGGGAGGCCGGAGAAGGTTTCACCTACGTTAAACATTTGTCCGTCGCAGTTGTAGTTGCGGTGATCCTGTTCTGTAAAGCGTGTATCTTTTGTGTATTTTCCGGCTAATAAACCGCTGGCAAGTGGAAGGCGGGCAATAATGCCTACTTGGCTGTTCTGAGCTTGCTCAAAGATCTTGCTAACAGCGTCTTGGCGGAATACGTTAATAATCATTTGTAGGCTGCTTAGCCCTTCATGCTGTAAACACAGTTGGGCTTCTTCTATGGTTTCGACACTGGCGCCGTAGGCGTGGATAAGGCCTTCTTGTTTTAATTCGTCGAGATCTTTAAATACCGTTTTATCTTTTAAATAACCTGGTGGTATGCAGTGCAGCTGAATTAAGTCTAGGCAATCTACTTGAAGACGCTTAAGGCTTTTTTCTATGCTTTGGCGCATGTCGGCCTTGCTATAGTTGTTTGGGTAGAGTTCAGCACTTCGGCCAAGCTTGGTGGCAACGACGACCTTGTTCTCCCCTTGCTTTAATTCAGGGTGAGCTTGTAGGTAGTTACCGATATAAGTCTCGCTTTGCCCGGCACCGTAGACATCGGCGGTATCCCAAAAATTAACACCGCAATTTATAGCGTCATCTAGAATGGCGCTTACTTCGCTTTCAGTGATTGGGCCAAAATCGCCACCAAATTGCCAGCAACCTAGCCCAACTTCAGAGCTGTTTAAGCCACTTTTACCTAGGACTCGTTTATGTACTTTATTATCTTTTCTGCTTGTTTCTGAGCTGGTTTGTGTCATGGCTATTCTCTCTTAGCTGCTCGTAATTTAATGCGGCGCTGCCGGTATTTAGTATGGGGCTTAAAACTTAAAACCGAAGTACATATAATCTGTTTTGTAGTTGTCAAAGTCGTAGCGGTCAAAACCTATCCGTAGAAATTTGTACTCTATGCCTAGGCCCCAATATGGATCTATGCCGCTATTAGAGAAGCTTGCTTGATTGCTTTCTTGTTCTATATTCGTACTTAGCCTGCTGGATGTTTCCCAAGCTCCTGCACCTATGCGTGTAAAGGCTCTAAAATCGCCCTTGATTTTTTTAAGTGCCACAAGCGATAGTGTTAAGGCGTCGGTATCGGCGCTCACTCGTACGTTTTCTTTGTCGCCGTTTTGGCTTGTTACGTTTTTTGATTCACTTATTGTGCTGCTTTTTCCTAAGATCATATAGCCGCTTTCAGCGCTTAGGGTATAGCTAGAGAAGTCAAAGCTGTAGCCAGCATATAAAGAATAAGCAAGGTCCTGAGTGTCGGATGACTCAAGTGTTGGCTGGCTAGGGGATGAATAACCTAGGTCTGATACGGATACGGTTTCTCGTACTTGGTTTTTTCCAAATGATCCACCAAAATAAAATGGACTACAAGAGGCGGAAAAAGGATATATTAATACAGTTGAGAGGATGAATTTGAGGCTTAAGCTTAATGAAAATCTCATGTTAATCACTTTCATTTTATTCTGCTTATTCGCTTTGACTGCTAAGGGGGGTATCAAGATGTTAAGAGCTTAACTTACCAGCCAATAATCTCTCACCCAGTGCCACATATCTTCGCAGACTTCTTCTGCCTCTTCGTTGCCTTCTTGCCAGAGATAGACTTTGTCTTCTTGGTCAATGCAATACACTTGGTGGCCATCTCGGCACATAGGGATTAAGTCGCGGGGCATGCCTTGGGCCCAAGCTTCAGCGGCTACTTCAGGCAGGTAGGTGTGGCTGTTAGCATCGTTAACTGTCACAGGCTCGAGTGTGCCGTAAATCACATCTGAGCAGTAAAGTAGGTAGTCGCGGAAGATGGGTGGGATATGAATAAGAATTTCTTCCTGCACCTCGACCACATCTTCCAGCTCGGGCAGCTCTAAACCAAAAGCGGTATCGAGCGCTTGTTCGCGTAGTTGTTCGGCGATTTCATTCACAGAGTAAGCTGCCCTATTGGTTTGTCGTATTAGTACGTTGCGTTGTGGAATACGTTTTGAACGTCGTCAAGATCGGTCAACATGTCGACCATTTTTTCTAGGGTCTCGATGTCGTCACCAGCGATATCGATGGTGGTTTGAGGTACAAATTGAATTTCGTCTACTTCAAGATCCGCACCTTCGCCAAGGAAATCGAGTAGGGCTTTACGCGCTTTACCGTATTCGGTATTAGGGCAGAATACGGTGATTTTGCCGCCTTCACATTCGATATCACCAACATCCACGTCGGCTTCCATCAATGCTTCTAGAGGACCCTCGTCATCTTCACCGGCGAAGACAAAGATCGCGCAGTGGTCAAACATGTGCATCACGGTGCCCTGCGAGCCCATTTTGGCTTTGGCTTTGTTAAAGCAGGTACGTACATCACCAATTGTACGGTTAGCGTTATCGGTTAGGCAGTCAACAATCATCATGCAGTTGCCAGGTCCATAACCTTCATAGCGTGCTGTGGCGAAGTCTTCACCGCCGCCGCCCTGAGCTTTATCAAGGGCTTTTTTGATCACGTGAGCCGGGACCTGAGACTTCTTGGCTTTGTCTAGTAGGGTGCGTAGAGCAAGGTTGCTTTCAGGTTCTACGCCGCCACTTTTGGCGCATACATAGATCTCACGGCTGAATTTGCTGTAGAGCTTGGAGTTGGCATCCGAGGTCTTGGCCATGGATTCTTTACGGTTTTGGAAGGCGCGGCCCATCGTATCTCTCTCTTATCTGGCTTGTATCTTAGTGGTACGGTTCTCTTAATGCGGGCATTTTACACTAAGTAGGTGCTTGGAATGAACAGGCGTCGATGTGTAGGCTTTGACGTGAGATAATGCCATGCATGAAACCCCATATGAGAACCCTATGAAAACCCACGAATTGGTCAAAGCCTCGGAAGCTGAGTTAACCCAAGCTTTGCAAGTTATGAAAATTAAAGAGATTGAACGTCACGCGGCTAAGCTATTTGAACGTCTGGGCCAGCCTGATTTTGCCAGTGTGCTCTCGGTCTTTATTAAGGCCATTCCTAAAATTAACCAGCAAGATGGTGATCGTTTTGCCCAGACCAAGGGTTTGATTCGTGGTTTATTACCCAGTGCGAGTAATGAGAGTGCTGAAGATGATGACCTTGTCTCACGTCTTGCTGTGATGCTGATGGTCTTGGTGAGTAAGAAATACGAAAAGGTGTTAAGAGAGCAGGGCTAGTAAGTATGATTGCCTACAAATGCTTACTTTTTAATATGATGCACTTCTACTTTGAATAGCTAATTAAGAACTGTCACTAAACGCGTTAAGTATAGATTCAGTTATGCCTTAAGGTTTTTCTTGCCATAACTATGATTGCTGCGCCAATAAGGAGTTTTATTGAAAAAGTAGGGTAGTATCGTCACGTCACGTAGTTTTTGACATATTCAAAATAAGATTACGATCAAGGAGATAGGCGGCATGTCTGGCGGTGCAAATAAATCATTTATATCTAACCCTCTTAATTTTTTGAGAAATAACGTACTCATTGTTGAGTTGCAATCTCAAGTTGTTACCCCATCTTTAGAGCAAGGCAAGCTGGACGTCTTATCTGTTAAGCATGACCAAGGCTCGATCATTACAGTCAATATTGCAAAAGACCTGCGCCACGGCGGTCAAAAAAGTAATGGTAAAGATACGGTGGTCTACAAAATAGGGGAGGCAACAGGTCAGGCATCAAAGCATTCACATCGTTTTAGCGCCTATTATTTACCTTTTATGAATAACGACTTTAGAACCATGACCTTAGGTGATAAAGCCGATTACTTCTTTACAGATACCATGAATGGTTGCTCCTTTGCTTGTGGGCCAGGTAAGTCTCCTAAAATTGGCCATTTTAATCGCGTGTCTGGTCAGAATGATGTAATTGATCAAAATGCGATTGATCGTGATATTCAGGGGCAGTTTCCTGGTGGTGTTTTGAAGTCTTTAACTAAAACCGATTATAAAGCGGGTATTGGTGACGCTGCCTCATTATTTGGTATACGAAAAAATGGCATCTGGCATTTTTATTATCAAGTCTATTCTATTGCTGGTGTCACCAAGTTAGGGCGAATCTACAAAATTGGTGATGGCATGCCCTCGGCAGTATAAGATTAATTATTTTTCTCTTAGTAAACGATGGAGCTAGTAGATGCATGATTTATTAGTTGTAATGCGCTTAGTTTGCTTGGCGTTGTCTTTTTCTATTTTTACGGCACTGTCGAGTACGAGTGTTTATGCGGATAATACGATTCAGTCCGATCATCAAGGCTTTCAATATACGGGGCGTATTGATTTTTCTAAGCCTAAAAAGCCTATCTTGAGCTGGCCAGGAAGCTCGGTTAAAGCTCTTTTTAGCGGTGATAAACTGTCTATAACGCTCGATGATAGCTCGGGTAATAATTACTTTAATGTCATTGTCGATGGTAACAGTGCTTACCCTTATGTCATCGCTACTAAAAAAGGTCAGCACAGCTATGTAATTGACGGGCTGGCTGAAGGTGAGCACAGCCTTGAGATTTACAAGCGCACAGAAGGTCATGAAGGCGCTAGTAAATTTCTTGGCATCGCTATTGCCGATAAGGGGCGCATGCTTAAAGCGCCTTCTGCTCTAAAAAGAAAAATCGCTTTTTTTGGCGATTCCATTACCAGTGGCATGGGTAATGAGGCGGCGGATAATAGTGAAGACAATAAACCTGAAGATAAAAATAACTACCTATCCTACAGCTCGATAACAGCCAGAAAGCTCAATGCGGAACACCACACTGTTTCTTTAAGTGGTATTGGTGTGATGGTCAGTTGGTTTGATTTCTCTATGCCGGATTACTTCGATCAGTTAAGTGCGGTTGGCAATAACAATAGTCAGTGGGATTTTTCTAGGTGGACACCTGACATTGTTGTGGTGAATCTTTTACAAAATGACAGCTGGTTAGTGGGCGATACTAAGCGCCTATCACCAACACCAAGCGAACAAGAGATTGTTCAAAGTTACGCGGATTTTATTCAGAGCATACGCGCTAAGTACAAAGGCAAACCGCTTATTTGTGTGCTGGGAAGTATGGATGTTACTCAAGCCAATTCCCCTTGGCCGAGCTATGTTGAAAAGGCGATTAAGCTTATTAAACAGAAAGATGGCTCTGCGGATATAGATATGCTGGAGTTTGATTTTACAGGCTATAAGGCCCATCCGCGAGTGCATCAACATCAGCGCAATGCCGATATATTAACGGATTTTATTGCGCGGAAAATGCAGTGGTAGAAAGAGAGTGGTAGGTGGGGTAAGACAGGTGGAGTCAGAGTAAATTTACTCTGACTCCAAATTCAAACCTCACAAGCTTTAGCCTCTCCGCCTTGCTCTTCAATTAACATAGATCCCGCCTGCATCAGAATATCAGTTTTTAAATAGCCCCTGCGTTTGCTTACCAATGTGCCGTCGGCGGTGAAAAACAATAAGCTCGGTGTGCCCTTTATACCACGCACTTGTTTATTGAGTTTTGAATTACTGAGTAAGGCTCTAAGCTCTGGGGAAAAGTGCTGAAGCTCTTGCTTGAGTTCTTTTTTGCTGCCGCGAGCGCCAAGTATGACAAGATTTAGTTGGTCACCGCAGCGATCCTTTAAGAGTTTTAAATCTTTACCTTGCTTCGTGCACCAAGGGCAATCAGGTTGAATGGCCAGTACAACGCTGGCTTGATTTTTTTGGGCAATATGTTGTTTGCCGTTACTGCGTAGGTCGGGTAGCTTGAGCTTAGTGGGGCTGGCAAAGGCGGAGTTGGAGATGAAAAGCAGTGAGGCCAGAGCGCTTGCTCTGACCCCCTTTTTAAAGAATTTAAAGTTTAAGTTCAAAACCGGCATAAAACTCACGACCGTGAAGTGGTCCAAAAATATAACCAACATCATAGGACTCAGAGCTGTCCCACATCAAGGGGGTGTCCTCGTCGTGAGTCTGAGTGTAGTCAAATAGGTTAGATACACCTGCGTAAATACCTAGGTTTGAAGAGAGCTGGCGTCTTAGCTTTAAGTCACTAACAAAGAAGGCTGGCGCATCGGTTTGTTTTTTACTGCTCAAGTCGCCCTTAATGTTATAACCCTCGTAGCCATAATCATTAAGATCACGATCACCAAACCATACGGTGGAGAAATACACGTCAACTACGCTATTTTTCCAGTTAATATCGATGGTGGCTCGTTCTTCGATGGGGGCAATGGCGTAAGATGAGCGGAAAATCTCATCGTAAATAAATTGCTCAACACTGGCGCTGATATGTACGTTATCGGTTAGGTTGTAACCAGCAACCAGGTCGATGGTGGATACAGAGGCGTCGTCCGTTAATTGGGTGAGTATGGGTACACCCTCATCGTTTTCTTCAAGGCTGGCAAGATTACTCACTACTGAATGAGCTGCTGAGAAGGTTGAGCTAAATTTATCGCTTTCAAAGCTCAGGGCATAGTTGGCAGAGAGGCTTTCTTCTAAGCTATCTACATCAATTAAAAAGCCTTTTTCTGCATCTAAGATACCGTGATCGGTTTCAAAAAAGCTAAGTGGCGCACGATAACCTTTACCCATCGATAGGCGGGATGTCCATGCGCTGTTGTGCATTAAACGTGCGTCGATGCGTGGAGCGACAACGGTCTCATCAATTTCAGTGCCGGGTTTTTTCGGGTCTACAAAGTCGGCTTTAACATGGTCTACTCGTAGAGCAAGCGCCATTTCAAAGTTATCTGTTGGGGTCCAAGTATCCTGAGCAAATAAACCCTGAACACTGTAGTCAAAGGAGTCACTTACGTAGCTGTCGACGTGTTTAAGTGCCTCGGTATCGGAGCGCATTTTTTCGTCGCGTGCGTCGGCGCCAAAGCTCACTACGTGTTTATCCGTTGCGACCCAGTCGAATTTTGCACGCAGGTAATTCATGGTGTCGTCGGCGACGTAGTCTATGCCTTCATAAAAACTATCTTGTTCGTGCTTGGCGTAGCTATAGGCAAATTCGGCGCTGAGTGAGTCGCTAAATTCACTAAGCCATTTTATATAAGCTTCGTCGCGTGAGGTTTTAATCCATTCAGCGGTTTCCCATGGTTTACCGATGTAGTTGTTTCTTACATCGTCGCCTTCAAATAATTGTTCGGAAGCTTCGCCGTCGTAACCGGCAATGGTTTGACCTATCGAATTTGTGTTTTTACCAATAACAGGGCCACCAAAGACTTCGGCTTGAACAAGTGAAAGTCGAATGTTGACGCTGTTGCTGTTATTCACTTCATGCGTGATCAGTGAGGTTAATGAGCGGTTTTCATGAAAAGGCGCTTCACTGACTAAGTTGTCATCGTGATCTTCTTGATCTTGAGTATCGTATTGGGCTGAAAGGGCTAGGCCTGTGCGATTGTCATCACTAACGGCACTGGCAAAGGCTTTGATTGCTCGATAATTATGTGAACCGGCGGCGACATCAAGGACCGCTTCGTTGTCTGCTGCTTCTTTACTAACAATGTTAACCGTACCGCCAATGGCTTCCGGGGCAATTAACGAAGCCCCTGCGCCGCGAGCGACTTCGATACGTTCTATACCCGTTGTAGCAATTGCATCGACAGCGTAAAAGCCTGAGATCATTGTATAAGTTGGTAAACCATCAACTAAAATGGTGGTGTGCTCGCCTTTCATGCCGTTTAGCATCACACGCTTAACCCCACACATTGAACACTCATTGCTTACATTTACGCCAGGCTCGTTATTAATGGCATCGGTTAGGCTTAATGCGTTTTTCTGTTCAATCTGAATTTGGTCAAGCACTTCGGTTTTTTGAATAACGTCTTTTAAGCGGCCAGCTTCACTTAAGCGTTGGCGCAAGCCCATGACCATGACTTCTTCAAGGGCCTGAGCTTCTTCAGGTTCAGTGTAAGTCTCTTGAGCTAAGCTAAGGCAACTAAAGCTTGAGCCAGAAATAAAAGCGCTAATATAAAAAGCTAAACGAGAGCGGCGTGCTAGGTTCATAACATATCTACTGCTGGTGAAAATAAAGGTCGTAGTGAGAATTACTACTATTGGCGCATCATAAGCTTGTCACCTTAAAGCTCCTTGCGCAGGATCAAATAAAGCAAATGAGATGGATTTGTATTTGCGTTGGTGACGCAGTCAGAAGGGCTATGCAAAGAGGCGTTACCTAAGGAGTGGTAACTAGAGAGGATCAAGAGCCTTCGAAAAGAAGGCTGGGGCAAGTAGGTATAGGAACTACAAATAGATAGAGTGCAGGTCGGTGGAGTGGGGCAAATATCTATGAGCAAAGTGCAGAAAGCGCAGTGAACCCGTATTCTCTTTATACCTTTTCTCGACGTAGAATTTCGCTATTTCGCTATTTCGCTATTTCGCTATTTCGCTATTTCGCTATTTCGCTATTTCGCTATTTCGCGCTAATCAGTTTTTAAATCTTCAAGTGCTTGGTTGTACTTTTCGGCAGCTAATCGATTGGCTTCATTAAGAGCTTGCTTGGCTTGATCAACTGCATTGCTAGTACTCTTTTTGGCGCTGGCAAAGTCTTCGGCTGCTTCTTCTAGAGCCTCTTGGTATTCATCTTTAGCTATTTCTTTGAGCTCACTGGCGCTTTGCTTAAGCGCGGCGGCACTCTCATTGATAGCATCTTGGGCTTTTTCGCTGTTACTTTTTTCTTCACAGGCTGTGAGAGCAAGGCTACTGATTAGTAGAGTTAAGCTTATTAAAGGCTTTACGCGTTTGAGCATGGTCTTACGTTTCATGTATGAGTCTCTGCTTAGCTGGTGTTTAACAAAGGCTTATGGTACTTGGGCTTTGTTGTTAAGGCCATCATAGCGTCCGTGTATTTGCTTTGTAACACATAGGGTTTAGGCTTGCATCAGCACCATGAGCCTCTTAGCATAAGCGCCAACAAGGTATGACCCTTTATAGTTACATCTATATTTGATCTTTACCTCATTCCTACCTTACTTATAGCGCGTGGAACAAGAGATGGCTCTAACCGAAAGTACGATGATGGATCTGCACAGCGCAGCCCCGAATTTTTCCCTTCCTTCAACCGATGGCTCAGTTGTCTGTCTTGACGATTTTAATGGCGCTAAGGCATTGGTTGTATTGTTTATCTGCAATCATTGCCCCTATGTGATCCATATTGCTCCAGCGCTGAAAACTCTCAGTGACGAGTATCTAGATAAAGGTGTCGCGTTTGTAGCGATTAGCAGTAATGATGCTGAGAGTTATCCTGCTGATAGTTTTGAGTTGATGAAAAAAGAAAAAGCAGATCGTGCTTATAGATTTCCCTATTTATACGATGCGGATCAAAGTGTGGCTAAAGCCTATAGTGCAGCTTGCACACCTGATTTATATGTGTTTAATCAAGACAAAAAGCTTGCTTATCGCGGTGAATTTGATGCGACTAGACCAACCCGTATTAGTTCAGGAAATTACAGTAGTGATACCAAAGCAACTGGGGCGAGCTTGGCTTCAGCGTTGGATTCGATTTTGAAAGGGAAAGAAATAGAAGGAACTCAGTACCCGTCTATGGGATGTAATATAAAGTGGCGGTGATTTCTTGTTGTTAGTGCATGCGCAAAGGCGGGCTGATGCTCGCCTTTTTTGTGCCTGTCATTAATGCTTTTTGTTCGCTGTTGTCATTTTTATTTAAGTTGTTGTTTTTCTATCCGAAATAATTGTAGTTATGTCTTGTTGGGTCTTGTCCCTAGTCAAAAAGCATGGTTAAAAATGTTTTTGGTTTTTTTATTTGAAATTGATCGTGTATTTGTTTTTATTATGCTTTTGCTTGCTTAATAGCCATATGGGATGAAAATGAATCGACTAATTATTATCGTGCCACTAATTTGTGTTTATTGTTTTCCTTGTATTTTATATTGAATAAATTGCCTCTAATATTGTCGCTGCAAGTTGTCTGATGGCTTGTATATAATAATTAATCGTCAATACGTTCTGGTTGGCGACATAATAATTCCAATTTAAAAGCGTAAGTTGCTCATTAATGAGCAGCCGTACTTGTGCGCGCTTCACGGACAGATGTCAAAGATCTATGGTCTTTGGAAAGTAAAGCAGGAAGCTTTGTTCATAACCCTCCCCATAGAGCGGGCAAAGCTTCCATTACAGGAGTTAACTATGAACACCTTTTTTAAAAAAGGACTTAGTGTTGTTTCGTTAGGGCTATTCTCTACGTTGGCATTCGCCAACAATTATCAAACTATTGAAGCTGAAAATTTTATTAATACAGGTGGCGGCTATGGAGGTTTTCATAGCTACACGACCCCATCTGGTATTGGTGCGGTTAATCATGTGCAAACCAGTGACTGGGGGGAATACCAAGTTACGATTAATGAAGCTGGACTTTATAGTATTTCGGCCTTTGTAGGCACCCCTATGCAAGGCGCTGCGATTCAATTCTCGGTACCAGGTGATGATACCGTTATTCCAGTACCAACAAATGGTAGTTGGGATACTTTTTCTGAGCTGGAAATATGGGATGAAGTTTATTTACCTTCTGGAATAAACATTATTCGTATTACAGCAGCGGGGGCATCGAGTTGGGAATGGAACATGGACCGCTTTGTCATCAGTCCAGTAAGTCAAGCTTTAGACGCTGTGGATGACAATGCCAGCGTTGAATCAGGCCAAAGTGTAATCATTGATGTGTTGGAAAATGATATTCAGCCAAACGAAGCTGCTGTTATTTCTCAATATAATAATCTGATCAGAGCCAAACATGGTTCAGTCAGTCAGGTTTCTGACAGTGAGCTTAGCTATCGGGCCGATGAAGGCTTTGTTGGGGTAGATAGATTTACTTATACCATTGAGGCTGACTACACCTTAAAAACAGCGTGGGTGTCGGTAACTGTTACTGCTCAAGCTAAAGCTTATAACGATGCTGCAACAACTATTTCTGGGCATGAGGTTCTTATTGATGTATTGGCTAATGATCATAGTAGAAATGACAACGAACTCGAATTGGTCGACGTAGCTAATACTGTAAGAGCGAAACATGGCAAGGTCAGTATTGAGGAGGATAAGGTTCTTTATCGTCCTGACTATGGTTTTAGTGGCGAAGACATATTTAGTTATACAACAGATAACGGCAGTAATTTAGATGGTGCTTTGGTCACGGTTACTGTTAATCCATCTTCTATTGCAAGCCCTAATGTTCCTGTTGCAGATGAAGACGGCAGCTTTGTTATAAGCTGGAATAATAATAATGAGAGTATGTTTTTGCAGCGCCGTCGTGTAGGCGGTAATTGGCTGGATGTTGACGATAGCGCTCCAAACGAGATTGCGCACACAAGTCAAATGAGTGGGTTGAGTGACGGTAATTATGAGTTTCGCTTGTATAACCCTGCGCCTATCGACGCTAAAGATAATTACAGTGCCGTGGTTGGGGTAAGCGTGAGCGGGTTGCCTGCTGTTAAGGTTAAATCAAAAACTGCAAGTGGTTTCTTTAATCTTACTTGGGAAACATCATATGCGAATACTGTTCTTCAGCGTCGAAGTAACGGTGAGAATTGGCAGATGGTCAGCCATGTCAGTATCGGTAGCAATGAATATAAACGCTCTGAATACGGTTTAGGTAATGGTCTATATGAATATCGCCTGCTTAGTATGGTGAATGGAGAAGCATTAACAAGTAGCACTCGTAGTATTAGTGTGGGCGCAAATAAATTACGCTTGTTAATGGTGTATCCAAATAAACTGCTTACTCTCTTTGGTGATGAGTCCGCCGTTGAAGGTCGTCTTAAGACGATGTTGAATTACGGTCAGGTTGCTTTAGATAATAGCTTAGTCGGTTTTGATATTGAGATTATAGGAATGAAATCTGCGGAGCTACTTGGCTCACAAGGTGATTATAGCGCTAAGCATAGTAATTTATATTTATTGCGCGATAGTGAGTATGTTAAAAGTCTAAAAGAAGAATACCGCCCAGATCTAGTGGCTTATATTGGCACATCACATCCCGATTATTGTGGTATTGCATACTATCCTAATGATCCTAAAAAATACGCTGTTTCCTATACAAGTCATTCGTGTACATCGACCCTTATTCACGAAATGGGACATAATCTTGGGGCTGGTCACGGCCAAACAGCGGAAGAGTTGAGTCAAGGGCGAATCTACCCCTGGTCTATGGGATATGGTGTTGTAGGGCGATTCCGTTCAATTATGGCTTATTCCAGCTATTATCAAGCCCCTCGGATTCAATACTTTTCGACACCTCTGGTAGAGCAATGTGCAGGTGATTTAGCTTGTGGTGTTGCTAGCGAAGCGGATGCCGCATTAGGGATTGAACGCGTATTTAACGAAACTGTAAGTTCTTATTCGAGTATTTGGTAAAGCTTATAGGCGGCGTAACGGCCGCCTTTTTTTAGGTTTATAATATGAAAAAAGTATTTGGATTTGTAGGCGTTTTATGTGTTCTTGCTGTGTTTTTTATTTACTTAAAGCCTTCTCTTGGTGAGAGTAAAAAAGAGCCGTCAGTGCTTTCAAGTACAAGTGCTGATATTGTTTTTGATGAATCCTTAGATAAAAAAGAAGGGCATAATAAGTCAGTCGATTCTGCGCATATGTCTAAGAAGCAATCTCATTTTTCTTCTCTTGATAATAGAGCGCGCGCTTTTAGCCTAGTTGTTGATGCTGATCCTGAAGTGAGTCACCAAGTAGCCATGATATTTGATGTCGATCCTGATGATGTTTATCTGCTTGAGTTTCATCCTGATTATTTTAGCCAAGATAAAATAAGTCAGCGGATTCAATTAGATTTACCCGGCCTTAGCGATCAGGTTTCAGTTGAAATACTAGAGATTAAAGATCACCCGAATGGTAAAGAAGTTCGAGGGCGCCTAGCAGATTTACCTGTAGGGTTTGGTGTCAGTTTTATGCAATCTAATAATAATCTTAATGGCTATATTGTTACCCCTGAGTGGCGCTACGATATCACCACAGTCAAAAAGCGTAGCTATATGATAAAGAAAAGCCATCAAGAACCACCGGGTATAGGGCTCTCTATTAATAGTATGTAAATCGGTTTAGCCATATGAGGTTTGTTGCATGATCATTGCAGGATATGATAGCTCGGCTCAAGTTGTTAACTGCAATTTGTTCTTGGACACTCTTTTACATGTAAAGAAAAGAGTGAGTAATCGTTTCGATTTATAATAAATTATAAGGACATGTCATGAACATTCGTGAACTTAAATCAAGTGAAATAGATGTCGTGTCAGGTGGCACGACGAGTTCTAATTATATTAGTTATTCAACATTCCCCTTCGAAGGGGAAAGTGGTAAGTCTGGTTTATATGCTGCTTATCTTGCTAGTATAGCGGAAAATGGAGGGCATATTTATGCCCCTTACTCTGGTGAGTGAGAACCTTATTGGTTTGAACTAGTAAATAAAGCCACGTTGATAATGTGGCTTTATTTGTCTTTTTGACTGACAAGCATTTATGTGAATTTACTGAAGCTTATAGGGCTGTAGTCCCACAAACTGTAAGCGCCTGCCTAAAAATACCACTTCTCCGCGATAGCGTGTATCGCCAATACTTGAAAATTCAAAGTGATATTTCCGTTCAACGGCGAATAAACTGAACTTACTTTTCTTTAAGCTAATACTGTTCAGGATGACACTTTGATCAAGTAAAACGAGATCGCTTTCTTTGCAGCGTTTAGTCGCAGCCGCACGGGCTAAATTACTCACTTCTAAATGCAGCCACACAAGATAAGCAAGCATCGCTATTATAAAAATGATAATAAGATCATGGATGGTCATTATCTGTCCTTTATGATCCGAGCCGGATTGCCCGCGATCACTTTTTTAGCTTCAAAACTCTGTGTCACTACGCTGCGCATACCCACTACACAGCCATCGCCTAGTGTAACGCCGTCGGTAATGCCTGTGTGTGCGCCGAGCCACACGTCTTGGCCTAGGTTTATGCCTTCACTGTAAATACCCTGCTCGCTGATGGGCATATCCATATCGTAACGATGATTAAAGGCGATAATGGAGCTGTGTGCAGCAATACGACAGTTGTCGCCAATATGGATGCCTTTCTTACCGCCATCGAGGTGGGCGTGGTGATTAATGCCGACGTTTTTTCCAATTTCAATGGGGCCATGCAATACGCAGTTGGCTGCAATAAAGCTGCCTTCGGCAATGCGAATGGCTCGGCCAGGTTCAGCAAAGAGTTTGGCCTCGGGGGAAATAAAGCACTGGCCTTCTATATGCACGGTTTCCATGGCTTTTAAATAATCTTGCCATTGTTGTTGCCAAGTGTCGGCCCATTTGCGTTGGGCAGGTTTTAAACGCCAATACAGCCAAGGCATATAGTTAAGGCGTTGTTTGTGCTGTTCTCTATATTTAAGAGCGGCGTCGCTCATGTGTTTGTGCTCTTACTGGCGTAAATAAGCCGCGTATTAGAGCATGGCAGCTCAAAGAGTGCATACAAAATGCGAGCAGGAGCCTTAAATAGCGGCGTTCACTATTTAAGGCTCCAAATAATTTGCGGCCGAAGAGTCAAAGCTCTTCAGGCTCAGGGGCAAGCCTTCCAAAACCGGCTCTGAACCTAGGGGCTACCTAGCCGCAAAAACTTTAGCCTGTCTGGGTCCACTGTAGGCTGATACTGCTTTGTTTCTGTGTTAAGCCTTGTTCTGTTGTGCTTTTGTATTCTGGGCAGGGCCCTAAGACCTGTTCGTGCTTTTTATGAAAGTGGCTTAGCCACTGCTGCGCTTTTTGTTGTTCAGGGCTTTGTATAAGCAATAAAAAGCGTCGCACAGAAACCAACATGCTTCTTATCTCTTGGTACTGTTCTTCAACTAACATGAGCTCGAATAAAAACTCTAAAGGGCGTAATAAATGTGAAGCTTGAAACTGCGTGTTTTTCTTATGGTACAAGCGCAGTAGGGCGATCTCTTGCGCGGCTGAAAAGTACATACTGGCCGCTGAGGCGCGACAAGCCATATAAGATTGCATGCCGCGGTTGATTAGTTCATTCCATGAGCTTAGGGCATTGTCTTCATCGTGGCGTATACGCTCAGCATGAGCTGGGCAAAAGTGTCGCATTTTCATGATGCTCCTTTCCTTTCGGTAGCTTTTAGTTAGCGCCTAAAGCCCTTTTAATGAGGGCTTCGAGCTAAGCCTTTGGCTGTATGTTGTCGTCTTTTTCTACTTGAAAATGATTCTCAGTAATATTTATATCGTTAAAGACTTGATAATGCAAATGAGAATCGATATTATTTGATCCGCATTGCTTTCCACGAGGTGATGCTCCACTCAAAAGAAGTGCCAAAGTCAGCACGCTCTTGCTGTTTTGTTGTATTACTTCTTCTGAGCCCATGTTTGTCTCTTTGTGGCCCGCTTACCCAGCGGGCTTTTTTTCTTTTTATTTGCAGCAAAAGGTGCTTGAACAAAACTGCATAGGAGGGTGGTGATGGATCTAATGGAGCCTTTGTATGAGCGGGCACTTGCAAGGCAGGTTTTGCCAAGCATGGGGTTTGTCGACCAAGCTGCCGAGCTTTTAATGCAGGCAAAGGGCATTCGCAAACATGTTAAACAACGTTTAATAAAACGGTTATGTAATGAGCCTCAGCGTGTTTTGAGCTGGCAGTGGGTAGACTCAGAATTACAGTATTTTTTTGATGAGCATCCTATTGCTCAGGTCATCGAAGTGGGTGCAGGCTTTAGCACGCGTTTTCATCGCTTATCATTTGATTCCGACTGGCCGCAGTTCTCGTGGTTGCAAATAGACAGTGAGGCGGTTGTTAATACGGCTAAGGCCATGTTCCCTAAAACAGATAATTATCATTACCTCGCTCATGATTTTTGTGCCTTAACATGGGTGCCAAACTTACATTTCGACAAACCCGCTGTAGTTGTTGTTGAAGATGAAAATTTAAGTGAAGACTTAGCTTTAAGTCTTTATAGCTGTGAGCAGTTACTAGCTGCTACAGGTCACATGCACTTAATCATCAAAGTCTCTGAGGGGGTGTGTGACGCTTTGTTTAAAGCCTTTTCTGGACGTATCAAACTTATTAATCGCTTGCGTCTATGTCGCAGCCAAGAGTTTAATTTTAAGAATTTATGGTCGGGAGTCTCGGGTCGAAACATTAAAAAAACGAATTTATTGCACTTGGAATTAGAGTCTAAGGCTGGGCTTGAATAATAGAAACTGGATGAGGCTTTGCAGCAAATGCTCCCAAGGTGCGTAGCAATATAATTTAGCGCAGTGTCGAGGTTTAAATTAGGTTTAAGTATTAAGAATAGCTTGCTGCCTCGAGCATTTGTCCGGGGGTAAGGCCAAAGGTCTTTTTAAACGCGGAACAAAAATTAGAGCTGTGTTTATAGCCTGCTAAATAAGCTGCTTCGCCTATGCTGGCTTCCCCTCTTATTAATGCGTCTCTGGCAATCTGCAGGCGCCGCTCTCGCAAATAACAAATAGGGCTTTTCCCGACATTTAATTTAAAGCGTCTATGTAGGCCTGAAATGCTCAAGCCTTGTTTCTTAGCGATGGTTTCTAGTTCCGGTAGTTCCGTGCCCGCCTTAGTGGCCCATGTTTCTAACTCGCGCAAGAGGGCGAGGGTTGCTGTGTCGGTCGCCTTGGGGTTATCCAGATGCTTAAGGTCGTGGCTGTTACTGCTGATATCTTCTAAGCAGTGGGCAATAAGCTGCAGGCTTAAGCCTTCTTTTTCTAAGGCCGACCCACAGCGGGGTTTTGTTAGTTTGCTGGCGAGCTTATAACACGCTTTGGAGGCTGGCCAATAGATAACGCTGCCATGCTGACTTAACAGCTGGCTAAGTGGTGGACTAATAAGGCCATCATTTTCCATCTTTTTTTCAAGCCACGCCTGCTTGATGGACAAGCTTACTTTTTTAACTTGATTGCCTTGGTAGAGCCTGCGCTGCCAGTGACAGCTTTGCATAAGATTTATCGCAAAGCACCAAGCGTCTTCTGGCTGGTTTAAAGCCGTGGGTAGTTGATGCCATTGCTTACCGATTGCAAAGTGCAGGCGACCTTGCAGAAGCACGCCGAAGGTAAGGCTTGCCTCTCTATCTATGGAAACCGTCGCGTTTTCTAGTTCAAGCGTATTGGAGCTATGCATCAGGCAGTGGCCAAATTGATGTTTAAGCTGCAACTGCCCCTGTATTAAAGCGGTATCTGCTGCTAGATGTTCTGGCTTTATCGTGCTGGGTTTTGCTTGTTTGCTGTTCTCTATAAGAGCTTGACTGTTATGGATACGAACTTTAGTGCCTGCATGAGCGCTGAGTTGCATCAACGCACTGGTGTTAATGCTTGCTGTATTACTTGGGCCATTTTTCATAACAGGGTGACCGGATCGCATAACGATTATTGGGTGACGTCATTACTATATGCTTTATAATTTGTGACTGCAAATCATTATCATTTGCGTTTTATCGCTTTAAGCCACTCCTTTGGTGGTGAGCTTGTAGGCCTATATTCACTGCTCTGGCCCTTTTGGCCGTTTATTGTTGATCTTGTTTATGCCCGCCTCGTTGATCAAGTTTTGTCGTACTGTGCATTGGATCAGTTCGGCTATTGCGCTTATTGGTGTGTTGTTCTTTGCCCTCACGGGGCTGACCTTAAATCATCCCGAGTGGTTTGCTGGCAAGCGTTCTAGCCAATATCAGGAGCTGCAGCTAGATGAGGCATGGTTAAGCCGCTTCTCGATTAGTTCAGAGGCCGAGGCCTTTCAACAGTTAACTCAGTTTGTGAATCAGCAGTGGTCTCTACCAGTACCAACAAATATTGATAGAGATGAATTTGAGTGGGTGATGGATTACCAAAGGCCAGGTGGAGTCAGTACGGTTGTATTGGATCTAGAGGTTGGTCTGCTCACTTATGAAAAAGAAAGTGATGGTGTTATTGCCTTGATTAATGACTTACATAAAGGTCGCCACAGTGGGCTTGTATGGAGTTTGTTTATTGATGTATCGGCGATTTTGGCGCTGGTATTTGCTTTAAGTGGCTTGGTATTACTTTGGGCCTATTGCAAAAAGCGGCCTTCGACGTGGCCTTTGGTGTTAGCGGGCTTAGCTGTTCCTTTAGTTATTTATGGTGTTTTTGTTCCATGAAGTTAATGAATTCCTTTTATATATTGTTGTCGTTTGGTGTTTGTCTGGCCGCTTCTGCTGATGAGCTCCGTGTTGAGCTTGAAATCCCGCAAATTAAGACGGCGGAATATCATCGGCCTTATGTTGCTGTTTGGATAGAAGACTCTCAGCGTCAGATTGATCAGTATCTTGCTCTGTGGTTAGAGCAAGAAAAATGGCATCGTGATTTACGTTATTGGTGGCGACGTGGAGGAAAAAACACTCAGCTTCCTATCGATGGCATAAGCGGTGCAACCCGTAAACCCGGTCTATATCGCTTTAATGCAAATATAGACAATGCACAAGATTACAAGCTTGTGGTTGAGGCAGTGCGTGAAGTGGGTGGTAGAGAGCTCATTAAAGTCCCCCTTGCTGAAATAGACGGGGAAAAAGTGCTTATAGGTGAGCGCGAATTAGGCCAGTTAACGATAAAGTTGGAGAAATAAAATGAAGTTTAAGTTTGTTTTGGTTTTGGTAAGTCTGCTTGTTTCTGTGCAGGCATCGGCACACAAACGCTGGTTTCTCCCGAGTGACTTTTCGTTAAGTGATGCCGAATTTATTACGGTCGATTTCACCGCAAGTAATAATGTTTTTTATGTTGATAAGGCAATGCCTCTTAGTGGGGTTAAAGTTTATTCGCCTTCCATGCAGCCGCTTGAACTTAAAAACACGTTACAGGGCGAGCGCCGTTCTAGCTTTGATGTGGAGCTAAAAGATAAAGGGACCTATCGTATCGTGTCTGAAAGCCCTGCTATTTATTTTTCCTCTTATATTGATGAAAAAGGTGAGACGGTTAGAAATCGAGGTACGCTTGAGGCTTTAAAAAAGAGCGCGCCCAAAGATGCCAAGGAGCTAAAGTTCGCTCGTGCAGTGTCAACGCTAGAAACATATGTAAGCTTGGGTTCAGGTAGTAAATCCAAGCCGTCTCAAGCAGAAGGTATACAGCTTGTTATGCATAGCCATGTTAACGAACTCTATAGTGATGAGCCTGCTCAACTGGTTTTTGTGCTTAATGGTAAGCCTGCGCAAGAGTTAAAGGTAAGTGTGGTCGCTGAGGGCACCCGCTATCGTGATGACTTAGATGAGAAACATTTTAAAACCGATGAGCAAGGCAAGGTGAGTATAGATTGGCCTCATGCAGGCCGGTTTTTAATCGAAGCACAAACCGCGATGCCTTCAGATAAAGACGGTATTGCAATGCAGTTTTACACCTACTACCTAAGTGTCGAAGTTCTAAAGCCATAACAAGTGGAGGGCTTACTCTTAGCCCTTCTAAAAACTCCAAAAATTCGCGCCTTTTTATGCCCTTGCCTTGGTAGGGGAGGCGTTTAGCTATTACTTACTACTTACCAATAAGGGAAGAGAAATGAAATTTAAAAAAACAGCCTTATCATTAGCTGTTCTTGCTTCTACACATGGCGCCTTTGCGGATACGCAGGATCAAGCAACTGCAGATGAAAACATTGAAAATGTTGAAGTCTGGGGTACTCAGGTACGCGCATCGAGCGTATTTATGAGTGAAGAAGCCATTATTAGTAAGCAGGCCGATCATTTAAGTGATTTATTACGTGAAATACCGGGTGTTGATGTGGGGGGGGCGCATAGCTTAAATCAACGGATTACTATCCGCTCTATGGATGACAAAGACATCAATATCACTATTGATGGCGCTAGCCAAAATAACTATATGTATCACCATATGGGAAACTTGCAAATTCACGCTGATATTCTTCAGGCTGTTGATATTGAAGTGGGTTCTAACTCCGTTTTAAATGGTGGCCTTGGTGGCTCAGTACGTTTTGAAACGAAAAGTGCGAACCAATTATTAAGTGCAGATGAGCGTGTTGGTGGACGTGTGAAGGGTACGGCTTCTGATAATGGCTCCGATGATGTATCGGCCTCTATTTGGGCTGATGTTGGGGCAGATTTTGATGTGCTGGCTTATTACAATTACATTGAAAAAAATAATTTTGAAGTTGGTGGCGGCGAAATTAAAGATGCCGATGGCAACAAGGTGCCTGGTACCGATGGTAAAGTTCGTGGTTTAGAGGGAACAGTCAATAGCGGTTTGTTTAAACTGGGTTGGGACCTGGCTTCTAATCAGCGTTTGGTTCTTGGTTATGAAGCCTACCGTGATGAAGGCGATTATTCGTATCGTCCAGACATGGGCTTGGCAACGGATAGTGCTATTTCTTCAGGTACAGGTACGCCTTTGCTTTGGCCTACAGAATATACTCGTGATACGTTTACGCTCAATTACGATGCCGACTTTTCTGATCATACAACTGTAAAAGCAACGTTATCTGATAACTCTAGTTCTTTATGGCGTGATGAAACGGGGTACGCCCAAAGTACGATTCCGCGTTTCCAGAGTTTTGCTGCAGTGGTTGAAGGTGATGCTGATAACTACGGTTTAAATGTATTGGCCAGTACAAGCTTGGGTGTTAACGAATTTAGTTATGGCTTGGATTACGTTAAGTACTCAACCAATTACCAAGCAAGTTATACATCAGGCATACAAGATAGCAGTGAAGAATCTTCATCAAATAGCGCTTTCTTTATTCAAGATCGGATTGCCTTAGGTTCTCAGTTTACCCTAGTTCCGGGTGTTCGTTATGACTCAGTTGATGTCGATTCGGTGGTTGTGAATAAGACATTTAGTGATAGCTCTTTGGCTTTGGCTTTAGAGTTTCAGCCGATGGATAGTTTGTTATTGCGATTGAGTAGTACTGAAATATTCCAAGCACCAGAGCTTGCAGAGGTTTTTGTTGGCGCAGGTCTTTACGATACACCGAATCAAGATATTAACGCTGAGAGTGGGGTAAACAGTGAATTTTCTGTGGCCTATGGTGATGATGTTTTTGGTGCGGATCAGTTTACGGCAGGTATTACCTTTTTCCAGACCCAAATTAATGAGTATATATACGATTATGCTGTAGCCGATCCTGAAAATGCCCCTCGTGATACTTGGAAAGATAATATAGGTGATATGAGCATTACCGGTGCTGAAGCTTATCTTGGTTATCAAGTTGGAGCGCTTAATGCGTTGTTAACTTATGCTACTGCTGATTCAGATTTAGATGCCTATGCTCAGTACCCTCAGTATCAGGGGTCACGCTTAGATCGTTCACAAGGTGATAGCTGGAGTTTTAATTTGGGGTATGACTTAAGCGCAGCTAATTTGGCTTTGAGCTGGAACTTCCTTATTGTTGATGATTTAGCTTCGGTAGATACGAATAGTCAACTTGATGGTGCAGGTACTGATAACAGTAAGGCTGGCTATCAAGTACATAATGTCTCTGCTAATTGGCAAGCGACGGAATCTTTAAATGTGATTCTTGGCATTGATAACCTGTTTGATGAATACTATGTAAGTCAGTCTTCTCGTACGGGCTCGAGTTTCCACCCGGTATTTGGTGACTTGTACCTAAATGATTATGAGCCGGGTCGCAATATTAAAGCGACAGTAGCTTATCAGTTCTAATCGAATTAAAAGCCAAGTAAAGCCTAAGTTAATCCATGTGTTTAGCTTAGGCTTATTTTCTAGGGTTTAGCTTGTCTACTTACATTTCTAAGCTTTATGGCCTACTAATTGTTTTAAAATATTATTTCTTGCCGACACATTATCTAAACCAAATTTTTCTACTTTTTCATCTTTACTCGCTAACCAGCTACCAAATAATTTGTCCCATATAGCTAGGCATGAGCCAAAATTTTTGTCGTAATGTCTTTGCTGTAGGCTGTGGTGAATCTGATGTTGGGCAGGGCTAATAAATAATTTTTCAGCTTTACCAAAGCCAATATAAAAAGGGCTGTGACGTAGGTTGGCCCCCGCCATGTTAAAGGCAAATAAGAAGACATTTACGCCGAGTACATCGATCAAGCTTAGCTGCCCAGAAAAAGCATAGAGAAATAAACCACTTATCGCCCCGCCGATCACAATACTACGCAAGCTGTTAATGCATAGTTCAATAGGGTGAATGCGGTAAAGTGTAAGTGGTGTTAGTGTGCTTGCACTGTGATGGATGGCATGAAAGCGCCAAAGCCAAGGTAGTTTGTGTTGGGCCCAATGCACTAAAAAACGGCTGAAATCCTCACTAATAAATAAGCAGCAGCTAAACAATAGAGCGGTTATGGTGTGATTCAGCCGCCAGAAATTCCCTTCTCCGAAACTCATATATAGCCAACGGTTAATAGTAAAAGCAAATGCGAGCTGAGTGCCAAAAAGCGGTACTAAGACAGCGAGTTTTAGTATGCGGTTTATGAGGTACCACTGTAGGTCGATCGCACTGGAATAGTTCCACCACATAGCCGGTTTTATGGCCGCTTTAATTTTTTTGCGTTTTGTTGGCTGCATCAGGGCTGTTAGGCCAACGACCAAGATGGCACAAGCAAGATAGAGCCAGAAGATGCGCATATGCGCATTGGCAAAAAAGCCAAGCTCGCTGCTTAGCTGCTGCAGTAGTTGTTTGCTGGGTAGGTTCATAGCTTGCGCACTTTACAATCTGCAACAGTAAAATCAAGAATAATTGGTATTGCACCTGATAATGAGAGTGTTTATCATTCCGGGCTTTGTGATATATATCAAATTTGGGGTAACGATAGTGAGCTACATTAACCGAGCATTAGTCAGCGCAGCGCTGGCCTTAGGTCTTGCTGCTTGTGTGGGCGACGACGATGGCGTCAGTGAACATGACGTAAAAAGTAACTACAGCGCTATGGCTTATGCGGCCTACAGCGACTCTTTAGACAGCGCCTTGGTACTGAAAAGTGCGGTTGATACCTTTATTGCCTCGCCAAGCGAAGCCAATTTAGATACGGCTAAGGCGGCTTATAAAGAGGCTCGTAAGCCTTATCAGCAAAGTGAAATTATGCGTTGGGATACCCCAATCACCTTAGGCAAAGCGCTTGATAGTGATGGTGGCCCTGCGAGTGTCGATGATTGGGAGGGGCAGGTAAATGCTTGGCCTTTGGATGAGAATCATATTGTTGCTTTGATCGAAGGTGACGAAGAGATCAATATTGATTTATTGCTGGCTCAGAATGGCGCTAACGATAACGAGGCGAATGTCACCACTGGCGTACATGCGGTTGAGTTTATGCTTTGGGGAGAGGATACACACGGAACCGAAGCGGGTTCTGGTGAGCGCCCAGCTAGTGACTACGATGTGGCTAACTGTGCGGATGACTTCTGTGAGCGTCGTGCTTTGTATCTAGATGCAGCTATGGATTTGCTTGTTCAAGATCTAACAGAGATGAAAGCTGAGTGGAGCCCAGAAGCCGAAGCAACGGCAGGTACTTTGGCAAATAATTTCTTAAACAGTGATGATGCCCTTGATTACATTATGGGTGCGATTCGCAACATGGCTAGCGATGAGCTTGCTTCTGCGCGCATGAGTGCAGGCCTTGAGTTGGGTGATCCAGAAGAAGAGCATGATTGTTTTAGTGACTTCAGCCATATCGCGATTTTTTACAATTTTCAGGCCGTGCGTAATGCTTGGTATGGACATTATTACAAGACCGACGGTGGCAGTGTACGTGGTGCTGGTTTAGCCGATATCGTATTTGAGCGCGACATCGCGACCTATGTTTATATCGAAGATGCTCTAAATAGTATTGAAAGCAAAATGAAGGCGATTAAAGACGCTGGTGAGCGTACTGAAAATACAGTGCGTTACGACCAAATCATCGGCCAAGATGCGAATGGTACAGAGCGTAAAATTGCTGAAAACGCGGTTGATGAGCTAGTTGCTATCGATGAGTTATTTGCTATGGCAACAGACATTCTATCTCTGGATGTGGAAGGTCCTGATGGCAGTGGTGACTAAATTGCCTAGGTGAAAATGAAAAAGCTTTGATGAGCGCTTTTTCATAAAAGAACAAAAGAGTGCTCTTAAGAGCACCGTAAGTTCGTAGAAAAGCAGGAGGCTAAATGCCCCTGCTTTTTGCGTTTTTAAAACTGGATAATGAGACAAACGATGAACAGCAGTTATTTATATGCCGCGCTATTAGGCTTAAGCCTAAGTGCTTGTGGCGGCGCTAGTGGCTCAAGTACGGATTCAGGCAGTGGTGGTAATTCCGGCCCCTCGCCTAGCCCTAGTCCATCGGCAGATCAAATTGAGCACTTAGCTGCGGGTGATGCAACGGTAGCAGTGAAAAATTCCAATGCATTTTCTGAGCACAGTAATAACCTAAAAGGCAGCGACAAAATAGTTAGCTTTAATTTAGGTAATGATTTTTTTGAAAACCCCTGGGTTGCAGGTAGTGCAAGTACGTCTTCACGAGATGGTCTAGGAGGTTTATTTAATAATAATGCGTGCCAAGACTGTCACGTACGCGATGGCCGTGGGCACGCACCGATGGTAAGTGCTACAGAAGATGGCACTGATTTCTCGACTATTTTATTGCGTGCTGCAAAAAGTGAAATAAGCGCAGACACCGTAACAGCAATGCATAATGGCATCATGGCTAATGTTGGTGATAGCACGGTTGGCGGCCAGCTACAGCAAGATTCAGTCTCTGATGTACAGCCTGAAGTTGAATTGAGTGTTAGCTACAGTGATGTCACTGTTAGTTTTGCCGATGGTCATGACGTGGTATTGCGAAAGCCTGAGTGGCATATGATCAGTACCTATGCCGCAGAGGGCTATGACTTTGATGACGACACGATTTTTTCAGCGCGCGTTGCCCCCCAAATGATTGGGCTTGGCCTAATTGCGTTGATCCCCGAGTTGGATATTGTTGCCTTGGCTGATGAAAATGACAGCAATGGTGATGGCATTAGTGGTAAGGCCAATTACGTATGGAGTGTTAAAGATGACGCTGTTCGTTTGGGGCGTTTTGGTTGGAAATCAGGCCAGCCTTCGTTAATTGAACAAGCTGCGGGTGCTTTCTTAAATGATATGGGCTTGACCAGTCGTTTCCATCAAAATGAAAGTTGCATGGCACACCAAGAGGATTGTCAGCTAACAGCGAATGGTAATGGCGATGCAAATGAAGATTACAACTATGAAGTAAGCGACAAAATTCTTGATGCGGTTGGTTTTTATTCTGCCCATCTAGCGGTACCAGAGCGTCGTGATGCTTATAGTGACGATGTGCAAGCGGGTAAAACTCTATTTAATGAAGCCGGTTGTGTTGATTGTCATGTTGCTTCTTATGTGACAGAGACCGATCCTGAATTCCCTGAGCTAAGCGGACAAACTATTTTCCCTTATACGGATATGTTGCTTCATGACATGGGAGAAGAGTTAGCCGATTTCGACAAAGATAATCGTCCTGCTAGTGCGTCAGTCGCTTATGAATTTCAAGCTAACGCACGCGAGTGGCGAACCTCTCCTTTATGGGGTATCGGTTTAGCAAAAGCGGTTGACCCTGAAGCTACATTTTTACACGATGGGCGTGCTCGCACTATACTTGAAGCGGTATTGTGGCATGGCGGCGAAGCGCAAGCGGCTAAAGAAAAGGTATTACAATTTACTGCTAAAGAGCGTGAGCAGTTTATGGCGTTTTTAAACGATTTGTAAAAAAACGATGTATAGCTTTGGCAATAAAAAAAGGGCTGGTGTGCAAGACGTCAGCCCTTTTTGTTTTAGTATGTTTTAAACGTTCTAGCGGATGTAGGTAGTGATTACTTACATTTGGCTCTGTAGGTAATTTTCTAAACCGACACGTTTTATTAAGCCCAGTTGCTGTTCTAACCACCAAGCGTGGTCGACCTCGGTATCTTCCAATAAAACACTCAGCATATCGCGAGTTACATAATCTTTTTCGCTTTCACATAGTGCGATGACTTCTTTCAGTGCCGCATCAACAGCGTATTCAACATCTAAATCACTTTGCAGCATAGCCGGTACATCTTCGCCAATATTGATGTCGTGGCGCGTGACCATGTCGGGTTTGCCTTCTAAGAACAATATACGCGCAATTAACTTCTGCGCATGGCCTTTTTCATCATCAAATTCATGGCCAATGCGTGCAGCTAATTTACTGAAACCCCAATCGGCGTACATTTCTGAGTGAAGGAAGTACTGATCCATCGCAGCTAGTTCGTAGCTTAAGAGACGATTTAATTCCGCGATAATTTTGTCATTGCCTTTCATCTTATTCCTCCTCGATTTGAGCTTGTAGATAATTTGCCAAGCCCATGTTTTCAATTTGATACTCTTGAGTTTCAAGCCAGTCGACGATGTCTTCTTCGTATTCCAAAATCTCAGAAAGTAAATCGCGACTAACGTAATCTTGTACCTGTTCACATAGGGCGATAGCGTCTTTTAGCTCGGCAACTTGAGCAAGCTGAAACTTTAGATCGCACGCGAGCATCTCTTTGGTATCTTCACCAATCAACAAAGGATTAAGCTTTTGTAAATTGGGCAGGCCTTCTAAAAACAAAATACGCTCAATAAGTTTGTCGCTTTGCTTCATGTCTTTAATAGACTTTTTATAAGCGGCTTCGTTTAAGCGCTCAAAGCCCCAGTTTTTATACATGCGCGCATGTAAGAAAAAGCGGTTAATCGAGGTGAGTTCGGTGCACAGCACTTGGTTAAGGCGTGCAACAACATCGGCATTGGCTTTCATTTTAGAGCCTCCTTATCTTGTCTCGTATTTAAGCCTTTCGATTTGTAGGGCGGCTTAAATGGCAGAGTTTGCATCATTGAATTCCCCAGTAGTGTAGCGTTTTTTTGTTCTGGATCAATAAAAAAATGAGCTAAAACAAGGGGTTACGAATGTTAATGATTTGTATTTGGCCTTGCTTTTACGGCACTTATGCCATTGCTAATTAGTCTAACACCGCTAAGTACTTGAAAAGGCGAAAGAAAAACAGCTGTTTTTGATTTATCCATATTTACTGCACTTTTGAACGACATACTTAAGTATCTTTTAGTCAAAGTACTGGATTACTAATGAGTATTAAAACTAACTATCTTTTGGCATTACATATACTGATTTTGAGCCTGTTAGCTGCGTGTGGTGGTTCATCGGGCTCTTCTTCAGGGGCCGGTGCACAGCTTGATGATGACTCAAGTGAATCGATAACGGATCAGGTGAGTACCGAAGTTGGCGATCAAAGCAGTGATGGCAATGAAGTCGACTCTACAGACGTATCCGATGCTGCTGATGATTTGGATACGGTGAATTATAAGGATGCCATTCTTATTGAGCGTAATGTTGATTGTGAATCAAGGCTCGCAGATTACGAAGCCTCGGTGCGAGATCTGCAAAACAATCTCGATTTTAATAGTGAAGTCTCTATAAGTTTGGATGCAGATGAGTGTGTACTGACAGCTAATGGTATCCCCAATCATGATTTTAATGATGAGAGTGCTCGTTTTGCCACCGATGTGAGTGCGATAAACCGCAGTTTTCGTTTTCCTCAAACACCGAGCTTTGCCGCATCGGCAAGCCCTCTAAGTCAGCAAAGCTATGATGCGGTTATGCTCAATGGCGTGGTATTGGATATTTTGTCTGCAGGTTGTTACAAACCTAATGATGCCATGGCCGATACTGATGGTAATGTACCTGTTGGCTGTCGGCTTGAAGATGGTTGGTTATTGGACCCTTTGAGCCCCTTGAATCGTTTTGGTACAGATCTTCACAATGCGCATACCCAGCCAGATGGCACGTATCACTATCACGGTAATCCTATGGCCCTGTTTGATGATTTGCCTGGTTCGTTTGGCTCCCCTGTGATTGGTTATGCAGCAGACGGTTTTCCTATTTATGGCAGTTATTTCTACGATGAAAGTGAAGGCCGTGTGCGTAAAGCGCTGTCGGGCTACGAGCTAAAAACCGGTGAACGCCCAAGTGGTGAGGCGAATCCGTCGGGAAACTACGATGGTCAATATATCGATGACTATGAATTTACAGGTGCTGGCGATCTAGATGAATGTAACGGCATGCTGGTAAATGGCCAATATGCTTATTACGTGAGTGACAATTACCCCTGGGTTATTGCGTGTTTTAAAGGAGAGGTAAATGCCTCTTTTCAGAAATAATAGGGAACATAAAGACGAATCATGTGTCAGACTGTCTGGCCCGTTTACGCCTTAAGTAAGTTTGCGATTTGTTATCGCTAGCTGCTCTTGTAGAAAAACAAATAGATAAAAGAGAAAAGAACAATGAATTTTATATCCCGGTGTTCTGCTGTGGCTTTGGCCCTAGCGTTCAGTCTAACTAGTCACGCAACCATTGTTGAGGTCGAGACATCTCGCGGTGATTTTAAAATTAACCTGTATGATGATGAAACGCCTCTAACGGTTCAGAACTTTTTAAGCTATGTAGAAAGTGGCGCCTATGATGGATCGGTATTTCATCGACTGGTACACGGCTTTGTACTTCAGGGAGGGGGATTTACTTACGAAGGGCAAGATTCGGTGGGCAGGCAAGTTTTCCCAAGTATCGAGGTTTCAGACCCTGTCAGTAATGAGCCTGTTTTTTCTAATGTTAAAGCAACGGTTGCGATGGCTAAAATTGGCGGTGACCCTGATAGTGCAACTAGTGGCTGGTTTATTAATTTAGCGGATAACTCTTCAAATCTGGATAGACAGAACGGCGGTTTTACTGCATTTGGTGAGGTTGTTGAGGGCGATTACGAAGTTGTTGAAGCTTTAGCTCAAACCCCAGTTACTAGCAATGCCTTACCGTTGGCCGATATGGAACCGGGCACGAGTGTGAATGACTACGATGAAAGTAATTTACTGGTTATTGAGCGCATCACTATTATTGACTCGGCCACCAATACCGCCGCGTCATTAAGCCCTGTACCTAATACTTTGATCCATGATTTAGATGACGACGGAGTGCTGAATGACGATGACAGCTGCGCCAATACCAATGCCGATGAAGTTGTCGATGAAAATGGCTGTGCTTTGTATCAAGTGGATACAGATGATGACGGTGTCAACGATGCATTAGATCAATGCCCAGATACAGTAACGGGGACTCGAGTTGGTATTGATGGTTGTGAGTCGACTGGTTCTGATGGCGGAGGTAGCGGCAGCCTTTGGTTGTTTGCATTACTCGGTTTAGGCTTGCTGGTTCGTAAACAGCGTTAGTTATTTGTCTCTCCTAGCTAGGCTCAAACAGAGCTTTGGGCCTGGCAATTAAAACGATTGCACAGGCCTTTTACTTTCTCTTTCCCTTGTATTACTCATCTCTTTTCTGCATTAATAAAGCTTTCTTTAGTCTGAGCTTAATCTCACTCATGTGAGCCAATTGTGATTGATTACTTACGCGCCATCATCTAGCGCTATTGGTTTTAAGTGGCTAGAATGCATTTTTAGATTGCGATTATAGCCAAATGAAAACAGCCATTCTTGTCGACTCAGCTTGCAGTTTGCCTGCAACTTTTTGTGAAAAATACAATATTAGCTTTGTGCCTCTGGCTTATGGCATTGATGGTGATGTTTTTATTGATAGCTCGAATGAGGACGATGCACTTGCTTTGTTTGAGTCCGGGTCATTGGCTCGCAAACATAAAGTGACCACCTCGGCACCTTCTGCCAAGTTGTTTGAAAAAGCGATTTTAAAAAAAGCGGCTGAGGGCTTTGAGCGCATTATTGTGCAAACGGTTAATCGCACTCAAGGTGAAACCTACGCCAATGCAAATGAGGGTGCTACCGCAGCAGAAGCGGCTTTAGTCGGTCAAGATGTAATTGTTCGAGTAATGGATAGCCGAACCGTATTTGCAGGCCAGGCTTTAATGGCGGCAGAGACCATCAGGCGAATGCTTAAAAGCGATGATGAAACTTTGGTTCGTCGTTCTATGGATAAACTCAGTGAGAAAATCCATACCTATATCTTACCTAAAGAGCCTTTAGTGGCTTTGGAGCGTGCTCGTGAGCGCAATGAAAAGAGCGTAAGTTGGACGCAAGCAATGTTGGCCACCAAGCTGGGTATCCACCCGGTTATCTGTAATGTAAATGATGCGTCAAGCTCTGTTGCCAATGTATGGGGCTTTAAAAAGGCCGCCCGTCAGTTGTTTGAATATGTGGGCTCTTGTATTGAGCAGGGCACGCGTTGTCCGATTGTTGTTGTCAATTATTGTGGCCCCCTAGATGAGCTTAAAAAGCTGCCTGGCTTTTCAGAGTTAGCTCAAAAGGCAAAACAACATAAGATGACTCTTATCTTCAGTGTTGCTAGTGTCGCAAGTGGTATTTATGCCAGTGTGGGTTCCTTGTCGGTAGCGGTTGCCACCGATGCCCAGTCTTGGGTTTAATGTCTTAGTCGCTTCACGGTGAATGAAGGCGAGGCTGTGCTTCACCGCTCTTAATTTTAAAGCTTGTTGCTGCCTTTACTTCTGGGGCTTTGTGATTTTATTGTGTGATTAGTAGTCATTTTTGGCGTCAAAGGCTTTTTATTGTCGTTCCCCTGTGTATTATTGCTGTTCAAATAATAATCTTTATACGTGGTGTGCTGGAGGCGCAATGAGTGAGACTGTTGATGTACACCTTCGTATCTGTAATCTTGCGGAGCATCCTGAGCATATATCGACGATCGCTAGTTGGCATCACCACGAATGGCTCAAGGGCTTGCAGCCCGGTGTTAAAGCGGACATGGGCTTAGCTGAAGGAATTGAAAAAAGGGCCGAAGTATTACGCTCTCACTTTGTTTCGGATAGCTTGCCTCGCAGTTTTGTCGCGCTGTATAAAGCTCAACCTATCGCCACGGTTTCTTTGGCCTATTTTGGCTTTACGCCTAAAACTCACGAGCGCAGCTTGTGGTTAACCAACCTTTTTGTGGTGCCAGAGCTTAGGGGCATGGGCTTAGGAGCTTTATTGCTCGACTATGCTTTTGACTATGCCTGTGAGCACGAGTTGCAGCAGCAGCGAATTATGCTCTATACCCGTGATAAAAATGAATACTACCAAAAACGAGGTTGGCTGCCTGCAGGTACTGGGCGTGTGCAGCGCCAAGAGGTGTTTATTCTTAGCAAGGCTTTAACAACAGATCTCGACTCTTAGTATTGATGCCCTGTCCGCTTACCTTACACAAGCTAAGCTGGCCGATATGAGTTTGCCTTTTTCACCGTTTTTCTGGCTTGAGCGCTTTAATCCTGTGTTGCATCTGATGGCGGGAGCACTAACTTCTTTTGATCGTGCCTCTATGGTTTAGCTTTCGGGCCGTTTGCTGATTGCATCTTTAAATCCCCCTTCTTTGCGACTTCTGCTTCTTAAGAGTTCCCCCCGCTATATCGCTTAATTGCTGAGTTCAAAACGTAGTCGCTGTGCTCAGTGTTTTTCATTTGGCACTGGCTTCATCATTTATGTGTGCGTATAATAGAAATCATTCTCATAATCATTTGCATCTGTTTCTCTTGGGGGGAAATAAAATGACGCTAAATAAGAAGGCGATACTGCCATTTTTGGTGACTGTCTTTTCAAGCCCGTTGTGGGCTCAAACACAGGCTCACGTTGACGACAAAGCGCAGGCTGAGAAGGCTCAGCCTATAACGGGTGCTGGCGAGTCTATGTTAGAAGAGACCCTTGTTATGGGGGAGTTGGGCCGATATTCAGCATTAAAAGATGATGTGCCTATTGTTGATATCGCTCGTTCGGTGAGTATTGTTGATGAGCTTGATATGAAGCTTAAAGGGGTGACTCATATTGATCAGGCCTTTAACTACAGTGCAGGCATAACGGGTCAAACCTTTGGTTTTGCTACACGCGGAGATTGGTTGAGAGTACGTGGTTTTGAAGTACCTCAATATCAAGATTCTTTGCAGTCTCTCTTTGGTAATTACAACAACACCCGCCCAGATGTTTATACCTTGGAGCAGACTGAAGTGTTAAAAGGGCCTGCTTCTGTTCTTTATGGAAAAGGCTCTCCAGGCGGTTTATTAAATGTGGTGAGTAAGCGTCCAAAAGCTGAGCGCCGTACGGAAATTGTTGCCGAGCTTGGTAATTTTAACCACAAGCAAATAGCGCTAGATAGCACTGGTGCAATAGATAGTGATGATGAGTTTTTATATCGTGTTGTTGCTGTTGGTAGAGATAGTGACACCCAAGTAGATTATGTCAGTGATAAAACAAAGGTGTTTGCGCCTTCGTTTACTTGGAGTCCAAGTGAAAAAAGTAATATTACTTTATTACTAAATTACACCGACACAGAAAGTGATACCGGTGCACAATTCTTACCCATTAGTGGCACCTTAAATCCTGCAGTTAATGGCAAGTATATTGAAAACAGTAGGTATATGGGGGAGCCGGGTTTTAATCACTATAACGCGACCACCACTGCACTTACCTTATTGGCTGATCATGCTTTTAATGAAGTATGGAGTTGGGAGTTAACTTCTCGTTACACAGACGCCTCTGCTGATTATCAACAGGCTTGGCAAGCGTTTAGTACAACTGCCGATCGCTTTATTTATAATGCTGACGGCAGTTTGTATAAAGATGGAATGGTCCCTAGAAGTTTTTATCGAAACGATGCCACTTCTGAACAAGCCGCCATTGATACTCGCTTACGTGCCGATTTAACGACCGGTGAGATAAGTCACAATGTATTAATGGGCTTGCAATATCAAGACGTTACCACAACGAGTGCTGGCTATTCTGCTTGGGCCGTTGGTTATGATTATACGACTCAGGGGCCTGATCAAAGCTTTTCTGATCTTATGTGGTTAAACGTCTTTAGCCCTAATTACGGCCAAATTCCCGATGCGGCGTATCAGCAGTTAGAGAGTATGTATGCGAAAAACCCTGAGTCCAATAATGTCGACTTAGGTGTTTATGTCAGTGACCAAATTACCTGGGGCAAGCTTAATGTAACTTTGGGTTTGCGCTACGATGATAGCGAAACGACGGTTAGTGATCCGGCTTCTGCAACAAGCACCTCGCAAAAAGACGATGCATTGAGTAGCAGTTTAGGTATTTTGTATAAAACCTCGGTGGGTATTTCTCCGTATATTAATTATGCCGAATCTTTTGAGCCAGTTATTGGTACAAGTGGCATCGGACCCGAGGCGAAAGCGCTCAAACCACAAGAAGGTCAGCAAGTGGAAGTCGGCCTGAAGTATCAGCCTGAACAGCTTCCCGCTCTATTCACTCTTGCAGCTTTTGAGATTGAACAAAGCAACCTTACAGACCCGAACGGATCACCTGGTGGCTACGATCAGCAAAGTGGCGTTGCTAAAGTGAAAGGTGTTGAGTTTGAAGGGCTGGTTAATCTTGGCGCTTTTGATTGGCAATTTGCTTTGACGCAACTCGATACGGAAACCTCTGAAGGCAAGCATTTTGCGAGTGTTCCAGAGCAGCAGGCTTCAACGTGGTTAGGCTATGGCGCCGCCAATGGTTTTAAAGCGGGCGCAGGCTTACGTTATGTGGGCACCAGTTGGGGCGGGCAAGACATTATTGAGACTCCTTCACACAGTCTTGCTGATTTAATGTTGGGCTATGCCTTCTCAAGCTGGGATGTATCAGTCAATGTCAGCAATCTTACTGATAAAGATTACCAGGCAACGTGTTTATCGCGTGGGGATTGCTTCCCAGGTAATGCTCGTACTGTTATTGGCCGAGTTCGCTACGAGTTTTAATTATGGGCTTTAGCTTAATGGCTTTACTGCCAGTTCTATTTGTTAGTGCAGGCTTATTCTCTTTATTAATAATACAGAGATCTAGTAAATGGTCAGGGCGGCTTCTGTCGCCACTGGCCTGGCTTGTTATTCTTAGTGGTATAGGTTTGAGTGTGAATCACTTTGGTCCTGAGTTTGGTATTGCTATTGCTTTGTTACAAGTGAGTCTATTTGCGGTATTACTGCTGTTGTGTCGAGCTAGCTTTAAAGTGGTTAGTCATAAGGTTGTAGCAAGTGAATATCTGCCTTTTTCATCGTCATGGCATGGAAAATTGGCTCTGTTTATTCTTGCTGGACCTTATTGTATTGCTACTACTTGCGCGATTAGCTTGGCTGTGTCGTTAGCACTGCCGGTAGATAATATTAGTCAGATGGCTTTTGTTTCCATCTTTTATCCTGTGCTGCTTGGTTCAACAAGCTTTTTAATTTGTTTTAGAAAAAAACTGTTACTTGATGCTAGCTATCTTACTGCGGCTGCAGTTCTTTCTTTAATTACGATTTATTTTTAATTATGAACTTTCCTTTCTCTGCGGCCTCGATTAAGAAATCGATGTCAGCTCATTCCTCTATTGGTTTGATTGTTGGCGCTTTGATGTATGTTATTTGCTTAACGGGGACGCTACTCGTTTTTAGTGAATCCTGGGAGCGTTGGCAGCAACCAGAAGTGCCTGAATTTTATTCTGTAGATGGTGTGTCTGCGGATAAGGCTTTAGATGAATATTTAAGCCGTGTTACTGATATACCGGAGTCTATTTATGTTGTTTTACCTACCGAGCAGCTACCGAGAATACATGTAGCTGATAGAGATCATTCTTGGTGGACAGATGCTGACGGTAATATAGACAGTCCGACAGAGGATGGTATTGCGCATTTTTTAGAACAGCTACATGTGCATTTACACATGCCTTCTTCGTTAGGTTTGATTGTCGTTAGTATAGTCGGCGCGATGTTGGTCTCGTTGATTATTTCTGGTTTGGTAGGGCATCCGGGAATAATTAAGCAGGCTTTTCAATTGCGTCTTGGGGGACGCAGCCGTATTGAGCAAACTGATATTCATAATCGTTTATCTGTATGGGGCTTACCCTTTCATATTATGATTGCGCTTACAGGGGCCTTTTATGGCTTGGTCGGTTTTTTAGTTTTACTGGCAGCTTCGGCTTTATACGACGGGGATCGTAACGCCTTGTTTGACGATGTTTATGGTAAAGACCCTGTAATTAAAGAATTAGTACAAAAACCAAATATTAATCAGGTTTTAATTAATTTGGCTGAGCTGGAACCTGAAGCAGAGCCTATTTATGCAGTCGTGCAAAACTTTGGTAACGAGACCCAGTTTATTGAGCTTGCAGCGGTCTTGCCGGGGCGTTTTACCTACTCTGAAATCTACCGATTTTACTCTGATGGCCGTTATATGAACACTCAAGGTTTAGCCTCGGGCCATTCTGGGCGTCAGTTTTTGTATTCACTTTACAGGGTTCACTTTGGTTGGTTTGGTGGTTGGGGTGTTCGTTGGTTGTATTTTGCTCTTGGATGTATGCTAACTGTTATTTCAGTTACTGGTATTAATATCTGGTTGTGTAAACGTGCAAAAGCTGATTATTTAGATCGTACGTGGTCGGCCATAGTCTGGGGTGTGCCTCTAGCTCTTGTCGGTAGCGCGGTCGCATTTCTGATGTTTTCTACAGCTTTGTCGTTGGCTTTTTTTAGTACATTATTAGCCGCGATAGCAATAGCTAATGGAGTAAAAATCAGTCTCTTGCGTTTGCGCTCTTATCTAATTTTAGTTTTGGCTCTATCGCTTATCGCTCTCGTGTTTGTGCATTGTTTTGTATTTTCTTTTTTAGGTTCTTTAGCTGCTTCTTGGGCTGTTAATGCCAGCTTATTGCTAGCTGCACTGGGATTGTTGGTTTATCGTTTTGTTCGAAATGCTGCTGATCGCTCAGGTTAGGCTTAATCACCTTTGTAAAGGGTTTATTATCTTAGCTTGTTAAAACGCTTTTCATAAAAACTTAAAAAGGCCTGCATTTTTTGTGTCATGCCGCGGCGACTTTCGTACATTGCGTAATAAGAGAACCCGGGGCTCTGCCACTCACTAAGTACTGGAACCAGCTGTTTTTGTTTAAGTGCCTCACGGCATAAATAATCTGGAATGAAAGCAATACCGGCACCGTTGATGGCGGCTTGTTGCAAACAATAAAAATCATTAATGCTGAGCATAGAGGGAATGCTGATTTCCATGGCCCCCTCTATGCTTTCGAGCAGCCAGCGTTTGTTTTTAACCGCATCACTCATAATCAGACAGCGCTGTTTGTGTAAGTCTTGAACCGAATGAATCGCTGGCGCTGAATCAAGGTAGCTTGGGCTTGCAAATAAGCGGGCTTTACCTTGGCCGAGCTTTCTTGCAATCAAACTGCTGTCTTCGAGTTTGCCAACACGCAAAGCCAAATCAAAGCCTTCATTGGTAAGGTCGACCCTACGATTATTAAGTTGTAGGTCTATTTCAACTTCGGGATAAGCCTGCATAAACTCCCCCAGCACAGGTGCGATAAGCTCCTGCCCCATAGAGATAGACGTGCTGACTCTCAATATGCCTCTTGGTACATCCAATAACTCTTGAATGCTGTGCTCGGCATTATCGGCTTCTTCAACGATACGTTTGCAATGCTGATAAAACAACTTACCGGCTTCGGTGAGTTTTATGGCACGGGTTGTGCGCTCCAATAAGCCAGCATTTAAGCTTTGCTCTAGAGCACTGATACGTCGGCTGACCTTGCTTTTAGGTAGCTCAAGAGCTCTAGCTGCGGCACTGATACCACCGCATTCTGCGACCTTGGCAAACAACCGAGTATCATTGAGGTCCATTTTGTTGCTTTTCATATGAGCCCATTTAGCTATTGGTCGATAGTTGAATCGATTCAGGTGTTCCATATATGGAACGGTGAGTCCCAGTTTGACTATCTTATCATTCACAGTGGAACAGTTACTATGGTCTTCAGCAGGTGAGAGTTGAGTTAGAAGTTGCGTTGAGCGACTCGACTCGAGCTAAGAAAATAAAGTGGGTTAGGTGAAAGAGATGCAGGCAATAACACGAGTTAACCATATTGGCTTACGTATTAGTGAATTAGAGAGAAGCCGAGTTTTTTACAGTAAGTTGGGCTTTGATTTTGTTGCGGGGCCTTTGGGGCCGGAACCTGTTGCGATCATGGAAAATGAGCATGGTATTAATATCAACTTCATTTTGAATGCAAAGCAAGATGAACCATTGAACCACTTGATGGATGTAGCTGAGAAGTACACAGGTTATACCCATGTGGCCTTAGAGGTTGACAGTGTGGCGCAGATGCAGAGTGATTTAGCTGAGCAGGGCATAGAGCTAAGTGGCGGCCCTATGCACCACCCTACAGGTAGCTCAATCTTTATAAGAGACCCTGATCGCAATGTGATTGAGTTTGTTGAATATCAGGGCTTAGACAAGCTTAAGCTTGCTGACTAAATCAGCAAGCTGTTAACGATAAAGTATCGATTTAATACAAAGGATGAGGGGATGATTATGAAAGTTATCGCACTTGCAGCATCAAGTAGTAGGCACTCAATTAACAAGCAGTTAGTTACTTATGCAGCATCACAAATACCGAATAGTGAGCTTGAGCTTATTGATATCAATGATTATGAGATGCCGCTTTTCAGTGAAGATAGAGAGAAAGAGTTGGGTTCGCCTGAGCAGGCTCAGGCGTTTTACAAAAAACTAGGCGAAGCTGATGCGTTACTTATCGCGTTTGCTGAGCATAATGGCAGTTACACGGCGGCGTATAAAAATTTATTCGATTGGACTTCTCGAGTAGATATGAAGGTATTTCAGAATAAGCCGGCCGTGTTTTTAGCGACGTCACCAGGCCCTGGTGGGGCTCAACGAGTCTTAAACACTGCAGCGAACTCGGCTCCACACTTTGGCGCGGACTTAAAAGCGCAACTAAGCGTAGCGAGTTTTTATGATCAATTTGACCTTGAAAAGCAAGAGCCAAAGAATGACGAGCTTAAGCAGAGCGTATTGGATGCGGTGATGAGCTTAGTGAACTAATTCGTTTTTATTAATAATGGCGCCAAGTTTGGCTTTAGGAAGGAGGGACGGCTTGCATAAAAACTGATCAGCAAGCTGGCTCTTTGGCTCACGTTCGTTATAATTCGCGCCCCTTCTTATTATTGCAGTAGTGACCATGAGCGTAGAGACAATCGACCCTAAAGAGCAGGCCTTAGACGGTGATGAAAACCAGCGAGTTGGCTTTGTAAGCTTAGGATGTCCAAAGGCCTTGGTTGATAGTGAGCGAATACTTACGCAATTGCGCCTAGATGGTTACGATGTTGTTCCTAGCTATGATGATGCCGATGTGGTTGTGGTCAACACTTGTGGCTTTATCGATAGTGCTAAGCAAGAAAGCTTAGATGCAATCAGTGAAGCGATGAAAGAAAACGGCAAGGTGATTGTTACTGGCTGTATGGGCAAGGGCAATGATGCCGAAGTCATCAAAGAGAGCTTCCCAGAGGTGCTCAGTGTTACCGGCCCAGCCGCCTATGAAGAAGTTATGGGAGCGGTGCATCAGCATATTCCAGTTAAACAAGTGCACGATCCCTTGGTGGATCTTGTGCCGCCTCAAGGCGTCAAGCTTACGCCCCGGCACTATGCTTATCTAAAAATCAGCGAAGGGTGTAACCACCGCTGTACTTTCTGCATTATCCCCGCCATGCGGGGTGATCTTGTCAGTCGCCCAGTTGGACAGGTGCTTGATGAAGCCGAACGCCTAGTTAATGCGGGTACTCGTGAGCTGCTAGTCATCAGTCAAGATACAAGCGCCTATGGTGTGGATCTTAAATATCGCACCGGCTTTTGGCAGGGCCAGCCTGTTAAAACACGTATGTTAGATATGTGCCAAGCTTTAGGGCAGATGGGTGTATGGGTGCGTTTACACTATGTGTACCCCTATCCTCATGTCGATGAGGTGATCCCTTTAATGGCTGAAGGAAAAATTCTACCTTATCTGGATATTCCTTTTCAGCATGCAAGTCCACGTATTCTTAAGTTGATGAAGCGCCCTGCGCATCAAGAAAAAACCTTGGAGCGTATCAAGCGCTGGCGTGAAATCTGCCCAGAACTGGTGATTCGCTCTACTTTTGTTGTTGGTTTTCCTGGTGAAACCGAGGAAGATTTTCAGCTCCTGCTCGATTGGCTTGAAGAAGCTCAGTTGGATAGGGTTGGCTGCTTTAAGTACAGCCCAGTTGAAGGTGCGCCAGCGAATGAATTACCTGACCATGTACCAGAGGGCGTTCAAGAAGAGCGCTGGCAGCGTTTTATGCAATGTCAGCAGCGTATTAGCGCGGCCAAGTTACAAGAGCGTATAGGCTGGGAGATGCAAGTTTTGGTCGATGAGGTACACGAAGACGGGTCCGCCACTGCACGTTCCTATGCTGATGCTCCTGAAATTGATGGTCTTGTGCATGTTGAGGCCGTCTTAGCCGAAGTAAAGGCTGGGGATTTTATCGATGTCGAGATTACAGGTGCCGACGACTACGACTTGTTTGCCGCTCAGTTAGTAGAGCAAAGCTAAGAAGCTAAGCTACTGCTTTTAGCGCATTGTTTTTTGTTATATCTGGGCAGCCCGCTCCAAGCGGTTTTGCCCCTCTTCTCTTCTACGTTTCTTATTCTTTTGATCTTTTAGGGCGGCCTCTTATGCCTTTAATTTCGGTCGCCTAAATCGTTTTGGTTTTTCGGTTATATTACGTGCCGCGCTTGCCGAATTTTGTGCTGAACTATTCCTACAAAGACTAAGAACAGCTGAAAGCTAGGTAAAGTCTCATCTATAGTTAGAGTAAGCCCCAATTTTGACGTATGAGGGATCATGCCGACTCAACTCTATGCAGAGAATGCTGCCAAGCTTGGACGACATATCACCGAGTTCTTGGACTCAGGCCCTGAACCTGCTGGTTTTCTAGCGGGCCTATTGAGCCATTTGCCTTCCTTAGTTTCTGCTGTTGATGTCAATGGTCGAGTGCTGTTTGCAAGCCCCCACCACTTGAGTTTAAAGGGGGTGGCGAATGAGCTAGATGACATCCACTTCGCCCACCAGCTTTTTCCCGAATTTGTGAGTCGTCGTTTTCGCCCCTCTCTTGTTACAGCTGTATTGGATAAGCAGCTCGAACACTGGGAGCTGAGCGTACAAAATAAGCAGGGGGAGAAAAAACTCTACAGCATCACCCATAAAGTAATGCTGGATGAGCAAAGTGGCCAAACCTTAATTTTTACGATTGGTGTAGAAACTGGCATTTCAGATTTAGCAACCGAAACAACTCTGAAAGAGCAGCAGGCGCAATTAAGCTATCTGAGCTATCACGATCGATTAACCGGCTTACCTAATCGCAGTCTGTTTTATGATCGAGTGCATAAGAGCCTTGTTCGCGCTAAGCGAACCAATGGCAATATTGCTTTGCTCTTATTCGATTTGGATCGATTTCGCAATATCAATGACAGCTTAAGTCACGAGGCGGGCGATACACTGTTAAAGCAAATAGCCTTCCGCTTAAAAGACGAGTTGAGAGATACCGACACCGTTGCGCGTTTAGGCGGGGATGAATTTGTTATTGTTCTAGAAAATATCGAGCGCCCACAAGATATAGAAGACATTGCGGATAAATTATTAAAGCGTGTAGCCGAGCCTGTTGAGGTTCAGGGCCATGAACTACGTTGCACCGCAAGCATAGGTATTAGCCTCTACCCTAAAGATGGTGAAGGCATTGATCAGCTACTGAAATATGCTGACTTAGCTATGAGTCGAGCTAAAAGTAATGGCAAAAATAGAACTCAGTTTTATGTAAAAGCCATGGCTGAAAATGCCGTTAATTATTTATTGTTGGAAAACGATTTACGTAAAGCAATAGATGACAATGAGCTGTGTTTGCACTATCAGCCTCAGATCGATATTAGTAGCGGTAAAATATGTGGTTTAGAAGCTTTAGTCCGTTGGCAGCATAAGCAAAGAGGCATGATTAGCCCTGGGGATTTTATTCCCCTTGCCGAAGAAACAGGCTTAATTGAGCCGCTTGGCAATTGGGTTTTGTATCATGCGTGCTCACAGTTTCAATCTTGGTTAATGCAGGGGATTAACTTTGGCAAAGTCGCAGTGAATTTGAGCCCTAGGCAATTTCGCCAAGAGCATATTGAGCAGCAGGTGATTAGCACCTTGTTAGAGACTCGCTTATCTCCCGAGTATTTGGAGTTGGAGCTGACAGAAAGCTCCGCTATGGAAAACCCAGCAGAGACAATTCAGGTATTAAACTGTCTGTCTGAAATGGGCTTGGGGCTCGCGATTGATGACTTTGGTACGGGCTATTCGTCACTGGCTTATTTAAAGCGCTTCCCGATTAATAAACTCAAAATCGATCGTAGCTTTGTTAATGAAATAGAAACCGATGGTACAGATGCCTCTATTGCTAAATCGATTATCGATATGGCCCACAATATGAACCTTAAGGTAATCGCCGAAGGTGTGGAGAGGAAAACCCAAGCGCAATGGTTGCTTGATAGAGGCTGTGATCAGATTCAGGGGTATTATTACGCGCGGCCTATGCCAGAAAAAATGCTCTTGGAGTTTTGCAAAGATACTAATAACTGTGAAATGAATGAGCTGGGTGTACGTATACTTAAATCTTAACGTGCTACCACTTAACGCTGAATGACTTAATTGTTTGTCACTTAAGTCTCAGTCACTCAGCAATAATTTTTGTGAGCGTTTATTTAGAGCGTCAACACCACATAGGCCAAGAGCAATATCAAGTAGGGCGCTCCATACTTCTCCGCGAGCAGAACCTTTAATCAACTTATCGCAATGGCTGCATTTTCTTAATAACCAATGTAATTGATTGAGCTGCAGGCGTTGGCTGGCAGCGCGGGTGAGGGCTTGTTTGTTAGACCAAATACGCAGTTGTTTGCAGGCTGCATCAAAACTTCGGCCGTTGTCACAAATCTCTTCCAGCTGGGCTAGCGTGCGCAATTGATTTGCAAGAGCCCATAAAACCATAGGCGGTGCGTTACCTTCACCTTTTAAACCCAGCAGGCAGGAGGTTGTGCCTTGCGCATCGCCTGCTAAGGCTTTATCAACCAAATCAAAAATACTGTAACGAGCACTGTCCATGACCGCTTCGGCCATGGTTTCAGTATCGATCAGTGGGTTTTCACTGAGTAGTTTGAGCTTTTCTATTTCTTGCACAGCAGCAAGCAGGTTGCCTTCGACCTTTGCACAAAGCAGGGTCAGTGCTTCGGGTTCTGCACTGAGCCCAACACTGTGAAGGCGCTGCTCTATCCAGCGGGGCAGTTGTTGCATACCTATAGGCCAGATAGTAATAGCATCACCGGCATTGGCGAGTGCTTTAAACCAGGCGGTGTTTTCGCTGCGTTTATCAATTTTAGGAAGCACAACCAGCAATAAGGTGTCGTCAGGGATATTATCGCAATAGGCTCGTAAAGCTTTGCCTCCAGCATCACCGGGTTTGCCGTTGCTTATGCGAACTTCAATAATCTTTTTTTCGGCAAATAAAGAAAGCTCGTTGGCACTCATCAGTAGGTTATCCCACTTAAAGCTGCCTTCGGCGTGATGTATTTCGTGTTGGCTATAACCTTGTTGTCTTGCCGCTTTACGAATAGCTGAGCAGGCCTCGTGCACAAGCAAGGTTTCGTCCCCACAAACAACGTAAACAGTTTGCAGTTGTCGCTTTAGGTTATTGGCTAGCTGCTCAGGTTTAAGCCGTGCCATTAAAGTTCTCGTTGAACACTTGCGAGAATTTGCTCTACTAGCTGAGAGCGCATTTCACTTAGTAATTCTTCTTGTTCACGGTCTTTAGCGGTGATTTCATCTGGATTGAAATCATAATTTCTACGCGCGGTAACACTGCGCTGAGCGACCAGAATCTCGCCATTTTTACTGGCTTGGTACTGAACGCTCAAGGTCATTAAATACTGTGCCGCAGAGCCGTTACTACTATAACTAAGCGGCTTGCGTTCGAGTTTTTCTGGCCCAATTTGAATCAGTAAGTCGGCGTGCACATCGTGATTGATGCCACGGCGAGTTAGAGTGTTTAAAAAGCTGCGATAGAAATGATCGTTACGATTTTGGCTGCTTAAATGCAGGGCGTCGATCGGCGGTAGCTTGGCGCCACTAAATAGGCCACCGTCACTTGAGGTGCTTCCACGTAATTGCCAGCCGCAGCTGGCAAGACATAGACTTAAAACAAGCGCCGCCAATACTCGCATTAGTTGGCCACCACGTTGACCAGTTTGCCTGGTACGACAATGACTTTGCGAATCATTTTGCCGTCGATAAACTTTTGTACGTTGCCATCGGCAAGCGCTAAGTGCTCTAAGGCCTCTTTATCGGCATCGGCAGGAGCTTCAATTTTAGCTCGTAACTTACCGTTGACCTGAACAATCAAGGTAATCGAGCTGCGCTTCATCGCGTTATCGTCGGCTTGGGGCCATACTGCATCAATAACCGGTGTTGTGTGACCAAGGGCTTGCCAAAGTTCATGTGCAATATGCGGCACAATGGGCGCAAGCATTAAGGTCATGCTGTTAAGCGCTTCGCGTTCAACGGCCAAGCCTTGCGGGTTGGCACGATCGGCGTGGCGGCTAACTTCATTAAGCAATTCCATAACAGCGGCGATTGCAGTATTAAAAGTCTGACGGCGGCCAAAGTCATCACTGACCTTTTTAATGGTTTCGTGGGTCTTACGGCGCAAGTCTTTTTGCTTATCGTTTAAGCTTGAGGCATCGAGTTCACCCGCTGAGCCAGCTTCTATATGAGCCGCGACTGTGCGCCAGAGTTTTTTCAGGAAGCGGAAAGCGCCTTCAACGCCGCTGTCGCTCCACTCTAAGCTTTGCTCCGGTGGTGCTGCAAACATTGAGAATAAGCGCACGGTGTCGGCACCGTATTGGCTGACTAAATCTTCAGGGTCAACCGTGTTGAGCTTGGACTTAGACATTTTGGTGACACCGGCATATTCCAGTACTTCACCTGTTTGCTTGTGTTTGGCGCTGACAAAAGCACCTTTATCATTGCGTTCTATATCGACGTCACTAAGTGCAACCCAATCTTTGGCGCCGCTTTCGGTTTTGCGGTAGAAGGCGTCGGCTAGAACCATGCCTTGGCAAAGTAGGCGTTCGAATGGCTCATCACACTTCACTAAGCCCTCATCGCGCATAAGCTTGTGGAAGAAGCGTGCATAAAGTAAATGTAAAATCGCATGCTCAATGCCACCTACATATTGGTCGACAGGTAGCCAGTAGTTAGCTGCATCTGGGTCTAGCATCTTGTCGGCGTTGGCACTGGTGTAGCGTGCGTAATACCAAGAGCTTTCCATAAAGGTGTCAAAGGTATCTGTTTCGCGCTCGACAGCTTCACCATTGTGCTCTGTTTTACGCCATTCAGGGTCCGCTTTAATAGGGGACTGAACACCATCCATTTGTACATCTTCAGGTAATAATACCGGTAGCCTGTCGGCGGGCACCGGAATCTCGCCGCCGTCTGCTAGGTTGAAGATAGGGATAGGAGTGCCCCAGTAGCGCTGACGGCTTACGCCCCAGTCGCGTAAACGATAATTGGTTTTGACTCGGCCAAGCTCTGCTGCTTTAAGTGTTGAGCTAATGGCTTCGAAGGCCGCATCAAAATTAAGGCCGTCGTACTCACCGCTGTTGACCAAGATACCTTTTTCAACAAAGGCTTCTTTCTCTAAATCGATCTCTTCACCATTGCTAGGCGCAATAACTTGGTTGATAGCAAGGTCGTACTTCTTGGCAAACTCCCAGTCGCGCTGATCGTGAGCGGGTACGGCCATGACCGCACCAGAGCCATAATCCATGAGCACGTAGTTGCCTACCCATACATCGACTTCTTCGCGAGTAATTGGGTGCAAGGCTTTTAGGCCCGTGGCCATGCCTTTTTTCTCCATGCTGGCCATGTCGGCTTCAGCGACACTTTGCGCTTTGCAGTCGTCGATAAAGGCTTGTAGCTCGGCATTATCTTTAGCAAGCTCAGTCGCAATTGGGTGTTCGGCCGCAATGCTGACATAGGTCACACCCATCAAGGTATCAGGGCGGGTGGTGTAGACTTCAAAACTGTTGTGTTCAGCAACGGCTTCAGCGAGGTCGAATTGCATCTCGACGCCTTTGCTTTTACCAATCCAGTTGCGCTGCATGGTGACAACTTGCTCTGGCCAGTGTGGCAGCTTGTCCAAGTCGCTCAGTAGTTCCTCTGCGTAGTCGGTGATTTTGATAAACCACTGCGGTATTTCTTTGCGTTCAACAGTGGTATCACAACGCCAGCAGCAGCCGTCGATGACTTGCTCATTGGCAAGCACGGTTTGATCGTGAGGGCACCAGTTCACCGAGCTTACTTTTTTATAGGCCAAGCCTTTTTCGTATAGGCGGGTGAAGAACCACTGCTCCCAGCGATAATAATCGCTTTTACATGTGGTGACTTCACGGGTCCAGTCAAAGCCAAAACCGAGTTCTTGCAACTGCTTACGCATGTAATCGGTGTTGCTGTAAGTCCATGCCGCTGGTGCGGTATTGTTCTTAATTGCGGCATTTTCAGCCGGTAAGCCAAAGGCGTCCCAACCCATAGGGTGCAGTACGTTTTTGCCCTGCATACGCTGGAAGCGGGAGATGACATCAGTGATTGTGTAGTTGCGCACATGCCCCATATGCAAGCGCCCGCTTGGATAAGGGAACATAGCCAAACAATAGAATTTGTCTTTGCTTGGGTCTTCGCTGACTTCAAAACTTTTTTCCTGCTGCCAAAACTTTTGTACGGCAGGTTCGATATCACTCGGCTGGTATTGTTCTTTCATTGTGTAGAGAGGGGATCCAGAGGCTTTTCAAAAGCCCGTCATTATAGAGACACTGGCGCAGCCATGATAGCGCTTAAAGCTTAAGTTACAGGTCATTTTTGTTTTGTCTGCACTGATCTGGGGCGCTGCGGGGTTTATTTTAATTTAAGTTCTGCCTGAACTTTATTCTGTTTTCGTAATCTCGCTATAATTTGGGGCAATTTAAGCTTGGCGGCATTAACTTTGCTGTATTCTTCGCTTCTGCGGGGAGACTCAGTGACACATGCCCCTATTTAACCCAAGTAAAGGTAAAGACGACAGCAGTGGAACAACATAAAGCAGAGTTACCTATCTCGGATTACATGCGTTTTAGCGAATTATTCTTGGTCAGGGAAGATGCCTTGATTTTGGTTGCGCAGCTTAATCAGCTGCTTAAAGCTGTTCAGCGCCATCGAGGGATTTCGATGGGCATGCTGGCAGGCAATACGGAGTTTAAGCGTGAGTTCTTGACCCTTCAGCGCCAATTAGAGCGTCGCTTAGCGACGCTCGAGGCCTTTGCTAAAGCCAATCAACTGTTGAGTGCTCGTGATAAAGAGAACTTAAGTTTGGCTTGGGCAACGATTCGCTCTAACTGGGAGGGTGATGATCTAAATGACAACTTTGAACTGCACAGTCATTTTATCGAGCAGCTGTTGGTTATGATTGCTAGCTTGGCTAGGGAATTGGAAAGCCCGCTGGTTGACATCAGTCAGGTGAAGTTAGGCACTGGCGCCTTTAGTCCTGAGCGTTATGCCCAGCAAGGCGATATCATTAAATTTGTGTGTAAAACCCTGCCGCAAACCATTGAGCAAGTGGCGCGTATACGTGGTACAGCTGCATACGCTGCTGCGGTCATGAGCACTGAGGGCTTAGATGAAAGAAAGTTGCGCTTTTGGGTGAACTCTTTAAAAGAGCACGCAGCCCAGCTTGCCAGCCAGTCGGAGACTTTGCGAGTCAAGCTTGCGGCGGTGTTTCCTTCTTTGGTTCTGATTAAGAAAAATGAAAGCCAGTTATTGCAGTTTTTAGCCGCAGTTGAAGCAACGGTTTTTTCTGCTAAAGGCGGGCGAGATGAGGCCCATCAATTATTTAATGTGGCGACAGATGTGATTGAAGTTTATTGGGATGTTGTTGCCGATGGCCTAGCTGCGGTACAGCGCTGGCATCGCGCTGACCTAGAGGCTTGGGTCGCTCTAGGTTAGCGCTATGTTTTTAGCGGGGGGCTTGTTTACGAGTCCTTAGCTAGTTCTCGTAAGTCTTCGGCGTATTGATCAAACTTTTTAGCAAGCCTGGCTTTTTGTTTTTCGTTTCGAGAGTTAAAGAGCTTTGCTAGCATCTCAAAGGTTATATCTTGGTTATAGTCTAAGCGTCGTTGTAATTCGCTGTCCCAATTGTCGGTTCGGTAAAGCATCAGTTGCTTTAATTCAGCCTGAAGCTTTTCGGGCTGGCCGCGAAACGTCATGGCGTGAAGAAAATCTTTTTGCCAGTTTAATTGCTGTACCGGCATGAGCTCTTCATAGGGCTCTAACTGAGCTTCCCAGTCATCAAATAGTTTCTTTTGGGTTTTAGTAAAGCGACCAAAAAATGGATCAAAATAACGTTTCATATCTCGTAGGCGGCGCTTTTTAAGTTCTGAGCGCGAGGCGTCGATATAGTCCTCTTTATATTCTTTACGCTCTTTAGTGAGGCGCTCGACCACCTCTTCAACCTGTTTGTCGTTGAGGCTATTGGCGATTTCGGTAATTTCAGGCAGTAGTTTCATCATGCTCTGATCAAGCAAATCTTGCATCACATTGCTTTCGTCGTGCAGGTACTTGGCCGTTACCACCTGATCGTTTAGGCCCACTTTTAACTGGTCTAAATAATCGGCGTATAAGGGCAGTTGTGTATGTCGATGCCAGAGGTGAAAGTCATCAATAAATTGCTTGGCTAGTTTGTTCTGGTCGCGGTCCAGGTCAACATAACGACCTAGCTGCCAGCCTAGTGCTTCATCTAAAAATTGATAGCTCATTTTTACCGAGCAGCTCGTCAAGCTAAGGCTTAAGCTTGTTGCAAGCAGCAGCTTTTTAATGAGAGACATGGGCCTTCCTGATTTTATAAGTGTGGGTCAGTCCTAGAGCCATTAGTATGAGGCTTAAAACTAAAATAGGTGTGGAGCCAAAACGAGCCATAGGTGTGAGCCCTTGCCTGAGCTCTGTGACACCTATCACTGTCGATTTAATAAAGGGCCGTGTTGTTTTTAGCACTTGGCCGCGTTCACCAATAATGGCGCTTATGCCGGTGTTGGTCGAGCGTAGCATATACTTTTGGTTTTCTAAGGCGCGCATGCGGGCCATTTCAAAGTGCTGTAAGGGGCCTATGGAATCACCAAACCAAGCGTCATTACTGATCGTTAGCATGACTTGGCTGTCGCGTGCGTTGCGTGCGACAAAATCGGGGTAAACCACTTCATAGCAAATAAAAGGTGCGATGTTATAGCTTTGCTCTTTGCGTGTGCTTGCTTGTAGGGCGTTGTTTTTAAAAGGCCCACGACGAATCACAGAATTAGGTAAATCAAAGAAGGCAATTAGACCTCGCAGTTGATCTTCAAAGGGCACGTACTCACCAAAAGGCACGAGCTTTTGTTTGAAGTAATGGCCCTTAGCGCTGCCAAGCGCGATGACGCTGTTATAGACCTCACCGTTGTCCTCATCCCAGAGCGCGCCTGTGAAGACATTGGTTTTATGCTTTGTCGCACGCTCGTTTATTTCGTCAATAAATGAGCCAGCGTGGCTACGTAAGCCAGGTATCGCAGCCTCTGGCCATATTTGTATGTCTGCTTCCCACCACGGTGAAGCCAGTTTGTCTAAGTCGGAGAGGAGCTTGGGGTGGTGATAAGGGTTCCATTTCATCGGTAATGGAACATTGGGCTGTAATAAGGCGACAAGCTGCTTTTCTTGGCTCGCTTGTGTCCATTCAATATTTTGTAAATACACACCGCTGCTAAATAGAAGTAGCACACTGCACAGGTATAAGCACAGCTCTGCAAGCCGTCGTTTAGCTTGCTGGGCAGTGAGTTTAGCTCTTGTTTTGGCAAGTGCCCTTGTGTGTTTAAGTGCAAGTAATAGCAGCGCGGCACTTAAGGCGCTAATAAAGCTTAAGCCAAAGACACCAAGTACCGGTGCCCAGCCCGATAAAGGGCTGTCGATATGACTGTAGCCAACATAGAGCCAAGGGAAACCAGTAAACAACCACGAGCGCAGCCATTCCGATGCAATAAGTAAGCTCGGAAATAGCAGTAATAAGCTGGTGTTATTGTTTAAGTTTGTCCTACATAAAAGCCAGGGTAGTGAGCTAACTAGCGCGAGAAATAGTACAAATACGCTGGTTAAGACAAGAGCGAGCCAAGCGGCGGTAAAGCCAAAATCATGGATGCTGACATAGACCCAAGACGCACCAGCGGCAAAGCCGCCTAGGTGGAAAAAAAAGGCGTGTGTTAGTGCCGAGCCTGCTTTATTTGTCTGTTTGATCTGTATTGAGTAAGCAAAACCGGCCAAGCTGAGAATGGCTAGTGGCCAGCAAGACGCCGGTGCAAAACTTAAGGGCAGCAATAAGCCGCAGAGTAAACACAGGGCATACGATTTTTGTCGCAGGGCGAATTGCAGGGCTGTGTTAAACATAATCAGGAGGTGGCTGCGGCTAAGGGATTAGTCGGTATTGAGTTTACTGACACGAAGCAAATGAATTTTCCTATCATCGGCATAAAGTACACGGAAGGAAAAGTCAGCAATGTGAGCAATCTCATTGCGCTTAGGTACGTGACCAAAGGTTTGCATAACTAAACCGCCGATGGTGTCGAATTCACTCTCATCAAACTTCTGTTTGAAGTAGCGATTAAAATCGGCAATGGGGGTAAGGGCTTTTAATATATAGTCGTTTTCTGCAACGGGCCGAATAAAATCTTCGTTGTCATCGTCGGTTTCGTCTTCGATTTCGCCAACTATTTCTTCGAGAATGTCCTCAATGGTGACAAGGCCGCTAATACCGCCATACTCATCAATGACCATGGCCATATGATAGCGGTTTTCTCGGAATTCTTTTAATAATATATTTAGGCGCTTACTTTCTGGGATCACATTCGCCGTGCGCAAATGTTTTTCTAGGTTGAAACCCTCAGCTCCTTTTAATACCAAGGGTAATAAATCTTTGGCGAGCAAGATGCCTTTTACGTCGTCACCATTTTCTCCAAGCACAGGAAAGCGGCTGTGGCCACTTTCAATTACTTTAGGTAAAAACTCGCTTGGTGATTCATCTATTTGAATGCAGACCATTTGCGCTTTTGCAACCATGATCTCGCGCACTTGTTGATTGGCAACATCGATAGCGCCTTCAATGATGTGTAGGGCTTCGTCATCGAGTACTTCTGTTTCGGCTGCATTTTTGATCATTTGCAGCAGCTCTTGGCGAGTGCGAGGGGTTTGGCCTTTGCCAGTAAATAAACGTGATAGCCAAGTGCGACTCTCACTTTCCTCGCTCTGACTACTCGGAGCTTCGTCGTTCATGATGCTTACCATCTTAAGCTAGGTAGGGGTTGTTGATGCCAAGAGTCGCGAGTATTTGAGTCTCTAGCGCTTCCATCTCTTCGGCTTCTTTATCATCTATATGGTCGTAACCACACAAGTGCAAGGTACCGTGGATCACCATGTGGGCCCAGTGGTCATCTGCATTTTTATTTTGTTCAACTGCTTCACGGGCGATGACTTCGGCACACATAATAATATCGCCAAGTTCGTCTAAGCCGAGTTCAGCAGGTAAATCGCTCGGGAACGATAGCACATTGGTACTGTTGTTTTTATTGCGATATTGCTGATTGAGTGTTTGGATTTCTTTGGCATCGCTGATTCGCAATGCCAAGGCACCATCACGACCCGCTGCTTTAAGTGCAGTTTTACACCAGTGTTGTAATTGATCCTCGCTTGGCAGAGCGTCAGCTGCACAAGCGATTTGCACATCGATATTGGCCATTAGTCGCGCTTTTGAGCGTCGGCTGCGTGTTCGCGCTGATCGGCTCTGTCATAGGCCTCAACAATACGTTGGACGATAGCGTGGCGGACTACATCACGGGAGGTGAAAAAGCTAAAGCTAATGCCGTCGACACCATCGAGCACATCAATGGCATGGTTAAGCCCGCTTTTTTGGCCGCGAGGTAAGTCAATCTGTGAGGGGTCACCGGTGATGACCGCGGTAGAGCCAAAACCAATACGCGTTAAGAACATTTTCATTTGCTCTCGGGTGGTATTTTGGCTTTCATCTAAAATAATAAAGCTGTTGTTGAGTGTGCGACCACGCATATAAGCCAGAGGTGCGATTTCAATAACACTGCGCTCAATCAGCTTGCCGACTGTTTCAAAACCAAGCATCTCATACAGTGCGTCATAGAGTGGGCGTAAATAAGGATCGACTTTTTGGCTTAAGTCTCCAGGTAGGAAACCAAGCTTCTCACCGGCTTCTACGGCAGGTCGAACCAATAAAATACGTTCTACATCATCGCGCATAAGCGCTTCTACGGCACATGCCACCGCTAGGTAAGTTTTACCTGTACCGGCAGGCCCAATACCAAAGTTGATATCGTTGCGACGAACAGCTGCAACGTAGTCGGTCTGTTTGCCGCCGCGAGGTTTGATAGAGGCTTTTTTGGTGTGAATGACGCTGGCTTCACGTATTGCTGCATCAACTTCTGATTCTGTCACCGCTTCCATGGCTGCTTCCTGTATGGCGAGATGGACCTGATCGGGGCTGATATCATTCTCCGTCTCAGATAACTCAAATAAGTAAGTAAGTATTTGCTGCGCTGCTTGCCTAGCTTTGCTCTCACCTAATATGCGAAAGTTATTCGCACGATGGCGAATCTCAACCTCTAGGCGCTTTTCAATTTGTTTGAGATGGCTATTGAGTTGCCCGCAAACTAGGGCAATGCGGCGATTGTCGTTCGGCTCCAGGGTGAAGGAGGCGTCGGCGTTTGAGCTGTTCAAGAAGGGCTGTACCTAAAACGAAGTTCTTAAGTCGCTAGACTAACCGATTCGCCTTAGCGGGAAAAGCAAAGATTGTGTTGTTTTGTTCTTCGTGACTGTTGTTGTGTTTGTGTTTAGTACCTGAGTTTGCTTGATTAAGTCTATAGCGCTTTGCCTGTTTTTTGAGCTTGCTCTAGGTTTGTGGCTTAGCTAAGTGCATAATGCTTTAAATAATAAAACCATGAGTTGGGCTTTATTGGGGCCGAGCTTCTATAGATAAATACCTTTTTTATGTTGCATCGTTGTATTGTTGTGATCACATGTTTGCTCGCTTGTGTCTCTGTATTGAGTTCTGCGTGCGTGCGGGCTGATTCGTCCTCCCCTTTAACCATTCGTATTGCCTCCTCGTTAGAGGATTATTCTATCTTCCGCCAAGCTGTTGAGCAGGGGCGTTGTTTAGAAACTTGGGATATCGCGGCTGATACAAGACGCAACGAGTTGGAAATTTTACTTTTGTGCCGTGCTTTTTTACGTGACAACCCCGAGCACCGCATAGAACTGCTTCCCTCTGCAAACTATGCGCGTAGTATTCGCATGGTTAAAAGCGGCAGTGCCGATGTCTCTGGAGAGACGGTATGGGCTGATGACGCGGAGGCTCTGGCCTTAAGTAATGCAGTATTGGCACAAGGTGAAATTGAAAAAGGTATTTATACTCGTGTTGACCACCCTGTACGAAGCTACCCGACGGATCAGGTGGATTTAGGGGCTATGCACGGGGTGATGGTTTCTAACTGGACTTACGACTGGCAGTTAATCAACGGTTTAACTGGCCATGTAAGTAGTGCGATGAATACCAACTCGGCTTTTAAAATTATTAATTTAGGTCGGGCTGATTTTACTTTGTCTGAGCTGCCGGCTACTGACGACATGTCTGTCTTGTGTGGGGAGGAGCGTCTGTTCCCTATCTATGGCGTTAAGGTATTAATGCCGGGGGCGCGCCACTTTGCTGTGTCTAACGTGTCGGAAAATGCAGACGAGGTTTATGCTGCCTTGAATAGGGGCCTGCAGTTAATGCGTGAAAGCGGGGAGTTAAAAACCCTATACCAACACATTGGTTTTATGAGTGAGCGAACTCAAGAGTGGAAAGTGTTGGAGGCCAAGAGCTAGCTTCAAGTTATAGAACAAACTGGGCCGAAGTTTGAGCTTCGACCCAAGACCTATAAGGCTTCGGTTGTTCTAAGTGGGTATCAGTCGTCTAGCTCAGAGCCTAATAGCACACCGCGTAAGGAGTTGGGTAAAGCCTGCTCAATAAGCACATCGGCAAATTTACCAATCAACTCTGGCTGGTCACAGCGGAAGTTAACAACACGGTTGTTTTCTGTGCGGCCCGCCAGTTGGCCTGGGTCTTTCTTGCTATAGCCGGTTACTAAAACACGTTCAGTATTACCGACCATACGGCGGCTAATCGCCTGCGCTTGCTGCACAATACGATCTTGAAGAATTTTAAGACGCTGCTTTTTAAGCGCCATTTCAGTGTCGTCTGGAAGCTCGGCTGCAGGTGTACCTGGGCGAGGGCTGTAAATAAAGCTAAATGAATTATCAAAACCGATATCGGCAATGAGCTTCATTGTGGCTTCAAAGTCGGCTTCGGTTTCGCCTGGGAAGCCAATAATAAAATCAGAGCTCAAGCTGATGCCTGGGCGAATCTTCATCAGTTTGCGCAGTTTGCTCTTGTACTCAAGTGCCGTGTGGCCACGTTTCATCGCCATTAAGATGCGATCAGAACCACTTTGTACGGGTAGGTGTAGGTGGCTAACAAGCTCGGGTACTTCGGCATAAACTTGAATAAGGCTTTCACTGAATTCGACCGGATGGCTGGTGGTGTAGCGAATGCGATCGATGCCTTCAACCGTGGCTACCATGGTGATTAGTTCGGCAAGGTCAACAACGTTGCCGTTGCTTTCACCGCGATATGCGTTGACGTTCTGGCCTAGCAGGTTGACTTCGCGTACGCCTTGCGCCGCTAAGTGCTCAATTTCGTGCATCACATCGGCGGCAGGGCGGCTGACCTCTTCGCCTCGGGTGTAGGGCACAACACAGAAGGTGCAGTACTTAGAGCAGCCTTCCATAATCGATACAAAGGCGCTGGCGCCGTCGACTTCTGGTTCCGGCAAGCGATCAAACTTTTCAATTTCAGGAAAGCTGATGTCGACCACAACCGCGCCGTTATCTTGCTTGCTTTCCATCATTTCGGGTAGACGGTGCAAGGTTTGAGGGCCAAAGATCAGATCAACATAAGGTGCGCGTTCAGAAATAGCTTCACCTTCTTGTGAGGCCACACAGCCCCCCACTCCAATCACTAGATCGGGGTTCTTTTCTTTAAGATGTTTCCAGCGGCCTAATTGGTGAAAAAGCTTTTCTTGGGCTTTTTCACGGATGGAGCAGGTATTAACTAGCAGTACATCGGCTTCTTCCGGATCGTCGGTGGCGATCATGTCGTGGCTGTCGCCGAGCAGATCTTTCATGCGGGCCGAGTCGTACTCGTTCATCTGACAGCCGTGTGTCTGAATAAAGAGTTTCTTACTTGTGCGACTCTCGTCTTGCTGGGTGGTGCTCTCGGTGGCCTTGCTCACGATGGGGGTGCTCTTGTTACTGCTTGGGATGGTCAAAAAACGAGCGCGGATTATAGCCTTGGCGGGCTTACTTGCCCAGCGTCTGTGTACGCTATTCACAATAAAGAGCTCTTGTAATCGCCAAGATGGCCCCCATATTGGGAGGCTGAGTATGTGTTTAACAAGTTGAGATGTTCTATGGCCGGTGTTCCGACCTATAAAGTGGTGTTCTACAACCAAAACCAAGTGTTTGAAGTGTATTGTCGTGCTATCTATCAAAGTGAGATGTATGGTTTTATTGAGATAGAAGAGTTTGTCTTTGGTGAGCGAGCGCAGTTGGTGGTCGACCCAGGTGAAGAGAAACTAAAAAATGAATTCTCCGGTGTAAAGCGTTCGTATATTCCTTTACACAGCATTGTGCGTATTGACGAAGTTGAAAAAGAAGGCCAGGTGAAGGTCACCGATGTGAAGGGGGGCGGCAACTCAGTAACGCCTTTCCCTATGCCAGGGGCTACTCCTAAGTCTGAATAATATGCTTATTGATTACAGTGTTCGGGGCGAGGGTGAGCCACTTGTACTTATTCATGGCCTCTTTGGTACACGTGAGAACCTTGGTGCTATTGCTAAGCTGTTAAGTGAGCAGTTTTGCGTCTATTCCATTGATTTACCTAATCATGGCCGTTCAGGTCAAATTGATGACTTTGATTTACACAGTATGGCCGATGGCATCTATGCGTGGATGCAAAGTATAGAGCTATCAAGCGCTCATTTTTTTGGTCATAGCCTTGGTGGTAAGGCGGCTATGGAGTTGGCGTTAAACTATCCGGCCAGTGTGATCTCGTTGATCGTTGCTGATATTGCCCCAGTTGCCTACGAACATCGACACGAAGGGGTGTTTTCTGGCTTGTTGTCTGTTGATTTGAATACTTTGAATTCGCGGATTGAGGCGGATAAGGTCTTAGCGCAAACAATCCCGGAAAAACCGGTGCGCAGCTTTTTACTAAAGAACCTGCAAAAAGATGAATTAGGTAAGTTTCAGTGGCGCATGAATTTAGTGGCTATTCATACTCATTACGCCGATTTAATTAAAGGTAATAGTGAGGCTGTGTTTAATAAGCCAGTACTGTTCTTAAAGGCTGAGAATAGTGATTATATTAAAAGTGACTATCGTGAAGCGATCGTTTCACGTTTCCCCAAGACGGAATTAAAAGTGGTCAGTAATACTGGGCATTGGTTGCATGCTGAAAAGCCCGAGTTGATATCGCGCTTGGTGCTTAGGTTTTTAAAAGCGATTTAGCACAGAGCCGCTAGACCGCCTTTTATTCTGTAGGGTGGCTGCTTGTCGGGCTTATTTTTGACAGACAGCCATATAGCGTTGCGCTAACATTCGTTGGGCTTCTTTTTCACTTTCACTGCTGCAAGGGTAAGCCAAGATATTGCCAACGGCTACGCCACTTGCCCCAGCCTCTAACCACTGTTGGGCGCGTTCAACGCTCATATTGTCTACGGCCATGATATGTGTGTCGTTAAAGGGGCCAAGTAAAGACTGGAAGTACTTGATGCCTAGTATTTCTGAAGGAAAGAGCTTCACAATATCCGCACCGTATTCAATCGCATCGGCTACTTCGGTGGGGGTGAAGGCGCCCATCAATACGGTTAGCTGGTATTTATTGGCCGCATCGACCACGGCTTTATTGGTATTGGGGGTGACAATAAATTGCGCACCGGCATCGGCGGCTTGGGATACCAATTCGGTGTTTTTTATTGTTCCCGCACCAATGCACAGCTCAGGGTGGCGCAGCCTTGCTTGCTTGATTTCATGTTGCCAGCCAGGTGTGTTTGACGTGATCTCTACATAGAGCACACCTGCCTCGGCTAAGTTGTCGACTATGGCCGCTACTTCTGATTGCTGTTCACAGCGAATAATGGCAATAAACCCTGCGTTAATAATATCCGTAGTTGTGTGCCTACGAGGCTCTGGTGAAACACTGCTCATGGTTTATTGCCCTTTGTTTGTGGTGCCGAACTTAGAGTGGCCCAAAGACATGCTGGCGCAACTGTTCTAGCTCTTTTGCACAGCGCTTAACATCTTGATGACGCATAAAGTTTTCAAAAATATAGGGGCTGCGTTCACCAAAGCGAATATCGGTGTCACGATCTAAATATTGTATGCCGCCGGGGGAGGATCTTAACGTATCTTGCATTTGTTTGATGATGATATTGTCTTCAGCAGTAGCATGAATATGTGCTGCTGGGCGATTGATAATATTATTAAACTCGCTTTGAAATTGAATAGAGCTAATAAATTCGACGAGCTTGTCGAGCTCTGCACTTTTCTCTGTATGGCTTGGTAGTATAAAAACGTTAACCGGAGCTACAGTATATTGCGGTATGTTTTTATGTATTTGAGGAAAGGAGGCAATGCGTAGGCCTTGTCGTTTTTGCTCTGGAATTTGATGTGTAGGGCCGTCAGCGAGGCTCATTAATGACATGTTGTGCAGTATACGAGGGAAGGCTTGGCGGCGAGTGAAGGCACTGTGATTATCATTGAAGCAACCGTAGTCAAGCAGTTGTTTCCAGTGTTTGAGTGTGTCTATTACGCCCACATCGTCATAAGCGATTTGGCCTTGAAGCAGTTTTTGGTGGTAGTTAAGGCCGTTTACTCTTAGGTTTAGGTAGTCAAACCACGCATGCATCACCCATGTTGTCTGGCTGCCAAGGCTAAACATATCCACTTCTTGTTGCCGTAGTTTTTGGCAACTCTGTAGTAGTTGCTGCCAAGTTTGAGGCACCTGAATATCTAAGGTCTTTAGGGCTTTTTCGTCATAAACCAAGCCCCAGAGATAGGAGGTAATAGGAATAGCGTAGTAATGGCCATTTATTTGCGAGGCTTCACGAGAGGGCAAGGAGAAGTTGTTTGTAAGTTGGTGTTTGGCCCACATGTCATCGATTTGATGCAGTTTGCCTTGTTCAGCGTAGTGCTTTAAGCGTTGGCCGCCATACCAAAAAATGAGTTCTGGGCCGTTGTCTGTATAGAGCCAGTAGTCAACCTGTTTGGAGTAGTTTTCGATAGTGCGATAAGAGGTCAGGCGAATGTGAATGCTTGGATTTTCTTGTTCAAACTCTCGTGCTAATTTACGTAGCGCGCCATGGTGGGAATCGCCGTCGGCGTAAAAGGCAATGGTGAGAATTTTGGCTTTGCTGCTTGCAAGTACGCTGCTGCTTAATAGCAGTACGCCAATCAAGTTAAGAGTTAGTTTAAGGTATTGATTTACTCGCATAGGATGAGCCGAATCCGCAAATTGCTGGTCATACTTACATTGAGCTAATCATGCGTTTGCGCGGTTAACTTTTCAGAAGTATAGACAAGCTTTGTTGCGCCCGTTTGAAGCTATCAATTAGGCTTGAGGTTGCGGTTGAGTAAGTAGAACTTAGAGCGGTCTAGGATTTATACCGACCTAAAAAAGGCCCTTGTGGGCCTTTGAATATGCTTATTGGCTTATTTTAAGCGCGACGTCGGCGCCAAAGAGCAAGTGCGGCTAATAAACCTAGGCCACCAAATTCAAAACCGATAACACCACCGCCACTGTCTGATTTTTCTTCAGGAGCAGAGCTTGCTGCTGGGCTAGGGACTGCAGAAGGCTCAGCGCTTGGTTCAACAGAAGGCTCAGCGCTTGGTTCAACAGAAGGCTCAGTACTTGGCTCAACAGAAGGCTCAGTACTTGGCTCAACAGAAGGCTCTGGGCTTGGGTTGCTTACCGCGACAGGCTTATAAAAGCGTACCCAGTCAACTAAGTATTCACCGTCATTGCTGGCAGCAAGGTCGAAGTCCGAAGGCGTAATAGCTTCGGCAGGGTTAACTGTGGGTACGCCATCAACATAAGTAGCACCTTCGAACGCGCGCCAGTCTTGATCTTCTAAGCTGATCAAGATATTCATACTTTCGTTTAAACCTTCACCGTTGGTGTGGTTTGGCCTGTCCATAGGGTTGTAATCAAACCACTGCTCTTGTGCAACGCCATTGGCATCAAGGTAGTAGGAGTAACCCACTTGGTTAGGATCGGCGGCATCGGCATCATAACTAATGATGCGCACTAGATTGCCATTTACATAGTATTCAAGATGGAAAGGTGATTTCCAATAAGTGCCGAGGGTGACATATTCATCGACCCAGGTGGAGCGACCACTCTCTCGGTACCATGTACCTTTAACATCAATACCTACTCCTGCGCCAGGTTGGTAGTCGGTAAATGGCTCTCGAATAAAAGTGTGGTTACTTAAGTGGAGAGCTCCTGCCGTCCAAGCTCCAATATCGGCATTGCCATCACCGTCGGTATCAACCCCAGCGCCACCATAAGCTTCGATAGTGTCAATTTCTTTGGTGTCGTTATCACTTAAAAACCAGAATGTACTGGCTAGTACGGTATTACTTAGCTTGGCTCGGGCTTCCATATAAACGGGGTATTGCACGTGCTCGGTTGAGGTGATGCTGCCCATGTACAGTAAGTGATTGGGGTTATTGATTTTATTTGTATAACCAGCCCCTAGGGAATCAACAACAGATGCGGGGGCGCGGCTTGCTGTGATGCGTAAATTGCCACTAGTAACCTCAACATGGTTACTATCCCAAATAGTCAATCCGGGGCCTATCCAAGGATTGTGATAACCAAATGTCCATTTTTCATCAAACTCTACGACGCCAGTTCCAGCGGCCATCTCATAGTTAAAATCATCACTTTGATCTTGAAGCTGCCATTCAAAGCCTTCGCCAGCATCGGCAGGTACTGGAATTCCATCCCAATCCGCAGCAAGAGTGCTAGTGCTCATTGCGAGTGCGGCTACAGCGGTAAGTTTTATTTTCATTCCACGTTCCTGAAATTTTTTAGTTATAGATAATGACCCTACCATTTATGTGGTAATACGCGCCATTTCATCGCCAAGGTACATGTTACACGGCTTGAGCCTTGTCATTTCGACCGAAAGTGACAAAAAAACCTTAAAAAAGCTGCGTTGCTATACAACCATTGGTAATGATTTGACAGCTTTCTATAACTTTAGTTTCTAGTCAATAGTTAGGTAGGAAAGGTGTGAAAGGGTTATGTTAGGGGGCTTTATGTGAATGTTTTTTAAGATTTAAGAAAATTCTGAACTGCATTTTACTGTTTGTTAGAGAGTAAAACGGTACTGGCGTTTAAGCTATGCCAGTACCGTTTTCCGTTTTGAGCTTAGTTTGTGCTAAACGTCATTTTGTCTAAGTACCACTGCCAGATAAACTCAGGGCCTGTACTTTCAACTTTAACGGTGTGTGTGCCTGCGCTAATGCTTAAGTCAGAGGCAACCACTTGTTCAGTAAATACATTCCAGGTTTCCCCTGTGACAGGGCTTTGAGCCACTTCGATACCGTCTATATAAACAGTCACATTAGCCCCATTATTTACATTGGTAGACGCAAAGAAACTTAGGTTGTAGCTGCCGCTTACTGGGAAGTTGATGCTGTATTCAGCCCAGTCACCGGTTTGGTTATTGCCAAGGAAGGTGGTTGAGCCCCACCACGTTTGAGTAGACAAACCGCTCTCGTTACTAAAGTCTTCAGCCTCAACAGTTACGCTCACAGGGGTGCCTGTTGGCGGTGTAGATGGGCTGGGCTCTGGGCTTGGACTCAAGCTAGGGATGGGTGTAGGCGTGCTGATATCACCGGTGCGCATTAGACGAAGCTCGTCTGCATTCCACTGCCAAGCGCTGCTGCCTGAGCTTTGAACACGAATAGTATGCTGGCCTGCACTTAACTCAAGGCTGTTGTTTAAGTTGTTGGCTTGGTAGTTATTCCAGCCGCCAGTTGTAGTAACAGCAATAGTGCCAACAAGACTACCATCGATACTGATGTCTGCGCCTAAGCCGCCATTAACGGGTGAAGCCGCTAGTAACTCAAGGCTGTATTGCCCGCTTTCAGCTAGGTTGATCTGGTATTCAGCCCAGTCACCAACACTGTTGTAGTTGATATTGTCACCAGAGGCGTTAAAGCCAAGTACCGTATCACCGCTAATTGCAGAGCCTTGTTTGCCTGTATCGACAAAGTTGCCAAGTTCAATCACTGTGGTGTCACCACTAGGGACAGAAGGGCTTGGTGCAACACTAGGTGATGGGCTCGGTGATGGGCTTGAGCTGTTATCTTCTACGGGCTTATAAATACGTACCCAGTCAACCTTGTAGGTATTTTTGCTGGGGTCGGCTAGCTCGGCGTCGGTTGGGGTGATACCAGCATCTGAGCGCCAGTTTTGATCTTCGGTATTGAAGATCAGGTGCATCGGTTTGTTTAGGCCTGTGCCGTTCGTGTAACCACGTGGGTCGATTTCTTCTGGGCGTGTTACGCGAACCAGCTCTCCATCGATATAGTATTCAAGGTTCCAAGGGTCTATCCAGTGCACACCAATACGGTGGTACTCTTCGTTCCAAGTCGTTCCTTGGCCATCTGCATACCACGTTAAATCCTTGTCACCAGCGTAAGAAAACTCATCATTATCGGAGGGTTGATAATCTTGGAATGGGTTGCGAACAAACACGTGATGGCTTAAATGAATACGCTGAGCAAACCACTCTTGGCCTGGGCGGCTAGAGCCATAAGCCTCAAGAATGTCGATTTCTTGTGTGCTGTCTGCGCTTAATAACCACGCATCGGAGGCAAGTACCAAATCGCTGATTTTAGCGTTGATCTCAACGTACAACGGGTAAGTAAGCGGGTCGTTTGAGGTAATAGAGCCAGCATAGACTTTGTTGGTGCCTGGCATGCGGCTGGCTGTAATGTTGAGGTTGCCGTTAGACATTGACGAGTGGCTCGGCTCCCATACTGTAAGACCTGGGCCTGTCCATGGGTTTACGAAGCCTTCTTTCCAGCGTGTAAAGAATTCGTTGCTCTTACCTGTTGTGGGAGCGTTATAGTTAAAGTTATCACTTAGTTCATGTAGTTGCCACGTTTTGCCATCACCCGCATGTGCAGGTACCGGTAGGTCGCCCCAGTCATTGGCTAAGGCCGTACAACTGGCACCTGCCATAAGCAGAGATAAAAGAGTGCGTTTCATTGTCGAGTTCCTTAAATCTATTATTTTTATTTAATTGAAATTGATAGCGCAGAGATTATACGTATGCGCGTAAACGGAATTTCCTGGCTATAAATGTCACTTATTTGTTTTTTTTTAATGAGTGTTTAGGCCGCTTTTTTATGGCCTGTGAGCAAGGCTAGACGGGCCGTGCGTTAGCGCTTATTAATAAGAAAGTCTAGGGACTGAGTTTCTTAGAATTGAATTCACTAATGCTCCAGACGTTTTTATAATTATTTAAACTAAATGCTGGTGTGACCTAGGTCTCAAGGCTGTGGCGCGAAGTAACACAGGGGGGAGGGCTGATATTTTTGAACTCTGCTCTGTTATTTTTTGTGAGCTAAAAAACATTTGTCAGAGTAGTAATAATGATTTTATAGCTTATCTAAGTCTTAGGGGTGAGATAAAAATAAGCCCCAGCTTAATAAGATAAGCTAGGGCTTAAAAAGGATGTTTAATAGCGCATAAAACGCTATTAAACATGTACTTGGTTTTATTTAGCTAGCAGCAGCTGCCGCTTCTAAAGCACCTCGTGCACGGTTTACATAGGCTTTCATCACCAGTGATACCCCAAGAGCAACAATAAATACACCTGCAAAGATGTAGAGAGTGCTTTCATAGCTGCCACTTACAGTGCGCACGTAAGCTGCTAACTGAGGGCCTGCAAGACCGGCCGCAGCCCAAGCAGTTAAGACGTAACCATGGATGGCGCCAAGCTGCTTGGTGCCAAATAGGTCACCAATAAATGCAGGTAGAGTTGCAAAACCACCGCCGTAGCAAGTGAGGATCAAGTACAAGACAACTTGGAACATGATCACACTAGTGATGTTTGGTAGTAGGGCAAAGGCAACAATCTGTACGATAAAGAAGGTCATGTAAGTGTTGCTTCGGCCTAATACATCAGACATTGACGCCCAGCCAATACGACCCAAACCGTTAAATAAAGACATCAAGCCCACAACTGCAGCGGCTTCGCCTGCAGTTAAACCAATACTTTCTTGTGCAAGTGGTGAGGCTGAGTAGATAACGGCAATACCACAGCTGATGTTAATAAACATCATTATCCACAGGCCATAGAACGGCGCAGTTTTAACGGCTTCGTTAGCTGTAAGTTGAGTAAGATCTTCTACTTTTTTCTTTTTACCTGAAGCGATAGCGTCTTTCATACCTTCTGGCATCCAGCCTTCTGGTGGGCGCTCTAGATAAGAAGCAGAAGCGAACATTACAACTAGGTACACAATACCCATAATGAACCAGTTGGCGTAAATCCCTTTAGCGGCAACAATGGCAGCAACAGCTTGGTTGATGGCCACAGGATCGGTGATGCCGCTAACTTTTGCAGCAATGGCCGGTACGGCAACCGCTTGTGCAAGATCAGCTGCGCCGTAAAAACTCAAGCCAAAGCTAGTCATTAGCTTTTGGAATAATGGCCCACCAAAAAAGGCGCCAAAACCAAAACCCATAATGGCAAGGCCGGTTGCCAAGCCGCGGCGATCCGGGAACCATTTAACAAGCGTACTTACCGGGGTGATGTAGCCAATACCTAAACCGATACCACCTAATACACCGTAACCGAGCCAGATGATATAGAGGTTCTCTAGCATCGCACCAAGGCCTGCGACTAATAAACCGCCACCAAAAAAGCTGGCAGCTAACATGCCTGATTTACGAGGACCGTGTTTTTCAACAAAGTGGCCCATAATGGCAGCGCTGATACCTAAGAAGAAAATTGCAAAACTAAAGGTCCAGGCGATTTCATTGTCGCTCACGCCTTCAAGCAATTTTGAAAGAGGCTTTTTAAATACACTAAACGCGTATACAGAACCGATGGAGGCGTGAACCCCGACAGCGGACGCTGCGATAAGCCAGCGATTTTTGGTTGCAGTTTGAGGGGATGTTGCAGTCATTTTTTATCCCTAGTTATGAAGTGAAAAAATTATCCACTACAGGTTAACCTAGGTGGTTATAGCGGCTTTGACTGGTGTCAATCACAGTGGTGCAAAGCCTTTAAAAAAGGGAACTTAATAGTGCGTAGCTACGGGGCTTAAACTGGGCATCAGCGCACTATTGTCACGTATTTATGCTATGCCCTAAGAGACCTAAAAAGTGTCAATACCTTGTCTATGGTGCTAACTATTCTTAATCTTTGTATCGGGTAATTAGACCTCGGCTATAAGTCGAAGGTATGCTTGCCGATATCTTGTTGAATAGCGGCTTGCATGAGCGCAGATTTAAGCCATTAGCTTGGTTGGGCTGTTCGCATCTAAGCTTTAAAGGGCCCTTAGGCTCATTTTTACTAAACGAAATTATGACTCTATTACTGCTTTATTTATCACTCGCCATTGGCGTCTCTTTTTTGTGCTCCGTACTAGAGGCTGTGTTGCTCTCTGTTACACCAAGTTACTTGCAAGCCTTAGAGCTTGAAAACCCAGCTAAGGCCAGCAAGCTTGCTAAAGTGAAGGGGCGTTTGGATGAATCGCTTTCGAGTATTTTGATCTTAAATACCTTTGCCCACACCATGGGGGCGGCGGGTGTCGGCTCTCAGGCTTTACAAGTCTTTGGAGCCGAATGGGAAACCTTGATCGCAGTACTTCTGACTCTAGCTATTTTGTATTTTTCTGAAATTATTCCTAAAACCTTAGGAGCCAGTTATTGGCGTCAGTTAGCGACACCTGCGGCCTTTGTAATTTCGTGGTTGGTTAAGCTGGTCTATCCCTTGGTTTGGTTCTCTTCGCGCTTAACAAAATTGTTCAGTAATGAGCAAGACAACGAAATAACTCGCGAAGAGATTATTGCATTGGCTTCTTTAAGCCACAAAGAAGGCGCACTATTTAAGCAAGAGAACGAATACCTTTCTAACCTGCTTGGCTTGCGTGATATTAAGGTTGAAAAAATTCTCACCCCAAGAACCGTTGTACACATGTTAGATAAAAGTCTAACGGTGAGTGAGGCCTTAGATAACCCTAAAACTCAGCAGTTCTCACGTATCCCTGTTTATGGCTCTGGGGTGGATGATATTGCAGGCATGGTGATTCGTTCAGACTTATATGAGGCGGAGCGAAACGGGCAAGGTGGTGAGCATGTCAGCGAGTTTGCTCAGGAATTCATTCGAGTTTCAGAAAAGCTGCCAGTTCAGCATTTGTTGGATATGTTGATTAAACAAAAAGCACACTTGTGTTTAGTTGAAGATGAATTTGGTCAGACTGCCGGTGTGGTCGCGTTAGAAGATGCGATTGAAACCTTGCTTGGTCGTGAAATTGTCGATGAGCGCGATGTGGTTGAAGATATGCAGGCCTTAGCAAAAGATAAATATCGAGGCCGTTTAAGAGAAGGTTCAGCCAAAGAACGTAATAAATAAAGGACTTATTGCTAAGTTGAGAAAAAGGGCGGTGTTTTCTCCATTGCTGTTCCATAAATTATTGCCGCCTTAATGTATCGGCTTTACGGGTTTGGCTTTAAGTAATTTAAATGTGTTTGAGACATGGAATAGGTGGTGTTAATCAAGGCACGCCGTAAACCCATCCATGGGGGCTCGGCTACCGCTCCCTGCGGTAGACGGCCTTGCTTAACTCCTCCCACTCCATATTCGAAGCCCGTGCCAGACGCTAGAAGTGCCTGTTTGGGCAAGGCTATGAAGGGTTTCTGAGGCAGGATGCCGAAGCAAAGCGTATAAGGATATATTTACAGCGTCCCTGATTAGGCTTGTCCAAACAGGGACGACCAGACTGAAAATAGGACGCTGCTCCCTACCACACAAAATGTGGGACAGCAATGGTGTTTTCTCTACCCTTTTTTATACTCTGTATTCGCACTTGTGATAGCCCATTGTTATAACAAGGTTAGTGAATACCTAAGGTGGAAGGCAAAAGTGGCAGGATGCCAAAGCTAGCAGTTATCTTCCTGAATCTATGCACTCCTGTTCGTCCTGAACCCGTGCTATACCGTTCATCCGACCGCCATGGATGGCGGAAGTGCAGATAACGCAGGATGCAGTTATCTGCCTGAACCTATGCGCTCTTGTTCGTCCTTGAACTCGTGCTATACCGTTCATCCTGAACATAAAAACCCCGCACTTGGCGGGGTTCTATTTACGTTTTAATGAGTATTAAAACTTATTTTTTAGCAGCTTTTTTCGCAGGCTTTTTAGCTGCGGGAGCTGCTTGATCTTCACCGTAGAAAGCGTTCAGATATAGACCTTTAAGCTCGCTTACCAGAGGGTAACGCGGGTTAGCAGGAGTACACTGATCATCAAACGCTTCTTCTGAAAGAAGGTCTACTTTCTCAAGGAACTCACGCTCGTTAACACCGGCGCCTCTAATGCTAGTTGGGATATCTAGCTCAGCTTTCAAGCCTTCAACTGCAGCTACTAACAAGTCGACTTTCTCATCAAGAGTGTTACCACCAAGACCTAAGTAGTCAGCCACTTTAGCGTAACGCAGTTTCGCTTGTGGGTACTTGTACTGAGGGAAAGTACCTTGCTTAACTGGGTTATCAACGGCGTTGTACTTAATGGTTTCGCTGATAAGTAAGGCGTTAGCTAAACCGTGAGGCACGTGGAAGTGCGAACCAAGTTTGTGAGCCATAGAGTGACACACACCCAAGAAAGCATTCGCAAATGCGATACCAGCCATAGTTGCTGCGTAGTGAACTTTCTCACGAGCTTTAGGATCGTTTTTACCATTTTTGTAGCTGCTAGGCAGGTACTTAAACAATAAGCGGATCGCTTCAAGCGCTTGACCGTTAGTGAATTCGTTAGCGAAAACACTTACGTAAGCTTCTAGGGCGTGAGTTAGGGCATCAACACCACCGAAGGCACACAAGCTAGGCGGCATATCCATGACAAAGTCAGGATCGATGATCGCCATGTTTGGAGTTAGCTCGTAGTCCGCAATTGGGTATTTGATGTCAGTGTTTTCATCAGTTACCACGGCGAATGGAGTTACCTCAGAACCAGTACCAGAAGTAGTTGGAACGGCAATCAGTTGTGCTTTTTCACCCATTTTAGGGAACTTGTAGATACGCTTACGGATATCCATAAAGCGCAAGGCCAAGTCTTCAAAGCGAACTTCTGGGTGCTCGTACATTACCCACATGATTTTCGCAGCATCCATTGGTGAACCACCACCGATGGCGATAATCACGTCAGGCTGGAAGGCTTTAAGCTTATCAACACCTTTGTTTACTACTTTAAGAGTTGGATCCGCTTCTACTTCGTAATACACATCAGTTTCGATGTTGTAGCAGTGTAGAGTTTCAAGCACGTTGTCTACATAGCCGTTGCTGTACAAGAAGTTATCAGTAACGATCATCGCACGCTTAGCGTCTTTTAATTCTTCAAGGGCAACAGGAAGTGCGCCTTTACGGAAGTAAATAGACTTAGGTACTTTGTGCCAAAGCATGTTTTCACGACGAGAGGCGACAGTTTTGGTATTGATCAAGTGCTTCACTCCCACGTTTTCACTTACTGAGTTACCACCCCAGCTACCACAGCCTAGAGTCAAAGATGGTGCTAGTTTAAAGTTGTACAAGTCACCAATTGCGCCCTGCGATGCAGGCATGTTGATAAGAATACGGCCAGTTTTCATTTTCTTGCCGAACTCTTCCAAGCGATCTTTGTTAGCGTCCTGGTCGGTGTAAAGCACAGAGGTGTGACCCATGCCGCCCATTTCGATTAACTTAACCGCTTGCGCAACCGCATCGTTAAAGTCACTTGCACGGTACATAGCCAAAGTAGGGCTTAGTTTCTCGTGAGCAAATGGCTCGTCGTCGTTGATGTGCTCACACTCACCGATAAGAACTTTCGCTTCTTTAGGCACCTTAACGCCGCCGATTTCAGCAACTCTCCACGCTGGCTGGCCAACGATCTCAGGGTTCATTGCGCAAGCTGGGCCAACAAGAATTTTGCCGCCTACTTTTTCTTTTTCAGCTGGGTTTAATACGTAAGCACCACGAGCTTGGAATTCAGCTTTTACTTCTTCATAAACGCTGTCGACAACCACAACACTCTGCTCAGAAGCACAGATAACGCCGTTATCAAAAGTTTTACTCATCAAGATAGAGCTAACCGCTTGCTTAAGGTGAGCTGTTTCATCGATAACCGCAGGAGTATTACCCGCGCCAACACCAATGGCAGGCTTACCTGAAGAGTAAGCGGCCTTAACCATGCCTGGGCCACCAGTAGCAAGAATCATGTTGATGTCTTCGTGTTGCATCAAGTGAGCACTTAATGGAACAGAAGGCTCTTGGATACAAGCAACGATGTCAGCAGGTGCGCCGGCTTCAATGGCGGCATCCAAAATGATCTTAGCAGCAAGACCAGTACAGTTTTTCGCACGTGGATGTGGGCTGAAGATAATGCCGTTACGAGTTTTTAGAGCCAATAAAGACTTAAAGATTGCAGTTGAAGTTGGGTTAGTAGTTGGAACAATACCCGCCAAAATACCTACCGGCTCAGCAACCTTCATGATGCCGAATGCTTTGTCTTCTTCTAAAATACCGCAGGTCTTTTCGTCTTTGTACTTGTTATAGATGTACTCAGATGCAAAGTGGTTTTTGATCGCCTTGTCTTCCGCGATACCCATGCCTGTCTCTTCTGCGGCCATCTTTGCAAGTAAGATACGGTTGTCATTTGCTGCTAGGGCTGCACGACGGAAAATTTCGTCAACTTGCTCTTGGCTAAACTGCGAATAAGCAGCTTGAGCTCTTTTTACTCGTGCGATCAGCTCATCTAGCTGTTGGATCTCGACACTATTGTCGTCTTTCTTATCGACCATTTTTGGTCTCCCATTTCAAAGTTAAAACTGAAAAAACGGTGCTACATCTTCGCTCAGCGGCTTCATCTCTAGGGCCATCTCTGATCCCTTTATTCACGCTGATTGATTAGCTTGGGTACTACGGTAACAAGTGTGCTTAGGCTAGTGCTTGTTATTGATCAAAAAAACTGATCACGCTAAGCAATAAAACCGAATAGCAAGCCTAGCCTATTTTGTATGTATTACGAATAGGCGATTAAGTTCCGACTCACTGGTCTGTACTTGATATGGCGCAAGATTCCTTTTAGATATTTAAGGAGACTTGCGATCGTGCAGACGGGGTTATGGAGGCCTCCCTGCAAACCACCTTCTACTACTTTAAAACAAATATATATTTGGGATGTCTTATGTCTTATCGCAACCCCAGCGAATTCGTGCAGCTGATGATTGATGCTGGTGAATCAAAAGTAACTATGGCTGATCGTGATGTTGTTATTCGCGCCGTTATGGCCGGTGGCACCTTAGCTATTGCTGTCGCTCTAGCCTTTACGGCAACAGTGCAAACCGGTTTGCCAATTGTTGGTGCACTTATCTTTCCGGTGGGTTTTTGTATTCTTAACTTAATGGGTTTTGATCTGTTAACAGGCGTGTTTGCCTTGGTACCACTTGCGTTACTGGATAAGCGTAAAGGTGTGACTCCGGGCCGTGTGTTGTATAACTGGTTATTAGTATTTATTGGCAACTTTATTGGTGCATTAACCATTGCTGCGCTTGTTGCCATTGTTTGGACAATGGGCTTTCAGAAAGAACCAGGTGCGGCTGCGCAAGCCATGGTTAAAGTAACAACAGGCCGAGTACTTGGTTATGAGGAGTTTGGTTTTGCGGGATGGGCAACCTGTTTCACAAAAGGAATTTTATGTAACTGGATGGTAAGCCTAGGTGTTGTGGGTGCAATGCTAAGTAATACCGTTGGCGGTAAGGTGATTGCGATGTGGATGCCAATCCTAATCTTCTTTGCTTTGGGGTTTGAGCACGCGGTTGTGAATATGTATCTGTTTCCACTAGGTATGATTTTTGGCGCAGAATTCACGGTTGGCCAGTGGGCATTTTGGAATGAACTACCTACTCTATTGGGTAACTTAGTGGGCGGTTTATTATTTACAGGCTTCTCTTTGTATGCGACTCATCATCGCACTGGAGCGGCAAAGTCACTAGCGGAGCCACCGGTTAGCCAATAACTGATAGCCCCCTGAATAAAAAAGCCGGTTTTAAGCCGGCTTTTTTATGTCTGATTATTGTTGAGAGAGAAAGTTGAGAGAAAGAGGACTGGCGACACCATTAGCACCACGCTGAAGAATGTGCGTATAGATTTGTGTTGTGCGTACATCAACATGACCAAGCTGATCTTGAACCGTGCGGATATCGGCGCCACCTTGTAATAAATGCGTTGCAAATGAGTGCCGCAAGGTATGCGCGGTTATATTTTTGCCAATGTTAGACTCCTTCGCGGCCGCTTTAATTGCTTTTTGTAAACCACTTTCATCTATGTGATGACGCCTTAAGTGACCTGTTTCTGGATCTTTACTTAATTTATGAGAGGGGAACAAGTAATGCCAAGCCAATTGTTTATTGGCGTATTGATACTTGCGCCTTAAGGCATGTGGTAGCCACACTCCGTCGTAGTGTTGGCGATCAAGATCTTGAATCCAGAATGATCGAACAATATCAATTTGGTTTCGCAGTTGAGTCTTGATTTCAGGAGCCATTGTAACAACACGGTGTTTGCCACCTTTAGCGTTCCAAATACGAATGCAGTTGTAGTCAAAATCAATATCATGCGTTCGCAAACGCACACACTCCATCAAGCGAAGCCCGCTACCATAAAGTAAAAAACAGGCTAACTGGTGATGAGGCGCAACAGCTTGTAAAAAAACGTGAATTTCTTGCTGAGTGAGTACGACAGGAAGCTTTCTTGGTGTTGTGCTTTTAACGAAGTTTAACTCCAGTGACAGTGGCTTAACGATGATTTCCTTGTAAAGAAAAACAAGGGCGTTTAATGCTTGGGCTTGCGTTTGTGCCGCGACATTGCGCTCTAACACTAGAAAGTCCAGAAAGGCCTCTACATGCCGTTCATTTAACTCTTGAGGATGGCGTTTACCGTGGAAATTGATGAAGCGTTTAATCCACAACACATAGTTTTCTATCGTACGCTTGGCGTAGCGCCGTTTGTACATACGGTTCGAGACCTCATCTAAAAAAGCAGACGACATACAGACCTCTAAACAAATACACTTTGCTGTATGTATAGACAGCTTTTTGGCAGTTGTAAAGCTGTGGATAGGGATATGCTGGACTGGTCCGCCTTTCACTCATTGGGTAAATAAGAAAATATGGTAAAGTAAAAGCTGATCGTCGACTTAGGCGAAGTGAGCGCTAGCTGAAGCGCGTGAAAGACGGATTTCTCCGTGTTTAAACATGGATTTATCGACTTAATAATATTGTTAGTGGTCATTATGAATCGAGTGCTGCTCGTAATAATATTCTTTCTTAACGTTAGCGTTTTGCACGCGAGCGAAGTGGAGCCAACTATTTGGCTAGAAGATGATTCTGTATTGAAATGTTCACCACGTGAAATTCAGAAAGGTCAGGCGCTAAGTGTTAAGCTAGGAGAAAATCACGGAAGAGAGCTTTCAATTTATCGAGAGTCAGAAAACTTACACCTATTCCTGGTTGTAGGTTCTCCTCCAATAAGTATGAATAGCCTAATGACCCCAAACGAATTCGAGCGGGTACGAGAACTTACAATCCTGCCAAGTACAACGGGTTTTAGATGGGATGTTGCCGGTGGTAATGAGGCAGTATTTTCAAAAACCGGCGCCTATACTATCTACGTTAGTGAAAATTTAGAATCGGAGTATGGCGGGTATATTTGTAGGGTAAGTGTAGTCAACCACTAACAAGGTTATCAACCCGACCTCCGCTGCGTTGCTTCGTTTACGTTTAATCGCTACGCTAACGCAAACAAACCAACTCCGCTCCGGCGGGTTATAACGGCGTTATGCGTAAATTGAGTTAGTTATGGGTATATCGGAAACTAGAAAAATCTATAAATCTGCCTGTGATCGTCTTGGTAACTCACTGGAAAATTATGGATTTAAATATAGAAAAACAAAATCGTCGGCCATTAGGTCGGGGAGGCAATTTGACAATATTGTCAGTTTTAAATCCTCGCGGCATAACAGCGCCGAACTGGGCTATATTCATTTAGAAGTTAGAGCTATGGCATGGAGTGAGGAATTTGGGGATTTTAGACGATCCTTAGGAGTTAACCTACCCATTAACGAGAATTGCTTGTTTGGAAAACCCATTGAAAACTTATTCATACCAGCTCCGCCGTACATAAAGTACGATATTGGAGATGATCAACAGAGAGAACTAATTCTAAGTAATATTGAGCGGATTTTAGAAGAACAGGTGCTACTAATGTTTGATCTTGTTGAGTCGCCCAGTGATTTATACGAATATCTAGAAGAAAATCAGATTCCCTGTATAGAGGAATACGATTCGTTGGATCACTACAAAAAGTATATGAAACAAATTGGTGCAGATTGATAGGTTCCGCATAACAAGCGTATCCAGCGGAAAAAATACTACGCTGTCGCTCCGTATATTTTCCGCTGATACGGGCGTTGTGGGGCGGTTCGATAATTCTGATTTTAATCAGTAATGTGCTCTCTTTTAATGCCTTCTATTTTCGTAGTTACACGGTATTTAACTAAGCAATTAAATTGCTATCTCGGCAGTGTATTTCTGGTGCCGCTTTCACTATCGCGTGACGCCCACATTTGCTTTATAGCGGTGGTGTGCCACTAAGTGAGTGCATTTATTCTTAGGCTTCGGTAATCTTTCACTATTAAATTAACCGTGGGCTGCGCTTACGCTTCGCCAAGGTGCTAGTAGCTGGTTTTTCCTGCCGCTAGCCCCCAACAAGGCAATCAGCTGGACTCCGCATTGCGTGGTTCGCTTTCAGCTCACATTACCACGCAAAGCTCCACCAGCTATTGCGGTGTTATCGGGCGCTTGTTCTCTAAATATTATTGCCAATATTCAGCATCATACTTCGCCTTTAGCACGCAATAAATTGGCTCCACCTTTATCTTTCTATGCTTGGCAGTTTTGTTCTATCGCGCCGTTAATGTATTCGGTAATGTTCTGCATCAAACCACCAGCGGTAGCGCCTACTTTTGCTAGTGCAAGCCAAGTTAAGCTCAGGTATTCTATTCTTCATTCTTATTAAACAACGGGCTTAGCCTTGCTCCGGCTTCGCCAAATAGCTTTCGTAAGGTAGGCCTAAATGGCGCGCCATAACAAAGCGTTCAACGCTCGCCAGCACGCTGGCTGGACCTTCACTGCGTCGCTCAATATGTGCTTAAATAGCACATATTAATCAACTACGTTACGGCCCGTTAACGCGGCGTTGTACGTCACGCGATATTTTTCGACGCGCCCGCAAAGATTAAATCACTGCCTCTAAGCAACACCAATCCTAGTACTTTCCTGCAAAGTCTTGGTCTTCAAAGTCCGCATTATCTTCAAATTCAGTTAAGGTAGCTCCAGCTTTATTCCTTTGTTCAACTAGGTCGCAGCGTGCGCTGGTAGGTGCAATACTGGCAGCTCAGTCCACATGGCTTCGCGCCAACCAAAGCTTGGTACGGTGCGCTGAGGCGCATGTAGGTACAAAGGGGCACGCAGTTGGCTACATGGTGCAGGCGGGTAGGGTGTTTTCGGTTTAAACGTACAACAAAGCAATCAAGCGGACTTCCACTGCGTAGGCCAATTTGTGCTTTAATAGCACAAATTAACCAACTCCGTTCCGTCCGCTTATTGCGGCGTTATGAGTTTTTTCATGGATCGAGCAAACTGCCTAAAAGAAATTATTGAATATGGAGCTAGAGCTGAAGAGGCAAAATCTCAAATTAAAAGCTTTGGCTTTGATTCTGAGTCCGAACTCTATCGGCTTACCGGAGAGGTATTGGCTAATATTCTTGATCTATACCTATCTGGCACCATCAGCTCAGAGGAGCTCGAATCGTGGGCGAATTTCGTCGAGTGCCGAGATGACATCGATCACTCTTCAGTAACCGATCATATTTACCAGCTAGCCAATCCTTTAATCACCCGTGAAATTACTCTCACAAACATCAAGCTAATGGCTTCGAATCTAGCACACTCATAACAAACCGCTCAAAGTTCAGCAGCTAAAGCTGCTTGGACCTCCAATGCGCTGGTCGTTTTTGTGCTTTAATAGCACAAAACCAACCACCACAGTTCCGGCCCCTTAGCGGGGCGTTACAAGGCAACTACGAAATGAAGTCAATGTTCATTTTTCTTATCTTAGTTTTTAGCGCAACTAGCTATGCAGATACAGGCCTTTATATTTTTGATAAGCAAGTTAGGCTCATTGGTAATTGTACTTTTCATGTTCGTGATGTCTTTGAGCAAGGTTTCAGTTGCTATGCCTCACAAGGGTCGTACTCGGTAAATATAAAACGACCAGACAAAGTTTCTGCACACTTTGATGATGTATTGAATGACCTTCAAACCGGTGAGAATCTGGCAGAGAATGATAAATCATCGGTAAAGATCGAGCATATTGAAGGAATGGACCATTACTATCTATACCTTAATGGTGGGGGTATAAGTGGGCACTCCTACAGTATTTGTAGCAATGAAGCCTGTATCGGTATGACCAGTACTACCTTAGATCCAATAAAAAAAGTATTTAGTCAGCTAGGGATAACACTTATCTTCGATCGCTTGTAACAAGGCCATCAACCAGCGCCCGCAAGCGGGCTGGACGCTCACTGCGTCGCTTAAAGTGTGCTTTAATAGCACACTTTAACCAACTCCGTTCCCGCCGGTTATGGCGGCGTTGTGGGGCGGTTCGATAATTCTGATTTTAATCAGTAATGTGCTCTCTTTTAATGCGTTCTATTTTCGTAGTTACACGGTATTTAACTAAGCATTAAATTGCTATCTCGGTAGTGTATTTCTGGTGCCGCCTTCATTATCGCGTGGTGCCCGCATTTGCGTTACGGCGGTGGTGTGCCACTAAGGTAGTGCATTTATTCTTAGGCTTCGGTAATCTTTCACTATTAAATTAACCGTGGGCTGCGCTTTCGCTTCGTCAAGGTGCTAGTAGTTGGTTTTTCCTGCCGCTAGCCCCCAACAAGGCAATCAGCTGGACTCCGCATTGCGTGGTTCGCTTTCAGCTCACATTACCACGCAAAGCTCCACCAGCTATTGCGGTGTTATATCGCTAAGACCCATGAACTTTAAAGACATAAATCTTACCATCGCATTTCTCGCAGTATTGGCAAATGCGCTAGCAGTAAAATTTTGGCTAGGCTATCTATCAGTCGGATCAGTTTCTGACTCAAAGCACGGTTTGGTGTTTTTGGGCAGCTCAGCACAGGGGCACCTTATTGCCATAACTCTATTTGCAATTATTGCAACATACTATGCAATCAAGCCTTTGCTGGTACGGCTATTTAAAAAATAACGTCATGTTGCGTAGGTCGCTTTATAACAAGCCGCTCAAGGCTAAGCAGCTAAAGCTGCTTGGGACCTCCACTGCGCTGCTCGTTTTTGTGCTTTAATAGCACAAAAACAACCACCACAGTTCCGGCCCCTTAGCGGGGCGTTATGTGTAGGAAGCGATGAACCATCATAGATATCCAGCTTGGTCGAAAGTCTATACATTATGGATGGCTATAGCCGTTTTTATAGTACTTTTTATGCTTGATGTGATTTGGATAGATTCAGAATACCCTGAAAATTATTTGTGGATCTTGGCTATCTTAATTGTTCAGTACTTTTTTACCGAATATCGAGCCAAGTATTGGCCCGTATCCGTCGACGAAGTAGGTCTAGAGTTCCAAGAAGGAACAAAGAAATATATTGTACCGTGGAACGAAATATCATCTATCAGGGAGTTTCCAGAAAAAGATTTTCAGCCCATTCAGTGGTCGCAGGCGATGTTTTCGTCAGGCTCAATCATATATACAAAAAGTGGTGAGGAGTTTGTGGTGTACAAAAAACTAAGTGATTACGGCGCATTAATTAGCGCGTGCAATGAAAACACATAACAAAAGTAGGCAAGCGACATTTTTTGCGTCGCTCCGTTTGTGCTGGGCTACGCCCTTTATAGCACAAACTCCACAACACAAAAAATGCGCCTGCTACTGGCGTTATACGTGAATCATGATTGAGAATATCATTTACTATTCGATCTGCTTTTTCTTTTCAATAATTGGTCTTGGAATGACATGGGAAGGTAGGTCAAAGTGCTTGGCCGTTAAAATAATTTTATGTGCAGTTATCTCAGCTGCCATGATTTTGGGTGTGTTTTTTAAGCCGGGTTATTTTGCAATCTTCGATGTGCGTACCATGTGGTCATGGGTTATGGAGGCGCATGGTATTGAAATAAGGTTTAGGGGAGTGCTAGTGCTGGCAGTTTTTATCGGGGTTGCATCTTATATAGTATTAATTGAGCATTTGGTTATTTCATCCTACAAACGTATAACAAACCGCTCAAAGTTCAGCAGCTAAAGCTGCTTGGACCTCCACTGCGCTGGTTGGTTTTGTGCTTTAATAGCACAAAACCAACCACCACAGTTCCGGCCCCTTAGCGGGGCGTTATGTGTATCCAAGATTCTGAAAATGTACCTATTTTTAATAGTATTAATTTTGATTGTCACTATCCTGGTATGCATACCTATCTGGGTTATGTTTATAACCGAAAGTGAAAATAAGAATGATTACTGGAGTCCTAGAGTTGGACGTCAGTCCAGAATCATATTTATTGTTTTTTCTGTCTTGGCATATATTTTGGCTGGGGTGTTTTTGGGGCGGTCAAGTATCGAAAATTGGGTTTTTACATTTTTAGTATTCTTGTACATGCTAAATCTGGCGGATAGCTTCCTGGCAAATAAAAAAATTGTTATGCCGTATGGCGCAATAGAACCCGAAAGGAACATTTACCTTAGAAGGTTGATGTTTGTATTTTCATTGGTAATGATGGCTGTGTTTTCTATAATCTAAAATCACATAACAAAGTTATCAACCACCGCCAGCAAGCTGGCTGGACCTCCACTGCGTCGTTTAAAGTGTGCTTTAATAGCACACTTTAAACAACTCCGTTCCGGCCGGTTATAACGGCGTTATGCGAAGGAGAGAGAATGAGTTTCCTTGAAGAGTCATGGGAAGAACGAGAAGAGAAGTCATACAAGGAAATATTTGTTGATACTGGACCTGGAATCTTTCCGTTATCAAATGAAATCTTTGATCGAATGAATGCAAAAGGGGTGGATCCTCGCTGGCTTACTCATGGTGTTTTTAAATGCCCACCAACTAGCGATAGAAAAACGTGGGCTTATGTAACTTCAGGTATGTCTAATCCTTGGGAGTCAGAAGATCCGGAAGAATACTCTGGTCTTGGCGTAGAGTTTCTAATGGAAACGGAAAACGAAGAGGGCTGGGCTATTGAGATTCTTCAAACGCTAATGGCATATAACTTATTATTGGCAGCAGGGAAAATGGGCGATTTCCCTCCACTCGATTATGGGCATCGAGTGCCTTTGGCCTTGTCTGAATCTATAAAAACTATGATGTTTATCCATCCTGTTAATTTCACCGACCATTTTTCTATTAAATCAGGACGGATTGATTTATTGCAGGTAGTGGGAATTACACCCGCGGAGTTGGAAGTAGCAAAGCAAACATCATCGGAAGAAATCAAACAAAAATTAGTTAGCATTACTGGCGGGCTAGTTACATCGAAAGAGCGAGCAAGTGTTGCGTAAATCGCATAACAAGTTTGTCCATTTGACGTTTTGGTCTACGCTCTGTTTTGGGGTGGCTTCGCCACTTTACCCCAAAACTCCACTACAACCAAAACGCAAATGACAAAGGCGTTATGCATCCAGAGGAAATATGAAACAAATTGCCATTTTACTAATACGGCTACTGTCTATTTACCTCATCTATCAGGCAATCACATCAGTTACCTCTATACTCGCCATCCCGCAGTCATGGGGATCGAAAACCGAGCTTCTACTCCCTGCTCTTGCTTGGATTGTGATTCCTTTATTAGCGGGTGTTCTTCTTTGGTGGCTTAGCCCAAAGCTAGCCAACTCTGCACTTTCTCAAACAGATGAAACTCGCAATATCACGGAAGACGGCGTCGTAAGATCAGGTACTTTTTTGATTGGCCTTTTCATTTTAATTAAATCAATTAGCCTACTCGTTGGCCGCTGGTCAGCTCAGTCAGTTGTTGATTACGGTTCCTTGGTTGCTGTCATTCTTTCCTTACTGCTCTTGTGCGGCTCAGGCGTCATTGCAAAAGCCTATAAGGTAATGCGTACTTGGGGGCAAAATGCATAACAAAGTTATCAACCACCGCCAGCAAGCTGGCTGGACCTCCACTGCGTCGTTTAAAGTGTGCTTTAATAGCACACTTTAAACAACTCCGTTCCGGCCGGTTATAACGGCGTTGTGGGGCGGTCGATAATTCTTTTTTTAGTCAGTAATGTGCGTTCTTTTAATGCTTTCTACTTTCGTAGTTACACGGTGTTTAAATAAGTATTAAATTTCTATCTCGGCAGTGTATTTCTGGTGCCGCCTTTATTATCGCGTGGTGCCCGCATTGGCTCAGTAGCGGTGGTGTGCCACTAAGGTAGTGCATTTATTCTTCGGCTTCGGTAATCTTTCACTATTAAATTAACCGTGGGCTGCGCTTACGCTTCGCCAAGGTGCTAGTAGCTGGTCTTTCCTGCCGCTAGCCCCCAACAAGGCAATCAGCTGGACTCCGCATTGCGTGGTTCGCTTTCAACTCACATTACCACGCAAAGCTCCACCAGCTATTGCGGTGTTATGCCTCTCCTGCTACGGAAAACTTATGAAAACGACGAACAAAATCAGCGTAATCGCGCTTCTAGTTCTAATTACGACTCCATTTTACGTAAATGCTGAGGTTTCACTTTCTGACCTCGACACAGATGCAGAACTTATTGGCTGGTATGTGGCGTGTAAGTCAGTCTCATACAACAATGAAGAAATGACCGACATTGGAATATTCTTTGACGGGAAATTTAACGAAAAAGTGTCACAGATTAGCTCTTACCCTGTAAACCACCAAAAATACATAAAGTCATCGGCGATGACCACTAGTGGCGAGTTGATAAAAAAGCGATTCATTGTCGCCTCTTGTAAAGATCTGTATAAGAACCTATCTACTATTCAGAATATGAAATAGACCTGCATAACAAAGGCATCAAAGTTCGCCAGCAAGCTGGCTGGACCTCCACTGCGTCGCTCAAAGTGTGCTTAAATAGCACACTTTAACCAACTCCGTTCCGGCCCCTTATGCCGGCGTTGTGGGGCGGTCGATAATTCTTTTTTCAGTCAGTAATGTGCGTTCTTTTAATGCCTTCTACTTTCGTAGTTACACGGCATTTAACTAAGTATTAAATTTCTATCTCGGTAGTGTATTTCTGGTGCCGCTTTAACTATCGCGTTATGCCCGCATTGGCTCAGTAGCGGTGGTATGCCACTAAGGTAGTGCATTTATTCTTCGGCTTCGGTAATCTTTCACTATTAAATTAACCGTGGGCTGCGCTTACGCTTCGCCAAGGTGCTAGTAGCTGGTTTTTCCTGCCGCTAGCCCCCAACAAGGCAGTCAGCTGGACTCCGCATTGCGTGGTTCGCTTTCAGCTCACTTTACCACGCAAAGCTCCACCAGCTATTGCGGTGTTAGGCACTCCCAATGACATCATATCTAAAAATCGAATGCTTTATTGGTGAACCTACCAAGATGTATGTGAATGCATCTAATGGACAATTCTCAGGCTCATCGGAAGACTATATTAATATTGAGGGCTTACGTACACTTGGCACATCTCTAACGAATTTTCCAAGTTCTGTAGATTCTTGTGTAGAGTATTTCTCATCACCCTCTACCCCCGAAGAATCGAGTCTTACGCTACGGTTCTACTGCCTAGATAGCTCTGGGCATTGCTGCGTAAAAATAGGCGTGCGTAACGATCAAAGTAGATTTCAGTATGTTAATTCAGTTTCTTTTACCTTGCACTTCGATTTAGCTAACCTAGATAGATTTACCAATACTCTTAAACAGACCAACGGTTCTGACTCCATCACATTGATACTAAAGGGTAAGTCGTAGCTCACATGCCTAACAAGGCCATCAACCGGAGCTCCACTGCGTCGCTTAATATGTGCTTTAATAGCACATATTAACCAACTCCGTTCCGCCCGGTTATGGCGGCGTTATGAGCATCAGAACCCGCTCCGAAATTAGAAAATCAGAAAATGAATATCAGTAAGAATCACGTATATTGGTACCTAATACTGATCATCGTCGTATGTAGTGAGCTTGCGCTTCTAACCACTCGAAATCTTACACCGTACTTCATGACTCTCTCTGCAGTCTTCGTCATCGCTTCGCTTTTAGTAATTTATGGGCTTGTATTTGGTCGCACGATTCACATGGGTGGGTTTTCCGTAGCCCCCAACCAAATTGGTCTAAGGGTATTTAGCCTGTCAGTTGCAATCCTCTATCTAGTGCTTAACACTATTTTTCTACTTACATCATAACGTCGCCACTCATAACAAAGGCATCAAAGTTCGCCAGCAAGCTGGCTGGACCTCCACTGCGTCGCTTAATATGTGCTTTAATAGCACATATTAATCAACTCCATTCCGGCCCCTTATGCCGGCGTTAGGTGTAATACAAGAGCATGGCAGAAATAGCAGTAGATTATAAATATCCAGAAGAGCTTGATTTTTTCGAGAAAGGTTTTGGCTTATCTGAAGAAAACGATCCTGATGAAGGGTTGTTTTCCTATATCTATATTTACGATGATGGAAGTCAGCTTATTGTTACTCATTCACCTTTTGGTAGCGTATCTTTTAGCGCCAAACTGATTTCCAAAGGCATTGTGGTATTTAATATTTATCATGAGTATGTGACGGAGATTTCATTTCAAGCATGGAGTGAGGAGAAGGTGATTCGTATTTATTGTAATGCTAAAGAAATAGATACCGAGTTTAGAGTTTATTATTCTCCAAATCCGAGAATATATGTCGCAAACACCTAACAATCACATCAAGGCTCGCCGCTTTGCGGCTGGACCTCCACTGCGTTGTTTGTTTTGGTGTTTCACGCTACGCTACACCAAAAAAACAACTACGTTCCGGCCCCTTATGTGGGGCGTTGTGGGGCGGTCGATAATTCTTTTTTTAGTCAGTAATGTGCGTTCTTTTAATGCCTTCTATTTTCGTAGTTACACGGTATTTAACTAAGCATTAAATTGCTATCTCGGCAGTGTTATTCTGATGCCATCTTCACTATCGCGTGATGCCCGCATTTGCGTTATGGCGGTGGTATGCCACTAAGTGAGTGCATTTATTCTTAGGCTTCGGTAATCTTTCACTATTAAATTAACCGTGGGCTGCGCTTTCGCTTCGCCAAGGTGCTAGTAGCTGGTTTTTCCTGCCGCTAGCCCCCAACAAGGCAATCAGCTGGACTCCGCATTGCGTGGTTCGCTTGCAGCTCACTTTACCACGCAAAGCTCCACCAGCTATTGCGGTGTTAAATGCTCGTAAATTATGAAGCACGAATTATGGAAAGAAAGTGAAGATGAGCAGACCTTTTGTCTGGCTGGTCCTCACGGAGATGGAGCGCGACACCTACTTGAACCAGCTGCGAAACTAATATGGACCTGTGAAGCTTCATCGTACTATGAGGCCATGATGAAGTATTATGAGTATATGGGATGGGGTGTTTATAAAAGCGACTACCCCGAAGAAGATAAAAAAACATATTCTGAGCTAGGTTGGGAGTAAGTGCATTTAACAAGCGCTTCCAGCATGACGCCAAAACCTACGCGCTTTTGTGTCACTCGCTGCGCTCAAACATTAACACAAAAACACTACGGCTTCGGCGCAGCTGAAGCGGGCGTTATGCATCACTGACCATGTGCCAATTTAAAAAAGAGATAAAAGAACTGTTTGGGTACTGGCCCAAGTTTTGTGACGGAAGAATTACCGACTATCAAAATACTGGCGATAATCTCAACTTACAAATCGACTACATAGATTCAGATCAAGACATTCGGGCAGTGATAACGATCACATTCATCGGTATTACAAATCAGGAGCTTTCTACTTACGAGCCTAATTCAGTAGTTGATGAGCTTTCTATCACCCCGGGTAGTAAGTACAAGGTTCAAATTGACTCGTGTTTTGGTCTCAGTGGCATTTTCAACTGTCAAAGTATTCAGGTAAATCACGTCAATGCATAACAATGCCTTCAACCCGCGCCAGCAAGCTGGCTGGACGTCCACTGCGTTGTTTCTTTTGTGCTATTCAGCTACGCTGGCACAAAATTAACAACTACGTTCCCGCCGGTTAAGGCAGGCGTTACGTACTAGGAGTATTAAATTGAGAGAAGAGCATGTTTTAACTAATGGAAGCTCGATAACTTTTGATTGTCCGATATGCCGAGTGCGATCCCTTTGTGATATTCACTACATGAGCATACAAGTTCATATGTCTACTGGAGCGCATATGCTTTTATGCAGGGCTTGTAATAGAGGCTCTATATGGATGCAATTCGACAGGGTGGATAATACAAATTACAAGTTGAGACTGGTTGAGCCACTTCAGCCATCAGCACCAGAAGCTTTGGCAGATATGCCCGAGGATGTAAGAAAAGATTATGATGAGGCAAGAAGCATTGCTCTTTACTCGCCAAGAGCTTCAGCTGCTTTGCTTAGATTAGCCCTGCAAAAACTCTGCAAGCATCTTGGAGAACCTGGAGAGCATATTGATACCGATATACGCTCTCTTGCCAAGAGGCCTGAATTTGGTGAGCGGCTAATTCGTGCAGCAGATACATTAAGGATTGTGGGTAATAACGCAGTACATCCCGGAAAAATGGATGAGCAAGATATTGATAATATCTGTAACGGACTATTTGACCTTCTAAATCTAATTGTGCAATCCGGTATAACTCAGCCAAATCAATGGGATACGATGTACGAATTATTACCAGAAGGTGCTCGTGAGGCTGCTGAAAAAAAAGACGGGCGATGAGCGTACGTAACAAAGCAATCAACCGGACTCCGCATTGCGTGGTTCGCTTCACTCACTTTACCACGCAATACTCCGCTCGGTTATTGCGGCGTTATACACCCTTGGAGATGTCATCTGAGCAAACGAAGAACGAAAAGGAAAGGGCACTCTAAAGACTTCCTCGCTAGACGCAAAAACTCCGATAATGAAGGTGGGTTTTATCTTTCACGCCTCTATTATTTAATTTGGTTAGCACCTGGTAGCATTGGCGCTCTTATACTCGCATGGTGCGGCTATTCATTTGGGAGCCCATTCCCATATGCACTACCTATCGGCATCGGACTTGTAATTTTTACTTACCTATTCTTCTTGATTACCGATAAGACTAAGTGGGTAAAAGGTAAAAAGCACTACGGTACATTTCGTGACGGCTCGGACGGTGCTGGCGGTTCTAGCTAGTGTGTATAACAAAGCAATCAAGCGCGACCTCCACTGCGTCGCTCAATTTGTGCTTTAATAGCACAAATTAACCAACTCCGTTCCGGCCGCTTATTGCGGCGTTATGTGTACGCACCTATGAAGCTCATTGCTACGATTCTGGTTTCACTAGCTTTAACTTCTTGCAGTATTCCGATTGATTTTTACTTGTTTAACAACACTAAAAATTCGATCTCCTTAACTATAAAGGGAGAAAGCTACAAACTCTTCCGATATAAAATCTCACGCATTAAGGCCGTAGAGTCTGCCAGCTTTACGATACGCACCCTAGATTACTCCTGGAGTTACGATATCAATGATGTTCCTTTAACGGATGTAGCGTGGCATGGCTGGGGGCCGTTTTCTCACCGTGTTTTCTATGTCCAACTTAAGTCTGACGGTTCCATTTGGGCAACAACCGAGGATCCGCTGGTAACTCGTTCTCCTCAACCAAAAGGATTTCCGATTAGGCCAAGCACATAACAAGCCGCTCAAGGTTAAGCAGCTAAAGCTGCTTGGGACCTCCACTGCGCTGGCCGTTTTTGTGCTTTAATAGCACAAAACCAACCATCACAGTTCCGGCCCCTTAGCGGGGCGTTGTGGGGCGGTCGATAACTCTTTTTTAGTCAGTGATGTGCGTTCTTTTAATGCCTTCTACTTTCGTAGTTACACGGCATGTAACTAAGTACTAAATTGCTATCTCGGCAGTACTGTTCTGGTGCCATCTTCACTATCGCGTTATGCCCGCATTTGCGTTATAGCGGTGGTGTGCCACTAAGTGAGTGCATTTATTCTTAGGCTTCGGTAATCTTTCACTATTAAATTAACCGTGGGCTGCGCTTACGCTTCGCCAAGGTGCTAGTAGCTGGACTTTCCTGCCGCTAGCCCCCAACAAGGCAATCAGCTGGACTCCGCATTGCGTGGTTCGCTTTCAGCTCACATTACCACGCAAAGCTCCACCAGCTATTGCGGTGTTAGACGAAGGGAGAGACTGTGCCAAATAAGATAACAGGAACACAAATATCAGAGGCATATTTAAAAGGGAAATTGGTTTTTGAGGAGCGCTTAGCTTTATCTGATGCTATCAATGACTTGGTGTCGAATGGAGCAATGAATAAGAGTTCTGCGACTGACTACGTCCGGAATTTTTTACAGATGATGAAAGGCATGGAATATCAACGAACCTTGAACTTCAATGCAACAGAGTATTTTTTGTCGTCCATTTACAAAGACTATGGTGAAAAGTATCTAACTTTAGCGCTAAGCTCAGTTCAAAAGCATTTGGATTATTACGAGGGTATCGGTAAATCTACGCAAAAATCTATTAGAGACTTGGTTGAGGGTTACTGGGCCAAAGGTATAGTAGGGGAATCGATTGAAGAACATCTAAATAATTTCTCAGAGCAGGTGAAAAGATCTTTAAGTGACGACTCAAAAAAACGTAGTGTGAGATTGAGCTCCGCGAATAAAATTCCTACAAGCATTACTGTTCAAACTACGGTTTACCGAAGAAACCCTGACGTAGTTGCAGAAGCTTTGTGTCGCGCTGCGGGATCGTGCGAGCGCTGTCATAAACCTGCTCCATTTTTACGTGCAAAAGATGGCACGCCGTACCTTGAGGTTCATCATAAAATACAGCTATCCCGTGGCGGTGAAGATACAATCGAAAACGCCATCGCATTGTGCCCAAATTGTCACAGAGAATTGCATTTTGGGTAAGGTGTCGTCTAACAAGTTGCTCCACCTGACACATGCTGCTACGCTCGTTTTTGTGTGTGTCGCTGGCGCTCCATTTTCACACAAAAACGCTCTCCGCAGCATGTGCAGGTGAGCAAGGCGTTAGAGCTAAATCGAGTAATTCACACGGAATGTATATATGGAACAATTTAGAACAGTTGAGGATTTAAGGGAATATATTAGTAAGCTTGGCCCTTTCTATGCTCGACCTACTGAGGCCGGAGCACACCCAACGCTTTATAAAAATAGCAACGATGCCTCTATCATTAGTGGCGTGAGAAAGCGAGATTACCTTTTTTCGCAAGATGAACGCTGGGTTTTGCCGCATCCTCAAATGGGCCTTTCATTTTCGGCACACTGGCGGCACTTAAAGCGCATCTATAGAATGAAGAAAAAGGTGACTAAAGGCCTTCCTATTAATGTGTTTTGGGTAATTGAAAAAGCAGATATACCAAATGGGTTGGAATTTTCACCAGACCCAAAAGATAAGAAGCACTATCTGCTTGTGGTTACTGAAAGAATGAGAGTTGAAGACTTGGTAAGTAAATTAACTTGGGTAGCTGATAGAATGTCAGTAATTAAAGAGGCTCAAGACGCACTATGATCGAATATAAATACCCAGAAGAGCGCGAAATTCTTATTCATTACGCTGAAAAAATGAAAAATGAATCAGCACTTAATATTCTTCAAAAAGGCATAGTTTTAAATCGAAATCAGGCTTTGGAACTTTCCCAGTTTTACTGGAAAATGCTAGATATTGCTGCTGAAGATAAAGGTGCGGGCTTTCCGTTACTGGAAAAAGAAGGTATCGAGCAATGGATGGAGTATATATTTCACTCATTGAATGGATATTTAGTTAGTAATGGCTATGAAGAAGAATGGGATCAAGAGTGAGCTCTAACAAAGCGTTGCATTTGACGTCCTACACTACGTTTTGTTTGTGCTGGAAAACATTAGCACAAACAAAACTCCATTACGGCCGCAACTGAACGCGGCGTTAGCTGCCCCCATCCTTATGAATCGAAAAACCTTTCTAAAGTACTTTTTAGGATCTCTCGGAGCCAGAGATATTAGATGGGATAAAATAACAGACGAATCTATATCTGGTACCGTACTCTACGAACTTGATGACCCAGAAGAGGTACAAGATTTTATTTGGCATGAAACAGAATCAAATACCCCGCCAAAGGCGGTCTACGACCTAACTCGTACCATCTACAAATCAAAGCTTCTTGATATCGACAAGCTTACGGTTACACGCGATGAACTTTACAGGTATTACTGCAAAGAAATTAGCAGAATTAGTCAAAGAAAGGACTTCAATTATGCGCTGGAATCATTACTATCCATTGAAATCCCAATGGTCGATGATGGTATAGAAACGGACATCTACTTCATACACGAGTAACGCAGCTAACAAAGCCTTCAACCCTCGCCATCAAGCTGGCTGGACGTCCACTGCGTTGTTTCTTTTGTGCTATTCAGCTACGCTGGCACAAAATTAACAACTACGTTTCCGCCGGTTAAGGCGGGCGTTAGGTGAATAAATAAGTATGAGCTTCGACGAAACGAAAGCGGAAGAAATGATCGGGAAGTACATACTGGTTGGGGTCACTAGACTAGACTCCGACGAACAAGTACTAAGCACCGAGGAGATACACGGTAAAGTTCAGCGTGTTTCTGAGGAAGATGGAATCATTATCTTGCAGCCGGATGGAAGTGAATTTGGACTTCCCCCTCTCCTTGACTATTACCAAGAAGCAGATGAAGGTGTTTACTCGCTGAAATCCAGCGATGAAAAAATCACCAACCCAGATTACTTGGCTACATTCAATGTAACCGCGACCGAAGATGACGATTAATCACCTAACAAGCAAAGGCAGCATCGCCCTTCGGGCTGGACGCGCTAACGCGCGCCGCTGCTTTGGGCGTTAGTTTGCTAAGAGATTTATTAGGGAAAGTGGTTACAGGTTTTACTGCATGTGTTACTAAAGTCGCCAAGCACAGGAAGTGTTTTTCAATGTCTGATATTTGTCAGTATTCAAACTTCTATATATTGCAGTGACTTTAAATCTTAACTTCTTTTGTGTTTGTTGTTAGTGTGGCATTTATCATTGTTGTTGTTTGTTATTCATAAAGAGGCAAGGCGGTTTCACCGCATGTCTGTCGCATAACTAACAAGCAATTCAACAGGACAAAAAACAGTTGGTTTTGCTCCTGCGTCGCTATTTTAACCAACTATTTTTTGCCTGTTAATTGGGCGTTATGCGCCGTACGAATAGAGTAAGGCGCACAATTGAATTTTAAGAGAATGAAAGTTGGACTTTAGGGGAGGAGGACAGAGAATTTAGTACATCCATCTCTAGTCCATCAGTTGGTAGAAGCATCCACTGGGGCTTCCCAAAGGTTTGGGGGTAGCCTATGCCGTCTTTTTCGTGCCATCTGCAGGCAAGGAAGAATTTACTTTTGTCTCCCTCCCAATACCCTTTGGCAATTGCAAAGCTACCTTTGTTGTAAACAATTTCTACTACTTCAAACTTACTTGTGCTTTCGATCATGATATTTCCTCATAACAACTTTAGTTATCTTCGGTTAGCATTGGCGTCTAGTAACCACTTTGTTACTCTGACCAATGCCGAGGAAAATATAGCAGGGGTACAAGCAGATTCCAAACCGCATAACAAGGCCATCAACCACCGCCCGAAAGCGGGCTGGACGCTCACTGCGTCGCTTAAAGTGTGCTTTAATAGCACACTTTAACCAACTCCGTTCCCGCCGGTTATGGCGGCGTTGTACGTCACGCGATATTTTTCGACGCGCCCGCAAAGATTAAATCACTGCCTCTAAGCAACACCAATCGTACTACTTTCCCGTAAAGTCTTGGCTTTCAAAGTCCGCATTATCTTCAAATTCACTTAAGGTAGCTTCAGCTTTATCCCTTTGTTCAACTAGCTCGCAGCGTGCGCTGGCAAGTGCAATACTGGCGGTTAAGTCCACATGGCTTCGTGCCAACCAAAGCTTGGTAGGGTGCGCTGAAGCGCATGTAGGTACAAAGGGGCACGCAGTTGGCTACATTGTGCAGGCGGGTAGGGTGTTTTCGGTTTAAACGTACAACAAAGCAATCAAGCGGACTTCCACTGCGTAGGCCAATTTGTGCTTTAATAGCACAAATTAACCAACTCCGTTCCGTCCGCTTATTGCGGCGTTGTGGGGCGGTCGATAATTCTTTTTTTTAGTCAGTAATGTGCGTTCTTTTAATGTCTTCTACTTTCGTAGTTACACGGCACTTAACTAAGTATTAAATTGCTATCTCGGTAGTACTGTTCTGGTGCCATCTTCACTATCGCGTGATGCCCGCATTGGCTCAGTAGCGGTGGTGTGCCACTAAGGTAGTGCATTTATTCTTAGGCTTCGGTAATCTTTCACTGTTAAATTAACCGTGGGCTGCGCTTGCGCTTCGCCAAGGTGCTAGTAGCTGGTCTTTCCTGCCGCTAGCCCCCAACAAGGCAATCAGCTGGACTCCGCATTGCGTGGTTCGCTTTCAGCTCACATTACCACGCAAAGCTCCACCAGCTATTGCGGTGTTATAAGTCAATGGAGATTCAAAAATGTCTAAATATGCAGTTCTATTTTTAGTTTTTTTTGCTTCCTTTTCGGTAGCTGAGACAATTAGCAAAGCGGGGAAAGTAAACAAGATTAGATCGGTATCGTCTAGTCATCCAAGTGTTGATCAATACGTTTCTGTATTTACTTTAATTCCAACACAGACTTCCTGCAAGTGGATTAAATTGGCTCCAAATAGCGATGCATATTTATCAACTCTCCTGTTTGCTAAAGCACAAAATTTGGATGTTTTGGTTTGGTACGATGATGAGTCTTGTCAAACTATCACGATTGAAGTTAAGTAACTTATAACAAAAAGTTCAACCTGACCTCCGCTGCGTCGCTTGTTTTTACGGTTTCACGCTACGCTACCGTAAAAACAACCAACTCCGCTCCAGCAGGTTAACTTGGCGTTATGCATCTATGAGATTTCTCGCCTTTTTAATAATGACTTTCGGTTTATGGCAAGCTAGCCATGCATGTTCTGTTGTCTTACAGAAACACCAGAAAAGCATTAAGTCAAATATAAAGTGGCAGTTTCAAAACGCGGATTACATCGGTTTCGTCACGGTTCTTGATGTCGAAAAGAAAGATGATGAATCACGAGCAACTTTAAAGCCGATTCGAACTTTCAAGGGCTCCGCTAGTACACTTACGACCGATTGGTATTCTGAAGCATATGGCTGCTCGTACATATTTGAAAAGGGAAACTCTTATATCGTATATGCAGCTAAACACGAGAGTAATTGGTCTGTATCAGCCTTTGGGCCATCTACTAATCTTTCCAACATCTCTCTCGATCACCTTCGCTTCGTTAGCAAGTATGGAGAGTAATGCATAACAAACGCATCAAAGTTCGCGGCATTCGCCGCTGGACCTCCACTGCGTCGTTTAAAGTGTGCTTTAATAGCACACTTTAAACAACTCCGTTCCGGCCCCTTATGCGGGCGTTAACTGTCAGCAAGAATCATGGATATATTGATAAAAATTGGAGTTTTGATAATTAGTCTTTTAGCAATTGGTGCACTGGCTGCCTTGCTAGCAGCTATAATCCGCTTAGTTTACAGAAGCGGTATTTTCAATGTTGGCGCAACCAATAAAAGTATTAATCGTAATTTTACTAAGGCATTCTTCGTTCAAGATGCACTAACACAAAAAGATGAAGTTTCGACCAAGTCTACAGCATGGCGTGCTGTCATCTCATTTATAATCATGCTCAGCATGGGGCTAGTGGTTTTTCTCTACTTGGTGCCTCAAATGGGCATCAACAGTTAACAAGGCCATCAACCGGAGCTCCACTGCGTCGATTAATATGTGCTTTAATAGCACATATTAATCAACTCCGTTCCGCCCAGTTATGGCGGCGTTAACACTCAATTCAGTATGAACAGAACTTTTCTTCTAATCGTATTACTACCTCTACTATCCTTTGCAGAAAACGAAGGAAGCCGAAAGCTCATTGGCATATGGGAGGGTAGCAGTAACCCCGCAGGAGGAATTTTCTTCTACGATCAACTAGTGATAAATGAAGATCTATCAGGAGTGTATATCTGCGGTAGTCACGATGCTGTTGATAACCAGTTTATAGGCGGTACTTTCAGCTCGCATGAACTTAAAGATCGCGGCGGGTATTATGAGGTCTCTTTTCAGGGCAACCCTAACACCAAACTGGTCTTTTCATACCACTTGTCGTCCAACAGCCTGCAAGGCTGGCTATTCATTACTGATCCAAAATCTGGCTTCACTTTCTCACCGTTTCTAAAAGAGCTATATAAAACAGACGGAGAGGGGCGTGCCGATGCAATCCTTGCGGTCAACGAGCGTGTTAACAAATTGCTCAAGGGGGACTCCAGTTTGCGTGGTTCGCCTTCGGCTCACTCTACCACGCAAACTTCCGCCCCTTAGCAAGGCGTTAACAGGCACCTACGAATGAAATTCAAATTCTTCGCACTGTTTGTCTTACTCACAATGAAGGCCTACTCGGAGGATTCGTTTGTATTTCCAGAGGAACACTCGTGGAGTGCTGTAACGCTTGGGACTAGCGGGTCACCTTCGACCTTCAAAGGCACTGTTTCACTTTCGGGAATACTAATTTCTCAGAATATTAGCCACCCTGAAGGTGACTATATACGAATTACCTTTCAGCCCGATTCCGCAATAGAAGAAACCTTTCCAGTATATGTAGATTCATATGCACCTAAGGTACTTTCCATTTTTAATAATCAAGATATTTCCGATCTATTAGAGCTAGCCCCGGATAATGGTGCTAACGCTCAAGCTCGCGCCACCCTCGACATTAGTGGGTTTGATGTATTGATTGACTGTAACAACGTAATCTATGCCATCAACGCTACTGTTTTACAGTCAGGAGTGCCATCGCAGGCCTCACTTCAGGATCGTTCTCCGGCCGGCTGTTAACAAAGCCATCAACTGGACGCTCACTGCGTCGATTAATATGTGCTTAAATAGCACATATTAATCAACTCCGTTCCCGCTCAGTTATGGCGGCGTTAGCTATTTAATATTATGAAAACATTCAATCTTAGATTTAAACTAAAAGAAGACACAGTAATAGTTGAAAACGATGGGTTTTCGGTTTGGGCATACCTCTTAAATAGAGACGAAACTGGTATTGAAAAAGATACTTTTATTTGTAGCCCTATTTCTCCTGACTCAGTTTTGGATAGAAAATACATTGAAGAGGGTAACCCACCAAAAATAACCGAAGAGTATGCAACGGAGAGTGCAAAAATCGACGATATATCCCGTAAAGATATTTACGTTAAAACTACAGGGGAAGGGGATTTCTGTATTTTGGTTAAACGGGAAGCTTTTGCAGCAATTTATAAAGATGAAGAGCGTGGTTATTCTAAGGCTATTTTAAAGAGTGGTGGCTTTGGTAACCCTTGGTGTTCAAACTTATACGAGAAAACTTTTGAACCCAAAAGCTAACAAGACGTTCAAATTCGCTCCGGCGCAAGCGCCTGCGCCGGACACAAATTGCTGTGGTTCGCTTCGCTCACAATACCACAGCAATTTGTGCCGTTTAACTTAGCGTTATGTGTATCCAAGATTCTGAAAATGTACCTATTTTTAATAGTATTAATTTTGATTGTCACTATCCTGGTATGCATACCTATCTGGGTTATGTTTATAACCGAAAGTGAAAATAAGAATGATTACTGGAGTCCTAGAGTTGGACGTCAGTCCAGAATCATATTTATTGTTTTTTCTGTCTTGGCATATATTTTGGCTGGGGTGTTTTTGGGGCGGTCAAGTATCGAAAATTGGGTTTTTACATTTTTAGTATTCTTGTACATGCTAAATCTGGCGGATAGCTTCCTGGCAAATAAAAAAATTGTTATGCCGTATGGCGCAATAGAACCCGAAAGGAACATTTACCTTAGAAGGTTGATGTTTGTATTTTCATTGGTAATGATGGCTGTGTTTTCTATAATCTAAAATCACATAACAAAGTTATCAACCACCGCCAGCAAGCTGGCTGGACCTCCACTGCGTCGTTTAAAGTGTGCTTTAATAGCACACTTTAAACAACTCCGTTCCGGCCGGTTATAACGGCGTTAGCTGCCCCCATCCTTATGAATCGAAAAACCTTTCTAAAGCACTTTTTAGGGTCTCTCGGAGCAAGAGATATTAGATGGGATAGAGAAACAAACGAAAGCATATCTGGTACCGTACTTTACGAACTTGATGACACGGAAGAGGTACAAGATTTCATTTGGCATGAAACAGAATCAAATACACCGCCAAAGGCGGTCTACGACCTAACTCGTACCATCTACAAATCAAAGCTTCTTGATAACGACAAGCTTACGGTCCCCCGCGATGAACTTTACAGGTCTTACTGCAAAGAAATTGGCAGAATTAGTCAAAGAAAGGACTTCGATTCTGCGCTGGAATCATTACTATCCATTGAAATCCCAATGGTCGATGACGGTATAGAAACGGATATCTACTTCATTCACGAGTAACGCAGCTAACAAAGCCTTCAACCCTCGCCAGCAAGCTGGCTGGACGTCCACTGCGTTGTTTCTTTTGTGCTATTCAGCTACGCTGGCACAAAATCAACAACTACGTTCCCGCCGGTTAAGGCAGGCGTTATACCTAAATACAAAAACGATTGATGAAATGAAGAAGATCATTCTTGGAGCGCTAGCCTCAATAGTCGGAATAGCCTTCTATTATGTAACCTACATGATCTTCGCTGACTCTTGGTTCCCATATTACTATGAGCAGTATATTCCTACGGTATTTCTCACCGGGCTGATCTCATTAATACTTCTCCCCGTAGCTCTATCGTTCGTTCGCACTTCAAATTTAGGCAAGCTTGGGTATTATCGTTCTGTAACGTGGTTTAATCTCGCAGTTGTAGCCATGTGCCTTTTAACATTCGCCTATATGCTTTCAAACGGCGTCTTATTAAGCTCACCTGGGGTATATCAAGTCACTCCGTAGTTGGCACGGTATAACAAAGCCATCAAAGTTCGCCAGCAAGCTGGCTGGACCTCCACTGCGTTGTTTAATATGCGCTTTCACGCTACGCTAGCGCATATTAATCAACTCCGTTCCGGCCCCTTATGGCGGCGTTGTGGGGCGGTCGATAATTCTTTTTTTAGTCAGTAATGTGCGTTCTTTTAATGCCTTCTACTTTCGTAGTTACACGGTATTCAACTAAGTATTAAATTACTATCTAGGCAGTGTATTTCTGGTGCCGCCTTCATTATCGCGTGGTGCCCGCATTGGCTCAGTAGCGGTGGTGTGCCACTAAGTGAGTGCATTTATTCTTCGGCTTCGGTAATCTTTCACTATTAAATTAACCGTGGGCTGCGCTTTCGCTTCGCCAAGGTGCTGGTAGCTAGTCTTTCCTGCCGCTAGCCCCCAACAAGGCAATCAGCTGGACTCCGCATTGCGTGGTTCGCTTTCAGCTCACTTTACCACGCAAAGCTCCACCAGCTATTGCGGTGTTATGCGTTCAGAGAGATCGGATGAAACCAATCATTCTTAGCTACGATTGCAGCGATCATGACCCGATCGATGAATGGGTTCCTGATGATGTATTTGATGTCGATTTCTGGATTAACTTCACCATTGGTCTTGACGAGAAAGGCGGTGACAATTTTCAAGCTCGTGTCGTAACTCCAAATAATTTGCATGGTAAGAATTCAGAAAAACATGCGATTATTCTAGTTGAGTATTCTTGGGTGGAAGTTATTGCGGCTGTAGAAGCAATGCTTGAGCAATGTCAGGGTATAAGTTGGATTGGTATTAGTGAAGAATTATCTCAACTTATGTACTGGGAGTATGATAATTATCAACCATAAAAAGGGGCTTAGTCGTGTCATCGCATAACAAGGTTATCAACCTTCGCCCGCTAGCGGGCTGGACCTCCACTGCGTTGCTTCGTTTGTGGTTTAACGCTACGCTACCACAAACAAATCAACTACGTTTCGGCCGGTTATAACGGCGTTATGAGACCACATGAAAAAGACAGTCTTACTCATTCTAGCAGCGATAATTTTCGTTTTTGGCTTAGCTACTCTTTTCGCCCCAAAGATTTTATGCTGCGACAAGCCTGAATATGTTTATCGTGTTAAGTCAGACTTACATACAATATCGACTGCACTAGAAATGTTTAAGAGTGCTCACGGGCACTATCCTATACGTTTAACAGATCTCGTTGGAGAAGGTGGCTATTTAGACCTTTTTCCATTAGACCCGTGGGGTAACTCCTATATATACAAAGTGTCTACGTCTGATGGTGGTGGCTATGAGCTAATTAGTTTAGGTAAGGATCAATTAAATGGCGGGGAAAGCGAGAACCGGGATCTTTCCCTCCCCAGCTCATAACAATGCCTTCAACCACCGCCAGCAAGCTGGCTGGACGTTCACTGCGTTGTTTCTTTTGTGCTATTCAGCTACGCTGGCACAAAATTAACAACTACGTTCCCGCCGGTTAAGGCAGGCGTTATGAGACCTCATGAATAATCTTACCAAATCAATACTTATATATACGGCGATAGTCTTTTCATCTTTGACCACTTCTCTTTACGTGGTTGGTCTACTTTGGAATGAGTATGGAGTGAAGGCTACGAAAGTAATTCTTTCAACGGCGCCAAATGGTAGTGCCGGGGATATCGCCATGGATATAAAATGGGAATTGTTAATGCTGGATAAGCTTGATGATAAGAACTATAGCGCCCTCTATACGGGTCACTGTCTAAAGCTAAAAGGTCTTTTAAGAAATGTAGATCCTACACTTTCTGACGAACCTGAGCATGCACAGCATCTTGCTTCATTACAGTCCAAAGCTATGTCTCGACTAGAGCATTTGTCTGCGGCAGGGGTGTGCGGAACCGGTTCATAACAAGCCGCTCAAGGCTCAGCAGCTAAAGCTGCTTGGACCTCCGCTGCGTCGCTCGTTTTGTGCTTTAATAGCACAAAACAACCAACGCAACTCCGGCCCCTTAGCGGGGCGTTATTTGGCTACAACTAGGAAAGAAGAAAGATAATGCTATTTTGGGCTGCAATTTTCGCATTCGGAATACCACTATTAATATTTATCGTTCAGACCCTCAAATCGAAGAGTAAAGACGACGATCGCTTAAAGGCTATACGTAACCGCCTTAACGAAATAGAACAAAATAAGCTTACAACTAGCATCAGCTCTAA